>CAWDTM010000001.1:0-35429 GCA_963805305.1 uncultured Chloroflexia bacterium
AGCTCCTGGTGATGGACCGGTCGCTCCTCCCCGGGCCGGCGCTCGACGCGCTGGTCGCGGTCCTTCGAGAGGCCGGGCTGGGGCCCGCGGCGCTCGCGCTCGCGGGTGCCGGGATGGACGACGCCCAGGTTGAACCGGCGGGCAGCGCCATGCCCATCATCGGGAGCGCTCGATCCCACGCCGGGTTCGCCGATGCGGCCGGCGCCTACCTCGACCAGCCCGACCGCGAGCTCCAGCGCGTTGCGGCCGAGCTTCGGCTGGCCGCGGCGGAGGGCGCCCTGGCCGATCCGACGCTCGCCACCCCGGCGGGGTTGCTCGCGGGCCACCTGCGCCGGGGGGTGGCGGTCTCGGTCGACGGCGAGCTGCGCACCCTGCACCCGCGCCCCGCGGGTCGTGCGCTGGCGGCACGCTTCGCCGCGCTGCACGCTCGGGTTCTAGCGGGCTCCCCGGGCCGGTCGGGCGCGCGTCAGAGCCGGGACGGGCTGCACCTCCTCGAGCGTCGCATCCGCCACGGAGCCTCGATCTGGCTCTTCGACGACGTGCCGTTCGCGCGCATCGACGGGTTCGCCGCGGAGGCCGTGACCACGACCCTTCGGGCGCTGCTCGCCCGGCCTGCCGTCGACCGCAGGCCGGCTTCCGAGACGGATGGGCCGACGCCATTGGCGGACCGTCTCCAGGGCCGGCCCGCACGGGAGCGACCGCGGCAATCAGGACGCGGCGTCCAGCACGAGACCCTGCTGGCTGTGGCGCGTGCCAACGGGCGGATCGCGCCGGCGGCGCGAGCGCTCGGTGTCCACCGCAACACCGTCCTGTACCGGTTGCACCGCGCGGCCCTCGAGCTGGGCCTGGACCCGCGCCGACCCGACGACGCGCTGAGGATCCTGCGGGAGGCCGATGGCGCGGGGTGATGATGCGTCGTCGATTGTGCAGAGTGCACAACGACTCGTCACCTCGGGGGAGCCCGCGCAGCGCCACGGGACCGGGCCGGACGGCTAGCCTGCGGGGGTTGCCACCCGGCCCATCCTCGACCAGCTGACAGGAGCCTATCGACGCATGGCAAGCAAGGAGCTCACCGCCGTCCTCAAGCTCGCGGAGGAGAAGAACCTCCGATTCGTGAGCCTGCAGTTCACCGACATCGTGGGGGCGGTGAAATCCGTGCAGATCCCCATCGCACCAGCTCACCGAGGCGGTCGAGCACGGCAAGTGGTTCGACGGGTCGAGCATCGAGGGCTTCGCGCGCATCGCGGAGTCCGACATGTTCCTCGTCCCCGACCTGTCGACCTTCTCGCCCATCCCCTGGGAGCAGGGCATCGCTCCCGACGGAACGAAGCTGGAGACCGGTGCGGCGCGCGTGATCTGCGACGTCTACACCCCGGGCGGCGATCCGTTCCCGGGTGATCCGCGATGGGTCCTGCGCCGCCAGATGGAGCGGGCGAAGAAGCTCGGATTCACCTTCAACACCGGGCCGGAGCTCGAGTTCTTCCTGCTTCGCCGGCAGAACGGGAGCGTGGCGCTGGACCCGCACGACGCGGCCGGGTACTTCGATCTCTCCGAGGACCTGGGCACCGAGGTCCGCAAGGAGATGATGAACGACCTCGAGGAGATCGGGATCGAGGTCGAGACCGCGCACCACGAGGTCGCCTCCGGCCAGCACGAGATCGACTTCAAGTACGCGAATGCGCTCCGCACCGCGGACAACGCCGTGACCTTCAAGACCACGCTGAAGGCCGTCGCCGCCCTCCATGGCCTCCATGCCACGTTCATGCCCAAGCCGATCTTCGGGATCAACGGCTCGGGGATGCACACCCACCAGAGCCTCTGGGACGACAAGAAGGGGAAGAACGCCTTCTCCGATCCAAAGGATCCGTACGGTCTTTCGGATACGGCCAGGCACTATATCGCCGGCACCCTGGAGCACGCCCGGGGGATGATCGCCATCCTTGCTCCGCTGGTGAACAGCTACAAGCGCCTGGTCCCCGGCTACGAGGCGCCCGTCTACATCGGCTGGGCGCGCATCAACCGCTCCGCCCTGATCCGGATCCCGCAGATCAGCAAGGGCCAGCTGGACTCGACACGCATCGAGCTGCGCTGCCCCGATCCCGCCTCCAACCCCTACCTGGCCTTCGCCGCGATGCTGGCCGCGGGCCTGGACGGGATCGAGCGCAAGCTCGAGCCGCCGGCGCCGATCGAAGAGAACCTGTACCACCTCGATCCCTCCAAGCTGGAGAGCCGCAAGATCAAGCAGCTCCCCGGCACGCTCAAGGACGCCGTCGCGGAGCTGAAGGCGGACAAGGTGATCCGCGAGGCGCTGGGCGAGCACGTTTTCGAGCGCTTCGTCGAGGCCAAGACCGAGGAGTGGGACGAATACCGGATGCAGGTCTCCGGCTGGGAGGTGGCCCGCTACCTGGAGGCCTTCTGAGCCGATGTCGACCGATCACGCGGAGCCTTGCCCAGGATCGCGAAACCGAGTGCATCCTGCGTGCGTATGAACTGATGAACGAGACCGCGGTGAGCTGTGCGCCGCGGTCTCGTTGACGGTGACTCAGTTCGTGCCTCGCAGCCGCGCCGCGATCCGCCGCCCCTCGGCGGCGATCCGTGCCATCTCGTTGCGACCGATCACGCGCAGCGCGAGCAGGGTTGGCAGGTAGGCGGCGAAGCACAGCAGCCGCCAGGCGAGCAGATCAGGACCCAAAACGGCTGCCTCCCCCAGGACGAAACCGATCACCAGCGCGCTCACCGCCCGGCGCAGATCCCATGGCACCGGGTATTGGCGTTGGGAGAGCCAGCTTCCTACCACCGCGAGCAGTGCGTAGCCACCCAGGGTTGAGAATGCAGCCCCCATGAAGCCGAAGGCCGGGACAAGGATCAGGTTTGCGCCGAGATTCGCCACGGCTGCGAGACCCATCGCCACCAGGACCAGGCGGGTCCGACCGACGATGCTGAGGCCGGTGCTTCCGATGGTGAACATGCCGTACAGGACGTAGGCGAAGGCGCTGAAGGGCACGACGTACCGGCTTGCCTCGAAGCGCGCGCCGAGCAGCAAACGGATGGCATCGGTACCAAAGGCCGAGAGGAAGAGGGCGGCGGCTGAGGCGGTGACCGCGAAGAGGGTGAGGACCCGGCTGATGCTGCGCTGGCCCCCCTCCTGGCGAGTGAGGTCCCAGAATGCGGCGCCCCACGCCAGGGTGAACGGCGCGATCGCCAGGGCGTTCACCACCTGGCCGGCCGTGTAGCCGGCGGAGTAGAGGCCCGCGGCACCGAAACCTTCGAACGCGCGGACCACGTAGCGGTCGGACAGGTTGAGGGTCCACCCGGCCACCGACGCAGGCACGAGCGGGAGGCTGAAGGCGAGCATCGACCGGACGAGCGGCGGGTTCCAGCCCACCGTCAGTGCCCCCGCCCGGAGGAGCACCAGGAGGCCGGCGCTGGTCGTGAGCGCGGCGGAACCGAGGGAGCCAAGCACGACACCGAGGACCCCCAGCCGGAGGGGCAGGACGAAGACGATGATGAGCAGGCTGCCGACGATCGCCCGGCTGAAGCCCAGGATCGCGTAGGGTCCCGGACGGCGATGTGCCCGCAGGTAGGCCAGCGGCATCTGGTTCAGCGTGTCGAACAGGACGATTGGTCCGACGAGCGCCAGCAACAGAAGGGCGTTGTCGGCGTCTCCCAGAAGAATCGCCTGGAGCACGAAGGAGCCGGCAACAATGAGCATCGCGAAGGCGGTCGACACAATGAGGCGCAGCGACATCGAGCTGCGCAGGACGTTCAGCCGATCGGGATCGGTCTCGGCCTCCTTCAGGTACCAGCGGAAGAAGGCCTGGGGTAGGGCCAGGGTCGCGATCATGATCGACAGTGAGAGCGTGGCGTTAACGACCGAGATAACGCCGTACCTGTCGGGGCCCAGCGCTCTCGCGTAGATGGGAACCAGGATGATGTTCAGCGCCTGGTTGGCGACGCCGCCCACCCCGTAGATGGCTGAGTCTGAGATGAGGCGACGTCCGAAGCGCGGTGTGCCCGTCATTGAATCTCGGTCGGCGTTGGCATCAGCGGGGACTATACCCAGTCACGCGCGCTATACTCCGCCGCCGTCATCAGCGCTCCGCTTTGATTCCCGTGGAGGTTCTCCTGGTCGGCCCCGCAGATCTCAATCGCCGCGTCACGATGCTCGTGCGCAACGGCTACACGAACGACACTCGAGTCGAACGTGAGGCGGCGACGCTGCACGACGCTGGTTACGACGTGACCGTCGTCGCGGAGGCGCGCGATGGGCAGCCCGAACGCGAGACACGCGCCGGCGTCGACGGTCATCCGGGTGCGGCGGCACGGCCCAAAGCTCCCGGGCATCCGCTTTCTCGCCCACCAACGGCGGGTGGCGGCAGCCGTGTTGGCAACACGGCCGGGAATTCTGCATGCCCACGACACGGATGGCCTGCAGGTGATCGGGCCCGTGGCTGCCCGGATCGGCGTGCCATTCGTGTACGACGCTCACGAGCTTTGGCTGGGTCTCGGGCGACGGGGGCGGCCAGCCTGGTATGCGGCACTTTCCCGGTTCTACTACTGGATGGTGGAGCGTCGGTACATACCCCGGGCCGCAGCGGTGGTGGTGGCCAATCCGCCGGTGGCGAGCGAGCTCGAGCGGCGCTATGGCATTCGCAGGGTGCGCCGGGTGCCGAACTTCCCCGCCGATGCGGTCGGCGATCCCGAGCCGGTTCGTGCCGACATCCGTGCACTACCGGGCGGCGAGCGGATCCCGCAGGCCCCGTTTGTGATCTATGTCGGAGGCATGGCCCCGGAGCGAGGGATCGAGCAACTGATCGAGGCCATGGCCCTGCTCCCGCGGCGGCACCTCGTCTTCCTGGGAGCCGGCGGTGCGCATGATCCAGTCGTGCGCTCGCTGGCTGATCGACTGGGGCTGGCGGAACGGGTCCATTACCTTGCCGCGGTGCCATCGGAGCTCGTGGTGCCGTATGCCGCCAACGCGGCGGTCGGGGTCGCAGCTAACCAGCCGACCTCCTTGAACAACCGGCTTGCGCTGCCGAACAAGGTGTTCCAGTACATGGCTGCCGCGGTGCCCGTCGTGGCCAGCGACTACCCCCAGATCCGCGAGATCATCCTCGCCGCCGGCTGCGGTACCGTGGTCGACGCGCGGGAGCCAGCCGCCATCGCGGCCGGCCTCGCCACCTACCTGGATGACCCCGCTCGCGCTCGAGCCGAAGGCCTGAGCGGCCGAAACGCCGTTCGCGAGCACTATCACTGGCGGGTGGCCGCAGACGAGCTGCTTGCCGCGTATCGTTCCATGGACGTGCCGGCCGCGGGCCTGTCGATCGAGAGCTGAGGAGGAATGGTGGCGAGCGCAGAGCAGCATCGCGAGCGGATCTGCATCATCGGCCTGGGATACGTTGGTCTGCCCCTGGCCCTGGACCTGCTCGAGGCGGGCCACGAGGTCCACGCTGTCGATGCATCCAGCGCACGCGTCGCCCGGCTCGCGGAGGGCGTCAGCTATGTCGACGACGTGCCGGCCGAGCGCCTGCAGCGGGCGCTCGCGAGCGGACGTCTGCACCTGACGACCTCTGCTGATGACTGGACCAACGAGGACGTTGCCTTCATCTGCGTGCCGACGCCGGTCACCGCGAGCCGCGAGCCGGACCTGGGCGCGGTGCTGTCAGCGGCCGAGTACGCCCGGGCAGGCTTGCGCTCCGGTGACCTGGTGGTGCTGCAGTCCACCACCTACCCGGGCACGACGCTTGGGCCCCTTCGCTCCGCGCTGGAGAAGGGTGGCCTGATCGCCGGACGCGACTTTGGGCTTGCCTTTGCGCCGGAGCGTGTCAGCCCGGGCGAGGGACGGCCGTCGTCGGCCATCCCGCGCCTCGTCGGGGGGATCGACAGCGCCAGCACGGACCGCGCCGCGGCCATCCTGGAGGGTGTCTCTCCGTCGGTGCTGCGGATGACGAGCGCCGATGCCGCGGAGCTTGCGAAGCTCTTCGAAAACGTCTTCCGGAACGTGAACATCGCGCTGGTGAACGAGCTTGCGCTCATCTGCGAGCGTCTGGGCCTGGACGTGTGGGAGATCATCCGCGGAGCGTCGACGAAGCCATTTGGCTTCATGCCCTTCTACCCTGGTCCTGGCGTGGGCGGGCACTGCATCCCGGTGGATCCTTACTACCTGGCTGCTCGCGCCCGCGAGGTCGGCTTCCACGAGCGGTTCATCGAGACGGCCGGCGACATCAACTCCCAGATGCCGGCCCACGTCGTGCGCCTCATCGCCCAGGCGCTGAATCGGCGGGGGAAGCCACTGAACGGAGCCCGAGTCGTGGTGGTCGGGGTGGCCTTCAAGCCCGGCGTCGCCGATGCGCGCAACAGCCCGGCGGGGCCAATCATCCTAGAGCTCGTCGCCGAGGGAGCGCACGTCACCTACCACGACCCGCGGCTCCCGGAGTTCGCGCCTCAGGACGGCGAGTCATCCGCTGGCGATGCCGATTCTGCGGGGGAGCTCCGGCTGGAGAGCGTGGACCTCGAGGAGGCACTGGCCGCGAATCCGGACTGCGTGGTGATCGTCACGCCCCATCCGGAGGTCGACTGGGACGCGGTCTTCCGGCGAGCCGACCTGGTGGTGGACACCAGGGATGTCTCGGCAGGCCGCCCGGTGCGACCCGGGCAGGTCTTGCGGCTCGGCGCGGGCTGGAGCTGACTTGCGGCAGACCAGCGCGCCGCGGGTGCTGATCGGCTTTCGCGAAATCTCGGGGTTTTGCCGCAACCTGCGCGACGGCCTGGAGGCGGCAGGCGCCACTGCCACCTTCATCGACCTGTTCGAGGACCCGCGCGGCTACGGGACCGCCGCTCGCCAGCGGGGGCTTGCTCGCCTCGTCGCCCGTCTTCGGGCCGCTCGGGCATCGGCGTCGGGTCCCGTGTGGGCGGCCCTCTGGACCGCCCTGTACCGCGCGGCCATGAGCGTCCTGTTCGTGTGGGCTGTTGCCCGCTACGACGTGTTCATCTTCCGATCGAGCAACAGCTTCTTCGGACTCCGCGACCTGCCGCTCCTCAAGCGTCTTGGCAAACGTGATCATCCACGTCTATCTCGGCAGCGACTCGCGGCCGAGCTACCTCAACGGCGCCGAGCTGGGTCCACCGCCCGGGCGTGATCTGCGTCTGCTCGCTGGCGCAACCAGGGACAAGGTCCGCCTGCTGCGGCGCGTGGAGCGCTACGCGGACGTCATCGTCAGCCATCCGCCCTCCTCCCAGCTCCACGTTCGTCCCTTCGTCTCGTTCCTCGCCCTCGGCCTGCCCTACCCGGCACGCGAGGGAGCACCGGCGCCACCTGCCGCGGGGGATGTGGTGCGGGCTTTGCACGCGCCCACCGACCCCCTCGGAAAGGGCAGCGACGAGATCCGGTCCGCCGTTGAGCGGCTGCAGGACGCCGGCGTCCCCATTGCACTGCGGGAGGTACGGGGGGTGCCGAACGCGGAGGTCCTCCGGGCCATCGACGAGAGCGACTTCGTCATCGACCAGCTCTACTCGGACACGCCCATGGCGACCTTTGCCGCGGAGGCGGCCTCGCGAGGGCGCCCCGCGGTGGTGGGTGGGTACGGCTGGGATCGGCTTCGCGGCGAGGTCCCGACCGATGCCATGCCGCCGGCGCAGCTCTGCCGGCCGTCGGGAGCTGGACAGCGCCATCCGGCAGCTCGTGGAGGATCGCGCGTATCGGCTGCGGCTGGGCGCCGAGGCACGCGCATTCGTGCAGAGGCGGTGGTCACCTGCCGAGGTGGCTGGCCGGTACCTGCAGCTCGTCACGGGATCGCCGCCCTCTCCCTGGATGATCGACCCGGCGACCCTTCGGCATGTCGAGGGTGCGGGCCTGTCCGAGGAACGGGCCCGGATGACGGTCCGGCAGCTCGTCTCGCAGCTGGGGTCGAGTGCGCTGGCTCTGGATGAGAACCCCGGGATCCGCGAGGCGCTGCTGGGCTTCGCAGGGGTCCCGCCTAGCCAGCCGTGAGGGCTGCCCGAAGACGCTCCGCCACGTATGCCACGTCGTCCGCCGACATCGCGCCGTGCAGCGGCAGCGCCAGCGAACGGGTAAAGGCGGCGTGGGAGCCGGGCAGGTCGCCGGGACGGTACCCGTAGGTGCGCGAGAAGTATGGTTCCGCGTGGAGCGCGTATGTGCCCAGGGTGCTCTCGATGCCGTCGGCGCGAAGCGCAGCAATGATTGCGTCGCGCTCGACGTTCGGGTCGAGAAGGACGACGTAGGACTGGAACGTGTGCGTCCTTCCCGGAGGAGTCGATGGGCGTCGGAGACGTTCCTCCCCGGCGAGCGCCGCGTCATACCACTCGGCCACCTGCCGCCGGGCCGCGAGGAATGCGTCCAGGCGACGCATCTGCGCCACGCCCACCGCGGCGAGGATGTCGCTCATCCGGTAGTTGTACCCGGCGGCCTCGAACCGGAACCGCCCTCCCTCGCGGACACCGCCGTGGCTCCTCAGGAGGCGGATGCGCTCGGCCAGCGCCTCGTCCGAGGTGGTGATCATCCCCCCTTCGCCGGTGGTGATCGACTTGCGCGGGTGGAAGCTGAAGCAGCCGGCCAGGCCGATGGCGCCGGTTGGCCGGTCGTGGTAGCTCGCTCCGAGAGCGCAGGCTGCGTCCTCGATGACGGGCAGTCCGTGGCGCGCGGCCACCTCCATGATTGGGTCCATGTCCGCCGGAAGCCCGAACGGATGGACCGGCAGGATCGCGCGCGATCGGGCGGTGATGCGGCGCTCAAGATCGGTTGCCTGCATGCCGAAGGTCGTGATGTCGACATCCACGAGCACCGGCGTGGCGCCTTGCTGCACCACCACATTTGCGGTGGCCGGGAAGGTGAAGTCCGCGACGAGCACCTCATCCCCCGGCCCGATGCCAAGAGCGGCCAGCGAGAGGTGGAGCGCCGTGGTGGCGGATGTCACGGCGAACGCGTGGGCCGCCCCGACGCGAGCCCGCACCGCCTCCTCGAACTCGGCCACTTTGGGGCCCTGGGTCAGGTAGCCGGAGGCGAGCACCTCCCGGATCTCGTCCAGCTCCGCCTGGCCCGCCTGCGGTCGGGCCAGCCAGATGCGCCGCTCAGTTTCCATGACCCTGCCTCAGCTGATGCAGGTACCAGTCGACCGTCTCGGCAAGACCGTCCCGTAGCGAGGTCGCCGGCTCGAAGCCGATGAGCTCCCTCGCCAGCTCGATGGAGGCCAGGTGACGCCGGACGTCGCCCGGGCGCGGCGCCGTGTGCACCACCGACACCTGGACGTCGAGGGTCTCGATCAGGATCCGCACCAGCTCGTTCACCGACACCTCGCGTCCGCTTGCGATGTTCACGATCCGTCCGCGGGCCGCGGGCTCGCGGAAGAGGCGCACCGCGGCATCGGCCGTATCGCGTACGAAGACGAAGTCGCGCGTCTGCTCGCCGTCCCCGAAGATCTCGACCGGCGTCCCGTCGAGGGCGCGCTGGACCACGATGGGGATGATCCCCGCGTAGGTCCCGGCGTTCTGACGTGGGCCGAAGTTGTTGAACGGGCGGACGATCCCGGCATCCAGGCCGTAGGTATGCCAGTAGGAGAGCACCACCTGGTCACCGGCGAGCTTGCTGGCGGCATAGGGAGTCGAGGGTACCGGCGGATGCGCCTCGTCCATGGGCACGTATGCGGCCGAGCCGTAGGCTTCCGACGACGAGAAGTGGATCAGCGTCCGGAAGAAGCCCTGCCGCAGCAACTCGCACGGCACCGTCGCCAGCTGCACGTTGTGCTCGATGCTCCAGCGGGGGCGCGTGAGCGACGCGGGCAGCGGCACCACGGCCAGGTTGAAGACGACCTCCACGTGCTGCTCGGTGAGGATGCGCGCCATGGCGTCGTAGTCCGTCGCATCCTGCTGCCGGAAGACCAGGCCGGGAAAAGCGGCGCGCGCGTTGTCGAGGTTCGTCTCCTTGCCCAGGAAGAGGTTGTCAACGACCGTCAGGCGGGACGGCGATTCGTCGATGATGCGGTCCACGAGGTGGCTGCCGATGAACCCGGCGCCGCCGGTCACCAGCACGCTCCTGCCAGCAAGGGTCTCGGGGTACGGCATGTCCCGCCGATGGTAGCCGACTCTCCGGCGCCGCTCGTCGCAGCCGGGTATCCTCACGCCCATGCGCGAGCCCCCGGGTCCGGACCTGTCCCGCCTCTACCAGTCGCTGCGGAGCGAGATGCGGTCGCACTGGCAGCGCGATCTGCCCTTTCAGGAGCTCATCACCGACCGGTGGGAGCGAGCCCGTAGCCTGGGATTCGGCGAGGAGTCGAGCATCTACCAGTCCGCTTACGTCTACGGCGACGTCAGCGTGGGTGCCCGGACGTGGATTGGCCCCTTCGTCCTGCTCGACGGCACGGGCGGCCTGGCCATCGGCTCCGGCTGCGACCTCAGCGCCGGCGTCCAGGTCTACACCCACGACACGGTCGAGCGCGTCCTGTCCGAGGGCCGTGCCGGCGTGGCGCATGCTCCGGTTCGCATCGAGGACCACTGCCACATCGGGGCCGATGCGGTCATCGTCAAGGGGGTCACCATCGGGCACCACTCGGTGATCGGTGCCTGCTCGTTCGTCAATCGGGACATCCCGCCGTACTCGGTGGCGGTCGGCGTCCCGTGCCGGCCGGTCGGACGGGTCGCCATCGGCCCGGACGGATCAGTCTCCCTCGTCTACGACTGAGCGCCGCGGGGATCGCCCCAGGCTTCGAGGACGTCGGCGATGCGCTCGGCCGCGTGCCCGTCCCACAGCGGCGGCGCGGTGGCGGTCGGCGGAGCCTCCGCGAGCGCCTGGCGCAGCGCCGGACGAATGGTCGACGGGTCGCTGCCGATGAGCCGATTGGTCCCGTGGGTGATCGTCACCGGTCGCTCGGTGTTGTCGCGGAAGGTGAGGCATCGCACGCCGAGCACTGTGGTCTCCTCCTGGACCCCACCTGAATCGGTGAGCACCACCCGGGCGTGGGCCTGGAGCCGCAGGAAGTCGAGGTACCCCTGCGGCGGGATGGCATTGATGGCCGAGAGCAGGGCGCCAGCGCCGGCCCGCTCGGCGACCGCCCGGGTCCGCGGATGCATCGGAAAGACGACCGGGAGCGGGGCGTCGGCCAGCTCGGCCAGGACCTGCAGCAGGTGCGATGGGTCGTCCACGTTGGCGGGTCGGTGGAGCGTGACGAGCAGGTACTCGCCGGAGGCGATCCCAAGCAGGCCCAGCGGGTCCGGATTGGACGCCTGGCCGCGGAAGCGCTCCAGCGTGTCGATCATGGTGTTGCCCACGAAGTGGATCTGCGAGGGGGCATGGCCCTCGCGCCTCAGGTTCTCGTCGGCGTCCTCCGAGGTGGTGAAGAGCAGCCCCGAGAGGGCATCGGTGACGACGCGGTTGATCTCCTCGGGCATGGTCCGGTCGAACGAGCGGAGACCGGCCTCGACGTGGGCAAGGGGGATCTGCGCCTTGGCGGCGACGACGCTGCAGGCGAGGGTTGAGTTCACGTCCCCAACCACCATCACCAGGTCAACCGGGCGGCTTTGAAGCAGCTGCTCAAAGCTCACCATGACGCGCCCGGTCTGCTCGGCGTGCGTCCCGGATCCGGCGCCCAGGTGGGTGTCCGGCGGGCGCATCGCCAGGTCCCGGAAGAACGCGTCGCTCATCAGGGCGTCGTAGTGCTGGCCGGTATGCACCAGCTCCACGCTGAACCGGTCGCGCTCTTCCAGGGCAGCCAGGACGGGCGCCACCTTCATGAAGTTGGGCCGCGCTCCGGCGACCAGCATGATCCGCAGCTCTTGCGGTTTGACGGCCACCTCAGCGCCAGGTCCCGGGTTGGGGCTGGTCCTCTGCCCGGCCCTCCCGGCGCTCGCGCGACCCCGCTTCCACGGCGCGCCCGATGATCGCCCATGCTTCGTCCACGCCCAGCCAGCCGCGGATCACCGTGGCGCGGCCTTCGAGCTCCTTGTAGATGTCGAAGAAGTTCTCGATCTCGCGGAGCGAGTGAGAGGGCAGATCGGCAAGCTCATGCGTCTGGTCCCACCGGGGATCGTCATGGGCCACAGCCAGGATCTTGTGGTCGTGGCCCTTGTCGTCGGTCATGTCGAGGACGCCAATGGCGCGCGCGCGAACCACGCATCCCGGGAAAGGTTGGCTCGCTGATCACCACGAGGACGTCCAGCGGATCGCCGTCATCGGCCAGCGAACCGTCCAGGAATCCGTAATCGCAGGGGTAGTGCACGCTCGAGTACAGGACCCGGTCGAGGACGAACCGATGTCGGAGGTGGTCGTACTCGTACTTGTTGCGGCTCCCGCTCGGGATCTCGACCGTGACCTCGAGTAGTCCGCGCCCGTCTTGCGTCATCAACCGCAGTATGACCCAGGGTGCGGCGAACGGGATGACCTTCGGCCCGTGGACAGCGACCCTTGACCCGGACGTATACTCACCGGCGGGCTTGCAGGGCACGCGAGCCCGGCGGCCGTTCGCATGGTCGTGCCAGACCTCACGGGGTGGGAGGTTCGCTCTTGGAGCAGATCACGCGGTCGCAGTCAGCCACGACATCGGCCTCCAGCGTATTGGCGTACGAGCTGACGCGGCGGGTCGTCGACATCGTGGCTTCACTTCTCCTGCTCGTGCTTGCCGTTCCGGGGATGCTGGTCATCGCCGTGGCCACTGCCGTGGATTCGGGTCTCCCGATCCTCTATCGATCCAGGCGGATCGGACGTGGCGGCCAGCCGATCGTCGTCCTCAAGTTCCGCACCATGCTGGATGGCAGCCACCATCACCTTGCGGAGCTGCTGACGGCGAACGAGGAGCGTCAGCTCGAGTACCTGGTGAACCGAAAGCTCCGCGAGGACCCGCGCCGGACGCGCGTGGGTGCGTTCCTGCGCAAGACCTCCCTGGACGAGCTGCCGCAGCTGTGGAACGTCCTGCGTGGCGAGATGAGCCTGGTTGGTCCGCGACCCTACTTCCCTGACGAGCTCCTGGACCGTCCCGAGGCCGGCGAGATCCTGAGCGTCCGTCCGGGGATCACCGGCCTCTGGCAGGTCAATGGACGTTCCGACCGGACGTTCGAAGAGCGCCTCTCGCTGGAGGTGCGGTATGTCCGGCGGCGCAGCTTCATCCTTGACTTCAAGATCCTCGTGCTGACCGTCCGCGCCGTGGTTACGGGGCGTGGGGCGTACTAGTCGGAATCGCCGCAACCTGCGGGACGTAAGCGAACCGTCTGCCAGTGCTTCTGTCGGGTACCATTCGGCACCTTGATCGGCACCCCAGCGTCGCTGGGTCGGGCCGCGCTCCGCATCTCGCTGGCGCTGGCGGCGGCCATCCTGGCGGCGACGCTCGTCTCGCGACTCGGCCTGCAGCCCGTCAGCATCGTGACTCCCGGAGCCGCAGTGCTGGTGGTCGCTGCGCTGTTCGCCTTCCTTCCGGCCGAGGGACTTGGCGTGTTCCTGCTCTTCAGCCTCGTCGGAAACACGCTGCCGCAGGTCCTCGCCGTCGATGTCCGGTACTTCGATGAGATCGGGCTGCTCCTCCTCGTTGGAGTGGCCGTCATTCGCTATCGGATCCCGAACGGCCGACTCCAGATGGGCGTCGGCGAGTGGGCGATTGTCGTCGTCGCTGTGGCTGGCGTGGCCTCCAGTCTCGGCGCGCGCGCGCCGGCCCCGATCTGGGTCCCAGGGCTATTCCTCTTGCTCAAGGGTGTCGCATTCTTCTACCTTGCGTCCTGGCTTCCCTTGCGAAGTGATGCAGTGGGGCGTGTTGGCTTGGTCATGCTCGCCTCAATTCTGCTGATCCTCGCGCTGGGTGCGTGGGAGCTCGTCACTCCCATGGGCTTCCAGACGGCGCTGGGGCTCGCGCCGTATCACGCACAGCGTGGCGGCTTGGTGGTGATCAAGTCGGTCTTCTACCACCCTGCCCTTTTTGGCTGGGTGACCGTCTTCGGCAGCCTGTTCGTCTATGCGTGGGTGATCCTGCGACGCGCGTGGTCGCTGCTCGCCGTGGGGCTGTTGCTGAATGCCGGCACCTTCTTCTCTGGCCGGCGGACGCCAATCCTGGCGCTGCTGTTGGCGCTTGCCGTCGCGCTCCTTTGGTTCGCGTGGCGTTCGCGCTCGGCGCACGCCGTTCTGCGGACGTGGTTGCCTTTCGGTGCGGCGCTAACGCTCTTGCTGGGAGCCTTCGTACCGTTCGTTGGTGGCTTCTACGCCGACACCGCCGGCCACTACCTCAACTCGCCGCAGGCGATCAGCGCAATTCTCGCGACTCCCCCGGACCGGACCCAGGTGACGCGGATCGAGCCACGTACCGCGCTGTACGTGGGCTCGGTCGCCATCGCGCGGGACCACTTCCCGCTTGGCGCCGGGCTGGGGCGCTGGGGGAGCTACATGAGCCGCCGCGACTATAGCCCCGTCTACGCGGACTATGGGGTCGACCTGATCCCCGGCCTGAGCCGCGATAATCCAATCGCCATTGACGACACGTTCTGGCCCTCGGTCCTCGGCGAGACCGGTGTCATCGGATTGCTCGCTTTCGTCACCTTCATCGGCGTCCTGCTCGTCCGGCTCTGGCGCGCCATCGGCCCGTTGGACGAGACCGCCTGGCAGATTCTCGCGCTTGGGGGGCTGATGGTGTTCGTCCAGGGGCTCGTCGCCTCTCTGACGGCCGGCACATATGTTGCCCCGCCCATCGCCTACTGGGTCTTTGGGGTTGCCGGCGCCGTGCTCGCGACGTCCGCCACCGAGCGAGATCCCCATCCACAGGCTTCCTGAGCGCCTGCGTTGCTTCGTCTTCCCGTTTGTGCCTATCGGCGGCCATTCCCGACCTGCTGGCCGGCGAGTCACCAATCCGGCGAAATGCCCGCAGCTCTCGTGGTGGCAGGGTTGGACGGATCGTCGTGGACGGGCTCGGGATTCGTTCTGGTCTGCCGGGGTCATTCGCACGCGGGTGGCGTGCCGGGCGGTATCCTTGCCGCAATGTAGCGTCCGTAGGGACACTAGATCGTGACCACCAGGGAGGATGCATGCCGCTGAGAGGCGTGGTTCTAGCAGGAGGAAGCGGGTCGCGGCTCTTTCCGTTGACTCTGGTTACCAATAAGCACCTGCTCCCTGTCTACGACCGACCGATGATCTTTTACCCGCTTCAGACGCTCAAAGAGATGGGCTGCCACGAAGTCATGGTGGTGGTTGGTGGTCGCTCCGTCGGTGACATCCTCGAGCTGTTGCATGACGGCTCTGACTTCGGCTTGAGCCTCTCGTACCGATATCAACGCGGAGCACTGGGCATCGCCCACGCAATCGGTTTGGCCTGCGAGTTCGCGGACACCGACCCTGTCGCCATCGTGCTCGGCGACAACATCCTGAATGGTTCCCTTGCTGAGTTCGCCACAATGTTCCAATCGGGGTCGCATGAGGCGGGAGTCGTGTTGAAAGAGGTGCCGGATCCGCGTCGCTTCGGTGTCGCTGAGTTGGGTGCGGACGGTAGGCTTGTAGGTTTCGAAGAGAAGCCGCAGGAGCCCAAGAGTAACTTGATACCCATAGGGGTCTACCTCTTCCGCCCGAGCGTCTTCCACGTCATCGCCGGCCTCAAGCTCTCAGCGAGGGGCGAGTTCGAGATCACTGACCTGCTGAATCACTATCTTGAGCGGAACTCTCTCGTTCACACGGTGTTCGACGGAGAGTGGCAGGACGCCGGCACCATCTCGTCGCTGGTTGCGGCGAATGGGTTCGCCGCGCAGTTTGCGGCGAACCATCCGGTTGAGACTGGCCACGACATTACCGAGGTGGAGGCATGACCGATCAAGGCACGGGTCCGGATCGGCTGCTTGTGACGGGCGGGGCCGGGTTCATCGGCTCCAACTTCGTGCGGCGAGTGCTCAGGCATAACCCCGGTGCCCACATCACGGTGCTCGACAAGCTCACCTACGCCGGCAACCTGGCCAACCTCGCGGACCTTGAGGACAGTCCTCGCTTCGGATTTGTCCGGGGTGATATCAGTGACGCAGAGCTGGTTGGCAACCTGGCTGCAGAGGTCGACGCCATCGTCAACTTCGCCGCGGAATCTCATGTCGACCGTAGCATCGAATCGCCCGACGCGTTCATCCAGACCGACGTTTACGGAACGTTCGTGTTGCTCGAGGCAGCACGCCGGCACGGCCATCGACGGTACCTGCAGGTGAGCACCGACGAGGTATACGGAGATGTCGCGCTGGGCGCCTCCAGCGAAGACGATCCGGTGTGTCCCCGCAGCCCATACTCCGCCAGCAAGGCAGCGGGCGACTTGCTAGTCCGGGCGTATCACTCCACCTATGGGATGCACGTTAACATCACGCGCGCGTCGAACAACTTCGGGCCGTACCAGTATCCCGAAAAGCTCGTGCCTCTGTTCGTCACGAATGCGCTCGATGACGAGCCACTTCCGCTGTACGGCGATGGCCTTCAGGTGCGCGACTGGATCTTCGTCGACGACCACTGTGACGCCATCGCGACCGTTCTCGCCCGGGGCGCTGCTGGAGCGGTCTACAACGTGTCGGGTGGCAGCCAGCTGACCAACATGGAGCTGACGCGGCGGATCCTGGCCCTCATGGGCAAGCCGCTATCGCTCGTGCGTCGCGTCGAGGATCGACCGGGCCACGACAGGCGCTACTCGATCGACGGCTCGAAGCTGGCGGCGCTGGGCTGGACCCCAGCGTGGCGCTTCACCGATGCCCTGCGCGCAACCGTCGCGTGGTACGGCGACAACGAGCCCTGGTGGCGCCCGCTCAAGGGCGGCGAATACTTGGCCTATTACCGCCGGCAGTACGGCGCTCGCCTCGCAGCAGGCACGAGCCTGGAATAGCCCATGGAGCGCGTGGCCGTCACCGGCGCAGGAGGACTCCTGGGCCGCCTGTGTGTCGCGGTGCTCGAATCGCGGGGCCACATGCTGCTCGGTTTTCGGCACGAGACGTTCGACATCTCCAGCAGCAATGACCGCTCACGGCTGGCGGCGTGGAATCCCACAGTCGTCGTGAATTGCGCCGCCTGGACCGATGTCGACGGCTGCGCCAGGAACCCCGCCCTCGCGCTGCGGATCAACGGCACCGCAGCCGGCGCGCTGGCCGAGGCCGCGGTGCAGGCTGGTGCACGCTGCGTGCAGATCAGCACCAACGAGGTGTTCTCCGGATCCAAGCAGGCGCCCTACCTCCCTGAGGACGAGCCGTCCCCGATCAATCCTTACGGGGCCTCAAAGCTCGAGGGCGAACGGCTGGTGGCGGCGGCGGGGCAGGGAAACCTGATCGTGCGCACGGCGTGGCTCTTCGGACCGCGGCGGCCCAGCTTTGTCACCAAGATCCTGACGGCCGCCGCGCGAGCTGCCGAACGCGGCGAGGCGCTTCGCGTGGTCGACGACGAGTGGGGAAACCCGACGTGGGCGCCAGCCCTCGCCGAGCGTATAGCAGACGCGATCGAGGCTGAGAGGCACGGGGTCGTGCATCTTGCCGGTTGGCCGGCGGTGAGCCGGCACGGTTGGGCGTCCCGGATCCTCGATGCCGCCGGGTACTCAATCGAGGTGGAGCCGATCTTGAGCGCCGAATTCGTCCGCGCATCTCGACCGCCGCTCCGATCCGTCCTGGCAGTGATGGCCGACGATGCCTTGCGCCTGGAGTGGACAGATCCGTGCGACCACTACGTTCACGGGGTGACGGCCAGGACTGCGGCGCAATGAGCGCTCGAGGAACTGGTCGCCTGCCGGCCGTCATCCTCGCCGCCGGTGTGGGGAGCCGCCTGGGCGCGCTCACCGCAGACCGGCCCAAGGCACTGCTCGAGGTCGCCGGATTGACGCTCCTCGACCGACAGCTTACCGCGCTCGAGGCGGTCGGCTGCGAGGATGTCTTTGTGGTCAGCGGGCACTGCGCCGACCGGCTACGCTCCGCGCTCGAGGACCGTGGTGGTCGCATCCGGACCCACGAGATCTTCAACCCCGCATACGCGACCGCGAACAACGTCCGGTCGTTCCTGGCTGCCCGGCACGTGGTGGGCAATGGGTTCTGCCTCCTCAACTCGGACATCATCTTCGATCCAGCGATCCTGGCCGCCCTGTGGGCCATGCCGGCAGGTTCTTGGATCGTGGTGGACACAGAAGAGCCACTGGGCGCCGAGGAGATGAAGGTGCAGGTCGATGGCGAGGGCCGGGTTATTCGAATCAACAAGCAGCTCGACGCTGCCGCCTCGGTCGGCGAGTACATCGGCTTGGCCAGTTTCGATCCCATCGGTGCTCGTAGGCTCGTGGCTGCGGCGGACCGCCTCGTCGCGGCTGGCGGGAGCCACCTGTACTACGAGGACGCGATGGACCGTGAGGCGGCCGCGCTGCGTGTGCGGATCCTCCCGACGCAGGGCCGCGCGTGGACGGAGATCGACGACGGCGTGGACCTGGAGCGCGCGCGCCACGTCGGTCTCCTCCTTCGGGCGACGGCGTCCGTGTGAGCCTCCCGCTCCTCGCCCATCGCTCAGTAAAGATCCCCCGGTTGCTGCGCCTCGTGCACGGGTCGAGCGAGGCGGTTGACGCTCTCGCCGAGCTCCAAGCGCCGGGCAACGCTACTGCCCTGCTGGTTCACTCTGGCTCGCGGTCGCCGACCGGATATGGGCGATCGCTGCTGCAGGATGCGCTTGGACGCGGCCTTCGCCTCGCAGAATGCGTCGTCGACGCGAACACCGAGGAGTCCACTCGACAGGTCGTCGAGCGCATCAATCAGGTGGGACCCCAGTTTGTCGTTGGCGTCGGCGGCGGTCGAGTGCTCGACGCCGCCAAACTCGCGGCTGCCCGAAGCGGCGTCGACTTCATCAGCGTCCCCACCCAGGCCTCCAGCGACGGCATGTGCTCGCCGGTGGCTGTGATCGTCACGCCAGAGGGCAAGCCAACCTCGGTAGGAGCCAGAATTCCGGCGGGGATCATCGTCGACATGGACGCCATCGGTCGCGCGCCGATCATCACCTGGAGATCCGGGCTCGGCGACCTCGTATCGAACCTGTCCGCGGTGCGGGACTGGCGCCTTGCCCACGAGGACCGCGGCGAGGAGATCGACGACTTCGCATGCCTCACGTCGGAGGCTGCAGCGCTGGCCGTGATCGAGGACGACGCTGATCTCGAGTCGATGGAATATCGGCAGAAGCTGATCCGGGGCCTGATCCTGAGCGGGGTGGCGATGGAGATGGCTGGCTCGTCGCGTCCGGCATCGGGGTCCGAGCACCTCATCAGCCATGCCCTCGACGAACTCCTGGATGCCCCCCGCCTCCACGGCCTCCAGGTTGCGCTAGGCACCGTCGCCGCCTGCGTGCTGCGTGGGGAGGATTGCTCGCGGACTGTCCGCTTCTTCCGGCTCATGGGTCTCCCCGTACGGCCGGAGGAGCTCGGCGTCGATTCGGGCCTCGTGCTTGAAGCGGTCCGGCGCGGCCCGGCGACACGCCCTGGCCGGACGACATTCCTGGACCAGGTGACCGAGACCGAGATCGGCTGGCTCCGCGACGCCTACCGCAGCGGGGTGCTCTGATGGCGCGGCTGACGCTGGCGGAGGCCCGCCGGCTTGGGCAGGATCACCCGCACCTCGCGGCAGACCCGACCTACTCGCGGCTCGTCATGCGGCGGCTGTCGCCCTGGCTGACCTGGGCCATTGTGCGTGGCACGTCCCTCAGCGCGGATGCGGTGACCCTTCTGGCCATCGGCTCCGGCGTCGCGGCGGCAGGCCTGGTCCTCGTCCCTAGCCCGTGGACCTACGTTGCGGCGACCCTCCTCCTGCAGCTCGCGTACCTCTTCGATACGTCGGACGGGGAGGTGGCACGCGTGCGAGGCACGTCCGGCAAGCGCGGCACCTACCTAGACCTGATCGGGCACTTCCTCCAGAACCGGGCGCTCTACGGAACCTCCGGCTACGTCCTCATGGTCGGGACTGGCTTCGCGCCCTGGGCGGTCCTGCTGGCGATGCTCGGCGTCGCCTTCGCATCGCCGTTCGGCGAGCAGTCCCGCATGCATGTCCTGGGGGTGCGACCCTCCGTTGCCGAGGCCACGCATGGCCGCATCGCGGTGGCGGCCCTGCGGCCGGGCGCCTCGGTAGCCGCGCGCCTGTACTGGCGATACCGCCGGATCGCGTTCCTGTGGAACTACCCTGCCTCGATGAATCTGTTCTGCCTGGCGCTGCTGGCCGATGCCGCACTAATGACGTCGGGCGCGGCGGATCCACTCGTGCTGCCCGCCATCGCCGGCCTCTTCGCCGGCACCCTCGCAATCAAGCAGATGTCGAACGCCGTGCGGCTGCTCGGCGCCCAGGACTGGCGGGCGTGAAGCCCATCCACCCCACGATGGCCGAGGTCGGCACCATCGGCCAGAAGGGTCTCAACGAGCCCTACGCCATGGGGCGCCTGTATGGCAGCCGCCTGTCCCGGTATCTGACCTGGGTCATCGCGCGCACCCCGCTCTCTCCCAACGCGGTCACGGCTCTGGGCGTAGGCCTCGGCATCGCGGCCGGCCTGCTGCTTTGGCTGCCGCTGGGCCTGGTTCACCTGGGGTCTGTGGGCGCCTACCAGCTTTCTTACGTCCTCGACTTCTCCGACGGCGAGATCGCGCGCCTGCGGCACATGGGGTCGAACGCCGGCAGCTACATGGACTGGCTCGGGCACTTCTACGTCCCCGTCATAGGCTCCGGCATGCTCGGTGTCCAGATGGTCCGCGAGACGGGTGAGCCGGCCTGGTTCCTGCCCGCTCTCGCGGCGATGCTGGGACTGAGCGCCTTCCACTTCTCGTGCAAGGAGCACATCGTCATCGCCTACCTTCGACGATATCCGGACCGCGCCTCCGCAGCGGCGGTCCAGAACGCGATGCAGGATCGGCCGTTCACTCGCCTCGGCGGTCCGGGTGACGCGCCCGGCCGGGCCGCGGCAGCCGACGCCGCTCGCCCCGGGCTACTGCAGGTCATAGGGGCCGCGCTCATCTATCCCGGCGGCATGCATCTGCTGTCGCTCGCGCTGGTAGCCGACCTGGTTGCCGGTGCGCTCGTGGGGCACGCGATCGTCTTCCGGGTTGTTCTGCTGGCGGTCTGGGCCATTGGCCTCCTGGGCCACACCGTGCTCGCGATCCGGCGCAACCGGGCTGCCCTGCTGGCCATGGACGAGATCGGCCGGCGGCATTGAGCGCGCGCGTCGGGCCTAGCGGCCTGCCATCACGCGGGTGAGCGCGTCGGCGAACGACGCCCAGCCCGCCGCCGCGTCGACCAGAGGCCTCTCGCGCGACACTGCGTTCCTGCTTGCGGCGCGCCTGGCCTCCGCGTTCACCACCATCGTGGTGCTTTCGATCGTGGGCCACGCCCGCGGTTCGTCCGAGCTCGGTGCGGTGGGCCTGGGATTCGCCGCGGGCGCCATCGTGGCCGCCATCGCCGCGGCCGGTTCCAGCTCGATGCTCACCCGAGAGGCGGTCCTGCGCCCCGAGATGGAACCCGTCCTGCTGGGCGCTTTTACTCTCTTCCGTGCGGCCTCCCTGCCGATCGCGGTCGGGGTGCTGGTCGTCATCGCCAGGGGCGCGTTTCCTGGCGAAGCGGGAGTCGTCTTCTGGACGGGCGCGAGCCTCGTCGTCCAGCAGCTGACCGACCTGCCGCGAGCCGTCTTTTTCGCGCGCGGCCGGTTCCTGCTGCCGAGCATCGAGGCCATCCTCGAGCAGGCGGCATGGCTGGGCGTCATCCTGGGTGGGTTCGTGACCGGCGCGACGACCTCGCAGACGTTCGCCATGGGAACCTGGGTTCTGGCCGGCTCCGTCGTTGCGTGCTATGCGCTCGTACGCTTCGTGCTCGGCGTCGGCTTTGCCCTTCCTGACCGCCACACGGCAGTCTCGCTGGCGCGGACGGCGATCCCATTCGCGGCGTTTGCCGTGGTCGGGAACCTCTACCAGCGGATCGACACGCTGCTGGTTGGCGGCCTGGCGGGGGCCGATGCGCTCGTGGCTGCCGGCGCCTACTTCAGCGCGGGCCGGCTCATGCAGGCGCTCAGCTACCTCCCGCAGAACCTGAGCAGCGCCGTCTATCCGCGACTGTCGCGGGCGGATGCAGACCTCAGCGTCCTGCTCGGTCCATCGGTCCGGCTCCTCCTGATCCTGTCCGTGCCCATCCCGTTCGCCACGGCCCTGGCCAGCAGCTGGGCCATGACCGTTCTGTTCGGACCCGGGGTGGCGGCGTACGGCTGGCTCCTCGTGGCCCTCGCAGCCCTGTCACCGATCCGTTTTGTGGGTGTGCTGCTCGGCACGGCCCTTACCGGGATCGGGGAGCAGGGCAGGCGGGTGGTGGCCGTCTCGATCGCACTGGTCATCACGCTCGTGGTGAACACCGCCCTGCTTCCGGTCCTTGGGCTGGCCGCGGCGCTGATCGCGCTGACCATGAACGCCATCGTGGTCAACGGGATCTACCTGCTGGAGATCCGTGGCCGGTCGGGCTCGCTGGGGATCGTCCGCTCCAGCGTCGTCACGGTGGGGGCGTCGGTCGTCGCTCTGGCTGGCGGGCTCCTGGCCTCCATGGTCGTCGGTTCGCCGTGGAACCTCGGCGTGTTCGGGGTCGTCTACCTCGTGGTCATCGCCGGGGTGGTGTGGCCGGACCGGCTGATGGCGTGGCGGCGTCCGCGAGCAGCGCCGCCGGCCGGGACATCGTGACACCTGTCCCCGGGTCCCTTGGGGCGGCAGGCGTCGCGGGTACCATAGGCCCACTCCGCGCAGCCCGACGTGGACGCGCGATGCCGTCCCTCGGGCCGAAACAGGAAGGACACCCGGACGACGTGATGACAAGCGCAGCGGCCGTCGTGAACGCGCACGCAACCGCCACGCGGCGATGAGGATTGCGATCCTCGGAACCCGAGGGGTCCCTGGCCGCTATGGCGGTTTCGAGACGTTTGCGGAGGAGCTCTCGCTGCGCCTCGTTGCCCGCGGGCATGCCGTGACGGTCTACTGCCGCGCCGCTTCCGGTGAGCCGCGGCGGGCTCGTCACCGTGGCGTCGACCTGGTGAACCTGCCGGCGATCCGCACCAAGTACACGGAGACCATCTCGCACACGCTGCTCTCCGCGCTGCACGCCGCGCTGCGCCAATACGACCTGGTCTACGTCTGCAACAGCGCCAACGCCCCAATCTGCTGGATCCCGTGGGCGCGCCGCCAGCCGACAGTCCTGAACGTGGACGGGCTGGAGTGGGAGCGGAGGAAGTGGGGAACGGTCGGAAAGGCCTACTACCGCTGGGCGGCGCGGCTCGCCGCGCGCATGCCGATCCACGTGGTTACCGACGCGCGCGTGATCCAGCGCTACTACCGCGACGAGCTGCGCCGCGAGACGGAGTACTTCCCGTACGGGACGGAGCTGTACGACCGCGGTCACGGGGCGGCCGCGCTCGACACCTACGGGTTGCGCCCCGATGGCTACATTCTTTACGTCAGCCGGCTCGAGCCGGAGAACAACGCCCTCCTGGTGGTCCGCGCCTACCGTGAGCTCGAGACCGAGATTCCGCTCGTCATGGTGGGCGACGCGCCATATGCCGCCGAGTACGTCCGCGAGGTCTGCGCCGCCGCCGACGATCGGGTGCGGTTCCCTGGCTACGTGTTCGGCGACGACTACCACGCGCTCCAGGCCAACGCCCGCCTCTACGTCCAGGCCACCGAGGTGGGCGGAACCCACCCCGCGCTGGTCGAGGCCATGGGACACCGCAACGCGATCGTCGCGCACGATGTCCCGGAGCACCACGAAGTGCTCGGGGACGCCGGTCGCTATTTCGGGTACCGCGACGCGGCCAGCCTGACGGCGGCCCTGCGGGAGCTCCTCGCGGATCCTGACGGCATTACCGAGCTGCGCCGGCGGGCGGCCGGCCGTGTCGCGGAGACCTACAGCTGGGATGCGGTGACAGACGCCTACGTGCGCTACTTCGGCGGGCTGGCGCGTCCGACCGCGTCGTGATCTCCGTCGTGGAGACCGCGCTGGACGGGGTCATGCTCCTGCAGCCGGTCGTCCGTCGCGACCAGCGCGGCTACTTCCTTGAGTCATTCTCAGAGCGCGACCTGCTGGCGCTTGGGATCTTCGATCGCTTCGTGCAGGGGAACCACTCCCGGTCGGCGCGCGACGTTGTCCGAGGGTTGCACTATCAGCTCCCGCCAGGCCAGGCGAAGCTGGTCGGGGTCTTGCGTGGCGCGATCTGGGATGTGGTGGTCGACATCCGCCGCGGGTCGCCCACGTTCGGTGCATGGAAGAGCTTTGAGCTCGACGACGTCGCGCGGCAGATGCTCTACGTGCCGGTCGGTTTCGCGCACGGCTTCTGCGTCCTCTCGGAGGTCGCCGACGTCACCTACCAGGTGAGCTCGTACTACGAGCTGAGGCTCGAGCGCGGTGTCGCCTGGGACGATCCACAGGTCGACATCCGGTGGCCGACGACGGTCCCACTGCTCTCGGACCGCGACCGCGCGAACCCCCGGCTGGCCGAGATCGAGCCCTACGACCCGCCGAGGGCCGGCGGCTAGCGAACCCGGCGGGCCGCGGCCCGGGCTCCGAGCGCCATCCGCCACGCCTGGCGGCGATGCCCGGGCAGGGCAAGATAGACGGCGCTGCGGGCGAGCATCCCGACGGCCGCCGCCGCCGCCGCGAGGCGGGCCGCGCCGGCGCCGTGCGTCCGGCGGAGATAGACGTCGAAGGCGGCGTACCAGGTCTCCGGTTGCCCGTCTGTCTGCGAGCCGCCCATCTCGTGCGTAACCCGAAGCTGCGGCACGAAGCGGATTCGCCAGCCGTGCTCGCGAAGGCGGCGGCAGAGGTCGACGTCCTCCATGTACAGGAAGATCGACTCGTCGAACCCGCCGATCGTGTCGAAGGGCTGCCGCCGGACCAGGAGGGCGGCGCCCCCGACCCAGTCGACGTCCGACGGGGTGCGCAGGCTGCCGGCGGGGACCTGCAGCGCCGGGAACCAGCGACGAACGCCGGGGAGGCGTCCGAGCAGCAGGAAGTGTCCGATGGTCGATCGCAGGGTGGGCTCGCGCCCTGCGGCCTCCGCATGCATAGTCATCGGGTCGATCGACGATGGGCCTGCCGCGGCCACCCGTGGATCCGCCAGCTCGCCCAGGAGGGCGTCGGTGGTGCCGGGTGCCAGGCGGGCATCCGGATTCACGAAGAAGACGGCATCGGTCTCGACCTCGGCCGCGCCCAGGTTGCACCCTGCCCCATATCCCCCGTTCCGGCCCGCCTCGACGACGATCGGGTGCGACCGGTGGTCGCAGGCCACGCGGGCGCTGTCATCCGGCGAGGCGTTGTCGATCACGAGGATCGGCCAGCCACGTCCGGCACGGTCGGCCTCAATCGCGTCGAGGCAGGCCGCAAGGAGCCGTTCCGATCGGAACGTGACGATCACATAGGCAACGGTCGGGATGCGTGTGTCCACGCCCCGATCGTAGACGATCGCCGGGCGCGCGCCACTATGATTGGACCGTGGTCGTCGCGGCACCGGCACCCCGGTTCGGAATCGATGCGCGCTGGTTCGCGGATGGGCCGCCGAGCGGGAGAAACTATGTGCGCCACCTGGTCGCCGCCCTGGCTGCGCGCCAGGATGCACCGGAGTTCGCCGCGTTTGCGCACGGACCGGCCGTCGCCGCCATCCGCCGGCTCGGCTTCAGCGTGGTGAAGGCCCCGGCGCTGCCCTCGTTCGCCTTCAACGTTGTCGGCATCCCGGCCCGGGCACCGCGCTCGATGGACGCCGTCCTCCACCAGAACTTCACCCCGCCGGTGGCACGCGTGCGGTCGGCGACCGTCATCCATGACCTGATCTTCCTGCGCCGGCCGCACCAGTTCACGCGCGCCGAGCGCGCGTACCTTTCCCTGATCCCCTTGCTCCTTCCGCGGGCGAACGTGGTGGTGACTGTCTCCGAGCACGTGCGGGCCGAGGTGCTCGAGCGGTGGCCGAGGCGCGACCCGGCATCCGTCGTTGTCGCACCGAACGGCATCGACGACTCGCTTTTCGACACGGGGGACGCCAGCGCGGATGGCCGAGAGCCGGATCGGCAACGGGCCGCCGCGGTGCGCACCCGGCATGGGATCGAGCGCCCCTACGTGCTCTACCTCGGCCGCATCAACCGACGCAAGAACCTGGTGACCCTGGTGCAGGCCTTTGCGGAGGCGCGCCTCACGGAGCATGACCTGCTCCTCGCCGGCCCTGACGACGGGGCGGCGGGCGAGGTAGCCGACGCCATCGCGCGCACCCGCGCCTCCGGCCGGGTCAGGCTCCTTGGCCGTGTCGACGATCTCGACGTGCGCGCACTGCTCGGTGGGGCGGACGCGTTCGCTTATGTCTCGCTGGATGAGGGGTTTGGCGTTCCGCCGCTCGAGGCGATGGCGCTGGGCGTGCCCGTCGTCGCGTCGGACATCCCGGCCCTGCGCGAGACCGCCGCCGGCGGAGGCGCCATCCTCGTGCCGCCTGGCGACGTGGCTCAGATCGCAGACGCGCTTCGGCGCGCCGCCTGCGACGAGGCCGTTCACGAGCGCGCACGGCGCGAAGGCCCGCCGCACGCCCGGACCTTCCGCTGGTCGACGACCGCGAGCCAGGTCCGGGTTGCGCTGGAGCGAGCCGTCGCATGAGCGCAGCGCTGCGCCGCGGGCTGGAGCGGCTCATCGGCCGGCTCAAGCGGGATCCGGACTACCGGCTCGACGGCGAGTACGCGAACGCAGATCTGGCGGAGCTCCTCCGACGGCGGGGCCTGGAGGCTTGGCGAGGCCTGTTCGTGCGGCTGCGGATCGCCGAATCGCGTGGCATCGTCTTCGCTGGTAGTCACATCGTAATCCGGCACGGGCGGCACGTCCGTGCCGGCGCCCAGCTCATCCTGGGCGACGGAGTCCTTCTCGACGGCTTCGGTGCCCGCGGGATCCGCCTCGGCCGGAACGTGACCGTGGCCCGCGGCGCGGTCCTGATCTGCACTGGGGTGGTGGCACGGCCGGGCGTCGGTGTCACCGTAGGGGACCGGACCGGCATCGGCGACCACTGTTTCATCTCTGGCCAGGGAGGGGTCGACGTCGGCTCGGACGTCCTGTTCGGCCCGGCGGTGCGCGTCTTCAGCGAGAATCACCGCTTCGACCGCCTCGACGTGGCGATCCGCCTTCAAGGCGAAGTGCGCGCGCCGACGATGATCGAAGATGACTGTTGGATCGGAGCCGGCGCAACGATCCTCGGAGGCGTTACTCTGGGCCGCGGCACCGTGGTGGGCGCCGGAGCGGTCGTGACCGACGACACGCCTCCCAACAGCATCGTGGCCGGCGTGCCGGCCCGCGTGATCGGAATCCGCGGGCAGGAGACTTGATTCAGGGGCGCGCGGTCACGGGATCGTGACACTGCGTGCGATCAGCCCCAGCCGGCCATCGGGCCCATGGAACCACAAGGCCAAGGTGTACTTGCCTGGTGCCGCCGTGCGCCAGCTCCCACTCGACATGTAGCGCCCGTCCCAGGTGAAGGTCCGCCAGCCGCTGTCGTAGGGCAGGTCGGCGACGAACGTCCGAAGCAGGACGTGGGTAGGGCTGATGACCTGGAATGTGGCGATGCCGCGGTCACCGGAGATCCACCTGAAATCGACGCTGCCGCTACCAGGAGTCAACGTGGTCGCGGATAGGCCCGCGTGGCTTGCGACGTAGACCGGAGACGATCCGATGCTCACGCTCGTGAGGTTCCCGGCGCCCACCGAGAGCGGCTGGTAGCCGGCACCGTACTGCAGGTAGGCGGCCGTGTCCGCGACGCGCAACGTCGTGCTTCCGCCACCGTCAAGCCGGTAGAGCGCCTGCGTGTTCATCGTGTGGCCCACCAGCAACCCGCCTCGGACGTTCGGCCCGCTGTGCTCGGTGAGATCGTCGAAGAAGATCGTGCCGTTGGTGACGCCCATGGTGCCCTTGAACACGTAGATGCTGGTGACCGTGATGGGGTAGTCGATCACGCCGTTGTTGTTGCCGCCCCAGTGCTTCCAGTTGGCGTTGTAGCCGTCGGTGTACAGGGTCAGGCGTTGCCAGGTCCGCGTGGCGCTGGAGCCGACCGCGGCCTGGAAGTACTCGCCGGTCCGATCCTTGAACTTGATGTAGACCGGGTTGGCGGACCGGTCGCCGTAGACCCATACTGACAGTGCGTTCGGGGACCCGCTCATCGTGAGGTTCGTCCGCAGCTCGACCCCGGTGCCGGACGAGCCCATCGAGTAGTCGAGCTTCAGGGCTCCAGCGCCCGAGTGGCGCGCACTCGTGGCCGTGAGCTGCGACCAGCCCCCGCCCAGGTTTACGGCGCTCCATCCGGATGTGCTGGCCATGTCGCTGATGGTGGTGGCCTGCCCGGCCGTCGAGGGCGATGCGCTCCCGACCGATACCGACTGGTCGAGCGCCGCGGCCACGTGTGCCAGTGCCGTGTAGGCGGGCTTGAGGCGACCGTTGGTCTGGACCAGGCCGTAGTTCTGGCTCAGCGAGGTCGAGCTGGTCCCGTCCTCGATGAGGTCGTACCAGAAAACGCCCCGCACCCCGCGCTGGGCCGCGTCGAGGTAGGCACGGGCGAGATAGGCCGCCTGGTTGGCCTCCGAAACGCCGATGGAGCCGCTCCCGGAGCCCGAGTACGTCGACCAACCGAGCTCCGTGACCCAGATCGGCTTCGCGCCGTAGCGCTCGGTGTACGCCTGAGCCTGGTCGAGCCAGGCTGCGGCCGTGCTTGGCTCGGGGGGACCAATGGTGTACGTATGGAGGCCCAGCGCGTCGAACGAGCCCCACGCGCCGGCAGTGCGGATCCCGTCCAGGAACGACTTGTCGAAGCCGGCCAGTCCGCCGAGGATGACGGTGGCCGTCGGGTCCTCGGCCTTGATGGCGGTATAGGCAGCCTTGAGGAGTGCCGCATAGGCCGATGGGCTGGGAGCCGGCTTCCAGAAGAGGCTGGTGTTCGGCTCATTCCAGATCTCCCAAACGTGGACCTGGTCCTTGTAGCGGTGAACGACCGCTCGTGCGTATGCCGCGAAGTCAGCGACGCTCGTCGGTGGGTAGTAGACCGCGGTAGATGGGCTCGTGCCTACCGGCGCAGAGCTGGCCCACGGTGCGCAGTACACCAGCTTGCCCAGCAGCTCAATCTGGTGCGACGCGGCGATCTGGACCGCCTGGTCGAACCTTGGCCAATCGAAATACCCCCGGGTCGGCTCGATCCGCTTCCACTCGAACTCCTCGCGGGCCATACGGACGAACGCGTCCTCCATCAGGCGTGCCTGACGCTCCACCTCGGCTGGGTCGCCGATGGTAGTCAGGAAGCTGTTGACGCCGGCAATGGATCCTGGCCAGCTCACTGTGTAGTCGTGAGCGGCGGCCCCGGTAAGGTACGGGACCTGCGCGGTCACGTGAGTCGACGCGAGGCTCCCATTCGCCGAAGAATCGAACCGGAGGATGCCACGGATGTCACCGCGCATAGTGGTGCCGCCCGCGGTCTTGCCGTTCCAGGCAATGTTGATTGAGGCCCCGGCCGTGGCCATGCCGCTGTAGGCGCGGCTCGCGCCAAGCTCGTCCACGAATGTGAGGGACCAGTCGCCCGCATCCCCGGCGGTGACGTGGATCTGGGTCGCCTCGCCGGCCGACGGTGCGAACACCCGCGCGGACGAGGTGGGCAGGCTCCAGCCGTTAAGCACCTGGAGGCAGTCAACGAGCGCCTTCCCGCTGGCCGGCTGCGACCCGTTGTGCGAGATGACGAGACGATACAGGCTGAGCGGGTAGTCCAGGACGCCGTCGTCGTTCCCGAGGGTGTGGTAGGACGCAGCCTGGGAGAGGTCCACGGTCATGCTCGTCCAGCTCGTGATGTTCAGCGTCCCGACGCGGTACAGGAGGATCTCCCCGGTCGCGTCTTCGAGGCGCAGCCAAAGGGTGTTGTACGTCCCGTCGCCCTTGACGGAGAGCGAGAGCGCCTCGAGCACATCGCCGGGCAGCGTGGGCGGGGTCGCGGTGCGCCCGGCCTCGGCCATGCTCGAGCTGACGTTGTAGGTGAGCTGCAGCGACGAGCTGCCGCACGCGTGATCACCCGAGGTTGTGACCGTGACGCTGCCGGCCGCCTGGCCCCATCCGGACGCCGAGCTTAGGTCGTTGGCCGACAGCCATGGGCTGACGACCGCGGCCGTCGCGTGGGGCAGGAGCGCGCCGATCAGCAGCGCGGCGGTAACGAAGCGGAGCACACGCATCGCAGCCGATGCTAGGCTGTGGTCCCGCTCCGGGGACATGGGGTATTCGTACTGTCGCAGGCACGAACCTGCGTCGTGCGCTCGGGGCGGAGATTCCAGTCCGAGCCGGTCTGGCGGTGCCGGCGCAGATCCGCGGCGAGGAGACCCACGCTTTCCATGTTGCCTGTCTGGGGGGTGGCGATCGTTCTCATCGATCTGGCACTCCTGGCGTGGGCCGTGCGTCGGCCGATGTCCGCCCTGCGGTTGCTGCTGATCCTGCTCCCCGTCCACAGCGCCGCCTATCTGCTCGCCAGCAACGTTCTGCTGATCGATCCGACCCTCGTCTCGCTCGGCGGAGCGTGGAAGGAGGCGCTGATCGCGGGCCTGCTGCTCGTCGCGCTCCGCCGGTGGTGGTCGACGCGCGGCCGCCCCGACCTCCTGTCGGTGCTGGCGCTGGTGATGCTCGCGATCATCGCCGCGCGCGGCATCCTCGATATCGCCACCGGCGCCGATGTCGTGCTGGTCGCCTTCGGTGCCCGGCAGCTCGCCGAGTGGATCGTGCTGTTCATGGTGGTCCGCGCCCTGCGACCATCGGTCGAGTGGTTCCTTGGCACCGCGCGGCTGGCGCTGCCGATCGTGGCCTTCACCGCTGCCTTCGGGATCGGCCAGCCAATCCTCGGCACGGGGTTCTACGATCACTTCTTCCATGCGCCGGGTGAGCTCCTCCACCACTCGTACCTGGCCGACACCGGCCACGCAATCCGGCTCCGCGCAGTGGGTGCGTCGATCGCCCCGAACGAGTTCGGCCTGGGCCTCGTGATCTTCACCTACGTCTTCACGGTGCCGCTGCTGGCCGCCGTCCGGCACCGGGCGCAAGTGGTCGCCGCCTCGGTCGTCATCGGTCTCGCGTTCGGCGCGCTGTTGCTTTCGTTCTCGCGGAGCGCGTGGCTCGGTGCAGCCATGGGCGCTGTGGCGGTCCTGGCCGTATTCCGTTGGCCGCTGCGGCGCATGTGGGAAGGCCGTTCCATCCTGCGCGTCCCGTGGACGCGCTTGGCGCTGGGCGCCGCCGGGATCGTGGCGGTCGCCGTGCTCTACTTCGTGGTGATCGGGGGGCCGGAGGTGGTCGCCTTCACCCTCTCGGGGCACGAGGCGAGCGCTGCCGGACGGGGCGCATCGCTGGCCACCGGCGTCGGGACCACCGTTTCCAACTTTGGCGGCCTAGGACTGGGAACCGCCGGACCGACGGCCCTGGCCAGGGCCGGGCGCGCCGTTCTTACCGAGAACTGGTACCTGGTGTACGGGATCCAGCTGGGGGTCGCCCCGGGAGCGATCCTGATCCTCCTCGTCCTCGGAGCATTGTGGCGGGTTGCTCGTGCCGTGGCAGACATCGCCTCCCGCACGGCGCGCCGGCTGGTAGACGACCACCCGCACTATCCGCTGTGGGTAGGACTTGGGGCGACGGCCGCATTGATCGCTGCCCTCGTAGGTGCCCTGGTGATCCCCGCGCTCCTCGACCTTCCGGACTCGCTGATCCTGTGGGCGGCGGTTGCCACCGTGCTGGGATGGCGCGCCGCCGAGCCGGCAACTGGACGGGCAGTGGCTAGCCGCGGACCCGTCGCCGGCTGACGCCCTGCCGCACCGTGGGGTCTTGCGGCCGTACGCGATACTGTTCTTGCTCACCGGCAACTACCGAGCCCGCGCCCGCTGGCGGGGTGCCGGTCCTCGCCCGCGGATGGAGGTCCCAGCCCATGTCCGCGACCCTGGCGCCCCGTACCTCGCCGTCCCCGTCTGCCGTGCCCGAGACAAATGCGCCGCCGAGCCCATCGAGCGTGGCGCCCCGCACCCGTCGGGCGGTGCTGGCCGGCCTGGCCGGTGGCGCGGGCGCCTTGCTGGCAAACGCCGTGGGACGCCTCAGCCCAGCGCGGGCTGTGGCGGCCACCGGCAGCCCCCTCCTCATAGGCCGCACCGACAACAACGCCGGCAGCGCCGACACCCAGCTGCTGACGAATAGCACGATCACCGCCTTCACCCTCTACCAGCAGGGTCCGGGCACTGCGCTGATGGGTTACGTGACGCGCACCAGCGGCAACGGCCGCGGTGTCTACGGCCGCACCGACTCGCCCAACGGCGACGGCATCCAGGCCCGCAACGCCGGCGCCAGCGCCGGCTCGGGTGCCGCCATCCGTGCCTTCGGCGTCAACAACGACGGCATCGTGGCCAGCACTGACGGGAGCAGTAGTTATGCAGTGCGGGCCACGAACAGCGACGCCAGCGCTGACAACGTGGCGGTGATAGGTCTCGCGTACAACGCCGCGGCGACGGACACTCACCCGTCAGGCGGCGTCACTTTCTTCAAGGCCGCCGGCGAGTTTGCCGGGATCAACGGCGTCATCGGCGCCTCGATCCCGTCCGCCGCAAACGGGGTGGGGGTCGTCGGTGTGAGCCCCGGCACCTCGGGCTACGGCGTCTACGGATACGCGCCCGCGGGCGCCGGGACCACATACGGGGTCTACGGGCGCGCCGACAGCACGGCCGGACACGGCGTCCACGGCACCGGGCCAACCAGCTCCAGCGGCACCGGCGTCTACGGGTCTGGGGCCAACGGTGTGTGGGGCAGCACCAGCAACGCCGGCGGGAATGGGGTGTATGGCGCAACCACGGTCAGCAACTCCAACGCGTACGCAGTGTGGGGCGTCGCGACGGGCGCCGGCGCAGGGGTTGTGGGCCAAAGTGACACCGGCTACGCGATTTACGGCTATGGCAATGGCGGAGTGTCAGGGAGCTTCTCCAAGGCGAGTGGCACGTTCAAGATTGACCACCCGCTTGACCCGACGAACAAGTTCCTGCAGCACAGCTTCGTCGAGAGCCCGGACATGATGAACGTCTACAACGGTGTCGCGACCCTTTCCGGGGGCGGGGATGCGACGGTTACCCTCCCCGATTGGTTCGAGGCCCTCAACAAGGACTTCCGCTACCAGCTGACGCCGATAGGTGCCGCAGCTCCGAACCTCCACGTCAAGTCCGGCGTAAAGAACAATCGATTCGTCATCGCCGGTGGGGCGGCGGGTCTCGACGTGTCCTGGCAGGTGACCGGGATCCGCCATGACGCGTGGGCGGAGGCCCACCCGGTCGAGGCCGAAGTGGCCAAGGTCGGAGCGGAGAAGGGCAGGTACCTTCACCCCAAGGAGCACGGCAAGCCCGTCAGCGCGGGCGTCAGCTTGAAGAATTCGCCCACAGGTTGATGACGGCGCAGCCACGCGGCGACGGCTAGACTCGCCGCGTGGCCCGCATCCTCGTGGTCGAGCCGGTCGCGCAGGCCGGCATCGACGTCCTCGCCGTGGCGCACGACACGGACGTCCGCGTGGGGATCCCCCGCTCCGAGCTTCTTCAGCTCCTTGCCGAGGGGAACGGCTACGACGCGCTGGTGGTTCGCTCACAGACCCGCGTCGACGCGGAGGTGCTGCGGGCGGCTGCACCGCGCCTCTCGGTGGTCGGGGTCGCCTCCATCGGCACCGACCGGATCGACCTCGAGGCCGCCACCCGGGCCGGGGTCATGGTCGTCAACGCCCCCACCGGCAACACCATCGCCGCCGCCGAGCACACCATGGCCCTCATGCTCGGCCTGCTCCGGCGGGTGCCGGCCGCGGACGCATCCGTCCGGCGCGGGGAATGGGAGCGCGGCCACTTCCTGGGGTCGGAGCTGCGGGGCAGGGTGCTGGGGATCATCGGCCTGGGGAAGATCGGCAAGCAGGTCTGCCGTCGGGCACTCGCCTTCGAGATGAAGGTGCTCGCCTACGACCCGTATCTCACCGCTGAGCAGATCGCCGAGGCTGGCGCCCAGCAGGTGGGCTTGCCGGAGCTCCTGCAACGCGCCGATGTGATCACGGTCCATACGCCGCTCACGGCCCAGACCCGCGGGATGATCGGGCGCGCGCAGCTTGACGCAGTGCGGCGCGGCGTCTACTGCCTCAACGTCGCCCGAGGCGGAATCTACGACGAATCGGCATTGGCCGACGCCCTCGTCTCCGGGCACGTCGCCGGCGCGGCGGTGGACGTGTACGCCGCCGAGCCGATGGCGCCCGACAACGCGTTACGCGCCGCCCCGAACACGCTCTTCACACCGCACATCGGGGCATCCACCCGGGAGGCGCAGGCGCGGGTCGGCAACGAGATGGCCGAGCAGGTGGTGATGGCCCTGGCCGGCATCACCCCGCCGTACGCGGTGAACGCCCCGGCGGTCTCGGCCGATGTCGCACCCAGGCTCCGGCCCTACGTGGAGCTCGCCCGGCGCCTGGCCATGCTGGCCCGGCAGCTGTCGCATGAACCGATCGGCTCGGTCGACCTCACCTATGCCGGCGAGATCGCCGCGTGGGATGGCTCGCCCCTGCGGACAGCGGCGCTCGCCGGGGTCCTGGAGGCTGTGACCGATCAGCGGGTCAACGCGGTGAACGCCGACCTCGTGGCGCGCGAGCGGGGCCTGACCGTGGGCGAGACCCGAACCGATGCCTCCGAGCCATGGGCATCGCTGCTCACCCTTTCGGTCGCGACTCCGCAGCGGACCCTGCGCCTGGCGGGATCGACAGCGCACGGCCGTCCCCACCTCGTGAGCCTCGATGGCTTCGAGATCGACGCGGAGCTGGCTGGAACCATCCTGGTCACGCGCCACCACGACCGGCCCGGCGTGGTGGGCGCGGTGGGCACGCTTCTCGCCGAGGGTGGGATCAACATCTCGTCGCTCGAGCTGTCTCGGCTCTCGGCGGCGGGTGAGGCCACGATGCTCGTCAGCGTCGACCAGCCCGTGCCTGCCTCGGCGCTGGAGCGCGTTCGGAGCATGGACGCGATCGTCAGCGCCCGAATCGTCGAGCTGCCCGCCCTGTAGCCCGCCGATCGTTAGCGGATCGGACGCCGCCGACGGCACGCCGCTGCCGCCTGTCGGGGCCCTGACGTGCAGCACAGATGCACGAGTGCACGGTCACCCCCTGACGGCGGACTGCCTCCGAGAATCCTCTCCCTTGGCCCCTTCCTCGTCGTCCCAGGGCGGAGGCAGGCCCTCCCACCACGCACGCGGGACGTGGGCGTATTCCTCGAGCCACCCGCGGATCTTGCGTCCGACGGTGGTCCCCTCCCGCAGGGCTCGCATGCGTGCCCACAGGACCACGTCATCGTCGACCCGAATGGTCAGGTTGCTCGGTCGCCGCCGCGCGACGGGTTGCCCCGATCCCATATCGGACAGGGTGCGATCCGCATCGTTATCGGCACGTTATCGAGGCGCACTGGCGCCTA
>CAWDTM010000002.1:0-648153 GCA_963805305.1 uncultured Chloroflexia bacterium
CCATTGCCCCGCAGTGCCTGCACTGCGGCGGCCCCATCCCGGAGGGCGCGGGTCGCCCCCGTGGCCTGGATCGGCAGGGGCTCGAGGACCGGATCAGGCTCCGACGCAGCGGCGAGAACCCCTTCCATCGCGGCTCCGGGGACTGGCCGGCGACTGATCCCGTCGGCAGGACTCCGTTCGTCCCGGAACCGGCCGACGCGCTGACCCGTCGCGAAGCCGAGGCACCCGACGAGCCGGCACCCCGGGTCGACCACCTGGCCGAGGTTCAGCCGGCCCCGACCCCGGGATGGCCCGCCGCCGAGCCGGGGGTGGAGCCGGAGCGGCCCGCGGAAGCGGCGCTGCCTCCAGCCGCCATCGCCGCCGGTCGCTATGCCGACGAGCCCCACAGCAGTGAGCGATACGACGACCTCGCGGTCGACGAGCGAGACGCCACAGATCGGTACGAACCTGCCGATCCCGGCCGGAGCCGCGACATCGGCGTCTACGGCGCCGGTGGCGATGACGGAGGGGACGGCTACGACGGATACGACGGGGATGAGCCCCGGCGCTCCGGAGGGTTCGCCATCCTGGGATTCATGATCCTGGGGATCGCCGCACTCCTGGGCGGGGTGTTCTTCTTCGCCGTGCTCAACTCGAGCCCGGGCACGGCCGCCTCGAGCGCATCACCCACACCGACCTCGAGCGCCACGGACCAGGGAACGCCGACCGACAGCGGCGGCGCGTCGCCATCGGCCTCCACGGACTCGTCGCAGAGCGCGACCGAATCTCCCACCGAGGTACCCTCCGCCGTCCCGGCGGATTTCACCGCCCAGGCCCAGCCGTGCGCCACGAAGGACATGGACTTCCACGGCTGCAAGAGTGACGGCAGCACGCTCACCGGCAGCAAGGTCTGGATCTGGGTCGGCTTCCGAAACGCGCGCGCCAGCGACGTGATGGGCGTGACGATCCTCCGGCACGCAGATGGCTCGTCGGTCGGGGATGGGTCCCTGGAGCTGACCAACATCGGCTGCACCGCGGACAAGCCCTGCACGGGCTACATCCAGATGCCGTTCAGCCAGCTCGCCGCCGGCGAGTACGACATCTCCGTCACCCTCAACGGCCAGCAGGTCGCCACGAGCGCCTTCTCGGTGACCGGCTAGCCGCGCGTTCCTAGAGCCGGGTCGGGTTCGGGTCCCGGCCGGCCGCGCGCCTTCGCGCCGCGAGCGCGCTGAGGGCCTCCATCACGCAACGGTGGGCCGCTGCGGCGGTGACATCGGCGTGGTCGTAGGGCGGCGAGACCTCGACGACGTCCATGCCCGCCAGGTCGACGGCACCGACAACCTGCCGAATCGCCCGCAGCAGCTCGCGGGTCAACATCCCGCCGGGCTCCGGCGTCCCCGTCCCGGGCGCCATGCCCGGGTCGATGACGTCGATGTCGACCGAGAGGTAGATCAGGTCCGGTCCATCCAGCGCCTCTGCGATCGCGTCGGCGATCACCGCCTCCGCGCCGCGCTCCTCGATCTCGGTCATGAGATGCCAGCGCATCTCGTGCTCGCGCATCCAGGCGAACGTCTCCGGCGGCGGCCAGTAGCCGCGCAGGCCGACCTGGACGAAGTTGCGTCCGGCGACGGCGCCCGACTCGATGAGGCGGCGCATGGGGGTGCCGTGCGAGGCGAGGACGCCCCAGGTGGTGTTCGCCGCATCGGCATGTGCGTCGAAGTGGACGACGCCAAGGCGGCGCGGGGCCACGTGGCGTGCCACGGCGCTCGCCGAGGGAAAGGTGATGGAGTGATCGCCCCCCAGGACGATGGGAATGGCACCCGACTCGGTCACCTCGGCGATCTTGCGCCCGATGACCTCGTGCCCCCGCGCCAGGTTTGCCGGGGTGACCGGCGCGTCACCGGCATCCACGCAGTCGAGCCAGTCGAAGGGCTGGATGTCGAGCTGCAGGGAGTTCAGGCTTCCCGCGTGGTACGTGGCGGTCCGGATCGCGCGCGGCCCGAAGCGACAGCCCGGCCGGTGGCTCACGGCGTCGTCGAACGGGGCACCCACGATCGCCACGTCCGGGTGCCGTTCCGCAAGGTCCGCGGCGTTGCTCACCAGCGGGAGCTTCTGGAACGTGGTGCTGCCCATGTATGCGGGCAGGTCGAAGTCGTGGTAGGCCGTGTATGGATCGTCGTGGGGCGACGGCGGCCGCTCGTCGTTCTGCCCACGGCCACGGCGCATCTCGTCGGTCATGGTGCGGGAGCACCCTCACGATGGATCCCGGGGGCGCCGTCGCGGTGCGGAGCAGGCCTGGCCGGTATGCGTCGAACTTGATGCTAGCAAAGGGTGTCGCCGCGGTCGAGGTGCCGCTACCATCGAGGGTGCCCATGCCCGAGGAACCCAGCTACACCCTCGACGAGGCCCGCGTGCTCATTCCGCAGGTGCGCGCCGTCCTCCTGCAGCTCGCGATCGAGAAGCGACGCTTCGACGATGCCCTCGGTGCGTTGCACGCCGAGCACGCCGCCCACGCCACGGCCGGATCCAACGGGTCTCACGCGGACGTCGAGGAGCGCGAGGCCGCGCTGGCCCAGGTCGGCGAGGGAATCAAGGGCCTCCTGGCATTGCTCGAATCGCTTGGGGTCCAGGTGCGCGACCTCGACAGCGGCCTGGTCGACATTCCGACGCGGCGCGATGGTGTCCGCGCCTGGCTCTGCTGGCGGCTGTCCGACCCGGAGCTTGGCTTCTGGCACTCGACGAGCGAAGGGTTCGCGAACCGCAGGCCTTGGTGAGCCGCGTGCCGTCGATCTGCGTGGTCGGTGACAGCAGCCTGGACGTCAGCACGGATGTGGCCGGGCCGATCATCCTCGGTGGGGATCACGCTGCCTCCATCGTCCTGGCGGCCGGCGGGCAGGGCGCCAACGTCGCCGTGCGCCTCGCGCGTTGCGGGCTGCCCGTCCGCCTGGTGACCGCGCTCGCGAATGACCCCGCAGGGGACTGGCTTGGGCGGCAGCTCGGGACGGAGGGGGTCGAGGTGCTCGCCATGAACGCCTCCGCCAGCACCGTGGTCGTGATCCTGGTCGGTGCCGGTGAGCGCACCATGCTCAGCGATCGCGCGCCGCTCGCCATGGAGGGCGATGCGCTGCCGGCGGCCATCGAGGCCGCCGGCTGGATCCACTGCTCGGGCTACGTGCTGCGCGACGCGAGGGAGGCGGAGCCGCTCGTCCGGGTGCTCGAGAACCGCCCGGCCGATCGTCACGTGAGCATTGGCGGGGGCTCGGCCTCCGATGGGCGCGTGGCAGGCGAGCTCGCATCGGCGATCGGGCGCATCCGTCCGGACCTGCTGGTCATGGGCCTCGAGGAGGCTCGCTGGCTGGTCGACGACCAGGCCGCGAGTCCGGAGTCCTGCGCCCGGAGCCTCGCGCGACGCACCCCGATCGCGGTGGTCACCGCGGGCCCGGACGGCGCTGATCTCGCCCAGGAGGCCGGTACGTTCTTCCACGTCGCCGCACCCGCCGATCGTGCCGCCGTGGTCGACGCCACCGGGGCGGGCGACGCCTTCGCGGCCGGCCTCGTCGCCGCCCTGTACGCGGCGACGTGGCCGCCGACGGCGGAGCTGCTCCGCTATGGGCTCGAAGCCGCGTCTGACGCCGGCTCGCGGGCGGCGCGGGTGCGCGGCGGCCAGGGCCCGATCGCCGGCGAGCGCAGACCCGCTCCCGCGGTGCGACGGTGAGCGGCTCCGCGCTCCTGCGCATCTCCGAGGAGGTACGCAATGCGCTGGACGAAGGGCGACCCGTCGTTGCCCTCGAGTCGAGCCTCATTGCGCAGGGGCTGCCCGCTCCGCACAACCTCGAGACGGCCCGAGCGGCCGAGGCCGCCATTCGCGACGAGGGAGCGGTCCCGGCGACGACCGCGGTCTACGCCGGGCGACTCCTGGTGGGGATTCCGGACCGCGTCATGGAGCGCCTGGCAGATCCCGCAGCCGGCGCAGCCAAGGGAGCCTCCCGCGACCTGGGTCCGCTGCTTGCCGCGGGGCGCCTGGCGTCGACGACGGTCAGCGCGACGATGCGGATCGCGCACTGGGCGGGCATCGAGCTGTTCGCGACGGGCGGCATCGGCGGGGTGCACCGCGGTGCCTCCGAGAGCTTCGATGTCTCCTCGGACATCGACGAGCTGGCCGCCACCCCGGTCGCGGTGGTGTGCTGCGGGGTGAAGTCGATCCTCGACCTCTCCGCGACACTCGAGCTCCTCGAGACCCGACGGGTGCCGCTGGTCGGGATCGGCGTGACAGAGCTGCCTGCCTTTTATGCCGCCGCCTCGGGGCTGCCCGTCCCGCACAGCGTCGCTGATCCGATCGCCGCCGCCGCCGTGGTGGACGCCCACCTGGCCATGCCCGGCTGCGGCGGCATGCTCCTGGTCCAGCCGCCGCCGGCCGCGGTGGCGCTTGACGCCGCCGACGTGGAGCGCTGGATCGCGGAGGGCCTGGATGCGGCGCGCGCTCGCGGTGTCCGTGGCGGCGCGGTCACCCCCTTCGTCCTGTCGGCGGTGGCGAACGCCTCCGGCGGACGGACCCTCGCAGCCAACATCGGCCTGATCGTGAACAATGCGCGCACCGCCGCACGAATCGCCGTGGCACGGGGGCACCGCCCGGCACGCTGAACGGGCCATCGGCGGTGTATCCTGCCCCGGAATCGGCAGCTCGGTTCCGAGGGAGGCTCCTGATGCGCATCTACGAGGGCAGCCCGCGACAGGACTGGGAAGAGGTGCTGCGCGCCATCGGCTCCTTCGCCGATCGCGAACATCTCAAGGAGCTCCTCTTCCTCGAGCTGGAGGATGGGTTCCTGCTCCAGGGCCTGACGGTCCCGGACGCGGGCGCGTGGTCGGAATCCACTGGCCAGCTCGCCAAGCGAACCTATGAGCTGCTCGACGACCAGGTCGGACAGCTCATCGAGGAGGCAGCCGCGCATCGCGGGATGGCCTCCGACCCGCATCCACACGTCGAGATCACGAACTTCTACGAGCAGGCCATGCGGGTCATGGGTGGATGGCTGGACAGCCAGCGACCGCGGGACCTGTTCTTCTTCGAGCAGGACGGGTCGTTCGTGGTTCGGATGCTCACCGCCACGCCGGCCCGGACCGGGCACCAGCTCGCCGAGTTCACGAAGGACGAGATCTTGGCTATGATCGAGGCTGCACCGCAACAGCGACAGCCCGCGTCGGAGGCCGGCGCGCAACCCTAGGGGAGGCGGTCCATGAAGGCAATCAAGGTCCTGCTCATCGGTATCGGCGCGCTCCTGGCCGCCATGATCGTCATCCCGCTCACGATCCTGGCGGGACTCTTCGTCTGGCTCAAGCTGACCGAAGAGAGCGACGACGAGGCGCTCGAGATCGACGACACGGTCTGAGGCGCCGTCCGGGGACGGAGCATCCAGGCACAACTTGACGGGCGCCCACGCGGGCGCCCGTTCGTCATCCTCCTCCGGTCGCCAGCGCCCACGCTGCCGTCCAGCTGACCGCCGCCACCAACATGCCCCGCCACAGGGGATCGTCACCGCGCACCCCCTGGGCCACCGCCAGCAGGCCAACCCCGCCGAGGATCGCGCTCGCTGCGGTAAGCCGTCCGCCGGCGCCAAGGATGCTTCCCACCGCCGCGCCGACACCGAGGGCGAGCAGCATTGCCAGGGCCCGGGCCCGTGGACGCCCGAGCACCTGCGCCAGGCTCCGGGACCCGCCGGCCGCATCGGCGTCCCAGTCGCGAAGGGTGTTCGCGAGGTGGGCCGCCACGGCGAAGGGTGCCACGAGCGGGACCGCCGGCAGGACGCGATCCGGCGGCATGCCGACGCCGGCGGCAACCCAGAGCGGCAGCAGGCCGAAGCTGACGAGGTACGGCGCCGGCGACAGCGCCGTTCTCGAGAGCCCCAGGTTGTAGGCTGCGGCGCTGGCGAGTGCCAGCAGGCCCAGGCCGGTCGCCGCGAGCCCGAGGGGCAGCGAGGTCGCCGCCTGGAGGAGCGCGCCGGCCGTGCCGATCCCGAGGGCTGTCGAACGGGAGATCTCGCCCGAGGGGATCGGCTTCTCGGGGCGGGCGATCCGGTCGCGCCGGTGGTCGGCCCAGTCGTTCAGCGCGCCCGTCGCGATCTGGGACCCGAGCACCGACGCGGTGATCAGCGCGATCCGCCACGGAGCGACATCTCCGGCCTGGACCGAGATGATGGCTCCCAGCGCGAGGGCCAGGCTGACGACTGCCAGCGTGGGCGCCGGGTGGACGAGGCGAATCGCCGGTGCCAGGCCGCTACGCCGCCGCATGTCAGTGCGCCGATGGCGACGGCGCCTGCTCGCGGGTCGGTCCGGGCTCCGGCACGTGGCCGATGCACCAGGCACCAATGGCGAACTCAGCAGCCGCCACCACGAAGATGGCGCGATAGCCGAGGCCGAAGGAGACCCCGTTGACGAGGTCCGCCACCGGCCCCGCGATGGCCACCGCCAGCAGGGCGGCACCGGCCGTCGCCGTGTTCGAGACGCCCAGGTAGCGACCGGCCTGGTCGCCGGGCACGATGTCGGCCATCAGCGCCCAATCCGCCGAGAGGAACGCTCCGAGCGCGATCCCGAACGGCACCGCCACGGGAAAGAGGGCGATGTAGCCCGGAGCCGCCGCGAACGAGAGGGCACCGACCGCGCCGACGAGTGCGCTGGCCGCCACGACCCGCACGCGGCCGTACCGCGCCGTGAGGGTTCCCCCCGGGACTGCGGCGATGAGCGCGGCGACGGCCACCGTGGCCGCGATGGGAGCTACCAGTGGCCCCGCCGAGTCGCCCAGCTGCAGCGTGTCCTGGAGGTAGAACAGGATGAACGGCTGTAGCGTGCCCGCGGCCATCAGGATCGCGAGGCGCGAGGCGAGGAGCCACAGGAACTCGCGCCGATCGAGGAGGTCGCGCCCCCACACGCCGGCGAGCGTCGCGCGCGCCGTCCCCATCCAGGTTGCCCTGCGGTCGCGGCCGCCGGCGTTTCGTTCCGGGCCGGGGGCGTCGTGCGCGTCCGGCTCCCGAATCCGCAGCACGGTCGTCGCCGCGCCCAGCGCGACGCTGCCGGCTGCGAAGACGATCGCCGGCGTCGTGGCCCCGTTGGCGACCGCGATCCCCGCGACGGCCGCGCCGACGATCTGGCCGCCGAGTTGTGCCGCGCCCATCAGTCCCGACGCGGTTCCGCGCCGGCCGGGAGCCACGAGGTCGGGGAGCAGCCCCTGGTAGGGGCCCTGCGCCGTGTTGGATGCCAGCTCGACCCCGACCATGATCAGCAGGATCGACCAGTATCCCGGTGCAACGGCCAGGGAGAGCAGCGCGAGGACCTGGAGGACGACACCAGCCACGATCCAGGGGCGGCGCCGGCCCCAGCGCGTGCGCAGCCGGTCGCTCAGCGCACCCGCGACCGGCTGGATGCCAATGGCCACGATCGCCTGCGCCGCGGCGATGAGCGCCACCGCGCTGCTCTTCACGCCCGGCGCCACCCGTTCATCGACGAGGCTGGGCAGGACGACCGTGGTGAGCGCCCCCCACGTGACCGACAGTCCCAGCCAGTACGCGACGAGCGGGACAAGCGGCGGCGTGCCCGCCTTCGCAGCCGGTGCCTGCTCGGGCCGTGGGGCATGCCGATCGGCCATCGCGGCATGATAGGCGCGCCGCCATGCGCGGCCGGCCCCTGTCACCGCGCGGCGATCACGGACCGATTGGCCCGGGAACGCTCAGTAGCCCTCGTCCGCCTCCGGCCCGACCGGGCCCCAGAACTGCCGGTAGATGAAGACCGTGTAGCCGAGGACCAGGGGCATGCCGATCAGGGCGATCACGAGCATCACCGTGAGCGACAGGTCCGAGGACGCGGCGTTGGCCACGGTGAGCCCGCTCGCGCCGCCACGACCCGGGACCAGGCTCGGGTAGAGACCAAGGCCCAGGATCCCGACGAGCGCGGCGATCGCCGCCGACGAGGTCATGAACGCCGTGGCTGCCCGCCGGGCCAGGACGGCGGCCCCGGTCGCCGCCGCCGCGACGACGAACAGGACCGGCACGGACCAGGCCAGCGGCGACCGGAAGTTGTCCCAGAGGTGTCCCGCGTCGACCCGCGCGTACACGGTGACCGCCAGCCAGAGGGCGATGAACACGGGCCACGCGCCCGTCGCGACGCGCCAGGCGCGTCCGCGCAGCACGCCCTCGGTGCGGATCGTCAGCCACAGGGCCCCCTGCAGCGTGAACATCGCGACCGCTGTGAGGCCCACCAGTAGGGAGAACGGGTTGAGGAGCCCGAACAGGCCGCCCGTGTACTGGACATCGGCGTTGAAGGGCAGGCCGTGCGCAACGTTGCCGATCGCCACGCCGAGAAGCAGGGCCGGCAGCAACGAGCCGAGGAAGAAGGCGACGTCCCATGCGCCGCGCCAGCCGACGTCGGGCAGGTGGTGGCGAAACTCGAGCGCTACCGCGCGCAGGATGAGGGCGACCAGCAGCAGGATCAGGGCGAGGTAGAACCCGGAGAAGACGGTCGCATACACGACCGGGAACGCCGCGAAGAGGGCACCCCCCATGGTCAGCAGCCACACCTCGTTCCCGTCCCAGACCGGACCGATGGCGCGCATGAGCACGGATCGTTCCTCGTCTGTTCGGGCGATCGCGAGATGGAGGATGCCCACGCCAAGGTCGAAGCCGTCCAGGATGGCGTAGCCCACCAGCAGAACGCCGACCAGGATGAACCAGATCGTCGGCAGGTCCGGCATCACGCACCTCCTTCGTGGGCCGGGACGTGCGGAGCGGCCACGGGCTCGCCGAGCGGGGAGATCAGCTCGTCAGGCGGAACCGGCGACGGTGCGGGGCCGTGCAGGATCTCCCGCCGCATGAGGAAGAGCCACAGCGCGCCGATGAGCGCGTAGAGCAGCCCGAGGATGATGATCGAGGCCAGGATCTCGGGCGCGGAGACCACCGGGGAGGTCGCGTCCGCCGTGCGCATCACGCCGTAGACGATCCACGGCTGGCGGCCGATCTCGGCGGTCGCCCAGCCGAGCTGCACCGCGATGAGCGGTGCCGGCGTGGCGATCACCGCAGCCCACAGCCAGCGTCGCGACGTCTCCAGCCGCCCGCGCCACCATGCCCACACCCCGCCCAGCATCACGAGGAGCATGACCGTGCCCAGCACCACCATGTTGTGGTAGGCGAGGAAGGTCGCGGCCACCGGGGGCCAGTCGCCCGCCGGGAATGCCTCGAGGCCCTTGATGGCCGCCTCGAAGTTCCCGAAGGCGAGGAAGCTGAGCAGCCGGGTGATGACGAGCTCCGGGCCGGTCACGGCAGCCGTCGGGTCCTGTGCCGGCGGCAGGGAGAAGATCACGAGCGGCGCTCCGCTGGTGGTCGAGTAGAGCCCCTGCATCGCCGCGAACTTGGCTTCCTGTGTCGCTGCCACCTGGCGCGCAGAGCCGTCGCCGGTGACGAACATGAGCACGGCCGCGGCGAACGCGAGCACCAGGCCGATGCGGATCGTCATCGCTGCGACATCCCGGTGACGCCCCTTCAGCAGGTACCACGCCGCGGTGCCCACCACGAGGAACGCGCCGACCGCCCACGCGGACGCGACGGTGTGGAGGTAGCGCGGCAGGGTCGAGGGATTGAAGACGGCGACCCAGAAATCCGTGAGCACCGCCTTGTCCCCGACCACCTCATAGCCCGCGGGGGTCTGCATCCAGGAGTCGGCGACGATGATCCAGAAGGCCGAGAGCGTGGCGCCCGCCGCCACGAGCACGGCGGCGATCCAGCGCAGCGTCGAGCCGACCCGATGCCGGCCGAAGAGGAGGATGCCCAGGAAGCTCGACTCGAGGAAGAAGGCCAGCACGCCCTCGGCCGCCAGCGGCGAGCCGAAGATGTCCCCCACGAAGGTGGAGTAGCGCGACCAGTTCGTCCCGAACTGGAACTCCATGACGATGCCGGTCGCGACGCCGACGGCGAAGGTCAGGGCGAAGATCCGGGTCCAGAAGGTTGCGATCCGGTCGTAGAGCTCACGATTCGTCCGCCAGCGCAGGGTCTCGACGACGGCGATGAAGAGGCCCAGGCCAATGGTGATTGCCGGGAAGATGAAGTGGAACGCGATCGTGAGCGCGAACTGGATCCGCGCCAGGAGCACGGGGTCCACGTGGCAGGTCTCCGCAACGGGCTACCTGCCGATGGTTCGGTGTCTGCCGCGCCGTCGCCAGAGCCTCATGGCCCGGCACGCCGATGACGACCGGCCCCCGAAATGCCGGGCGCGGGCTCAGGCGGCGAGCGGATCCACGGTGACCTCGATGAGGGGCGAGTGGGCGACCATCTCCTCGAGGTTCTGCCTCGGCCAGGCAGTGGCGATGATCCGCTCCATGACGGCGCGCCGCTCGGCCGGATCGTCGATGATCCGTGCCGTCGCCGGGACGTCCGCCACGGGCCCGTTCTTGAGGTGGACCGTGAGGTGCGAGTCGGCCTCCAGGTTGGCGAGCCAGCTCCGACGTCGGTCGGCGCGGGGCATGCCGCTGATGTAGATGCGCCCGTCGAAGACGTGGTAGACGATCTCGATGCGGCGCGGCTGACCCGAGCGGCGGCCGGTCGTGGTGATGTCGATGAGGCCCGGGTGCGCGAGCGCCCGGCGGGTCTGGTCGTTCATGGCGCCTTCCTGATTTCAAGCATCCGCGGCGGTCGGCGGCGCGGTTGGTAGTTGCATTCGCAATCAGTATAGCGTCCGCGGAGGTTGCATGCCGCGTGGGGCTGGCGGTCCGGCCCGGCGGTGCGCTAGACTGGCCTCCCGAGCAGAGGTTGACGACCTGCGCTCGCGTGTTGCCCGAAAGGGGCCGGCCGCCGCCCCGTTCGCACGCTTGGGTCACTGCCGCGAAAGGTCCTCACCATGCCCAAGTACGTCTTCGTCACAGGTGGCGTCGCCAGCTCCCTTGGCAAGGGCATCACCGCGGCATCCCTCGGCCGTATCCTCAAGTCCCGCGGGGTCCCCGTCTCCATCCTGAAGCTGGATCCATATATCAACATCGATCCCGGGACCATGTCGCCCTACCAGCACGGCGAGGTCTTCGTGACCGATGACGGGGCCGAGACGGACCTGGACCTGGGGCACTACGAGCGCTTCATCGACGAGAACCTGTCCCAGGCGAGCAACGTGACGACCGGTCGCATCTACTCGGCGGTCATCGCCAAGGAACGACGCGGCGACTACCTGGGCGGCACCGTGCAGGTCATTCCGCACATCACCAACGAGATCAAGGAGCGGATCCAGCGCGTCGCGCGCGAGGGGACCGGGAGCGTGGCCGGCAGCGGCGTGGCGGGCCACGGCGTGGTCATCGTTGAGGTCGGCGGGACGGTGGGCGACATCGAGTCGCTCCCGTTCCTGGAGGCGATCCGCCAGATGCGGAAGGATGTCGGGCGCCGGAACGTCCTCTACGTCCACGTCACCTGGCTCCCCTCCATCGGCGCCACCGGCGAGCTGAAGACCAAGCCCACGCAGCACTCCGTCAGCACCCTGCGCGGCATCGGCATCCAGCCCGACGTGATCATCCTGCGCAGCGACGAGCCCATCGACGACGAGATCCTCGACAAGGTCTCGCTCTTCACGGATGTCGACGTGCATGCCGTCATCCCGCTCAAGACCGCGCGAAGCATCTACGAGGTGCCCCTCCAGCTCGAGCGGGCCGGACTCGGCAAGCTGCTCGTCCGCGAGCTCGAGATTCCCGGTGGCGAGCCGGATCTCCACGAGTGGCAGGAGCTGGTGGAGCGGATCCGCTCGCCCCGCCCGGACCTCGAGGTGGCGATCGTGGGCAAGTACACCGAGCTGCCCGACGCGTATATCAGCGTCTCCGAGGCGCTCAAGCATGCGGCGCTCCACCATCGGGTTGACGTCAAGGTGCGCTGGATCCGCAGCGAGCATCTCGAGCGACTCGAGACCGAGGAGGTGGCGCGGGAGCTGAAGGGGGTCTCCGGCATCGTGGTGCCGGGCGGCTTCGGGTATCGCGGCGTGGAGGGCAAGATCCGGGCGATTCGCTGGGCGCGCCTCAACGGGGTGCCGTTCCTGGGTCTCTGCCTGGGGCTGCAGTGCGCGGTCATCGAGTTCGCGCGGGAGGTGCTCGGTACCGACGACGCGAACTCGAGCGAGTTCAACGTGTTCACGGCCAACCCGGTCATCGACCTGATGCCCGACCAGCACGACGTCGCCGACAAGGGTGGCACCATGCGCCTCGGCCTCTACCCGGCCCGTCTCGAGGAGGGCAGCCTCGTCCGGGCGGCATATGGCACGGAGATCGCCTATGAGCGCCATCGGCACCGTTTCGAGGTCAACAACGCCTATCGCGATCGCCTGGGCGAGGCCGGGATGTGGTTCTCCGGCGTCTCACCGGACGAGCGCCTGGTCGAGTACATCGAGCTGCGCGACCACCCGTGGTTCGTGGCGACCCAGGCACATCCGGAGCTGAAGAGCCGCCCGAACCGGGCCCATCCGCTGTTCCGGGACTTCGTCGGGGCTGCGGCCCGCCGGTCCGGGCTCGTCACCGAGGCGGGGCAGACGACAGCAGGGACCGCCGGGGCGGCGGCGCCAACGAGGGCCTCCTGAGCCGATGCCGACCACCAGCCGAACTCGCAGCGCCACCAGGGGCTTCGACACCGATGCGTACGAGCGCAGCGTCGAGGCCTTCCTCGCCGAGGTCGAGGAGGAGCGGTTCCGCAACGGGGCGGGCCTGAAGGACGACCTGGCGCTGGCCCCCATCTACGTGCGCCACGCCACGCTCTTCGACCGGGCCACCGTCGATGCCCTGCACGGACGTGTGGCCGCGGGCGACACGGCGGTCGGGCGCCATCGGGCCCTCCTGGCGTTCGCGACCGATGGCCTCCTCGAACGGGCGGTGGCGCCGCTCACCGATGCGATCGCGACTGCCGAGAGCCGGGCGCTGATCATGTGGCGCGGAGAGGCGATCGGCTACCGGGCGGCTCAGGCGCGGATCAGCGCCCTCGGCGATCGGGCCGAGCGCAACGAGCTCTTCGATCGTTGGCTCCAGGCCGTGGAGGCCATCAATCCCCAGCGCCGCGAGCGACTCGACCGGATCCACGTGCTCGCCGGGGAGCTCGGATACCGCGATTACGTCGAGCTCGTGTCGGTGACCCGGGGTTGGGACCCCGACGCGCTCGGGGTCTCCGTGCGCGAGGGCCTGGCTGCGACCGAGACGGGTTACTTCGCCGCGATGCGCCGATCGATGGCCACCATCGGCATCGAGCAGGGGGACGGGACGCTGGCCGACGCATGGCACATCCTGCGTGGCAGTGGCTGGGACGGCTGGTTCCCCCCGCGCCGCCTGGCGGACGTCCTCGAGTCGACCTTCGCCGGTCTGGGCATGGGCCTGGCCGGACGCGCGGGCGCGACGCTCGACCTGGAGGCGCGACCAGGGAAGTCGTCGCGCGCATTCTGCGCAGTCGTCAACGCGCCTGGCGACGTCCGGCTCGTCGTCAACCCGCATGGCGGCTGGCAGGACTACCGCACCGCCCTGCACGAAGCCGGGCACCTCGTGCACTTCAGCGAGGTCGATCCTGCGCTCCCCGCCTCGCAGCGGATCCTGGGCGATGCGAGCGTGGCCGAGGGCTACGCCATGGCGTTCGATGCCCTGCCCGGTGAGCCCAGCTGGCTCTCCGGACAACTCGAGATGCGCCGGGAGGAGGCGCTCGCCTTTGTCGACTTCATGGCCCTCGTCACCCTGCACCGGATGCGCCGGCTCGGGGCACTGCACCTGTCGGAGCTGAGCCTCCACCGCGGAGGGCCCGACGCGGTGCATCGCGCGACCTTCGCCGGCACGCTGGGGCTGCTCACCGGGGTGCAGGTGCCGGAGGCCCTGTACCTGACCCTCGTCGACGACGGGATGTACCGCGGCTCGTACCTGCGCGCGATGATGCTCGGCGCGACGCTCGGCGAGGCCATGGCGCAACGGCACGGACCGGCCTGGTGGCACGACAAAGCGGCCGGCGCCGACGTCCGCGGGCTCCTGTCGCGCGGCCTCGGCTGGAATGCCGAGCAGGTTGTTGCGCACCTCGGGTATGATTCCCTCGACTGGCGGCCGGTCCTGCGCAAGATCCGGACGCAGCTCATCGGCGAGATGAGCGGATACGGCGGGCCCAACATCACGACGCGAGCCGGGACCCGCAAGATCTGACCGTACGACCGCCGCGCGTCGCCCCGCACGTCAGGCCCCCGCCCGAGCGAGGCTTACCAATGATCTGAGCCCGCGGACCGGTGCGCCGTACCGGTCGGGGCATTGGCGGGACGCTCCAACCGCGGTACCGGCGGAGCCGATTCCCGGTGAACCTTCGACAGAGGTCCTCTCACTCCCATGAATCACACCCGGCAGACCCTGCGACCATGAACGAGGAAGCGCGCACGCCGCGCCGCAACAGGTCGCGCCGCCGATCCGACGGAGGCGGCGCTCGCCGCCCCGCGCAGCGTCAGAACTTTCCCCGCCGCCGCAACGACTACATGACCGGCGGCTATTCGAGCATTTACTCGGGTCCGTTCCCGACAGAGGAGGACGGCCCCATGGAGCCGCTGAGCCTGGCGGACCTCCAGGCCAAGCCGGTGGACGAGCTGCGTGAGCTCGCCGGTGAGCACGGCATCGAGAATTTCGAGGAGATGGAGCACCAGGATCTCGTCCTCAAGCTCCTCGACGCCGTGCCGCTGGCGCCCGTCCGCAAACCCGCTGAGCAGAACGGCCAGCCCGGCATCGCCGAGGGAATCCTGGAGATCGTCGACGAGGGCTTCGGCTTCCTGCGCCGCCACGGGGTCATGCCGTCGAACGACGACATCTACGTCAGCTCGAGCCAGGTGCGCCGATTCGCCCTGCGCACCGGCGACCGGGTGACCGGCCAGACGCGGCCGCCCAAGGACCAGGAGAAGTACTGGGGCCTGCTGCGGGTGGACACCGTCAACGGCGTCGATCCGGAGACTGCCAAGCGCCGTCCGTACTTCGACTCGCTGGTACCCGTCTTCCCCGACGACATGTTCGACATCGAGGTCGACCAGAAGAACCTGACCCAGCGCCTCATCAACCTGATCGCGCCCATCGGCAAGGGGCAGCGCGGCCTCATCCTCTCGCCCGCCAAGGCCGGCAAGACCACCGTCCTCAAGCAGATCGCGTCGGGAATCACCGCCAACTACCCCGAGACGCTCCTCATGGTCGCCCTCATCGGCGAGCGGCCGGAGGAGGTGACGGACATGAGCAGGTCGGTGAACGGCGAGATCTACGCCTCGACCTTCGACGAGCCGACGGAGAACCACACCCGGGTCGCCGAGATGGCGCTCGAGATCGCCAAGCGGCAGGTGGAGACCGGTCGCGACGTCGTCATCCTGCTGGACTCGATCACCCGCCTGGCCCGCGCCTACAACCTGGCGCTGCCCGCATCGGGGAAGACCCTCTCCGGTGGTGTGGATCCGGTGGCCCTCTACCCCCCGAAGCGCTTCTTCGGGGCGGCCCGCAACATCGAGCACGGCGGCTCGCTCACCATCATCGCCACCTGCCTCGTCGACACCGGCTCGCGCATGGACGATGTCATCTACGAGGAGTTCAAGGGCACCGGCAACATGGAGCTCGCGCTGGACCGCAAGCTCAGCGAGAAGCGCATCTTCCCGGCCATTGACGTGCTGCGCTCCGGCACGCGCCGTGAGGAGCTGCTCCTCGACGAGAACAGCCTGCGGATGGTGTGGACCATGCGCCGCATGCTGAGCGCTCTCGGTCCCAACGAGGGGATCGAGCTGCTCATGCAGCGCCTCGGCAAGACCAAGAACAACGCGGAGTTCCTCGTGTCCCTGTCGAAGTCGGTGGAGGCCTCCGAGCGCTGAACCGTTCGTCCGCGCGATCCGGGTTCCTCGTCGCCCTCGGTCTCGCCGCGCTCCTCGCCGCCTGTGGCAGCCCGTCACCCACGCCCAGCGGCGCGGGTGCCAGCGCAACGCCGGGGCTGCCCAGCGCGAGCGCGACGCCGGCTCCGGGCTCGGTGATCCCGGCTCCGGGGAGCTCGAGCACCGTGTACGCGCCGAACCCCGCGGCGATCGTGGTGGCCATCGACCCGGGCCACGGCGGATGCCTGGACTGGGGCGTCGCAAACCCGTACGACAACACGCCGGACAAGGCAGAGAAGGCGGACACGCTGGGCATTGCGCTGGCCCTCAAGGCCATGCTCGAGGCGCAGGGGATCACCGTCGTCCTGACCCGCAGCGACGACTCGGCGCTGGCGGGCGACAACTACCCGTCGCTCGGCTGCGACGGCCCGCCGTGGCGTGACGTCAATGGCGACGGGATCAGCGGCTTCGGTCCGAACGTTCCGGAGGCGACCCGGACGCGCGATGAGCTCTCGGCGCGGATCGACCTCGCCAACGTCGCGCGCGCCGACCTGGAGATCAGCATCCACATCAACTCGATGACGCAGGGCGGGCAGGTCTACAAGATCGCGGCCACCCAGACCTACTTCACCGATGCCCTCCCGTGGGCCGATGCCTCGCAGCGCCTGGCGCAGGACGTCCAGGACGGGGTCGTGAGCTCCATGGCAGCCGCGGCGAGCTGGGATCGGCAGGACCGCGGCATCGACGGGACGGCGCCCTACCTGTACATCCTCAAGCCGGCCGGCAGCGCGGATAACGAGCCTCGCCGCGGCCTCCTCATGCCGGCCATCCTCACCGAGGTCGGATCCATGTCGCTCGAGGTGGAGAGCCAGTTGCTGGCCACTCCCGCCGGATACCAGGCCGCGGCCAGGGGAATCTTCGACGGCATCGGCCGCTACCTGGCCGCACGGCCGGTGGCTGCCAGGATCGATGCGCTCGTCCCCGGCGGAGCCGCCGGCACGCAGCCCACGGCGGTGGCCGGCGACGGTCCACCGTTCTGGCCGCCCGTGGCTCCCGCCGACCGGCAGCTGACGGTGCGCGTGGTCAACACGGGAATCGACCCGTGGCCGGCGGGGATGCGACTCGCCGCCGCCTGGGGCGCCACCGCGATGCCCTACCTCGCCGCCGCACCGGAGGGCCTGGCACCGCTGGATGCGACGCTGCCCGCTCTCGGCCCCGGCGAGTCCGTGGAGGTGCCCATCGTGCTGCCCGCCGTGCCCGCTGGGGGACGAGCGGTGGCGTGGGTCACGCTCATCGGCGCGGACGGCACGCCCGTCAGCGCAACCGGATCCGCTCCGCTCCAGCTGGAGAGCACCGGGCGGTAAGGGCCGAATGTCACGGGTACCTGGTGACCCCTGGCCGGGTTGACCCCCCTTCGACGCCGCTGGTACCATCGCCGCAGCGCGACTCGAGCCGTACCGTTCCGCATTCGGGGGTACTGGATCGAGCGGCGGGTCGCACGCCCGTTGCCGGTACCCGCCTCCTGGAGCTGAGCTATTGCCCGAGCGACATCGACGGCTGCCCCGACTGACTGAGGCTCGTCCCTTGTCCCGCGCCGTCGCCCATCTGGCGGTGGTGGGGCTGGTGGCCTTCAGTGCAGCGTTCGGTCTCGCAGCCGTTCACAACGGTGCGAGCGGACAGGGCGGACTGACCTTCGACGTCGTCGCCACCGCGCGCGGCGCGGCGACCCAGGCGCAGGCGCTCAAGGCGGCGCACTTCGAGCTCGAGCCGCAGAACGCGGACACGGACCCGCTCCTCTCCCGCCGTGTCTTCCCCACACCCACACCGGCACCCACGCCCACACCGGCACCCACAGCCAAGCCGCGCGTGACGGCTCCCCAGCCGATCGCGGCCGTGGTGAGCAACGGAACGCTGCTGTGGCCCGTTCCCGGCGCCGTGATCACGCAGTACTTCTGGTCCGGCCATCTCGCCGTTGATCTCGCCGTCCATGCCGGCAGCCCAGTCTTGGCGGCCGCGTCGGGCACTGTGATCTGGGCGGGTTGGCGCACGAACGGTGGCGGCCTCGTGGTCGAGATCGACCATGGCAACGGGCTCCACACCGTCTACAACCACCTGGGCGCCATCCTCGTCGGACCCGGCGCCACGGTGACCCGCGGACAGCGGATCGCCTCCGTTGGCTGCACCGGCCTGTGCACCGGACCACACGTTCACTTCCAGGTTTCGATCAACGGCGTCTTCGTCAACCCGCTGCGCTACATCTCCCGCTGATCGACTCCGCGCTCCCGGTGCTCGCCGCCCTGCGTGCGGCTGCCCGCTATGATCCCCGCGATGTTCGCTGACCACGTCCGGGTCTTCGTGGCCGCCGGCTCGGGCGGCGACGGGTCCACCTCGTTCCGCCGCGAGGCTCACGTTCCCCGTGGAGGGCCGGACGGAGGCGACGGCGGGCGTGGAGGCGACGTGACGCTCGTGGCCGAGGCCGGCATGACCACGCTCGCGGACTACCGCCGCCGTCGGCACTTCCGTGCCAAGCCCGGCGGTCGGGGCTCCGGGCGGCGATCCCACGGGCGGAACGGCCAGGCGGTGACCATGCCGGTTCCCCCGGGAACCGTGGTCCGGGACGAGGACGGCGGGTGGATCGGTGAGCTGCTGGTCGCCGGCGACCGGCTCGTGGTCGCGCACGGCGGTCGCGGAGGTCGGGGCAACGTCCATTTCGCATCCGCGACCCATCGGGCGCCGCGCCACTACGAGAAGGGGGACCCCGGCGAGGAGCGATGGCTGGAGCTGGAGCTCAAGTCCATCGCCGACATCGGCCTGGTGGGAGCGCCCAACGCCGGGAAGTCAACCCTCCTGGCGGCCCTGACCGCTGCGACGCCGCGCGTCGGTGCCTATCCGTTCACGACGACCAGCCCGAACCTGGGGGTCCTGGCGGTGGGGGACGATCCCGAGCTCGACGAGCGCACGGCCGTGCTCGCAGACGTGCCGGGGCTCATCGAAGGCGCCCACGCCGGCCAGGGGCTTGGCCACGAATTCCTGCGGCACGTGGAGCGCACGCGGGTCCTGCTGGGGGTGGTCAACGGCGACGCAACCGACCCGGTCGAGGAGTGGCGCGGGGTCCTCGAGGAGCTGCGGCTCCACGACCCGACCCTCCTTGAGCGGCCGATGCGGATCGTGGTCACCAAGCTGGATCTCCCCGAGGTCCGCGATCGCTGGCCATCCGTTCGCGATGCACTGCGCGGCGATGCGGCCGCGGACGCGGGGCGGCGACCCATTGGCGTGTCGGCGCACGACGGGACGGGGATCGGCGAGCTGCGCGCGGCTCTCGCCCACGCGCTCGACGAGGCGGCCCTGCGCGCGGCGGCGCAACCGCCGGGAAGCGAAGAGATGCGCGTCCATCGCTTCGACCCGCTCGAATCAGGATGGCAGGTCGTTGCCGAGAAGGACGGGCTCCGCATTCGCGGCCGTCGGATAGAAGAGGCGGCGAACCGCACCGACTTCACGAACGAGGAGTCGCGGGAACGCTTCGCACGCCTGCTCGAGCGGATGGGCATCGAGGCGGAGCTTCGCCGCCTTGGCGCGGAGGTGGGCACCACGGTGCGCATCGGCGCCGCGGAGCTCGAATGGGAGGAGGAATGAGGCCGCCGCGGCGCAGGATCGGGATCCTGGGTGGCACGTTCGACCCTCCGCACGTGGGGCACCTGTGGCTGGCGACGCTGGCCGCCGACACGCTCGCCCTCGACGCGGTCCTCTTCATGCCGGCCGCGCGGCCGCCGCACAAACGTGGCCGGCCCATGACCGCGGCTCCGGACCGGCTCGAAATGACCCGGCTCGCCATCGCTGGCGACCCGTTGCTCGAGCTGTGCACCATCGAGATGGAGCGGCCGGGGCCCTCGTACACGATCGACAGCGTCGCCGAGCTCCAGCGCCTGCGCGGCTCGGAGACGGAGCTCGTCCTGGTGATGGCGGCCGATTCCTTCGCCGAGATCGACACCTGGCGCGAACCGGACCGGCTTCTCGCCCTGGTCGAGTGGGCGGTCGGGCCGCGACCCGGCTCCGCACCACCCGACCCCGTCGCGCTTGCGGAGCGCTTCGGCGACCACGCGCCCCGGGTCAACCTCCTGGATGGCCCGGGTCTCGACGTCAGCGCGAGCGAGATCCGCGCCCGGGTGGCATCCGGTCGCGCCATCCGTTACCTTGTGCCTCGAGCCGTTGAGGCGCTGATCGCGGATCGGCACCTCTACCGCGGCTGATTGCGACCCCGCACGGAGCAGCACACCTGGCCGAACCCGTCCGAACCGTCCTCACGGACCCGTCCGAGCTCGCGCATCGGATCGTTGACGTTGCCTCCGACAAGAAGGCGAGTGACGTCGTCCTGCTGCGCACGGCCGAGGTCACGACGATGGCGGACTTCTTCGTGATCTGCTCGGGCCGCAGCGATCGCCAGGTCCATGCCCTTGCCGGGGCCATCGTCGACGCGCTGCGCGAGGACGGGGTGCGGCCGCTGGGTGTCGAAGGGACCAGCGCCGCACGCTGGGTCCTCATCGACTACGGGAGTGTCATCGTCCACGTCTTCGCCCCGGACGAGCGCGAGTACTACGGGCTGGAGCGGCTCTGGAGCAACGCCGCCCAGGTGGTTCGCATCGTCTGAGCGCTTGCCGCAGGATGACCGGTGGGTACTGCGGAGGTACCAGTCGGAACTACCCCGGTACTCCTATTGAGCCGGCAACGGCCCGAATCCATGCTCGATCCATGCACGAGCGAACGTTGGCCGAGCCATCCACGGAGCGCTGCCGATTCTGCGGCGGCGACCTCCTGACGAGCGTCTTCGACACCACCTTCCGGGACACGACCGCCGACGAGCGGCTCTTCTTCGCCATCCCGGGCGCGCTGTGCATCCCGTGCCGCCAGCTCTACGTGGACCAGCAGCTGATCGGCATCCTGGGGCTCTCGGAGGCGCGCTGCACCTTCGCGATCGAGAGCGATCGCGTGCTCCGCTCGACCGCCGCCTGACCCTTCATTGATCCGGTAGCCCTCCGGCGACGCCACCCCGCAGCCGCGGGGCTGCGTCGTGTCCGGGATCTGCCTCGGTCAGTGCCCGGCGACCCGCGTGGCGAGCAGGTACTCACCAAGCCAGGCGGCCACCGCGGACTCCGGCTCGACGCGGTTCTCCTTGATGGCGAGGTCGGCCTCGAACAGGCCCTGCAGCATCGCTTCGAGCTCCACGAGCCGATAGCGACGTGCCGCCGCGGTGATCCGTTCCGCCGTCCTGGCGCTTCCACGGCCCACCGCCCGGGTGAGCTCCGCGGGTGTCGCCCCGCGCGCAGCGAGATCAGCCGCCACGATGAGGTCGGCGATCCGCGCGTGGAGCGACGCGGTGATACGCAGGACCGGCTGTCCTTCGTCAAGGGCGCGGCGCAGGGCGTCCGCCGCCGCCGCCGGCTCGCGGCGATCCACGGCGTTCGTGACGGCGAAGACCGATGCGGGCCGGGTGTCCGGTGTCAGGAGCTCGACGTCCTCCACCCCAACGGGGCGCGGGCCGGCATGCGTCGACAGCTTCCGCAGCTCCGAGTCCACGACACGCGTCTGTTCGCCGCGCTCGATGTCGGTCTCCCATACGGCACCGCCGACGCGTTCGGCGAGGAGGGCCGCCGCGCGGGGCTCAAGCTCGATCCCCAGCACGGCGGCGCGCCGGCGGGTCCAGCCGCTCAGCTCGGCCCGGCGTGGCGCCAGGCGTTCGACCACGGTCCCGCCACGTTCGCGGACCGCATCGGCGAGCCTGCGAAGGAGCGCCGGCGGTCGTGACGCATCCCGTGACGGTCGCTCCTCGAGGAGCGCGAGGGCAGCGCCATCGGGCAGCTGACGCACCAGCGCCACGAGCTTCTCGGCGGCCGCCCCGGAGCGCCCCGCAGCTCGGAGGGGACGGCGCAGGACCACGAGGTGCGGCCCGAAGAGACCAATCGAGGCCGCCTCGATCCGTGCCTGGTCCAGGATCGCCTCGTCCGGTGAGCGATCCGGAAGCAGATCCGTGCGCTGGACGTCGCCCAGCTCGTGGGCGAGCGCGTCGATCACCTCGTCGAGGCCAAGGGCGTCGTCGCCGTGCGCGAGCAGCAGGCTGACCGTCACGATTGCGTCCCCGCCTCCCAGGCCCCGCGCAGCCGCTGCACGATTTCCGTGACCCCGATACCGGTCACCTCTGAGAGCTCCGCCTCGAGCGCGTGCGCCGGCCGCCGCGCCGCCTCGATCGCCTCCCGGTATTCGGGGTAGCGCTCAGCCATCCCGTCAAGGCGCTCGTCGATCGTCAGGAACGTCTGCTCGACGTGCTTGTCGGCAAGGCTCACGATCACCGGCTCCCAGCCGCGGGGGAACCGATCCTCGTCGATGAGGCAGCTCACCGGATGCGACGAGACCGCAGCGGCAAGCTCGCCGAATCCCATCGCCTCGAGCATTCGTGCGCCCACCTCGCCGTGGGGGCCGCCGGTTCGCCGCGTTGTCACCTTGTCGATGTCATGGAGGAGGGCGGCGGCCTCGACCACGGCAAGGTCCACGGGGATGCCCGCCGCCTCGACCATCCGCGCGGCGGCGACCGCGACACGCGCCACACCCTCCGAGTGGCGGACGATGCCGTCCGGGAGCCGGCGGCCGGCCAGGATCCTCGCCGCCTCCTCGCGATCGGGAACTGCCATGTGCCGATGCTACCCGGTTGCCCGTCCTGTGTGCCCGCGAGCCCAGGTCGGGGCGCGACTGCGACACGCTCGGCGCCGGACCGCGCCGGATGGGGTGGTCCTGTGCGTCCCCGGGCCACGACGGACCAGGTCGCGCCGTCGGATCGGACCTCGATTGTTCCGTCGAGGTCGGTGCGCAGCACCCGGACGCCGGCATCGGCGAGCACCTTCAGGGTGTCCGGGCTGGGGTGGCCGTACTCGTTCGCCGTTCCCACGCTGACGAGGCCCACCACCGGATGGACCGCCGCCACGAAGGCCGGCGTCGTCCCCGAGTTCGAGCCGTGATGGCCCACCTTCAGGACGTCGACGGCGCCGAGCTCATCGCGTGCGGCGAGGAGTGCCTCCACAGGTGCCTCGGCGTCACCGGTCAGCAGCGCGCCGAATCGACCGAAGCGAAGGAGCCCGACGACCGACGCGTTGTTGATGTCGCCGGCGGGCAGCGGCCCGGCGACATCGGCGTCGCCGGGGTACAGGAGCCCGACGGTCGTCCGTGCGTCGAGCCGCACGCTGGCGCCTGCGCGTGCCAGCTGGTAGGTCGTCCCGGGCTTGTCGGCCACCAGCGCCAGGACCTGCGCATAGGCGGGGTTCGGGTAGGGCCGGCCGCCGTCGAGCAGGGTCCGCACCCGGAAGCGCCGCAGCGCGTCGGGCAGGCCGCCGACGTGGTCCTGGTGTGGATGCGTGAGGAGCACGACGTCGATCGAACGGCGCCACCAGGGGAGTGCGCTGCCGAGGCGCCGCAGCGTGACGTCCGGGTCCGGGCCGCCGTCGACCAGCATCGCCGCGCCCGAGGGAGCCACGACCAGGATTGCGTCACCCTGACCGACGTCGAGCATGACCAGGTGGAGTCGGCCATCGGGCAGGGTCGCGAGGGTCGTGATCCCCAGCACCACGACCAGCGCCCCCAGGCTCCGCCGCGGCGTCGCGACGGCGTGCGCCGCGATACGCGCGGGCGCCGTCAGCGTCCGAAGTACTCCCCTCGCCGTGCGCCACGCGCGCTGGCCGAGCGTCCGGTCACCGAGGACCACCGGTGCAGCGCTTGATGCGCGTCTGGCCCTGCGCCGACCCTGCCAGGCGATGACCAGCGCGGGATACCATCCCAGCGCCAGAGCGGGCGGCATGCTGACAGGCAGCGAGGCGAACGGGATTGAGGCCACCAGGCTGCCGGTGGCGATCATGGCCCGCAGGCCCAGCCATGCGGCACCTCCGGCCAGCCACGCCGCGGCGTCAGCGAGCAGGGGAACGGGCAGGGCAGTGGAGAGCAGCCCGACGGGCGCCGCGACGGCGCACGCGAGCATGACGAGCGGCACCATGGGTGTGACCAGCACGTTGGCAAGCGGGGCGACGAGGCTCAGGCGCTCGAAGGTGAGCAGGATCACCGGCAGCGTCGCCAGCTGGGCGGCCAGGGTCAGGGCCACGGGCTCACGGACCCATCCCGGCCAGCCGTCCAGACGCGCCGCGAAGGACGCGCCGAAGGCGATCAGGCCCGCGGTCGCCAACAGGGACAGCTGGAACCCCACGTCCCACAGAACCGCGGGTGCGACCACCAGCATCACGAGCGCCGCGAGCATGAGCGCCGAGGCGGCGTGGGCACGGGACCCTGCCTGTCTGCCCAGCAGCATGGCCGCAGCCATGAGCGCCGCACGCACCACCGATGGGCTCGATCCGACCAGCACGACATAGCCGCCGATGGCCGCGAGGGTCAGGGACGGGACGAGCAGGCGGCCGCCGGCGCGCGCCGCCACCCCATCGAGGAGGCGGGCGATGAGCGCGGCCACGATCGCGATGTTCCACCCGGAGATCGCCACGACGTGCGTCAGACCGGCGGTGGCGAAGGCCGCGTTCACCGCCGGGTCGATGGCGGTCCGCACGCCGAGCAGGATCCCGGCGCCCAATGCCGCCTCCGGCTCGGGGACGATCGCATCCAGCCCGCCCAGCAGCGCCGCGCGGGCGCCGGCGACCACTCGCCCCGCACTCGCCTGCTCTGGATGGGCGATCGTTGCATCGAAGGCACGCGCGATGGCGCCGATGCCCTGGCGCGCCAGGTATGCGCGGTAGGCGAAGCCGTCGAAGTCCTGCGGTGCCTCCAGCCGGGCCCCGAAAGCGACGACGTCGCCACTGCCGATGTCGAGCGCACGCGGCAGCCAGGCGACGATCCGCCCGCGGGCCGGGCGTCCGTCGATGCGGACCGCATCGAGGACGATCTGCTGGCGGTCCTCCCTGGGCCGCGGATCGTCGACCACCGTGCCCTGCACGGTGACCACGTCCGAGCGCTCCGCGTCGGCCAGGAAGCCGGCCACGCTGCCTCGTCCGGTGGCCAGGCCAGAGGCCGCCCCGCGCCAAGCGCCGAGCGCCACGCCGGCCGCCATCGCCCCCGCCAGGATCATCACGCCGAGAACGCGCGGATGCGATGGTCTCGCGGCCGTCGCGATGACCACGGCCGCGGTGCAGGCGAGGACACGAGGATCGTGACGCCCAGGTAGGGCGGGGGAGCCTGGGCCGGGTCTGCCAGCAGGACTCCCGCCGACACCCCGGCCAGGAATGCGGGGAGCGGGAGCGCGGCGCGGGACATGGGAGCCGGCCGGCGCGATGCCGCCTCGTCCCTGCCTCAGACCGTGATCCGGTCGCGGATCGCGGCGAGCTGTGAGGCGCTGAGCACTTTGCGCTCGACGAGCTCGTCGAGGGTCCGGAAGGGCTGCTCCGTGCGGGCCGCGACGATCTTGTCGATGGTCGCGGGGCCAATCCCCGGCAACGCGTCGAGCGCGTCCGTCGAGGCGGTGTTGAGATTCACGAGCCCGCTGCCGCCATCCGTTCCACCCCCTCCCGTTCCGCCTCCCGCCGCAACCTCCCCCATGCGCGGGACGTAGACCTGATCTCCGTCCGCGAGGGTCGCCGCCAGGTTCAGCCCGTGTGCCGACGCCGCGAGATCGGCATCGGAGGCATAGCCACCGGCAGCGGCGATGGCATCTGCGATGCGTGATCCGCCCGGGAGGCGACGGATCCCCGGTTCCGCGACCGCGCCCTCCACGTCCACGACCAGGCCCGCGGGGGCTTCGCTGGCGATGGCGGGCGATGCGCCGGCGATGGGGGCGGTCGCCAACGGGTCGAGCGCCGGGGCCGCCGGCGAGACGGGCGCCATGACCAGCAGCCAGACGGCGATACCGGCGAGGACGAGCGAGCCGGCGATGCCGGCCAGCAGGACGCGATCCACGAGCGGCACGGGCAGCAGCCCTCCGAGCGGAGGCGAGGGTGGTTCGACTGCGTCCGAGGTCCGGCGCCCGGGCACTCGGCGCCGGGCCCCGGAAGCAGGGACGCAGGCTAGGCCGTGACGCCTTACCGGCCGGTTACGCGCGGGTTTGGCTGATGGTCGCGCTCAGTCCCGCGGAGTCACCACGTTGACGAGCTTGCCGGGAATCTGGATGACGCGACGCGGCTGCCGGCCGGAAAGGTAGGCCTGCACCCGCTCGCTCGCCAGCGCCAGCCGTTCGATCTCCTCCGCGGACGTCCCGGGCTCGACAACCAGGCGATCCCGCAGCTTCCCGTCCACCTGCACCGGCAGCTCGACCGTGTCTGCCGCTGCCAGGCTCGGGTCGCTGGCCGGCCAGGGCTGCTGGTGGATGCTGTAGGGGTGTCTCCGCCGGTGCCACAGCTCCTCGGTGACGTGCGGCGCCGCCGGCGCCAGGAGCAGGAGCAGGGTATCGACCGCCTCGCCGAAGGCCGGAGTGCCGCCCAGGCCGGCATCACGCGCGACGCCGATCGCGTTCGAGAGCTCCATCAGCTTGGCGATGGCCGTGTTGAAGTGGAATGCCTCGTAGTCCGCGGCGACGCCGGCAATCGTGCGGTGGGTGGCGCGCCGCAGGTCGCCTGCCCCGTCGGCCCCATCCGCCCGCGCGGCCGATGGGGCGCTCCCGCTGGCAGGCGCAGCAGCCTGCGGCTGGGACAGGTGCCACACCCGGCCCAGGAACCGGTACACGCCATCGATGCCGGTCGTGCTCCATGGGCCGCCCTGGTCCCAGGGACCGATGAACATCAGGAAGAGGCGGACCGCGTCCGATCCGTAGCGCGCGACCAGGTCGTCGGGGTTCGCGACGTTGCCGCGTGACTTGCTCATCCGCTGGTGATCCGCGCCCAGGACCTGGCCCTGGTTGCGCAGGATCCGCGTGGGCTCGTCGATGCCAAGCAGGCCCAGGTCGCGCATCGCCTTCACGAAGAAGCGGAAATAGAGCAGATGCAGGACCGCGTGCTCCGCGCCGCCGGTGTACAGGTCGATGGGCATCCAGGCGTTCACCGCCGACCGATCCCACGGCGCGTCGTCGGCGTGCGGTGAGCAGAAGCGGAGGAAATACCAGCTCGAGTCGACGAAGGTGTCCATGGTGTCTGACTCGCGCCGCGCCGGTCCGCCGCAGACCGGGCATTCGGTGTTGAGGAACTCGGGGTTGGACTGGAGCGGCGACACGCCGGTCGGCGCGAAGTCGACGTCGGTCGGCAGGAGCACCGGGAGCTGCTCCGCGGGGACCGGCTGCGCGCCGTGCTCGTCGCAGTACACGATGGGGATCGGGCAGCCCCAGTAGCGCTGGCGGCTCACCAGCCAGTCCCGCTGGCGATAGCTCACCGCGGCCCGGCCGAGCCCGAGGTCCGTCAGCTGCACGGTGATGGCCTCGATCGCCTCCGAAGCCGGCATCCCCGTGAACTCCCCGGAGTCGATCAGCACCTCGTCGCTCGTGTGCGCCACGAGAGCCTCGCCATCCGGCAGCTGGCCCGATGCCGGCGCCACCACGTATCGGATCGGCAGCCCGAACTTCTCCGCGAACGCGTAGTCGCGCTCGTCATGCGCGGGAACGGCCATGATGGCGCCCGTCCCATATCCCGGCAGAACGTAGTCCGCGATCCAGATCGGGATCCGCTCGCCGGTCATGGGGTTCACGGCGTAGGCACCGATGAAGACGCCGGTCTTCTCCCCCTCGGTGGAGAGGCGATCGATCTCCGTCTCGCGCCTGGTCGCCGCAACGTAGGTCTCGACCGCGGCACGCTGATCAGGGGTCGTCAGCCCCTCGACGAGCGGATGCTCGGGCGCCAGGACCATGAACGTGGCGCCATACACCGTGTCCGGTCGGGTCGTGAAGACCCGGATCGCCTCCACGCCATCGGCCTCGGTGGGGAAGTCGATCTCCGCGCCCTCGGATCGGCCAATCCAGTTGGTCTGCATGAGCTTGATCGGCTCCGGATAGTCGAGCCCCTCGAAGTCCAGCAGCTCGTCGGAGTAGTTCGTGATCCGGAACCACCATTGCTCGAGGTCGCGCTTGGTGACCGGCGTGCCGCAGCGCCAGCAGTGCCGGTCCGCGCCTTCGACCTGCTCGCGAGCCAGGACGACCTTGTCCTTCGGACACCAGTCGACGGTGCCCATGGCCCGATACGCCAGGCCCGCGGCGTACAGCTTGAGGAACAGCCACTGCTGCCAGCGGTAGAAGGCCGGGTCGCAGGTCACGACCTCGCGGGTCCAGTCGAAGCTGGCGGCCATGAGCCGCATCTGCCGGCGCATGGCCTCGATGTTCGCGTAGGTCCAGGTCTGCGGATGGGCACCCCGATCGATGGCCGCGTTCTCGGCCGGCAGGCCGAAGGCGTCGAAGCCCATGGGGAACATGACGTTGTAGCCCTGCATGCGGTGCATGCGGGCCGCGATGTCCGGCCCGGTCATGGCATACCAGTGGCCGATGTGCAGGTTACCCGACGGGTACGGGTACATCGTCAGGTCGTAGCGCTTGGGGCGCGGATCGTCGTCCGCGGCACGGTAGATGCCGTCCGCCTCCCAGCGCTCGCGCCACGTCGCCTCGTACGAGGCAGGGTCGAAGCGCTCCGCGCGTCCTGCGCGGGCGCGTGTCTGCGTGGTCATGATCCATGCCTCCGTGCGATCCACAGGTCGATTCGATAGGGAAGGTCGAATGGCGTCTCGTCCGTGTGGCCGTGCCGGCCCAGGATCCCGCCCAGCTCGATGCGGAAGCGGTCCTGCTCGGCCCCCGAAAGCGAGCGAACATAGGAGGCGGTGAACGCCATCCCGATGAAGTCCGACGCCGTGGTCTGCACCGCGTGCTCGACGGTGAGCAGCTCGAGATCGTCGAACCCGCCCGCACGCTCGACGGCGCTCCGGGTCCGCTCCTGCCCGGTCTCGCGGCCGGCCTGCAGGTACTGGCCGGTGTCCGCCTCGCCGAAGCGCTGAGCGAGCAGCCGGTGGTAGTCGGTTACGAACGCGGAGCGATCAGCGTCCCGGACGTTCCAGAAGAGCGCCATCCCGCCATTGGGCCGCACGATGCGGGCCATCTCCGTCAGTGCGGCCTCGTGGTCGAACCAGTGGAATGACTGCGCGGCGGTCGCAAGGTCCGCAGAGGCCGGGTCGAGGCCGGTCGCCTCCGCGGTGGCCTGCACCGTCGAGACGATGAGCCCGTCGTTCGTCGCGTGCGCGCGGAGCTGGTCGAGCATGGGCTTCCCCGGTTCGACGGCCGTCACCCGCCAGCCCAGCGCCGCCATGGCCAGGCTCGCGCGTCCGGTGCCGGCGCCAAGGTCCACGACGCGCGGGCGCTCGGGCAGGGAGAGCCGCGTCCGGATCGTCTGGAACAGCTCCTCCGGGTAGCCGGGCCGGTATCGGTCGTACTCGCCGGCCCAGGCGTCGAACGAGCGTGCTCGGTCGGCACGGGAATCCGTCATGGCTCGCCGGCCTCGTCGGGGAACCAGGCCATCAATACCTCGTCGCGGAAGCCGCCACCGAACCCGCGGTACTGCCGGCGCCGCAGCCCCTCGCGCTCGAACCCCACGTGCTCGTAGACCGCAATCGCCCGGGCGTTGTCCGGGAAGACACCCAGGGCCAGCTTCGCGAGCCGGTGCTCGCGGGTCCAGTCCTGCGCGGCACGCATGAGCGCGGAGCCGATGCCCACGTCACGCCAGGCCTCGGCGATCGCGATCGAGAGGGTTCCGACGTGGTCGCTCACGGATGAATGGTCCGTCGTGACGAGGACGTTTCCGACCACCTCTCCGTCGCCCTCGGCGACCAGGACCAGGCTGTCGCCGGAACGGATCATCTCGCCGATGAAGTACGACTCGGACGGCTCGCTCACGGCCGAAGGCGGCGTCGCCAGCCAGCGCCCCTCGGCGCGGACCGCCGCGAAGAGGCGCGACAGGGCGCGGGCATCGGTTGGCCGTGCGCGGCGCAGGCGCCAGCGACGCCCATCGTTCGCGGTGCGGATCTCGTCCGTCGCGCCGGAGGTGACCATCGGCTCCTCTTCGATCATCCGGATACCAAAAGACCCCCTCGTGTCAGGACGAAGGGGGATCTTCGCGGTACCACCGTGACTTGGCCGATTGGGTGGTGGAGCTGGGGGGACTCGAACCCCCGACCCCCTGCATGCCATGCAGGTGCTCTCCCAGCTGAGCTACAACCCCACGATCGGTCCACTCATCGGCGCGATATCGGACGCCAACCCGGTCGGTCTCCCGACTGCTCGACGGGCGAGTTCCGCGTCCTACGATCGCCGGCTCACACCAGGCCCGGCTCGCTGAGATCGAGGTACACGCGTACTGCTCCCGCGTCAACGCGTTCGCTGCGGATTATACCGGAGGGGGTTGATGACCCTCAAGGCGACGTCAGCCGATTTCGCGCCTGAGCGCCTCCAGGCTGGCACCGAGGTCGCCCTCGGCCGCCTGGGCCGCCATCGCCTCGAGGGGCCGCATGAAGACGTTCGTGGCGTCCAGGGCCATGCCGAACGTGACCCGGCAGTGGTCGGCGTCGACCGGTTCGAGCCTGATGGAGGCCTCGACGTGGAGGCCGGACGCGTCGGTCTCGAGCACGATCGCCCGGTCCGGCTCGAAGCGGGTCACCTGCAGGTCGGCGCGGACGTCCTGACCCATGAGCCGCCGCTCGACGACCGCCGTGGTGCCCACCGTGACAGGCCCCGGCGACGTCTGCTCGGCACGCACGACGCCGGACTGCCAGCGGGGCAGGTTGCCGATGTCGGCCAGGAAGGCGAAGACCACGTTCGCCGGCCGGTCCAGCGTCGTGGTGCGCTCAGCGGTCTTCATGGCTGTCCATGGTACCCGCGTGGCCGCGATCCCTTCCGGCGACGCTCAGGGCGTTGCTGCCCAGGCGGTCGGGTTTCCCGCCGGATCGTGCGCGATCACGTGCGCCGCGCTCGCCGCCGCAGGCCCCACGGCCGCTGCGAGAGCCTCAGGCGTCGGGGCCAGCACCTCGTCGTACCTGGAGGCATCCTTCAGGCGGCTCCCCGGCGCGACGATCACGGGCAGGCGGTTCGCGTCGAGGAACCGGATCACGGATGCGTCGTAGTCGTCGAGGATGACGGCGTCACGCGCATCCGCGGCCTCGGCGATGGCGACCAGGTCGTATCGATAGGCGGCATAGCGATCGACCACCGGGCGCGACAGGTACGCGCCCGCACTGCCGGCGGCCAGGGCCACCAGGCCGGCAGCCACGCTCAGGGCGGCCACCGCCCGGGCCCGTGACCCGCCCATCCGCCGGGACCACTCCATGAGCTCTGCGGCACCGAGGCCCACGAGCAGGGCGACCGGTGCAGCAAGGCCCAGCGAGCGCAGGAAATGCGGCGCGCCGCCCTCGGTGGCGATGAGCGGCGGCAGCAGGAAGACCGGGAGCGCAAGGCCCACGAGGGCGTGAGCTGCATCGCGCCGCTGCCGCCATGCGCGCAGGACCCCGACCAGGGCGACGAGTGCGGTCGGCCATCCGAGCATCGGCAGGGAGGCCACATCGTGGCGCGGGTTCGGGTCCCCGGTGAACGCGAACATGCCAAGCGTCCGGAGCACATGGTCGAGCAGGTTCACCGTGTCGGCGGGGTTCAGGGGCGTCACGCCAAAGGCTCGTCCGAAGTAGGCCACCGGATCGCTGATCGCGACGAGAAGCATGGGGGCGGCAACGACGACGAATGCCACGGTCGCGGCGAGCAAGGTGGGCCTCATCCTCGCCCATGTGTCGGCATCGGCGCGGCGCACCCAGACGAGCCAGAGGACGACCAGGAGGGGAAGCAGCTTGAGCGGCTGGTACGTGTACAGGGCGGCGGCGCCGACGCAGCCGCCGGCCAGGACCGCGTTCCATCGACCCGGGCGCCGCGCCCACGAGATGAGCGCGACAAGGGCAATCGCACCGAAGAGCGGCACCAGCACATTGCGCATCCCGTCGCGGCTGATGCAGACCAGCCACAGGGCACCCGCGGCCCAGGCGGCCGCCACGAGCGCCGTGACGGTCCCGAAATGCCGGCCCAGCCACCAGATGGCCACCACGCCGCCGACGCCAAGCACCGCCGCGGTGCCGCGCAGCACCAGCGTCGTCTCCCCGAAGAGGGCAAATGCGCCCGCCACGAGGTAGGCGAAGAGCGCCTCGCGTCCGCCGCCGTCGGGGAAGAAGATCGGGTGGTAGCCCTGTTCGTGGAGGAGCCGCAGAGCGGAGACCGCCTCTGTCGCCTCGTCGGTGTACAGGCCGCCCGGGTTGCCCGCCAGATCCGCGAAGCGCAGCACCGCGGCGCCCGCGAGAATGGCTGCCAGCGCGGCGAGCTCCGGCCACCGATCCCGATGGAGGTTCACGCCGGCATCATGCGACGCGGCGGACCCCTCCGTAGCGCGGCGCCTGCCGAGTGGTCTACCGTTCCGGGTGCAAGGTAGCGAGCGTGGTTGGTCATGCGACTGTCGGAGAGCGGCGAGAAGACGCGCACCGTTGTCCGGACCTACGGGCGGGGAAGCCTCCTGGGATTGCTGAGTCCGATCCTGTCCTTCTTCATGGCCTCACGCGGCATGAACGGCTGGCAGCAGTCGGCGGTGCGCGAGATGGAGCGGGACGCCGCGGAGATGGCCGGGCGCGGTTATCGCATCCTGACTTCGGAGGAGCACGAGATCCCGCTCTTCGGGGCCGTGTGGTTCCGGGTCACCTACGAGCTGCGTGACCCTTCGCGCTAGGGGGCGCGTGGGCATGGACGCGGCCACCTGGCGGCGGTCCGGCGACGCACCGGCTACTCGGGTACCCTGCGCAGTGCGTTGTGAATCGGTGCCGGTGTCGTCGGCGCCGGGCTGCGCGGCGACCGGGGCGGAGGACACATCACGGCTCAACAATCGAACGGGGCCCCGGACCAGCCGCGTGCGGGTGAGCTTCGCTGGCGTTCTCCGGCCGGCATCGCTGCCGCCCTCGTGGTGGTGGCCGTGGTTGTCATCCTCGGCGTGAGCGTCATGGGTGGCCCGGCGGCGTCACCCGGCCAGCTCCTGTCATCGGCCTCCGGCCAGCCCACGCCGACGGGGAGCTCGTCGGGAGCCGGGTCGCAGACGCCGGCGCCACAGGGTTCGGGATTGGCGACGGCAACGCCCGGATCACCGGCCATCCAGCACGTCTTCCTCGTCGTGCTCGAGAACACGTACTACAGCACCGCCTTCCACCGCTCGTATGCGCATGGCCTGGCCACCGGGAACGCGTACGCCACCGCGTACCACGCTGGGGGCCACCCGTCGCTGGGCAACTACCTCGACCTGATCGGCGGCACGACCGGGGCGACGTCGGGGGACTGCAGCCCGGGAAGCTCGTGCCACGTGGCGTCCCCCAGCGTCGTGGACCGGCTCGAGGCCGCGGGCTTCACCTGGAGCGGGTACTTCGAATCGATGGGCGGCGCATGCAAGATGGTCGACTCGGGGACCTATGTCGTCCATCACAACCCGTTCGTCTACTTCGACTCGATCCGGAACGATCCGGCGCGCTGCGCGTCGCACGTCGTCGACTTCGCGCACCTGGCAACCGACCTCGCCACAGCGGCAACCACGCCGAACTTCGCATTCGTGGCGCCGAACGACGATCACAACGATGGCGCCGCCGCCGACGTCTGGCTCGAGTCGCACCTGCCGACCCTGCTGCAGTCACCCGCCTGCACCCAGGACCGATGCCTGGTGGTCGTCACCTGGGATGAGGATGACTACAAGCACGACAACCGCGTGCTCACCGTCTTCGCGGGCTCGGCGGCGCGGACAGGCGGCTACGCGTCAGCGGTGGACTACACCCACTTCAGCCTGCTGCGCACCGTTGAAACGATCTTCGGACTGGCGCCGCTGACTGCCAAGGACGCGGCCGCGAGCCCAATGACCGACATGCTCCGGTGAACCGCGGCCGGCCGGCCGGCCTCCCCATCGCCGGCGCGTAGGTCGCGGCGCTCACCTGGATTGGACGAGCCAGCGACGGCCGACGATGCCCGGGTGGTCTTGCGACGCCGGATAGACTCGCTCGCGTGACCGACGCGGCGCATACGGTCGACCCCTCGGATCAGCCTCCGCCCACGCAGATGACAGGCGGGTCGGTCTCCATGCCTCCCCTCGCTGAGGCGGGCATCCGACGGCCCTATGCGCCCAGCTGGCTCGACGCGATCCTCGCCATCAACGACCGCTCGCCCATTCCGCCGCGCCTCTCGTTCCTGGCGATCGCCGCCATGACGATTGCGGCCGTCTACGGTCTTGCCCCGCTGTCCGGGCAACCCGGCGGGATCAGCGTGGCGCTCACCTACTACGGGCTGCTGTTGCCAGCCATGCTGTGGCTGTTCGAGTACCTCAACCAGGTTGCCCGCGCTGCCCTGGATACCTTCCGGCCCCTGCTGGGCGCAAGCGACGCCGATGTCGCGGCGCTGCGGTACCAGCTGACGGTGGTGCCTGCGGGCGGCGCCTGGCTCCTGCTGGTCGTGACGGTGCCACTCACGGTGGCCGCCTACATCCTCTTCCCCGACGCGGAGGGTGTCGTCGGCCTGTCGGCGGCAGGGCTCGCCCTCCGCCTGCCGTACGAGATCGTCACCACCGCCATCGGCTTCGTGGCCCTATACCGGACAATGCGCCAGCTGCGGCTCGTGCATCGAATCCATGCCATGACCCGGGAGGTAGACCTGTATCAGCCGGCGCCGCTGTACGCCTTCTCGAGCTTCACCGCGCAGGCGGGGATGGGGCTCTTTCTGCTGCTGGTTCCCCTGGCGCTGCTCGTTCCGAGCGGGTCCGGGCCGGCCGCGTACGCGGTCGCGGCGGTCTGGTTCGCATCCCTCGCGGTCATCAGCGTGGCGACGTTCGTGCTGCCGCTGCAGGGCATGCACGCGCAGATCGCGGCCCGGAAGGGCCAGCTTGAGGCGGCGGTCGGCCACCGCCTGACGGCGACCATCGAAGCCATTCACCGTGCCGTTGACCAAGGCGATCTCACCGTCGCGGACGGCTTGAACAAGCAGCTCGCGAGCCTCGTCGCCGAGCGGGAGCTGGTCGAGAAGCTGCCGACCTGGCCGTGGAGACCGGGAACCATCGGCGCGTTCGTGACCGCGATCCTGCTCCCGGTCGGGCTCTGGCTCGTGACGCGACTGCTCGAGCGGGTGATCTAGCCCGCGAGCGCGGCGGGCGCCCTCGAGACCACGCCGCCCTCAGATGTCGCGTGTGGACTCGGGCTCGGGCTTGGTGAGCAGTGCGTCCGGCATGCGCGGCGGCTCATTCCAGCCCATGGCGTCGACCTCTCCGGTGGCCACGTTGAGGTGCACGGACTCGTGCTCGACGTTCGCGATGGCAGATGACGGAACGAAGAGATCGGGCGCAAAGGGGTGCCCGGAAACCTTCAGGAAGTGCTGCCCGACTTCACGGATCTTGCCGATCCGGTGACCGTCGTTCGTGATCACCGCCCATCCGGGCTTGAGATCGGTTATCCGCATGGCACCGTGGTACCTGAAACGAGGGGTCTCAACCTTACCACCCGGAGCAGGTCGGCCCATCGCTCCGGATTGACCCCCGGCCGAATGCACCGTCGCGATGGAATGGTGGAGATGAGGGGACTCGAACCCCTGACCCCCGCGATGCGAACGCGGTGCTCTCCCAGCTGAGCTACATCCCCACGGAACGGGCGCACTTCGAGCGGCTGCGAAGTATAGCAGCGGGCCTGCGGAGGGTGCCATCGGCGGGTCTTGCCAGTAGAACATCTGTTCTATTAGACTGACCCATGTGACCCGTGCCGACGCCCCGATCCAGCCCCTCCCCGAGCTCCTGGAGCGGCTGCGTGCTCGGGGCGTTCGGCAGGGGGTGGGACCGATGGCGGCGCAACCGGCGGACGTCTCCACGCCCGGCGTCCGCGGGGCCATTTCCAGCGGCTTCGCCGCCCTTGATGAGGCGCTTCGCACCGATGGCTGGCCGCGCGGCTCGCTCGCCCTGCTCGATGCCCCGCGCGGGGCCGGCGCCACCTCGCTCGCCATTCGGTCGCTGGCCGCCGCGCAGTCAGCGGGCGGGATCGTGGCCTGGATCGATGCCGCCGGCTGCCTCGACCCGGCGACCCTCGAGCGCCTGGGCGTGCGCCTGGAGTGGCTCCTCGTGGTCCGTCCCGCATCGGCGTCCGAGGCGGTGGAGCTCGCCGGCTGGATCGCGCGCAGCGGCCTGGTCGATGCCCTGGTGCTCGACCTCGGGGAGGGAAGCGGCAGCGGCGGACTCGCTGGCGAGCTGGACCGGCTGGGCCGGCTCCTCGTGCGCGGGCGCGCCGTCACGCTGCTCCTCGCCGGGGAGCGGCTGCGGGAGGCGGTTGGCCGGGTCGTCTCGGTCCGGATCGCCCTCCGTCGCGAGGCATGGCTGGCGGTGGGGCGCGACCTGGTGGGCCAGCGGGTGCAGGCCACCGTCGCCCGCCACCGCTGGGCCCTGGCCGGCGCCATCGCTCCGCTGGACCTGTGGTTTACAGAGGGCCGCCGGATCGATCCGCTGCTTCGGGGGATTGCCGTCCCGGAAGAGACCGCGGAGCCGGCCGTCGCCGGCGAGCGCGAGGAACGCCCGGCGCTGCGCGTCCTCTCGGCCTGAGCGGGGCCGGTCGTGACCCGCATCCTGGCGCTCGTCTGGCCCACCCTCCGCGCTTCGGGCCGCGACGCGGCGCCGGACGCCGGGACCGTCGATGTCCCCGCCATGCTCGACCGGCTCGACGACCTCTCCCCGCGGGTCGAGGCGGTGGACCGCGGCGTGGTCCTGGTCGACGTGACGGGCCTGGGGCCGGCGCTGGGCGACACCGGGGACGAGCGTCGCATCGCGGCGCGGGCCGTGGCCCTGGTCCGCGAGGTCGCCCCGCTCCCGGTGCGGGCGGGGACGGGGGACAACCGTTGGCTGGCGGTCCTCGCGGCGCGGCTCGCGCTCGCCGCTCGTCCCGATCCGGCCGTTCCGGTCGGCTTTCGTGCCATTCCCGCCGGCTCCGCGGCCCGCACGTCCCTCGCCGACCTCTCCCTGGACCTGCTCCCCGCGGACCCGGCCACCCACCAGCGCTTCGCACTCTTTGGCCTGACGGTCATGGGCGAGCTGGCCGCGCTGCCGCGCTCCGCGGTGGGCGCCCAGTTTGGCGCGGAGGGCGAGCGGCTCCAGTCACTCGCGCGGGGCGAGGACCCTCGCGCGCTCGTTCCCCGCCGGCGCCCGGAGCGGCTGACCCGGCGCGTGACGTTCGAGCCGCCCATGGCCGGGATCGGCGGGACGGCGCTCGTCCTCCGCCGCTGCTGCGCGGAGCTGTGCGACGGGCTCCGCGTCCGCCACCTGGCGCCCGGCCGCGCCGCGCTGACCCTGGATCTGGAGGACGCCCCGTCGCTCGCGACCGCGCTCGCCTTCCCGGAGCCGGCGCTCGAGCCGGACTGGATCGCCCGGCTCCTGCTGGGACGCCTGGAGGCGGCCGCGCGATCGCGTCGTCTCCACGACCCGTGGGGCGGGGAGGAGGAGCCGCGGGTGGTCGCCATCGGCCTGGCGTTCGATCGGCTCAGCGACCCCGCCGCTCGCCAGCTGGGCGCCTTCAGCGTCCAGGCCGGGCGCTGGGAGGAGCTGCGCTGGTCGGTGGAGCGGCTCGCGACCCGGTTCGGGCCCGGGCGCCTGTGGCGCGCCGCCGTGGACCGTCCGGCTGCTGCGCTGCCGGAGCGGCAGGCCCGGCTCACCGGGCTCGGCCACGATCCGGCGCACGAGGAGGAGCCGTGACCCGCCTGTATGCCAACCATCCCCTGGTCCAGGTCGAGACCGATGCGTCCGGTACCCCCGTGCGTCTCCGCATGGACGGGGTGGGCCACGGCGAGGTCGGGATCTGCAACCGATGGCGCGTCGACGACGACTGGTGGCGCGAGCCGGTCGCCCGCAGCTACTTCAAGCTCGTCACCCGCGATGGCCTGCTGTGCACCGTCTTCTGGGACGAGATCCGCGGGACCTGGCACCTGGAGCGCATCTTCGACTGACCCATTCCTCTCCACCAGCGTTGTCGCGCCTGGTGAGCGCGGTATCCCGCGTGCCTCCTCTCGACCTGCATGGCGCGACCAGGAGTCGCGTTACGGCGCTCGAGCGAGGTTCGGTACGTCGCGGGATCGGAATCCGAGCTTGGCTCGGCCCCGGTGGTACCTGTTCCAGCGGCGGCGAGGCACGTAGCGCGACCACCAGTCGCGTGGCACAGGTCGCGGCTGCCGGCGTCGCGGCGCCTACCATGTGCCGCGTGACCGATTTCGTGGTGGACCGTCTCTGGCCGGATGCGGCAACCGGGCTGGACCTGGACGAGGCGCTGGCCGGCTTCGCCCCACCGGGGGCGGCGGGGCGCATCGGGGTTGCGACGAACATGGTCACCAGCCTGGACGGCCGGGCGCAGCTGGCAGGGACCGCGGAGGGTCTCTCGGGCCGGGCCGACCGGCGCCTCATGCGCCTCTATCGCGCGGCCTTCGACGCGGTGGCGAGCGGCGCCGGGACCCTGCGCAAGACGGACTTCTGGTCGTCCCTTCCGGACGACCTCGCCGCCCACCGCCGCGCCGCGGGACGCGGCCCGCAGCCACTGGCCGTGGTCATCGCGGGGAGCGCCGTCGTGCCGTTCGACCGCCGCTGGTTCAGCTTCGACCAGCCGCGCCTTCTCGTGGTGGGCGGCAGATCTCCGCACGCGATCCCCGGGGCGCCGCCGCTCCCCGACGGCACCGACCTGCTGATCGCGCCGGAGGACGAGCCGGAACCGGCCTGGGTCCTCGAGCAGCTCGCAGGGCGCGGCGTCGGCTCCCTCCTCCTCGAGGGCGGGCCAACCCTCAACAGCGCCTTCCTCGTCGCCGGCTGCCTGGACGAGGTCTACTGGACCGTCGGCGGCCGGGTCCTGGCCGCGGAGGGCCTGCGGATGTTCACCACCCCGCCGTCGGGCTCCCCGTTCGCGGTCACCCCGCGCGAGGCGCGCCTCCTCTCGGTCCTGCGCAGCGGCGACGAGCTGTTCCTGCGCTACCGGTTCGAGCCGGCCGGGTAGGATCAGGCGGATGACCGACATCGGCTCCGTGGGCGCCTGGGGGCACCTGGACTCGCTCGCCATCGGCGACGTGCGGGCCTTCGCGCGACGGGTGGACGAGCTGGGCTACGGCACGCTCTGGGTGCCCGAGACGGTGGGTCGCGAGCCGTTCGCGCTGCTTGGGCTGCTCGCCGGCGAGGTGCGCCGAGCGACCCTGGGCACCAGCATCGTCAGCATCTGGGGTCACGATGCGCAGACCACCCGCATGGCGGCCCAGACGCTGCACGAGGCGACCGGTGGCCGGTTCGTCCTGGGCCTGGGCGTCTCGCATGCACACCTGGCTGGGCGCCTGCGAGGTCATGACTACGTGCGGCCCCTGACCCGCATGCGCGAGTTCCTGGCCGCCTATCGGAACGCCATCTACAAAGGACCGATGGCGACCGCCGCTGACGGCACGCTGGAGCCGACGGTGATCCTGGCCGCGCTCCGCGAGCGGATGCTGGGGCTGGCTGCCGCCGAGGCGGATGGCGCCTTCCCGTACCTCGTCACCCCGGAGCGCGTGGCCTGGACCCGGCATCAGCTCGACCGTGCCGCGGCGGAGGTCGACCGGCCACGCCCCCTGCTCGCCGTCTCGATGCCCGCCGTGCTGGAGACCGATCCACAGCTGGCGCGCGACGCCGCGCGCCGCTACCTCGCACCGTACCTGCGCACGCCGGCCTACCAGGCCAGCTGGGGGCTCCAGGGCTTCGAGGCAGGCGACTGGGAGAAGCCGGGCAGCGACCGCCTGGTGGACGCCATGGTCGCCTGGGGATCGGCCGACGAGCTGCGGGCGTCGCTCGCGGATCTCCACGACGCGGGTGCCGACCACGTCGCCGTCATCCCCCTGGCGCCGGACGGCACGACGGAGTCCCTGCCGGTGCTGGAGGCGCTCGCCCGGTGAACGGGGATCTTCCCCTCCGGTCTGACACCGACGAATGGCGATCCGCGCCCCGGCGGGTTCGGCTCTTCGACGAAGCCGCGGCTGCCTACGACCGCTACCGGGGCGGGTATGCGCCGGGACTTTTCGACACCCTCGCCGCGCTGGTCCCGGCAAATGGCACCGTCGTCGAGATCGGCGCGGGCACCGGCATCGCCACCGTACCCCTGGCTCAGATGGCTGCGCATCTCGTCGCCCTCGAGCCGGCCCCGGCCATGCGCGAGATCGCCGCCACGAAGCTGGCGCCGTACCCGGGCGCGGCGCTCATCGGCACGACGTTCGAGGACTGGGAGGTGCCGCCGGCTTCGGTCGACATGATTGTTGCCCTGGATGCCTGGCACTGGGTCGACCAGGAGTCCGGTCCCGCTCGGGCCGCGCGCCTCCTCCGACCGGGTGGCCACCTCGCCGTGGCCTGGCACGTCCGCCGGGACCTCCGTCCGGAAGCGTTCGCCACCGGACTGCAGCAGGTCTGCGATCGCGCCAGTCCGGTCGCTGGCGAATGGCTGCGGCGTGCCGCGGACGACGGCGCCGTGTTCCTGCCCGCGATCGCCGCGACCCGAGCGTTCGCGCCCATCGTGCGTCACGAGTTTCCGCAGCCCGTGACGCTCGCGGCGGAAACGTTCGCTGGTGAGCTTGGCACCTTCAGTTGGGTGCTCGACCTCCCGGCCGTGCGGCGTGCCCGCCTGCTCGACGAGGTTCGCGAGCTGGTGGAGGAGCTGCCGGAGCGGGTCGTGACCCGCAACGACGCAAACATGCTGTACCTCGCCCGCCGCGCCGGCTAGGCCGTCACTCGATCTCGAGTGGTCCGGCCACCGGGCCCTCACCGGCGGTCATCGGCTCCATCAACCCCGACGGCTCCTCCGGTGGCTGCCGCCAGCCAAGCGACCGGACGCTGGGAACGGCAAGCGCCACGAGGTTGGTGGCGATCCCGATGGTCGCCGCCCCGACCAGGGTCGCGGTTGGCCCGATGCCATCCGAGATCGGCCCCACCAGCATGAAGCCCAGCGGCTGGAAGATGAGCGACACGAGCCAGTCGTAGCTGCTGACCCGGGAGAGCGCCTGGGGCGGGATCTGCTGCTGGAGGACGGTGTACCACCAGGTGTTCGACAGCTCCATGGAGGCCAGCGCGGCGAGGGAGGCCAGCATGATCAACGGGACGGCCAATGGCGGCGCCAGGAAGAGGAGCGGGACGAAGAAGACCGGTCCCAGGACGAACCCGGCGGCGACGGGACGGGCCGGCCGCCAGCGCAGCGCCACGACCCCTCCCAGCAGGCCGCCCACCGCCTGCGCCGTCACGATCAGGCCCCAGCCCGTCGGCCCACCCAGCGAGCGCTGGGCCACGAACGGTCCCAGCACGAAGAACGGCGCGAGGCACACGTTCGAGACCCCGAACGCGACGAGCGCGGTGCGCAGCCAGGTGCGGGAGACCACCTCACGCCAGCCGCCGGCGAGCTCGGTGAGGAAGGACTCGTGCGGCGCCCGCTCCACGCTGCGCGGAACGCGCAGGAGTAGCAGGCTGATGGTGCTCGCCACGTAGGTCGCGGCATCGATCGCGAATATCCAGCCAACGCCGACGGTCGCGACCAGCAGGCCCGACACGGACGGGCCGATGATCCCGGTGGCGCTCCGCGACAGGCTCATGAGCGCGTTGCCCTGCTGCAACTGCGAAGGGCTGACGACCTGCGGGATGAGGCCACTGGAGGCCGGGACGAAGAAGGCGCTCGCGGCGCCGATCACCGCCGCCCCCGCCGCGAGGTGCCAGAGCTCGGCCTGGCCACCAAGGAGCAGGATCGCGAACCACACCTGGACCGCGCCGCGGATGACGTCGGCTGCGAGCATGACCCGCTGGCGCGGCAGGCGATCCGCCCAGACCCCGCCGGCAAGGATGAAGACGAGGCGCGGCACGGTGAAGGCGGTGAGCACCAGGCCGATGCCGGCCGCATCTCCGCCCAGGTGGATCACCGCGAATGCGATGGCGACCGGGATCATGGCGTCGCCGACAGCGCTCGTCGTCTGGCCGATCCACAGCATGCGGAACGGCCCCTCGCCCAGCGGTCCGAGGAGCGGCCGGATCCGATCGCGAAGGCTGGGTGCGGCGGTCATCGATTCGAGGTGGCTCCCTCCGGTGGTGCGCGACCATCGTCGCGCATCGCAACGGCCCGCGTCATGCGCCGCTGGCAGCGCCAACCAGGAGTCAGCCCGATCTGGCGGCGTACTCGGGGTTCATGAATGGCCAGGTGTCGGCGAGCCAGTCGCGGACCACGTGGTACAGGAAAACGTCGCGATCCGCGTCCATGACGCGCACCCAGGATCGGACCTTGGCGTCATGCACCGGATCGCGCGAAGGGTAGATGTAGACGCAGCCGATGACCGTGCCAGACCCGTCGAGCACCGTGTACGTGAATCCGGTGCGCTCGGAGAAGTCGCGCGCGTGCCGAACGAGGTCGGCGCGGTTCTCGTCGACCGTCATCACCCGCTCTGGCCAGCTGCTCGTCTCGAAGCCGGGCGTGGCGCGGACGTGGGCGATGCTCGAGGTCCACGCCTCGCGATCCGCCTCGTTGTGCTCCGGCCCGAGCGGCACGAGGAGAAAGCCGTCGGCAAGGTGCTCGCGAGGGACGTCGAAGTCAACCGGAACGAACGCGTCGGCAGGATCGCTCACCCGCACAGGGTACCGGGGGCGACAGCGGCCCGGTGGCTGGTTCAGCCCGCGACGGCATGCTCCTGGCCGATGATCTCCACGCTGGCGGCGAGCAGCGCGGTGTCCGCCAGCAGCGCGCGGGTGGCATGCTCGCCCAGGGACGCCAGCGCCGCCTCGAGTGCCTGGCGCGCGGTGCGACCCAGGCCGACCTCCGGCTCGTCCGCGATTTCGGCCACGGCCAGCCAGCGGTCGCCGAAGCGCGCCAGGCGCACGGTGACCGAAAAGTCGAGCCGACCCGGGGCGTGGAGCGTGAACTCGGTGCGGACGAGAGCAGTGGAGGCGTTCATGGCGGCAGGATGTGCTTGGTTCGTGACACCTCTCGTGTCGTGGTTCTGCGGGCCGCAACCCAGATCGCTCGCCTTCCGCCGCCCATCAGCATCCGCATGGGTACCTTCCCAGAATAGAACAACTGTTCTATCATTGCGCGTCCGATGGCCGATCCGGACGCCCCCGCTCCCCACGCCTACTGCGAGCTGCACGCGCACAGCAACTTTTCCTTCCTCGACGGCGCCAGCCACCCCGAGGATCTCGTCGCGCAGGCGGCACTCCTGGAGATGCCCACCCTGGCGATCACCGACCACGCCGGGATGTACGCCGCGGTTCGCCTCTGGAAGGCGGCCGCCCAGACCCGGACCGATGCCGCCCGCTCCGCGGGACTGCGCCCCGTGGAGGCGATCATCGGCCTGGAGATCGCCGTTCCCCGCGGTGAGGACGAGCTGCGCCTCGCCCGCCGCGGCCGCAGGCTCAACGACCCGATCCGCGGCGCGAAGGCCAGCCGCGGCTGGCCCGGCGAGCTCCACGCCGGCCCTGCCCCGGGCGACCACCTCGTCCTGCTGGCGCGCGACCCGGCCGGCTACACCGCCCTGTCGCGGCTCGCCAGCCGGGCCCATCTCGCCGGGGAGAAGCAGTACCCCATCTTCGAACGCGCGCTGGTCGAGACCGCCCTCGACGAGGGGCGCGGCCACATCGTCGGCCTCTCCGGCTGCCGCAACGGCGCCGTCCCGCGCCGCCTCCTCGCCGACGACCACGTCGGGGCGCTGGCCGCAGCTCGCGACTGGGCCGCCCACTTCGCGGACGACGACTTCCTCATCGAGCTCTCCCATCACCTCGGCCCGGACGACGACTGGCTCATTGCACAGCTCGCCGCGCTGGCCGAGGAGGCCGGCCTGCCGACGCTCGTCACCAACGAGGTCCATTACGCGGAGGCCGCGGGCCACCGGCTCCAGGACGTGCTGGTCTGCATTCGTCACGGGGCGACCCTCGACCAGGCCCGCGAGCTGCTGCTGCCCAACGCCGAGTACCGGCTCAAGCCGGGCCGCGAGCTGGCCGCCATCGGTGCAGGGCTGCCCGACGCGCGCGCCCGCCGCGCGTGGGCCGACGGGATGGCGCGCGCGGCCGACATCGGCTCCGGCTGCCGCCTGGTGATGGACTTCGAGCGCTACCGGTTCCCGGGCTTCACGGTCCCCGAGGGCGAGACGCCGTTCTCCTATCTCTACGAGCTTGCCCACGAGGGCTTACGGGCCCGGTACCGGCCGATTACCAAGCAGGCCGTGAACCAGCTGGCGCACGAGCTCGACGTCATCGAGCGCACGAACCTCGCCGAGTTCTTCCTCATCGTCTGGGACCTCATGGAGTTCGCGCGCGCGAACGGCATCATCGGCCAGGGGCGGGGCAGCGCCGGTGACTCGATCGTGGCCTACTGCCTGGGGATCACCAAGGTCGACCCCATCGAGCACAAGCTGCTCTTCGAGCGCTTCATCAACGAGGCGCGCGCCCTGCCGGACATCGACATCGACTGGGACGTGAACCGCCGCGAGGAGGTGATCCAGTACCTCTACTCCCGCTACGGCGCCGACCACGCGGCCATGGTCTGCAACGTGATCACCTACCGCGCGCGCTCCGCGGTCCGCGAGGTGGCCAAGGCGCTCGCCTTCCCGCCCGATGCCATCGATACCATCGCCAAGGCGCTCGACACCCGCGACGCGAGCGACGTGGCCCGCGACCTGGCCCTGGACGGATCGTTCGCCTGGCTCTTCTCCGAGCTGGGCGTGCCCATGGAGGAGCTCGCCGTCCCTTCGGGACGCGACGGCCGCGGCAGCCAGCCACAGACCGATGGGGCGCCGCCATCGGCCCATGCCTTCGTCCGTCCCTCCGCCGACTCGAGCTGGAACTCGCGGCCCCGACCGACCCTGCGCCCGGACCTGGCCGCCGCCGAGGCCCGGGCCCGCGAGGCGGCGAACGACCACGACGGGCGTCCCTACTCGGAGTCGGGCTGGTACCCGCCGCGCCGGCCGAGCGTGCTGGATCAATCGGTCGTCTCGGTGAAGCACGAGGGCTGGGAGCAGAAGCGCTACGCGGGAGGAGCGGCCGCGCCCGGAGCGCCGCCGGCGTCGTCGCTCGAGCTTCCCGCCCCGCGCGACAACGGCTCGCCGGGACCCTGGAACGACCCGCCGCACGTCCTCGATCGGGCGGGCGCACGGCGGATCGGCGAGCAGCAGTCGCCGCCACAGCCCCATGTTCACGTGGACCCGGAGAGCGGGATGCCCGTCGAGGAGCGCCGCCGACCGCAGGTAGTCGTCGACGGGGCGGTGACCGATGTCGAGTCCGATGGCCCGGCCCGGCTCCACGCGCGACCGCGCAACCGGTGGCAGTGGCTGCTGGCCCTCTGCGCGGAGATCGACGGCTTCCCGCGTCACCTGGGGATCCACGTGGGCGGCATGCTCGTGACCCGCACCCCGCTCATCGACCTGGTCCCCATCGAGCGCGCCTCCATGCCCGGTCGCGTGGTGACCGAGTTCGACAAGGAGGACGTGGAGGCGCTGGGCCTGGTGAAGATCGACCTCCTCTCCCTGCGCACCCTGGGCGTGGTGAGCGACGTCCTCGACCGGGTCGAGCGCGACACCGGCGAGCGTCCGGACCTCGACCGCCTGCCCCACGACGATCCGGAGGTCTTCGCCACCATCCGCAGCGCGGACACGGTGGGCATCTTCCAGATCGAGTCACGGGCCCAGATGCAGGCGCTTCCCAAGGCGCGGCCGGAGCGCTTCGAGGACCTGGTGGTCCAGGTGGCGATCATCCGCCCGGGTCCCATCCAGGGCAACGCCGTCCACCCGTACCTGCGACGGCGCGCCGGACAGGAGCCGGTGACTTATTTCCACCCCAGCCTGGAGCCGATCCTGGCGGACACCCTGGGCGTGATCCTCTACCAGGAGCAGGTGATGCAGATCGCCATCGCGGTCTGCGGCTACTCCGCGGTCGAGGCGGACATCTTCCGCAAGGCCATGGGCTCGCATCGGTCCCACGCCAAGATGCAGGCGGAGCGCGACCGGTTCGTGGGCGGCGCCATGCGCACCGGCCTGACGGAGCCCGATGCCGAGGAGCTCTTCAAACGCTGCTCCGCCTTCGCGGAGTTCGGCTTCGCCCGGGCCCACGCCGCGGCCTTTGCCAAGATCACCTACGACACCGCCTGGCTCCGGCTCCACTACCCGGTCCACTACCTCGCGGGCCTGCTGAACAACCAGCCCATGGGCTTCTACTCACCATCCGTGCTGGTGGGCGACGCGAAGCGCCACGGGGTGCGGGTCCTGCCGGTGGACGTCAACGCCTCGAGGTGGGAGCACGACGTCGAGCGAATCGGTGACTCCGGGGATGCGCGGCGGGACTACGGGTTGCGCCTGGGGATGCGCCAGGTCAAGGGGATCGACGAGGCGACGCGCGAGACGCTCGAGGCGGAGCGCGTCATCGGCGTCTACACGGGCGTGCGCGACTTCGTGGCCCGCACCGGCCTGGGCGAGCAGGTGGTCGAGCGGCTGATCGCCATCGGCGCCTTCGACTGGACCGATGTCGGCCGCCGTGAGCTGCTCTGGCAGCTCCGCACCACCCTCGCCGATGCCGACCCGGCCCATCCCGCCCTGGGGTTGACCGATGACGCGCAGCGCGCGCTGGGCGCGAGCCTGCCGGCCATGACCTTCGCGGAGCGGATCGCCGCCGACTACCGGGAGCTGGGCCTCTCGCCCACCGCCCACCCGGTGGAGCTCTTCCGTGCGCGCATCGGCCGCCGCGGGGTGCTGACCATCGCCGAGGCGGGGCGGCAACGCAACCGGTCGCTGGTTCGCATGGCCGGGCTGGCGGTGAGCATCCAGCACCCCATGACCGCCAAGAACTTCGTCTTCATTGCCCTGGAGGACGAGACCGGGATGATCAACGTCACCGTCCGGCCCCAGGTCTACACGCAGTACCGGGCGCTGCTCCACCGCCATCCGCTGCTGGTCATCGACGGGACGCTGCAGGTCGAGGGGGAGGTGCTCAACGTCGTCGCGCGGCGGATCCGCCCGGTGGACGCGGTGGTCGCCGAGGACCGCCGCGAGACCCGCCTTCCCCTGGCCAGGCAGCAGCGCCTGTTCCGCTGACCCGCAGCGCATTGGACCGCTCGCGCGGCCCCGAAGCTGCCGGATTTCGCCACCCAAGGAGGCGGCACACGACTTGCGCGACCATCTCGCGTGAACTGCCACCGTCCCCGCTCGTCACGAACGCCATGCCGCCGCGCTGGCTGATCAGCGTCGCCTGGGCTTCCCTTGCGGTCGCCGTGGGATGCCTGGCGGTCATCCTGATCGACATCTACGTCCGCGGCTACCGCCAGCGCATGGGCGTCATGGAAGCAGTCTGGCCAATCACCGCGCTCTACGCCGGTCCGCTGGGACTGTGGGCCTACTGGACCCTGGGACGGCCGCAGAGCGCTCGCTGGCAGGAGCGCAACGGCCGCGCGCCCGACAGGCCCTTCGGGGTGACCGTGGCGATAGGCGTGATGCACTGCGGCGGCGGCTGCACCCTCGGCGACGTGATGGGCGCCACCCTCGTGACCGTCGCCGGGCTGCAGGTCGCCGGCCTGGCCCTGTGGCCGGAGCTGATCGTCGACTACGTCCTGGCGTTCGCGCTCGGGATCGCGTTCCAGTACTACGCCATCGCGCCCATGCGCGGCTTGGGTGTCCGCGATGGGCTGGTTGCTGCGCTGAAGGCCGATGCCCTGTCCCTCACTGCGTTCGAGGTGGGGCTCTTCGGCTGGATGATCCTCACGCAGCTCGTCCTCGTTCCCGCGCACGTCCATCCGGACCAGCCCGTCTACTGGCTGATGATGCAGTTCGGGATGTTGCTGGGCCTCGTGACCGCCTACCCGGTCAACTGGTGGCTCATCCGGGCGGGCATCAAGGAGCGCATGTAGTCGCGGATCTGGGCTACCCTGCGGGGATGGAGCAGACCGGCATCCCGAGCAGCCGGGAGGCGGAGGGACCCGTGGGCGGCGCCTCCGGGCGGCGCCGGAACGAGCGCCTGCTGTTTGCGGCGGTCGCCGGATATGCCGCGCTGATCGTCTTCCTGATGATCGATCGCGGCGTGAGCATCACGCCCGACGTCCTCGCGGTGGCCTTCGCGCTCATCGCGCTCTTCCTCGGCCGCGGCCTTCTCTTCCTGCGTGACTGGATCCCGTTCGTGGCCCTCTTCCTTGCCTACGAGCTGATGCGGGGCATCGCGGACAACGCGGGCTTCCCGGTCCACATGCACGACGTGATTGCGGTGGAGCGCGTGATCGCGTTCGGCCACCTTCCGAACGAGCTGCTCCAGGACATCTTCGACCCGGCGCGCGGCGTCAACGGCTGGACGATCCTGGCCACCAGCGTCTACATGCTCCACTTCGTGCTCCCCATCGTGACCGCGTTCCTGCTCTGGCTGTGGCGGCGCCGGATCTTCTACTCCTACGTTGCCGCGTTCATCGTGCTGAGCATGGTGGGCTTCGTGACCTTCCTCCTCCTGCCGGTGGCGCCGCCCTGGATGGCGGCAGACTCCGGCGCCCTGAACGGGCCCGACGGCCGGCCCGTGATCGCCTACCTCAAGCCCGATGCCTTCACAGCGCTGGCGAATGCGCTCGGCTTCAACGGGACGTGGCTGACCACGTACACCTTCTACGAGGTGAACCCGAACGGGGTCGCGGCCTTCCCGTCACTCCACGCCGCCTACCCGTTCCTCTCCTTCCTGGTCCTGCGCCAGGCGTTCGGCCGGGTGGGGTGGCTCGCCTTCGGCTACTTCCTCCTCGCCTCGCTGTCGATCATGCTGACCGGGGATCACTACCTCGTCGACGTGCTGGGCGGGGTGATCTACGCCTCGGCGGTCTACCTGCTCGTGGCTCGTCCCCCGCGCTGGCTGCGGAGGGTGACCGCTCGTCTGTCGGGCGATGCGCGCCCGTCCGGCGCCGTGGCCTGAGCCGGTGCCTGGCTGGTTCTCGTCCGGCTGGCTCCGCGCGGAGGATGGCGTCCTCGCCGCCTGGTCGTTCGCCCTGCCCGCGGTCTCGAGCCTCTTCGGAACGGTGGGACCCACGGCATCGGAGAGCGGAGCGCACCCCCTGACCGGCGCCATCGAGCTCCTCGCGGTGGCCGGGGCGTTTGCCGCACTCCTGACCAGGCCGCCCCAGCAGCCCGCGGTTCGCCTGGCTGGAGCGGATGCTCCGCGCTGGATCATCTGCGGGCCGTTGATCGGTGGGCTGGCCTTCGCGACCGACGGGGCCATGACCCAGCTCGGCCTGGGATCGGGCGACTGGGTGATTGGCCTGGCGTTCGTGGCCATCATGATCGGGACCCTCGGGGCCAATCACCTTCCCGTAGTGGCGGCCCCGCTCCGGCGCCTCTTCGTGGTGCCTTTCACGCTCGTCAGCGCGGCCTACTTCAACGGGTTCGCCGCCATCTTCCTGGGGTCGCTCGACATCGGCCAGGTGCTTGCCACCGCTCCGGCGGCAGGCCTGAGCTTCGGCCTTTTCATCCTGCTGCTCATCTTTGGGGGCATGGCCGCGTACTACGCCATGTTCGTGGTGGCGCCACGGGAGCTGGCCGACCCCGAGGCGAGCGGCGTGCGCTGGGCGGTTCGCTTCGCCCTCTACGTCGTCGCGAGCCTGGCCGGGATCGGGTGGCTGGCGGTGATCGCCGGCTGACCCGCGAGCAACACCTCAACCCGCGACGGATTGCGCTCCGAGGATGAGCGGCAGCAGCGTGCCGAAGAAGTACCCGGCGACTCCCGCGAAGGCGCCCAGGGCCAGGATCTCCAGTCCGGAGCGCAGCCATCCGCGGCGCGTCCAGCGCGACTTCACGACGCCGATGGCAAAGAGGACGACGCCGGTTGCCAGGAGCGAGCCGAGGACGCCGCCCTGCACGGGCAGGAACAGGTACGGAATGATGGGGACCGCGGCCCCCAGCCCGAACGCGACGCCCATCACCACGGCGCCCTGCGCCGGCGACCCCTCGGCGTGCTCGCCGGTGAGCCCCAGCTCCTTCTCGACCATGGTCTTGAGCAGAACCGCGGGGTGCTCGGCGAGGATCCCGGCGACCGCGGTCGCGCGCTCACGAGGCAGGCCGTCCTCCTCGAGCATGAACGCCATCTCCGCCTCAGCCTCGCCGGGACGCTCCGCCACCTCAACGCGCTCGCCCACGATCTGCGCGTCGAAGATCTCCTTCTGGCTCTTGCTCGACATGTACTCGCCGGCCGCCATGCTGAAGATGCCGGCCAGCCCGGAGGCGATGCCGGCGATCAGGATCGGGAAGCGGTCGGCGGAGGCTCCCGCCACCGTGCTCGCGACGGCGACCGTGCTCACCAGCCCATCCTGGGCCCCGAAGATCGCCTCGCGGATCTCGCCCAGCAGGCTCGCCGTGCGGCGCTCCTCCGCGAGGTGTCCGGCGATCCAGCCGCGTTCGAACGCGCCGGCCGGCAGGCTGGCCCGCGCTTCCTCGTCGTCGAGTGGGTGGCTCTGCGGGGCGCTGCTCATGGACCGATCGTAGCGGACCCGGCACTGGCGCCGGCGCGCACGGGAACGAATCAGCGCGGCCCGGCGTCCTACCCGCACGCAAGCCAGTGACAGAGAGGAAGCTGCCATGTCGCGCATCCGCCCAACATCGATCCCCAGCCGACGGCGCGTTGCCGGCGGACTGGCGGTGGTCCTCGCCATCGGCGCCATCCTGGCCGCCTGCGCATCGTCGGGCGCCGGCGAACCGATGGCGGCCGGCGCGAGCGCCGGCTCGCCCGCGCGCGAGAAGGCCGCCGCGGGTGACAACCTCCAGGCGTTCCCGGGCGGCGGGACCGTCACCGCCAACCAGTACGCGGCCGCCGTGGACCAGCGGATCGTGAAAACGGGTGACGTCACCCTCCAGGTTGCCAACGTGGCCGATGCGTCCGGTCGGGTGCGGGCCATGGCCGCCACCCTGGGTGGCTACGTGGGCGGTGCCCAGGCAGGGACCCTCGACGAGTCCGCCACGCTCACCCTGCGCATTCCGGCGGCGCGCTTCGACGACGCCATCAGCCGACTCCACGAGATCGGCGACAAGGTCCTCTCGGAATCGACGACCGAGCAGGACGTCACGGCGGCGGTCGTGGACCTCGATGCCCGGCTGAAGAACCTGCAGTCGTCAGAGGCCCAGTACCGGACCCTGATGGCGAAGGCCGCCAAGATCGAGGACATCCTGGCCGTGCAGTCGCGCCTGGACGACGTCCAGGGCCAGATCGAGCAGCTCAGCGCGCAGCTCAAGCAGCTCACGAACCAGGCCGACCTGTCGACCCTGACCGTCACGCTCCAGCCGCAGCCCCAACCGATCTCGGCAGCCTCCTCGACCTGGGATCCGGGTGAGACGCTCTCGAGCGCGGTCGGAGCGCTCCTGACCGTTGGCCAGGGGCTGGCCACGGCCGGCATCTGGCTCGCCATTGTCGGGTTCCCGATCCTCGTGGTGCTCGGGATCGCGTTCCTGGTCCTGGCCCGCCTCGGACTGCTGCGACGTCCGGCGTCAGCGCCTCCGTTGCCGGAGGCCTGATCCGGCACACGGTCAGCGGTCGCCGACCAGGCGCCACGCGAGCGGCAGGAGGCCGGCGGCCGCGATCATCTTGAGCCCGTCCCAGGGCAGGAAGACGATGGCGCCGTTCTGCACCGCGGACCAGGGCTCCAGGCCGCCGAGGAGGGCGAGCACCGGGACCCCGATCGTGTAGATCAGCGCGGTTCCAAGGGCCATCAGGCCAAGGGTCGTCAGCGGCGAGCGATCCCAGCGGCGCTGTGCCAGCCAGCCAACGAGGGCCGCGGCGAGGATGAAGCCCAGCAGGTAGCCGCCGGTGGCGCCCAGCAGCCGCGCCATCCCGTGATCGCCCCCCGCGTACACCGGCAGGCCCGCCACTCCGGCAAGGACGTAGAGCGCCATCGACAGCGCGCCGCGACGGAGTCCCAGGGCGGTCCCCACCAGCAGCACGGCGCCGGTCTGCAGGGTGTACGGCACGCTCGTCCACAGGGCCGTGAAGGAAACCTGGGCGGCGAGCCCGGTCAGGGCGGCGCCTCCGACCACCAGGGCTGCGTCGCGGGCGATGGAGGACGCGCGCGCGCCTCCGAAGGCGTCGGCCAGGGTCATGCTCCGGGTCGCGGTCCGCACGGTCAAGACGCTCTCCTCTCGGCTGCTGGTGTGGCGTCCGATTCTAGGGCGTCAATGCGCTAGACTTCACGGCGGTCCTTTAAGGCCGGCACGGTGATGCCGGAAAGGAGCGCTATGCAGACCGCGACGCGACCCGGATTCGAGACGCCCGCCACCCCCGTGGGGCCGGCGTCGTTTTCATATCCTCGCCCGGCCACCCCGGCCGTCGAGCCACTCCCCGGACTCCTCGCCCTCGAAGGCGGCATCATCCATCGCGGACTCATCCGCGGGGCGCCGGTTGCCGCCGAGGGAGACCTCATCTTCACCACCGCGGCGACCGGCTGGGGCGAGATCCTTACCGATCCGTCCTACGCGGGCCAGATCGTCGTCCTCACCCACCCGATGGCGGGCAACTACCGGATCGATGCCACCGAGCTGGAGTCCGCGGCGGTCCGCGCCCGTGCCCTCGTGGTCACCCGGCTCGTGGACCCGCCCGCGGGACCGGGATGGTCCCTGGAGGAGCTGCTCCGCGCGGCGGGCGTGCCCGCCGTGACCGGCGTGGACACTCGGGCCATCACCCTGGAGCTCCGTCGCGGCGCGGCCCGCCGGGCGGTGATCCGGCTCGCGACGACGAGCGACGCCGATGCCGTGGCCCAGGCCCAGGCCAGCCCGACCTGGGAGTCGATCGACCACGTCGCCGCGGTCGCCACTCGCGATCCGTACGACGTGGCCCCGGACGGCCCACCGCGCGGTCGCGCGGTGCTGGTCGACTACGGCGTGAAGCGCTCGCTGCTGGCCGCCCTCGCTGCACGCGGTCTCGCGATCCGGGTCCTGCCCCACGACGCGCGCCCGGCCGATGTCGCGGCACATCGACCGGACCTGGTGGTCCTGTCTCCGGGGCCGGGCGACCCGTCGAGCATGGTGCCCCAGATCGCCACCACCCGTGCCCTTGCCACGACCGCCGTCGCCGGCGGTCCGCCGATCCTGGGAATCTGCCTCGGCCACCAGCTCCTGGCGCTGGCGACCGGCGCGCGAACCCGCCGCCTGGCGGTGGGGCACCACGGCGGCAACCACGCGGTGATCGAGGTGGCCAGCGGACGGGTCGACATCGGCGCCCACAACCACGAGGTCGCGGTGCTCGACGACCCCGCGTTGGCCGCCGCCGGCTACACGGTGAGCCATCGCGACCTCAACGACGGGACCGTCGAAGGGCTGGTGCACGGGTCGGGACGGATCGCATCGGTCCAGTTCCACCCCGAGGGCGCTCCCGGCCCCATCGACGCCGCCCGCGTCTTCGACATCGCCGTCTCCGGCGCGCTGGGATCCGGCGGGAACCCCGCATGACCGACCTGCGCCGGGTCCTGGTCATCGGCTCTGGGCCAATCGTCATCGGCCAGGCGGCCGAGTTCGACTATGCCGGGGTCCAGGCCTGCCTGGCGCTGCGCGCCGAGGGGATCGAGACGATCCTCGTCAACTCCAATCCCGCCACGGTGATGACCGATCCCGACGTGGGCGGCACGGTGCTGATCGGCGCCCTCACCGTGGAGAACGTGACCCGGATCATCGAGGAGCATCGCCCCGACGCCCTGCTCCCGACCCTGGGCGGCCAGACCGGCCTGAACCTGGCGGTGGCCCTCGACGACGCCGGTGTCCTCGAGCGCTGCGGCGTCCGGGTGCTGGGCACCCCGCTCGCTGCCGTGCGGGCTGCGGAGGATCGCGGCGGCTTCCGGTCGCTGGTGACCGGGATCGGCGAGCCCGTCCCGGAATCGGCGGTGATCGAGTCGGTCGCCGACGGGCTGCGGTTCGTGGAAGCCATCGCCGCGCCGGTCGTCATCCGCCCCGCGTTCACCCTGGGCGGCGGGGGCGGAGGATTTGCCTTCACCGCCGCGGAGGCCCGGGAGCGGATCGCCCACGGCCTGGCGGCGAGCCCCATTCACCAGGTTCTCGTGGAGCGCAGCCTGCTGGGCTGGAAGGAGATCGAGTTCGAGGTCCTGCGTGACGCGGCGGACACCACCATCGCGATCTGCGGCATGGAGAACCTGGATCCCATGGGGGTCCACACCGGCGACTCGATCGTGGTGGCGCCCATCCAGACCCTGCCCGATCCGCTGGTCCAGTCACTGCGCCGATGCGCGCTCAAGATCGTGCGTGCCCTGAAGCTGGAGGGAGGCTGCAACGTCCAGCTGGCGGTCTCACCCGACCACGACGACTACCGGGTCATCGAGGTCAACCCGCGGGTCAGCCGCTCGTCGGCTCTGGCCAGCAAGGCGACCGGCTATCCCATCGCCCGGGTGGCGGCCCTGATCGCCCTCGGCAAGCGGCTCGACGAGCTGCCCAATCCGGCGACGGGTGGTGGTTCCGCCGCATTCGAGCCCGCAGTCGACTACGTCGTGGTGAAGCTGCCGCGCTGGCCCTTTGACAAGTTCCCGACGGCCGATCGCTCGCTCGGCATTCAGATGAAGGCCACCGGCGAGGCGATGGCCATCGACCGTGAGTTCGGGCGGGCCATGCTCAAGGCGGTGCGCTCCCTGGAGCCGCGCGGACGGGGCTGGCTCTGGGAGGATCCGGCCTGGGCTCTGGACGGCGGTCCGCCCGAGGACCTCGGGCGCTTTCTCGCCGCATCCGACACCCGCCTGTGGCGTCTGGTGGCGCTGCTCCGCCACGGGTATGCCGATGCCGCCGCGCTGAGCGCGGCCACGGGCATCGCGCCGTGGTTCACGGAGCGCCTGGCGGAGGTGGTCGAGATGGAGGGCGGTCTTGATGGTGCGCCGCTCCTCGCCGCCAAGCGCGCCGGCTTCGGGGACGCCGAGATCGCGGCGCTCTCCGGCGTCCCACCTGCCGCCATCCGGCGAGCCCGGGTGCGCGCCGGGATCTTCCCGGCGTACCGGCGCGTCGACACCTGCGCCGGCGAGTTCCCGGCTGAGACTCCCTACTTCTACAGCTCGTATGCCCTGCCGGAGGTGGCGCCCCCGGCGGAGCGACGCAGCGTGATCGTGGTCGGATCGGGACCGATTCGCATCGGCCAGGGGATCGAGTTCGACTACTGCTCGGTTCGGGCCGCCTGGGCGATCCGCGAGATGGGGCTCGATGCCGTCGTCATCAACAACAACCCCGAGACGGTCTCCACCGACTACGACGCGTGCAGCCGCCTGTACTTCGAGCCGCTCGACACGGAGAGCGTCCTCGACGTCATCGATCACGAGCGGGCGCTCACCGGAGAGCCACCCATCGTGGTGCTCACCTTCGGCGGGCAGACGGCGATCGACCTGGCGAAGGACCTCGCCTACGCCGGCGTGCCGGTCGCCGGGCTGACCGCCGACGCGATCGAGACGACGGAGGACCGGGAGCGGTTTGCCGGGCTCCTCGACCAGCTCGGGCTCGCCGGGCCCCGCGGGCAGCTTGCACGGGACGAGGCGGGGCTGCGCGAGGCGATCGGGGTGCTGGGACTGCCGGTCATCGTGCGGCCATCGTGGGTGATCGGCGGGCGGGGAATCGCGGTGCTTCGCGACGAGGGGGACCTTCGAGCCTACCTGGTCTCCGACGTGGGCTGGCCGCTGCGCGTGGACGAGCTCATCGCCGGCACCGAGCTTGACGTGGATGCCATCAGCGACGGCGCGGACTGGTGCGTTCCGGGCATTCTCGAGCAGATCGACCCTCCCGGGGTGCACTCCGGCGACTCGGTCGCGGTCCTTCCCCCGCAGAGCGTGTCACGGGAGGTCCAGGAGCGGGCCGCGGAGGCCGCCGGTCGCATCGCCATCGGGCTCGGCGTGCGCGGCGTCCTCAACGTCCAGATGATCGCAGCCGCGGATGGGCGGATCGTGGTCATCGAGGCCAACCCGCGCGCGTCACGGACGGTGCCCATCGTTGCCAAGGCGACCGGCCGCGACGTCGTCGCGGAGGCGGTCCGCTGCGCGCTGGGGGAGACGCTGGCCCAGGTTGGCCTGGCTCCCGGGCTCGCGCCGGACGGCCCATTGGTTGCCGTCAAGGCGCCGGTCGACTCGCTGTGGCGGCTGCCGGGCGTGGACGTCACCCTGGGTCCGGAGATGCGGTCGACCGGTGAGGTGCTCGGCCTGGCGGCCGGTTACCCGGCGGCGACAACCGCGGCCACCGAGGCGCTCGCCGCGCACCAGCATTGAGCGACATCGGCATCCAGGCCTGACCGGCACGAAGAGAGCCGCCGCGACCGGTACGGAGGGTTCCCGGGCCGCGGCGGCTCTTTGAAGACGCGCCCGAACTCGTAGCCGTCCTGCGAGCGGCGGTGTCAGGGGCCGCCTCTGGCCCGAGCTTCCGTTGGCGGCGCCGTCGCTCGACGGTGAACGGGGGTGCGTGCCCGGGCGCGTCTTGGTGCGCCAATGCACGCACGCCGCGTGCCAACGTGTTCCCGTGGCGTCAGCGACGCTTCCGGGACCCCTGCTCGGTTGGGCGCTGGTCCGCGAGCCGACGCCGCAGGTACCCACCGTACCAACCGGCGACGAACCCCAGCAGGAGCTGAACCGGCGCCTGGTACATGAAGTAGACGACCAGTGCGACGAGCGTCGGCCGTTCCGCGCCTGCGGTCAGGTACTGGTCCGGGTAGATCCCGACCCACGCGGTCCAGGCACCAAGGCCAAGGAGCGCGGCGGACACGCCGTAGAGCCACGGCCGCTGCCACCCGAACCAGCCGGCGGCGATGAGTGCGACGTACTGCGCGATGTTCGCGACCAGGAACACGGTGCCGTTCTGCGGAAGCAACGGGAGCGAGACCGCCAGCACGGCCCACACGAGACCGGCTGCCACCCACGGCACGGGGTTGGCGCGCAGCAGGTACAGGCCCGCCACGACGCGCTGCAGGCGGCCGGTGTACGTGAAGTCCGCGAGCGGAGCGCCCCGTCCTGCGAGCGGCGGCGCCGGAGGAATGACGCGCTCGAGGAAGCTCGGCTTGGGGGGAGCGTCAGCCTCCGGTGCGGCGTCCTCCCACTCGGCTTCGTCCATTTCACCTCGAGCTACGAGACGGGAACGGCGTCGGGCTTCGGCACGCGAGACGCTGGTGGTGGATCGGTTCGGCATGAGACTCCCGAGTGTACGCGAGCCGTCCGCCTGCCGTGCGAACCGTCCGCCAAACGGACGCTCCGGATCCGGAAGCGAGGCGTAACCGGCGGATAAGTCCCGGCCGGCATCCTCCTGCGGGCCTGCTGCCTCCGCCGCCAGAGGTGCGTCGTGGTCCTTCGTCGTCTTCGGGTCCGCAAGCGGGTCGTGCTTGCAATCGTCTCATCGCTGCTCGTGGGGCTCGCGTCCATTCCGCCGGTCCTCGCGCGTCTCGAGCCCGCCGTCACGGGCAACGGCGGGGCAGCCGCTGCGAACAGCCCCGACCACCTGGTCATCAGCGAGGTGCTGACCGGAGGGGCGAGTGCCTCCGACGAGTTCGTCGAGCTCTACAACCCGACCCCCGTCGAGCAGCTGCCGGCTGGGCTGGAGCTCATCTATGCGAGCGCCAGCGGGCTCACCGTCACGCGCAAGGTGGCGTGGGATGCGGGCTCGGCACCGATCCCACCCGGTGCTCATCTCCTCCTGGCCAACGAGGCGGGGGCGTTCGCCGCCATCGCCGACGCGACGTACAGCGGCGGCCTGGCCGCGAATGGAGGAAGCGTCGCTCTGCGCACGACGAACGACGCGACCTCGGTCGACGCCGTCGGCTGGGGCACCGCCACCGCCTGGCTCGAGGGCGATCCCGCGGAGGCCGCGCCGGTCGGGTCGAGCATCGAGCGGCTCCCGGGAGGCGCGGCTGGATCCACCCAGGACACCGACGACAACGCGGTCGACTTCATCGTGAACGCGACGCCGGATCCGCAGGGCGCCCTGTCCGGGCCGACACCCTCGGCGAGCGCCACGCCCGGGCCGTCGCCGACGGACAGCCCGACGCCGATGGAGACTCCCATACCGACACCCACTCCCACTCCTGCTCCCACGGGAACTCCGACGGCGACACCCACTCCCACTCCCTCGCAGACGATCCTGTCTATTGCCGACGCGCGCGCTCTTCCCGACGGGAGCTCCGCCCGGATCGCCGGCGTTGCCCTCAGCGATTCGGGATTCGCCGATGGCGGGGGCTGCCTGGCCGACGGCTCGGCGGGAATCGCCGCCCTGCCCGACAGCACCACCTTCCTGCGTGGCGACCAGATCGTCGCGATCGGGACGGTGGACGACCGATACGCGCAGCGGACGCTACGCGTCGCACCGGGCGACCTTGCGATCACCGGCAGTGGCCAGGAGCCGGCCGTAGCGACCGTGGCCACCGGCGCAGTCGGGGAGGGCTTCGAGTGCCGCCTGGTCCGCGTGTCGGGAGCGATCCTCGCGGCGCCGACCCAGCTCTCGAGCGGTCCGGCCTTCGACGTGGATGACGGCTCGGGTTCGGTTCGCGTCCTCGTCGCGACGGCCACGGGCATCGACACCGGCACCTGGACGCGGGGGTCGACGGTCAACCTCGTCGGCGTCGTGGGGCAGCACGACTCGAGCGGCACCGGCAGCAGCGGTTACCGGGTGCAGCCGAGAGACGCCGATGACATCGTGTCAGTCGCGGCGTCCGGCAGCCCCGAGCCGTCCCCGTCCACGTCGGCATCCCCGTCGGCGGACCCTGGATCCGTCCCGGCCGATCTGCTCACCATCGCCACGGCACGCGACGCGGCGTCAGGATCCACGGTGCGGGTCCGCGGCGTGGTGACGCTGCCGGACGGAATCGTTGACGCGCCAACGGCCGTCATCCAGGACGGATCCGGCGCCATCGTCCTGCGCCTGGGCGATGGAGCGGGATCGGTGACTCGCGGCACGTTGATCGAGGTCATCGGGAAGCGGTCCACCAAGTCCGGCATGGAGACGATCCACACGGACGTGCCGCCGGTGATCCTTGGCACGCAGGCCGAGCCGGCGGCCGCAGCCGGGAGGACCGGAGCTCTGGGTGAGGGGAGCGAGGCGCGCCTCGTCGTCGTCCGCGGCACGGTCACGACTGCCGTCACCCGCTCGACCGCGGGAAATGTCGCCTTCACCATGGACGATGGCAGCGGACCCCTGCGGGTCACGCTCTTTGCATCAGCGGGGTTCCCGAACGGGGCGGTGGAGCGCGACGCGATCATCGAGGTAACCGGCGTCCTGGCGCAGGAGACGACGGGCGCATTTCCCGCCCGCGGCTATCGCCTCTGGCCCCGCGGTCCCGCGGACATCCATGTGGTGGCGGCGGGTGGCGACAGCCCCGCGCCTCCGCCCGTCGGGGGGCCAACACCCGGGGCCTCGTCCGGGTCCGGCACCCCGGGGCGCGGAAACGGGGTCACGAGTGGTCCGCCACCCCGGGTTGTCGCTCCGGTTCCCTCCATCGAGGGGGCGACAGACGTGGCGCAGGACGCAGACGGTGCATCCATGACCGATGTCGCGCTGACGGCCGCCGAGAGCGGATCGACCCGGCCCGCGCTTGCCCTGATCGCCACGGCGCTGGCGCTGTGCCTGGTCCTGGCGACCGCAGCCGCGCGCACCGGGACGCTCGGGCGTCTGCGGTCCTTGGCGACGTCCGTCATCGGGTCCGTGGGCGCGGAGGGCGATGACGTGGCCTGATCCAAACCGTTCCCACGCTCGCCTCACGCTCGCGCCACGCTCGTCGTCGGCGTATACTCCGCGCCGATTCGCCGGTCAGCCCACGCACAGGAGATGCTGCTACGCCGTGACTGAGCTCACCCGCGCCGATGCCCCGCGAACCGGATCGCGCCAGTACCACATCGACCTCGCGCGAGGCGAGCTCGCCGAGTACGTGCTGCTGGTTGGAGATCCCGGCCGGGTGGCGAAGGTCGCGGCGCACTTTGACTCCGTGGAGCTCCAGCACAGCAACCGGGAGATCACCACGGCCACCGGGATGTACCGGGGCATGCCCCTGTCGGTGATGTCGACGGGGATGGGGACCGACAACGTGGAGATCGTGCTCGCCGAGGTGATGGAGATCACCGATCGTGCCACGTTCATCCGCATCGGCTCCTCCGGGGCGATCCAACCGGAGATTGGGGTGGAGGACCTGGTCATCTCGTACGGCGCCGTGCGTCTCGAGAACACGACGGCGTTCTACGTCCACGAGGGCTATCCGGCGATCGCCCACCGCGACGTGGTCTGGGCGCTCGAGATGGCGTGTCGCCAGCTCGGGTATCGCTACCACGTTGGCCTCACGGCTACGGCTTCCGGGTTCTACGCCGGGCAGGGACGGGCCATGCGCACGCTCCCCGTTCGCTATCCTGACCTCGTCGAGGAGCTCCGGCGCCAGCGCGTCGCGAACTTCGAGATGGAATCGTCGGCACTGTTCGTGCTGGCGGGTCTGGCGGGACTGCGGTCCGGAACCGTCTGCGCGGTCTACGCGCAGCGGCTTCAGGGCACCTTCCCGGAAGGCGCGGCAAAGGAGGCCGCTGAGGCACGCTGCATCGATGCCGGACTGGCCGGCATCCACCTGCTCTGGGAGCTCGACTCCGGCGACGGAGCGGACGCCCTCGCGAGATGGTCGACGCTGGTCGGCCAGAAGGGCGGGTAGCGGCACACCGCACAACCCCGGCGCCGTCCCGGACGTTGCCGGACATGAAGGAGGCACCTACCGATGGCGACCAATGCCTACTGCGTGAAGTGCAAGGCAAAGCGCGACATGAACAACGAGCACAAGATCACCATGAAGAACGGCAAGCCGGCGACCGAGGGCGTGTGCCCGGTCTGCGGCACCAAGATGTTCAAGATCGGCGGCTGATTCGAGCCGAGCCTATCGCGAACGGCACGAGTTCTCCTGCGTGGTCGGCCGGTCGCTCCGGCTGGATCAGGCACCGAGCCATGAGGCCGTCGGGCGATGCCACCGCACCAACGGTGGCATCGCCCGACGGCCGATCTCGTTTCTGGGCCGCTAGAATGGGGTCCCGTGGATGCAGCAGCCGCCCAGCCGGTCCTGGCGATCGATCTTGGCGGTACGCAGATCCGGGCCGCCCACGTCGCTCCTGACCTGACGGTCTCCGCCCGGATGGCGGTCCCGACGCAGGCGGACGAGGGTCCCGATGCCGTCATCGACCGTATCTGCACCGTCGCCCGCGAGGTGCGCTCCCTGATCGAGTCACTGGGGCTCGAGCCCCCCCGCGGCATCGGGATCTCGGCCCCGGGTCCGCTCGACCCGTGGCGCGGCGTCGTCGTGGCACCCCCGAACCTGCCCGGCTGGGTCGACATCCCCCTGGCGGACCGAGTGGAGACCGCATTGCGGATGCCGACCCTCCTGGAGCGGGACACGAACGTGGCGATGATGGCCGAGTGGCGCCACGGGGCGGCGCGCAACGCGGACGACGCGATCTACATCACCGTCTCGACCGGGATCGGCGGGGGAATCGTCGCTCGTGGCGAGCCGCTGCAGGGCAGTGACAACACGGCCGGCGAGGTGGGTCACGTGACGATTGACCTTGATGGCCCTCTCTGCGGTGACGGAATGCCCGGGCATGCAGAGGCCATCGGCTCTGGGACCGCGATCGCGCGGGATGGACGATTGCTCCTGGAGCGCGGCGAGGCTCCGATCCTCGCCAAGCTCGCCGCCACGACGGAGGTGGTGGACGCGGCGCTCGTGGCCCAGGCGGCCGACGCCGGCGACCTCGCCTGCCAGGCGGTCTATGAACGAGCCTATGTAGCGGTGGGCGCACTCTGTGCGAGTCTGGTGATGGCGCTCAATCCCCAGGTGATCGTGATCGGTGGAAGCATCGCGACCCACCGACCCCGGATGCTGGAGGTCGCGCGCCGCGAGATCGATCGTCGCGCCTACCCTGGTCCGGCGCGCCGCGCGCGCCTCGCACCCGCACGCTTCGGGGACGACGTCTCGCTGATTGGCTCGGTGCCGATCGTGAACGAGCGTCTCGATGACCCTGCCTACCGCCGCTCGCCGGCCGGCGACTCGGTCGCTACCGGCGCAACGACCCAGATGGAGGAACCTCGGTGAGCACCCGCATCGGCATCAACGGCTTCGGCCGCATCGGTCGCCAGAGCCTCAAGGCCATCCTCGAGCGCCATCCCGATTCGCTCGAGGTGGTGGCGATCAACGACCTGGCTCCCACCGCGACCAACGCCCACCTGTTCAAGTACGACTCGACCTACGGCCGCTTCCATGGCGAGGTCACCGCAGGCGAGGGTGTCATCACCGTCAACGGGCAGGAGATCAAGGCATTCAGCGAGAAGGATCCAACGGCCCTCCCCTGGAAGTCGCTCGGCGTGGACATCGTCATCGAGTCGACGGGCATCTTCACCGATGCGACGAAGGCGGCCGCCCATCGCGACGGCGGGGCGAAGAAGGTGATCATCACCGCACCCGCCAAGAACGAGGACCTGACCGTGGTCCTGGGCGTCAATGAGGCAGCCTACGACAGCGCGAAGCACAACATCATCAGCAACGCCAGCTGCACCACGAATGGGCTGGCCCTGCCGACCAAGGTGCTCCTCGACACCTTCGGGATCGAGGCCGGCCTGATGACGACGATCCACTCCTACACGAACGACCAGAACGTCCTCGACGTCGTGCACAAGGACCTGCGCCGCGCGCGCAGTGCCGGACAGAACATCATCCCCACCACCACCGGTGCCGCGAAGGCCCTCGCGCTGGTGATCCCCGAGCTCAAGGGCAAGTTCAACGGCTTCAGCCTGCGCGTGCCGACACCCACCGTGAGCGTCAACGACCTCGTGGTCCTGACCACGAAGCCGGTCAGCCCCGAGGCGGCCAACGAGGCCTTCCGGGCCGCGGCCGCCGGCCCCATGCGGGGCTTGCTGGGCTACACGGAGGAGCCGCTCGTGTCGATGGACTTCAAGGGCGATGAGCGCTCGAGCATCGTCGACGGGCTGTCGACCATGGGCATGGGCGACCACATGCTCAAGGTGATCGCCTGGTATGACAATGAGTGGGGCTACAGCTGCCGCGTGTCGGATCTCGCACAGTACGTGGCCGAGCGGCTGTGAGCGGCGCCGGCGAGATGAACAAGAAGACGGTCCGTGATGTCGACGTCACGGGCAAGCGCGTCTTCCTCCGTGCGGATCTCAACGTCCCCCTCGACGATGGCAAGATCACCGACGACACCCGCATCCGGGCGTCGCTGCCGACGATCGTCTACCTCCTGGAGCGGGGCGCCAGCGTGGTCCTGGCCAGTCACCTGGGGCGTCCGAAGGGCAAGGTCAACGACGCGCTTCGCCTCAAGCCGGTCGCCGACCGCCTGGCGGAGCTGCTCGGCAGACCGGTCCGCATGACCGGAGACGCGCTGGGTCCGGGTGTCCACGATGCCATCGGCAAGCTGCGGCCCGGCGAGCTGATCCTCCTGGAGAACCTGCGCTTCCACGCGGAGGAGGAAGCGAACGATGCGGAGTTCGCGAAGTCGCTCGCGGACCTGGCCGACCTCTACGTGAACGACGCGTTCGGGTCGGCGCATCGGGCGCATGCCTCCACCGAGGGGATCACGCACTACCTCCCGAGCGTGGCGGGGCTGCTCCTCGAACGTGAGGTGGAGGCGCTCTCCGGCCTGCTGGAGAAGCCGGCCAGGCCGTTCCATACGGTGATCGGCGGGGCGAAGATCTCCGGCAAGCTCGAAGTGCTCGAAGTGCTGCTCGGCCGCTGCCAGGCGATCCTGGTGGGCGGTGGGATGGCGAACACCTTCCTCGCTGCCAAGGGCCTGTCGCTCGGGAAGAGCCTCGTGGAGACGGAGCAGCTCGAGAACGCGGAGCGGATCATTGCGGAGGCCCGGCGCAAGCGCATGCGGCTCATGCTGCCCACCGACGCCGTGGTCGCCGCCCAGCTCCATCCTCGTTCGCAGCGACAGGTGGTCCCGGTCTCCGCCGTGCCCAAGGACTGGAGCATCGTCGACATCGGCCCGCAGACCGTGTCCACCTACACCGATTACCTCACCCGGGCGAAGACGATCTTCTGGAACGGACCAATGGGCATCTTCGAGATCGCCCCGTTCGCGGAGGGTACCAACGCGATCGCCCGCTTCGTCGCCGGGCGAACGGCCAAGGGCGTGGTCACCGTCGTGGGAGGCGGCGACAGCGTCGCTGCCGTGGACCAGCTTGGCCTCGCTGGGCAGATGAGCCATGTATCGACCGGCGGCGGCGCCTCGCTCGAGTTCGTCGAGGGGAAGGTGCTTCCCGGCGTCGCCGCACTTGCGGACAAGGAGACCTGATTCCAATGTCAACCCTTATCGAGGACGTCGCCGCGCGCGAGGTCCTGGACTCCCGTGGCAACCCGACCGTCGAGGTGGAGGTCTATCTCGAGGATGGGACAGTGGGCACGGCGATCGTGCCCTCCGGCGCGTCGACGGGCGCCCACGAAGCCGTTGAGCTGCGCGACGGTGACGCCGCCCGCTACGGCGGGAAGGGCGTCCTCACCGCCGTCCGCAACGTCAACGAGACGATCCGCCCCGAGCTCATCGGCTCGGACGCCGTGGACCAGGTGAGCATCGACCAGCTCCTCATCGCGCTCGACGGCACGCCGAACAAGGGCGAGCTCGGCGCCAACGCGCTGCTGGGCGCCAGCATGGCCGTTGCCCGCGCCGCTGCCCAGGCGGTCGACCTGCCGCTCTATCGCTACCTGGGCGGGGTCGGGGCGCGGACGCTGCCGGTGCCGCAGGTCAACATCCTCAACGGGGGCAAGCACGCGCTCGACTCCACCGACTTCCAGGAGTTCATGATCGTGCCCCTCGGGGCGCCGACCTTCCGTGAGGCACTCCGCTGGGCGTCGGAGACGTTCCACGCCCTCGGCACGCTCCTGCGGGAGCGCGGCTTCGTGACCACGGTTGGCGACGAAGGCGGCTATGCCCCGAGCCTGGAGAGCAACGAGGCGGCGATCTCCCTGGTCGTCGAGGCCATCGAGCGCGCCGGCTACGCCCCGGGCGAGCAGATCGCCGTGGCGCTGGACCCGGCGGCGAGCGAGATCCTCGACGGCGCCGACTACGCCCTCGCCAAGGAGGGCCGCCGCCTCACCAGCGGCGAGCTGATCGACTTCTGGGTGGACTGGATCGACCGATACCCGATCGTCAGCCTCGAGGACGGGCTTGGCGAGGACGACTGGGCCGGCTGGGCGGCGCTCACCGAACGGCTCGGCGGACGAGTCCAGGTCGTCGGAGACGACCTGCTCGTCACGAACACCGAACGGCTCGCGCGCGGGATCCGCGAGCGATCCTGCAACGCCATCCTCATCAAGCTCAACCAGATCGGGACGGTGAGCGAAACGATCGAGGCGATCGAGATGGCCCAGCGGGCCGGCTGGCGTTCCGTGATCAGTCACCGCTCCGGGGAGACGGAGGACACCACGATCGCAGACCTGGCGGTGGCCCTGGGCACCGGCCAGATCAAGACCGGGTCCATCAGCCGCACGGAGCGGATCGCTAAGTACAACCGGCTCCTGCGCATCGAGGAGGAGCTGGGTGACGCGGCCCGCTTCGCCGGGCGCAGCGCCTTCGCAGCGCTGGACGCCGGTGACTGAGGCGTCAGGCGAGCGGCGATCGGGCGCTGCGCCCGATCGCCGCCGACACGAGACGCTGAACCGGGCCTTCTGGAACGCCGAATCGGCGGAGTACCAGGCGCTGCATGGCGCCCAGCTCGCCCTGCACGGTGCCGCCTGGGGCATCTGGCAGATCCCCGAGGACGAGCTGCGCATCCTGGGCGACGTGGTGGATTGCGATGTGGTCGAGCTGGGCTGCGGCGCCGCCCAGTGGTCCATCGCCCTGGCCGGGCGCGGGGCGCGCCCGGTGGGGGTCGACCTGTCGGAGGTCCAGCTGGAGCATGCGCGTCGCCTGCAGGACGAGGCGGGCGTCAGCTTCCCGCTCGTGCACGCCAGCGCGGAGCAAGTCCCCCTGCCGGAGGCGGCCTTCGACATCGCGTTCTGCGACCACGGGGCCTTCACGTTCGCAGACCCCTATCGCACGGTACCCGAGGCGGCCCGCCTCCTGCGCGACGGCGGGCTGCTGGCCTTCAACATGAGCACGCCGCTGCTGGATATCTGCTGGCCGCCGGACGCGGAAGCAGTCACCGATCGCCTCTCGCTCGACTACTTCGGGCTGCACGAGGTGCCGACCGGCGAGAGCGACCATGCCGAGTTCAACCTCCCGTACGGGGAGTGGATCCGGCTCCTCGTGCGCTCGGGGTTCGCCGTCGAGGATCTCGTGGAGCTGCGGCCGGCGGCCGATGCGACGAGCAGCTACCGGGGGCCCGAGGCACGTGACTGGGCGCGTCGCTGGCCCATGGAGCACATCTGGAAGGCACGTCGACTGCCGCGCTGAATAGCCGAACGCCCCCGGGGGTCCGGGGGCGTTCGCGTCTGCGGGATCCGAGGGTCAGCTGTCGCTGTCTCCATCGGTCTTCTTGCGCCGCTTGGCGGCGCTCGCCTCGCGCGAGGCGCGGGTGACGGCGACCTTCGCCTTGCCTGCCGCGGTGCGCGGCCGATCGGCGGCCTTGCCCGCCGCGGCCTTGCTGGCCTTGGCGGCGGCGACCTTCTTCCGCTGCGCGGTCTTGCTGGCGGTCGTCTTCTTCTTCGGGCCCGTCTCGGCTCCCTCGAAGAGGTGGGCCGCGTTGATCTTGGCCATCAGCCGGCTCTTGCGACGGGCGGCGTTGTTGGGATGGATGATCCCCTTCTCGGCGGCCTTGTCGAGCGCGCTGATGGCGGCGGTCACCGCCACCGGGGCGTCCCCTTCGACCCGGCCGAGCGCGATGCCCGACGCATGCTGGACGAGGGATTTGGCGGTGCTCCGCGTCCGACGGTTGATGGCGCGCCGGCGCAGGGCCTGACGCACGCGCTTCAGCGCCTGAGGCGTGCGGGCGCCCTTCCAGGTTCGTGCCGTTCGTGCCACGTGGATCCTCGGTGCGGGATGGGTGAGCAGACAATCAAGAGCGCCGCCGAGGCGGCGCCGGCGCAGGAGTATAGCATTCACCCCCGCGCGCGGCCACCGCGTGCCTCGACAGCGCGAGCACGCTGGAGCAGAATGCGCAACGATCCTCAGCGCTCCAGCGTCGTATGGGGGAGACCTGCCAGGCAGGACGCTGATCGACGGTACGACCGTCGGTGATGGTGCCCGTCACGGGAGCAAGCGTGAGCTCGATTGCCGCAGCCAGAAGCACAGTCCGCACCCTGACCCGACCGCCCCTGCGCGGTTTCCTCGTCGGATTCGGTGCCACCATGCTCACTGGGCTCCTCGTCGCCGTGGTGGCCGCGCTGGCCATCGGCCTGGCGAACCAGGGCCGGGTCCTGCCGGGTGTCACGGTCGACGGCATCTCGCTGGGCGGCCTCGATCGGGCGGGCGTCGAGGCGCGCCTCTCCGCTTCGCTGCCGTCGCTGACCACCGGCAGCGCGACGCTCCTCGTCGACGGGGACCGCGTCAGGGTTCCCTATGCGGAGATCGGCCGTGGTTATGAGCTGAGCGCCATGGCCGATGCGGCCTATGGCACGGGCCGCGAGGCGAACCCCATTGCTGCCGCCATCGGCCGCCTGCGCGACGCGGTCCGGGGCACGGCGCTCCCGGTCCAGGTGCACGCCTACGACCAGGACGCCATCGACCGGGTCGCGGTGCGGCTCGCCGTGCAGCACCTGAAGGAACCGGTGGCGGCCGCGGTCAGCGTCGCGGAGGACGGCGGCCTGACCGTGACGCCGGCCGAGTCGGGAACCGCCCTCGACCCCCGGGTCATCCGCAGCCTCCTGGGGAGTGCCGTTGCGACTCCGGATCCGAGCGACATCACCGTCGAGATTCCGATCATCGTCCGCGAGCCGTCGGTCCGCACCGACGAGGCACAGGCCGCCGCCGCCGCGGCGCGGGCCATGCTGGCCTCGCCGCTGACGGTGGTCCTGCCCGACGGCGCCGACACGTTCGCCATCGACGAAGCCTCGCTCGCCACGGCCCTGCGCTTCGGGCGTGGCGACGCGGGCCAGTACTCGGCGCAGGTGGATCCCGTCGCCCTTGGCTCGGTCCTGGCGGACCTGGCGAAGGCGATCGATCGCGACGCGGCCGACGCGTCGTACACGTTCGGCTCCACGATCAAGGTCGTGCCCGCGACCACCGGCCGCGCACTCGACCAGGGCGGCGCGGCAACGGCGGTTCGCGAGGCGCTCGCCACGCGGGCCGCGGGCGGCGATCCCGGCCCCGTGACGGTGCCCGTGACCGTGACCCAGCCGACCCTGACCACCGAGATGGCGCAGGCGTCCGTCGACAAGATCGTGCGGATCTCGACGTGGACCACGTACTACGTCCCCGGCATCTCGAACGGCTACGGCGTGAACATCAGCATTCCCGCCAAGAAGCTCAACGGGCTGGTCATCGGGCCGGGCGAGACGTTCGACTTCTGGCACGACATCGGTCCGGTCACCACCGCGGAGGGGTATCGGGCCGGCGGGGCCATCATCAACGGCAAGAGCGAGCCGACCGGCGCCCTGGCTGGCGGCATCTGCTCGACGTCCACGACGCTCTTCAACGCCGCCCTGCGGGCAGGTCTCCAGATGGGGGCGCGGACGAACCACTCCTACTACATCAGCCGCTACCCGGTGGGGCTGGACGCCACCGTGTTCGCCGATGGCGCCTCCGTCACCACCATGTCCTGGACGAACGACACGCCGTACCCGGTGATCATCCGCGGCATCACCAGCTACGGGATCGTGCGCTTCGACCTGTACAGCGTTCCAACCGGTCGCACGGTGACCCTCACCCGCCCGATCATCACGAACCGGATCGCAGCCCACGACGTGACCCAGTACACGACCGCCCTCAAGCCGGGCACCAGCCGGCGGGTGGAGGGCGTCTACAACGGCTTCGATGCCTCGGTGACCCGCTACGTCCGTGACGCGTCTGGCAACGTGATCCACACCGACACCTATTTCAGCCACTACCACGCGGTGAACGGGCTTCTGCTGGTGGGCAGGAGCAGCGCGCCGACCCCGGGTCCCACGTCAACCCCGGGCCCCTCGCCAACCCCGGGCCCGTCACCGACGCCCCCGCCGTCCGCCACGCCCTCTCCCTGACCCGTCGTCAGGTCAACGGGACCCCCGAGGCGAGCTCGCGGAGCCACCCGGGAACCGCCGACGCCCATTCGCCCAGCTCCGACGGCGTCGCATAGGGCAGCGCCGCTCGCCAGGTGAGCGCCCGCCCGACCATGGCGCTCCAGCGCGCAAGCGGGACCATCGACCGCAGCCGGGCAGCCGGCAGGCGCGCCGTGAAGGGTTCGAGGTAGGCGTCGGTGAGCCGAGCCAGCTCGGCACTGCCCGGTGCGAGGTCGTCTCCGACGCTGTTGAGGGTGACGAGCAGTGTCCCGAACGGATGCGCGACGCCCGCATCTCCCCAGTCCACGATCCGGTAGCCCGCCTCGCTGATGACCACGTTGCCGTCGTGCAGGTCGTCGTGCTGGATCGTGGCGCCGATGCCGGCCGATGACAGCTCCGCGTTTGCATCGGCGAGGAGCGGGACGAGGTCGCGAACCCGCGTGAGCTCCTCATGAGTCAGCCCGTCGGGCTCGCCGAGTCGAAGCCAGCGCTGCTCGTCGAGGAGCTCCACGAGCAGGTGGGCGACCCTGCCCGGGCGGCGGTCGAGCGCCCCGGCGGCAAGCAGGGACCGGTCCGCGCCCTCGAGGGCGAGCTGCAGCTCCGCGTATGCCGGCAGGATCCGCTCCCAGTGCCCGACGGACGTGGCCGGGTCGACGCGGTCGCGGAGCCGGTCGCCGCCATGGGGGAGCAGCATCCACCGCCGGTTGGCGTCGACCGCCATGGGTCGGAGGACGAGATCGGGGCGAGAGGCGGCGAGGATGGGCGTCAGCCCGGCGTCGTCGGCCATCGACGGCACGGTGGCCTTGAACCAGCAGCGCCCGGCGGAGGTGGGCACCTCGAGCACCGCCGACCAGGGTCGGAGGCGCGACGCCATCGGCGCCCGGAGGGCCAGGTGCTGCTCTGCCAGCCGGTCCCTGATCCAGGCGGATGCCGCCGCGTGCCAGGCGGGATCCGCCCAGGGAGGCGGTGTCAGGGGACCGTCCATGGGCGGATCGTACCCGGCGCGGGTCTCTGCTAGGCTCGCGCCCGTGATTCCCCCCGACCGCATCCGGAACTTCAGCATCGTGGCGCACATCGACCACGGCAAGTCCACGCTGGCCGATCGCCTCCTCGAGGCCACCCACACCATCGATCCACGCCAGATGACCAGCCAGGTCCTCGACAGCATGGACCTCGAGCGCGAGAAGGGGATCACGATCAAGGCGCGCGCCGTGCGCCTGCACTACGACGCCCGCGACGGGCAGACCTACGCGCTCGACCTCATCGACACCCCGGGCCACGTGGACTTCACGTACGAGGTGAGCCGCTCGCTGCAGGCCTGCGAGGGGGCGATCCTGGTCATCGACGCCACGCAGGGGATCGAGGCCCAGACGCTGGCGAACGTTCATCTCGCACTGGCCCAGGACCTGGTGATCATCCCGGTGATCAACAAGATCGACCTGCCCAGCGCGGACCCGGAGATGGTGATGCACGAGCTCGAGGAGACGCTCGCCATCCCGCGCGAGGAGGCGATCCTGGCCTCCGCCAAGGAGGGCACCGGGATCATCGAGATCCTCGAGGCCATCGTCGAACGCATTCCCGCGCCGCGTGGCGACCCGGGAGCCCCGCTGCAGGCCCTCGTCTTCGACAGCCACTACGACCAGTACAAGGGCGTGGTCGCCTACGTGCGTGTCGCAAACGGGATCCTGCACGACCACGAGCGGATCCGGTTCATGGCCACCGGGGCTGAGAGCGAGATCCTGGAGCTCGGATATTTCCGTCCGGGGCCGGTTCCCACGCGGTCGCTCACGACGGGCGAGGTCGGCTACGTGGCCACCGGTCTGAAGAGCGTCCGTGAGGCGCGCGTCGGCGACACGCTCACCGTGTCGGGGCGTCCGGCCACGCAGCCGTTGCCGGGCTACAAGCAGGCCCTGCCGCTCGTCTTCGCGGGGATCTACCCGCTCCGCGGCGACGACTACCCGCTGCTTCGCGACGCGCTCGACAGGCTTCACCTCAATGACGCGAGCTTCGTCTACGAACCGGAGTCCAGCCTCGCGCTGGGCTTCGGCTACCGGTGCGGGTTCCTGGGCCTCCTGCACATGGAGATCGTCCAGGAGCGCCTGGAGCGGGAGTTCGACCTGGAGCTCATTGCCTCGGCGCCCAGCGTCGAGTATCGGGTGAAGCGCATCCACGGAGACACCGAGCTGGTCGTGGATAATCCCGCCCAGATGCCGGACCTCGGGGAGATCGAGTCGATCGCCGAGCCGTGGGTGCAGGTCCAGGTCTTCGCGCCCGCCTCGGCCATCGGGCCGGTCATGGAGCTGGCGACGGGACGGCGGGGCGAATTCCAGAGCATGGAGTACCTGGACCCCACGCGCGTCGACATGCACTTCGAGATGCCGCTGGCCGAGCTGATCGTGGACTTCTTCGACCAGCTCAAGAGCCGATCGAGCGGTTACGCCAGCATGGACTACGTCTACATCGGCTATCGGCCGGGTGACCTCGTCAAGCTCGACGTGCTCGTGGCGGGGGAGCCGGTGGACGCGCTCAGCCTCATCGTCCATCGGTCCAATGCGCAGCGGGTCGGCAAGGCGCTGGTGGACAAGCTCAAGGAGCTGATCCCGCGCCAGCTGTTCGAAGTGCCGGTCCAGGCGGCCATTGGCTCGCATATCATCAGCCGCGAGACGGTGCGGGCAATGCGCAAGAACGTGCTGGCCAAGTGCTACGGTGGCGACATCACCCGCAAGCGCAAGCTTCTCGAGAAGCAGAAGGAAGGCAAGCAGCGGATGAAGCGCATCGGCTCGGTCGAGATTCCCCAGGAGGCCTTCCTGGCGGTGCTCCGCATGAACGAGACGGCCGGCTGAGCCCGCCATGAGCTTCGTCGAATCGCTGCGCCTGGCCATCGCCCTGGGACTGGCCGTGTTCATGGTCCTGCTGCGCTTCGACGCGGAGCGGATCATGCGCTCCGACTACTTCCGCTACCGGACCGCGTGGCTGGCGCCCATCAGCTACTACGCCCTGGTGCTCATCTTCGCGATGGGCATCACCTTCGTCCTGCCCAAGGGGCGATTGCAGCTCTTCCTGGCGGGCGGCGAGCCCGGCACGGTCCTGCCGGTCATGATCGCGTTCACCGTGGTGGCCCTCCTCAACGGCGCCGCCTTCGCCTACCTCCGTTTCGGCGGGATCGTGCCCATGGCCATCTCCATCCTCCCCTCGCGCCTGATTGGTGCGGCGGCCAACGCCGTCGCCGAGGAGATCCAGTTCCGCTCGATCGCGCTCGGCATGCTCCTCTTCGCCTTCCCCGACCAGGCGGTGGCCATGAACCTGCTCCAGGCGGTCCTCTACGGCGTCGTGCACCGGCGGCTGTGGGCGGAGCGCGACTGGTACTTCCTCGTGGGCTCCGTGATCCTGGGCTACGCGGCAGGGCTGGCGACCATCGCGACCGGGTCGATCGTGCCCGCCATCGTCGGCCACTTCGCGGTGACCGTCAGCCTCTTCGCCTTCTCCGGGGCGCGCCTCCGCCAGCGACCGGTCTGACGCGCCGACCCAAACGACCGGCGGGTGAGGGCTGGTAGCCAGGCGACCCAAACGACCGGCGGGAGAGCGCTCTGCCGGTGGTTGGCGCCGCTCGCCGGTCGTACTGCTAGCAGGCCGACCCAAACGACGGCCGAACGGGTGTTCCGCCTGCTCCGCCGGTTGTATCGGTCATCCGGCGCCCACCCGGGTACGTCCCCGCAGGACGGGCGCAGGCCTAGACTCGCGGTGATGGACCGGGTGCGCAAGGCCACTGGATTGGCGGGCATGAGCAGTCATCACCTCTATGTCCACGTCCCGTTCTGCCGGCTGGTGTGCGCCTACTGCGACTTCGTGACGGTGGGCGGTCGCGGCGACGCCGTCCCACGCTACCTGGACGCGCTCGTTGCCGAGCTGGCGCTCCGTCCCGCGCCGGGGCGCCTCGAGACGGTCTACTTCGGGGGCGGCACGCCCTCGCTGCTGCCGGCGGCGGGAGTGGATCGGGTGCTGCGATCCGCGCAGGACCGATGGCGTCGCGTCCCCGGGGAGGTCACCCTCGAGGCGAACCCCTCGTCCCGCGAGCGGCCGGATTGGGCCGGCCTCCGGTCCGCGGGCGTCACACGGATCTCGCTCGGCGTCCAGTCGCTCGATGACCACGACCTGGTCGCCCTGGCCCGCGGCCACAGCGTGCGCGAGGCGCGCGATGCCTACCGTGCCGCCCGCGCGGCCGGGTTGGAGAACCTGAGCGTCGACCTCATCTATGCCATCCCCGGCCAGCCGCTCGAGCGCTGGCGCCGGGTGCTCCGCGCCGCGATCGCGCTGCAGCCGGAGCATGTCTCGTGCTACGCGCTCCAGCTGGTCCTCGCTCCAGACGAGTGGGCGGCCCCGCCGCGCTCCGGTGCGCTGCGCTGGCGCCAGCGGGTGGCGGACCGGCAGGACGAGACACTGGCGGCCGAGGAGTACCGCCTCGCGGAGGAGATCCTTGGCGCGGCCGGGTACCGGCACTACGAGCTCAGCTCCTGGGCGCTCCCGGGATTCGAGTCCGCGCACAATGCCGCCTACTGGGCGCGGCGCCCCTACACGGGCATCGGGGCCGGGGCACACTCGTTCGACGGCCCGGGTCGATCGTGGAACACCCGCGACCTGGACACATACATCGCGACGGTGCTGAACGGCAGCCGGCCGGTGGCGGGCAGCGAGCAGCTCGACGCCGAGACCGAGGCGTTCGAGGTGATCGCCCTGGGCCTGCGTCGCATCGAGGGGATCAGCCGCGCGTGGTACCGCGACGCGTACGGCGTCGACCCGGTCGACCGGCACCGCGACGCGGTCGAAACGAGCCTGCGCAACGGGCTGCTGGCGGTCAACGGCGATCGCATCTGCCTCAGCGAGGCGGGGCGTCTCCTCGCCAACGAGGTGCTCGTCGAGTTTGCACCGGGGCGTCATGGACCGCGTTGACATGGGTCTGGCGCGCTCGGTACCATAGGGCCGGACCCGTTAGCACTCTCGGTTGGAGAGTGCCAATGCGACCGGGGACGAGGAGATTCGGGCAGCACGGAGACGCAATGGAGACCGGCGAGCAGGCACAGGTCGGGCAGACCATGCCGCCGCGGACGGGCATGGACCTGTCCGATCGGCAGCGCATCGTGCTGCGCGCCGTCGTCGAGGATTACGTCACGAGCGCTGCGCCGGTGGGCTCGAAGGCGCTCATCTCGCGCCGTGGCATGGCGGTCAGCTCCGCCACGATCCGCGGCACCATGGCGGAGCTCGAGTCGTTGGGCCTGCTGAGCCATCCCCACACGAGCGCGGGGCGCGTGCCGTCGGACCTCGGGTATCGCTACTACGTCGAGACGCTCATGCGCGAGTCGGAGCTTGACCGGGCAGATCGGCTCATGATCCGGCACCAGTTCAGCCAGGTGGAGCTGACGAGCAACGAGTGGCTGCGCCTGGCGGCATCCATTCTCGCGGCGAGCACCCGCAGTGCCTCGGTGGTCACGCCGGCACGCGCCCGGCGCGCGCTCTTCGGCCATCTCCAGGTCGTCGAGCTGGGTGACGGCAGCCGCCTCTGCGTGCTCGTCCATGCCGACGGGAACGTGGCACAGCGACGCCTCAACCGTTCCGCGCTGGACCGCGAGGTCCCCGGTGCCGCCGTTGGGCAGCCTGAGCTCGACGCCGCCGCGGCAATGCTCAACGCTGAGCTGGCGGGCTTCTCGGCGCCGCAGATCCGACGCCGCGCAGTCCGCATGGATCCTGTCTCCGCGCACATCGCGGAGGCCGTTGCCCAGCTGCTCGACGAGTCGGACAGCGTCGTGGTCGAGGACGTCTTCACCGACGGCATCGTCAACGTCCTCGAGCAGCCGGAATTCTCGGAGGGGACCCGGATCCGGGCCATCCTCGAGGTGCTGCAGCGGACCGATTTCCTGGAGCAGCTCGTGCCGGTCGTCACGCGCCACGGCGGGGTGCACGTGATCATCGGTCACGAGAATCCGAACGACGCCATGCAGGACGTGAGCCTGGTCTTCGCGCCGTACGGCGCGCCGGACCGAGCCCTGGGCCTGCTGGGCGTGCTAGGCCCCACGCGGATGCCCTATCCCCGCGCGATCCCGACCGTGCGCTACCTGGCAACCCTCATGAACGAACTGATCAACAGCGAGTATGGCGAGACCCATGACTGACAGACCCATGAACGGCCATCCCGACGAGGAACGATCGGCGGATCCCCGCCACGAGCCCGGCGGTGACGGTCACCCGCGGCGACCCAGGACGCGCTCCGAAGAGCGTGCGGACGCAGTCCACGTTCCCTCCCGCGCGGAGCTCGCGCAGCGTGTCGCGATGCTCGAGGGGGAGCTGGAGGCGGCGCGCGACGAGGCGGAGGAGAACCTCCGGGCTCGGCAGCGCGCGACCGCCGATCTCTCCAACTACCGGCGACGGACGGAGGAGGAGCGGGTCGCCGTGACCCAGCTCGCCAACGCCATCCTGATCACCAAGCTCCTGGCCGTGCTCGACGATTTCGACCGGGCGCTGGCGACCGTGCCCGACGAGGTGCACGAGGGCTGGATCGAGGGGGTCCAGCTCGTCGAACGGAAGCTTCGGTCGCTCCTCGAATCGGAGGGCGTATCGCCCATCGAGGCCGTCGGCCAGCCCTTCGACCCGAACCTGCATGAAGCCGTCGTGCACGAGCCGACGACCGAGCACCCCGACAACGAGGTGATCGGCGAGGTGCAGCGCGGGTACCGCCTGCATGACCGGGTCCTGCGCCCGGCCCTCGTGCGCGTCGCGAACAACCCGAACGACATCTGATCCCGAGCAAATCGGTCGAGGAAGAGGAACCCATGGGCAAGATCATCGGCATCGACCTTGGCACCACGAACTCCGTGGTCGCCGTCATGGAGGGCGGCGAGCCACAGGTCATCACCAACGCAGAGGGCGGACGCATCACGCCGTCGGTCGTGGCCTTCGCCAAGTCCGGCGAGCGCCTCGTGGGCCAGGTGGCCAAGCGCCAGGCGATCACGAACCCGGAGAACACGATCTTCTCCATCAAGCGGTTCATGGGTCGTCGCTGGGAGGACCCCGAAGTCCAGCACAGCAAGGGCATGGTCCCGTACGAGGTCGCCAAGGACCCCAAGTCGGACGGCATGATCGTGAAGCTCGCGAACGACAAGACGTTCACGCCGCCGGAGATCAGCGCCATGATCCTCCAGAAGCTCAAGGCCGATGCCGAGGCATTCCTGGGAGAGAAGGTCACCGAGGCGGTGATCACCGTCCCGGCCTACTTCGACGACACGCAGCGCCAGGCCACGAAGGACGCCGGGCGGATTGCCGGCCTCGACGTGAAGCGCATCGTCAACGAGCCCACCGCGTCGGCGCTCGCCTATGGCCTCGACAAGACCAAGGACGAGAAGATCGCGGTCTACGACCTGGGCGGCGGCACCTTCGACATCAGCATCCTCGAGCTGTCCGAAGGCGTCTTCGAGGTGCGCAGCACGAACGGTGACACGCACCTGGGCGGTGACGACTTCGACCAGCGTGTCATCGACTGGCTGATCGCCGAGTTCCGCAAGGACTCCGGGATCGACCTGTCGAAGGACCGGATCGCGCTCCAGCGCCTCAAGGAGGCCGCGGAGAAGGCGAAGATCGAGCTATCGAGCACGACCTCGACCGAGATCAACCTGCCGTTCATCTCGGCGGACGCCTCCGGACCCAAGCACCTGGTCATGACCCTGACCCGGGCCAAGCTCGAGGATCTGGTCGCCGATCTCGTCAAGAAGACGGCCGAGCCGGTCCGCAAGGCGCTCGCCGACGCGAACCTCAAGCCGAACCAGATCGACGAGGTGATCCTGGTCGGTGGGATGACCCGCATGCCCGCCGTCGTCGAGGCGGTCAAGGCCATGTTCGACGGCAAGGAGCCGCACAAGGGCGTCAACCCCGACGAGGTGGTCGCCGTGGGCGCCGCCATCCAGGCGGGCGTCCTGGGCGGCGAGGTGAAGGACGTCCTGCTCCTCGACGTGACTCCGCTGTCGCTGGGGATCGAGACGCTCGGTGGCGTCGCGACCAAGATGATCAACCGCAACACGACCATCCCCACGTCGCACACCCAGATCTTCTCGACCGCGTCGGACAACCAGCCCAGCGTGGACATCGTGGTCCTCCAGGGCGAGCGGGAGATGGCGCAGGACAACAAGAAGCTGGCCACCTTCCGCCTCGACGGAATTCCACCGGCTCCCCGCGGCGTGCCCCAGATCGAGGTCACGTTCGACATTGACGCGAACGGGATTCTCAACGTGACCGCCAAGGACAAGGCGACGAACAAGGAGCAGAAGGTCGCCATCACCGCGTCCTCCATGCTCTCCAAGGACGACGTGGATCGCATGGTCCGCGAGGCGGCGGAGCACGCCGACGACGACGCCAACCGGCGCCGGGAGGCGGAGTCGCGGAACGAGGCGGACGCGCTCACGTTCCAGGCCGAGCGGCTCGTGAAGGATCTGGGCGACAAGCTTGCCGACGAGGACAAGACGGAGATCGAGTCCCGGATGGCGGCGGTGCGCGAAGCCCTCAACGGGACCGATGCGGGCGCCATCGACTCCACGAAGCAGCAGCTCGCCGAGGTGCTGCAGCGGGTCGGCACGAAGGCCTACGAGGCCTCGGGCGGCTCCGGGGACGGGACCGATGGCGACGGGTCCGCCGGCGCCGACGGCGGTGCCGGGGAGGAGCCCGCTGCCGAAGACGAGGGCGAGACGATCGAGGGGGAGTACAAGGAGGTCTAGCGTCCCGATTCGACCCGGGATGGGCCGGCAGGCCCGCCGCCTCGGCTGCGAGCGTAACAGCCTTCGGCGGGCGGCCCGCCGGCCCTGCTCATCTCGGTGGGGCGCGAGCCCGTGCCTCGCCGGCGAGGCCCGGAGACAGTCGCGCGAGGCGGCGGGCTGAGGCTCCGTGCACATCGGGCAGCGTCGCGCGGCGAGCGGAAACACCGACGCGCACTCGGTGCACGTCCTGGTGGTGGGCGTCGCTTCGGCCTGGCCGCGCTGGCATCGAGCCTCGAGGGCTGGCCCAGGCTGAACCCTTTCGCCCCGAGCCTACGAACACGGCGTCGCCCCGGAAGGGGCGTCTCCGCGCGCGCGGCCCGCTAGACTCGGCGCCGATGCGTCTCGCCACCTGGAACGTCAACTCGCTGAAGGCCCGCCTCGACCGGGTGCTTGCCTGGACGGAGGCGATCGGGCCGGACATCCTCTGCCTGCAGGAGACGAAGCTGGCGGACGCGGCGGTCCCGATGCTTGACTTCGCGGCGCTCGGGTATCAGGTCGCCCACCACGGTCTGGGGCAGTGGAACGGCGTGGCAATCGCCTCGCGGGTGGGCCTCGAGGCGATCACGGCCGGTCTCCCTGCGGACGACGGCTGGACCGATGACGGGGGCCGCTTCCTGGCCGCCACCTGCGGCGGTGTGCGCGTCGCGAGCGTGTACGTGCCCAATGGACGCGTGGTGGGGACCGAATTCTATGACCAGAAGCTCGAATGGCTCGACCGCCTGCACGGCTGGCTCGAGACAGCGGGAGACCCGTCCGCCCCGCTCGCGATCTGCGGGGATTACAACGTGGCACCTGACGACACCGACGTCTGGGACCCCGAGGCGGTCCATGGCGCCACCCATGTCTCGCCGCCGGAGCGCGAGGCGGTCGCCCGGCTGCGGGCCTGGGGTCTCGTGGACGTCGTGCGCCGCTTCCATCCGGAGCGCGGCTTCTACACGTGGTGGGACTATCGCGCAGGGAACTTCCACAAGAACCTCGGCATGCGGATCGACCACGTCTACGTCACGGAGCCGCTCGCGGTGCGGGCCGTCGCCGCGGAGCGCGACCGGGACGCGCGCAAGCCCTCCACCTACCCGGGAATCCCGTCCGACCACGCTCCGCTGATCGTCGACTTCACGGACTAGTGGCTCCCGTGATCGGGACCACGGGGCCATTGGAGGGCGCCCAGCGCAGCGCTAGAATCCACGGCACTGCCCGAAGCCTGTGAAGGTCCATGCCACCGCGACTCCCGGCCCCGCTGGTCGCCGCCGGATTCCTGCTCGGCGTGCTCGCCGCCTGCGGGTCGCCAGCCGCGACCTCATCGCCATCCGCGTCCGCGACCCCCCTGCAGGTAACCCCGGCGCCCACGCCCGCCACGCTGAGCGCCTTTCCGTCCGGCTTTCCGACGACCTTCAGCGACGAGCGGCCCGCGGACCTTCCCCGGCTGAGCGTGGTTGAGGGTGGGCTCCGCGGGCATCTCGACGGAACGCTGGTTGCTGACGGTCTCACCGCCAGCTACACCGCGACCTGGATCGAGAGCCGGGTGGCCGCGCCAACGATCACCTGCGGCGGTATCGCCTACAAGAACGTCTTCACTGTCTCTGATCCGACCGTGACGAGCGAGCTCACGATCCCCGGGTGGGGCGGCGGGACGCTGCTCGCCACGCGGCGCGTCGTCGTCTACGTGAGCTCCCGGGACGGCAGCTCGCCACCCGCCTGCGAGGAGCAGAGGGGCGGCACGTTCACGCTCACCTTCGAGACGGGGCCGGTCCCCGGCATCCTGACCGGGACCTGGACGGAGTCGGCCGCCGGCGTCGTGACGCTGGCCCTAGGACCCGCCGCCACGCCGTAGGGCCCCGGCCAGGTCACGCCCCGGTCGGGTTCGCGGCCAGGTGACCCCCCGTGCGCCGATGAACGCCGTGTAGGCGGCCAGGCACGCGGCGAGGGCGGGGATGAACCCCGCGGCCTCCATCGGCGCGAAGCCGTCCTCGAACCAGACGCCCATGATCCGCAGGGCCCGCGTGCTGCGCTCGTACCGCGGCTCGATCCGGCCCACCAGGCGGTCGCCGAAGAGGACCGGGAGCACGTAGTAGCCGTGCCGGCGGCGGGAGGCCGGCACGTAGACCTCCCACGTGTAGTCGAAGCCGAACAGGTCGCGAAGCATCCGGCGATCCCAGACGAACGGATCCAGGGGGGCCAGGAAGCTCACCGAGGGAGGCGCTCCGCCCGGTCGCTGCTCGCCGGCCCCCAGGATCGGCAGGTCGTCGGCCAGGACGTAGCGCGGATGGCGCAGTCCCTCGACCCTGACCACGACCAGGGTGCCGTCCTCCACCAGGGCGGCCAGGTGCCGGGCCCGCACCGGTGCCTTCCCGGTCCCGACCGCGATCTCGCCCGGCAGCACCGGGCCGAGCATCCCCACGGCGCGGTAGCGGCTGAGGAGCCGATGGCGAGCTGCGTCGTCGGGCGATTCGCGACGCTCGAGGAGCGCAGGCGCCACGAGCCGCTCGATGAGGTCGTAGTAGCGCCGGCTTCCGTCGCGTCGCGCGATGCCCAGCCGTCCCGTCACGAAGAGAGCCTCGGCCACGGCTCGCGCGGCGGAGGTGTCACCCCACCACCAGTCGACGGCGTGGCCGTGCTCCCGGAAGGCGGCGGTCGAGAGCGGGCCATCGGTCCGGATGCGCTCGAGGATGGCATCGGCCACCGCGGCCTGCTCACGAAGGATCTGGTTTCGGTACTCGTCGTGCGACCGGTCCCAGGTGATCGCGTAGTGCGGCAGCTCCGCGAGGGGCAGGATGTTCAGGCTCTTGTTGTAGAGCTCGATGAGCCGCCGATCCGTGACATCGCCGCCCGGCGGGCCGTACAGCCAGCGATCGCACCACGCGCGCCGGTAGCCGCCCACCCGCGCGTGGAGGGTGAGGTCGTGGCTGCGCGCTCCCGGCACCTCCAGCGGATCGAACTGGAGGAGGCCCAGGCGATCCATGACGCGGAGCACCGACTCCGGCTCGGCGGGAAGGGCGCGTGGCGGGTCCAGAAGCTGCCGGCGCACGAGGAACCGGCGGGCGTGGTCCGCACTGATCTCGAGGGCAGGCATGGGTCGCATCGTAGCCGGGAATGCGGCCGGGCCTTGACAGGAACCCGGTCTCGAGGATCAGACTCAGGGCGCTGCCGCCAAATGCCCAGGAGCGCCGCGATGGAACGCATGCCGACCGGGCCGTCCATGCACCGGCTCGCCCACGGTGAGGCGAGCGACACCGAGGATGCCAGCCGCCGCTCGCAGCGGCTCCAGATCCTTGCCACCGAGCACTGGTCGATGCTCGCGACCCGATCCCTGTCATGGAGCGAGTCGTTCAGCCGCGCGGGGATGTTCCTCACGGTCCTGTCGGGTGCCGTGGTGGCGCTGGCCCTCGTGGCCCAGGCGACGAGCTTCGCCGGTGGGTTCGTCCTCTTTGCGGTGCTCCTCCTGCCGGTGGTGCTCGTGATGGGCGGCGCAACCTTCGTCCGACTCGTGGAGATCAACAACGAGGACGCGCGCTGGGTGTCCGCCATGAATCGCCTGCGCCACGCCTACATCGAGATGGAGCCTGACCTCGAGCCGTACTTCACGTCCGGCTGGACCGATGACCCGAGCGGCATCGAGCGGAGCTACGGCATCGTCGAGCACGGTTCCGGGTTTTTCCATGGATTCATCACGACGCCTGCGACGATCGGGTTCGTGAACGCCACGGTCGCCGGGGTGCTCGCGGCAATCGCCGTCGTGCAGGTCTGGTCCATCTCCATGGATTCGGTCGTCCCGGTCGCGAGCGGCGCGCTCGTCTTCCTCGCTGCCATCGTGGGCCAGGCCGCCTTCCGCTTGCGCAGCTCGGCGCGCTACGCACGCCGGAACCGGGCGCTCTTCCCGCCGCTCGAGCCGGCATCAGGCCCCGGGACGCCTCCGCCGCACGCCTGAAGCGGGCGATTTGGGCCGGCAGGCTGCAGGCCCGCCCATGCTGGCACTCTGAATCGCTGAGTGCCAATCGGTATAATCCTGCCCGCGATGGCCATCAAGCGTGATTACTACGAGGTCCTGGGCGTCGAGCGGGGTGCCTCCGAGGAGGATATCAAGCGGGCGTTCCGGCGCAGCGCCCAGCAGCACCACCCTGACGTGGACGGCAGTCCGGGCGCGGAGGAGCGCTTCAAGGAGGTCAACGAGGCGTACCGGGTCCTGTCCGACCGGCAGCGGCGCCGGGCGTACGACATGTTCGGCCATGCGGGGGTGGATGGTGCCAGCACGGGCGGGTTCGACGGGTTCGGCGGCGGATTCGGTCCGTTCGGCGACATCTTCGACGCCTTCTTCGGCGGTGCGGCAGCGGCGACGCGCGGCAGGCGCCGGGTGCACGCCGGGTCCGACCTGCGGTACGACCTGACGATCGAGTTCGCCGAGGCGGTCTTCGGGGTCACGCGGGAGATCCATTTTCCGACGCTCGTGCGCTGCGAGGTCTGCGGCGGGAGCGGCGGGGAGCCGGGATCGGAGCCGGAGACCTGTCCGGACTGCAACGGGACCGGCGAGCGGCGGCGCGTGGCCCAGACGATCCTGGGGCAGATGGTCAACATCGTGGCCTGCCCGCGCTGCAACGGCGAGGGCACGGTGATCGCGAATCCCTGCCAGCACTGCCGTGGCGATGGGCGCGTACGCGAGGAGCGGACGCTGCAGGTCACCGTCCCTGCCGGCATCGATGCGGGGCAGCGCATCGCGATCGAGGGCCAGGGCGAGGCCGGACCCCGCGGCGGCCCCTCCGGGGACCTGTACGTCGTGGTGTCGGTACGCGAGCATCCACAGCTCGTTCGACGCGGCACGGAGCTCTACATCGAGCTGCCCGTCACCTTCAGCCAGGCCGCCCTCGGGGCGACGCTCAGCGTGCCCACCGTGGAAGGCAGCGAGGAGCTGGACCTGCCGGCGGGCAGCCAGAGCGGCCGCGAGATCCTGATCAGGGGGAAGGGCGTCCCGCGGTTGCGCGGTGCCGGGCGCGGAGACCTCCACGCAATCATCACCGTCGTCGTTCCCGCAAAGCTGTCGAAACGCGAGCGCGAGCTGATCCGGCAGCTGGACGCGGTGACCGGGCCCGCGGTGCTGCCCAAGGGCGGCCCCAGCATCGTCGATCGCCTGCGCACCCTCTTCGACTGAGCGCCGGATGCGCTGGCTCGAGCTCACTGTCGAAGCCGATGTCGAGGCCATCGAGGCGATCTCCGAGATCTTCGGGCGCCTCGGACGCGGCGCCGCCGTGCGGCCCACGCGCCTGATTCGCGACCCGCACGACGAGCTGGCGGTGCGCGAGGATCTTGACGCGCCATACCTGGTGACGGCCCACATTCCCGACGACGGTGAGGCGCCGATGGCCGTCGATGCCACAGAGCGCGCCCTCTGGCACCTGCAGGCCTTCGGGCTGCGTCCGGTTGGCGAGCTGCAGGTCACCGCGGTCGATGACCGGGACTGGCTCGAAGCCTGGAAGGCGGGCTACGTCGCGCAGAGGATCGGGCGGATCGTCATCGTCCCGTCCTGGCTCACCGAGCCGCTTGCGCCGGGCGAGGTGGCCGTGCGGCTCGATCCGGGGATGGCCTTTGGCACGGGTCTCCATCCAACGACTCGCGGTTGTCTCGCGCTGCTCCAGGAGGTCGAGCCCATGCCCGCGAGGATGCTCGACGTCGGTTCCGGCTCGGGGATCCTTGGCCTCGCGGCGTTGCGCCTGGGAGTGCGCGAGGTCACGGCGCTCGACACCGATCCGCTGGCGGTCGACGCGACCCGTGCCAACGCCGCCGCGAACGACCTCGACGAGCGCATGACGGTCCGCCGCGGCACGCTCCCGGCGGGCCCCCTTCCCGACCTGGGTCGGTTCCCGCTGATCACCGCCAACCTGGTCGCTGCACTCCTGGTGGACCTGGCGCCGGCGCTGGCCGATCATCTCGAGCCGGGCGGGACCCTCCTTGCCTCGGGGATCATTGCGCCCCGCTCGGACGAGGTGCTTGCCGCCCTGACGGCAGCAGGGCTCGTCGGGGTGCGTCGCCTGGACGACGGCGAGTGGGTCTCGCTTCGCCTGGAGCGGAGCGCATGACGCTCCACCGCTTCTTCGTGGACCCGCAGGCGATCGAGGGGGATGCGTTTGCGGTCCCGGAGCAGATCGCCCACCAGGTCACTCGGGTCCTGCGGCTGCGAGACGGTGAGGAGCTCGTGCTGCTCGACGGGCGCGGCGCGCAGGTCCGCTGCCGGCTCATTGGCGGTGGCACCGATCTCGAGGTGGTGGCCCGCGGCGCCGCCGGCGGTGAACCGCGCCATCGGCTCACCATCTGCCAGGCGCTCCTCAAGGGGGACGGTCTCGAGCGTGTCGTGCAGCAGGGAACCGAGCTTGGCGTCGCGGCCTTCCGGCTCTTCGTGTCGCGGCGCTGCGTCGCCCGCGCGCTGTCGCCGCGAAGGCTGCAGCGGCTGCGAGCCATCGCGCGGGAGTCGGCGGAGCAGTCGGAGCGCGGGGTGGTGCCGCGGGTCGGCGACCCGGAACCGCTCATGGGGGTGCTGGCTCGCGGCGCGGTGCTCCTCTTCGAGCGTGCGGAGGGTGACGAGCCGCGGCTTGGCGCCCTGCCCCCTCCGGCCACGGTGGTGATCGGTCCGGAGGGGGGCTTCGACCCGGACGAGGTCCGGGTCGCGCAATCGGCGGGCGTCGCGCTGGCCGGGCTGGGCCCGCGGATCCTGCGTTCGGAGTCGGTGGCGATTGCAGCCACGGCAGCGATCTTGTCGCGGACGGGCGACTTCGCCTAGCCTGTGTCGATGGACGACCCGCGCGATCCCGATTGCCTGTTCTGCCGGATCGTCGCCGGAGAGATCCCGTCCGAGCGGCTCTTCGAGGATGACGCGGTGATCGTGGTGCGTGACGTGGCGCCCCGGGCCCCGTTCCACGTCCTCGCCATGCCCCGCCGCCACGTGCGGTCCCTGGACGACCTGACCGACAGTCCCGCGGACGCCTCGCTGCTGGCCGCCCTCTTCTCGGGCCTGCGTGCGGTTGCCCGCGACGCGGGGCTGGCGAAGGGTTACCGGATCGTGTCGAACATCGGGCCCTTCGGTGGACAGACGGTGCCCCACCTGCACCTGCACCTGCTGGGTGGACGGGCCATGACCTGGCCGCCTGGCTGAGTCGACCGGGCAGCGGAATCCGGTTCGCCGGCAAATACCAGGCGAAAGCTCGTTCTGACCGCGGATCTCTTCGTCAGCCACGACGGCTATACGAAGGGAGGGCACATTCGAATCCGACGCGGGGGACCACCAGGCCGCCGTGGTCGACGGACCCGTCCGGCTGCGGGCCGTCAGATGGCGCCGATGATGATCAGGGTCAGCCACATGGCGTAGGCGAAGATCCCGACACCGACCAGCGCGATCAGCCAGCCGGCCCGTGCCAGGGTGCGCGGGTCGCGGATGACGTCCACGAGGGTGGACCGTACGCCGAGCCCTGCGTGGACCAGGACGCTGCCCAGCAGGCCGATCTCGGCCAGGAGGGCGAGCGGCTGGCGGAGGTAGGCGACCACGTCGTCGTATGAGCGCAGCCCGCCCGGCACGAGGAAGTGCTGGGCGACGAGATGTACGCCCAGGAACACAACGAGCAGACCGCCGGCGATCGCCTGCACCAGCCAGAGGCGGCCGGAGCGGACGCGGGTCACCGGCACCGCGGCAGGCTGGTCGAGCCGCTCGGGAACGTACCCCGGTCGTGCACGTTCCGGGCGCCCCAGGAAGCGGCGCGGGACGGACGAGCCGCTCATAGCAGGATCATCCAGGCCGCGAGGAGCGCGAGCCCGCCGCTGGCCACCAGGACCACCGCGACCCACGCATTTGGATGGCGCGTACCCCAGCCGGCCGTGAAGGCCGCGACCCGCACGCCGTTGAGTCCATGGAAGACCACGGCTGCGACGAGGAGGGCATCCCCGACCAGGAACGGCTTGGAGCCGAACAGGCCCAGGAGCGAGTTCCAGCCAGTCGAGCCCGCGGCCAGCTGGCTGAGCACCACCATATGGGCCAGCAGGTAGAGCACCAGGATGTGGCCCGCGAAGCGATTCAGCGCGAAGGCCAGCCAGCCGGGGTCGCGGCGTCGGGGCTCGAGCCAGTACGCCAACCGCCGCAGGAGGCCGGGCGCCGGGAGTCGGGGAGTGGTGTGGGTGGTCATCAGCTTGTCAACGCTCGTCGTCGAAGGTCCATGATGCGCATCGCCGGCCCGACGTCCGACGGACAGACGGCGGAGCAGGCCCATACCGACCGGCATTGCCAGACGCCATGGTCGGAGTCGACGAGGGCCAGGATCCGTGCTGGATCCGTGCCGCGAGGCTCCTCGAGGAGCCGGTCGGCGGCGGCGAGGACGGCGGGGCCGAGGTACTCGGGGTCCCCCGCGGCGACCGGACAGGCGGACACGCAGGCCAGGCACTCCAGGCAGTCCTCGAAGCGCTCCGCAGCGCCGACATCGGCGTCGAGGGTTCCTGCATCGGTGGCGCGCACCTCGGGCTCCACCGTTCGGACATAGGGCAGGCCCAGCGCCGCCATGCGCTCCACGTGCGCCTCCGGGTCGATGGCGAGATCCGCGACGATCGGCACGTTGCGGAGCGGCTGCAGGGTGAGTGTGGCGTGTCCATTCCACACGTCACGGACGCGCGTGATACAGGGCAGACGCTCGCGCCCGTCGACCCGGATGGTGCAGGTGCCGCACGACGCGTGATGGCAGGCGTGGCGGAACACGAGCGTGTGGTCGTGCTCCGCCCAGGCGCGCTCGACGAGGTCCAGGACCATGTCGCGCTCCGGGTTGGTGCGGAGCGTGAACTCGTCGAACCCCGGCACGGGTCGCTCGGCCGAGACGCTGCGCCAGACACGGAGGGTGATCTCCTGCTCAGGCATGCCGGTACTCCCGGTACGAGGCGAGCGGAATGTCGCGCGTCGTGCATGCGGCGTCGACGCCGAGCTTGGCGCAGACGACGTCGGCCGTCTTCTCGGCCATGGCCCGCGCGGTGGTGGTCTTCCCGCCGCTGATGGTGACGAAGCCCTCCACGCCGTCGGCCGCGTGATCGAAGCATTCGAAGGTGCGCGACAGCTCGCGCCCGGCATCTCCCGGCCGACCGATGAGGGGGCGCGCGACAGCGAATACACCGCGCTCGTCCGCCCGGTCGATGCGCGGGACCAGCTCGCGTCCGCGGCGGAACATGAGCTCCACGTGCTCTTCGGGAATCTCGATGTGGTCCGGGTTCTCGACGCTCCACGACGAGGTGCCGATCACGACCGTCCGTCGCTGGGGCAGCACGATGTCCCCGTCCGATGGCGGCTCGAGGCGGTTGATCACCCGGTCGACGCTGCGCCCGGCCACCGCCACCATCACCCCCGCCGTCGGCGTGACGGGCACGTCCAGGCCCGCCATCCCCGCCAGGCGATCCGCCCAGGGCCCGGTGGCGTTCACGACGACGTCCGCCTCGAACCGACGGTGCTCGCCGGTGCAGCGGTCGCGAACCACCGCCCCCTCGACCGTCCGGCCCCGGATCACGAGCTCCTCGACCTCGTGGTACGCCTCGACCCGGGTCCCGATTCGCGCCGCGGTCGCGAGGAAGGCGAGGCACAGGTGCAGGGGATCGTAGACGCCGTCCGGCACCTCGACCGCGCAGAGCAGCGCGGGGTTGAGTGCCGGCTCGAGCTCGAGGGTCTCGGCTGCGGTGAGCGCACGGACGGGGATCCCCGCCGTGCGGCACGCGTCGAGGAATCGCCCGCGGTACGCGAGCCCGGTCTCGTCGAGCGCGACGAAGAGGCCGCCGTTGAGCTCGAGGATCTCGGGCGCGATCTCGGCGAGGATGTCCCGCTCGACGATGCACTCCGCGGCTGCCTCTGGGTCCTTCACCGCGTACCTGGCCCCCGAGTGCAGGAGGCCATGGTTGCGCCCGGTTGTCCCCGACGCGATCTCGCCTCGCTCGACGACGGTCACCGCGAACCCGCGCAGGGCGAGGTCATGGGCGGTCGCCGCTCCGGTCGAACCTGCCCCGACCACGAGGGCGCTGGGTTTCCGTGTCGTCGGCTGACCGTGTCGAGCCATGCCGCCAGACTGCGCCCGCGGATGCCGTCTCCGCGAGGTCCAAACGATCGTCCCCGACAGGCCGAAGGTCCCGCCGGTGGCAGCGTATCCTCGGCGCATGCAGTCCTCGCCGAGGTCCCGTCAGCTCGGAAGCACCGGCCTGACCGTGAGCGCCCTTGGTGTCGGGCTCGCAGCGCTCGGGCGCCCGGGCTACATCAACCTCGGGCACGATCGGGACTTCCCGGCGGGCCGCAGCGTGGACGCGATGCGAGACGCGACCTTTGCCGTCCTCGACGCCGCGCGCGCGGCCGGGATTCGGTACGTGGACGCAGCGCGGAGCTACGGACGCGCGGAGGAGTTCCTCGCGGCGTGGGTGGCGGCCCGCGGGATCCGCCCGGAGGAGCTCGTCATCGGCAGCAAGTGGGGATACACCTACGTCGCCGGCTGGCAGACCGATGCCGCGGTGCACGAGGTCAAGGACCATTCGCTGGCGACACTCGAACGGCAGGTGGCCGAGAGCACGGGGCTGCTGGGACGGCACCTGGACCTCCTCCAGGTCCATAGCGCCACGCTCGACTCCGGCATCCTGGATTCGCCCGCGGTGCTCGACAGGCTGGTCGGCCTGCGGAGCGACGGGGTTGTGCGCGCCATCGGGCTGACCCTGAGCGGCGCGGCGCAGGCGTCGACCCTGCAGGTCGCCGCGTCCCTGGTACGGCACGGCGAGCGCGTCTTCGACACGGTCCAGGCCACCTTCAACATCCTCGAGCGCTCCGCGGGCGAGGCGCTGGCCGAAGCCCACGCGCAGGGGATGGGCGTCCTCGTGAAGGAGGCCCTTGCCAACGGCCGCCTGGTGCGCGGGGAGGCCGCCGAGCGCATCCGGCCGCTGGCCCATCGCCTGGAGACGAGTCCGGACGCGGTTGCGTTGCGCTTCGTGCTGGACCAGCCGTGGGCCGATGTCACCCTGCTCGGTCCGGCGACCGTCGCGCAGCTGGAGTCCAATCTCCTGGCCGCGGATCTGCGGCTCGACGCAGAGGCAGACAGGGTCCTCGACGCGCTTCTCGAGGACCCGGCCAGCTACTGGGTCCGTCGCTCAAATCTGGCGTGGCACTAGCCAACCGGCCCGCCGGGCGGCACAATTCATGCAGGACAGGCCCTCACCGGGGGCCAGAGGAGGCACGTCTCAGATGAACGAGCACGATCCACACGATCCACACGGCTTTGGCGAAGGCCAGGCATCCGAAGTGGAGTCAGAAGGGGACCGGCACCGCGGCGACTTCGCCGAGGGGCAGGAGCGCGAGGAGCACACGACGCCCGAGATTGACCGCGGCGACTTTGCCGAGGGGCAGGAGGGCAGCGAGCACCCGCACACCGGTCCGAAGCGCGGCGACTTTGCCGAGGGGCAGGAAGAGAAGCCTCACTAGCGCTACCACCCAGTGCTGGCGGCTCCCGAGCTGGCTCGACGCTGGCTCGAGCTGAGCGTCGATCGCATTGAGCAGCATGCCGCCCGGCTCACGGAGCTTGACGCGGCGATCGGTGACGGCGATCACGGCATCAACCTGCAGCGCGGATTCGCCGCGATCCGGGAGCGGCTCGGCACGACCCAGGCGGCGGAACAGCTCGCACCTTCGGGCGGCGAGCTGTTCTCGCTCGCGGGGAGGACTCTGGTCTCGACCGTGGGCGGTGCGGCTGGTCCGCTCTACGGCACCTTCTTCCTCGAGCTCGCCGCGGAGCTCGACGGCTACGACATGGTGCGTCCGGAGCCGTTCGGGCGCGCGCTGGCGGCTTCCGCCTCCGCGGTAGGCCGGCGCGGCCGCTCCACGACGGGCGAGAAGACCATGCTCGACGCGCTGGTCCCGGGGGCGCAGGCGTGGCTCGCGACGGGTGACGGGTCCTTCCTGGCGTGCGCGACCGCCGCAGCTCGAGCCGCGGACGTCGGACGGGCGGCCACCGCGACGCTCGTGGCGACCAAGGGCCGCGCCAGCTACCTTGGCGAACGCTCGCGCGGTCACGTCGACCCCGGGGCCGCCTCCTCCGCGCTCCTCCTCGAGGCGCTTGCCGACGCGATCGCTCAGCTCGGTGCCGGCGAGGGCAGCAGCCGGTAGCCGAGCCCGTACTCGGCGGCGATGTACTCCTCCCCGGGCCGCGCTTCGGTGAGCTTGCGGCGCAGGCCATGGATCGCAGTCCGGAGCAACTGCACCTCGGAGCGATATTCCGCTCCCCACGCCGCGCGAAGCAGCTGGTCGTGGCGCACGAGGTGGCCGGGGCGTTCGACGAGGCTCACGAGGAGGGCGAACTCGGTGGGCGTCAGTGCCAGCTCGGTTCCTGCCAGCCAGGCGCGGTGCGCATCCCGATCGATCGTCAGCTCGCGGTAGCGAAGCGGGCCGGGTCCTGGCTGGGTCGTCACGTGAGCGCGGCGCAGGGCGGCGTCGATCCGGGCCATGAGCTCGCGGAAGCTGAACGGCTTGACGATGTAGTCGTCCGCCCCGATCTCCAGCCCCCGGACGCGATCACTCTCGCCGCCTCGCGCAGAGACGATGAGGATGGGCACGTCGCTCAGCTCGCGGATCCGCTCGCAGAGCGTCCAGCCGTCGATGCCCGGCAGGCCGACGTCCAGCGTGACGAGGTCGGGACGCTGGTCCCAGAGAAGCCGCATCGCTTCGGAGCCGGAGGTCGCGACCGCCGTCTCGCGTCCGGAGCGGCGCACCCACAGCTCGACGAGCGCAGCGAACTCAGGCTCGTCCTCGACGATGAGCACTCGCTCGGTCACGCGACACCCCCGGCGAACCCGTTCTCGTGCACGGGAAGTCGCATGACCACCGTGGTGCCCCGCCCTCGCTTCGGCTCCAGGTAGAGCTGGCCGCCATGGGCCTCCACGATCCGGCGGCTGATGCTCAGGCCCAGCCCGTAGCCGGTGAGCGTTGACTCGCGAACGTTGCGGCCCCGGTGGAACTGCTCGAAGACCAGGTCGCGCTCGTCCGCGGGGACGCCGACGCCGTCATCCTCGACGGCGACGAGGACGGCACTCTCCGCCAGGGACCCATGGACGCGGATCGGCCCGCCCGGGCGCCCGTATTTGCTCGCGTTGCCGAGGAGGTTGTCCAGGACCTGGCGGATGCGCACGGCGTCGATATCGAGGATGGGCATGCTGTCGTCGAGGGTGAGCTCCAGCACGATCATGGGCATCTGCAGGCGAAGGTCCTCGGTCGCGCCCCGCACGAGGTCGCCGAGCGGGGTGGGGGATCGCTCCAGGATCAGCTGGCCAATGGCCAGCTGGGTGACATCGAGCGTCTGGCGGACGAGGTCCGCGAGGCGTTCGGTGGTGTCGTCGATCCGCTTCAGGTAGCTTCGAACGGTCTCCGGATCGGGGTCGAGCTCGAGGAGCGTGTCCACGTAGCCCTTGATCAGCGCCAGCGGCGTGCGCAGCTCATGGCTGACCGTGGCGATGAAGCCGCGCCGCAGCTCCTGGAGATGCGCCATCTGGGTCGTGTCGCGGAAGATGGCGACCGCCATCGCCGCACCGCCTGTCGACCGCGAGGCCAGCGCGTAGCTGCCGACGACATGGACCGGCTCCGGCACTCCGGCGCCCAGGGTCCGCTCGTGGCCGCCGATCTGCTCGCCGGTCGCGATGACGTGGGCGAATGGGCAGCCGTCCCGGCAGGCATCGGCGACCTGGCCCGTGTGGCAGGCGAACAGCTCCTCGCAGGAATGGCCGACGGCGCTCGCCGGTTCCATGCCGAGAAGCGCGCCCGCCGCGCCGTTGACCCGCACCACGCGGTGCTGGTCGTCGACGAGCACGATGGCGTCGCTCGCCCCCTCGAAGATGGCCCGCAGCTCGGCGCGCTCGAGGTCGAGCGCCTCGCGGAGCTGGGCACCGCGCAGCGCCACGGCAAGCTCGTGGCGCACGTGGGCCAGGAAGCGCACCCCGTCGACGGCGAGCGGCGCTCCACCCGAACGGGACAGCGCCAGCACCCCAACCCGGCGTGATCCGTCGTCGAGCACGACCCGAACCGTGGCCTCGTCGTCCTCGCCTTCGAGCGTCGGAGCTCCCCCGCCGCGCTCCGCTGCGAGGACGGGTCGCTCGGATCGAGGATCCTGGATCCAGAGCGCGCCGCCATCGGCCCCCGACAGGTGCATGAGCTCGTCGAGGATGGCCCCGGCCAGCGCTGCGGGCGCCTCGTGCGAGGCGAGGATCTGGCTGAGCTGGTAGTGGGCGAAGACGGTGTCAGCGGCGAGCTGGGCCTCGCGGAACGTTCGCTCGTTGTCGGCGAGGAGCCGGTCGACCTGCGGCGTGGAGGGTGCGTCCTCAGGCGACACCGGGGTCCTTCGTCGCCAGGGCACGGAGGAAAAGCAGGCACGACGCCGCACCGGCATCGCGATGTCCGCGCGACCGCTCTCCGAGCCGCATGGCCAGCCCTCGTCGCGCGACCATGGCCGTCGTGCTGCGCATACCGCGCGCGCCGGCGAGCACCATCCCGCGCATGGCGGTCCGCTCGTCCGCGCCGCGGGCCACCGCCGCTCGCAGCGCGTCCGCGGCCGGTGCCAGCGTGTCGTAGATCGTCTTGTCGCCAACGGTGCAGTGGCCGCGTCGCGCCAATCCCACCGTCGCAGCGTCGAGGAGGATCGACAGCGATGCGAGGCGATCCGCACCGTCCGTGCTCCGAACGGCGAATCCGGCCTCCATCAGGGCGGAGCCGTAGAGCGGCCCCGACGCCCCGCCCACGCTGGCGACCAGCGTGGCCCCGACCGACCGCAGGAGCGCGGAGAGGTCGCCGTCGACCTGGGGCCCGTCGGCCGCGAGCAGCTCCTCGATCGCGGCAAACCCCGCCACCAGGTTGTCGCCGTGGTCACCATCGCCAAGCGCGGCGTCGAGGCGAGTGAGCGCATCCGCGTGCCGGGCGATCACGGCGCCGCATCGCCGCAGGTAGGCGCGCGCGGCCGCCACGTCAATTGGCTGACGTTCGACCCAGACCGTGCTCACGGCCCCCGAGGCCAGGATGCCCTGTCCCATTCGATGGACGAGGATACTCACCCGCACGACATCGAGACAAGGGTCCGCGCGTCCCGAAATACCGATCCAGTGTGCATGGATCGCTGACGGAATCCTCACGATTCGCACCTAGCATCGGCCGCGTGGTCAGCCTCGTGCTGGTGTCGCACAGCGCTCCGCTGCTCGACGCCCTGCTGCAGATGATCGAGGACGGCATCGGGCATCCCCCGGTGGTCGAGCTTGCGGGTGGCACCGACGACGAACGCTTCGGGACCAGCCTGAAGCGCGTCGGCGCCGCGCTCGAGTCGGCCCGGGGGCCGGACGGAACGCTGGTCCTCTACGACTCGGGCAGTGCCTGGCTGACGATCAGCTTCGCCATTGACGCGCTCCCGTCGCCCACCCGTGAGCGGGTGGTCGTGAGCGACGCGCCCCTGGTCGAAGGGGCAATGGTTGCCGCCGCGCGAGCCGGGCAGGGTGCCCCGCTGGCAGAGGTGGTTGATGCCGTGGCGCGCGCGTTGGTCACCGAGAAGCGACCCGGGAACGGGGACCTCTCCCCGGCTCTCTCCTCGCGGTGACAGGAAGGAGGATGCCGCAGAGGAGCGGGTGCAGAACGGAGGGCATTGTCGCCCTGATTCATCGGATGGCGTCATGACAACTGCATTGCACACTCAGCCTCGCATTGAGGGAGAAGGAGCATGACAACAGAAAAGTTCATCGCTGAGCTGCTTGGCACCGGGACACTGATCCTCCTCGGTGACGGCGTCGTCGCCGCGGTCCTCCTGGCCAAGTCGAAGGCGCAGAACGCCGGCTGGATCGTGATCACCATGGGGTGGGGATTCGCGGTCTTCGCCGGCATCGCCGTCGCCGGCCTGACGAGCGGAGCCCACATCAACCCGGCGGTCACGCTGGCCGTCTGGCTCGACAGCATGGCGAACAACGGCAACTTCGGTGCTGATCAGCTGCTGCTCTACTGGGTCGCCCAGATGATCGGCGCCATGATCGGTGCCTTCATCGTGTTCCTGCACTACTACCCGCACTGGCAGGAAACGGACGATCCCGGCCTCAAGCTGGCCGTCTTCTCCACGGGCCCGGCCATCCGGAACACCGCATGGAACTTCTGGTCTGAGGTGGTCGGCACCTTCATGCTGGTCTTCGTCGGCTTCAGCCTGGCGAAGGGCACCACGCCGGCCATCGGCGGCGCGCTCTCCTGGGGCCTGCTGGTCCTGGTGATCGGCCTCAGCCTTGGCGGCACGACCGGTTATGCGATCAACCCGGCCCGTGACCTCGGGCCGCGGATCATGCACGCCATCCTGCCCATCCCGGGCAAGGGTGACAGTGACTGGGGTTATTCCTGGATCCCGGTTGTCGGGCCGCTGGTTGGCGGCGCCCTCGGCTGGGTCGTCTTCAACTACCTCGGCACGCATTTCATGCTCATGGGGCTCTAGACCGAACAGGACCGATGCCGCTCACCAGCGGTTGGCCGCGGTGCGACGGATCCCGTCGCGGCGGCCAGCCGCCGGGGGCGCTCGCGTCGTGTGCCGGTCGAAACCTGAAAGCAGGGAGCAGCCATGAAGAAACTCATCAATCAGCCTGACAACCTCGTCGACGAAGAACTCGCGGGGATGACGTTGGCGCACGCCGACCTCATCCGGGTCATCGAGCCCAACGTGGTGGTCCGCAAGGACGCGCCGCGCCAGGGCAAGGTCGGCGTCATCTCTGGCGGCGGATCAGGGCACGAGCCGATGCACGGCGGCTTCGTCGGTATGGGTATGCTCGACGCCGCCTGCCCCGGCGCCGTCTTCACGTCGCCGGTCCCCGACCAGATGCTGGCCGCCACGAAGGCGGTCGACGGCGGCAAGGGCGTGCTGCACATCGTCAAGAACTACACGGGCGACATCATGAACTTCGAGCTTGCTGCCGAGCTGGCACAGGCCGAGGGGATCGAGGTGACGAGCGTCGTCATCGCGGACGACGTCGCCGTCAAGGACTCGCTCTACACCGCCGGACGTCGCGGCGTGGGCGGGACTGTCCTCGCCGAGAAGATCGTTGGCGCGGCGGCCGAGGAGGGACAGGATCTGGCGGCGGTCACCGCGCTCTGCGAGCGCGTGCAGGCCAACGTGCGATCCATGGGGATGGCCCTCACCAGCTGCACCGTGCCGGCGGCCGGAAAGCCGACCTTCGAGATCGGCGAAGACGAGATGGAGATCGGAATCGGCATCCACGGGGAGCCCGGGCGCGAGCGCAGGAAGCTTGCGACCGCGGACGAGATCACCGAGATGCTGATGAATCCGATCCTCGACGACCTGCCGTTCAAGTCCGGCGACAAGGTGCTCGCCTTCGTCAACGGCATGGGTGGCACGCCGCTCATCGAGCTGTACGTCATCTACAACAAGGTCGCGGCGATGTGCCGTGATCGTGGCGTCTCGATCGAGCGCAACCTCGTCGGGAACTACATCACGTCGCTGGAGATGGCAGGGTGCTCGATCACGCTGCTGAAGCTCGACGACGAGATGACCCGGCTCTGGGACGCGCCGGTCCACACCCCGGCCCTGCGCTGGGGGGTGTGACAGACCGATGATCGAGATTAGGTCGGGCGACCTCGTTCGATTTCTCGAGCTTTATGCCCAGCGCATCGCTGAGCGCAAGGTCGAGCTGACCGATCTCGACTCGCAGATCGGGGATGCCGATCACGGGATCAACATGGACCGTGGTTTCACCGCGGTCCTGGCCAAGCTCCCCGATCTGCGCGGGAGCGACCTGGGCACGATTGCCAAGACGGTCGGGATGACGCTCATCTCGACCGTCGGCGGCGCGTCCGGGCCGCTCTACGGCACCTTCTTCCTTCGTCTCAGCACGGCCCTCGGCGAACGGCAATCGGTTTCCCTGCCGGAGTTCGTCGCGGCGGTGCGCGCCGGCCTGGAGGGCGTCAAGCAGCGGGGGAAGGCGGAGCTCGACGACAAGACCATGGTCGATGCCATGACACCTGCCGTCGAGGCGCTCGAAGGAGCCGCGGATGGAGGCGATCTGAACGCGGCCCTGGCCGCCGCCGCCGAGGCGGCTGCCACAGGCCGGGACAGGATCACGCCGCTCGTGGCACGCAAGGGCAGGGCAAGCTATCTCGGGGAGCGCTCGGCGAATCACCAGGATCCGGGCGCAACCTCGACAACGATCCTCTTCGAGGCGCTCCGCGACGCCGTCGCGCCCGTGGGGTAGCGGGCCGAGCAGCCGCGTTCGCCCCGAACGTCCGAAGAACAGGAGTAGAGGAACACATGGCGAACTACGTAGGAGCGCTCGACCAGGGCACGACCTCGACCCGCTTCATGATCTTCGATCATGAAGGCCAGGTGAAAGGCATCGACCAGAAGGAGCACGAGCAGATCTACCCGAAGCCCGGGTGGGTCGAGCACGACGCGATGGAGATCTGGCAGCGGAGCCAGGCGGTCATCGAAGGCGCGCTGCAGAAGACGGGAATCGCGGCCGGTGACCTGGCAGCGGTTGGCGTCACCAACCAGCGCGAGACAACCGTCGTCTGGGAGAAGGCGACGGGCAAGCCCGTCCACAACGCCATCGTCTGGCAGGACACCCGCACCGACCAGATCTGCAACGCTCTGTCCGCCGATGGCGGGCAGGATCGGTTCCGGCCCAAGACCGGACTGCCGATCGCAACCTATTTCTCCGGGCCGAAGATCAAGTGGATCCTCGACAACGTCGACGGCGTTCGCGCCAAGGCGGAGCGGGGCGAGGTCCTCTTCGGGAACATCGACACCTGGTGCATCTGGAACCTCACCGGTGGCCCCAACGGCGGCAAGCACGTCACCGACGTGACCAACGCCAGCCGGACCATGATGATGAACCTCGAGACGCTGGCCTGGGACGACGAGATCCTGGGGATCCTAGGCGTGCCAAAGGCCATGCTGCCCGAGATCAAGGCCTCCAGCGAGGAGTACGGCAAGGCGACCGGCGTCCTGTCGGGCATCCCGGTGGCGGGCGACCTCGGCGACCAGCAGGCGGCCCTCTTCGGCCAGACCTGCTTCAGCACCGGCGAGGCGAAGAACACCTACGGCACCGGGAACTTCCTCGTCCTCAACACGGGGAACAAGCCGGTTCCGTCGAAGTCCGGCCTGATCACGGGTCTGGGCTACAAGATCGGGAACCAGCCCGCCGTCTACATGCTCGAGGGTTCGATCGCCATCACCGGCGCCCTCGTGCAGTGGCTTCGGGACAACCTGGGCATGATCCAGTCCTCGGCCGAGGTCGAGGCGCTGGCGGGCACGGTCGAGGACAACGGGGGCGTCTACTTCGTCCCGGCCTTCTCCGGCCTCTTCGCTCCCTACTGGAAGAGCGACGCGCGCGGCGTGATCGCCGGCCTGACCCGGTACGTGAACAAGGGTCACATCGCGCGTGCGGTGCTCGAGGCAACGGCATGGCAGACCAAGGAAGTGGTCGACGCCATGAACAAGGACTCCGGCGTGGCGCTCACCTCGCTCAAGGTCGACGGTGGGATGGTCTACAACGAGCTGCTCATGCAGTTCCAGGCCGATGTCCTCGACGTCCCGGTCATCCGCCCGACCGTCGCTGAGACGACGGCGCTGGGTGCCGCCTATGCGGCTGGACTTGCCGTTGGCTTCTGGAAGGAGGTCGAGGACCTCCGCGCCAACTGGGGCAAGGACAAGGAGTGGGATCCGAAGATGGATGCCGCCGAGCGGACCAAGGAGTACGCGCTCTGGAAGAAGGCCGTTACGCGGACCTTCGACTGGGTGGAGTGATGATCGCCGCCTCCTGAGGCGGACCGATCGGAGGATCATGGGCGGCGCGGCTCGCACGAGCCGCGCCGCCTCTCGTTTGGAGGAGCACCGATGGCCGTCGGGATCGTCGTCGTCTCGCACTCAGCGCCGCTCGCCGAAGCGGTGGTCGCGCTGGTGACCGCGCTTGGCAACCTCGCGCTGGACGAACCACCGATTCGCGCCGCGGGGGGCCTTGACGCGGAGACGATTGGCACCGACGCCACGCGGATCGCCGCCGCGATCGAGGCAGCGGACAGGGGTGACGGCGTCGTGCTGGTCGCGGACCTCGGTTCTGCCGTACTCTCAGCCCAGACCGCGATCGAGGAGCTGCTCGCACCCGGGCTGGCCACGCGTGTGCGCATCAGCCGGGGGCCGCTCGTCGAGGGTGCGTTCGTGGCCGCGGTGCAGGCGTCGGCGGGCGACACGCTCGACGCGGTCCTGTCGGCGGCCGACGCAGCGGCAGAGATGAACAAGCTGGAGGGCTGAGCATTGGGCACGGTCGCGCTGGCCGCGGCGGTCGGCTACCTGCTCGGGGCGATTCCGTTCGGGTTGCTGATGGGTCGCCTGACCCGGGGCATCGACATCCGGGCCTACGGGTCGCATCGGACCGGCGCAACGAACGCGCTGCGCACGCTCGGCGCCGGACCGGCCGCGCTCGTCTTCCTCCTCGACATCGGAAAAGGCGTGGCCGCCGTCCTCATCGCGCGCTTCGTGCTCGGCGGCGACGCCGGATCGCTCGCTGAGTGGGCCGCCGCGGCGGCCGGATTCGCGGCCATCGTGGGACACAACTGGTCGGTCTTCATCCGGTTCACCGGCGGTCGCGGGGTGTCGACCTCGACCGGGGCCCTGGGGGCCATGGCGCCGTGGGCCCTGCTGGTCATGGCCCCGGTGGTCGTGTTCATCATCTGGCGTTGGCGGTACGTCTCGCTCGGCTCGGTCTCCGGCGCCGTCCTCTCGCCGGTCGTGGTCGGGATCCTCGCGCTGCTCAATGTCTCGACCGTGCAGGCCTTTGTCTATGCCCTTGCGGCGGGAACCCTGGTGACCGTCGCCCATGCCGACAACATCGGCCGGCTGCGTGCCGGAACCGAGCGCAGGATCGGCCAGAAGGAGCAGGTGGCGACCCATGGCTGACGCGCACGCGCCGGCCCGGCTCACGTCGCCGGCGAACCTTCTTGGCCTGCTGCGGATCGGGCTGACGCCGGTCGTCATCCTCCTGCTCGTGCTGCCGTTCCCGGGCGCCGGGCTGATCGCCTTCGTCGTGTTCTGCGTGGCGGCGGTCACGGATTTCCTCGACGGACGGGTTGCCCGCGCCCGCGGCGAGGTGAGCCCCTTCGGCGTGTTCATGGACCTGACCGCCGACAAGGTGCTCGTCGCGGGTGTCCTGATCGCGATGGTGCAGGTGTCGCTGGTCCCGGCCTGGATCGTGGCCATCATCCTGATCCGCGAGTTCGTCATTTCCGGGGTTCGCCAGCTGGCCGCGGCGGGGAGCGTCGTGATCTCGGCGCGCGCGCTCGGCAAGAGCAAGACCCTCACGACCCTGGCCGCCATGGCCATCCTGCTGCTCGCGTTCGACGCAGCCCAGGGTGGTCCGCTCTCCGGTCTCGGGGTGGGGGATGCGCTGCAGGCCATCGGCTTCTGGCTGATGGTGGTCGCCACCATCCTCACCATCGTCTCAGGCTACGACTACGTCGCGGGGGCCTGGGACATGCTGATCGGTCGTCGGCGTGACTGACGTCGACGTTGTCGTGGTGGGTGGAGGTGCGACCGGGTCCGGCGTGCTCCGCGACCTGGCGATGCGCGGCATCCGCGCGCTCCTCGTGGAGCGGGGCGACTTCGGGACGGGCACCAGCGGGCGGTACCACGGGCTCCTGCATTCGGGCGCCCGCTACGTCGTCCGCGACCCGGGCTCCGCACGCGACTGCGCGCGGGAGAACGCGACCCTGCGGCGCATCGCCCCGGGCTGCATCGACATGTGCGGCGGGTTCTTCGTGGCGACCCCCGACGACCCCGACGATTACCTGGAGGGCTTCCCCGCGGCATGCGCGGCCGCCGGCGTGCCGGCCGAGCCTGTGCCGCTCCACTACCTGTTCGCTGCGGAGCCGCTCGTGAACCGCGGGGTCCGGGCCGCGTACGCCGTCCAGGATGCCTCGCTCGAACCGTGGGAGCTGATCGACGCAAACGTCGCCTCGGCCCGTGAGCACGGCGGCGACGCATGGCGCTACCAGGCCGTCGTCGCGGTCGACCGGGGCGCCGACGGCAGCGTGCAGGGCGTCGAGCTGGAGGACCGGCGGACGGGCGATCGGCGCAGCATCACCTGCCGCGTGCTGATCAACGCGGCCGGCGCATGGGCCGGCCAGATCGCCACCCTTGCCGGAGGTGTCCTGCACATGAGCCCGGGCAAGGGCTCCATGCTGATCATGAACCGCCGCATCACGCGGGCCTGCATCAATCGCCTCGCGCCCCCCGGCGACGGCGACATCCTGGTTCCGGTCCACACGGTGAGCATCCTGGGTACCACCGACATCACGGTGCCCGACCCTGACGACGTTGCCGTCACCGCGGACGAGGTCCAGGCCCTCCTCGCCGATGGCGACCGCCTCATCCCAGGCCTCTCGACCGCGCGGGTCCTGCGCTCGTATGCCGGATGCCGGCCCCTGTACGACGCCACGGAGCTGGGCGGAAGGGTCGAGGAGCAGCACCACGCCGACTCCCGGGAGATCAGCCGCGCCCACCACGTCATCGACCACGGTGCGAAGGACGGAGTCCCGGGCTTGTGGAGCATCGTGGGCGGCAAGCTGACCACCTTCCGGCTCATGGCCGAGGAGACCGCGGACCGGGTAGCCGCGTCGCTTGGGGTGGAGGCTCCCTGCCGGACCGCGGTCGAGCCCCTGCCGTCACCGGCGGGAGGCACCTCCTACTGGCAGGGTGCGCGCCTGGCGGCCGTCGAGGCCGATGGCGGCGGGGATGCCGAGCTGGTCTGCGAGTGCGAGATCGTGACGAACGCCGCCCTGCGCCACGCCCTTGACGAGCGCGCGGACTCCTCGCTCGACGACCTGCGCCGCACGACGCGGCTCGGGATGGGTCCCTGCCAGGGGGCCTTCTGCACGTGTCGCGCCGCGGCCGTCCTCGCGGAGCGATACGACGCTGGCACGCTGCCTGCCGCGGCGCCCGATCCCAACGACTCGCTGCGAGGATTCCTGCAGGAGCGTCTGCGTGGTGCCGCGCCCATCGCCTGGGGTGACCAGCTCATGGAGCTCTGGCTGGAGGCCGGCATCTACCGGGGAACGATGGCCATCGACTCGCTGCCGCCCGGGAAGGGAGCGCCGCATGCCGAGCGCTGACGTCGTCGTCATCGGTGCCGGACTCTCCGGGCTCAGCGCCGCGATCGAGCTCGCCGAGAACGGAGCCCGGGTCCACCTCACCGCCAGGGGAATGGCCGCGACGCACTGGGCGCACGGTGGGCTGGACGTGGCCGCCCCGGCCGGGGTCACCACGTCCATGGAGGGCGTGGATGCCCTCCGTACGGTGCCGGGCCATCCGTATGCCGTGTTGCACGCGGCCGTCGGTCCGGCCGTCACGGCCCACCTGGCCAGGGTTGCGGCGGCGGGTATCCCGTATCGCGGCGGTCTGGCGGATCCGTTCCGTCGCTTCCCGACCCCGGTGGGCGGGCTGCGCCCGGTTGCCATCCTGCCTGCCGGCCAGGCCGCCGCCCTGGAGGCATGGGCGCCCGACGAAGGGCTCTTCCTGCTGGGGATCGATCGGTTCCGCGATGCCTGGCCGGGATTCGCCACCCGGAACCTGGCCGGCCAGGACTGGCGCGACGGTCCCGCGCGAATCGAGAGCGGGACGGCGAGGCTTCCCGGGCTGGCGGAGCTCCACAACCTCAACGCCCTCACGTTGGCCCGTCGGTTCGACGGCGAGGCCTGGCGCTCGAGCGCGCTCGACGCGATGCGCGCGGCATTGCCGTCGAGCGGCACCTGGAGGATCGGCCTGCCGGCCGTCCTGGGGATGGATCGCCACCCCGAGGTTCTCGCCCAGGCGGCCGATCGCCTGGGACATCCGGTCTTCGAGATTCCCACGCTGCCCCCATCGGTTCCCGGACTTCGTCTCTTCGAGGCGCTGCGGCGCAGAGCGCTCGACCTGGGCGTGGTCGTCCAGATCGGCTTTCCCGTCGAGCGGCTCGTTCGGGAGGGTCCCCGGGTGACCGCGGTCGAGACCCATGCCGCAGCGCGCCCGTTGCGCATCCGGACGGGGGCCGTGGTGCTCGCCACCGGCGGGATTGCCGGCGGCGGCTTTCGCGGCGAGCGCGATGGGGAGGTCAACGACATGGTCGCCGGCCTCCCCGTGTGGGCCCCCGATCGCGGCACCTGGCTCGACGGCGACCTGTACGGGGCGGACGGCGTTCCCCTTGAATCGGCCGGGATCCGCGTCGACGACGAGCTGCGGCCTCTTGGTCCCGACGGGGAGGTCGCGATCGAGAACCTGCGGGTGGTTGGGAGTGCCCTGGCCGGGATGCGCTACCTGTCGGAGCGCTGCGGCGATGGGGTGGCGGTCACCAGCGCATGGCACGCCGCGCGTGCCCTCGCCCATGCCGCGCTGCCAGAGGAGGTGGCGGCGCCGTGAGCTTCGTCGACGCGGGCGACTACGGCTACCCGCCGTTCTCGACCGACCACTGCATCAAGTGCAATGCCTGCACCACGGTCTGCCCGGTTGCCCGGGTGACCGATCTGTTCCCCGGCCCCAAGTACGTCGGCCCGCAGGCCCAGCGCTTCCGCGACCAGCGCGTGGCCGATGAGACGGTCGACTGGTGCAGCGGCTGCGGCTACTGCACGCGCGCCTGCCCGGCCGGGGTCCTCATCGCGGAGACGAACAGCCGGACCAGGGCGCACATCGTTGCCGAGCGCGGCTCGAACCTGCGCAACCGGCTCATCAGCGACACGGACCTCCTGATCCGCTTCGGCGTTCCGCTGGCCCCCATCGCCAACCTGGGAATCCGCAACCGGTTCGCGCGCTGGGTGGGCGAGCTGGTCGGCGGCATCCATCGTCGCGCCGCCGTGCACCCGTTCGCACGGCGCACGTTCCGTTCCTGGCTGCGCCATCGGCCCATCGCCGTCGACGCTGGCCCGGAGAAGAGCGTCGTCTACTTCCATGGCTGCGCGGTCAATGGCTTCGAGCCGGGGCTCGGTCGTGACGCGATCGAGGTCCTGGAGCGCAACGGATTCACGGTCATCGTTCCCGAGCAGGGATGCTGCGGGCTGCCCATGATCAGCAACGGCCTCTACCCCGAGGCGCGGAAGAAGGCCGCCCGGAACATCGCCAGCCTGGCCGACTACGCGAAGCGCGGCTACCGGATCGTCTCGACCTCCACGTCGTGCGGCAACACGCTCAAATCCGAGTGGCACGAGATGCTCGACCTCCACGACGAAGACGCGCAGGCCGTGTCACACGCCACCTGGGACATCTGCGAGCTGCTCGCCGAGCTGCACGACGAAGGTACGCTCGATACCCGTCTGGCGCCGATGGAGCGCGACCTCCCGTACCACCCGCCCTGCCAGCTGCGGGCGCACGGCATCGGCACCCCGGCCATGACCCTCTTCGGGCTGATCCCCGGCCTGCGCGCGGTCGACTCGAACCACGACTGCTGTGGCGCCGCCGGCACGTACGGGCTGAAGAAGGAGCGCTGGCAGGTGGCCCAGGACGTGGGCCGGGGGCTCTTCGAGAAGGTGGTGGCATCCGGTGCGCCCGATGCCGCCTGCGACTCGGAGACCTGTCGCTGGCAGATCACCGCCGCAACCGGCGTGCCGGTCCGCCACCCCATCGAGTACCTCGCGGAGTCGTACCGAGCCTGGGATGCGGCCCACCCCGGTGAGACGGCTGCCGGCGATACGCGCAGCGCCTGACGCTCAGCCGGTCTGGTCCGCGCGCTCCCACCAGGCGATCGTGGCTGCCAGGCCCACGAGCACCGTGATGGCCACGATCAGGTAGCTTGCCGCCGTCGCGACCTCGCCGTCAGGCCCGGCCGCACCCGAGACGATGGCGGGCACCGCCCACGGGAACACGGCACCGTGGCCCAGCACCGCCAGGATCTGGGCGGCGGCAATCGTGAGCACCGCCCAGCCCAGGGGCGGGATGTACCCGCGGCCCGCGGAGGCCACGAGGGCGGTCGTGGTCTGGAGGCCAATGGTCATGACCGCGATGACGCCCAGCGTTCCCAGGTTGCGCCCGGCGAGATCCGGGCTCCAGCCCGGAATGGAGACGGCGGCGCCGATGGCGAAGCCGAGCCCGGTCACCCATGCGGCGATCCCCATGCCCCACACGGCAATGACCACGCTCTTGGCAACCACGATGGCCCAACGCGGAGTGGCGATGGCCAGCAGGCCACGCACGGTGCGTTCGGCGAACTCGCGTCCGAACACCCAGGCGGCCAGGAAGGCGAACAGGATCCCGCCACCGACCGCCATGGACTGCGCGAGGAGCCCCAGGTAGGTCGGCCAGTCGGCGCTGCCTCCCACCAGCTGCGCCTTGGTCCCCAGCAGGCCCAGCTTCCGCGCTGTCTCAGGGTCCTTGAGGATGACCATGAACAGGCCGCCGATGAACGGGACCAGCGAGAAGCCGATGCCAATCACCCACGGAACCCGCGAGTGCCACGCCTTGCGCAGCTCCACGCCGATGGCGGTCATGAGCGCGCTCATGCCGCCTCCTGCCCGCCGGTGAGGCGCATGAAGTGGTCCTCCAGGGTCTCGCGCGCGACCGCCAGGTGCGTGGGCGCCGTATCGGCCGCAACCAGGATGCGGGCGATCTCGTCCGGGTCGGAGAGCGCGCGCGGGTCGCGCAGCTGGATCACGGTCGCGCCGTCGGTGGGATCGGCGGCGAAGCCAGCCGCGCGCAGGGCCGCCGCGGCACGACCCAGGTCGCGGGCACCGACCTCCAGCCGCGGATCGCGGTGCCGCTGCAGCGCCTCTGAGTCCAGCTCCTCCACCAGCCTCCCCCGATGGACGATCCCGATGCGGGTGGCGAAGCGGTCGACCTCCGAGAGGAGGTGGCTCGAAAGGAAGATCGTGACGCCCTGCTCGTGGGCCAGCGCGGTGAGCAGCTCGCGGATCTCGATCAGTCCGGCCGGATCCAGGCCATTCGCTGGCTCGTCCAGGACCAGCAGCTCCGGCTCGTGGAGGAGGGCGCGTGCCAGGGCCAGGCGCTGGAGGTTGCCGAGCGAGAGGGCGCGGGCCCTCCGCTCCGCGTACTCGCCCAGGTTGAGACGGCGAATCTCGCGATCCACCGCGCCGCGTTCCGCGACGCCCTGCAGGCGCCGCGCGGCCTCGAGGTTCTCGCGCACGGTCAGGTCCGGATAGGCGGTGGCAGACTCCACCAGGTGGCCGACCCGGCGCCAGAGAGCCGGGTCATCGGCCCGCACGGGCCGGCCGAATAGGGTGGCTGACCCCTCCGTGGGCCTGATCATGCCCAGGAGCATGCGGATCGTGGTGGACTTGCCGGCTCCGTTCAGGCCAAGGAATGCGTAGATCTCTCCGGGAGCGATGCGAAGCTCGACGCGGTCGACCGCCAGCACGTCATGTCCGTAGCGCTTGGTGAGGGCAGTGGTTGCGACCGCGAGATCGGTCATGGGCTGGTCGTCCCGTCCGCGCCGAGCGCGCGCAGCACGAATGCGTTGAGCTCCGCCATGGCCACCGGAACCTGTGCAGGATCCGCGATCACCTCGTGGAGCACGTTGAAGCAGGCGAGCACGTAGCGGGCAGCGCGCTCCGAATCCTGCGCCGCGAAGCTGCCGGATGCGATCCCGTCCGCGATGACCGACGCCAGCGGCGGCGCGATGCGGGCGAAGACGTGCTCACCCACCCGATCGTGGACGGCCCGGTTCTCCGGCCGATGGAACGCCTCCACGAGCTCGCGCTCGTACGGTTCGCGGCCGACCTGGCTGACTGCCGCCCCCAGGCTCAGCACCCGTTCGACGGGCGGGCGGTCGGGCGCCAGCAGCGTCTGCTCGACGTGACTGCCCACCTCCTCCACGAGACGCTCGGCAACGGCGTTGATCACCGCATCCTTCGAGTCGAAGTAGAGGTAGAACGTGCCCTTGGCGACCCCTGCGGTCCGCACAATGTCGTCCACGGATGCCTCGGACAGGCCGCGGTCGCGGAGCAGCGAGACGGTCGCGTCGACGAGCCTTCGTCGTGTTCTTGCTCGGCGGACGGTCGGAGAGCTGGTAACCACATCCATGCTCATATGACTGACGGTCAGTCATGATATCCCGAGGACATCCTCTTGGTCTCGCGGCACGGACCGACCCTGCCCGTGACGAGGCGAGAGTACCGGCACCGGCCGAGCGCGTGGGCCCCGCGACGCCCTGGTTGCGTCCTCCTCAATTGACCCTCCTCCGGGTCGCTGGTAAGGTTCATCGGCTTGCGTGCATCTCGCATTCGGGCGCACCGGGGTGCGCGGCGCGAGGGGCACGACTACGAAGGCAGAGAGGAGGCGAGACGTTTGGCAGAGGTCCGCGTGGGCGAGAACGAGACGTTCGAGAGCGCGCTGCGTCGCTTCAACAAGAAGATCCAGCAGTCGGGAATCCTGGCTGAGGCACGGCGCCGCGAGCACTACGAGAAGCCCAGCGTGAAGCGAAAGCGCAAGGAAGCCAAGAAGCGCAAGGTTTCCCGCCAGTAGCGCCAGACGCACGCCGCCAACCGGCGGAGGCCGCCATCAGACCGATGGCCACGCATTCCGCCCGCATCGGTTCAGCCATGACCCTTCTCGACCGCATCGAGGGCGCCATGCGCGACGCGATGAGAGCGCGCGACAACCGTCGCACGCAGACGTTGCGCATGGCGATGGCGGCTGCCCACAACCGCAAGATCGAGCTGCGCCGCGACCTGACCGATGACGAGGTCGTCGCGGTCCTTGGTCGCCAGGTGAAGCAGCGCCGGGAGTCGATCGACGTCTACCGCGCCGCCGGTCGCGAGGACCGTGCCAGCGACGAGGAGGCGGAGGCCGCCATCCTCGCCGAGTTCCTGCCGGAGCAACTGGACCCAACGGCGCTGGAGTCGCTGGCCCGCTCGGTGATCGCCGAGACCGGCGCCTCATCGCCGTCCGATATGGGCCGCGTCATGGGCAGCCTGGTCCCGCAGCTCCGCGGCCGGGCGGACGGTCGCGTGGTCAGCGACCTGGTGAAGCGCCTCCTGGCAGAGGGAGCCGGCGCCTAGGCGCCGGTCGGCGATGTTCGTTTCACGCACCCTCGCGGAGCGCGATGCGCCGCTCGGTCGGGGCCCGATTGCCCGCGCCGTGATCGTCGCGGCCCTCCTCAGCGCGGCGCTGGCGGCGATCCTGACCCTGGACCTTACGCCCGGCCAGGTGACACTGGAGGTCGGCCAGGTCGCCCAGCGGGATATCAACGCCCCGCAGACGAAGCAGTTCGTCAGCGACTCACAGACCGAGGCGGCACGCGAGCAGGCCGCAGCGAACGTGACGCCGGTGTACGCCCAGCTCGCGCCGCTGCAGGACATCGCAACCGCCCAGCTCAATGCGTTCGACACCATCGCGGAACGGGTTGCCCAGCTGCTCCAGCAGCGGGACGACAAGACGATCGCCTCCGACCAGCTGGTCGCCAGCCTCACGCAGGCAGCGGGAACCAAGCTGTCCGAGACCGAGCTCGGGCAGATTGCGAGCATGTCGCGGCCCCGGTGGGCCGCGCTGACCGCCGATGCCCGCGGCGTCCTCGCCACGACGCAGGGCAGCGCGGTCCGCGCGGACGATGTCGACGCGGTCCAGCAGCAGGTCCGCAACGCGATCACGACCGACCTGACGGAGAACGATCGGACCATCGCCGGTGACCTTGCCGCGGGCTTCGTCGCCGCAAACCAGAAGATCAGCGACACGGCCACCGCGCAGGCTCGCCAGGCGGCGCGGGACGCCGTGGAACCGGTGACGGTGCTGGTGCAGAAGGGTGAGAGCATCGTGCGTGCGGGCGACCCGATCACGACGCTCGTCATGGAGAAGCTGGACCAGTTCGGGCTCACGCGGCCGCGGTTCGCCCTCGAAACCGTCATCGGCAATGGCCTGCTCTCCCTTCTCCTGTCCGTCCTGCTCGTGACGTTCCTGTGGCGGTTCCAGCCCGCGATCTGGCACCGGAACCGCTCGCTCCTCCTCTTCGGGCTCACCCTGCTGGTGAGCGCCGTTGCCATCCGGGTGGCCGGGGACCGATCGATCTGGACCTACGCGGTGCCGACCTCGGCCACCGTGCTCCTGGTCGGGATCCTGCTCGAGGGGTACGCCGGTGCCGCGATGGCCGCCGTCCTTGCCGTCCTGGCCGGCATCGTGAACCCCAACGGCCTCGAGCCGGCGGTCTACGTCATGGCCGGCGGCATGACCGCGCTGCTCGCGATCGTCCGCGCCGAACGGCTCAACGCGTTCCTGCGGGCCGGCCTCTTCCTGGCCGTTACGAACGTCGCGGTGGTGGTTGCCTTCGGGCTCCTCGAGCAGACCGACGTAACGGGGATCGGCCAGCTGGTCGGTGCAGGGCTCGTGAACGCCTTCCTGTCGGTCGTGCTGGCCGTGGGATCCTTCGCCATGCTGGGCAACCTCTTCGGGATCATGACCGTCTTCCAGCTCCTGGAGCTTGCGAACCCCTCGAACAAGCTGCTCCGTCGTCTCCTCCTCGAGACGCCGGGGACCTATCACCACGCGGTGATGGTCGGCAACCTTGGCGAGCGTGCCGCGGAGACGATCGGCGCCGATCCGCTCCTCGTGCGCGTGGCCGCGTACTACCACGACATCGGCAAGATGAAGAACCCCCTGGCCTTCATCGAGAACCAGGCAGGCGCGCGGAACATCCACGATGAGCTCGACGCGGAGACGAGCGCCCGCATCATCGCGGCCCACATCCGCGATGGGATCGACCTCGGGTACGAGCACGGGCTCCCGGTGCAGGTCATCGGCTTCATTCCCCAGCATCACGGGACCAGCGTGATGAGCTACTTCTATGGCAAGGCGGTGCGCGAGGCGGGCGGGGATGCCGACGCCGTGGACAAGAACACGTTCCGCTACCCTGGCCCCAAGCCGCAGAGCCGGGAAGCCGCGATCCTCATGCTCTCCGACGGGGTGGAAGCGTCCGTTCGCTCCCTCGACAGCAAGGACGAAGCCTCGATCCGGGCGATGGTCGACCGCATCGTCGATGCGCGCATCGAGGACGGCCAGCTTGACGACGCGGAGCTCACGCTGCACAACATCGCGCAGATCAAGGAGGCGTTCGTGCAGCAGCTGCTGGGCATGTACCACACCAGGATCAAGTACCCCGATAACGTGCTGCCGCTGGAGCGGCGCGAGGCCGGCAAGGGCCAGGGCGCCTGACAGCCCGGGGTCGTGGCCGGTCCCTAGGCTCTTGAGCCCGGACCGGAGCGCGCCTACGATGGTCGCAGCCATGGGCTGCTCGATCACCTTCCACGATCGCATCGGGCCGGAGCGGCTGGCCGCCGCGTGTGAGCCGGTCGCGGTCGAGCTTGCCCTGTCGCTCATCGAGTCTGCCGTCGCGGAAACGACCCACCTTGGCCTGGGTGGCGAGCCGTGCGACGTCGAGCTGAGCCTGGTCGCCGATTCGGAGATGACGCGCCTCAACTTCGACCACATGGGCGAGCGTGGTCCCACCGATGTCCTCTCTTTCCCGCTCCACACGTGGTCGCTCGAAGACGGGCGCTCGCGCCTGGCCGATGACGACATCTCGCCGCCGGGCGCCATGCTCCTGGGTGATCTCGTGCTCGACGTGGACCAGGCCGTGCGCCAGGCCGCCGGCGGCGAATGGAGCGTGCTCGAGGAGCTCGTGCTGCTCGCGATCCACGGTACGCTGCACCTGCTGGGCCACGACCACGCCGAGCTCGACGAGGAGCAGGCCATGCGGGCGCTGGAGCGCCAGGTCCTGACTGGGCTGCATCGGAAGCACCGTGACATCGCCTGGCGTCCCGGCTCCCTCTTCGACCGCGACGGCCACGCCGTCCAGTCGGGAACCTAAGGCCGCTGCGTCAGCGCGCTCCGACGTACACGATCGCGGAACCGGCCAGTGCGCCGTTCACCGCCACGTCGAGCACCCAGCAGCCCGCGGTCGTGAATCGCTGCTCGATGACGGAGTAGCTCGCCGAGCGTGGGTTCGGGGTGGCTGCGGGGTTTGCCATCGCGGCGGGATCCACGGCCACCACGCGACCGTCCTGAACCGCTGTGTCCGCACCGGTGCCACCGCCTCCGACCAGCGGCTCTGCCCATCCGGAGAGTGACTCATGCGCAGCGAGCGGTGGTGTGAGCCGGTAGATGACGATGGCGCTCTCCCCGCGCACCCAGCCCCGGTTGCCCGTCGGCAGGAGGGCCCAGGCCCTGGGTCCGCCGACCTCGCGATAGCCGGCGAACTCGTCTTCGGGGGAGGCCGGACAGCCGTCGATCATCATCGGGGGCTGCCAGTCCATGGGGACGCCGACCTGGCTCACCGCGCCGTTTGACGGGTCGAAGATGCATCCCATCCGGCCGACCGGCGCGGGATACATCGGCTCCGTATCCTCGCTGCGCCAGCCGACCCACTCCGCGAGCCCGCGGGTGACGATGGCGTAGACCGGCTGCCCGGGTTTGGCGGCTCCGCCGGACACCCCGAGCACGTCGGTCGTGGCCCAGCCGCTGAACGCGAGGCTGGCGTTGCCGGGGAAGATCTGGCAGTCGTCGAGGGTGACCGGCGGCGGCGCGGTGCTCCCGGGCCCGACAGGGCCGATGACGAGCGGGTGGGCGGACGGGGCCCCGGCGAGCGCGGACGCCGCCGGGGGATGCGTGGACGACGGCAGGAGCAGGACAGCCGTCACCAGGCCCGCGGCCAGGGCCGTCGCGGTCCCCACCCGCCACCAGGGCGGCGGGCGCCATGGCTCGCGGGGAGCGTCGGCGGCGGTGCGCAGCCGACGCATGTCGACCCCGATGCCGGAGCGCTGCGCCTCCTGCAGGAGCGCCGCCCGCAAGCGCTCGTCGAAGGCGTCGGGCGCGACCGGACCCTGAGCGTCGGCCCGACGGTCAGCCGACATCGCTGATCTCCTCGATCTCGCCCACCGGTCCATGCCCCTCGAGCGCATGGACCAGGCGACTGTGCGCGTCATCGAGGCGTGCGGCGATGCGAGTCGCCCGACCGCCCATGACCGCCGCGATCTGCCGGACGTCGAGATCGAGGGCGTGCCGCAGGGCGACCATGGCGCGGTGACGGGCCGGGAGCATCGTCATGGCTGCAACGACGGCGGCCGGCGGGATGTCGGTGCCGGCCCCCGATTGCGCAGGATCCGCGCCGGGGAACCCTGTTGGGGCGTCGATCACGAGAGGATCGACGGCTGCGGACCGGCGTTCACGCTCGAGCGTGCGCCGCACGGCGATGCGCAGGACCGCGAGACGGCGGTCGGGATCGGCGGCCGGCAGCCCGTGGGCGCGGAAGGCATCGATGAGGCTGCGGTCCACCACGGCCTCGGCGTCCTGGCGCTGCTGCAGCACGAGGATCGCCAGCGTCGCGATCTCCCTGCCGTACGCCTCGGCCAGGGCTCGCAGCTCGAGGGGGAGTGCCTCCGTGTCCGCTCCCCGGCGGTGCGGCTGCGCCGGGAGGGCGCTCACCACGGCCACCCGGTGCGCGTTGCAGCCGCCATGCGAACGACCCGCAGGTCGGGCGGCACCGGCTCGTCGCTCCCGGCCAGGATCGCGTCGACCGCAAGGCGGGCCGTTGCCGGGCCGCACGAGATGCCCCACGGGCCGTGACCCGCGGCAAGGTACAGCCCGCTGATGCCCGGGACCGATCCGGTGAGCGGACGCCCGTCCACGGACTGGGGCCGCGCGCAGGCACGGGTGGCCGTGATGGTCGCCTTGCCCAGCGCGGGGAGGAAGCGAGCGCCGCGCCGTATCAGGATGGGCGCCAGCGCACGAGGATCCGGCTCTTCCGCAAGGAACGTGGAGCCGATAGTCGCAACACCATCCGCGGCAGCGAGCGTGAAGAGGCTGCGCGTTGCCTCAGGCGGCGCGGCGGGCGCACCGACGGCGGCATCCACCGGTCGGTTCACCGGCTCGACGCGGGCCTCTTCCACGATATGCCGCGGGGGATGGGCCATGGCGAGCTGTGCGGTGGCGCCCCAGGTGGCCACGATGGGCTGCCAGCGGCCGGTGGGGTCGACCAGGTAGGCGCTCCATGGACCCGCTGCGATCAGCACGCGATCCGCGGCGAGGCGCCGCGCGCCCTCCAGCAGCACGCCCGTGACGCGACCGCGCTCGACGGCGGGAACCGCTGCCGAGCCGACCTCCACGCGGGCTCCCGCCGCGGTGGCGCGTTGTGCCATGGCCGTTGTGGCGGCGTGCGGCGGGACCGGATAGCCGGTGGCCAGACGGAGCGACCAGAGGTCCGCCGCCAGTGCCGGCTCGAGTGCCCGCGTCTGCCGAGGCTCCAGCAGGTCGGGGAGCAGCTCGGGCATCGCCGACAGCCCGGCGGCCTGCGCGTCGAGGACGGCGCGGTCATCGGCCAGCAGCAGGACCCCTGCAGGATCTGCGGGAAACGAGAAGCTGCCGCCGGAGCGTGCCATGGCGCGGTACATCGCGAGGGTTTCTTCGTGGAGGGGCACGAGTACCGCGTCGAGCGGGTGCTGGACCGCTCCCAGGTTGCGTCCGGAGGCACCCGCGCCAATAGTCTCACGCTCGACGAGCGTGACCGACACACCGCGCTCTGCGAGCAGCGCCGCGGCGGAGGTCCCCACGATCCCGCCCCCGATGACCACGACCTCGCTGCCCGGCATGCGCTTCAGGATACGGCGCGACCGGCGGAGTCGCGCGAACCGCTACCATCGCATGCGGTCATGAAGGTCATCTGCGGCCTCGGCAACCCTGGCGATCGATACCGGCTCACGCGTCACAACGTGGGCTTTCGGGTCGTGGACCTGCTCGCGGACCGCTGGGGCCAGACGGGGAAGGGGCGGGTGCGGGAGGGCGCCGCGCTTCTCGAGGTGCGTCTGCCCGAGCCGCTCGAAACGGTCCTGCTGGTGAAGCCCATGCGCTACATGAACGGGTCCGGCGTCCCGCTGCGCGCAGCCATGCGCAATACCGCCGCCGAGGTCTCCGAGGACCTGCTCGTGGTGGCCGACGACATCGACCTGCCGCTTGGGCGCCTGCGCCTGCGCCGCGCAGGCTCCGCGGGAGGGCACAACGGCCTGCGAGCCATCATCGCCGCGCTGGGCACGAACGAGTTCGCGCGGCTGCGGGTCGGGATCGGCCGAAGTGGTGAAGCGGTCGACCACGTGCTCTCGACGTTCGCGGCCGCCGAACGGGATGTTGCGGACGAGGTTGTCGCCACGGCCGCCGATGCAGCGGAGCGCTGGCTGCGCGACGGGCTCGACGAGGCGATGAATGCCTACAACGGCCTCGACCTGGCCGAGCCGCCGGCGTGACCGTCCGCTCCCCGGAGCACGCCCGCGCCACATCCCCGCGCGGCGGTGCCGATCGGCGGGTCGCGGCCCTCACCTCTGTCCTGGCCGCCGCCCTCCCCGAGCGGGCCGGGACATCGCTGCGGGTGCCCGCAAGCGCCTGGGCGGCGTACCTGGCCGCTCGTCGGCGGGCGCTGGCGGCCGGCACGCCGCTGGTGGTCGTCGTGCGCAATGACGAAGAGGCACATCGGCTCGCCGACGACCTGTCGGCCTGGCAGGTCTCGGGTCATGTCCGCGTGCTTCCCGAGCGCGCCGCCCTGCCGCTCGAACGCGCCCTCGCCGAGCACGAGGAGTCCGCGGAACGGCTGCAGGTCCTGGCCGAGCTGGATGCCCGCCCCCGGGACCTCGTGGTCGTGGCGCCCCTGCTGGCGTTGGTGCAGCGGACCATCTCCCCGGCACAGCTGCGTGAGGCTCGCCTCGAGCTGCGGGTCGGCGCGCCGGTCGTGCAACGCGCGCTCCTCACCGCCCTGGTGGCCGGTGGGTATGAGCCGGTCGTCGAGGTGAGCGGCGTCGGCGAGTTCGCGAACCGGGGCGGGATCATCGACGTCTGGCCCCCCGGCTCCACGGAACCCCTGCGACTCGACCTCTTCGGCGACGAGCTCGAGTCGCTGCGAGCATTCGACCCCATGACCCAGGCGAGCCGCCGCCGCCTCGAGCATGCCACGGTCCTGCCCGCGAGCGAGTTCCTCCCCGAGGACGGCTTCGCGACGCTGGGCGCTCGCCTCCCGGCCCGACCCGGGTTGTCCCAGGCGCTCGCCGACGACCTCGTCCACCTCGAGCAGGGTGATCCGGGGGAGGCGGCGGAGACCTGGGCGGCGCTGCTCACCGCCGGGCCGACCTCCGACCATTTCCCTGCCGACTCGCTCCTGGTGCTGACCGATCCCGACGAGCTGAGGTCGATCGCCGTCGACCTGGACCGCCAGGCCGGGGAGCGGCGCGACGGCCTGGTGGCCTCGGGCGAACTGCCGGCCACCTGGCCGCTGCCCTACGCGGCCGCCGAGACCCTGCGCGACCTGGATCGCCGCGTCGGTGAGCGTCTCGACGAGCAGGGCGTCACCGATCTCGGCTACGGATCCGCCCCCGCGCTGCCCGGACGGGTCGAACGGCTCGCAGACTGGGTCGTCGAGCTGGCCGCGCCGGGCCGGTCCGTGGTGATCACCACGGACCAGGCCAGCCGCGTGGACGAGCTGCTCGAGGAGGCCGGTGCCCCGGTGAGCGCGGTCGCGGAGCTGCGCGAGGCGCCGGCGGCGGGCGCCATCGGCCTGGTGCATGGCTCGCTCAGCGGCGGGTTCAGCCATGGGCCGGCGAAGCTGCTGGTGCTCACCGACCATGAGCTCTTCGGGGCCGTCCGGATTCGACGCCTGACGCCCGCGAAGAAGGTGGTCACCCGGGACCTGATCGGGAAGCTGTCGCCGGGCGACCTCGTCGTGCACATCGACCACGGCGTTGCGCGGTACGTGGGGATGACCCAGCGCGCCTACTCCGGGGCCGTGAAGGAGTACCTGCAGCTCGACTTCGCCGGCGACGGGAAGATCTTCCTGCCGTCGGACCAGATCGGTCGCATCACCCGCTACGCCGGCGGCCCGGCGCCCACCCTGTCGAAGCTGGGCGGGACCGAGTGGGAGCGGACGAAACGGCGCGTCGCGCGCGCGGTGAACGATCTGGCGCGCGAGCTCCTGGAGATCTATGCGGCGCGGGAGTCCGCGGAAGGGTTCCGCTTCAGTCCCGACAGCACCTGGCAGCGGGAGCTCGAGGAGGCATTCCCGTACACCGAGACGCCCGACCAGGCCCGGACCATCGAGGAGGTGAAGGCCGACATGCTCCGCCGCCGCCCCATGGACCGCCTCGTCTGCGGCGACGTGGGATACGGGAAGACGGAGGTTGCCCTGCGAGCCGCGTTCAAGGCGGTCCAGGACGGCAAGCAGGTCGCCGTGCTGGTGCCCACCACCGTCCTGGCCCAGCAGCATGAGCTCACCTTCCAGCGACGCCTGGCGCCGTTCCCGGTTCGCGTCGAGATGCTCAGCCGGTTCGTCTCGAAGAAGCGCCAGGCCGAGGTCGTGGCCGGGGTGAATGACGGCAGCGTCGACGTCCTCGTGGGCACGCACCGCATCCTGTCCAAGGACATCCACTTCGCGGACCTGGGCCTGCTCGTGGTGGACGAGGAGCAGCGGTTCGGCGTCAGCCACAAGGAACGCATCAAGAACCTGCGCCGCGAGGTGGACGTCCTGACCCTCTCGGCAACCCCCATCCCCCGCACGCTGCACCTCTCCCTGGTGGGGATCCGCGACCTGTCCGTCATCGAGACGCCACCGGAAGCGCGCCTGCCGATCCAGACCCGGATCGCGGAGGACGATGACGGCCTGGTCCGCGACGCCATCAACCGTGAGCTCGATCGGGGCGGCCAGGTCTTCTACGTCCACAACCGCATCGACACCATCGAGGCGGCCGCGGCACGGGTTCGCCGCCTGGTGCCGCGCGCACGGGTCGCCATCGGTCACGGGCAGATGGCCGAGGGAATGCTCGAGCGGGTGATGCTCGACTTCGCCGACGGGCGCTTCGATGTCCTGGTCTGCACCACGATCATCGAGTCCGGCCTGGACATCGCGAACACGAACACCATCATCATCGCGCGGGCCGACACGTTCGGGCTGGCGCAGCTCTATCAGCTGCGTGGGCGCGTTGGCCGCTCCGACCGCCGTGCGTACGCGTACCTGCTCCATCGTCGCAGCACGCCGCTCTCGCTCATCGCCCGCAAGCGGCTCCACGCCATCTTCTCCGCGTCGGACCTTGGCGCCGGATACCAGATCGCCCTCTCCGACCTCGAGATCCGCGGGGCCGGCAACATCCTCGGCGCGGAGCAGCACGGCCACATGGCGGCCGTTGGCTTCGAGCTGTACACCCGGCTGCTCGCCGATGCGGTGGATCGCCTGCGGGGTCGGAGGCCGTTGCCCGAGCCGGCTCCGGTGCGCCTGGACCTGCCCGGGTCCGCCTACCTGCCGGACGCCTACATCGCGGATGCCGGCGCGAAGCTCGAGGTCTACCGCCGCTTCGCGCAGGTGCGCTCCGCTCCGGACGGCGAGGCGCTGCGCGCCGAGGTGCGGGACCGATTCGGCCCGGTGCCGCCCGAGGTGGAGGGCCTCTTCACCGCCGTGGCCATGCGCCTCGCGGCCGAGGCCGCCGGGGTGCCCGAGGTGCGCGTGGAACCCGGGAGGGTGACGTTGAAGTGGGCGCGCTATCCGCGCCAGCAGGTGGTGACGGCGCTCACGGCCGCGGGGCTTCGTCCGGTGGCCGGGTCGAACCAGGTGCGGATGGCTGTTGGGACGGGACGGGACGCCGTGACGGTTGCCATGCGGGCCCTCGACGCGCTGGCCGACCGGCCCCCCGCCTGAGGTCGCTCGGCCCGCCGGGTCCGAGTCCATCGGCACTGCGCCGCTGCGCCGCCCGCGCCTGACGATGACGGCCATGAGCGGCCTCCTCGTCGCCCGTCGCATCCGGCGGCCGACCTATGCCTGGATCGCGGTCGCCTTGCAGGTGTTTACCGCGGTGATGGCCACGCCGGTCGGGCTGGCCATGATCTTGGACGCCGACGGGAGCCCGCTCGGCATCCCGCACGACTGGATCGCCGGATCGCCGTTCGGCTCCTTCCTCGTGCCGGGCGTCGTGCTGCTGTGCATGAACGGGGTGGGGCAGCTGTCGGCGGCGATCCTCGTCTGGCAGCGTCACCCATGGGCGCCGTGGGTAACGGGGTTCTTCGCGGTGGGGCTCATGACCTGGATTGGCATCCAGGTCATCGTGATTCCGTTCTCCGCTCTGCAGCCGGCCCTGTTCGCGGTCGGTCTCGTCGAGGGGTTCGTGGCGCTCACCTGGCTGCGGAGCGCGCAGAAGGGCTGAACGGGGGCGGACGGGCACCCGGATTCGCATGACGTCTGGGCCGGGCGCGTCATTGCCGGCCCTGCCGCTCGTGCCATGATGGCGGCATGGCCGCGCCGCGTGTCCGCCTCCGGGACATCACCCTCGACGATGCCGATCTCCTCGACGGCTGGGCCGCGGATCCCGAGGTGCTCAGCGAGTACAACGACTTCGGGGGCCCGCCCCAGATCCTGTCGCGCGAGGCCCTGCGCAGGGGTCCACTGCGCGACGATCGGAAGGGGATGCTCGTCGTCGTCCTCGCCGATGGAACGCCCATCGGGACGGTCAGCTGGCACCGCGTCAACTACGGCCCGCCCCCGCTGTCCGATGCGTGGAACGTGGGCATCGAGCTCATTCCGGCTGCCCGGGGCAAGGGCTACGGTTCGGCGGCGCAGCGGCTGCTGGCCGACTACCTGTTCGAAACGACGGACCTCCACCGCGTGGAGGCGTCAACCGACGTGGAGAATGTCGCGGAGCAGCGGTCCCTGGAGAAGGCGGGCTACCGTCGCGAAGGGATCCAGCGGGGGGCCCAGTTCCGCCGCGGCGCGTACCACGACCTCGTCACCTACGCCCGTCTGCGCGAGGATCCGCAGCCTCCCGCTACAGCTCCTGGCGGCGGAAGCTGAGCCAGGCGGCGACGTAGGCGGCCGCCACGAGCAGGATCGTGGTGACCAGTGGCGGCACGAGGCCCTCGGCCGGGCTCCCGAGCGCGAGCGCCATGCCCGCGCCCCCCAGGTTCCCCGGCGCCCACGACCCGACGGTCGGGAGCGCCGAGAAGATGGCGATCAGGACCATGGCGCCGATGCCGATCCCCGCCGCCGCCATCGAGGAGCGGGTGAGCGTGCTCCCCAGGAAGGTCAGCGTCGCGTAGGTCATCAGTGACCCGAAGGTGAAGGCACACATGGCCGCGTAGCCGATGACATCGGGTGCCGAGAAGAGCAGCGCCGTGTACGCATAGGCGCCGATGCCGGCCAGGAGCGTGCCCACCAGCAGCGTACCGGCGATGGCCGTCAGCTTCGCGGCCAGGAAGGCGCCGCGGGACAGGGGCTTGGTGAGGAGCATGGCGGCCGTGCCGCGCTCCTTCTCCACCGCCACGGAACCCATTGCCAGCAGGATGGCGGCGAGGATGCCGGTCTGCCCCAGGTTCTTCTGGAACTGGGTGATGGCATCGGCAATCGTGGGCGTGGGGATGATCCCGGTGAACTGGTCGCCCGCCAGGGACTTGACCAGCTCCGGCGTATAGCGGGCCAGGATCGGGGAGCCGATCCCGAAGATGGCGAAGATGATCCCCACAACGAGCATGCGCCACGTCCGCCACTGCTCGGTGAGCTCCTTGTGGAGCAGCACGCGGTAGCCCCTCATGCCGCCGCTCCCGTGTCGCCATCGCCGTCGTGGGCACCCACGAGCCGCAGGAACACGTCCTCCAGCGTAGGGCGCTGTCGTTCGAAGCGAACGAGCGCTGCGTCGGCCGCCACGGCCGCGGCCATCAGCTCCCGGCCGGCCGCCGAGCCGTCACCCACGCCGACCCGAAGGACGCCGTGGCTGCGCTCGACGTCGGTCACCCACGGGGCGACGCGGATCGCGTCCCCGAGCCTGCCCAGCGCGTCCTCGCCGCCGGGCTCTGCCTCGAGGAGGTAGACCGGCTGGGCGTAGCGCTCGAGGAGATCATCCATGGCTCCCTCGGTGACGAGCCGCCCGTGGTTGATGATCGCCACGCGGTCGCAGACCCGCTCGACATCGTTGAGGATATGGGTGCTGAACAGGACCGTCGACGTGCGGCCGAGCTCGCGAATCACGGTGAGCAGGTCCCTCCGCCCCTCGGGGTCGAGCGCGGACACCGGCTCGTCGAGGAGCAGGACGGGTGGCCGGTTGAGGATGGCCTGGGCCAGCCCCAGCCGTTGTCGCATCCCTCCCGAATAGCCGCCGATGCGTCGCTTCGCGGCCTCGGTGAGCTCGACAAAGTCGAGCACCTCCTCGATCCGGGCACGGAGCGCGGCGCCACGCATGCCGTACAGGCTGCCGACCAGCTCGAGGAGCTCACGGCCGCGCATCCAGCCGTGGAATCGCGGGTCCTGGTCGAGATACCCCAGGAGGCCACGCCGGTTCGGCTCCCCATCTCCCACCGGCACGCCGGCAATGCTGGCCCCGCCCGCCTGCGCCCGGGCCAGGGAGGTCAGCAGGCGCAGCGTCGTCGTCTTGCCGGCGCCGTTGGGACCCAGGAACCCGAAGATGCTCCCGGACGGGACCTCGAGGTCGAGGCCGTCCAGGGCGACCAGCGAGCCGTAGCGCTTCGTGAGGCCCGTGCAGCGAACGGCGACGCCGTCGGTTGCGGCTCCGTCCCCGGCCGCTTGGGACGCGGATGCGGACGTCATCGGCTCAGGTGTCCTCGCGTCCGAACAGGAAGTACACGAGCGGGCCCAGGAGCTCGCCCAGGACGATGATGATGCCCCACACCAGCTTGTTCCCGCCCTTCACCCGCCGCTCGGGCCGGGTGAGGTCGTACAGGCCGACCCCCATGAGCGCGAGCTGCAGGATGAGCAGGGGCGCGATGATCGCGATGATCTGTCCGATGGACACCGGTCAGCCTCCGAAGGGGTGGCGGTCAGGGTCGGACCGCCAGGCGAAGTACGAGTAGACGACGGGCACGATCCCGGCGGCGGCGGCGCCGCCGATCATGGCGAACGCGAAGACGGTCGGGGCCGCCACGATGGCAAGGGCGACGCTGACGACCCCCGCGGCCATGAACAGGTACCCGCCCAGGCGGTGCGTCCGCGACCACGCCCGCTCGCTCGAGAGGGTCCACGGGGTGCGGATGCCAATGAACCAGTTGCTGCGCACCTTGCCCAGGTAGTTGCCGATGACGATGAACAGGCCGCCCACCGCCACGACCACCACCCGGCCGATATCGATCGGGGCACCGACCGCAGTCAGCGTGGCGGCAACGTGCACCGCGCCGAGCACGACGATGGCGGCACCCATGATCCACAGCCGGCCGGTGGTCGATCGCTCCTGGTGGCCACGCCGCGGATCGAGGTAGGGGATCGCGCCGAACAGCAGGCCCATCACGGCGATGATTGCCGGCATGAGCAGGAGGCCCACGGCCTTGGGCGCGTAGCCATTGGCCTCGCCGTTGAGTCCCCAGTGGATCGGAATCTGGGCGCCATCGGGGATCTGCCCCCATGCCCAGAGACTGACCGCCAGGCTGCCGAGGAAGACGATCCCGGCGATGAGGAGGATGATGCGTGACTTCATGGCTGATCCCCTGGACGCTCCCCGGCGAGCTTGCCGATGCCGAGCGCCTGAATGAGGGCCAGCATGGCCTCCTCGAGGACGCTCACGTTGAGGTGGTAGGTGATCGTCGTGCCGTGACGATCAGCCTGCACCAGGTCCGCGTCCCTGAGAACGGCCAGGTGGCCCGAGATGGTGGGCCAGGACTGCTCGAACTGCGACGCGATATCGCCGGCCCCCATGTCTCCTCCGCGCAGGAGCGCCAGGATCCTGCGTCGGGTCGGATCGGAGAGCGCCCGATAGACGTCGTTCATTCGTCGCATTCCTAATTAGGTCATTAACAAACTATCGCGACCCCTCCCGGCCGTCAAGCGCCGAATGACCTGGGTCGTTTGGCCCGATTCGTGACGTCGGGCGCGGCTGCCGAACGCGGATCCGGCGGCTGTTCTGTCTTGAGAGCCGGGCGTATACTGGGCGGACATCTCGACCCGGGACGGGCGCACCCGTCCGGCGCCGACTTCCGATGGCGCGGCACCTGGCCGCGACGACGATAAGGAGGCGACCGTGACGACTCACTCCACGAGCTCAGACGCCCGCGCGACGCTGCGCGTCGGAGAGCGCGACTACGAGATCTACCGGCTGGACCGTGCCGGTGCCGCGAACCTCGACCGGCTCCCCTACACCGTCAAGGTCCTGCTCGAGAACATGCTCCGGGGGGCCGATGCCGGGCACGACCTCGTCAGCGCTGCCGACGTGCGCGCGCTCGCGACCTGGGACCCGGCGAGCCCCGCCGAGTACGAGGTCCCGTTCATGCCGGCGCGGGTCATCCTCCAGGACTTCACCGGCGTTCCCTGCGTGGTGGACCTGGCGGCGATGCGCGACGCCATGGCGGAGATGGGCGGCGATCCCGCGCGCATCAACCCCCTCGTCCCGGCGGACCTCGTGATCGACCATTCGGTCCAGGTGGACCAGTTCGGGTCGGCGGCCGCCTTCCTGATCAATGTCGAGCGCGAGTACGAGCGCAACGGCGAGCGCTATGCGCTCCTGCGCTGGGCGCAGCAGGCGTTCCGCAACTTCCGGGTCGTGCCGCCGGGGACGGGCATCGTCCACCAGGTGAACCTCGAGTACCTCGCCGACGTCATCAGCGCCCGACCCGGCCCGAACGGCACCCTGACCGCCTTCCCGGACACGCTGGTGGGGACCGACTCCCACACGACCATGGTCAACGGCCTCGGTGTCGTGGGCTGGGGCGTCGGCGGCATCGAGGCCGAGGCGGCGCTCCTGGGCCAGCCCCTCTACCAGCCGATGCCGGTTGTGGTGGGCTTCCGCCTCGACGGCGAGCTGCCGGCGGGCGCGACGGCCACCGACCTGGTGCTCACCGTGACGGAGATGCTCCGCGCCCACGGCGTGGTTGGCAAGTTCGTGGAGTTCCACGGACCCGGACTGTCCCGCCTGGGGCTGGCGGACCGCGCCACGATCAGCAACATGAGCCCCGAGTTCGGGGCCACCGCCACGCTCTTCCCGGTCGACGACGAGACGCTGCGCTACCTGCGGATGACCGGCCGCCCGGCAGAAACCGTGGCGCGCGTCGAGGCGTACGCCAAGGAGCAGGGCCTCTTCCGGACCGACGCCGCTCGCGAACCGTCGTTCAACGAGTCGCTGAGCCTGGAGCTGGGCAGCGTGGTTCCCTCGGTCGCCGGCCCGCGGCGGCCCCAGGACCGCGTCGCGCTCACCGACCTGCGCAACAGCTTCCGCGCCGCTTTCGACGACGGCCTCGAGCCGCCCGTCGACGCGGTGACCGAGGCGAGCGAGGAGTCGTTCCCCGCGAGTGATGCTCCCGGGTACGACGCGAAGGACGGGGGCGAGGCGCCCGCCGGCAACGCCGGGCCGGAGTCGCCGGCTCCGGCCGGCGACTATCGACCCGTACCGGTGGAGATGGACGGGCAGCGGTTTGCACTGCGGTCCGGATCGGTTGTCATCGCCGCCATCACCAGCTGCACGAACACGAGCAACCCGAGCGTCATGGTCGCTGCCGGGCTCCTGGCCCAGCGGGCGGTCGAGCGCGGCCTGCATACGCCGCCCTGGGTCAAGACCTCGCTTGCACCGGGGTCGCGCGCGGTCACCGACTACCTGGCCGATGCCGGCCTCATGGAGCCCCTGGAGGCGCTGGGCTTCGACCTGGTGGGCTACGGCTGCACGACCTGCATCGGCAACTCCGGCCCGCTCGCCGAGCCGATCGCTGCCGCCATCGAGGCCAACGACCTGGTCGGCGTGGCGGTTCTCTCCGGGAACCGCAACTTCGAGGGCCGGATCCATCCGCTCGCCCGAGCGTCGTACCTTGCCTCCCCGCCGCTCGTGGTGGCGTTCGCGCTCGCGGGGCGCGTCGACCTGGACCTTGCGACCGAGCCGCTCGGCACCGGTGCGGACGGGGAGCCGGTCTACCTCGCCGACCTGTGGCCCACGCCGCAGGAGGTGGCGAAGGTCGTGGCCGAGCGCGTCCGCTCCGAGATCTTCACCCGCAACTACGCCTCGGTCTTCGACGGCGACGAGCGGTGGGCCGCGCTCCCCGTCCCCCCCGGCGATCGGTATGCCTGGAGCCCGGAGTCGACCTACGTGGCTCGCCCGCCGTTCTTCGAGGGACTGGGTCCGCAGCCGGCACCCCTCACCGACATCGATGGAGCACGCGTCCTGGCCGTGCTCGGCGACAGCGTCACGACCGACCACATCTCGCCGGCTGGTACCATTGCCCGGACCTCCCCGGCCGGGCAGTGGCTCACCGGCCACGGCGTGGATCCGCGCGACTTCAACTCGTACGGGTCGCGGCGCGGGCACCACGACGTCATGGTGCGCGGCACGTTCGCCAATATCCGCCTTCGGAATCGACTCACGCCGGACGCGGAGGGCAACGTCACCGAGCACCTGCCCAGCGGGCAGCGAATGACGATCTTCGAAGCCGCCGAGCGCTACGCCACCGAGCAGACGCCGCTGATCATCCTGGCCGGGAGGGAGTACGGCTCCGGCAGCAGCCGGGACTGGGCAGCCAAGGGACCGTACCTGCAGGGTGTGCGAGCCGTCATCGCGGAGTCGTACGAGCGGATCCATCGGTCCAACCTGGTCGGGATGGGGATCCTCCCACTCCAGTACCTTCCGGGCGAGAACGCCGAGACGCTGGGCCTGACCGGCCGGGAGACGTTCACGATCGACGGGATCGTGGATGGCCTCCGACCGCGACAGGAGCTGACCATAAGGATTCGCGCGAAGGATGGGAGCGAGCGGCGGTTCCGGGTGGTGGCACGGCTCGACGGAGAGGTCGACGTGCAGTACTACACGAACGGCGGCGTGCTGCAGACCGTCCTGCGCCGACTGGCCACGGAGGGCTCGGACCCGGGCTGACGTCGCTCGACCCGGTGCGGCGCCGCCGTTGCCGCACCGGGTGCCATGGGTCTAGACTCAGCCGCGGATTGATACCTCCCACGCACCCTGGAGTGCCCTCGTGACCGTTCGACCGGCCGACGACCTGCGCGCGAAGATCCGGGAGGTCCCGGACTTCCCGAAGCCCGGGATCCTGTTCTACGACATCACGACCCTCCTCAAGGATGCCGACGCGTTCCGCGAGGTGATCGACCAGATGGCGGCCCAGGTCGCCGACGCCAAGATCGACCTCGTGGTCGGCATGGAGTCGCGTGGCTTCATCTTCTCGGCGCCGCTCGCCTACAAGCTCAGCGCGGGCTTCGTCCCGGTGCGAAAGCTCGGGAAGCTGCCGGCGGAGACCATCGAGGTGGAGTACTCGCTCGAGTACGGGACCGCCACGCTGGAGATCCACAAGGACGCGATCCAGGCAGGCCAGCGGGTGCTGATCGTCGACGACCTGCTCGCCACCGGCGGCACGGTGATGGGGACCATCGAGCTGGTGCGCCGACTCGGCGGGGAGATCGCCGGGCTCTCGTTCATGGTCGAGCTGCCCGCCCTGAAGGGACGCGAGAAGCTGGGCGAGTTCACCATCAACACGCTGCTGACCTACTAGGCGCACCGGAGGCCAGGACGCATGGCGGTTGCCCAGTCCGAGCAGCGGGCCCGAGCCGTCACCGACCGCGACGCGATTGCCGCCTTCCTGCGAAGGGACCGACTGTACGCGGCCTATGCCTTTGGCGACCTCGACGGACCCAACCGACGGCGCGCGAGCTGGGGCATCGCCTACGACGCGGCCGGGACACCCATCGCCCTGGCCGAGCACCACGAAGGTCTCGTTCCCCAGCCGCTTTTCCTGATGGGCGACCCCGGCGGATGCCGATCGCTCCTCGAGGCGGTCATCAAGCCCAGGGACGCCTACTTCCAGGCAACCGAGGAGCACGAGGCGGTGATGCGCTCCCTGTACGAGCTGGAGGCGCCGACGGCGATGCTGCGCATGGTGGTCGACCGTGACACCTTCACGCCCTTCGCGGGCCCGGCGGAGCGGCTGGTGCCCGCCGACATCGACGACCTCAACCGCCTCTACCAGCTCGGCTTTCGCACCGGCTTCCCGATCTCGGTCCTGTCCGACGGGATCTACTTCGGGGTCCGCGTCCGCGGGCGCCTCGTGAGCGCGGCCGGCACGCACGTCGTCAACCCCCGTGAGGGGATGGGGGTGGTGGGCAACGTGATGACGCACACCGACTTCCGCGGGCACGACTTCGCGAAGATGGTCACCTCCGCGGTGACCGCCGAGCTGCTGCGACGCCTCCCCGACGTGGCGCTCAACGTCCACACCGACAACGACCCCGCGGTCGCGGCCTACACCCGCCTCGGGTACCGTGTGCACTGCCATCTCGTCGAACGGCTCGGACGCCGGCGTTCGGGTGGCTGGGGGATCATGCGACCCATACGAGAGGCGATACGACTGACGTGGCAACGCAACCCGGGGTGAACCAGACGGCGCACGACGTGGCCGACATCGGCCTCGCCGAGCAGGGGAAGCTCAAGATCGAGTGGGCCGATCGGCAGATGCCGGTGCTGGCCGGGATCCGCGAGCGCTTCGCGCGCGAGCAGCCGCTGGCCGGATGGCGGATCAGCGCCTGCCTCCACGTCACCTCCGAAACCGCCAACCTGATGCGCACCCTGGCCGATGGCGGCGCGGACGTCGTCCTCTGCAGCTCCAACCCGCTCTCGACCCAGGACGACGTGGCCGCCTCGCTCGTGGCGCACCACGGGATCCCGGTCTACGCCATCAAGGGCGAGGACCGCGAGTCGTACTACCGGCACATCTCCGCGGCGCTCGACCACCGCCCCCAGGTGACCATGGACGACGGCGCGGACCTGGTCACCGCGCTCCACACCCAGCGCACGGACCTGCTCGACGAGGTGGTGGGCGGCACCGAGGAGACCACCACGGGTGTCATTCGCATGCGGGCCATGGCCTTCGACGGCAAGCTGCGGTTCCCCGTGGTCGCCGTCAACGAGGCGCTCACCAAGCACCTCTTCGACAACCGCTATGGCACCGGGCAGAGCGCCATCGACGGGATCCTGCGGGCCACGAACATCCTCTTCGCGGGCAAGAACGTGGTCGTGGGCGGCTATGGCTGGGTCGGGCGTGGGATCGCCTCTCGCGCCCATGGCATGGGGGCAAACGTCACCGTCGTCGAGGTGGACGCGACCCGGGCCCTGGAGGCCGCCATGGACGGATTCCGGGTGATGAGCGCCGGCGAAGCCGCCGCAATCGGCGACGTGTTCATCAGCGCAACCGGGAACCTCAACATCTGGGGGCGCGACCACTTCCCGCGGATGCGCGACGGGGCCATCCTGGCCAACGCCGGGCACTTCAACGACGAGTTCGAGCTTCCGGCGCTCGAGCAGCAGTCGACCTCGTCCCGGGAGGTCCGGCCGTTCACCCGCGAGTACCTGATGGCCGATGGCCGCCGCATCTACGTCCTCGCCGACGGGCGCCTCGTGAACCTGGGCGCTGCCGAAGGGCACCCGAGCATCGTCATGGACATGAGCTTCGCCAACCAGGCGCTAGGCCTCGAATGGCTGCGCGCGAGCGCCGGTTCCCTGGAGCCGAGGGTGTACGGCATCCCCGACGAGATCGACCGCGAGGTGGCCCGCCTCAAACTCGAGGCGATGGGGATCCACATCGAGCCCATGACCCCCGAGCAGCTCGCCTACTCGCAGTCCTGGGAGTCCGGGACCTAGGCCTCCCCCGGCGCTGTGGCGCTACACTCCATCCCAGCGCCCCTCACGCGCACGCCGGAGAGCGAGCCGCATGTCCGATCCTGACAGCCTGACCCTGTTCACCTCCGAGTCGGTGACCGAGGGTCACCCCGACAAGCTCTGCGACGCCGTTGCCGATGCCGTCCTCGACGACGTCATCGGCCGCGACCGGTTCGCGCGCGTCGCCGTGGAGGCGGCGACCACGACCGGCGTCGTCTTCGTCCTGGGCGAGATGACCACCGATGCCTACTGCGATGTCCAGGCCGTGGTGCGCGACACCGTCCGCCGGATCGGCTACGACCACTCCGACCTGGGGTTCGACTGGGAGACCTGCGGGACCCTGGTCGCCATCAAGGAGCAGTCCCCGGACATTGCCCTGGGCGTGGACAACGCTCTCGAGTCGCGGGAGGGCCGCGAGCCGCTGGAGCTGGGTGCCGGCGATCAGGGAATGATGTTCGGGTACGCCACCGACGAGACGCCCGAGCTCATGCCAGCCTCGATCGTCATGGCCCATCGCGTGGCCCGGCGGCTGGCTGAGGTCCGCAAGTCCGGCGAGCTGCCGTTCCTACGTCCTGACGGCAAGAGCCAGGTGACCATCGCCTACGACCCCGGCGGCCGCCCGGTTCGCGTCGACACGGTCCTGGTCAGCACCCAGCACGATCCCGACGTGGGGCAGACGGAGCTGGCAGCGGCCGTTCGGGAAGTGGTCATCGAGCGGGCGATCCCCGCAGAGCTGCTGGATCCCATCCACACCCGCCACCTGGTGAACCCAACCGGGCGGTTCGTCATCGGCGGGCCCATGGGCGACTCCGGCCTCTCGGGGCGGAAGATCATCGTGGACACGTACGGCGGCGCGGCGCGTCACGGCGGTGGCAGCTTCTCCGGCAAGGATCCGACGAAGGTCGACCGCTCTGCGGCCTACTACGCGCGGTACGTGGCGGCAAACGTCGTCGCCGCGGGACTCGCGCGCCGGTTCGAGCTCCAGGTGGCCTATGCCATCGGCGTGGCGCATCCACTCGCCATCAACGTCGAGACCTTCGGGACCGGGGCCGTGTCGGACGAGCGGATCGTGGCGCTCATCGAGCGGCATTTCGACCTGCGTCCGGGCGCGATCATCGAGCAGCTCGATCTCCGGCGGCCCATCTACAGCCCCACCGCCGCCTACGGGCACTTCGGCCGTCCGGATCTCGATCTCTCCTGGGAGCGGACCGACCGCGCCGCGCTGCTGCGCGATGCCGCGGGCTTGCCCGGGGACCCCCCGGTGGCGGCCGTCGCAGCATCGTGACCCGGCTCCCGGCGCGTCCGCGCGCCTGGGGGGAGCAGGCCGCCCACGGACCCCTGGAGCGCATCGGCAGATGGGTACGCGGGCTCATGGGCGCCCCGTCCGGATCGGCGGTCATGGGCCTGCCGGATCTGCCGGCCGTGCTGCGCCGGGATCCGCTCGCGGACCCGTACGTCGCGGCGACCAGGGTCGGGGACCATCGGATGGCTGCGGAATCGGCGAGTACCGCCGCCGAGCACGCGATTGGTGCGCACTCGTGGTGGGCGGCGGACGCCTGGTCGCACCGCGCCCTCTGGCACTACGAGCGCGTGGACATGACGCTGGCCGCGACCCGGATCGCGCGGCGCATCGGCGACATCCGGGTGGCCGGCGGCGATCCGGACTCAGCGCGGCGCTACTATGCCGAGGCGATCAGCGAGGCGCGCGACATCGGCGCCCAGCGCGAGCAGGGGCTCGCGGCCCTGGGCATGGGCCGCGCCGAGCTCGACCGGGCTGACGTCACGACTGCGCGTCGACTGGCGAACATCGCGGAGACGCTGCTCGTCTCGGCGGGGGCGCCCGCGGACGAGATCGAAGCCGCGCGCGAGCTTCGCGGTGACGAGAAGCCGGTAGACGAACGCGCAACGGGGAACGACGAGGAGGCAGGGTGACGGCACGGCACGAGATGCGCGTCGGCGTCGTGGGGGCCGGGGTGATGGCGGAGGCGATGATCGCCGGACTGCTCGCCGACCGGGCCGTCACCGCGGAGTCGCTCATCGCCTCGCACCCGCGCCGGGATCGGCGCGAATCGCTGGCCGCCTCGCACGGGATCCGCGTCGTGGCACGCAACGCGGAGGCCATCATCGACGCGGAGATCGTGGTCCTGGCCGTGAAGCCGCAGATGCTGCGGCGCGTGATGCGCGAGGTCGCTCCGGCCCTGCGCGACGGCCAGGTGGTGCTCTCCATCGTCGCGGGGGCGACCCTCCGGACCCTGGCCGCCGGCCTCGCCCACCCGGCAGTGGTGCGAGCCATGCCCAACACGCCCGCCCAGATCCGGCGCGGCATCTCCGTCTGGGCGGCTGCGCCCGCCTGCAGCGCTCGCCAGCGCGACCTGGCCCGAGCCGTGCTGCGGAGCCTGGGATCCGAGCGCCAGGTCGAGGACGAGGGCTTCGTGGCCATGGCGACCGCGCTCTCGGGCACCGGCCCCACCTACTTGTTCGCCGTGATGGAGGCGCTCATCGACGCGGGCGTCCACATGGGCTTCCCGCGCGAGCTGGCCCACGACCTCGTCGTGGAGACCCTCATCGGCTCGGCCGAGTACGCCGCCCGATCGGAGCTTCATCCGGCCCAGCTCCGCAACCTGGTCACCTCGCCGGGCGGGACGAGCGCTGCAGCGATCTACGAGCTCGAGAAGGGCCGGATCCGGACCGTCTTCTCCGATGCCGTGTGGGCGGCCTACCGGCGCACCGTCGAGCTTGGCGACCGGCTTGAGCGCGAGACGGCCGCGGACGACGCCACGGCCGACGGACTGGGGTAGGCTCACCAACGGCATGTTTGCGATCGTGATGGCCGGTGGCTCCGGCACTCGTCTCTGGCCCCTCTCGCGACGACGCGCGCCGAAGCAGCTCCTGCCCCTGACCGGGGAGACGAGCCTGCTGCAGCAGACGGTGGCGCGGCTCATGCCACTGCTTCCGCCGCGTGACGTCTATGTGATCACCTCGCAGGCCCACGTCCGGGAGACCGTCGCACAGCTGCCGCAGCTTCCCGAGGAGAACGTCCTGGGCGAGCCCCTGGCGCGATCCACCGCGGTTGCCGCCGGCCTCGCGACGGTGATCGCACGGCGGGACCCCGACGAGGTGGCCCTGGTCCTTCCCGCAGACCATTTCGTCTCGGACGCGGACGCGTTCCTCGACGCCCTGCGCGAGGCGGCGCGCGCCGCAGAACGGGGCTACCTGGTGACCCTGGGCGTCGTCCCCACCCACCCGGCGACCGGTTACGGCTACATCAAGGTCGGTGCGCCCCTGCACGCTGCAGTCCCCACGGCGCTCGTCGAGCGATTCGTCGAGAAGCCCGACTCCACGACCGCGGAGGGGTTCCTCGCGAGCGGCGACTACCTCTGGAACGCCGGCATCTTCGCCTGGCGCACCTACAGCTTCCGGGCTGCCCTCCAGCGGTTCCAGCCGGAGCTCGCCGCGGCCCTGGACCGGATCGCGGCGCTGCACCGGATTCCGGGCTGGCTATCGAGCGTGCGGGAGATCCTGGATCCCGTCCCGGCCATCACCATCGACATCGGCATTGCCGAGCCGGCCGCCGCAGAGGGGCGCATGGCGGTCGTGCCGCTCAACGCCGGGTGGAACGACATCGGCTCGTGGTCGAGCCTCCTCGAGGCCCTGAGCGCCAGGTCCGGCTCCACCCTGGTGGCGAGCGGCCAGCACCTTGACCGTGGATCCGAGCGCGTGCTCGTCCACGGCGGCGACAGGCTGATCGTGACGGTGGGCCTGCGTGACGTGATCATCGTCGACACCCCGGACGCCCTGCTCGTCTGCGCCCGCGACCGCGCCGAGGAGATCAAGCCGGTCCTCGACGAGATCGCAGAGAAGGCGGGCGACCGCTATCTCTGAGCGAACGCGGCCGATCCAGGCCGGGGCCGAGGAGCCGCCTTCCTGGATGGACGAGGAGGCGCTGCCCCACGCCTGGCTGGGGCGCCTCATCGGCCACGGGCTGGGCTGGTACCTCCGCCTGGTGGCCGCCACCTCGCGCTTCTCCGGGCCGCCGGTCATCCAGGAGCAGACCATCTTCGCCATCTGGCACGAGTCGAACCTGGTCGCGGCGACGGCCGCGTGGCACCTTCGACGCAACCGCCGCATCGTGAGCTTCAGCACGCGCGGGTTCCGCGGGATCATGATGAACGCGATGCTGCGCTCCATGGGCTCCGGCGTCGTGACGCTCCCCGACGAGGGGTCCGCCACTCGAGCCGAGGCAGCGCGCCTCTCCCTGGAGCTGGCCCGCGTGGCACGCTCCGGCCACACCGTCGTGGTCAGCTGCGACGGTCCCTTCGGTCCGTACCGGGTCGCGAAGCCCGGCGCGCTGCTGGTCGCCCGGGAGTCCGGGCTCCCGATCCAGCCCTGGGCCGTCGCTGTCCGCCCGGCGCTCCGGCTGCGGAGCCGATGGGATCGCCACCTCGTTCCCCTCCCGTTCTCCCGGATGCGCGTCGAGGAGGGTGAGCAGATCCGCGTGGCCCCGCGGGAGCGGCTCAAGCCGCTGCTTGCCCACCTCCAGGCCGAGCTGCAGCGGGTCGCCGAGATCGCCGACGAGCGGATGGCCGGTGACTGGCGGCGCCGCTGATGGCGTGCTGCGGTCCGCAGCCGCTACCATGAGCCCACCCATCAATCGCCGCCGCGAGGAACCGTGACGAAGATCAAGTTCGGAACCGATGGCTGGCGCGCGGCCATCGCCGAGGACTACACGTTCCACAACGTGCGCCGCTGCGCACGCGGTGTCGCGGAGTACCTCCACTCCACCGGGGCGGCAGATCGCGGCGTGGTCGTCTGCCATGACCGTCGCTTTGCATCGGAGTACTTCGCCCGCGCCTGCGTCGAGGTGCTCGCGGCGCACGAGATCCGCAGCTTCACCCCACCCGACGCGGTGCCGACCCAGGTCGGCTCCTTCTTCACCCACGAGATGCAGGCGGGAGCGGGGATCGTGATCACCGCCAGCCACAACCCGTGGACCGACAACGGGTTCAAGGTGAAGGCAGATACCGGTGGTGCGGCCGCGCCGGAGATGCTGGCCGACATCGAAGCGACCATGGACAGCCATCCGGAGGAGGAGCCGCCGCCCCGTCACGACTACGAGGACGCCGTGGCCGCCGGGATGGTCGAGGTCTTCGATCCGTACCCGAAATTCCGCGACCAGCTCGCGAGCATCGTGGACATCGAGCGGATCCGCGCCGCGGAGAAGCGACTCCTCGTCGAGCCGCTGTATGGCTCGGGGGCAGGCTGGTTCACCCGGCTGCTCGATGGGGGACGGCTCACGGTCCGCGAGCTCCACACCGAGCGCAACCCGTTCTTCGGCGGCGTGAACCCCGAGCCGATCCGCCCCAACATCGACGCCTGGCTCGAGGAAATTCCCCGCTGGGGCGCCGACATCGGCATCGCCTTCGACGGCGACGCCGACCGGGTGGGCATGGCCACCGAGCAGGGTGTCTTCGTCAACCAGCTGCAGGTGTACGGCCTGCTGTACTGGTACCTGCTCGATGTGCGCGGCCAGATCGGACCGGCCGTCTACACCGTCACCACCACCTCCATGGCTCAGCGGCTGGCCGAGATTTACGGCACGCAGGCCTACGAGACGGGCGTGGGCTTCAAGTACGTCGGGCCCAAGATGACGGAGACCCACGCGGTCATCGGCGGCGAGGAGTCCGGGGGATTCGGCTTCGGGATGCACATCCCCGAGCGCGACGGGCTGGCATCCGGTCTCTTCCTGCTGGACCTGTGGCTGACCAAGGGGAAGCAGGCGTCGGAGGTGCTCGCGGAGCTGCAGGCCCTCGCCGGCCCCAGCTACTACAACCGGATTGACATCCGCTTCCCCCGCGAGGGCTACGACGCGGTGAAGGCGGGCACGCTCGCGCGGCTCGGAGACGAGGCGCCCGAGTCGCTGGCCGGGCGGTCGGTCGTGCGCCGCCAGGCCCTCGAGACCGGCGATGGTTTCAAGTTCTACCGGGACGACGGGTCGTGGCTCCTGATCCGCTTCAGCGGGACTGAGGCGCTCCTGCGCATCTATGTCGAGGCCCGGTCCCCGGAGGACGTCGAGTCGCTCCTCGCGGAGGGTCGGCAGATCGCCGCCGCGGAGACCGGCGCGGCCCGCAACGGGGGCGCCGCGTAGGCCGTGGACGCCCGGGACTTCTTCGGCTACAAGAACCCTGACGAGGAGCCGGGACGCCCCGACGACGAGGAGCAGGCGGACGAGCGGCCGCCGCTTCCCGAGGAGGCGATCACCCTCGACGACGTGGCGGCCCTGCGGCGCATCGACACGGAGGACATGCTCGGACGGGTCCGCGCCCTGCCCCGTCAGCTCTCGCAGGCTCGGCGGATCGCCGCGGCCACGCCGCTGCCGGATCGCTATCGGAACCTCGACGCGGTCCTCGTCCTGGCCATGGGCGGTTCGGCCATTGGCGCGGACCTGGTCGCCGGCATTGCCGGCGACCGCCTGAAGGTTCCCCTGCTGGTCCACCGCGACTACGAGCTTCCCGGCTGGGCCGGCCCGCGGACGCTCGTGGTCGCCGCCAGTCATTCCGGCGAGACGGTGGAGACCCTGAGCGCCGCCGCCCGGGCCCGCGAGCGCGACCTGCCCCTCGTCGTGATCTCGACCGGCGGCACCCTGGGTCGTCGGGCGGGTGAGGCGGGAACCCCGTACCTCGAGTACCGGGAGTCGGGGCAGCCGCGCGCCGCGATCGGCTTCGGGGTGGGCCTCCTTCACGACCTGCTGGTGTCAGCGGGGCTGCTGGCAGATCCCGACCCCCTCGCTCCCGCGGTGGAGACCGTCGAGGGAATCCTGGAGCGGAACGCGCCGGAGGTCGAGACGGCGGCGAATCCCGCCAAGCAGCTGGCCTGGTCCATCTTCGGACGGATCCCGATCGTGTACGGCGCCGGCAGCATGGCGCCGGTTGCCCGGCGCTGGAAGACGCAGTTCAACGAGAACGCGAAATCGTGGGCGGCGTTCGAGCCGATGCCGGAGGCGAACCACAACACGATCGAGGGTTCGCTGAACCCCCGGGAGCTGTCGGATGCGCCGTACGTGGTGCAGCTTCGCGATCCCGAGGAGCCCGAGGAGATCACGGCGCGGTATGGGGTCGTTGAGGAGCTGCTGGGCGAGCGGGCCACGAACCGCAGCGAGATCCGGGCAGAGGGATCGTCGCGCCTGGCGCGGGTGCTCTCCACGGTAACGTTCGGGGACCTCGTGAGCGTGTATCTGGCTCTCCTCTACCAGACGGACCCAACCCCGGTTACACTGCTCGCAATGCTGAAGGAACGGCTCGCCAGGGCAACGGACTGACGGGCGCCAACTGAGATGGCGCCGGCTCGGTCCGGCGCCTGGAGGGCAGGCACTGTGCAATCGAGCATCATGGCGAAGGTCGAGAAGGCAATGCGGTACGCGCACGAGCCGGACCGCGTGCAGCTCCAACGATTCGAGGCCACGTTCGCCAGTGACAACGGGATCCATCGGATCACGCTCGACAACGACCGCTGGACCTGCGACTGTCACCTCTTCGAGTCGGCGGGGGGCTGCTCGCACACCCTCGCCGCCCAGAAGATGCTCGACCCGATGCTCAGCGAATCGGCGCGCGAAACGCCGCTCTACAACCACGTGGAGCTCGAGGAGGCCACCGCCTCCGCGTAGGTCGCTTCACCACCGCGCATCCGCGGCCCGCCGGCCTGACGTCGGCGGGCCGTCTGCTACGATCCGTTCGTTACCAACCGAAGACCGCGTCGGGTGCCGCCGCCGAAAGGCCGGCGGGCAAATGGCGAAGCCGGTGCAAAGCCGGCGCTGTCCCGCAACTGTATCCGCGCGCCCCTCGCAGGGCGGGGCGCCGGGAGTCAGGTCGCCCAGCCACGGCGCGATGTCAGGACCCTCGTGTGAAAGGGAACGGCATCACCATGGCGCCTATCCGCACCCGCCCACGTCGCCGCCTTCTCCTCCTTCTCCTCGTCTCCGTTGCCGCGCTGCTCGCTGCCTGCGGCCAGGAGCGCGCCACGACGTTCTCGTCCGTGGGCGCAACGCTCTCCCCGCCGCCCGCCTCCCCGAGCTCATCGGCGAGCTATCCGCTGACCCTGACCGATGACGCCGGCCGCCTGGTCACCCTCACTGCCGCGCCGTCGCGCGTCGTCAGCCTGGCCCCGTCGAACACGGAGATCGTCTGCGCGGTCGGCGCGTGCGACACGCTGACCGGCGTGACCGATTTCGACGACTACCCGGCCAGCGTCACGAGCCTGCCCAAGGTGGTGGTCAACGCGACCGTCGACGCGGAGAAGGTCGTCGCGGCCCGCCCGGACCTCGTGCTGGCCGCCGGCAACGGGCTGACCCCCGAGGCCGTGATCACGCAGCTGACCGGCCTGGGGCTCAGGGTCATGACCCTGTATCCAGAGGACCTCGACGGGATCTACGCCGACATCGGTCTTGTCGGACGAGCCACCGGTCATGCGAATGCCGCGGCAGCCCTCGTGGCGACGATGCGATCGCGGGTGGCCGCGGTCGAGGACGCGGTGGCCGGCGCCACCCGCCCGCGCACCTTCTACGAGGTGAGCGTCTACCAGGGTGTCATCTACACCGCGGGCGATGGATCGTTCCTTGCCTCCCTCGTCGACCTGGCCGGCGGCGACCCGGTGACGGGGGACGCGCAGTCGACGGCCATTGGGCTGGAGAAGCTCGTGAACGCCGACCCGCAGCTGATCCTGCTGGGTGATGCGAGCTACGACCCGTCGCTCCAGGATCGCGACTCGGCGCTGCGCCAGCTTCGGGCACGACCCGGCTGGGCGGTGATGAGCGCGGTTCGCGACGGGATGGTCGTCCCGTTCCTGGACGACGTCGTGACCACCCGGCCCGGACCGCGCATCGTGGACGGGCTCGAGGCACTGGCGCGGGCCATCCATCCCGAACGGTTCAACCGATGAGCGACGCCAGGGCGATCCCCACCACGTCGGCCGGCTCCCGGGCGCTGCTGGGCGGTCCGACGCTGACGCGCGCCGGAATCGTGCTGGGTGGCGGGATCACGCTCCTCGTCGTCGTGGGCCTCGTCGCCGTGGCCCTGGGGAGCGTGGGCATCGGGATCGGCGAGACGGCCGGCATCATCGCCCACCGGCTGGTGGGCCTTCCGGCGGTCCCCTCCTGGACCCCGCAGGCGGAGACGATCGTGCTGGACCTTCGTCTCCCGCGGGTCCTGACCGCCATGCTGGTCGGTGGCGGGCTGGCGATGGCCGGCACCGCGTTTCAGGCGCTCCTGCGGAACCCCCTGGCCGACCCGTACATCATCGGCACTGCCGCGGGCGCTTCGCTCGGAGCGGTCGCCGGGCTGGTGCTGCCCGTCCTGGTCCCCGGCCTCGCCGTGGTTGCCGCGGGCGGCTGGCTCGGTGTCGGAGCCGTCCAGCTGCTGGCCTTCGTCGGCGGGCTGACGACGGTGCTCGTCGTGTACTCCGTGGCGCGCGGCGCTCGCGGCGGGGCGGTGACGCTGCTCCTGACCGGATATGCCGTCTCATCGGTCCTCGCGGCCGGCGTGGCGCTGCTCATGTTTCTGGCCGGCAACCGGCTGGGGGTCGTCTTCGCCTGGATCATGGGCTCGCTGGACGTCGCCGGATGGCGGGATCTCCTCGTGGCGGCACCCATCGTGGCGGTCAGCCTGCTCGCGCTGCTGGGTCGATGGCGGCGGCTCAACGTGCTCCTGCTGGGCGACGTGGCCGCCGCGCACCTCGGCGTTGACGTCGGCCGGGAGCGGTTCCTGCTCACGGTCCTCGCCAGCCTGGCGACCTCCGCGGTCGTGGCGATCTCGGGAACCATCGGCTTCGTCGGGCTGGTCGTCCCGCACGTCCTCCGCCTGGTGATCGGACCGGATCATCGGCTGCTCCTTCCGGCCAGCCTGGTCTACGGCGCGGTGCTCCTGGCCGTCGCCGACCTCGTGGCTCGCCTGGTGGGCGGGATCCCGGTCGGGATCGTCACGGCCCTCATCGGCGCCCCGTTCTTCATCTGGCTCCTCGCGCGCTCGCGCGGCTCCGGAACGGTGACGACGTGACCGCCGGCATTGTCGTCGCTCGGGACGCGCCTGCCGCGGCGACGCCGGTGGTCGACGCGTCAGGCATCGCCTTCGGCTACGGCGCGCGCGGGACCCGGCGTCCGGTGCTCGATGGCCTCGACCTGGCAATCGGAACCGGTGAGCTCGTCGCGCTGGTGGGGACCAACGGCTCCGGCAAGACGACCCTGTTGCGGGTCCTGGCCGGGACGCTCGAACCCGAGGGCGGCTCGCTCACGCTCTTTGGACGGCCGGCGCGAGCCTGGTCGCGGGCGGAGACGGCCCGGCGCGTCGCGGTCCTCTCGCAGACCCTGGAGCTCCCGGACGGGTTTCGCGTCGGCGAGGTGGTCGCCATGGGTCGCCTGCCGCACGCGAAGGCGCGGTTCGGATCGACCGCGGAGGATGCCGATGCCGTGGAGCGGGCCCTGCGTGATGCGGACGCGCTGGACCTGGCCGCGCGACCGGTGACGGAGCTCTCCGGCGGCGAGCGCCAGCGGGTGGGCGTGGCGATGGCACTGGCACAGGAGCCACAGCTGCTCCTGCTGGACGAGCCCACGCTCCATCTGGACGTGGCCCACCAGCTGGGCCTGCTGGCGACCATCGACCGGCTCAGGGTGCGTCGTGGCATCGCGGTGCTCGCCGTGATCCACGACATCGCCCTGGCGGCGGCGGCCCCGCGCGTCGCCGTCCTCGAGGGGGGCCGGATCGTGGCCGACGGGCCGCCCGAGACGACGCTCACGGCGGACCTGGTGAGCCGCGTCTTCGGGGTTCCGGTGGAGGAATGGCGATCTGCCGACGGCGGGCGACGGCTGGCCGTCGTCCTCCCGCGCCTCGCCCGGCGCGGCTGAGGATGGGCCCGGTCAGGGGCCGGCAGGACCGGGAAGCTGCCCAGGATCCCGCGACCCGGGCTCCTCGTCGCCGGTGTCGGCATCCTCGTCGACGACCAGCTCGAACTCCTCGCTGCCATCGGGTCGCAACGAGCGGTGGACGTGGATGTGGGGATGGGTCTCGTCCGACACCTGCTGCTTCTCGACCCGCACCATGGTCGCCTCGTCGACATGCGCGAGGCGCTCGGTGTCCGGCAGGGCGACGTTCGGCACCTCGCTCCACAGGAAGTAGTTGAGGAACACGTTGAGAACCGCGACGACAGGGATCCCGAAGAGGGCGCCCCAGACGCCCGCGACCTGGGAGCCGACGAGGAGGGCGACGAGCACGAGGATGGGGTGCATCCCGAGCGCGCCTCGCATGAGGCGCGGCTGGAGCCAGTTGACGGCCACGGTCTGGATTCCCACCAGGACGATGGCGATGGGGATGAACCAGGCCGAGCCGTAGATCCATGCGGCGAGGACGGGAGGGATGAGGGCCAGCGGTGGCCCGAAGAACGGGATGAACATGGCGAGCGCGGAGAGCGTTGCGACCAGGAACACGTACGGCAGGCCGAAGACGGTCCAGATCAGGACCACGAGCACCGCCTGGACGATCATCAGCACCAGCTGCGCGCGCAGGAAGCCGCCGAAGGCGCGCGCCACGGTCCGCTCGAAGATCTCGAGCTCGTCCTTGTACCGGTTGGGCACCACCCGGTTGACTCGGCTCAGGATCCGGTCGCTGTCCATCACCATGTAGAGCGACAGGATCAGGACCAGGATGAAGGAGCCGATGGCGCCCAGCGTGGCCCCGGCGATCGCCTGCGCCTGGGCGAGGAGCGGCCCGGCAATGGTTCCCAGGCTCTGCTGGACGTCCTGGAAGAGCTTGACCAGGTCGATCCCAAAGCGCCCGAGGTCGAGCGACTGCTGCCAGCTCGTCAGGGTCGCTTCCACCCGGACGGCGGTCTGCGGGAAGTTGTCGGTCAGCTGTCGCACCTGGTCGGTGGTGGCGGTCACCAGGCCGAAGATCAGGGCGCCCAGGGCGATGAGGGCCACCAGGTAGGCGAGCGACGCGGCGAGACCGCGCGGCAGGCCGGAGGCCGACAGACCGCGGACGAACGGCGACATCACGAAGGCCAGGAGCCAGGCGAGGAACAGGATCAGGAGGATCGAGCTGAAGCCACCGAAGAAGGAGAGCCCTTCCTGGACGAGCAGCACCGCGAAGTAGGCGCTGCCCAGGATCAGGAAGGCGAGCAGCCAGCGTCGCTCGCGAGGGCCGATGCCCGATTCGACGCTGGGCGGCAGCACGGCGGGCCTCAGCCCCCGCCCGCGCCGATGCCGACCGCTGCTCGGACCTCGGCCATGGTGGCCTCCACGATGGGTCGCACCTTCGCCGCTCCGGAGGCGAGCACCTGCTCGACGTAGTCGGGGTGCTCCGCGAGCTCCGCGCGGCGCTCCCGCATGGGTCGGAAACGCTCGATGATTCGCTCGGCGAGGAGCTGCTTGGTTTCGACGCACCCGGTGCTCGCGGTCCGTTCGCCATCCTGGATCTGCAGGTAGTCCGCCCCGAAGAACCGGTGCAGCTGGCAGACGTTGCAGACCTCCGGCCGTCCCGGGTCGCTGCGCTTGATGCGCAGCGGATCGGTGACCATGCTCATCACCAGCCGCCGGATCTCGTCGGGCTCCGCGAAGATCGGGATGGTGTTGCCGGCGCTCTTGCTCATCTTCTTCGCGCCATCGGTGCCAAGCACCACCGGCACGTCGGTGAAGACCGGCTGTGGCTCCGGGAAGATGGGCCCGTACCGGCGGTTGAAGGCACGCACGATCTCGCGGGAGAGCTCGAGGTGCGGCGCCTGGTCCTTGCCGATGGGGACGCGGCTGGCCTTGTAGATGACGATGTCGGCGGCCTGCAGGACCGGGTAGTCGAGCAGCCCCATGGAGTTGTCGATGCCCTGGTCGCGCTTCTCCTTGTACGTGGGGGTGCGCTCCACCCAGCTCACCGGAACCACGGTGTTGAAGATCCAGGTCAGCTCCGAGTGCTCCGGGAAGTCGGACTGGCGGATGAGCGCGCAGCGATCCGGGTCGAGGCCGACGGCCAGGAGGTCCAGGACCATCTCATGGCTCAGCTGGCGGAGGTGTGCCCCGTCGTGCTGGCTCGTGAGGGCATGGAGGTCCACGATCGCGTAGATGGCGTCGTAGGCGTCCTGCATGGCGACGTAGTTCACCTGGGCGCCCAGGTAGTTGCCCAGGTGCGAGGCGCCCGAAGGCTGGATCCCGGAGAAGACGCGCTCACGCGTCACGGGCTCCGTTCCACGCTCACCGGTGGCCTGCGTTGCCGTCGTCATCGGACGGCGAGTGTACCGCACCCCGCCTCCAGGCCGGCCCCGGCGCCGAATCGACGGAGCACGGCGCAGGGTCGGTTCGCGCTCGCCCGCTAGAATCGGCTGCACACGCCGCCACACCCGGGTGCCATGGCAATCCCTCGAGCCCCCTGGCAGACCGCCGCCGACCCGCGTCGTCGCATCGGCTGGTCGGTCGAGCCTCACGAGACGATCGATTCGACGAACGACCGGGCACGCGCGCTGCTCGCCACGCCGGACGGCTGCGCCGTCGCGGTCGTGGCCGAGCTGCAGACCGCGGGGCGGGGGCGCCAGGGCCGCACCTGGACGTCGCCACCCGGGGTCAACCTCATGGTCTCGGTCGGGCTTCGGCCCGCGCTCGCCGCGGTCGACGCCTGGATGCTGGGCGCGGCAACCGCGCTCGCCCTGCGGGAAGCCTGCGAGCGGGTGCTTCCCAGGGGCGCTGATCCCCCATGGCTGAAGTGGCCCAACGACGTCGTCGACGGGGAGGGACGCAAGATCGCCGGGATCCTCGTCGAAACCGCCATGGCGGGGGACCGCCTGGCGCAGGCCGTCATCGGGGTCGGCGTGAACGCCAACTGGCCGCGCGCCGAGATGCCGCCCGGGATCCGGGAGCGGGCCGTCTCCCTCTGTGACCTGGCCGGTGGCGCGGTCGATCGTGTCGCTCTCCTGGGCGCCTACCTGGACCAGCTCGACGAGTGGATCGCCGCCGTGGAGGGGGGAGCGTCGCCCCTGGACGCGTATCGCGAGGCGTCGTGGCTGGATGGCCGGCAGGTGCGCGTCGCGCTGGGATCACGCGAGGTCGAGGGTCGGGTGGCCGGCATCGGGGTCGGGGGCCGGCTCGTGCTCGAGACGGACGAAGGGCAGCTGCGCCTCGACCACGGGGAGGTGCTCCGCGTGGGCAGCGCGATCCCGGCGGGGGTCGCCGAGCCATGACCCGCGAACCGCTCCCGGAGCAGCCGGCCCACGCCGTCGCCACCGGAACGGACCCGGACCTGTCGGCGGTGCTCGCCGCCCAGGCCGATCCAGCCGCCTTCGGGGTCCTCTACCGGCGCTACGTGGACCTGGTCTACTCCTACGCCTTCTACCAGCTGGGTGACCACCACGACGCGGAGGACGCCACCGAACGCACCTTCCTGGCCGCCCTGCGCTCGATCGGCTCGTTCACCGACCGTGGAGCGAGCTTTCGCGCGTGGCTCCTGCGCATTGCGCGAAACACCATCGCCAACAGCCACCGCAGCCGATTCCGCCGCCGCACCACGACCCTCGACGCCCTCCCCGAGCACCCGCCCGCCCCCGACGCCGATCCCGCGGCCCTGACCGTTCGCGCCGACGAGATGCGGCGGGTTCGGCAGGCGCTGGCCGAACTGCCCGATGACCGACGCCAGGTGGTCATCCTGCGCTTCACCGACGGGCTCTCGGCCCGGGAGATCGCGGCGGTGCTCGACCGGAGCGAGGGTGCAGTCCGCGTCCTCCTGCATCGGGCGCTGCGCGACCTGGCGGAGCGCATCCCGGGCTAGGGCGGCTCGTCCGCGAGCCTGTAACGAACCACGTGCCGCGGTGTTGGATACCATGGCGGCGGGCGGGCGCGATGCGCTGCGCCCGATTCAACCCGATCCCCCTGCTGCATCGAGGAGGCACCGTGATCGAACGCACCCCGGCAGAGCGTCTCGACCGTGCGCTCGATGCCCTCCTGGCCGCGACGCCGGCGTCGCCGCCGGTCGATCCGCAGCTCCGTTCCCTGCTCGGCACGGCGGATCGCGTCAGGACGGCCCTGGCACCCATTCCCGTTGGCCCGCGGTTCGAGACGCGACTGGGCCACAAGCTCGCGCCGGCGCCGCATGGGTGGCGTCCCGCGCGGGACCGGCTGCATCTGCCCGGCTGGCTGCTCGTGACGGGGGCGGTCTCCTCGGCAGCCGTCGGCGTCGGCGTCACGGCCTACGCCGTCTGGCGCGGCAGCCGGCGGGGAACGCTTCCCGGCATGGGAGGGCGCTAGCCGATGCCGATCAAGTTCCCGTTCAGCCGACGGCGTTCGGGACCCACCGATGCGTGGACGAAGTGTCCCAGCTGCGACCAGCAGGTCTTCAACCGGCAGCTCGAGCGCAACCTGCGGGTCTGCCCGACCTGTGGACACCACTTCCGGATGGGCATCGGCGAGCGGATCGACCTGCTCCTCGACGAGGGGAGCTTCGTCGAGCACGACGCGGGGTTGACCTCGGTCGATCCCCTCCACTTCGTGGACCAGAAGCGCTACAGCGACCGGATCGAGGGTGCCCGGGTGAAGACCGGGCTCGCCGAGGCGGCGGTGTGGGGGATCGGGGCGGTCGACGGCCAGCGGATTGCCATTGGCCTCTTCGATTTCCGGTTCATGGGCGGCTCGATGGGGAGCGTCGTCGGTGAGAAGGTGGCTCGCTGCCTGGAGGCTGCCCTGGTCGAGCGCATCCCTGCGGTGATCGTCGCCGCGTCCGGCGGGGCGCGCATGCAGGAGGGCACCCTCTCGTTGATGCAGCTCGCCAAGACGACCGCTCCGCTCGTGCGGCTCGACGAGGCCGGCGTGCCATTCATCAGCATCCTCACCGATCCCACCACCGGCGGCGTCCTGGCCAGCTTCGCCTCGCTTGGGGACGCGATCATTGCCGAGCCGCGCGCGCTCATCGGCTTCGCCGGGGCGCGGGTGGCGAGCGGCACGGTGGGCGAGGAGCTTCCGGAGGGATTCCAGACGGCGGAGTTCCTGCTCGAGCACGGCTTCGTCGACCTGGTCACGCCGAGGTCGGAGCTGCGAGCGACGTTGACCCGCCTGCTGAGACTCCTGCCGGTCGCGGTCGCCGCCGATGAGACGCCGCCGGGCGTGCGGCCCTGGGGGCCCATCGGCGCCCTCTCCGGCCTCGCGGAGCGGGTGGGCGGTGCCGTGAGCGAGACGATCGGCATCGACGCCGAGCCCGCGCCGGCGGCGGGAAACGGGCATGGTGCGGCCGAGCGTGCGAGTACCCGCTCCACGGGGGCAGGGGAGCGCACATGACCGAGCAGGTCGTGGGCACCATCACGGCGGAGCCGGCTCCGGTGGCGGGGGCGGTTCCCGAGCTGGACCCGGTCGCCATCGAGGCTGCCTGGTCCCGGGTGCGCCTGGCCCGTCACGCGCAGAGGCCGCACACCCTCGACCTGGTGTCGCGGATCTTCGACGACTTCATGGAGCTGCATGGAGACCGATCGTTCCGGGACGATCCCGCGCTCGTGGGCGGGCCCGCCCTGCTGGGCGGCCGCGGGGTGATGGTGATCGGCCACCAGAAGGGAAACGACACCGATTCGAACATCCAGCGCAACTTCGGCTCCGCGCATCCGGAGGGGTTCCGCAAGGCGCAGCGCCTCATGCGCCTCGCCGACAAGCTGGGACTGCCGCTGGTCACCTTCCTGGACACCGCCGGTGCATTCCCCGGGCCGGCGGCGGAAGAGCGCGGCCAGGCCGAGGCGATCGCCAGCTCGATCAAGCTGATGACCGGGCTGCAGGTACCCATCGTGGTGGTGATCGTCGGCGAGGGAGGGTCCGGGGGGGCGCTGGCCATCGGCGTGGGCGACCGGGTGCTGGCGCTCGAGAACGCCGTCTACTCGGTGATCTCCCCGGAAGGCTGCGCCGCCATCCTGTGGCGGGCCCCCGAGGCGGCACCCACGGCCGCCGCCGCCATGCGGATGACCGCGGCCGACCAGCTCGAGCTCGGCGTGATCGATCGCATCCTCCCCGAGCCATCGGGGGGTGCCCATGCCGACCATGACGCGACCGCGGCGACGATCAAGGCCGCCCTGCTCGATGAGCTCGCGACCATCGGGAACCGTCCCACGGAGCAGCTGCTCGCCACGCGCTATGCTCGCCTCCGCCGGCTTGGCGACTACAACGAGCTGGGCGAGGCGGCCGCGGAGCACGCGGCGCCTCCGTCGCTTCAGCGGCGCCTGGGGCGGTTGCTGCGGTTGCCCGGGGTGCCGCGACGGCCGCGCTGGAGCGAGATCTGGCCGTCCGGCGATGCTGGGGGCGATGACGAGGAAGGCGCATGACCGACACGAGCGATGAGCTGGCGGGCGTGGAGACCGCCATCCGTGACCTGGTCCCGGACCTGACGGAGCGTCTCGGCCGCTTCGACCTCGGGGAGATCGAGGTGCGGCGTGGCGACCTGCGCGTCCGCGTTGCCCGTGGCGCAGCGACCGGCACCGATTCGGTTCCGACGGCCGCAGCCGCCGGAACGGCAGCGATGCATGGTCGCCCGCCCGAACAGGCTCAGGCCGGAGCGCCGGGCGGGGGACACCCGGTCAGCGCCCCGGCGGTGGGGTATTTCGTGTATGGCGAGGGGCTGGGACCGGGCCTGGCGGTGGAGAAGGGCGATCCGCTGGGCTACGTCGAGGTGCTCGGCGTTCGTCACGACGTGCGCGCGCCTCGCTCCGGGGTCGTCCGCAACCTCGTCACGGAGACCGGCGAGGCGGTCGAGTACGGCCAGGTCCTGATCGAGCTGGAGGCACCCGCTTCGTGACGCTCGCGCTGCTCTTCTCACCGCAGGGCTCGCAGGGGATCGGCATGGGACGTGACCTTGCCGATCGGTCGCCGGGCGCCCGTGCCTGCTTCGACGAGGCGGATGCGCTGCTGGACTGGTCCGTCTCCTCGACGAGCTGGGAGGGGCCGGAGGAGCGTCTGAACGACACGCGCCAGACACAGCCCTGCCTTTACACCACATCCCTGGCTGCGCTGGCCGCGCTGCGCGAGGCGGCCTCGAGCGCCGGGCTCGACATGACGGTCCTGCGCGCCGCAGGCCACTCCGTGGGCGAATACGCCGCACTCGTCGCATCCGGGGTCCTGGCCTTCGGGGATGGCCTGCGTCTCGTGGCGCTGCGCGGCCGCCTCATGGCGGATGCCGGCGTGGCCGGAGGGATGGCCGCGGTGCTGGGCCTCGATCGCGAGCGGATCGCGGCGGTCGTCGCCGAGACGGCCCCGGACGACCTGGTCGTCGCCAACGACAACGCACCGGGGCAGGTCGTGATCTCCGGCACCCTTGCGGCGATCGCGGCCGCGGAGCCCATCCTCCAGGGGGCCGGCGCACGGCGGGTTGTCCCGCTCAAGGTGAGCGGTCCGTTCCACTCGCCGCTCATGGCGCCGGTGGGAGCCGCCCTGGCGACCGCCTTCGAGGGGGTGCGCTGGCACGATGCCAGCCCGCCGGTGGTCAGCAACGTGACGGCCGAACCGGTGGTGGAGGCGGCGACCATCCGCTCCCTGCTGGCCCGGCAGGTGAGCTCGCCTGTCGAATGGGTCGCCAGCGTGCGCCGGATGGTGGCCGATGGCGTCGACACCTTCGTTGAGTGCGGGGCGGGCAATGCGCTGGCCGGCATGGTGCGGCGCATCGCGCCCGAGGTGCGCACCTTCGCGGTCTCCGACGGCGCCTCCCTGGCCAGCGCGCTCGAGGGCATCGCGCAGCCCCTGGCCGCGACCGAGGCCTCGGCCTGATGTTCGGCAAGATCCTGATCGCCAACCGCGGCGAGATCGCGGTCCGCATCCTTCGGGCCTGCCGGGACCTGGGCATCCCGGCCGTCATCGCCTACTCGGAAGCGGACCGTGACACCCTCGCGGTGCAGATGGCCGACGAGGCGATCTGCATCGGTCCGGCCGAGGCGCGGCGCAGCTACCTCAACCAGCCGGCGGTCGTCTCCGCCGCGCTCGTGTCCGGCTGTGACGCCATCCACCCGGGCTACGGCTTCCTCTCCGAGGACGCGGGGTTCGCCGAGGTCTGCGCGGCGCATGACCTGCACTTCATCGGCCCGCGGGCGGAGGTGCTCGAGCGGTTTGCGAGCAAGTACGCGGTGCGCCGCATGCTCGCCGCGACCGGCCTTCCCACCGTCCCCGGATCGCGGGGCATCGTGACCGACCTCGGCGACGCGCTCGACCAGGGCGAGGAGGCCGGCTATCCGGTGCTCCTCAAGCCCTCCGCCGGCGGCGGCGGCCGGGGGATGCGGCTGGTCCGATCTCCACGGGAGATGGAGACATCGCTGCCGCTGGCGCGTTCGGAGGCCCAGGCGGCGTTCGGCGACGACTCGATCTACTTCGAGAAGTGGATCGAGGAGAGCCGCCACGTCGAGGTCCAGGTCCTCATCGATCAGCATGGCAACGGCGTCCACATCGGCGAGCGCGACTGCAGCGTCCAGCGACGGCACCAGAAGATCATCGAGGAGGGACCATCCCCGGCCATGACCGATGCCGCGCGCGAGCGGCTTCGCGACCTCGCCATCCGCTCGGTGCTCGCGGCCGGCTATGAGAGCGCGGGCACCCTCGAGTTCCTGCTGGACGGGGAGGGCAACTTCTACTTCATCGAGATCAACTGCCGGATCCAGGTCGAGCACCCGGTCACCGAGGCGATCACCGGCCTCGACCTGATCACCGAGCAGATCCGCCTCGCCGCGGGCGAGCGGCTGGCCTGGCGCCAGGAGGAGATCACCTTCCGGGGTCATGCCATCGAGTTCCGTATCAACGCCGAGGATCCGGGCGACAACTTCTCCCCGCAGGCGGGGCCCATCGAGGCGTTGACGCTCCCGGGCGGCCCCGGCGTCCGCGTGGACACACACCTGTATCCGGGGTACGAGGTCCCGCCCTTCTACGACTCGCTCCTCGCGAAGCTCGTGGTGTGGGGAGAGACACGCACCGAGGCGCTGGCGCGGGCCCGTCGGGCCCTGGCCGAGTTCCAGATCGAGGGTGTGCGCACGAACATCCCGTTCCATCGGGGGATCGTGAACAACGAGGCTTTCCTCGATGCCAGAGTCAGCACGAACCTGCTCGACCGCATTGGCCCGGCGCCATTCCTGGCCGGTGCCGAGCGCGGTGCGAGCGCATGAGTGACGAAAGGGACGTGATGCCCCAGACGACCCCTGCCGCCGCCGACGTGGCTCACGACGTCGATCCACCCCTCCCCTGGGACGCGGCGGAGATCATGCGCGTGATCCCGCATCGCTACCCGTTCCTGCTCATCGACCGCGTGCTGGAGCTGGAGCGCGGCAAGCGCGTGGTGGCGATCAAGAACGTCACCGCCAACGAGCCGCAGTTCACCGGCCACTTTCCGGAGCGACCGATCATGCCCGGCGTCCTGATGGTCGAGGCGATGGCCCAGGCCGGGGCGGTCGCCGTCCTCTCGCTTGACGAGAACCGCGGGAAGCTGGCCCTCTTCGCCGGGATCGACGAGTGCCGGTTCCGGCGTACGGTGGTGCCCGGCGACACGCTGCGCATCGAGATCACCGTCGACAAGCTGGCACGACTCTTCGGGCGCGCGCATGCGGTGGCCAGCGTTGGTGGTGAGGTCGCCGTCGAGGCGGTGCTTTCGTTCGTCATCCCTCGCGACCAGTCGATTGCGGGGGGCCGAACCGATGGCTGAGACCCGCGGCGCGCGCAGCTCCACCGAGCGTGGGGAGCGGCGGGTGGTGGTGACCGGGATGGGCGCCATAACCCCGCTCGGCAACGATGTGGCGAGCACCTGGGACGCCATGAAGGCGGGGCGAAGCGGCATCGGCGGCATCACCCTCTTCAATCCGGTGAACGTCGACGCCAAGATCGGGGGCGAGATCCGCGGCTTCGACGCGGAGGCGGTCATGCCCCGCAAGGAGATCCGCCGCAACGATCGGTACGTCCATTACGCCTGGGCGGCAACCCACGAGGCGCTTGCCGATGCCGGCCTGCCAAACCCCATCGACACCGACGATCTCGCCGAGCGGACCGGCGCGATCATCGGCTCGGGGATCGGCGGGATCAACACCATGATCCGCGACATCATCGAGGCCAACGAATACGGGGTGCAGCGCGTGGGGCCGTTCCTGGTGACGGCCATGATCGCGGACATGGCGCCCGGCTACGTCGCCATCTACGCCAACGCCCGCGGTCCGAACTACACGACGGTGAGCGCCTGCGCGAGCAGCAATCACGCCATCGGCGACGCGCTGAACATCATCCGTCGCGGTGACGCGGACGTGATGATCGCCGGCGGCGCCGAGGCCGGCATCGGCGAGATCCCGGTCGCCGCCTTCAGCGCCATGAAGGCGCTGTCGACCCATCGCAACGACGATCCGCAGAAGGCGTCGCGCCCCTTCGACGCACAGCGCGACGGGTTCGTGATGGGTGACGGCTCGGGCATCGTGGTGCTCGAGGCGCTCGAACATGCGCAGGCCAGGGGGGCGCGGATCCACGCCGAGCTGGTGGGATACGCGGCAACCGATGACGCGTCGCACATCACCCTTCCCGCCCCCGGCGGGCGTGGCGCGGTGGCCAGCATGCGCCTGGCTCTCGTCGATGCCGGCCTGCCGCCCGACGCGGTCGGCTACATCAACGCGCATGGGACGAGCACCCAGGCCAACGACAGCGCCGAGACTGCGGCCATCAGGACCGTCTTCGGCGAGCGAGCGGGCAGCATTCCCATCTCCTCGACGAAGTCGATGACCGGGCACATGCTGGGCGCGGGCGGCGGCGTCGAGGCGATCGCCTGCGTGCGAGCCATGCAGGACGGCATCGTGCCGCCCACCATCAACTACGAGTTCCCCGATCCGGCCTGCGACCTCGACTACGTGCCGAACCAGGCGCGCGCGGCCGACGTCGCGGTCGCCATCAGCAACTCGTTCGGCTTCGGCGGGCACAACGCGACCATCGTCCTTCGGCGCTGGGAGGCGGCCCGGTGAGCGAGCACGGCACCGATGCGGAGGTCGAGGCGCGGCGAGCCATCCTGGCCGCCGTCGATCGGCTGGCACCGGGGTTCGTTGAGAGCGGCCTCCAGGAGCTCGAGGTCGAGTCCGGCGAGCTGCTCGTCCGACTGGCGCGCCCGAAGGCGGCCGTGGTTGCGCCCGCTACCGCTCCCGCCCCGGTGCCAGAGACGACGCCGGCCTCCCCGTACGGCGAGCCCCAGGCGGGACGGCGGTTCGTGACGGTCCCGCTGACCGGCGTCTGGTACGCGGCGCCATCTCCTGGCGCGAGACCCTACGTCACCGAGGGAAGCGAGATCGCCGCCGGGCAGGTGATCGGCCTCATCGAGGCCATGAAGCTCTTCAATGAGATCAAGTCCGATGTCGGCGGCATCGTGACCCGAACCCTGGTCGAAAGTGGCACGCTGGTGAAGCGTCAGCAGCCGGTTCTCGAGATCGATCCACGATAGCCGTAGGGAGCAGCCGGGAACCGGCAGAGGAGGCAACGAGCAGATGACGAACGCGCTGATCACCGGGTGGGGCATGTACGCGCCCGCGCGCGTCCTGACCAACGCTGACCTGTCGAAGATGGTCGAGACGAGCGACGAATGGATCGTGACGCGAACCGGCATCCGCGAGCGCCGCATCGCGGCGGACGACGAGACGACCACGACCTTGTCGGTGCACGCTGCCCGCGATGCGCTCGCGGTGGCCGGCCTGGCCCCGGAGGAGCTCGACCTCGTGATCGTCGCGACCTGCTCGCCGGACTATCCGCTTCCCGCCACAGCGGTTCTGGTTGCCACGGAGCTCGGTGCGCGGCGTGCGGCCGGCTTCGACCTGCAGGCCGCCTGCTCCGGCTTCGTCTACGGGCTGGCCACCGGGACGAGCTTCATCCGCAGCGGGATGTACCGCAACGTCCTCCTCATCGGCGTGGAGATCCTCAGCCGGTTCGTCGACTGGACCGACCGGGGCACCTGCGTCCTCTTCGGGGACGGCGCCGGCGCGGTCGTCCTGCAGGCCAGCGAGCAGCCCGGTGGGCTCCTCGGCGCGAACCTGTTCTCAGATGGCACCGGGGCGGAGGGGATCATCGTTCCGGCCGGTGGGAGCGCCTGCCCCGCGGGACCCGAGAGCGTCGCGGAGCGCAAGCACTTCATCCGGATGCTGGGCAGCGAGGTCTACAAGTACGCCACGCGCCAGCTCGCCGAGTCGTCGCTCGCCGCGCTGGCGGCGGCAGGTCTCGGCGTGGACGACGTGGACCAGTTCCTGTTCCACCAGGCGAACCTGCGCATCATCAACAGCGTGGCCACGCACCTGCACATCCCGGCGGACAAGACGTACATCAACATCGAGAAGTACGGGAACACCTCGGCCGCGTCGGTCCCCATGGCCATGGTCGAGGCGATCGCGGCCGGCCGGATCAAGCCCGGTGACCGGCTCCTGATGGCCGCCTTCGGTGCGGGCTACACCGCCGGCGCGGCCGTCCTCGAGTGGACCGCCGACCCGGCCCGGGCGCTCCTTGCCCCGGGCGCCCAGACACGCCTTGGCCGGCCACGGGCGGATGCCGCGAGCTTCAGCGAGCCCGTGGCGGTGCGCTGATGTTCGACCTGTCGGGGAAGGTCGCGCTCGTCACCGGTGGCAGCCGCGGGCTGGGACGCGCCATCTCCCTCGCATTGGCAGGGCAGGGAGCCGACGTCGCGGTGAACTACCGCGGCAACGCGGCCGCCGCGGACGAGGTGGTTGCCGCCATCGGCGCCATGGGCAGGCAGGCGATCGCCATCCAGGGCGACACCTCGGGTGGTCGCGAGGCCTGCGAGGCGATCGTGAAGGCTGCGCTCGAGCGATTCGAACGCGTCGACATCCTCGTGAACAACGCGGGAATCACGCGCGACAACCTCCTGATGCGCATGAGCGAGACGGAGTGGGACGAGGTGATCGCCACCAACCTGTCAGGCCCGTTCTGGATGTGCCGCGCCATCGCCCGCCCCATGATGAAGCAGCGGGCCGGGCGGATCATCAACATGAGCAGCGTGGCGGGCCGGATGGGAAACGCTGGCCAGGCGAACTATGCGAGCGCCAAGGCGGGGCTCATCGGCCTGACCAAGACGGTCGCCCGCGAGCTCGCCAGCCGGGGCGTCACGGCGAACGCCATCGCACCCGGCCTCATCGACACCGAACTGACGGCGGATCTCCCTGACGCCGCCCGCCAGTTCGTGGTGGACACCACGCCGCTCGGGTACGTTGGCAGCGTGGAGGACGTCGCGGCGGCGGCCGTCTACCTGGCCTCGGACGAGGCGCGCTACGTCACCGGACAGGTCGTGGGCGTCGACGGCGGCATGATGATGGGCCTCTAGCGCGCTTTGGCGGCGCGATTCTTGCTGCGTACACTGTGAGGCAAGCCCTGATGACCCATAGACCGAGAGGAGAATCCATGCAGCTGCGATCTCTGCTGCGCCCGACCCGGCGCGTTCACGCCCATTGCGACATCCCGTGCGGGGTTTACGACCCCGAGCAGGCACGGATCGAGGCCGAGTCGTGCTACAAGATCATCGAGAAGTACCACGGCAGCACGGATGACCTCTTCCGGGCCCGATGCATCGCGGTCAAGGAGGAGCGGGCGGAGCTCGCGAAGCATCACATCGACGTCCTGTGGAGCGACTACTTCAAGCCGGAGCATGTCGAGAAGTTCCCGGACCTGCAGGAGACCTGCTGGAAGGCCGCCAAGGCGGCGTCGAAGGTGAAGCAGACCACCGATCTCGAGGCGGCCAAGGACCTGCTCTCGCTCATCGACAGGATCGACGACATGTGGAAGGCGACCGGCGGACCGGAGAAGACCCGCCTCAACGGGCGTCCCTCCTGAACACGGAACCATCCCTCCCATGACCTCGCAGAGGGGCCGGCGACGGCCCCTCTTCCCGTCCGTGGCGCGTGGTCTCGCTTTGGGGGTGGGGCTGGCGGCGGCCGCGAACGCGCGACGCTGGGTGGACGTCGTCGAGGTTCGTGGTGCATCCATGGCCCCAACCCTCCTCCCCGGCGACTGGCTGGTGGTCGAGCGTCGGACCTACGGGGGGAGGAGCCCGCGGGTCGGCGAGATCGTGCTGGCGCCCGACCCCCGTGAGCCGTCGCGGGAGCTCATCAAGCGCGTCGCCCGCGTGGACGACGAGGCCGGGAGCCTCGAGCTGCATGGAGACGCGGCCGACGCGAGCACGGACTCCCGATCCTTTGGCAGCGTCCCGATCGGTGCGGTCACGTGGCGAGCCGTGGGCCGCTACTGGCCGCCCGAACGCGCGGGCAGGATCCGAACGGGCTCGTCACGTCCCCGATCGGATGCGCCGGGGGTACGATCGGTTCCTGACACAGGAGAGGGCACGACAATGCCGCAGGCACAACGCTCGGTCACCATCCACCGCTCGCCGGAGGTGGTATTCGCGTACCTCGCCGACGGCGAAACGTGCGCGGAATGGCGTCCCGGAGTCCTCGACATCGCGCGGGTCTCCGGCGAAGGCGTCGGCACCGTCTATCGCCAGGGCGTTCGAGGCCCCATGGGTCGGCGCGTTGCCGCCGATTACGCGATCACCTCGTACGAGCCGAACCGGCTCATTGAATTCCAGACGATCGCCGGACCGATTCGACCGCAGGGGACGTACGAGCTCGAGGCGCTCGACGATGGGACGCGGGTCAACTTCTCGCTCCAGACGGAGATGAGCTGGCTCCAGAACTTGTTCATGCGGTCCGCCGTGACGAAGACCATGGAGTCGGAGATGCGGGCGCTCGACACCGTGAAGCAGATCCTCGAGGGCGGGGCGCCCCCGGTGCGGACGGCCGATCCCGCGACCTAGGCGCAGCCGCAGAGCTCGGCCACGGCCTGGCAGCATGCCGCGCCGTCGGACGGCAGGATGACCACGTCCTCGCCGGCCTCCGCGCCGACCAGCCAGTCCGCGCCGGTGCTGGGGCGCACGGCGATCTGCGCGCCCGGCGCCCGCTCGCGAAGGAATCGCACCACCGGTCCCAGGCCGGCATCGCCGAACTCGCGGCGGATGGCGCCGGTGTCCACCACCACGAGCTGCGGGACCCTGAGCACCACCGCCTGGTGCAGGCGCGCCGCATCGTTGTAGAAGAACGCGACGGCGCCGCCCAGCCGCTTGTCGAGGGCCGTGGCCAGCTCGCGGTCCCGGGTCAGGCAGTAGAGGATGGTCTCAGCGGTCATCCGTGCGAGCGTAGCATCGGCGCATCCCGCTGGGCCGGCGGGCATGCTCGACCGAACGATTCGCGACGCCGCGGTGTCTGGATTGGTACAGGAGGGACCCAGCCCTGGACGACCTCGTGATCCGTGCGCGACAGGGCGACATCACCGCGTTCGAGCGGCTCGCAGAGCGCCACATGACCGATCTCTACCGTATTGCGACCGCCCTGGTGGGCGCGGCCGACGCCCGCGACCTGACCCAGGAGACGCTGGTCGCCGCCTGGCGCGAGCTGCCGCGCCTGCGCGATCCGGACCGTTTCCTGCCCTGGCTGCGCCGAATCGCCGTGAACCGATGCCGGAACCACCTGCGGGACCGCTCCCGGCATCCTGCCGAGAACCTGCTGGAATCGGTGCCATCGGGCCGGTCTGACCTGGCCGATGCCGATCGCCGCCTGGACCTGGCCGATGCCCTCGCCGTGCTCCCGGTGGCGCAGCGCGCCGTCGTGGCGCTGCACTACCTGGTGGGGTTGCCGCTGCGCGAGGTGGCCGAGACGCTGGGGATCCCCGAGGGGACCGCGAAGTCGCGGCTCAACGCCGCACTCGCGAGGCTGCGCGCTGAGCTCGCGGAGGTGCTGGCGTGACGTCCCTGCCGCCCGATCCGCGCGACCTGCCCGCCAGCCTTCGCGGGCGCCTGGATGCCGCGGCGCGCGCGGAGCCACCCGCCGAACTGCTCGACGCGGTCGTCGCGGAGGCCGCGCGGACGCCCCAGGCGAGGACGTGGTGGAGCGTCCCGCGGGCGGCCGTAGCCCTGGGGACCGCGGCGGTCGCGATGGTCGCGGTCGTCCTGGCCGTGTTCGTGGCTGGCGGCGGACGACCAGGGGCCTCGGCGCCGGTCAGCGACACCGCCGCGAAGGACGGCTTCGTTCTGGAGCTCACAGTGGCCCAGTCCAGCTACGCGTCCAACGCCCCCATCGACGCGCATGCGACGCTCACCTACACGGGCTCGCAGCCAATTTCCCGCGTCTGGGGAGGCGGAACACTCGTGTTCTTCTCCCTCGTGGACGTTGATGGCAGTCGCGACGTTCCCGGCGGAATGATGGAGCCATGCATCCAGTACCCGATCACGCCCGGCGAGCCCCAGACCTTCCCCTTCGCCAAGAGCGGCGGCTATTCGCCGTCGGATCCGAACGCGGACTTCATCGAGACGTACCTCCACGATCCGCAGCTGCGGCTGCCGTCGGGAACCTGGGAGCTCCGGGCCTCCGCCTCCTTCAGCGCCGGTGACACGTGCTCGGCCGATCCCATCGTGCTGAGTGCAACGGTGCGCATCACGGTGGGAGGATCTGCCCCCACAGCCTCGCCCTCCGCTGGCGCGACCTCCCAATTCCCGGCGACGGCGAGCCCCGTGGCCTCGCCGCACCTCCTCCCAGTTGGCGGATGGTCGGAGCGGGTCATCGACCGCAGCTCCCAGGGCATCCAGGTCATGGGCTGGTCGCCGGACGGTTCGAAGTTCGCGGTGATCGGCGGCCAGGACGTGAATGCAAGCACGGTGCAGGTCTTCGACGACAGCGGGCGGCTCCTCCGCACCTTCCCCGGCTGGATTGCAGCCTGGATCGACGACGACCACCTCGTCGCGGCCGGAGGGTTCGATCCGCCCGATGCGAACACGCCGACCTGGATTCGCTCCGCGAGCGGCAGCGACGACCGCCAGATTGATGCCGGCGCGGCGACCCTGGTCGGGCCCAGCGCCAACGGGAGCGTCGCCATGGTCGGCTCGACGAACCCCGGCATACCGTTCGGTGGCGACGTATTTCGCGTGCTCCACGGAGACGCCCTCAGCCCCCAATTGCCGGGTTACGCGCTCGGCTGGAGCCTGGACGGGACGAAGCTCGCCTACGTGGCCGACGTGACGCAGCTCGGCAAGGTGGGCCGCGGCCACCTGCGGCTCCTCGACGTAAGCACCATGCAATCGCGCGACCTTGGACTCCTTGCCGAGGAACCGGGGACCGCGCTGCTCAACGCCGACGGCTCCAGGCTGATGACCTGCGTAGCAGTATCGACGGAGGCGTCAGCTTGCCACCTCGCCATGATCAATACCGAGTCCGGATCGGTCCTGACTCACTCAACTATGACCTCCGGCAGCGGTGTGTGGGCCAGTCCCGACACCGTCCTTCTGAGCAACGGCCAGACCCTCTACCGCTGGACCGTCGGCTCGGCGCCTGCGGCGACAGCGTGGCAGCCACCGGCGAACACCTCGGGGATCGCAGGCATTGGCGCCACCGGATCGGGCGAGGTGATCCTGCTGCCCGATGGGCCTGAGCAGGCCTCCCATCCAGTCACTGACTCCGTCGTTGACCGCGAGCTCATCATCGTGTCGGCCGGGCGGGATGCGCCGCACCTCGCCAACTACCTCGAGATGAGCCCTGCTGGAGATCGGGCGCTCTTCGTCCGGGCGAGCGCCAGCGGCGTCGACCAGCTCATCCTGGCGACAGTGCCTCGGTGACGCAGGCGTGTAGCATCCGGGAGTGAATCGGCTGATAGTGGGCGCGACCGTCGCCCTCGGCGTCGCGGCATCGATCTGGATCATCCTGGCCGTGGATGCGGGCTCGCACTCGGTGAGCGACACGCTCTACGGTGCCGCGGTGCCCATCGGCCTCGTCTGGCTGGCGGCGCTGGCGGTCGTTGTCATCGCACGCCGTACAATGACGAGCCCATGACCACCTCACCGGTCGTTCGCGACGCCACCCGGGACCTCACCACGGGGCGCCACCAGGCCCTGGGCTCCCTGCTGGGCCGCGTGTGGGCCGTCGACCAGGTCGGCGTGGAAGAGCGGGCGGCCTCCCTGGCCAAGCGGAGCATCAAGCGCGAGTCCAAGCTCTGGGCGATGGACCTCGTGATCCGGATGATGGATCTCACAACCCTGGAGGGAAAGGACACACCCGGCAAGGTGCGCGCCCTGGCCGGCAAGGCGGTCCGGCCCGATCCCACCGACCCCACCATTCCCAGCGTCGCCGCCCTCTGCGTCTACCCGAACATGATCGCCACCGCGAAGGCGGCACTGGCCGGCAGCGGGGTGAAGGTCGCCAGCGTCTCCACCTACTTCCCGTCCGGCGCGGCCCCGCTGGACGTGAAGCTCAACGACGTCCGGGACGCCATCGGCCTGGGCGCCGACGAGATCGACATGGTCATCGACCGCGGAGCGTTCCTCGCCGGCGACTACGGCCGGGTCTACGACGAGATCGTGGCGGTCAAGGAGGTCTGCGGCGAGACCCATCTCAAGGTCATCCTCGAGACCGGGGAGCTGGAGACCTACGACAACGTCCGCCGAGCGAGCGTCCTGGCCATGGCGGCCGGTGCGGACTTCATCAAGACTTCCACCGGGAAGGTGCAGCCCGCCGCCACCCTGCCGGTCACCCTCGTCATGCTCGAGGCGATTCGCGACTTCCACGCCCAGACCGGACGCGCGGTGGGCATGAAGCCGGCGGGCGGGATCCGGACCTCGAAGGAGGCGATCGCCTACCTGACCGTCCTGTACGAGACGCTCGGCCCGGACTGGATGACCCCGGACCGCTTCCGCTTCGGGGCCAGCTCCCTGCTCAACGACGTGCTCATGCAGATCCGCAAGGAGCGCACCGGGCGCTACTCCGGCGCCGACTACTTCACCATCGACTAGACCGATGGCGACCGAATCCGCGACCGTTGCCCCGGTCGACGTCGATGCGGGCACCGTCGTCGTCTACTCCGACATCGGCTGCCCCTGGGCGCACGTCGCCGTCTGGCGGCTCCACGACGCCCGCCGCCGCCTGCGGCTGGCCGATACCGTGCATTTCGACCATCGCGCGTTCCCGTTGGAGCTCTTCAACTCGCAGCCCACCCCGCGTCCGGAGTACGCCGGGGAGATGGACTTCTGCGCCTCGCTGGCGCCGCGTGCGGGGTGGCAGCGCTGGTCGGCGCCAGAATGGGCGTGGCCGGTGACGATGCTGCCGGCCATGGAGGCGGTGCAGGCGGCCAAGGAGCAGTCGCTGGCGGCCTCGGAGGAGCTCGACATCGGCCTGCGCCGGGCATTCTGGGGGGAGAGCCGCTGCATCAGCCTGCGTCACGTGATCCTGGAGGTGGCCTCGCAGTGCGACGGCGTGGACCTGGCGCAGCTCGCCGACGCGGTGGACAGCGGGCGCGCGCGCCATCGCATCTTCGAGCAGTGGGACGTGGCCAAGACCGATGCCGTCGCCGGTTCGCCGCACCTGTTCACGTCCGACGGCTGGAACGCCCAGAATCCGGGCCTCCAGGTCGACTGGCGCGAGGAGGCGGGGGAATGGATCCCGACCCTGGTCGCAGATGACGCGACGGCCTACGAGACGATCGTCCGCCGCGCGGCCGGCTGAGCGATCTCACGTCGCCGGGCGCAGCGCCGTTTCATCTGACGTGCGACTGCCGCCCTTCCAGTCCCTGGTCGACACGCATGCCGCCGAGCTGCATCGGTTCCTGGTTGCTTCCATTGGCGTCACGGACGCGGAGGACTGCCTCCAGGAGACGCTGCTCTCGGCCATGCGGGCCTACCCGCGGCTGCGGGACGCGTCGAACCTGCGCGCCTGGCTCTACACCATCGCGCAGCACAAGGCGACGGACGCGCTGCGGCGCCGGGGGCGTCACCGGGCCAACAGCCTCGACCGAACCGATGGCGACGGACCGCCCCGTCCCGAGCCGGCGGTGGCGGCGCACGAGATGGCAGACGAGGGGCTGTGGACCGCGGTGCGGGGCCTGCCGGCGAAGCAGCGGGCGGCGGTGGTCCATCGGTTCGTCTTCGACCTGGCATACGCAGAGATCGGGGCGCGGATCGGCTGCTCGGAGGAGGCGGCACGACAGAACGTGGCGGCGGGGCTCAAGCGGCTCCGCCGGGAGGTGAACGAATGAGCGACCTGGACCTGGAGCGACGCCTGGCCGATGCCGGCGCCCGCAGCCCGGCGCTCGACGCGCAGCGGCTCGCCGGGCGGCTGCAGCGCGCCGCCGCCGATGCCGGGCTTCTCGACGTGGCCTACGCCTCGCTGGATTCGCCGCTCGGCGAGCTCCTCGTGGCCGTGACGCCGCGCGGCCTGGTGCGGATCGCCTATCCCGGCGAGGGGGAGGAGCGCGTCCTCGAGGAGCTTGCCGGGCAGGTGTCCCCGCGCGTTCTCCGTGCCCCCGAGCGCACGGACGCGGTCCGCCGCGAGCTCGACGACTACTTCGCCGGGCGCCTGCGCTCGTTCGACCTGCCGCTCGACTGGTCGCTGGTCCATGGCTTCGCGGTGGGCATCCTGCGCGCCACCGCGCGGGTTCCGTTCGGAAGCGTCGCCACCTACGGCGAGGTGGCCGCCGAGGCCGGGTCGCCGCGTGGAGCGCGGGCGGCCGGCAATGCCCTCCACGTCAACCCCATTCCCATCGTGGTGCCGTGCCATCGGGTCGTACCCGCCACCGGCGGCCTGGGTGGCTACGGCGGGGGCCAGGAGCGGAAGCGCTATCTCCTCGAGCTGGAGGGCGCCTCCCCGGCGTAGCCTATCTGCAGACGGAGCGCAGGCCTGCGAGCGCTCCGCTGGTCTGCCGCGGCGCGGGTGCGATAATCGGCGGCAACATGACGCTCACCAAGAAGGGCGAGAGCCGCCCCGCCCCGGCATCCTGGGGGCTCGCCGCACGCGGCGGGATCCCGTGGGAGTACGCCCCGGCCCCCGAGTCCCGGGATCACGTCCGCATCGAGCCGGAGTACGGTCTCTTCATCGACAACGAGTTCCGCCCGGCGAAGCCGCGCAAGACGTTCGGGGTCATCAACCCCGCGACGGAGGAGCCGCTGGCGAAGGTCGCGCTCGCCTCGAAGGCCGATGTCGACCGCGCCGTGTCCGCGGCGCGGCGTGCCCACGACACCGTCTGGTCGCGCCTCTCCGGCGCGGAGCGCGCGAAGTACCTGTACCGCATCGCGCGCATCATGCAGGAGCGCTCGCGCGAGTTCGCGGTGGTCGAGACGCTGAACTCCGGCAAGCCCATCAAGGAATCGCGCGACGTCGACGTGCCGCTCGCCGCGGCCCACTTCTTCTACTACGCGGGATGGGCGGACAAGATCGACTACGCCTTCCCCGGTCGGGTGCCGCAGCCCCTGGGTGTCGCCGCGCAGATCATCCCGTGGAACTTCCCGCTGCTCATGCTGGCCTGGAAGATCGCCCCGGCCCTCGCCTGCGGCAACACCGTGGTCCTCAAGCCCGCCTCGACGACGCCGCTGACGGCCTACCTGTTCGCCGATGTCGTCCGCCAGGCGGAGCTTCCGCCCGGCGTGGTCAACATCATCACCGGACCGGGCGCCATCGGCATGGAGCTCGTCCGTCATCCCGAGGTCAACAAGGTCGCCTTCACCGGCTCCACCGCGGTCGGCAAGCTGATCGCCCGCGCGGTGGCCGGGACGCGCAAGAAGGCAACGCTCGAGCTCGGCGGCAAGGCGGCGAACATCGTCTTCGACGACGCGCCACTCGACCAGGCCATCGAGGGGATCATCAATGGCATCTACTTCAACCAGGGCGAAGTCTGCTGCGCCGGCAGCCGGCTCTTCGTCCAGGAGAGCGTCTACGAGCCGCTCATCGCCAAGCTCAAGGCGCGGCTGGGGACCCTGCGGGTTGGCGATCCCATGGACAAGAACACCGACGTGGGTGCCATCAACTCGGCGGCCCAGCTCGCGAAGATCACCGAGCTCGTGGAGTCCGGCACGGCCGAGGGTGCGGAGATCTTCCAGCCGGAGTGCCAGCTTCCGGAGCGCGGCTTCTTCTTCCGGCCCACCCTGTTCACGGGGGTCTCCCAGAGCCACCGCATCGCGCAGGAGGAGATCTTCGGACCCGTGCTCTCCGTCCTCACCTTCCGGACGCCCGACGAAGCGATCGAGAAGGCGAACAACACGCCCTACGGCCTGTCGGCCGGGGTGTGGACCGAGAAGGGCAGCCGGATCTTCAAGATGGTCGCCGCCATGCGCGCGGGCGTCGTGTGGGCCAACACCTTCAACCGCTTCGACCCCACCAGCCCGTTCGGCGGCTACAAGGAGTCCGGGTACGGGCGCGAGGGTGGGCTGGCGGGCCTGGCCGCCTACCTGCGGCTGGACGGGGAGCACTAGACCGATGCCGACTCGTCGCACGACCACTGCCCAGCGCACCCGTCGCGCCTCCGTCCTGACGCCCCGGGATGCAGCGCCGCTGGCCACGACGAACGCCGCCGGCCGGTCCGGCGATCGGATCGGCGTGCGGAAGACCTACAAGCTCTATATCGGTGGCCAGTTCCCGCGCACGGAGTCCGGCCGCAGCTACGAGGTCTTCGACGCGCGCGGCGCCCTGCTCGCCAACGCGTGCCGCGGAACGCGCAAGGACATCCGCGAGGCCGTCCGTGCTGCGCGCAAGGCGCAGTCCGGCTGGGCGGCCCGCACCGCGTTCAACCGCAGCCAGATCCTGTACCGGATCGCCGAGCTGATGGAGGGTCGCCGCGAGCAGTTCATCGCCGAGGTGATGGCTGCCGAAGGGATCGGCCGCCGCCGCGCAGCCCGGCTCGTGGATGCGTCCATTGACCGCTGGGTCTGGTACGCCGGCTGGGCCGACAAGTTCAGCCAGGTGATCGGCACGGTCAACCCGGTGAACGGCAGCTACTTCAACTTCAGCGTCCCCGAGCCCACCGGTGTCGTGGGCGTCATCGCGCCCGAGGATTCGAGCCTCCTGGGCCTGGTGAGCCGCCTGGCCCCGGTGATCGTCTCCGGCAACGCGGCGGTCGTGATCGCCAGCGAGTCACGGCCGCTTCCCTCGGTCACCCTCACCGAGGTGCTGGCCACGTCCGACGTGCCCGGCGGGGTCGTGAACCTGGTGACCGGGTTTCGCCGCGAGCTCGTCTCGCACCTGGCCGGCCACATGGACGTCAACGCCCTCGACGCCTTCGGCCTGGCACCGGCCGAGTCGGCGGCGGTCGAGGAGCTCGGGAGCGAGAACGTCAAGCGTATCGCCAGGCCGCCGTTCGACGGGCTGGAGCGCTACGAGTGGCTCTCGGAGACGGCGCAGTCGCCGTACCTCATTGGTCTCTTCGTCGAGACCAAGACCGTCTGGCACCCCATCGGCGCCTGAGCCGGCGCGCTAGAGCCAGCCACGCCGGCGGAAGAAGACGACGAGGGCCACGAGCATGACCGCCATGGCGACCACGACGCCCCAGAAGTAGGCGGGCGCCCTCGGATCCCCGGGGAATCCAACGTTCATGCCGAAGAACCCGGTCACCAGGGTCAGCGGCAGGAGGATGACCGTCACCGCGGTGAGGATCCGCAGCACGTCGTTGAGGCGGTGCGATAGAACCGACTCGTTCGTGCTCTCCAGGCCCTCCACGGACTCCTTGAAGTTCTCGAGCACGTCCCAGATCCGCTCGGAGGCATCGGTCAGGTCGTCGAAGTAGATGTCCAGCTCCTCGGGCAGGTAGCGCTGCTTGGCGCGCTCGAGGTCGCGGAAGACGAGCCGCTGGGGGCGGATCACGGCCCGGAAGTTGATGATCTCCTGTTTCGCGTTGCTGATGTCCCGCACGATCTCGCGGCTGCGGCCCTCGAAGATGTCGTCCTCGATGCGGCGCAGCTTGCGCCCGAGCTGGCTGAGCATCGGGAAGCCTGCGTCCACGCAGCGGTCCAGGATCTCGTACAGCAGTCGGCCGGAGCCGTGGCTCATCACCTCGGCACGGAACTCGTCGCGAGCCGCGGCACGCTCGAACACGGCGCGAAGCGGGGGGATCGGCTCGTTCGGCAGGGTGATGACGTAGTCCGGACCCATGAAGACGTCGAGCTCCGCGGCGTCCAGGCGGCTCGTTTCCGCGTCGTAGGACGGGAACTGGATGACCCCGAAGAGGTACTCCGGATACGCGTCGAGCTTGGGGCGCTGGTTGCGGCTGGCCACGTCCTCGATATCGAGCTCATGAAAGCCGAAGTTCTCCGCCAGCCAGAGACGGTCCGCGAGGCGCGGCGACTCGATGTTGATCCAGCGCAGGCCGGGCGCCTCGACGATCTCGGGCCGCGGCTCGAGCACGGGCTCGCTCTCCTGCCCCGGCAGCCCGGGGCGCGGCCGGCGTCGGAGACGGAGCGGCAGGGCACGCATCCCACCCAGGGTCGCCGTGAGCGGGGTGCGCGGCTTCATCAGGATCCCAGGGCACCAACGAGCGCGCTCGCGAAGAGCACCACGGTGAGGAGGGCCACCAGCCCGGTCAGTCCCCACCCCAGCACGTTGATCCACCGCGGGTTCGTGTGCACGCCCATGATCCGCGGATTGTTCGCCAGCCGCAGCATGAATACCAGGATGATGGGCAGCAGGATACCGTTCAGGTTCTGGCTCAGGATGATGAGACCGGTGAGGGGCATGCCGGGGATCAGCACCACGAGCGCACCGATGACGATCAGCGCCGTGTAGAGGCCCATGAAGACCGGCGCCTCGCGGAAGCGCCGCGAGACGCCGGATTCCCAGCCGAAGCTCTCGCAGACCGTGTAGCTCGTTGTCAGGGGCATGACCGTGGCCGCCAGGACGGATGCGCCGAAAAGGCCGAAGGCGAAGAGCCCCTCCGCGAACCGCCCGGCCACCGGTGCCAGCGCCTGGGCCGCCTCCGCCGCATCCGTCAGCTGGAGCCCGCGACCGAAGAGGGTCACGGCGGTGACGACCACGATGAAGAGCGCAATCGCGTTGGTCCAGACACCACCGATGATGGCGTCGGCGCGCTCCAGGTTGAGCTCCTCGGGCCCGAGACCCTTGTCCGCGACGGACGACTGCAGGTAGAAGAACATGTACGGGGTCACCGTGGTGCCCACCGTGGCGACCATCAGGAGCAGCGTGTTCGGCTCCCAGCTGATCGAGGGCGTGACGAGCGCGTGCCCGACGTCGCCCCAGTTCGGTCCGGCCAGGAAGGCGCTCACGATGTAGGCCACGAAGACGACCGCGACCGAGAGGAAGACCCGTTCGACGACGCGGTAGCTGGCGAAGACCACCAGCGCCCAGATGCCGGCGGCGACCACCGGAACGACGACCCAGCGAGGGATGCCGAAGATCTCCAGGGCGGCCGCGGCACCGGCGAACTCCGCGGCGATGTTCGAGCCGTTGGCGACGAGCAGGACAACCATGGCGAAGAGCGTCCAGCGGATCCCGAAGTCGTCGCGGATCAGGTCGCCCAGGCCCTGGCCTGAGACGGCGCCCATGCGGGCCGCCATCTCCAGGACCACGACGAGCATGACCGTCGTGATGGGCAGGATCCAGAGGAACTGGAGTCCCGTCTGGGCACCGAGCACGGAGTACGTGAAGATGCCGCCCGCGTCGTTGCCCGCCAGGCCGGCGATGAGGCCGGGCCCCATCACCCCCAGGAAGGCGAGGATTCCGGTCCGATGGGTGCGGAAGTTGGGCAGGCGGTCGCGGAGCGACCGCTGCGCGCGGCGAATCGGGCGGGGAACGGTGATGCGGGTCACCTTTCCTCGACCGGCTCGAAGACCTCCGGGAGCCGCTTCCGCCAGCCCTCGCCCAGCGCGCGCTCCATCGCGTCGTCGACGGTGACGACCCCCTGCATCCGGCCCGCGTCGTCGACGACCGGCAGAGCCAGCAGGTTGTATCGGGCTATGGCACGCGCCACCTCGTCGGCGTCGGTCTCCAGCGAAACCGAGATCGGCTCGGGCCGGGTGAACTCGGAGATGGTCGTCTCTGGCGTGGCGACGATCAGGCCGCGCAACGTCACGGTGCCGACCAGGACCCCGTCCGCATCGGTCACATAGAGGTAGTACACGTGATCGGCGTCGGGACGAAGCTCGCGGAGGCGGTCGATCACCTGCTGGGCGGTCTCTTCCGACGAGACCGTGATGAAGTCGGTGGTCATCAGGCCGCCGGCCGTCTCTTCGCCGTAGCGCAGGAGCTCGCGGACCTCTTCGGCCTCTTCCGGCTCCATGAGGCTGAGCAGCTCCTGCTTGCGCTCCTCGGACAGGTCGGCGAGCAGGTCGGCGGCGTCGTCCGGCCCCATCTCCTCGAGGATGTCGGCCGCGGTCTCCAGTGGCAGCGCCTCGAGGACGTCGACCTGGTCCTCGGCGGAGAGCTCCTCGATCACGTCCGCGGCGCGCTCGTCATCGAGGGAGGCCAGGATCCCGGCTCGATCGCGCGGCGCCAGCTGTTCCACGATGTGGGCCACATCGGCGGGGTGCAGCGTCGAAAGGGCCTGGTGCGGGACGCGGAGCTTGAGCGAGCTGACGCTCGACTCCACCGGGTCGACATCCTCCCACTCGATGTAGTTCTCGATCGGAAGGTGCAGGGCGCGAGCCAGGCCCTCGCCGGGCCCGGACAGGCCCAGGCGACGGAGGATCCCGGCCAGTCCGACATCGACCGCCACAAGGCGGAGGCGACCGCGGACCGGCGCCAGCTGGATGTCGTTGACCCGCACGATCTTCCGGCCTTCGACATCCACGATCTGCTTGTCCTGCAGGTCGCGCCAAAGCCGGATCTCGTTCGGTCGCTGCCGGAAGGTGGTGATGTCGATGCTCGACGCGTGCAGCCGGGCACCACCGGCCTCGATCTGGTCGACGTCGCTCCAGGGAAGGAAGATCTCCCGTCCGCCCGCGACCCGCACGACAAGTCCGGTGACCGGCGGGTACCGCTCGCCGAGGGCGACGATCAGGTCGCGGACCTTGCCGAACGGCTCGCCGGTCCGGTCCAGGACCGGCTTCCCGATGACCTGGCTCAGGAAGAGCATGGAATGACCACCTCGCTGTCGCGTCTCAACCGGTGGCGCGCGCGGGTGGTCGGAGGGTCGCGCAGGACGATCGCGTCGACGTTGACGCTAGGCGGTCGTCCTCCGGGGACCCGGGCGGCCGGAGCGCGCGCGTGGTTTGGGTCTACAGGAACCTGCGTCCACGGGTGCTTCGCGAGGGCCTCGTTGCGAGCTTGGCTGACTGACCCATGGCGCCGCGCCATCGGGCCGGGCACATTCTAGCCCGCCCGGCAGTCGATCGGAACCCCGCAAATCCGCTCAGTGCTCGGCGCCGGCGAGGCTCTCCGCTCGCGCCCTGGCCCGATGGCGCGCCACCTTGGCCTGGTTGCCGCAGGTGCGCATGTCGCACCAGCGGCGCCGGCCGGTCGGGGAGCGGTCAACGAAGATCTCGCGGCAGCCGTCGTTCGCGCAGATCCGCAGCCGGGTGGGGTCATCCTCCGACAGGAACGAGGCGAAGGAGCCCGCGATCGTGGCCCGTGCCTGGTCGAGGCGATCGCCGACCTGCGCCACGGAGTAGCGGGCGTCGTTCGCATCCACCTGCAGCTGGTGATAGTGCAGCCCGTGTCGCAGGACGTGATTGAGCTGGCGGATCTGGTCCCGCGTCGGTCGTGCACCCGCGGAAAGGCGCGTGGCGATGGCGGCGAGCAGACCGCGGAGGTAGCGGAAGCGCTCCAGTCGGCGAGCCGCCTCGCCGGTGTCATGGGCAAGGCGCTGCCCCTCCGCCGCGCGCGCCCGGTCGCTGATGAGGCCGCGCTCGCGCAGCCAGACGAGGAGCGCATCGACGTCGGGAAGATGCTCCACGGGCTCGCCACGCTCGTAGACCAGGGTGTTCGCGAAGTCCACGAACAGGTCGTCCGAACGCTGCGGTTCGATGATCACGTCGCTGCTGATCGGCATGTCTGTAACCAGTATAGAGCCCTTGACAAGTTACAGCTTGTTGAATACAATCTGCCATGTAACCCGTTAACCCGCAAACACAAGTTACGACGACGCCGTGGAGGCACGATTCTCATGTTCCTGCTCGTGATCCTGCTGCTGCTCGTGCTGCTCGATCTCGCAGCCGTGCGCTCGGGTGCCGACACCCGTCCGTCCATCGGGGATTACCCGACCCGATCGATCTGATCATCAGCTGCCCGGGCCATGGACCTGGGCTGTATCTGCCAGGAGGCACCATGTCCAAGGGAGGAGCGACCTACTTCGGGCTGCTCGCGATGCTCCGCCAGAACGAGCTGCTCGACGAAGCCGCACAGCTGCGTCGCACTCGCGACCAGCGCGCGCATCGTCGCGGCCGAGCGCTGAGCCTGAGCCTGCTGCGTCGACGACGTCCCCGCTGAGGGGGAGCCGCCCGCACGGCCCGCTATCACGAGACCCGTTCCGGGCACCCCGGACGGGTCTCGTGCTGTCAGCCCTAGAATGGCGAGCCATGCCTCGACCGCGGAGCGCGTCGCGATCCGGCGACGCCGTCATCACCAACGGGGAGCTCGCGCGCGTCTTCAACGAGATCGCGGATATGCTCGAGATCCTGGGCGAGGTGGTGTACAAGGCGGTCGCCTACCGCCGGGTCGCGGATGCCGTCGAGCGCTGGCCGGAAGACGTGGCCGCCCGCTATCGCGCCGGTGATCCACCGAAGATTCCGGGCGCGGGCTCGGCGCTCTCGACCAAGCTCGCCGAGCTGTCGGAGACCGGCCGGCTGGAGTATCACGAGCGCCTTCGCCTCCAGGTTCCTCCGGAGCTGCTGGACATGCTGCGGATCCAGGGAGTGGGGCCTCGAACGGTGAAGCTTCTCCACGACCAACTGGGGATCGGCTCGGTGGAGGAGCTGCGGGCCGCCGCGGAGGAGGGGAGGCTGCGCGGACTGAAAGGGCTCTCCGCCCGGACGGAGGAGAACATCCTGGCCGGCATCGCGCGCATCGAGCGACGCGGCACCCGGCTCCTGATCCACGACGCCGATGCCCTGCTGGCAGAGCTTCTTCGCGAGCTGCGCGCCGCGCCCGGCGTCGTGCGCATCGAGGCCGCCGGCTCCCTTCGCCGCCGTCGTGCCACGATTGGCGACCTCGACCTCCTCGCAGCGGTCAATGACCCGGGGGCCGTGATCGGCGCGCTGGACGGGCTCCAGGCGGTCGAACGGGTCCTGAGCGCCGGAACCGACAAGTCGAGCATCGTGCTGCGGGAGGGTCCCCAGGTCGACCTGATGGTCTGCCCGCCCGCCGCGTGGGGAACCCATTTCGTCCATTTCACCGGAAGCGCCGCCCACAATGTCGCCCTGCGGGGCAGGGCCCTCGAGCGGGGACTGTCCCTCAGCGAGAAGGGCTTCAAGGTGCTCGAGACCGGCGAGCTGCAGCTGGAGGCGGATGAGGCGGCGGTCTACGCCCGCCTCGACCTGCCCTGGATCCCCCCCGAGCTGCGCGAGGACGACGGCGAGATCGAGGCGGCCGTGTCCGGCGGGCTGCCCCGGCTCGTTCGCGCCGAAGAGGTTCGCGGCGACACGCACGTGCACTCCGACTGGACCGATGGCGTGGACACCATCGAGGCCATGGCCCGCGCTGCGCGCGACCTCGGCCACGAGTACATCGTGCTCACCGATCACTCCCCCTCGCTCGGCATCACGCGGGGCTTGGCCCCGGAACGTGTCGAGGCCCAGCGGCTCGAGATCGGCCGGCTCAACGAGCTGCTGGCGCCATTCCGGATCCTCCACGGGACGGAGATGGAGGTTCGCTCCGATGGCGCGCTCGACTACCCCGATGAGCTCCTGGCCCGCTATGACCTCGTGGTCGCCAGCGTGCACACCGGGCGCAACCAGCCGGCGGCGCAGCTTACGAGGCGAGCGCTGGCAGCCATCGACAATCCGCACGTCGACGTGCTCGCCCACCCGACCGGGCGGATCGTCAATCGCCGCGACCCGGTCGACCTCGATTGGCCGATCATCTTCGAGGCGGCGGCCCGAACGGGTACCCTGCTCGAGATGAACGGCAGCCCGCGCCTCGACCTCGACGAGCACCTGGCCCGCGCGGCAGCGCGCGCCGGCGCGCGCCTCGTCGTGGCCAGCGACGCGCACCGGACCGAGGAGCTGGGACAGCTGGGCTACGCCGTCTCGATGGCGCGCCGCGCATGGCTCACCGCGGACCAGGTCGCGAACACCCGCGACGCGGCCGGGCTGCTGGCCGGCCGATGATCGCCCGGCTCCGATCGAGCGGCCGCTCCTCGCCGCGGGCCGGGCGCGTCGACCGGCCGTGGGCGATCGTCCTCGCCGTGGCCCTGGCAGCGACGGCCGCCGCCGGCTGGCTCGCCAGCCCTCTCGGGCTTTCCGTCGCCATCGGCCTGCAGCTCGCGCTCGGCGGCCTTGGGGCGGTCGCCCTGATGGGGCCGTCGCGCCCAGGGCTCGGGCTTGCCCGCTACACGACGCTGGCCCTGGCGGGGGTGGCCGCCACGCTGGTCGGGCGGATGATCCCCGGCGGTGTCAGCCTGCTCTTCGTGCCCTTCCTCGCGATCCTGCTGTGGGCGGTGCTCTGGCTCGAGATGCGAGGGGAGCTGCTCTCCGTGGAGCGGACCGGCCTGGACCTGGCGCTGACCGGCACGCTGTTCGCCGCAGCCGCGGGTATCGGGACCTTCTTCGACCGTGCGGCCTGGCCGCCGCCGGTGGCGCTCGTGGCGCTCCTTGCCTTCCTGCTCGGCCTCCGCTCCTCGGAGGCACGCGGGCGAGGTGGCGTGGAGGCGGTGGGGCAGGCCATGCTGCACGCGCTGGCCGTGGGCCAGGTGGCGCTGGGTGTCGCCGTGCTGGGCTTGCCCGGCCTCGTCGGCCCGGCCATCGTCGCGCTGGCGTTTTACGCGTGGGGCGGTGCGGCGGAGGCGCTCGGGGATGGCGCAGCCGGGCGGGCGGTCGCCATCGAGTTCGGGAGCCTCGCGCTGCTGGGCCTCCTCGTGGCGTTGCTGCTGCACCAGCAGTAGGGGACGGATCGATTCGAGCGGGCGCAACCGGTCGCGTTGACAGCCCCGGAGGGCAGTGCTACAACAAGGCGCCTTTGGCCGGAACCACCGCGCCGAGGGCATTTCCGTTACCCGACAGACCCACCCCGGAGACGGGAGTAGAGCATGACGATAGGGGAGATGGACGCCGCCAATCGCCAGCGGCGTCAGCTGGCGGAGCAGGCGATTGGCTTTGCCACCCGCGGCGACTGGGAGGGGGCGGTTCAGGCGAACCAGGGCCTCCTGGACCTGGGTCCGGACACGGACGCGTACAACCGCCTTGGCAAGGCCCTCGCGGAGCTTGGTCGGCACGCGGAGGCGCTCGGGGCCTACCAGCAGGCGCTGGCCCGCGACGCGACGAACCGGATCGCCGAGCGCAACGTCGAGCGACTGCGGCTGCTCGCCAGCACGCAGGCGGCGGCCCGCGCCGCGGCGGCGAGCGACGGCAAGCCGGAGAAGGCCAAGGCGGCCGTCTTCATCGAGGAGATGGGGAAGACCGGGCACGCGCGCCTCTTCAACATCGCCGGCCGCGATGAGCTGGCGCCCCTGTCGCCGGGCGACCAGGTGATGCTCAAGCCGGACGGCGATCACCTGCTCGCGTACGTCGGCGACGTCGAGGTCGGCCAGGTTGAGCCGCGCGTCGGGTCGCGCCTCGTGAAGCTGATGGCCGGCGGCAACCGCTACGACGCCGCGATCACCATCCTCTCGCGCGAAGACGTGCGGATCATCATCCGCGAAACCTTCTCGCACGCAGCGAACTTCGGAAAGGTCTCCTTTCCGGGGAGCAGCACGCGCGGGAGTGACGTGAGACCGTACCTCAAGGGGTCGGCGCTCCGCTACGATGACGAGGAGGAGAGCGAGGAGCTCGACGAGGACCAGGAGGAGGTCGAGGAGCTCGACACGAGCCTCCCGGAGTACTCAGCCGAGCCCGAGCTCGAGGAAGAGCTGCTCGAAGAACCGTAGGAGCCAATGACCGAGGCCGCCGAACGGAGGAGCCTGGACCACGTCGTCCTCCCTCGTCGCCTCCCCGGCCTCGCGCTCCTGGAGCGCTACTTCCCATCGCCCGCCGACAACATCCTCGACGCGGAGCTGACCGCCTTCGCCTCGCCGGGCGACACCGTCCTCGACCCATGGGCCGGCACCGGATGGACCGCGCGTCGCGCCGTGGCCAACGGGATGCGCGCCGTCGTCGCCGATCCCAGCCCGTTCGCTCAGCTCGCCGGGCAGGCCTTCCTGCTGGCGCCCGAGATCGGCTCGCTCGACGCGGCGTTCCGGCAGCTCGCGAGCTCCCGGCGCGTTGATGTCCCCCTCCAGCAGCACATCGAGGAGCTGTACGCGACCCACTGCGCCGCGTGCCGCCGCCCGGTGATGGGCGAGCAGTTCATCTGGCCGCGTGATGACGACGCGCCGGGCCGCAAGGTCTACCGATGCCCGAGCTGCGACATCAGCGTGGGTGGCCCCGCGGAACGGGTGGCACCCATCGAGGAGGCCGACCTGTCGAAGCTCGGCATCGACCGGGCAGCTCCGGGAAGCCGCACCGAATCGACCGATCCAGCCGATGTCGAGGACGACCTCCCGCCCGCTCCCGTGGGCCTGACCGGCTCCGTCACCGACTACGAGCTGCCGGCCCTGGGCGAGGCCGGGGGACCGCCGCCGCCGACACCGGGTGAGCCGGACCCGCCGGATCGCTCGCCATCACCGGAACGACGCTACCGCTCGACGGTGCATCCCGAGCCGCCGGCCCCCGGTGCCGTGCCGGACGTCCGCGAGGGACCACACGTTGCCCAGCTCCGGGAGCGGTTTCCCGTCCTGGACGGCCGTCGCGACCTCGTCGACGAGCTCCTGGCGCTGTACACGCCGCGGAACCTGTATGCCCTCGAGACGATCGCGGGGAAGATCGAGACCGAGATGCGTGATCCGGCGCTGCTGGCCGTCTTTCGGCTGGCGCTGGCCGCCTGCCTCCTCCCAGCAAGCCGGCTGAACGGCTACCCGGGTCGGGTGGCCTCGCTGCGCATCACCGCCGGGCATGTGCGCCAGCCCGCCTCGCGCCACCAGCGCGAGGTCAACGTCTGGCGGCTCTTCGAAGCCTCGTTCCAGGATGTGCGCACGGCGATCGTCGCACTGGGCAGGGAACGGCGTGCAGCGCGCTTCGCCACCGATTTCGACGACCTGGGCGGGATGAGCGCCGCCAACGTGCTCTGGGTTCGCAGCCGGCCCGCGGTTGCCGGTCAGTATCTCCCGGCCGACGGGATCGACCTCGTGCTCGGGACCCCGCCCCCGCCGGCATCCGTGGACGAGCTGAGCTTCGAGTATCTCGCGACCGCCTGGCTCATCGGCCGCGAGGCTGCCGAGACGCTGCGCCTCGAGCCCCTCTTCGGCACGGCCGCTGCGGCTTCTGACGGCGCGGAGGCCACGGCCCTGCGTCACGCCATGGCCTCTGCCGGCGCGACCCTGCGACCGGGTGGCTGGTTCAATGTCCTGCTCGAGGAGGACGACGCGGACCGGATGCTGGCCATCGCGGTCGCCGGAGCTGCCGCGGGTCTGGACCTGGTGCGGATCATCCACCGCGAATCGCGGCGCTCGGGCGACGGCGCGGCGCTCCACTTCCGAAGGCCCTCCGGCGAGGATCGCCTGCGCTCGGCGGTGGGACCTCGGCCGCTTCGTCTCGGCGCCGAGAGCGGGCACCTCACCTACCCCGAGCTGGCCGGCGCCGTGTCCCGGGGGGTGGTCTCGCTGCTGCGCGATCGGGGAGAGCCGGCCGGCCTCACCCGGGTCGCCGCTGCCGTGGTCGAGGAGCTGCAGCAGACCGGCCTGCTGCGCCGGGTGGCGCAGACACGGGCGGGATCAGCGCCAGACGACCAGCCTCCGGCCGCCGCAGGAGATACCGCGCCCGAGGAGGCAGCGGCGGAGCCCGCCGCGGGGGAGCGTCCCGCGCATGACCCGCGCGTGGCACAGCTCAGCGCCGGATCGACGCTCCTGGCGAGCCTGCTGCGAGAAGAGCTCTGGCGTGACGATCACCCCGACCTGCTGCGACTGGGCGACCCGGAGCGACCGTCATGGTGGCTGCGTGACCCGGAGCTCGCCGAACAGTCCCTGGCCGACCGCGTCGAGTGGGCCACCTTCTCGATCCTGTCCACCGCCGGGCGACTCGATGAGGCGGGGTTCCTGGACCGCATCTACCGCCTCTTCCCGGGCCTTCAGGCACCGGACGAGGAGCTGGTCCGCGCCTGCCTGGCTGCGTACGCCCGCGTCGGCGAGCGGGGCCAGCTTCGGACCGAGGACGAGCTGGGAGCCCGCTTCGGCGACCACACGCGGATCCTCGCCTCGCTCGCGGAGTACGGACATCGGCTTGGCCTGCGGGTCTGGATCAGCCGTCGCGAGCACGACAAGGTGGCCGGGGGTCATCGCCTGGGCGACCTCCTCGCCGACGATGAGCGACGCGCGTACCTGCCGCTCATCGTGCGAGGTCCCTCGGATGAGCTGGCCGCGGTGGATGGCATCTGGTACGTCCGGGGCAAGCTCGCCTTCCTGCTCGAGGTCGAGTGGACGGGCATGCTGGGCGAGGCGATCCTGCAGCGCGGTCGCGCGATCCCGGTCACGGATCGACAGGCCCGCATCCTCGTCTTCCCGGCCGAGCGCACCGAGCTGGTGCGGCTCAAGCTGGAGCGCTCGCCCTGGCTGCGCAACGAGGTCGAGCGGCAGAACTGGCACTTCCTCAAGTGGGAGCATCTCGCGACGCTGGCCGCCCGGGACGGGGCCCACCTCGACTGGCTCGAGCCGGTCCTCGGCCTCGATCCGCTCATCGAACGGGGCGGCGAACAGCTCACGATGTTCGGGGAGTAGCCAGCCCATCGTGGGCGGCATACACTGACCCGGGAGTGCCGTGGTTCCCCCCTGCGGCACTCCCAAGAAGTCGCGATGGTAGCCGTCAGGCCTGTCGAGTGCTCCTCGTCCGTCGCGTCGCCCGGCGGCCCATTGCCCGCCGGACAATGGACATCACCTCGTCGATGTAGGGCTCGCCCTCGCCGCTCTCGATGGCGTGCGCCAGGCACCCGTCGATGTGGTCCTCCAGGAGCAGCAGTCCGACCTGGTCGGCGGCGCCGGTCATGGCCTCGACCTGCTGCAGCACATCGAGGCAGTACGCCTCCTCCTCCACGAGGCGCCGGATGCCGCGGACCTGGCCCTCGATGCGGTTGAGGCGGTTGAGCAGGTCGCGTCGATCCTTCGTGTAGCTGTGCCGGAAGTGCGCCGCGCGCTCGTCGGGTGTCTGCATACCGGGGGGTAGTATGCGGGCGGCCACCGCGACGGTCAACGGCCACGGGTCACCGCGGGGGCATCGCCAGGCATCCTGCCAGCTTCCGGCGGGCGGAAGCGGTACCATGCGCAACCAAATGACCGAGCCCGAACGCCATTCGCTGATCGAGCCGCTGGAGCGCGTCCTCGTCATCTTCAGCCACCCCGACGATGCCGAGTTCGGCGCGGCGGCGACCATCGCCCACCTTGTGGGCCTCGGCGCGCGCGTCGACTACGTCGTGACCACCGACGGCAGCAAGGGGACCGAGGACCCCGCCGTGACCCCGGAGATGCTGGCCGCAACCCGGATCGCGGAGCAACGGGCCGCCGCCGACGTCCTGGGGGTCGGCGAGATCACCCACCTTGGCTATCCGGATGGGTACCTGGAGCCCACGCTGGGCCTCCGCCGCGACATCGTCCGCCAGATCCGTCGCTTCCGGCCGGACCTCGTGATCGCGCAGAATTCCCAGCGGCGCAGCGACGGCAACCCGTTCATCGCCCATCCCGACCACCTCGCGACCGGGGAGGCCACCCTGTCCGCGGTCTATCCCGCCGCCCGCGACCGGCTCAACTTCCCCGAGCTCCTCGACGAGGGCCTGGAGCCGTGGAAGGTGCGTCAGGTGCTCGTGACCAGCGCCGACCATCCCAACCTGTGGGTTGACGTCGCGGATCGCATGGACCTGGCGCTGGCGGCGCTGCGTCGACACGAGAGCCAGATCTCCGACTGGGAGGCGACCGAGCGGCGTGTCCGCGAAAGGGCGCAGGAGGTGGGGGCAGCGGTCGGCCTCGAGGCGGCGCAGGCGTTCCTATCCATCCTGCTGACCTGATCGGGGGTCCAAGCCGATGACGCGAGGGCGGGGCCACTGGGGCGGTGCCGAGCCCAACCTCCAGCGACGGCCGGGACGCGGCGGCGAGACCCTGCGACGCATCGTCCGCTTCTTCGCGCCCTACCGGGGGCGGCTGGTGGTCATCGCCTTCGCCATCCTCCTCACGGCCGGCATCGGCGTCGTCAATCCCATCCTCCTCAAGCTGGTCATCGACAACCTGACCGGACCACGGGACCTGGGGCTGCTCTACCTGGAGACAGGGCTGATGATCGTCCTGCCCATCGTCTCGAGCCTCATCGGCGTCGGGCAGTCGTACCTGTCCAACTACGTCGGCCAGAGCGTGATGAACGACCTGCGCGTCGCGCTCTACAGCCACCTGCAGTGGATGCCGCTGCGCTTCTTCACGGAGACGCGCACCGGGGAGATCCAGAGCCGGATCGGCAACGACGTGAACGGTGTGCAGTCCGTCCTCACCGACACCGCAAGCGGGCTCCTCTCGAACGTCGCCGTGGTGGCGAGCACGGTCGTCGCCATGATCGTCCTGGACTGGCGGCTCACGATCCTGTCGATGGGGATGCTCCCCATCTTCGCCTTCATCACCTTCCGGGTCGGCAAGGTGCGCCGCCGCCTCTCGACGCTGACCCAGGAGTCGCTCGCCGAGGTGAGCGCCATCACCGAGGAGTCGCTCTCCGTGTCGGGGATCCTCCTCTCGAAGACGTTCGGGCAGCAGCGCAGCTCGATCGACCGTTTCAGCGCGGAATCGGCACGCCTCTCCGACCTCCAGATCCGCCAGCAGATGCTCGGCCGCTGGTTCTTCGCCCTCATCGGCACGTTCTTCTCGATCATGCCCGCGCTCGTCTACCTGCTCGCCGGCTCCCTGATCATCGGCGGCGACACGCACGTGAGCATCGGCACCATCGTGGCCTTCACCACGCTCCAGAGCCGGATCTTCTTCCCGCTAGGGCAGATGCTCAACGTCCAGATCGAGATCCAGGGCGCCCTCGCGCTCTTCGACCGCATCTTCGAATACCTCGAGATGCCGCACGAGATCAGCGACGCCCCCGACGCCGTCGCGCTCCAGACGCAGACCATGCGCGGAGAGCTGCGCTTCGAGCATGTCGGCTTCCACTATCCGGTGAGCGATGCGCTGCAGGCGTCCCGTGCCGAAGCGGCGCAGGCGGCGGAAGGCCGGTCTGAGCCGGTCGCGGCCAACCCGTTCGACCTTGCCGATGTCGACTTCACCGCGGAGCCCGGCACGCTCGTCGCGCTCGTGGGTCCTTCCGGTGCCGGAAAGACGACGACCACCTACCTGATCCCGCGGCTGTATGACGTCGAGGCCGGCGCGGTACGCATCGATGGCATGGATGTGCGCCACCTCAAGCTCGAGTCCCTCGGGCTGAACATCGGGGTCGTCACCCAGGAGACGTATCTCTTCCACAACACCGTGCTCGAGAACCTGCGCTACGCCAAGCCGGACGCCACCATGGACGAAGTGGAGAGGGCGGCCCGGGCGGCGGCGATCCACGACCGGATCATGGAGCTGCCCGACGGCTACGACACCGTCGTGGGCGAGCGGGGCTACAAGCTGTCGGGCGGCGAGAAGCAGCGGGTCGCCATCGCGCGGGTGCTGCTCAAGGATCCGCGGATCCTGATTCTCGACGAGGCGACCTCCGCCCTCGACACGGTCAGCGAGCGTCTGATCCAGGGGGCCCTGGGCCGCCTCATGGAGGGCCGGACCACGATCGCCATCGCGCACCGGCTGTCGACGATCCTGCGCGCCGACCTGATCCTCGTCTACGACCGCGGACGGATCGTGGAGCGCGGCACCCACGCCGAGCTCCTGCGCCACGAGGGCCTCTACGCGCGTCTCTACCAGCAGCAGTTCCTGGTCGCCGAGGCAGCAAGCGCCGAGATCGAGGCCGGCATCGGGCTCTGACGACACACCCCGACCAGCCGGATTCAACGTTTCGCGCGGCCCGCGCGTCGAAGGAGCGTGGAGATCACCAGAGGGCTGTTCCACTCGGTGACCGGCACGGGCGAGATCACCCGTGAGGCTGACCATGCCATGGTCGCCGAGCTGCACGAGCAACGCGGTTCGGAGCTGTACGGCTTCGCCCGCCGCCTGGGCCTGAGCCCTGACGAGGCCGGCGACGCGGCGCAGGAGGCGCTCCTTCGCCTATGGGTCGCCATCGACGACGGGCAGCAGATCGGGCAGCCCGACGCCTGGGTCTTCCGCACCCTGTACCGGCTGTGCATGGACGCGCACCGATGGCGGCGCCGCGTTCGGGCCCTCGCGGAGCGGCTGGGGCCGCCGCAGCCGGCACCATCCGCCGACCGGTCGGAGGCCATCGCGGTCTGGGATGCGGTCGAGTCGCTTCCCGAGCGTCAGCGCGCAGCCGTCTACCTGCGCTACCGCGCCGATCTGCCCTTTGACGAGATCGGCAACATCCTGGGCATCGCCGCGCCATCGGCGCGGAGTCACGTCAGCCGCGCGCTCGACACCCTGCGGGCGCGCCTCAGCGATCCGGAGGTGACCCTATGAGCGGAGATCGCGTGGAGCGGGTGCTCCGCGAGCGCGGCCCGCGCGAGCTCGAGGGCTCGATCCCGCCCCTGCCGGCCCGGGTGGAGGAGGCGCGGTCCCACCTGCGCACGATCGATCGGCGACGCAGCCTCCGGTCGCTCTTCGGGGGCGGCCTGGGAACGCTCGCCGTCGCCGCGGCAGCGGTCACCGTCGCGATCGCCGTCACCGGACCGTCGGGATCAACGCCATCGGGTGCCGGCGACCTTCCGGGCCACGGGTCGCCGTCGGCGCCCACCGCGCCCGTCGTCGCCTGCGGCCCGGGCGAGCTGCACGCCACAGCGGCGCCCTGGGGCGCGGCGGCGGGCTCGCGGGGAACGACCGTGACCGTCACCAACGTCAGCGCGGCAACCTGCCTGATCGAGGCTGACCGGCCCGGCGCCCAGATCCGCTCGGCATCGGCGACGGTCGCCAGCGTAAACGCCCGGCCCGGGAGCGGCAGAGGGCTCCTCGCTCTGGGTCCCTCGGACACCCTCACGACCAGCGTGGTCTGGTCGAACTGGTGCGATGCTGCTCCATCGGGGAGCCTCTCGCTGCGCCTCGTCCTGGCGGACGGCAGCGAGCTGCCGGTCGGGTCCGATCCATCGGCGCCCGTGGTGCTGGTGCCGCCCTGCATGGGTGCGGGCCAGCCGAGCTCGCTCTCGACCATCGACTTCCAGGCTCCGTGACCGCTCGCACGGCGCCAGCCGTGCGACACTGGGCGGCGTGAGCGACAACGAGCCGCGCCCCCATACGTCCACGAACCGGCTCGCCGCCGAGACGAGCCCCTACCTCCTGCAGCACGCCCACAACCCGGTGGACTGGTACCCGTGGGGTGACGAACCGTTGGAGCTGGCCCGGCGCGAGGATCGGCCGATCTTCCTGTCCATTGGCTACGCGGCCTGCCACTGGTGCCACGTGATGGAGCGCGAGTCCTTCGAGGATCCGGAGACCGCAGCGCTCATGAACAGGCACTTCGTGTCGATCAAGGTGGATCGGGAGGAGCGCCCCGACCTCGACGATGTGTACATGGCCGCGGTCCAGGCCATGACCGGCTCCGGGGGCTGGCCGATGTCGGTCTTCCTGACGCCCGATCTCGACCCGTTCTTCGGCGGAACCTACTTTCCGCCCCAGGACCGCCAGGGCCTGCCGGCCTTCCGGCGAGTGCTCGAGGCGGTCGCGGATGCCTACGCGAACCGCCGGGACGAGATCGCGGCCCAGGGCCGGCGGCTTTCTGCGCACCTCCGCGAGCAGCTCGAGGTCCCTTCCGGCGACCGCGACCCGCAGCGCATGCAGCTGGAGGCGGCCGTGCAGCGCCTGGCAAGCACCTTCGACGCGCGCCATGGTGGCTTCGGTCCGGCACCCAAGTTTCCGGCGCCCATGGTCCTCGAGTTCCTGCTCCGCGCCTGGCGCCGCAGCGGCGATGCGTCCACGCTCGGAATGGTCACCACCACGCTGGACGCAATGGCCCGCGGCGGGATCCACGACCAGGTTGGCGGCGGCTTCGCACGCTACAGCACGGATGCCCTGTGGCTGGTCCCGCACTTCGAGAAGATGCTCTACGACAACGCGCTGCTGGCGCACGCCTACCTCGAGGCCTGGCGGGCGACCGGCAGGGATGACTATCGCGACGTCGTCGAGTCCACGCTCGAGTTCTGCGTCCGCGAGCTGGAGGTCTCCGGCGGCGGGTACGCATCGGCCCTTGACGCGGACTCGGAGGGCGAGGAGGGACGGTACTACGCGTGGACGGGAGCCGAGCTGCGCGCCGTCCTGGGGGGCGCGGGTCTCGATGACGTGGCCGTGGACGCCCTCGCCGAGCACTGGGGTGTCACCGATGCGGGGAACTGGGAGGGGCGCACGATCCTGGCCGCGTCGAGCGCGTCTCCCGGTCGCGACCTGCTCGAGCGCGGACGACGGGCGCTGCTCGCAGCCCGCGAGCGACGGGTTCATCCCGCGCGCGACGACAAGCAGCTCGCCGCCTGGAACGGGCTCATCCTTCGCTCGCTGGCGGAGGGAGGGGCGGCGCTCGGCCGGCCGGACCTCCTCGATGCCACGGACCGGCTGGTCGCCTTCGTGCGCCGAGCGCTCGTCCGGCCCGATGGCGGCCTCTGGCGCACGGCTCGGGATGGCCGCGGGCACACGCCGGGATTCCTCGAGGACTACGCGTGCGTCGCGGACGGGCTCCTCGCGGCGCATGCGGCGCTGGGTCGCCTTGACGAGCTCGACCTGGCACGATCGCTCATGGACTGTGCCGTTCGGGAGTTCTGGGACGGCGCGGCGGGCGCGTTCTGGGACACCTCGGACGAGCATGACCGCCTCGTCGCACGTCCCCGGTCGGTGCTCGACGCCGCCACGCCGTCGGGCAACGCGGTCGCCGCCGACGTGCTCCTGCGCCTGGCCCTGCTGACCGGGGACGCCGACCTCGACCGGCGGGCCCGTGCGATCCTGCGCACCGTGGCCGGCGGGCTCGACCGGCAGCCCTCGCTCTTTGGCAGGATGCTGTGCGCCGCCGACCGCGCCCTGGGCGAGCCGGTTGACGTGGTGGTCGCTGCCGCTGCCCGCCACGACCCCGCCGCGGCGTCGCTCCGGGCAGCGGCCCTGCGCGCCTACCTGCCGGACCTGGTGGTTGCCGCCATCGGTCCGGGCGACGCGCGAGGGGTCGTCGTGGACTGGCCGCTCTTCGCGGAGAAGCAGGCCCGGGACGGCCGGGCCACGGCCTACGTGTGCCGGGGATACGCGTGCGAGGCACCGACCAGCGATCCGGCCGTGGTTGCGGCGCAGGTGCGGGCGCTTTCCGAGCGCTGATACGGCCGCATCCCGTTCAGAACGGGTTGATCCGGCCGTTGTCCCGAAGCTTCTCGTAGTCGGCGTCCATGTGCCGCTCCGGATCGTGCTTCGTCGTGTTCAGCCGCCGGTCCAGCGCCGCGGTGTCGCGCCACCAGCGCAGGATCCCGATCCAGGCGCGACGCAGGACATGGTGCCTTCGCATGCTCCCTCCTCAGCCCCCCACGAACGAGAGGCGCACGGTTCGCGATGGGTTATCGACATTCGTGTCCACGAGTGCGACCGATTGCCAGGTCCCAAGTCCCAGCCGGCCACCAAGGACCGGCAGGCTGATCGATGGCGCGACCAGGAGCGGCAGGACGTGGTCGGCGCCGTGGCCGCGATGGCCGTGCCGATGTCGCCAACGGTCGTCGCGCGGCAGGAGCGCCCCCAGCGCTTCGAGCAGGTCGTCGTCGCTCGCCGCGCCCAGCTCCATGACCACGACGCCGGCCGTCGCGTGCGGGACGAAGACGTTCAGCAGCCCATCCGCCTCGCCCACCTCCTCCCGCAGGAATGTGACGCAGGCGTCGGTCAGATCGACGATCGCGGGACGCTCGCCGGTCTGCACGGTGATCTGGCGGCTGTGCACGCCACGAGCCTAGCACCGCTATCATGCCGGCTGATGCACGCCACCCGACCATGGCCGATACGGCGTCGCGCCCTGGCAGCTGCTGCGATCACGCTCCTGGCGCTTTCCGCCTGTTCTCAGGCGGCGACCCCGACGCCGGTGCCGACGCCGGCACTCGCTGCCACGCCGACTCCGGTGCCCACCCCGACTCCGGTGCCCACCCCGACTCCGGTGCCCACGCCGAACCCGTTCAGCGGCAAGCGCGTCACGCTGCTCATCCTGGGAAGCGACTCGACCCCGAGCCGCGTCGCCCAGGGCCTGGGCAAGCTGACCGACTCGATCATCGTCATGAGCGTGTCACCCGACCGCAGCAAGGTGTCGATGATCTCGTTCCCGCGCGACATCGTGGACATCCCCCTCGGGAACGGCCTGACCTGGCGCCAGAAGATCAACGGGATCCCGTACTTCAAGGGTGAGGCGACCATGAAGGCAGCCCTGGCCGCAACCCTGAAGCAGCCCATCGACTACTACGTCGAGATCAACATGGGCGACTTCATGGCCCTGGTGAACGCCATCGGCGGGGTCGACGTCAAGGTTCCCAAGACGATCATCGATCCGTCCATCCACTTCTCGATCCGGGCGGGGGAGCAGCATCTCAACGGGACGCAGGCGCTGGGGTTCGCGCGAAGCCGGCACACGACGAGCGACTGGGATCGCGCTGCGCGGCAGCAGCTCCTGGTGGCGGCCATCATCCGCACCATGGTCGACCCGCAGACCCAGATCAACTTCCTTGGCCTTCTCGACTCGTTGAAGTCGATGCAGACGGACCTGCCGCTCGACCGCTTCGCCGGGCTCTTCGAGCTGGCCCGCGACGCGAAAGGCGCAACGGTCAGCATGAAGGTGCTGGCGCCACCGCAGTTCGCACGCTTCGCCGGGATCGAGCAGGGGACCGGACGCGGCTACATCGAGGAGCCGAACCTGTCGGCGATCCGCGCCTATGCGGCGTCGGCGATGGGGAACTGAGGAGCGAGCCTCAGGTCGCGGCCCGCGTGTGGCGCGTCCCGCAGTGGAAGCAGCTCTCGTCGGCGGCCTGGATGGTCGTCCCGCAGTTCGCGCAGTCGACCGAAAGGTCGCCCTCGCAGCGCGGGCAGTAGCGCGCGTCCGCGGGGAACTGCAGGTGGTCGACGGGGCAGTAGGGAACGCCCCGCGGCCGTGCCGCAGCGCCGGTCGTCGGAGCGGCAATCGGCAGGGCGGAGGTCGCACCGTGGCTCTCGCCGCCAATCCCGACCTGCGACACCCGCAGGTATCCGATCACGAGCCACAGAAGGTACAGGCCCACGAGCCCGACCAGCAGGTAGGGGAAGATGGTCGCGACTGCAGAACCGGAATCATGCCCGATCCACTCGATGAAGCCCTTGATATCCATGCCGCGGGCGATTCTACCGCACCGCGTGGGGGCGCCGGACCGCCCGGCGCTCGCATCGGTCGCGCGCTACACTCCCCGAAATCGCACGACCCCCGAGGAGCATGCCCCGACCGAGACTTGACCGTCGCCAGCCGCTGACCGAGCTGCACGTCCATCTGGGCGCGGCGGTCACGCCGGCCGTCATGTGGGGCATTGCCCACGCCCAGGGAATCCGACTCCCCACCAAGGACTACTGGGCCTTCCGCGACCTGATCACCGCGCGCCGCCGCCGCTCGTTTCAGGCCTACCTCGACCTGTTCCACTGGACGGAGCTCATCCAGTCCAGCCCAACCGCCGTGGAGCGCAGCGTCTACGAGGTGATCGGTGGGGCGTACCGCAAGAACAACATCACCCGGCTGGAGCTGCGCTTCAACCCGATGAAGCGCAACCGGGGCGGCGAGCAGGACCTCGACCACATCATCGCGGCCGCCGTCCGGGGCATGGACCGCGCCGTCCTCGAGTATCCGCAGGTTCGCGCCGGGCTCATCTTCTGCCTGGACCGTGCCTTCTCCCGCGAGCTCAACGAGATCATCGCCGCCAAGGCGATCGCGTGGCGCGACCGGGGGGTGGTGGCGGTCGACATTGCCGGGCCGGTCGTGCCGGGGTTCCGCTTCGGCGACTACCGCGAGGTCTTCGCCGAATGCCGTCGCGTCGGACTGGGCGTCACGGTGCACGCCGGCGAGACGGGCGGTGCTGACGAGGTGCGGGAAGCGGTCGAGGCGCTCAACCCCGAGCGAATCGGCCACGGTGTCCGCAGCGCGGACGACCCGTCGGTGATGGCCCTGCTCCGCGAGCGTGGCGTGGTCCTGGAGGTGTGCCCGTCGTCGAACCTGAACACCCGGGTCGTAAAGGACGAGACCGAGATGCGGCACATCCTGAGACGCCTGGAGGAGCATCGCGTTCCGTTCGCGCTCTCGACGGACGGGCCCGAGATGCTCGGCTCCTACCTGCGCGACGAGATAGCCCTCGTCCTGCGCCACGAGATGCTCTCCTTCGAGGAGGTGCAGGCCGCGGTCGAGACCGCCGACCGCGCCACCTTCCTGGATCCCCCACCCCCGGTGAGCGGCCGCCGGCCGCGCTCGACGCGTGCGGGCGGCGATGCGGCGATCCCCCTCGAAATCGAGGTCTAGCCTGCTAGACTCCCGGCCGTGTCATCCATCTGGCGACCGGTCCGCGAGCGCAATCCAGCCCGGAGCCTGATGGTCGTCGTCGCCCATCCGGGCGACGAGGCGTTCGGCTTCGGTGGCGCCATCGCGCGTGCTGCGAGCGAGGGCGCGTACGTGGTGGTCGTGTGCGTGACCCGGGGGTACTTCGACCCGCGGCTCGCGCGCAAGTCGCCCGCCCCGGGAGGCAAGAACCGCGATCCGAAGACCGATGCGGTGGTGTGGCGCAATGTCGACACCGTCCGCGAGGACGAGCTCCGCCGATCCGTCTCTCTGCTCGGGGTGCGCGTCGTCCGTGTCCTCGACTACGCAGAGGGCCGCCTTCCGTCGGTGGACTTCGACGAGCTCGTGAGCCGTATCGTCGAGCCAATCCGGATGCATCGCCCGGAAGTCATCCTCTCCTTCGGCGCCGACGGGGTTACCGGCGATCCCGATCACGCGGTGGTCGCGCGGGCCGTCTCGGCAGCCTTCGACGCGGCTGGGCAGCCGTTGGTCTACGAGGATGACCTGGAGGAGGACCAGGTGGCCTGGCGCGCTGCCAAGCTCTACGAGCTCGTGGTGCCCGCCAGCCGGCTCTCCGCCAGCCCCATCCCGCCTCCGGCCGGGTACGGGTCGCCGGACGGGCGGGAGACCGTGACCATCGAGCTCGGGGAGCTGGCACAGCTCAAGCTGGCCGCCATCGGTCGCCACGTCTCGCAGACCGGATCGTCGGGACCGTTCCACGACTGGCCGGCACCCGAGCGCGACGCCTTCCTGGCCCGGGAGTCGTACCGATTGGCCAAGAGCAACCTGCCGGTGCCGGCGGGTGCGCCGCCGGTGGCCGAGACGGATCTCTTCGACGGCCTGCCCTGATCCACTGATACAACATCGGTCGTATCACGCGACCCCGGCGCTCTGCTACCCTCGGGCTGCCCACCTGAGCACGACCCGTTGACCGGAAAGGACCTCCGAGAGCCACCCCATGCCTGATCAGCTGACGAACGAGAACATCATGACCGCCCTCGGGCGGGTCAAGGACCCGGAGATCGGACGTGACCTCGTCTCCCTGGGTATGGTCAAGACGGTTGACATCAACGGCGCCGATGTCGCCCTCACCGTGGAGCTCACGACGCCCGCCTGCCCGCTGAAGGCCACGATCGAGGACGAGATCGTCACCAGCCTGCAGGCGCTGGGCGCGGAGCGTGTCTCCGTCGAATGGGCGAGCAACGTGAAGCGCTCGTTCGGGGGTCCCGCGGCAGACCTCATCCCGGGCGTGAAGAACACGATCGCGGTGGCGTCCGGCAAGGGCGGCGTGGGCAAGACCACGGTGGCGGTGAACCTGGCCGTCGCGCTCGCGCGCGACGGGGCGCGGGTTGGACTCCTGGACGCGGACATCACCGGCCCGAACGTGCCGCTCATGATGGGAACCTCGGGCGCGCACGTGACCGGGACCGGTGGGCGCGTGAACCCGGTTGCCAGCCATGGCGTGCAGATGATGAGCATCCAGTACTTCCTGACCGGCGACGCCCCGGTGATCTGGCGCGGGCCGCTCATCCACTCGGCCATCCAGCAGTTCCTGCGGGACGTCGAGTGGGGCGAGCTGGACTACCTCGTGGTCGACCTGCCCCCGGGCACCGGGGATGCGGCGCTCTCCCTCAGCCAGCTCATTCCGCTGACCGGCGCGGTCGTGGTGACGACCCCCCAGGAGGTCTCGCTGGCGGATGCGCGCAAGGCGATCGCCATGTTCGACAAGGTGAACGTCAGGACGCTGGGCGTCGTCGAGAACATGAGCGGCTTCATCTGCCCGGACTGCGGCAGTGAGCACGACATCTTCGGTTCCGGCGGCGGCGAGAAGATGGCCCGCGAGCTGGAGCTCGACGTCCTGGGGCGGATCCCGCTCGAGCCCGGGGTGCGGACCGGGGGCGACGCCGGGGTGCCCATCACCTCTGCGCAGCATCCGGACGCCGATGACTCGCGCGCCGGCGCCGCCCTGCGGGAGCTGGCCCGCACCGTGGCCGGCCGTGTGAGCGTCCTGGCCGCGCCGTTTGCCATGGCCGGTGCCGACTGACCGACCCCCGGCCCGAAAGGGCCACCCGCGGGGCATGGTCGCGCCCCACGGCGCCCTCTAGAATCGGCCCATGCGCGTAGCTGTCATCGCCGACGTCCATGCCAACCTCCCGGCGCTCCGCGCCGTCCTCGACGACGTGGCCGCCATCGGCTGCGATGCCATGTGGTGCGTCGGCGACCTCGTGGGACGGGGACCCCATCCCAACCAGGTCGTCGATCTCGTGCGCCAGCTGGAGATCCCGGCTGTGCAGGGCAACTGGGACGAGGCGGTCGGCATGTCGCGCGAACACCCGGGCAGCATCTGGGCCACGCCGGAGGCAGAAGCATCCGGGCGCGCCTCGGTGGATTGGACGGTGGCCACGCTCGAGGAGGACCATCGGGCCTGGCTTCGCCAGCTGCCGACCACGCTGCGCATGGGAGTCGACGGGCGCAGCGTCCTCCTCTTCCACGGGACGCCGCTCAAGCAGAACGAGTACCTCTGGGCGGATCGGCCGTCCCGAACCTATGCCCGAATCGGCTCGGATGAGGGCGACGACCTCTTCTGCTTCGGCCACACCCACGAGACCGTCCACAAGCTGGTGGGCCAAGCGCATTTCGTGGCCTGCGGCTCGGTGGGCTGCGGCGCCCACGCGCGCGCACGATACGCCGTGATCTACCTGGGGCAGCCGGATCTTGCCGTGGGCTTCCGCTCGGTGGACTACGACTCCACCAGCGTCGCGGCGGACCTGGCGGCGGCCGGTCTGCCCATCGATCTCCTCCGGATGCCGCCGGTCGCCCATCCGATCGAGCCGGGGACCGCCGAAGAGGACTGACCCCGGTTCAGCCGCCCTGCGCCTCGCGCTCGTACGGCTGCCCGTCGGCGGCGGGTGGAATGCTGCGGCCGACCACGCCGGCCAGCACGATGATCGTCACGATGTAGGGCAGGGCGCTGAAGACCTGCTCGGGCACCGCGCCCAGGAACGCGCCGAGGTCGCCGGTCGGCGGGTTGAGGCGGATGGCAACGCCCAGGGTGCTCGCGACGCCGAACACGAGCGCGGCGCCGAACGCCCCGATGGGAGTCCATCGGCCGAAGATCAGCGCGGCGAGGGCAATGAACCCGCGACCGTTCGTCATGCCGCCCTGGAAGGCGCTGCCGTAGTCAAGGGTGAACCAGGCGCCCGCCAGGCCGGCCAGCAGGCCACCCAGCAGGACGTTGCGGTACCGGAGGCGGATGACGTCCACGCCCAGGGTCTCGGCGGCGCGCGGGTGCTCGCCCACGGCGCGGGTTCGGAGGCCCCAGCGCGACCGGTAGAGCAGCACCTGCAGGATGACGACCAGGATCAGCATGATGAGCGTCACCGGGCCGTGGTCGAGGAGGACCGACAGGATCCAGCCCACGACCGGGATGTCGGCGATCCCCGACGGAACGGCAACCTCGCTGAAGCTGCCGGCGCTCAGCGGCGGGTTCTGGCTGATGAGCAGGTTCAGGTAGCCGGTAACGCCCAGGGCAACGATGTTGATGATCGTCCCGGAGATGATCTGGTCGGCACGCACCGTGATCGACAGCCAGGCGTGCAGCGCTGACACGAGGACGCCCGCCGCCAGGGCGGCGAGGAAGCCGACGAGGAGCGGGCCGGTGATGCCCAGTGGCCCGGGTGTGCTGGTGGTGCCGCCGTTCACGATGGCGGCCACGTACCAGCCTGTGAAGGCGGCGAACAGCATCATCCCCTCGATGCCGATGTTCACGACACCGGAGCGCTCGTTCATGAAGCCGCACAGCGCACCGAGCGCGATGGGCGTGGAGAGGGTGATGATCAGCGGGCCATTGCTGATGATCACCTGCACCAGGTAGCCAATGAACGCCAGGACGAGCCCGAGGACGGGAATGGAGAGGATGAAGTCCATGCTGATCGTCTCCTACGGCGTCGTCTGCCCGCCGTAGGAGCGGGTCACGGTCTGGAGCTCATCGGGGACCGCGCCCTCGGCGGCACGGATCCGGAAGATGTAGCGCACGAGGAGCTCGGCGGTGAGGAAGAAGAGGATGGCGCCCTGCAGGACGTCCACCATCTGGACCGGGATGCCGGCCTGGATCTGCATCAGGCCCGCCCCGGCGCGCATGGCGCCCAGCAGGATGCCGGCGAACAGGATCCCGACCGGATGCGAGCGGCCCAGCAGGGCGACGGTGATCCCGTCGAACCCGACATTCGTCGAGTAGCCCGCGGGCATGTAGTGGGTCAGCCCCAGGATCTCGCCGGCTCCCGCCACGCCGGCGAGCAGGCCGCAGAGGGTCATGGTCATCACGATCAGCATCCGCGGGCGCATCCCGGCATACCGGGCCGCGTCGGGGCTCGCGCCCACCGTGCGGATCTCGAAGCCGAGCGTGGACCGGTACAGGAGCCACCAGGCGATCGGAACCGCGATGAACGCCAGCAGCACGCCGATGTGGCCGTTGTGGCCGATGAGCACCGGCAGCCCCGCGTTCTGGACGTCGGGCGATCGCGCGAAGGTGGCTCCGGCGGCGCGCAGCGGACCGACGATCACGTACGAGACGGTCTGGAGCGCGACGTAGTTGAGCATGATCGTGGTCACGACCTCGTGGGCGCCGGTGTACGCCTTGAGGACGCCCGGGAGCGCGCCGTACAGGGCTCCGGCCACCAGCCCGGCGCCCAGCGCCGCGGGGATGGCAATGAGCGGGGAGGCATGTGCCAGGCCGGCTCCGACCGCCGCCGCCGCCAGGCCGCCCATGAGGAACTGGCCCTGCCCGCCGATGTTGAAGAGGCCGGCCTTGAAGCCGATGCCGACCGCCAGGCCCGCCAGGATCAGGGGGGTGGCATCGACGAGCGTGCTGACGAGCGAGTCGAACGAGCTGAAGGCTCCCTGCAGCAATGCCCAGTACGCCTCGAGCGGCAGGAGGACGTTGAAGCCGCCCAGGAGTGGCGAGGAGGCGATCATGATGATCGCGCCAAGGATCAGCGCCAGGAAGATGGCGAGGGCGGGAACGGCCGCGACCCGGGTCATGCCCTGGATGCTGGCCCTCATGCCGCGCCCTCCCGTCCGCCGGTCGCCATCAGGAGGCCCACCTCTTCGCGCGTCGCGGTTCGGCCGTCCAGGATCGCCACGAGCTTGCCGCGGTACATGACGCCGATCCGGTCTGCCAGCTCGAGCACCTCGTCGAGCTCCGCGGAGACGAGGAGGATGGCCGTGCCGTCGTCGCGCTTCTCGATCGTCCGGCGATGGATGAACTCGATCGAACCGACGTCCAGCCCGCGGGTCGGCTGATCCAGGATGAGGACCTTCAGGTCGCCGCTGAACTCGCGCGCGACGATCACCTTCTGCTGGTTCCCTCCGGAGAGTGTTCCGGCACGGACCGTCGCCGACGGGGTCCGGACGTCGAACTCACCAATTGCCTGCTCGGCATGCTCGCGGATCGCTTCTTCGTTGCGGACCATGCCCCGGGCGTAGGGCGGGTTGTAGTAGTCGGTCAGGACCAGGTTGTCGGTGAGGGGGAAGGTGAGCACCAGCCCGAACCGGTGCCGGTCCGCGGGAACGAAGCCGAGCTTCATGTTGTGGAGCGCGCGCGCGCTGAGGCCGGTGACTTCGTTCCCTTCCATCGTGACCCGCCCGCTCGTCGGATGGCGCAGCCCGGTCAGCGATTCCACGAGCTCGTCCTGTCCGTTGCCCGCCACGCCGGCGATCCCGAAGATCTCACCCGCCCGGACCTCGAAGCTCACGCCGTGGAGCACCTCGTGGCCGCGGTCGTCCTTGGCATGGAGCTCCTCGATCACGAGGGTCGGCTCGGCAGGGTGACTCTCGCCCCGGTCCACGGTGAGCTGCACCTCGCGGCCGACCATCATTTCGGCGAGGTCGTCCTCGTCCGTCTCAGCCGGCTTCCGCTGGCCCACCACCTTGCCACGGCGAATGACGGTGATCCGGTCCGCGATCTCGAGGACCTCGTAGAGCTTGTGACTGATGAAGATGATGCTGGTCCCCTCCGCCGTGAGCCGACGCAGGACGGTGAAGATCTCGCGCGTCTCCTGGGGGGTGAGCACGGCGGTCGGCTCGTCCAGGACGAGGATGTCTGCGCTGCGGTAGAGCGCCTTGAGAATCTCGACGCGCTGCTGCCAGCCCACCGAGAGGGTTCCGACGCGGGCGTCCGGATCAATTTCCGTCCCGAAGAAGCGGCCCAGCTCGCGGATGCGGGTGTGTGCCGCCGTGCGATCCAGGAACACCAGGTTGGCCATTGGCTCCTCGCCGAGGAGGATGTTCTCCGCCACGGTCAGAACGGGGACGAGCATGAAATGCTGGTGGACCATGCTGATGCCCTGGGCGATGGCATCCGCCGGCGAGGCAATCGTCACCGCCTTGCCGCCCAGCAGGATCTCCCCTTCGTCGGGCGTGAGGAGCCCATAGAGGATGTTCATGAGCGTGGACTTCCCGGCGCCGTTCTCGCCGAGGAGCGCGTGGATCTCCCCGCGCCGCAGGTCGAGGTCGATGTGGTCGTTGGCGAGGACGCCGGGGAAGCGCTTGGTGACGCCGCGCATCTCCAGCGCGGGTGTCGCGTTCGCTGCCGCGTTACCTGCCATGCTCATGACCGATCACACCATGACACGCGAGCGGGCCTCCCCGGGCTGGGTCGACCCGCTCGCCATGTGGTCAAAGCGGGGGACGGACATCCCGTCCCCCGCGACAGACCCTATGCCGGTGGCTGCCCGTCGGTGGTCTTGCAGGCGCCGAAGTCGTTCTCGACGCAGGCCTTCACGCTGCCGTCCTTGAGGGCGGCGATCGCGTCGTCGATCTTCTTCTGGATGTCGGACGTGATCATGCTGGCCGAGTCGTGGAACGGGGCCAGGCCAACGGAGTCGGTCGTGATGTCCAGGCCGATCACGCCGCCCTTGTCGGTGCCGTCGCTCACGCGCTGGATCGCATCGGAGACCGCCTTGGTCAGGTTCTTCTCGGCGCTGGTGACCGTGCACTTGGCCGTGTCGGGCGTCGAAAGGAACTGGTCAACGTCCACGCCAATCGCATGGATGTTGTGGTCGCATGCCGACTGCAGGACGCCGTTGCCCGACTTGCCGGCGACCTGGAAGAGGACGTCGATGTCGGAGTTCTGGCTCAGGAGCTGGTCCGCGGCGGCCTTGCCGGCGGTGGGATCGTTGAACGCCGTTGCGTCAGGGGCGCCGCTCAGGTAGCTGAGGTCGACCTTGATGCTGGAGTTCACGCTCTTCGCGCCGTTGTAGTAGCCGATCATGTAGTTCGGAACGGCGGGAACCACTGCGGTGCCACCGATGGCGGCGATGTGGCCGGACTTGCTGATGCTGGCGGCGACGATGCCGGCCAGATAGCCGGGCTGCTGCTCCTTGAAGACCAGGCCCTGGTAGTTCGGCAGCAGCGTGGCCGGGTCGCCGGCACACGTGAAGGTCGAATCCGGATCGCCGTTCGCGTCGACGCAGATGCTCTGGTCGACACCAATGAACTTGATGGTCTTGTTCGCCTTCGCCGCGGCAGCGGTAGAGTCGCCGAGCGCGAAGCCGACCGAGACGATGATGTCGTACTTCTGGTCCACGAAGGACTGGATGTTCTTCGCGTAGTCAGCCGACTGGGTCGTGACGATGTTCTGGGGAGCCGGGGCCCCGATGGCGGTGGCGCCTGCTTTGGCCCCTTCCCATGAGTACTGGTTGAAGTTGTGGTCGTCGAGGGTTCCGACGTCCGTGACAAGACCGATCTTCAGCGTGCTGGTCGCACCGCCGCTGCTGCTCGCTCCCGCGTTGTTACCCTGGCACGCGGCCAGGATGACGAGCAGCACGGACGCCAGGATGGCGCCGAAGGCATACCGTCGCTTCCGCATGAATTCTCCTTCACCCTCCGTGTGAATGAGCCTCGGGGCGCCGCATGCCTCGCGGCGTTGCCTCGCGCGGACGGCCGAGGGTCAGGCCGACGCGAATCCGGGGCATCATACTGCCGTGCCGAACCCCCCTCAAGGGATTTTGTGCGCGGTCGCGACGGGTCGTCCGGCCCGGCGCCCCCGGCCCCGGCGGCGCGTGCCGGCGGCCTATCATTCGGCCGATGCTCGCTGGACCCGATCGAGCGCCACGGCTCGTGATCTTCGACCTCGACGGCGTCGTCTACCGCGGGCATGAGGCGGTGCCCGGAGCGGCCGACCTCATTGGATGGCTGCGCTCCCGGGGCGTCGCGGTGCGCTACGCGACGAACAACTCGATGGCGTCCCGGGAGACGTACGTCCATCGCCTCGCCGATCTCGGGATCCTGTCGGCCGCGGACGAGATCGTCACCTCGACCTCTGCCACGATCGGGTACCTGCACCGTCATCTGCCGTCCATCCGTCGCGTGCTCGCTGCGGGCTCGCCGGGGATGGTCGCCGAGCTCGAGCGCGCGGGCTTCGAGGTCACCGCCGCGGCCGATGCCGTCAGACCGGGATACGACGGTGGCCCGCTCACAACCCGGTACGACGCCGTGATCGCGGGACTTGACCAGGAGTCGGACTACCGGCGCGTCGCGGCCGCGGCCTCGGCGATCCGCGAAGGCGCGGCGTTCATCGCCACCAACGCCGATCTTCGGTTCCCCACGCCGCATGGCTTCCTTCCCGGCGCGGGCTCGATCGTGGCCGCCATCGGGGCGGCGGCCGGCGGTGTCGAGCCGATCGTCATCGGCAAACCCGGCCCCGCCATGTTCACGGAGATCCTGGAGAACGCCGGCATCGGCGCGGACGAGGCGATCGTGGTCGGCGACAACCCTGATGCCGACATCGTGGCGGCGACACGGACCGGCGTCTTCTCGGTGCTGGTCCTCACCGGGGTCAGCACCGCAGAGGACGCCGCGGGCCTGACGGGCGACCGGCGCCCGGACGTCGTGCTTGCCGGACCGTCCGAGCTGCGCGACCACCTTGGCGCATGGCTCAGCTGAGGAGCGTTGACTCCGCGGCCCACGCCGTCCACGCCGCGCTCGCCTCCTCAGTCACCCCGGCACGCTCGACGTTCGGCAGGAACCCGCGCCGGAACGCGTTGGTGGCCACGGCCGCCAGCTCGACCCTGGTCAGAGCCAGGGCCGTCGCAGTCCGGGCCAGCTCGGCCGTGAGCGTCGTGTCCGACACGACCCGGTCGTCCGTGGAGCACGTCACGCTCACGCCCGATCGATGGAGTCGGCCCAGCGGGTGGGCGGCCAGCTCGGGGACGATGCCGGCCTGCACGTTGCTCGTGGGGCAGAGGTCGAGCGTCACGCCCCTGTCGCGCAGGATGCCGACGAGCTCCGGATCGTCGGCCGCCGTGACCCCGTGGGCGATGCGCGTCGCGCCGAGGGCCAGTGCCTCGCGAATGCGTTCGGGGCCGGGGACCTCACCGGCGTGCGCGGTCAGGGCGAGGCCCCCCTCGGCGGCGGCTCTGAAAGCCGCGGCATGCGGCGGTGCCGGCCACTCCGCCTCGGGTCCTGCGAGGTCGAATCCCACGACCGGTGGTCCGAACGCGGCGGCTTCACGAGCCAGGATGACGTTCGCCCCCGGGGGATGGGATCGCATGGCGGTGACGATCAGGCCGATCACCGGCGATCGGGATGCGAGCTCCCCGCGGGCGTCGGCGAGGCCCTGGGCCACCGCCTCGATCACGGCACCGATGCCAAGGCCATCCTCGAGGTGGAGACGCGGGGCCCAGCGGATCTCCGCGTACGTGACGCGCTCCGCAGCGAGGGCTTCGACGAGCTCCCGCGCTGCGCGGCGCAGCGCGCCCCGGGTCTGGAGCAGCCGGATGGGCAGGTCGAAGTAGGTGAGCAGCTCCGCCTGGTTCGCGCAGTGCGCCGGCGCGACCATGCGTCGGCGGGCCTCCTCGATATCGAGGGCCATGCCGGCCTCGGCGGCAATCGCGACCGCCGTCTCGGGGCGAAGCGCACCGTCGAGATGGCAATGGATCTCGGCCTTGGGCAGCGCGCCCAGCTCGCGGGCCAGCGCGGACTCCGCCTCCCCCGGATGCGCGGAATCCGGACCGTGGGTCCTGTCGTGGGTCCTGGCAGGCACGCGGGCATGATAGGCCGAGCTGGCCGCGTGCCAACCCTTCGCCCGCCGCGTCGCGCCGTCGCCGCGACCCTCGTCGCAGTGCTGGGGCTTGGCGCCGTGTTCAGCCAGCGAAGCTCCGACCCCTTCGTCGCCGACCCGGCGGCCGCAGCTTCGGCGCGCGCCTCGCTGGCGGCGGCCGTCTCGGACGCGCGACTGGCCCTCGGGGGCCTGGGCACGGCGCTCGACCAGGCTGTCGCAGAGGGCCGGACCGGCGCGGCCCTGACCGTCGCGGGCGATGGTTTACCCGGACCGCATCTCACCGCGGCGGCCGACGCGCTCGTCGGGGGCGAACAGCTCCTCCGGACCGCGCGCGCGGCGCTGCGCGCGGTGGCCGGGCAGCTCGCCGTGCTGCGGCCGGGGGCGACGCCCCCGGCCGTCGACATCCCCGCGGGGGCGGTCGCCTCGGCCGCGGCGCAGCTCGGCGACGCGGCAGATGCCGCCGACGCGTTTCGCGCCATGCGTCGCGCGTCCCAGGCCTGTCTCACCGACCTGGGAACCGCGCTCGCCGCCCTCGATCGCGCCGATCCGGTGGCCGCGCTTGCGGCGCTGGACCTCGCCGACCGGCAGCTGGCCGAGGTCAGGGCCTGGCCGGGCCGTCTTGACACGCTGCCCATCTGGATCGACACCACGGGCCACCTCCTCTCGGCGGCGCGTGCGGTTGCGGTCGCGACCCGCGACGGGGATGCGGCGGCACGGGCCGCTGCCGCCTTGGACTACGCGTCCGCAGCGGCGGACGCGCGCCAGGCAGACCTCGCGCTGGCCATCGCGGTCGCCGAGGGCGGGTCCGCGGTGAGCGCCGCTCCGCTCCGGGCGCTCGCTGACATGCGCGCCGCGCTGGACACGACCCTGGCCGACCTCGACGACCTCGGCGCGTAGGCATTCTCGCCCCGCAAGCGCGTCGGGCGGCGCGGCTATACTCGATGCGCGGGCGCTGTGCGCGACACGCGACCCGCACCTCACCCAGACGTCACAGATAGGGAGTGCTGATGCGCGCGCGCTCGCAGTCCGGGAGCCCGCAGGGCGTCTCGGCCGACATCCTCGCCGTTCCCATCTACCGGGAGGACCGCGAGTTCCCCCCCGACCTCGCCGAGCTGGACGCCGCCGCGGGCGGGGCCATCCGCGCCGCGATCGACTGGGGGGAGTTCAACATCGTCGAGCATCACACGGCGCTGGTGGACGGCTCGGGGATCGGCGTTGGCAAGATCCTCCTGGTGAACGGCGTTCGCCGCGGTCGTGGCGCGTGGCGGGCTCGCCGCATCGCCTCGACGGCCACGCGCAGGCTGCAGGGCCGGGGCGCCCGCTCGATGGCGCTGTGGCTGAGGGACGGCGAGGATGATGACGCGTTCACCGCTGCCGTGGTGGGCGCCGTGCAGGGCACCTATCGTCCGTGGAGCACGTACGGGCGCGTCCGCGAGACGGAGGCCATGCGGCGCTCCGTGGAGGAGCTGATCCTGGTCGGCGGACCCGCGCAGGAGGTGATCGACCGGGCCCTGATCCTCGCCGAGGGCGTGGAGTTCGGCCGCACGCTTGCGAATCGCGCCTCGAACGACCTCTACCCCGAGAAGATGGCCGAGGTGGCGCGCGAGCTCACCGCGGACGGCTGCAGGGTCGAGGTCCTCGACGTGCAGCAGATGCGGGCGCTGGGCATGAACGCCCTGCTCGGCGTCGGGCAGGGCGCGGCGCACGAGCCCCGCCTGATCGCCATCCGGCTGCCGGGCTGGGAGAAGGCGGATCCCTCGCGCCGGCTCGCGATCGTGGGCAAGGGCGTCTGCTTCGACTCCGGTGGGATCAGCATCAAGCCCTCGGCCAGCATGGAGGAGATGAAGCACGACAAGTCGGGCGCCGCGGCAGTGGTCGCCGCTGCGCGAACGCTCGCCCGGCTGGCGCCGGAGGTCCCGGTCATGGCGGTCGCGCCCATGGTCGAGAACATGCCCGGCGGGAACGCGCAGCGACCGGGCGATGTCGTCAAGGCCATGAACGGCAAGACGGTCGAGGTGACGAACACCGATGCCGAGGGCCGGCTGATCCTCATCGACGCGATGCACTGGGCGGAGACGCAGGGCGCCACCCACCTGGTCGATATCGCGACGCTGACCGGGGCCGCCGCGGTCGCCCTGGGCAACCTGATCAGCGCGTACTTCGCCAAGCCGCGCGAGTGGGGGCAGGCTGTGCAGGCCGCGGGCGATGCAACCGGGGAGTGGCTCTGGGAGATGCCGCTCGCGACGGAGTACCGCCCCTCGCTCGACACGCCGCACGGAGACATCATGAACTCGGGGAGCCGGGACGGGTCGCTGATCAAGAGCGCCGTCTTCCTCCACGATTTCGTGACCGTGCCCTGGGTCCACATGGATATCGCCGGGACCGCCTACCTCACCGCGGACAAGGCCTGGAACCCGAAGGGGGCCGTGGGCACCGGGGTCACCAGCCTCGTGCGACTGGCCATCGACTTCGCGGCCGACGCCTAGGTCCGGCCGGCGCGCGACACGGCATCAAAGACCCGCCGGGGATCGTCCCCGGCGGGTCTCCTCGTCCCGCGATCAGTCGTGCCCGTCGACGATGTCGCGCGCGGCGTCCTTCGTCTCGCCCCAGCGCTGCTGGAGGTTGCCCTCGGCCTGCTCCTCCTCTCCCTTCTCTTTCGTGTCGGGATCGTCGATCGCCTGACCCCATTCTTCCCTGGCCTTTCCGATGCCTTCCTTCACGCCGCCTTCGATCCGATCCTTGTCCATGGTCTGGGCCTCCTGGTTTGGCGAAATGGATGTGCCCTTGCCTCGATTGCACATGGCATGCCACGGCGTTCGCATGGGACGATCGGGCCATCCAGCGAAGCATCGGCCGCGGCTAGGATGGCCGGTGCGCGCCGGCACCGTGGGTCGCCGAGCGCTCTGAGACGGAGGAGGCACCGATGTCGACCGGTCTGGTCCTGGCGGTCGCGTTCGCCTTCGCCGTGCTGGGAGCCGCCGCGGAGCGCCTGGCCAGCGTCTGGCCCGCCGACGAGGCGAGCCGTCGCGGCCCGGGCGTGCGGACTGCTGCCCTGGGGGTCCTCGCCGGTGCCGCGGGCGGCCTGGTCGCCCTGCGCTCGACCCTGCCGCTCTGGGTCACGCTGGTCTACCTGGCTCTGCTGGTTCCCATGGTCGTCCTGGCGGCCACCGACCTCGAGCAGCGGCTGCTGCCCCACCTGGTGCTCGATCCGCTGATCATCGGCGCCATCGTCTTTGTTCCCTTCAACCCCGCGGTCCCGCCGGTCGGCGCCCTCATCGGCGCAGGTGCCGCCGTGGCCTTCCTCGGCCTGACCGGCTTGCTCGTCCCGGGGGGCGTGGCGGCCGGCGACCTCTACCTCGTGGTCCCCATCGGCCTCGTGGCTGGCTGGCCCACGGTGTTCACCGCGGTCTTCGCCGGGGCCCTTCTCTCGGCGCTGGTCGGGGTCGGCTTGCTCGTGTCGCGACGCGCCGGGCTGCGCACGTACATCCCGTTCGGCCCGTTCCTGATAGCCGGCCTCGTGATCGCCCTGGCCTGGGATCCGACCCTGCTGGGTTCCGCCGCCCTGCTCGTCCCCTGATTCCCGCGGGCCCGTCGATCGACGTCGGCGACCCTCCACCGGGGGTTCCCAGGCGGTGTATGCTGTCACCGCCCTCGTGCCCCGGCGGGAAACCGCCGATTCAAGTCCGTCTGCGCTCCGCCGCCCGGCGGCATACGGATGGATCGTTGCGAGCACCGGCCACCGACCCGAGAGGAGGCGCATGTCGTTCGTCCGCCGCCGCCGCGCCGCGGTTCTTGGCGCAGCGGTGATCATTGCCCTGGTCGTCATGCCGCGTGGAAGCACGACGGTGCTGGCGGGGGATCCGGACGTCAACGGCGCGCTGGCGCAGCAGCAGCAGATGCAGCAGCAGCTCGCCCAGCAGCAGGCGGCGCTCGCATCCCTGGTGGAGACCCAGTCATCGTTGGGTTCCGACCTCCAGCAGATCTCGGGCGATCTCGCCGCGGTGGGGGTGGCGATCGACGACGCGCAGACCCGGCTGCGGGCCATGTCCCTGGAGCTGCAGGACGCACGCGCTCAGCTGGGCGTCTACCGGTCCCAGATCACGAACCTGGCCGCCAGCCTCGGGAAGATCGAGGGCGAAATAGGGACCAGCACGGCGAACCTGAGCAGTCGGGAAGCGCTGCTGCAGGACCACCTGCGCGCGGCCTACCGCGAGAGCCAGGTCTCCGTGCTCGAGGTGGTCCTCTCGTCGCAGTCGTTTTCCCAGACCGCGGCCGTTCTGGGCGACATGCTCACCCTGTCCGACGGTGACCGCCAGCTCGCGGACCAGATCCGTACGGCACGAGCCCAGCTCCAGATCCGGGAGGCGACCCTGCGGGACGGCCGGACCACCCTCGCGGGGCTGGAGCAGGCGGCGGCGAGTCGTGCGGCGACGCTCGCGGCCCAGCAGCGCGAGCTGGATCTTGCGCAGCAGGCCCTGAACGCGAAGAAGGCGAAGCTCGAGAAGCTGCAGGCGGCGGAGCAGGCACAGCTCGCCGCGGCACGGACCGATGCGGACGCGTACCGCCAGAAGATCGCCGACCAGGAAGCAGCCCTCACGGGTCAGTCCGAGCTGATCGCCAGCCTCAAGCAGGCGGCTGACAAGCTCGACGTCGCGTACCACGGGCGCTTCGACTGGCCGCTGATCGGCGACTTCGTCGTGACCCAGGAGTTCGGGCACACCTCGTTCGAATCGTTCCACTCCGGGATCGACCTCGCCTACACCTCCCCCATCTGCGGCGGGCCCATCTACGCCGCGGCGGACGGCGTGGTCCTTGCCGACGGCCGGCCGAACGCGCAGTACGGGGACACGGCGATCGGCGTCATCATCGGCCACAGCCAGCGGCTGCAGACGTGGTACTGGCACCTGTCGCGCGAGGTGGTGTCGGTGGGGCAGTCCGTGCGCGCGGGTGACATCATCGGCTACGAGGGTGCCACCGGCTGGGCGACCGGCTGCCATCTGCACTTCCAGGTGATGTTCGACGACCAGCCCGTCAACCCGCGCCAGTACCTCCCCTGAGGCACCGCTCCGTGACGGGGCTCACCGACGAGCGGTGAGCACGATTCGACCGATGACCCGCCCCCCTGCTACCGTAGCGCGCGATGCATCCGGCCATGCAGCGGCGCCGCCATCGGTTGATGATCCGCCGCACCACGGGCCGCCGCGGTCGGCGGCAGGGCCTGGCGACCTTCCTCGTCGCCTCGGGCGTTGTCCTCGTCGCGCTTGTTGCCGGATCGGTGATCGGCACCGGCGGTGCCATGTTCGCCGCCTACAACTACTTCGCCGCGGACCTGCCGTCGCCGAACATCCTGGACGACATCCAGCTTCCGCAGTCGACCCTGATCTACGACCGCACCGGGAACACGCTCCTCGCCCGCTTCGAGTGCCAGAACCGCGAGTCGGTCTCCTTCCAGGACGTCCCGCAGGCCATCGTGGATGCCACCGTCGCGGTCGAGGACAAGACCTTCTGGTCCAACTCGGGCGTCGATTTCAACGCGACCGTGGCGGCGTTCCTCCAGAACCTCGCGGCCGGGCAGGTGGTCCGCGGCGCATCGACGATCACGCAGCAGGTCATCAAGTACGCGGGGTCGATCAAGGAGGCGGAGCAGACGGCCGCATCGGCCACCCCCGTCGCCAGCGCGGAGGCGGAGGCCCAGGCGACCGCCCAGTCCGAGGCCGACATCTGCAAGCCGCCGGAGCTCACCTTCCTCAACGGTCGGACCTACGTCGACAAGATCAAGGAGAACATCCTCGCCCTGCAGGTGACCGCCGCCTACCCCGGCCGCGCCGGCAAGGAGAAGATCCTCGAGACGTACCTGAACCTGATCTTCTACGGCAACGGGTCCTATGGCATCAAGGCGGCCGCCGCGAACTACTTCGGCATCACCGACCTGTCGCAGCTGACGCTGGCCCAGGCCGCCTTCCTGGCGGGGATTCCGCAGCTCCCCAGCGTCTACGACCCGTACCTCAACCCGGCGGGGCCCGGACCGGCCATCGCGCGGCGCGACGAGGTCCTCTCGCGCATGCTGGACAGCGGGTACATCACCCGGGCCGAGTACAACACCGCGGTCGCCACGACCTGGGAGGAGATGAACCCATCCCGGGTGACCAGCGTGCTGAAGGAGCCGCAGTTCGCGTTCCGGGTGGAGGGCGAGGCAGAGCAGATCCTGGCAAAGCTCGGCTACAAGAACCCGGCACAGGAGTTCCGGACCGGCGGCTTCAGGGTGATCACCACGCTCGACTACGGGCTCCAGCAGCAGGCCAAGGCCGTGGTGAAGAACTACGTCGCCTCTTTCCAGAAGAAGGGGTTCGACGCCCACAACGGCGCGCTCGTCGCGGTCGACTCATCGACCGGCGAGATCATCTCCTACGTCGGGAGCGTGGATTACTACAACCGCAAGGACCCCCGCGTCCAGGGCCAGTTCGACGTTGCGGGGCTTGGGCAGCGCCAGATCGGGTCCGCCTTCAAGCCCATCACCTACACGAGCGCCTTCCAGGCACGCAGGGCTACCCCGGCGACCATGCTCGTCGACACGGCCACGGACTTCGGCGGTGGCTACACGCCGCAGGACGCCGACAAGGCAGAGCGCGGCCCGCTGCTGGCCATGGACGCCCTGCACTACTCGCTGAACATCCCATCGGTCAAGGTCCAGGCGCTCGTCACCCCCGACGTGACGGCCCGGTTCGCCGAATCGATCGGTCTCGCCAGCTCCGACTACATCCTGGGCCTCCACCCCGGCCTGACCCTGACGCTCGGCTCCGTGCCGGTGAACCTGACCAAGGCGACCCAGACCTACGAGATGTTCGCCAACCAGGGGACCATCCACCCGGCCACGACGATCGTGGAGATCCGGGATCGGAACAACCGGCTCATCTACTCGATCGACCAGAACGCGCCGACACCCATCCAGGCCGTCTCGCCCCAGGTCGCTTACCTGACCCACTGGATCCTGGAGGGCAACACGAACCCCCGGGTGAACATCTGGTGGGGTCCGCAGGCCGAGCTCTCGACGGTGTACGGCAAGCCCACCTCCGGCACCCGCCGCCACGCCGGCGTGAAGACCGGGACGACGAACGACTACAAGGACCTCGCCACCTTCGGATACGTCCCGGGCAGCCTGGTGACCGGCGTCTGGGTCGGGAACAACAACCAGGAGCCGATGACCGGTCCCGGTGAGTTCCTCGCCGCATACGGGCCGCTCCTCATGTGGCACGACTTCATGGACATCGCGCTCAACAAGCCGTGGGACTGGAACAACAAGGCCGTGGCCCCCGCCGCCGACTTCCCGAAGCCCACTGGCGTGACCATGACCTCGGTCTGCCGCTGGACGGGCCTGGCGCCCTCGGCCGCATGCCCCCAGACGGTCAGCGTGCCGCTGCTCGACGGGACGGAGCCCGGCCCCGACACGTCGTGGGTGAATGGATGCCTGGACCTGGCCAAGTTCGCACAGGACCAGGGGCGGCCCGCAGCCTGGCAGGTCGCCAACCGCGTCTTTGCCGACCGCCAGGTCAACGGCGACCTCCGGGGCGGCAAGCCGCCCGCGGGCGCGAGCCCGGCGCCGAACCCCCTCTTCTACCGGTACGGGCTGACGACTGTGCCCGGCGTGGGGCACTGGCCGTCGCTGTGCGGCGAGAAACGGGCAACGCCCACGCCGAGCCCCACCCCGGAGGGGTCGGGCGGTCCGTTCCCGTCAGTCAGCGGTGGTCCCTTCCCCAGCATCTGCAAGAAGGGACACACGTGCTCACCTGCACCGCTCACCACCACCTCGGCAGCTGCCAGCGGCGGCACGCCGTCCATGCCGCTCGCCGTCTTCGTGGTCCCGTTCCTGGCCGGTGGCATCCCGTACCTGAGACGGCTCCGCCGGAGGCCGCGCCGCTGACGGGTATGGCCGCGGGTAGAATCACCGTGTGCCGACCGTCCTGACCCTCATCCTGGCCGGTGGCGAAGGTGAGCGTCTCTCCATCCTCTCGCAGGTGCGCGCCAAGCCCGGCGTGCCCTTCGGGGGGAAGTACCGGATCATCGACTTCGCTCTGAGCAACACGGTGAACTCCGGGCTGAACGACGTGGCGGTCCTGACCCAGTACGCGCCGCGATCGCTGATCGACCACATCGGCCTGGGCAGGCCATGGGATCTCGACCGATCGCGCGGCGGCGTGGCGCTCCTCCAGCCCTATATCGGCCGCGGACGCGCTCGTGACTGGTACCGCGGCACGGCAGACGCGGTCCTCCAGAACCGCGAGTTCATCACCGACCGCAGTCCGGAGCTGGTGCTGGTCCTCGCCGGCGACCATGTCTACAAGATGGACTACCGGCCCTTCATCGCGATGCACACCGACCGGGGCGCGGACGTGACGGTGGCGGTCCGGCGCGTGCCGATCGAGGAGGCGCACCGCTTCGGCATCCTCGACGTGAACGCCGAGGGGCGAGTCACCGACTTCATCGAGAAGCCCGCCAACCCGCCGTCCAACCTGGTGAGCATGGGCGTCTACGTGTTTTCGCTCAGTGCGCTGCTCGAGCAGCTGCACCCCGACCGCATCGACTTCGGCCGCGACATCCTGCCCGCCATGGTCAACGGCGGCCGGCCCGTCTACGCCTACGAGTACAGCGGCTACTGGGAGGACGTGGGGACGGTGGAGAGCTACTGGCGCTCGAACCTGGACCTGCTCTCGGACCATCCGGGCATCAACCTCTACGACCGGCCCTGGCTCATCTATACGAAGAGCGAGGAGCGGGCGCCGGCGCTCATCGGCTCGGACGCCCGCGTCGAGCGCAGCATGGTCAGCCATGGATGCATCGTCCATGGAAGCGTGGAGCACAGCGTCCTCTCGCCGGGGGTCGTCGTGGAGGCCGGCGCCGTGGTCCGCGACTCCATCGTCATGTTCGACACCGTCGTCCAGGCCGGAGCGGTGCTCGACCGTGCCATCGTCGACAAGGGCTGCCTGATCGGCCACGGGGCGGTCGTGGGCGACGGTGACGACCTGCGGCCCAACCGCAAGGAGCCGGAGCGCCTGTATGCGGGCCTGACCCTGGTCGGCAAGCGGGCGACCGTGCCGCCCGGTGTGCACGTGGGGCGCAACTGCCGCATCGATCCCGGTGTCGGCCCCGCCGAGTTCGCGCGTCGTCGCCGGATCCGGTCGGGGGAGACCGTCTCGGTCGCCAGTCACCAGGGCGCCGCCGAAGGTTGATGGGCCCCGCTTCCCCGCCCATCGACGCCTGGCTCGCCGAGCTGGGCATCGAGGTCGTGGGCGCCTCAGGCACGCCGGACGATGACGCGCTGAGCCGTGACGTCGTCGTGGATGGTGAGCGCCGGTTCGACCTGCGGGTCACCGTCGCGTGGGTCGCGGGCGTGGGCCTGTCCCTGTGGGCCTACTACGGCCTGGAGGCCATGGAGGTGCCGCGGCGGGTCCTGCACCGGATGCTTCGCGCCAACTTCGAGTACCCGCACGTCAAGTTCGCGATGACGGAGGACGACCGGCCGATGCTGGTCACCGAGCTGCCGCCCGACGCCGTGAGCGCCGGGGAGCTGGCCCGCGGCCTCGTCCGGCTCGCAGTCGTCGCCGACAGGCTCCTGGAAGAGACCTCGTCGGCCGTCGCGGACCGCGGTCTCCTGCCGGACTGGCAGGACAGGGTGAGCCGCAACGCGACGCTCCTGGCGGCGTACCGGCCGGAGGTCCTCGCCGAGATGCCACCCTGGGAGCCGCCGCAGCCGCGGGGCCGGCGTCGCGGTCTCGGAGCATGGCTGCGCGGGACGCCGCGGTGAGCGCCTCGCTGCGCCACCCCACTGCGCGCACCGGCGCGGGCCTCCTGGTTGCCGCCACCCTTCTGGCGTCCTGGCTTGGCGTAGCGGCGAGTCCGGTCGCCGTCCGCGGAGCGAATCCGTACGCGATGGCCACCGTCGCGACCTACACGGTGGACCCCGATGCCGGCGTCGTGGACGTCTCGGTGGCCGTCACCTTCACGAACACGACGCCCGATCCAGCCGGACGCTACAGCGTCTTCCGCAGCGTGCCCATCCCGGTCCAGGACGGTGCGCAGATGGTGGCCGCGCACGATGGGAGCGGTGCGCTGACCGCCGAGCTGGGCGGGAGCGGCTCCGCGGGCGGGACCGTCGCCACGGTCAGCCTGCGCACGCCGTTGCGCTACCGCAAGGTCGCCACCTTCACCTTCGCCTATCGACTGGCCGACGGGGCAAACCCCCGCATCCGCGTCCGTGGGTCGGCGATCGTGGTGCCCATCTGGAGCTACGGGACCTCCGGGTCCGTCACGGTCCACCTGCCGCTGGGCTTCACGGTTGCCACCCGGGGCGCAACGCTGACCGCCGCCCCAGCGCCGGATGCGACGGTCCTGAGCAGCGGGCCCATCGAGGATCCGGCCACCTGGCTCGCGCTGCTGACGGCGACCCGACCCGCGGCCTACGAGACGGTCACCCGCAGCGTCCCGCTGGAGGGGGGCACCATGGATCTGCGCGTGCGCGCCTGGGAGGACGATCCGACCTGGGGCAGCGAGGTCCTGAACCTGCTCGCCGACGGCCTGCCCGCCCTGCAGGCCCAGATCGGGCTGCCCTACCACGGCGTGGGCCCCATGGTCGTCACGGAGTCGCTGCCGGTGGGTGGCGGGCAGCTCGAGGAGTCGGCCCCGGGCGCCCAGGAGATCGCCGTCTCCTTCGACGCGTCGCCGTTCACGGTGCTCCACCAGGCCGCGCACGTGTGGCTGGGCAGCGCGTTGATCTCGGATCGCTGGATCCGCGAGGGGATTGCCTCCGAGGCTGCGGCACGCGCCGCTGCACAGCTCGATTATTCGCTTCCCTACGTCCCCGCCGCGGAGGCGAAGAGCCGCACGGCGTCCGCGATGCCCCTCGATGCATGGGGGAAGGGGACCGGTGATCCCGCGAGCGCGGCCACCGACGCCTGGGCCTACGCGTCAGCGTGGGACCTTGTCGACCGCATCGTGATCGCGGTCGGCCAGGAGACCCTGCAGGAGGTGCTGGCCCGGGTGAACGCGGGGATCGGCGCCTATGCCCCGACCGGCACGGAGACCGCGTCGACGGCCGTCGGCAGTCCATTGCCGCTCGACACGCACCGCTTCCTGGACCAGCTCGAGCAGTTGTCCGGGCGGGATCTCGACGCCCTCTTTGCCGCGGAGGTGTTCGCGCCCGCCGAGCGCCCGGATCTGGACCTCCGAACCGCAGCGCGGGTGGACTACGCATCCCTGGGCACCACGGTGGGCGATTGGGGGATCCCCGACACCATTCGGGGACTCATGGAGGGCTGGCACTTCGACGAAGCGCGAGGCGCCATCGCCGACGCGATCGCCTGGTGGCGGCAGCGGGACGGGTTCATCGCGCAGGTTCGTGACGCGGGGCTCGCGGCCCCGGTCCGCCTGCGTGACCTCTGGCGTTCGCACGGCGGGGATGCCACCGCGAGCGCGGAGCTCGCCTCGGAGGCAGCCCTGGTCGGCGCCTATCGGAGCGCGGCGGAGCAGATCGGGGGAGCCCCGAACCCCATCGAGCGGCTGGGGCTGCTGGGGCAGCCCACCCCCACGGAGCTGCTGGCCACCGCGGCGGGCCTGTTCGCAGACGGTGATCTGTCCGGGGCCGCCGACGGCATCAGCCATGCCCTCTCCGCCGATCGCGACGCCCAGGCCGCGGGCGTGGTCCGGCTGGCCATCATCCTCGCAACGCTGGCGGTCCTGGCCGCCGCCGACACCCTCGTCAGGCGGCGTCGCAGGCCGCGCGCAGGCCAGCCTCCCGGCGCTGGTACACTGCCGCCACGATGAGCTCCGATGCCGCCTCGCCGACGCGCGCGGCCCACACCCCGCGGTTCCAGCCCGCGGCCGACGTGCTCTCCGGTGAGACGGCCGACATCTACTTTGCCCGCTCGCAGCGAATCCTCGCCGCCGAGGGGCTTGATCCGGTCGTGGTCATGGAGGTCTTCTGCCGCGCGGACGCCATCCTGTGCGGTGCCGAGGAGGCGCTGACCTACCTCCGCGAGATCCTCGACCACGGCAAGCGCCTCGATCCGGTCCCGGTCGTCGAGTCGCTCCACGACGGGGACGCCATCACCTCCAAGGAGGTGGTGATGCGCATCGAGGCCCGATATTCCGCCTTTGGCCTGTACGAGACGGCCATCCTTGGGATCCTCTCGCAATCCACCGGCTGGGCGACCGCGTCGCATCGCATCGTGGATGCCGCGGCGCCCATTCCGGTGATCAGCTTCGGGGCACGCCACGTCCACCCCGCCATCGCGGACCAGATGGACTACGCCAGCGTGGTGGGAGGATGCATCGGGGCCTCGACGCCCGCCGGCGCGCGACTGGCCGGCCTGTCGCCCACCGGCACCATGCCGCACGCCATGGTTCTCATCTTCGGGGACACGGTCCGTGCACTCGAGGCGTTCGACCGTCACGTCGACGACGACGTTCCCCGGATCGCGCTGGTCGACACCTTCAAGGACGAGGCGGAGGAGGCCGTGCGCGTCGCCGACGCCATGGGAGATCGGCTCTTCGGCGTCCGGCTCGATACTCCGTCCGAGCGCGGACGGGTCACCGCCGACCTCGTCAAGGAGGTCCGGGCCCGCCTGGACCAGTCGGGGCATCCCGCGGTGAAGATCGTGGTCTCCGGGGGCCTCGACGTGGATCGGATCGGCTATTTCAAGGATGCGGGGGCGCCGGTTGACTCGTTTGCCGTCGGCTCGGCCATCAGCGACGCGAGCCCCATCGACTTCACCGGCGACCTCAAGGAGATCGACGGCAGGCCCATCGCCAAGCGGGGCCGGATCCCGGGACGCACCGCCAACCCGCGCCTGGAGCGCATCGACCTCGGCGTCTGAGCAGCCGATGCCACCGCGACCGCGACCCGAACGCGCCGACGAGCCCGTCCCCGACGAGCGCGAGTCCGCGTACGAGCTGTTCCGCCGCGGCAGCCAGCTCCTCGCGGAGCGCCACCCCGCCGCCGCGTCGGTGCTGCTCGAGCGGGCCAGCCGCCTGGAACCGGGGAAGGCATCGATCCTGGAGGCGCTCGGCCAGGCCTATTTCAACCACGGCGCGCATGCGCTGGCCGCCGAGCGATTCCGGTCGATCGTGGACGCGAACCCGCTGGCGCACTATGCCTTCTTTGGCCTGGGACTCTCCGAAGCGCGGTTGGGCGACCGGCAGGCCGCGCGTCGGCACCTGCGCATGGCCGTTCGGCTGCGTCCCGAGAGCGAGGACTACCGGCGGGCCCTCGCGCGGCTCGAGGCAGCCTGAGCCCGCCGAGGTCGGCGCCAGTCGGCGGCACCTGGTCATGGTGGACGCACGCCATCCCGCGAGCCAGGGGGGCAGGCGTCGCGACGAGCGCCTCGCGATCGCCGCCAGTCAGAGGTGGCGGACGATCCTCAGGCGTCGCCGGCGACGCTGCATCGGCCCGGACTTGTCCTTCGGCACCACGCTGATGGAGCCGTCCGACTCCAGGACCGCCATCTCGACCTCGGCCACGTCGGCGATGCCGTGCTCGCGCAGCGCCATCTCCGCCTCGTCCCGGGTGATGTCCTCGTGCTCGATCGCGCGGTCGATCCAGTGCCCGTCGGTGGCGATCACGGTGGGCTGTGACTCGAGCAGCCTGGCCAGCAGCGGGATGCGCTGGCGGGCGGTCGAGACGAGCAGGTTCAGGCCGATCAGCGTGACGATGATGATGAACCCGCCCACGAGTGACGTGTCGGTGCCCGTCATGGCCGGCTGGACGGCGTTGGCCACCAGGAGGATGAGGACCAGGTCGAAGAGCGTGAACTGGCCGACCTCGCGCTTCCCGAAGACGCGGAGCATGGCCAGCAGGGCCAGGTAGACGGCCGCCGAGCGGACGACCAGCTCCCACCACGGGACCGCCAGCTCCCACATGCCGTCAGCCCTCCGCCGGCCCGATGGCGCCACCACCGTCGACCCGTCGCGCGAGCCAGAGGAGGGCTGCGATCGACTTCCCGTCCTCGAGGGCACCGGAGTCGATGGCCGCCAGCGCGGCCCGCAGCGTCATCCAGGCCACTTCGATCTCCTCGTCCGTGTCGTGGCTGGCGTCCGGGGCTTCGTGCAAGCCGGTGGCCAGGAAGACGGTGAGGTGCTCCGTGCAGAAGCCCGGGGCGGTGAAGAACGCCGGTCCGCGCAGCCAGGTGTCTGCCGAGAGCGCGGCCTCCTCGGCGAGCTCGCGCCTCGCGGTGACCTCCGGCTCCTCGCCGGGCTCACGGGTGCCGGCAGGGACCTCGAGCAGGGCCCGGCCGGCAGCGTGGCGCCACTGGCGCACGAGGGCTACCCGCCTGCCGTCCCACGCAAGGATGGCCACCGCACCCGGATGCTCCACCACCTCGCGCGTGGTCTGGCGACCGTCGTCGAGCGCAACCGTGTCGACCCGCAGCCTCAGCAGGCGGCCGGCAAATTCCGTGTGGCTGGTCACGGTTCGTTCTGCCATGGGGCGACCATCGTACCGGACGCCGGAACGGCGCTCGCCTGCTAGAGTGCGGGCCCGTACGCTGCTCATCAAGGGGGCTGCCCATTGATCGAGGTCTCCGGCCTCGCCAAGCGATTCGGCGCCATCGAGGCGGTGAAGGACCTGACCTTCACCGTTGGCGACGGCGAGATCTTCGGCCTCCTGGGCCCCAACGGTGCCGGCAAGACGACGACGGTCCGCATGCTTGCCGGGCTGATCGTGCCGTCCGGCGGGGCAGCCACGGTGAACGGCCTACAGCTGGGTCGGTCGTCCGCCCGGATCCGCGGCCTGACCGGGATCCTCACCGAGTCGCCGGGCCTCCACGACAAGCTCACCGCCCGCCAGAACCTGGCCTACTACGGCCGGCTCTACGGCCTGCGCGGCGCCGCCCTGCGTCGCGCGGTGGACCGCTACCTCGGCGTGGTGGGCCTCGACGGCATGGAGGACCGCCAGGTGTCGGGGTTCTCGAAGGGGATGCGCCAGAAGGTGGCGATCGCGCGGGCCCTGCTCCATGAGCCGGAGGTGATCTACCTCGACGAGCCAACGAGCGGGCTCGATCCGTCGGCCGCCAAGACCGTGCGCGACTTCGTCTCGACCCTGCGCAACGCCGGTCGCAGCATCGTGATCTGCACCCATAACCTCGACGAGGCGGAGCGCCTCAGCGACCGTATCGGGATCATGCGCGGCTCGCTGCTGGAGGTGAACACGCCGGCCGGCCTGCGCCGCCACGGCCGGACGGCGACGGTGCGGGTCGAGCTGGCCGCCAGCGACACCGAGGCGCGGCGCCTCGTCGAGGCGCTGGCGGCCCTGCCCTTCGTCAGCGCCGCGCGGCCAGAGCCGGGTGGCCTCCAGGTCGAGGTCCGCGACCCCCGACGCGACAACCCGGAGCTCGTCGCGGCGCTGGTCGCCCACGGGGCGCGGATCGTGGCCGTGACGGAGGAGGCGGCGTCGCTCGAGGAGGTCTATCTCCGCCTGGTGGGCGAGTCGGGGGAGCGGGACAGGAATGCGTCGCCATCGGTCTCGACCGATGCTGCGCAGAGCGCGGCGTAGGGGACAGGTCATGCGACCGGGCTACGTGTGGGCGGTGTTCGGCAAGGAGTGGCGCGACCTGCGCTCCAACCGCCTGCTGCTGGGCGCCGTTGCCCTGCCCGCGATCGTGTTCGCCGCGATCCCGACCGGCCTTGTCTGGTTCATCCAGGGCCACGACCTTGACCCGAACCAGCTCGGACAGATCCAGCAGTTCATCGCCCAGTTCCCGGACCTGCCCGCGAAGCTCGCCGCCCAGGGGTTCATCGTCACGAACTTCATGGCCTACTTCCTGCTGATCCCGGCCATGGTTCCCATGGCCCTCGCCACGCAGTCGGTGATTGGCGAGAAGACGGCGCGCTCGCTGGAGCCGCAGCTGGCGACCCCCATGGAGGTTCCGGAGCTGTTGGCCGGCAAGACCATCGCGGCCGCGCTGCCGGCGGTCCTGGCCACCTGGGGCGTGTACGTCGCCTACGGACTGGTCAACGGCGCGATCGCGGATCCCCGCCTGACCCGGCTCGTGTTCAGCAACGTGTGGATCACGGCCATGGCCACCCTGGTCCCGCTCATCTGCCTGTTCAGCGTCCTGCTGGGGATCGTTGTCTCCAGCCGCGTCTCAGACGCCCGCACCGCGCAGCAGATCGGCGGCTTCGTGGTGCTGCCCATCATCGGGATCGCGGTCGCCCAGTTCTTTGGCGGGCAGGCCACCTTCACCCTGAGCCAGGTCATCACCGGGGACCTCGTCGTGCTGGGGCTGTGCGGCGTGGTGCTGGCGATCGGCTCGTGGGCGTTCGACCGCGAGTCGATCCTCACCCGCCTGGGCTAGCGTCTCTCGGCCCGAATTGCGCCGACTTGACGCGGGAAGGGTCGGCGCCCCGTTCCGTCGCGCGAAATATCTGCCGAACGTCCGGCCGATCTGGCAACGATGCCGGGGCCACGGCGCGGGAGATGCAACGAATGGTTCGCGGGACGGAATGTTTCAGGGATGACGTCACTCCGCGGACTCCCGGGCTGGGCTCCGGCAACCGATATCCCGCCATGCGAAACGGGGCCTGGAACTCCTGAGCTTGGGGCGGAGGCGCGGCTCGGGCAATGAACCGAGCCGCCGCCCCGGAGGGCGACGGCTCGACGGCGTCGCGGTGCAGCATGTCGCGGCCGATCAGCCCTTGACCGAGCCTCCCACGATCCCGCGCACGAAGTAGCGCTGCAGGCTGAAGAAGACGACCAGCGGCACGATCATGGACAGGAAGGCTGCCGCCCCGATGTACTCCTGCCCGCCACCGATGGAGTTCACCAGGTTGGCGATGGTCACGGTGATTGGCAGGTTGTCGGGGTTGATCACGCTGATGTAGATCAGGGCCACCAGCAGGTCGTTCCAGACGAAGAGGAACTGGAAGATCGCCAGCGCCGCAATGGCCGGGACGCTCATGGGGATCGCGAGCCGGAAGAAGGCGGTCACCGGGCTTGCCCCGTCGATCGCCGCCGACTCGAACACCTCCCTGGGCAGCGAGCCCATGAAGTTGCGGAGCAGGTACACCGCGAACGGAAGCCCATACCCGGTGTGGGCCAGCCAGACGGCGAGGAACGTGCCGGCGATGCCCCAGCTTGCGAAGAGGCCCAGGATCGGGATCAGGGTCGCCTGGAGTGGCACGACCAGCAGACCGACCACGATCACGAACAGGACGTTCCGCCCCGGGAACTCCATCCAGCTGAAGGCGTAGGCGGCGAAGGCTGCCACGAAGATGGGGATGACGGTGGCCGGGATACTGATGAAGAAGCTGTTGAGCAGGTTCGTGCCCAGGCTCTGCTGGCCCAGGACGTGCGCATAGTTCTCGAAGGTGAAGTTGTACGGCGGGAAGAGCGCCGTCCACCAGCCGGAGGCCTGGAAGGCAGCGCCGGGCCGGAACGAGTTGATGAACAGGCCGATCGTCGGGGTCGCCCACACGACCATCAGGACGATCAGGACGGTATGGAGCCCGATCTTGCCCCGCGTACGGGCAAACCAGCTCTTCTGCGCACTGCCGGAGACGGTTGCGGCGGTCGCGGTCATCGAACGGCCTCCTGGGCGCGGAACTGGCCGACGTTGAAGAACATGATCGGAACGATCGCCACGAGCAGCACGACCGCGATCGCGCTCGCGCGTCCGGACTGCGTGAAGCTGAACATCTCCTTGTACATGAGGTTGGCGATGACATCGGTATGCAGCGAGCCGTTCGTCATGGTGTAGACGATGTCGAACGCCTTGAGCGCCGTGATGACGATGGTCGTCGAGACGACCACGAGGGTCGGCACCAGCAGCGGGAAGATGATGCCGCGGAAGACCTGCCACTCGTTCGCGCCGTCAACGCGGGCCGCCTCCAGGAGCTCCGGGTTGATGCCCTTGAGGGCCGCGGAGATGATGACCATCGCGAAGCCCGCCCACATCCAGGTCATGGCGATGATCAGCATGAAGGTGTTGACGCTGAAGTTCTCGATCTGGAGCCACGGAACCGGGCCCAGCCCCACCACCCCGATGAGCGCGTTCAGGATGCCGGTCTGCGCTTCTCCCGCGGGGTTGTAGTTGTAGACCTGCAGCCAGATGACGCCGGCCGCGACCATGCTGATCGCAAGCGGCACGAAGATCACGCTCTTGGCGAAGGACTCGTAGCGCACCCTGTCCACGAGGACGGCAATCAACAGCCCGAGGCCCACAACGAACAGCGTCAGGAAGACGAGCCACAGCACGTTGTTCTTGAGCGCCGACAGGGCATCGTCGCTCCCCACGAACCAGCTGTAGTTGGCGAGGCCCACCCATGCCTTGCCGTAGCGGTCCTGCAGGCTGCGGATGATGGTGCCAACGGTCGGGTAGACGAGGAAGACGCCGAGGAACCCCAGCGCCGGGGCGAGCCACAGCCACGGTCGCAGCCGAGGCTTCGCTCGTTCAGGGAGAAGCCGAAGCACCTGCTCGGTCGCCCAGATGTAGGTGATCAGGACGGCGGGGACGCCAACAACGACGATCGCCGCGGTGATCAGCTTGTCGGTCATGCCCTACCTCCAACGGTTGATGGTCGAGCGGGCCGGGGCGCGGTGCTGGACCGCGCCCCGGCCATTGGGTCAGGTTGGTCTACGACGATGCGGTGTACGCATCGCCGGCGACCTTCTGCAACGCCTTCAGTGCGTCGTCGACGGTCTCCTTCCCGGCGGTCAGGCTGACCATGTTCGACCAGAACGCGGCGTTCATGTCGGTCGGCATCTGGTCGGATGCATCGAACACGAACTGCTGCGCATTGGCGATCATGGAACCCATGACCTTGCTGATCGGGTCGGGATAGTCGCTGGCGTTCTTGTTGGCGCTCAGTGCGCCGCCCGCCTTGACCCAGATGTCCTGGGCCGGAGCGGTGACCAGGTACGCCATCAGTGACTTGGCGGCCGGAGTGTCATGGAACATGCCGAACAGGTCGCCGGCACCCTCAACCGCGCTGTCGTACTGATTGCCGAAGCCCGGGAACGGGAACGAGTTGTAGTCCGTCCCCGCGGTCTTCTTGGCGAAGGCCCCCAGGCCGGTGATGAAGCTCGCCTGCTGGAAGAGCGCGCAGCCAGGCGGGCTCGCGAAGAGCGGGTCGCCCGCCACGTCGAACTGGGTCGCGACCGCGTTCGTGCCGCCACCGTACGACTTGGCAACCACGTCGTTCATGTAGGTGTCGAAGGCGGACTTGATGGCCGGATCGGTCCAGGCCAGCTTGCCCTGCCACCACTGGTTGTAGACGTCAGGACCGGCCTGGTGGAGGAGGATCTGCTCGATCCAGTCAGTCGCCGGCCAGCCGGACGCGTCGCCCGAGCCAAGGCCCAGGCACCACAGCGCCTTGGCATTGCCCTGGTTCGCCGCGCCCTGGGAGAGCAGGTCGCTCCACGAGGCGGGTGCGGCGCTGCTGTAGTCGTGAAGCGAGGGGTTGTACCAGATGAGGCCCTTGACCGACGCCTTGATGAAGACGCCGTAGGTCTTGCCGTCGACCTGGCCGAGCTTGACCAGGCCGGGGGAGGTCTCCGAGGTGTACGTGCTGACGTCGAGGACGTCATCGAGCGGCTTGAGCGCGTCGGCCTGCACGTACTCGTTCATCTGGCCCGGGCCGGGGAGGCCGGCGAGATCCGGGAGCACGCCCGTCGGAATGCCGGCGGCGAGGATGTCGTTGATGGACCGCGTGCCCTGGTATTTCACCGTGGCGCCGGTCTGGTCCTCCCAGGGCTTGATCATGGCCAGGAAGTTGGTCTGCTCGGTGTCGGTCCAGGTCCCGATGACGGTGACCGTCTGGCCGGAGATGTCCGAGCCGCCGCCTCCTCCGGAGCCGCTGGCCATGGCGCTCGCGCTTGCACTGCTGCCGGAGTTGTTCGACGAGCAGGCTGCCAGCACGAGGACCAGCGTGACCAGCGGTGTGATAAATCGCCAGCGAGAAGTCATGTGTCCTCCTACCTCTGCGGGCGCACTCGCCTCCGCCCGAGTGAAACGCGGAACCACCGTCCGGTGGGTCGCGCGCGTGTCAGGTGCCCTGGCCACGCCTCCCGGCCCCTTGGCCGTGAGCAGCAGCAGCCCGGGGATCAGTTCATGAGGGCTTTCTCCGATTCAGGATCAAAGACATGGAGCTTCTCGGCCGGAACCGTCAGGTCGATCGTCTGACCCTCCTGGACCCGTCGCTCCGATGGGACGAGGGCCACGATCTCGTGGCTCTCGACGACCGCGTGGATCAGCTCCTCGTTGCCGAGGTACTCAACAACGTCCACCTTGGCGGGGATCTTGAGCGAGGCCGCGCCGGTGTCGACGAGATCGAGGTGCTCCGGGCGGAAGCCCAGCAGGACCGTCGATCCGGCGGCCCGGTCACGGATCATGTCGCTCACGCCTCCGGACGCCCCGAGCTTCATCCCTCCAACGGTCAGGGTCCCGTCGCTGACCGTGGCCGTGGCGAAGTTCATGGCCGGGGAGCCAATGAACCCGGCCACGAAGACGTTGGCCGGGTGGTCGTAGAGCTCCTGCGGGGTTCCCACCTGCTGGAGGATGCCGTCGCGCATGACCGCGATCCGGTCGCCCATGGTCATGGCCTCGACCTGGTCGTGGGTGACGTAGACGGTCGTGGTGCCCAGCCGCTGATGGAGTCGGGCGATGTTGGCCCGTGTCTCGACGCGAAGCTTCGCGTCGAGGTTGGAGAGGGGCTCGTCCATGAGGAAGACCTGCGGCTCGCGGACGATGGCGCGGCCCAGGGCAACGCGCTGTCGCTGTCCGCCGGAAAGCGCCTTCGGCTTGCGATCGAGCAGCTTCTCCAGCCCAAGGACGGCTGCCGCCTCTTCGACCCGCTTCTTGATCTCGTCCTTGGGCGTCTTGCGCAGCTTCAGCCCGAAGGCGAGGTTGTCGTACACGCTCATGTGTGGATAGAGGGCATAGCTCTGGAACACCATCGCGATGTTCCTGTCCTTGGGTGCGACGTCGTTGACCACCCGGTCGCCGATGAGCAGCCGGCCATCGCTGATCTCCTCGAGACCGGCGACGCAGCGCAGCGCGGTGGTCTTGCCGCAACCGGACGGTCCGACCAGGACCAGGAATTCGCCGTCCTGGACCTCGAGGTTGAGGTCGTTGACGGCGAGGACGTCGCCGGCGTAGCGCTTGACCATGTGGTCAAAGGTCACGGTGGCCATCGGACGGTTCGTGCCTCCCTTGGACTCCGGGCACAATTGAGTGGGCAGAACCGCCCACCTTCCGCATGATAGTACCTACGGCAACCGTGACAGAGCGTGTACGCGTAACGAATGGCAACCAAGTGAGATCAGCGGGACCCCCATGCTCCTGAAGCGATCGGGCTCGAGGCGACGGATGCGGGATCCGCTGCCCTCGCTCTTCGACCGTCGTCCCGACGCGCTGTCCGCCAGCCGCCATCCCCGTGGCATTCGCGAGGTTCCCCTCGAAGCGATCGTGGGGACGGCACGCCACCCGACGCAGAACACGGCGGACTTCCTGCCGCTGCCCAGCCTGCGCGGGAAGAACTGGGAAGCCCGGTGGCAGCGGATCGTGCAGGCCATGGAAGACCTCGCGATCCTTCCGCCGGTCGACCTGCTGCAGGTGGGCCGCGAGTACTGGGTCGTGGACGGGCACAACCGGATTGGCGCCGCGCGACGCATCGGTGCGGTGGCGATCGACGCCGACGTGACCGAGCTGCTCTTGCCGGGGATGACGGCAGAGGGCCACGGCGGCTCCATGGCGACGACCATGGTGGGCTCGGAGGAGGTGCGGCAGGCGGGGGAGGGCCGGCGCAGCCAGCGGGCGGACTTCCGACCCGACGAGCTGGCCCGGGAGGAGCTGGCGGAGATCGTCGAGCACGAGGAGGCGGTGGAGGCCGAGGAAGCCGCGCTGCGTGCCGAGGGCGGCGAGCCCAGGCGGCTCGAGTGACGAGCCGCCTGCAGGTGCCCTGGCCCGACGCCCGGCTGTTCGCGGACCGGGGCGGCCGCCCGTTCCGGATCCTGACCGTGGCCGACGAGGTCGACGAGACGCTCGACTCGCTGGTCACCCGCCGCCGGCTGGGAACCGTGGACCTGGTCATCGGCTGCGGAGACCTGCCGGTCGACTACCTCCAGTTCGTCACCGATGCCTTCGACGCGCCGCTCGCCTACGTCCGCGGCAACCACGACGTGGGAGGCGCCTGGGCCAGTGGTGCCGCCACCGGGCTGCACCTGCCCGAACCGCTGCGCGACGGCGTGCCCTGGACCCACGGCGGCCTGACCGTGGTCGGCTTCAACGGCATCCCGTTCCACGGCGGTGGAGGGCTCCAGGTCCGGGACTTCACGACCTGGCGGTCGGTGCTCAGCGCGTGGGCTCGACTTCGGCGGATCCGTGGCGGTGGCCCGGTGCTGCCCATCAGCCACGCCGCACCGCGGGGCATCAACGACGGTCCTGACCGCATGCACCGAGGTTCGGTGCCGCTGCGCTGGCTCGCGGGTCGGCTGCAGCCGCCGCTCTGGCTGCACGGCCACACGACGCTCGTCACGCGGCGGCTCGAGGACCGCGCCATGCGCCGGGACGGGACGCTCTTCTACAACGCGGCCGGCGCGGTCCTCGTCGAGCTGCATGCTCCCGGGAGCGCGGTCGCCCCGGCGCTCGCGAGCATCGACGCGGAGTCGGCGGAGACCACGCCCGCCGAGGAAGAGGAGGCGGTGGCGTGAGCAGAACCATCGGTCGGTACGCGGCCATGGGGATCGTCGGCTTCGCCGCGCTGCTGGGGCTGCTGCTGCTCGTGCGCCCGTTCATCTTCAGCCTGGCCCCGCCGCGCGACGACAGCGTGTACGCGGTGGCAACCGTTGCCGAGCTGACCGGCGGCCCGGTCCAGCGCGAGCTCTTGCTGAACAACCCGGAGGGCCTCCTGGGGGAGCAGCCCAACGGGATCCACGCGGCGATCACCGTCGTGGTGAGCCGGACGGTGACCGGGCAGTATTCGGTGGTGAACGCCTGGTCGCCCGTCAACGACTGCGCGCTGACCCTTGGTGCGGATCGGGTGACGGACTGTCGGGGCCTGCAGTGGACCATCGCGGGTGATCCGTTCGACGCCACGCAGCCGCCGCTCCAGCGGTTCCCGGTTCGGCTGGAGAACGGCGCGCTCGTCGTGGACCTCACGAGCCCCGTGAACGACGGAGGCTGAGCGGGAGACGCCGGGAGCAGGGTAGGATGCGCTGCCGGGTGCCCGGCCGTGACGGGGCGCCATCGGTCGTTCGATCAGGAGGAAGGGACGCATGCCGGATCTCGGCATCTTCGGCTGGATCGTGGTGGGGCTGCTGGCGGGCGCCATGGCGGGCTGGTTCGTGCCCGGGCGCGAGCGCTACGGGTGCCTGGGCACCACGCTCATCGGGATCCTGGGCGGCATCCTGGGTGGATGGTTCTGGACCGAGGTGCTCAAGCAACCCAAAGCCACCGGGTTCCTGGGAGCCCTGCTCCTGGCGATCATCGGCAGCGCCATCGTCCTGTTCGTCCTGCGCGCAGGGCAGGATCGCCGCTAGCGGTCCTCCCCGGCTCCGGCGCGGCTACCGACCGGGCGAATTCCAGGGCTGATGACAGGTCATGACCATCGCCCAGCTGCCGCCGATGCGCAGATACGTCGACGCGATGGAGCCCTGGTAGGGCGTCCCGTCCGACTCACGCCTGGCCCGCGCGTGATAGGCGACGACCACGCAGTCGGGTGTCACCTCGTTTGCGACCAGGTCGCTCATCTCGACGCCCACCCATCGGTCGCCCTGGCCGGCGGCCTGGACCGCCATCTCCTTGGCGATCGCGCCCATGGGCTCGATGACCGAAAGGCCGCCGTCCGCGATCGCCCCTCGGAAGAATTCGGGGCTGTTCGCCTCGTCCCAGAAGCGTCGCTCGAGGTCGAGGACTTCGTCGGTCGCTGTCGTCACGGGTTTCTCCTCGTTCTCGCTCGGGTTGCGTCAGTTGGGCAGGTTGCTTCCGCCGTCGGTGCGACCACCGCCCGGCCCACCCGAGCCGCCGTCACCGCCGCGCTCGCGGAGGTAGCGCTCGATATCGGCGATGAGATCATCGCCCGAGGGCAGCCGGGATTCATCGGTCATGGACTCCAGGCGTTCGACGTGGGCCTTGGTCCGCTCGTCGGCCTGGGTCGCGGCGTCGAGCAGGGAGCGGGTTTCGAGTGCCTTCATGGGAAGGTCGCCCAATGGCAGCTCGTGCTCCAGGAAGCGCCCCACGTGGGCCAGCAGCTCCACCGCCGCGCTCGGGTACGCCCCCGAGACGTAGTGGGGGACCTGGGCGAAGAAGCCCAGGGACGGGATGCCGGCCTGGGAGGCGGTCAGCTCCAGGACGGAGACGAGCGCCGATGGCACCCGCAGCCGTCCCTCCGGCCCCTGGTTCACGCCGACCGGAAGCAGCCCGCCGTGCGAGGCGGTGCCGAGAATCGGGACCGCCCGGGTGTGGGCCACGGCGGCGGGGATGGCCCCGAGGCTGATCCAGGCCGTGACCCCCAGCTCCCTGGCCAGCGCGACCATCTCCGTGGAGAGCTGATGCCACCGGTAGTCCGGCTCGAGCCCCGTGAGGACCAACACATCCCGCTTCCCCGTGCGTGATGCACGGAGCGTCAGCTTTGGCCAGTCGAGCTCCTGGAGGACGCCATCCACGATGTCGAGCGTGGGACGGCGCGATCGGTAGTCGTAGATCCGGTCCGCGTCGAAGGTGGCGATCACCCCTCCGCCGGACGCGAGCTGGTCGGCGGCCAGGGTCGCAGCCTGCCCGGCATCGACCCAGCCGTCGAAGGCGGCGACCAGCACCGGGTCGTTCAGCTCGGAGCGCTCGAGGAGCGTGTAGAGGGCCATGCGTCAAGGATACGTGCATGGGCCGATGGCGTCCTGCCTGGCGCTCCGGGCGGTCCCGTCCGTGATGGCCTGCTGCCGTGGTCCGAAATGAGGGCGCCATCGGTTTGACCGTCCGATGGGGGCATGGGAGAATCCGCCGCGCTCCGCGCTGCGACCTCGCGCGGGCCTCCGTGGTGGCCTTAGCTCAACCGGCAGAGCATCGGATTGTGGATCCGAAGGTTGCGGGTTCGACCCCCGCAGGCCACCCCAAGTTCACGCTCAGACTGGACGCTTTCCGTACCGCTGGGACCCGCTGACACCCGCCATTTGCCGCCAGCTAGGGGGTCAGCCACTTCTTCGCTCTGTCCGGATGCGTTTTCGTGGTCGGGCGGACCGCGATGTCATCCAGACGGCTCTGAAGGAGGATGCGCGCCAGGCCACGGTGTTGAACCCGACGAACCCCTACTGCAGCTCGGCGAGCGAGTACATCGCTAAGGTCTACCAGCACCAGCTCGCCCTCCCGCCCCTTCGCGGTCGGCGGCTGACCCGTTTCGCTCGGGACCTAGTTCTCGATAGCTGCGGACTTTTCGACTGATGGCGCTGGGGTGTGCCAGCCGAGGCGGAATGGGCGACTGATGCACGTTCTGGCCCACCGCGCAACCCCAAGCGCTCCCCCTCCGTCTTGTCAGTGGCGCGAAGATGAAGCCAAGGAGGAGTCGTGGGCGAGTGGATTGGCGAGAGTGCTGGCGTCCGGTCCCTGATCCTGGCCGGGCTCCTTGCGCTTGTTCTGACTGGCTGCGGGCTTTTCCAGGCCGAGCCGACCCCGTTCCCGCCACGGACGCCCGCCCCGCTGCCACTCGGCGCCCTAGGTCTGGCCTTGGAGACGGATGCACCCGCCACTCCGGTGCCCCATGCGGAGTGGGCCTGCCCTGCGGCTCTTCTCGCGCCGGTGCGTGTGCTACGCAGTGGCGATACCGTCACGTTCCGCATGGCCTCGAACGAGGCGGACGTCACGCTGATCTGGCCGCGCGGCTTCTCCGCGCGCCTGGTCGCTGGGCGCGTCGAGATCGTCGCCCCCGATGGCGCGGTCATCGCCCGCGAAGAAGACCTGCTGGCAAACATGCTTGGCGGAGCCGGTGATGCGCAAGGCTTCCACATCTGCTCGGTCAGCAACAGGATCTACCCACCGGCGTCGTAGTGGGGCCACTCCCAAATCAGCATCGTCGCTGGAGCGGTGGCCCGCCGTCGGCATGACGCGATGGTCCTGCACCCTTTGGTGATCAGTCGAAAAAGTCCGCAGCTCACTCCGGCTAGACCCCGGGTTCAGCCGTCCCCGTCCCGTGCCCCCGAAGCTCGGCAAGGTCGGCTTCGATGGCTCGGAGCTCATCCTGGAGCAAGGCGAGGAGCTGGGCTCCAAATCCAGCACGACCAACCACCGCACAGCGCGGCCCGCGTAGATCAGCTGCAGTCGTCAGGCCCAACCGCGCCCGCAGGTCTGCCAGATGTCGCTTCACGGTGTTCGGTCGGATGCCCACGAGCTTGACGGCGTCGCTAACGGATCCGCCGGCGGCAACGTATGCGACGCGGACAGGCTCGGCCAATTGAACAGGCCCCTCGCTCCGCGGTGTAAAGGCTGAGCGGGCGGGAACGTAGATACCAGTGAGAATGGGAATCGGGACGCTCCATGAGCGGAGGAGGCGAGTGTTCAGCCGAGCCCTGGAGGGTGAAGCGGTCGCTGCACGCGATGCGCAGGTACGCACTGCGATCGAGGCGGCGTACCCACGCCTGTACGCCTACGCTCGCTTCCGGGTGGCTCGCGAGGACGCCGAGGATGGCGTTGCGTCCGCACTCGAACATGTGTGGCGAACCCGAGCCAAGTTCGACCCGCGGCGCGGCGATGCCGGCCCCTGGGTCTATGTCGTCGGGTTGAATGGACTCAGGGACGCGCTGCGCCGAACGCGTCGCGGTCCGCGGCTCGTCGCGCTGGACGAGGCCGACTTGGTGGCACCTCCGCCCGGTCCTGACCACGACCGGGTCCTCGATGCGCTCGCATTGATCCGGAGTCTCCCCTCGGCGGACGCCGATCTGCTGGCCATGCGTTTCGGAGCCGGGCTGACGAACGCCGAGATCGCCGAACACACGGGACGCTCGGTCGGAGCCGTCGCGACCGCGATGCACCGGGCCATCGCCCGTGTCCGCGCCGCGATCCCAGCGGAGTCCATCACAGGAGATCGTGATGACAACCGATGATGAACTGACCCGCGTTCTCGAGGCGACGAGGTTCGAGGCACCACCGCTCGACTCGGTCTGGCAGCCGCGCCAGGCACCGGCTCGCTCGAGTCGGCGATCCTGGCTCGTGGCGCTCGCCGCCGCAGCCCTGCTGCTTGTCTGCGCCGGGGTCGTCCTGGCAACGTCCGGTGTTCTCTCGGACTTCCTAGGCGGATTCGGCGGACCGGACTGCCAGCCCGACCAGTGCGGTCCGACCTACCGGGTCGTGGCGCGGTTCGAGGACCTCGTCGACGCCCCGGTCATCGCCCTCAACATCAGCGTCACGGGTGACCTATCGAATGACGAGATTCTCGCGGTCGCCGAAGGCTTCCAGCAGCGGCATGGCGACGCTCGAGTCATCGTGTACGTGTTCGATGCCCCCAGCGCCGACCGCCACTTCGGCTTCGGCTTGATGCCGTCCACGAACGCGGAGCAGGCGCCGCCACCGCTCGATCGAACAGGCTGGATCGCGACGTTCGACTTCGCCTCGAACGGGGCGGTGAGGGAGGAGTGGGGGAGTCCGCGGTAGCCGGCCGCGTGTCTGGGTGGTGACGCGCGGACATAGTCTTCGCGGCGCTGCAGCGAGACACTTCGCCACTTCGTGGAGTTGCGGGTGTCTAGACCCCGAGCGGGTGGTCGTCACCACGCGGCGACGACTGCTCGTGATGCGCCGCGTGCGGCGCATCACGTTGGAGCGTGCCGCTTGAGGGAGCCGCGCTGAGACCACCCAGGAGCAGGGCGACGGCAACGGTCGACTGGTTTTCCTCCCGGTTCCCGGAGAGGGGGATCCCGGAACTCCGCGGCCCTGCCCAGTCATCAAAGACTGAGTCAAGGGCACCCCAGAGTCGATCTTCGCAAGCCAGGGCAGCCACGCTGAACCGCCAACCGAAGTCGGTGGTCTCCCGATCGAGGCGGAAGGTGCCGGAGTGCGAGACGAGGGGGTCTAGCTGAGCCAGCCCCTATGCGGTGAGCGACGAGGTAGGGTCGGCACTCGCCCCCCCCCACTACTTGTTCTTCTTCGGCGGTGGCTTGGATTCCGTCTTCGACGCAGGATGCCCTGACCGCTTCAGGATCTTGGCGGCAGCCTCGCGGACGCGCGTGGAAGGCGACAGCGGATCGGGACGTAAGGGCCCCAAGGGACCCTCGCCGGTCGTCGTCTTGCCCGACTTGCTCATCGTCCCTTGCGCAGGATTCGCGACGGATCGCCGCTCTTGATGGCCGGCGATACAGGGTCCGGCCGTTTGGGCTGCGCCGGCGGCTTGCCCGTCGGCTGCGGTCTTGGCGGGACCGGGACCGGCCTCCGGTTGGTCACGAGCTACCTCCGAAGCGAATACGAGCGGCAGGTTGAACACGAGCGGAAGATGGATGGTCGGCCCGCCGCTGAGCAGACCGCCAAAGGTCGCAAGCCCGGCTACTAACCTAGCGGCCCCCGAAGAGCCTGGAGGCCGTACCTGCGCATCGAAGGGCACCCGGCAGAAGGCGCCGTGGCTACGCCAGCAGCGCTCGTTGCCGGCAAGAGGACGGGGAGCTGGCACCTGACCATACCCGTCAGGTGAGTGGGCTTGTCACTCGTACGGGTTCCGTTGAGCCGAGCCCGAGGCCGCGCCGGGTTCATCGTCCCAGTAGATCCAGGCCACGATGGCGGCCTGGATGCGGTAGTCCCACTCTTCGGGGCTCCATGCGGCTTCGCGCTGCCGCGCCGCCGTGACCAGCGCCTTGGTTGCGCGCATCAGGTCGTCGGGCTTCACACCGTCCCGCTTGAACGCCGCGAGCGCGTCTGCGTATGCCTGTGCCTCGAGGGCGGGCCAGTACGAGCGCGGGCCGACCGCGGTGATGAACTCGATGTCGCCGTCGGCCTCGCCGCCGAGCAGCTCGAGCGCTCCGGACGGATGGACGTAGGCGAGCCTGTCCGCAGCACCCAACCAGGCGGCCAGCTCAAGGTGAGCGGGCGTTGCAAAGTCGGCGATTGCTGCCCGGATGTCCTTCACCAGGTTCGCCACGGCCACGTAACTGCCGGGATCGCGACGCTTCTTGGCCTGGCGGGCAAGTGCCGCCGCCTGCGCATGCTCTGGCTGACGATGAATGGATGGCAGGTCGCGACGAAGGTCGCCGTCGAGTCGTTCATGGCTCGACCGTGTGCGATAGCCGTGAATCGTCAAGGGTGTCGCGGACAAGTTTGAATGCTTCCTCCCGCTCGCGACACTCCGGGTAGGCGCGGAACCTCTTAGCGCGGCAGGGGGCCTGACCTCAGTTCAGCGCGATTCGTTTCAGGAAGGCGGCAATCGGCACCTCGCCCTGTTGTGTCGTCGCTACAGCGCCGTCTGTCACAGCCCCCGAATCGACCACGTCGAAGTCGGCGACCGCCGCCTGGCTCAGACTAGGAAGGCGGCCCGAGAACAAGGCGAGCCTGGAAATGCGCCTCTAACCGAGTCCGAGGCCGTCAAGGCCGTTCCACGTCAGCACGACCGGGGGATAGCCTCGCCAACCACGGATCGGTCCACTCGAGATCCCGGGCTGTTCGTGCGCCAGTCGGGCACGCACTTCCTCGGCGGCCAAGATCGTGGCTCGATGTCGGCTTCACGAAGGACAAGGTCCTGGTGATGAATGATCACATCTCGGGCGTGGCCTCGGCGGCATTCAGTGGACGGAGGCGGCCGTCCGCGAGCGGCACGCAGCGCCCAAGCGTCTCGGCGAGGGCTGCATCATGCGTCGCCACGATCAAGGCGAAGCTCCGCTCTCGCTGGAGAGCGAGCAGGAGGTCCACAACCTGCTGGCTGGTTGCGGAGTCGAGGTTGCCGGTCGGTTCGTCAGCGATCAACAACGTCGGCTCATTGATCAGCGCCCGCGCGATTGCTACCCGCTGCTGTTCACCCCCCGAGAGCTGCCCTGGTCGATGCGCGTCTCGGTCTTCCAGACCGATGCGTGCCAGGAGTTCACGCGCTCGCGCTCTGGGCTGTGGGCTGCGCCCATCTGGAAGAGTCGGCAGCAACACATTGTCGAGCGCGCTTAGCGCTGGGACCAAGTGGAAGAGTTGGAAGACAAAGCCGATTCGGGACCGACGGAGATCCGCCCGTTCCTCCTCTGATAGGTGATCAACCTCGTTTCCGTCTAGCTCTACCGTCCCAGACGTGGGCCGCTCGAGGAGACCGATGATGGACAGCAGCGTCGTCTTGCCCGACCCCGACGGCCCTACCACCGCGAGGGTCTCACCAGGTTCCACGACAAGGTCGATGCCATCCAAGGCCCGGACCTGGACATCTCCTGTCCCGTACTGACGAGCCACCGACTTGAGGCGGACGAGGGCGGGCCTCGCGTGGTCCGTCGTTGCCGTCATTCATATCCTCCCCTGACTGCGGCAGTCAGTCTGCTGGCCAGTGCGGCAAGCTCGCCCACGTGCACTTGCTCGGCTTTGTCAGCCGGTGTCCCGGCGATGCTTCCGATGCTGCCGGATGAGATCGACTCCTCGGACACGGATGCCGCCGAGACTCCCACGGACAAGCAGTAGACATTCTCGTCCGCGGAGGTCGAGGGAGTAATGTCGATGGCCTTGGCGAGGTCCGCGAGGTCCGCTGGGCCTGTCGGGACCGCGGTCGCCCCTTCCGCCACCGTGAGCCACGCGGCTGCTGCGGGATCGATGGCGGTGGCAGCCAAGAGGTCGCTGGTGAGCCCCGCACTGTCTGGTGGTTCGGGAAACGCGGCAGTGCCAAGGGCCGTTCGCAGCGGTCCGCCCAGGGCACCGAGGACGACCACCCGGCTGGCGTGGACTGCGACCAGTTCTCGTGTGAGTACCGATGCCAGCCCACCGTCTTGGGTCACCGCGAACGCCAGATGAACGCGCCCATGCTGGGCCGCAACTTCACGGGCAACCTCGAGGGCGAGGGCCGTCGGCGCCGCGGACTGCGTGGCCCCTGGCCCCTCAGAGTCCAAGGGCGCCACGATCCATGGGGCGTCAGCATCCGCAGCAAGCCCGGGCGAATCGGCCAGGACGTGCGACACCAGGGGCAGGGCGACTCGTCCGATCTCTTGGCGCGCTCGTGCCCAGTCGGCGTCGGGCGCCGTCAAAGCCAGAACCCCGGCGGTCTGGCCGAGACAGCGCGTCTCAAACGTCGACGCACGTTGCGCCAGCCGAACGTCCGTTATTGTTGTCCCGATCCGGAGGAGCACAATGCCTGGCGGACATTCGTTGGATGAGATCGGTCCGTCGGTGGCGTCCAAGAACGTGATGTCCTGGGAGCCGAGTCCTTGCCGTGCTACCTGAGCGGGGTCGTAGGCCAGCGACGTGGGGAAAAGGCTGCTCAGCTCCTGTTCACGGTCGATAGCGCGGCCCGCGCTGGAGGCGAATTGCGGGCTGCGGGACACGAAGGTCAAGTTCCTGACTGTGTAACCGCTCGCCTGCAGCTCGGCTCGGACGTAGTCCTGTGCATCTTGAAGAGCCTGGGATCCGATTCTCCGGTTCGGCAATGCCGTGATCGCCTGGATGTCTTCGGCGATTCGGATGGCGGATGCGGGGGTCGGTGAGGGACTCGGAGGCGGCACGAAGGCCGTCGCGGGGATGGCCGGCGGCTGGATGACCGCCCAGGTGATCGCGCCCACCACGGCCAGGCTGCCAAGCGTTCCGGCGGTCAAGATCGAGGAGCGCTGGCTGAATCCAGGCACCGAGCCGGTTGAGCCTTCGGCTCGAAGGGTGGTGGACGGCTCGACCCGGGACGCCAGATCGGAGGCCGGCATGGACGAAAGGGTGCCGATCGCGGCCGAAAGAACGATGGCTGCGCCAATGACCACACCCATGATGGCGACCGATGTGCCAATCACGATCATCCCTATTGCCAAGAGGGCGACGGCGATCACCGCGGCCAGGAGTGCCGGCAGGAGCACCTCGAGCGCGATGAGCCTGCGAACCGTTCGTGCCCGCCACCCAACACTGCGTAGCAGCCCGATGAAGGCGAGTCGCCTTTCGACTGACAGCACGCCCGCGTCAATCAGGATGGCGCCTGCGGCGAAGACCGCCCCGGCAGCGGCGAGGAGGTGGTACGGGCCGATCCGAACGGCAATCACCTGACCAAGCACCGTCGCGTGCAGACTCCCGCTGAACCCTGCCTCGATGGCAATCGTGAGTCCGGACAAGGCGACCGCCCCTCCAAGAGCCAAGACCATGCCCACGAAACGTGCGCGTGACTCGAGCGCCTGGGTAATGCCCAGGCTCAGCACGGTCGAAGCCCGCAAGCCGGGGCTGCCCGCAACGCTCGGACCTCGGACGTCCAGTGCCCCCCGCAGGAGGAACAGCCCGGCGAGCCCGGCCGCGAGCAGATGGGCGCCGGAGATCGCGACCACCAAGACCAACAACATGCCCCACGACGCGACGACGCCCAGAACCAGACCCAGGACCAGGGTCGCGACCAGCGCCACGACGGCGGAGAAGCAGCCAATGACCAGGGCCTCCGCCGCCACGACGCCAATCACCGGCGCCCTCCGCCATCCCAGTTGCCGCAGGACTCCCAGTTCGCGTCGTTGGTCAGCGACCAGGAACAGGCCGAAGGTCAGCAGGTAGAGGGCGACCACCGCGATGGCGCCCCACAGGAGCCAGCCTGATACCCCCGCCGCACCGCTGGCGATCCGCGGCGCCTCACCCGTAGAGGTCCAGCGTTCGACGATGGTCCCGACGCCAGGAACAGACACGTCGACGTCTTCGGGCGAGGAGCCGGCTACCACCGCAACCTGTAGGCCCGTGCGCTCGACGATCGCGCCGGCCACGTCTTCGATGCGCCGGATCGCCTCGGGTGAATAGCCAGCGATCCCGCCGACTCGCACGCGAATCGCATCGATGAAGTTGGCACCGCGGATCGCCTCCACGGCCTCCAGGTTGGTGATGGCTGACGGGGGCGACGGATTGACGCCGCCGGGATTCAGCGAGGTTGGGAGGACCTGTAGACTGCCATCGCTTGCGCGCAGCTGGCGCGGGGCATCCGAGTAGATGCCGAGGGGCGCGTAATTGGCGGCCAGGTTGTACCTGTCGCTCAACGCGCCGAGATCGTAGGTGCCGATCGGCTGGAGCTGAAAGAGCGGCGGCTTCTCAACACGCAGCGGGCGGTAGATGGTGTCGTCCGCGCCGAAACTCACTTCGTTCCGGCGGAAGGTCTGGGGTTGAGCGGCGGCGATCTGCGGGGCGAGGGTAGTCGCCCACGTCCCGCGCCTGTCGAGAACGATTCCTCCGCCAGCAACGGTGTAGGGAGAACCGTCGGGCACCAGGATCACGTTCCGGCCGTAAGCGGAGAATCCACCCCCCTCCTTGCTCTTGCCGAGGATCCCGTCCCGGGCAATGACCGACTCCGGTCGAAACGGTGTGATCAGCGCAGAGAGTGGGGCACCTGCCTCTGTTTCCGTGGCTGGGGCTGCAGCCGTGAGGTCGTCGATGGCCGCGACCGCCGCCTCAAGACTGCTGCCCTCCGCATCAGCCGCCGCTTTGGCGGCCAGGCTTGGATCGACACCCGAGATCACACGCACCGAGACCTTGGCGGAGCCTGGGACTGGCGTGCTCTGCGCCGTGAGCACCGGCAGGGCGAGGGCGTTCGCGCGGAATTGCTGATCAGTGACCTCTCCCACGCCGGCACCGAGATAGTCACCCTCGGTGACGTACTGATCCAGGCCCACCAGGCGGCTTTCCTCTTCAGGGTCGACGCCGACGACTTCGCCCCAGGTGGAGGGCAGAGTACCCAAGGTGATCTCAACCTGGTTGGGTCCGATCACGACGTCCGTGGCGCCCACGAGCAAGACGGGCTGCTGCGTCTCTGGGTCAATCGCGACGTAGGCAGTGGCAGCCGTCGCAGTCCGCCCGCCGATCTCCGTGGTCAGCTCGACACGGGCGATCTGGTCGCGGGCCATGTCGGGAAGAACGACCCCGACGGCGACGTCACTCTGACGCATCCAACCCAATGCGGCGACGGGCGCAGCAACCTCCACGCCCGGTATGGACCGGATCGCCGCCCACTGGTCTCTGGTAATGCCGGTTGCGGATCGATTCCCGAGGTAATTGGCCGGCACAAGGTCGTGGTCGCCGATTGTGATGTCGGTCGCCCCACTCGGCCGAACTAGAATGTCATAGGAGCCGCGCCAGCCAGCCTGGAGGGTCTCGTTGACCGTGGCGAGGCTTGTTACCGAGCCCAACGACATGGCCGAACCAGCCAAAGCCGCGGCGAGTGAGCCGACGACGAGCACCACCAGACGGGGCCGGTTGGCGCCGAGCAGGGCCCAGGCGAACCGCGCCAAGCGCACTCCAATGCGCAGGACATTCATGGCGGGGCTTCGCGTGTGATGGACATCCCCCTCGAAGCGCGGGCGCCAGAATACCCCGGCGCCCGCGATTCATTCACCGACTTCTCATGGGAAGGGGTCAGTACGTGTAGCTGACGCGGACCCCATCGTAGGCATTGTTGCCGTAGTTGTCGTGCGCCCAGAACAGCGGGTAGTAATCGACGCAGTACCCATCAGGCCAGTAGTTGTGGTGTGTGCTCGTGGTAGCCATGCTGAAGGTACCGGACACATATCCGTCGCCATAGTCGACCTTCCACCACGAGCCCGTTGCGCAGACAGTCCAGCTGCCGTAGTAGTAGTTGACGCCACAGCTGTAGGTCTGCATCTCCGGCGAGGCGTCCATCGCCGCAAGGGGAAAGGCCGCCGCTGGACCCGCAGCCAAGATGGTAAGCGGCAAGGCAACTGCTGTCGCCGTCAGGAACCGGCGTAGCACCAGGATCCTCCTCTCCGCCCGCCGAGACATGGCGGCCCCCGAGCCTCAATCAGAGGGCTCGCCCGCGGGTTGGGTCAGGACCTCACCAACACCGCCCAGCGCACTTAGAGTCGGCTATGCTGCATGGACCGGGATGCGGACCGGTTCGCCCAGAGGGGGAGCAGCATGACGCACCTGACCGAGCCGCCGCTGCGCGCCGAGCAGTTTGGCCGCCGCTACCGGCGCAGCCGGCCGTGGGCGGTCCGCGAGCTGAGCCTCGACATCCCGGAAGGCTCGATCACGGCGATGGTCGGGCCCAATGGCTCAGGCAAGACGACCTTCATCCGCGCCTGCCTGGGCTTCGAGCCGCCCAACGAGGGTCGCGTCCTCGTCTACGGGCATGATCCACAACGTGCCCGAAGCCGGGCAGTGGCCGCCATCGGCTACGTGCCCCAGCAGAGCGCGCTGTACCGCAGCCTGACCATCGGGGACCACTTCGTCATGGCCCGCGCGGCGCGCCGCAACTTCGACCGCGAGGTGGCCCGCGGACGGATCATCGATGCCGGCCTAGGTGAGGTAGATGCCGCCCGTGATCCGGGCAAGCCTTGCCGGTCCCAGGCGATCCAGGAGGGTTGGAGCGTCGGCTTCCATTTGGCCGCGACCTCGATCGGCGGATCGAACGTCGGGTCGCAATGCGACCCGTGGGCGAACCGACCAGGCTGATTGAGCTGGATCGGCCGCCGGGCAAACAGGGTCGTTCGTCACCACCTCGAGGACCGGGTCGCAGGCGACGCGCCCGCGAAGCTGCGTCTGTCTCCCGATGCCAGTTTGGAATTGATCTGACCTACGTCTGGATGTTGCCCCCGTGACTACCGTCAGACAGGACGCGCCGACGCGCACCCTCGAGTGGCAGGACCTTGGTTGCGCGCGCGTCCACATCCCGCCGGAGGAAGCCACCACACGCTCTACGTGTCGATGGGTCTTCGCCAGGACGGCACCATCCCCTCGCCCTGCGCGACCGAGGCGGCCGCCTAATCGACGGCGAGGAACCATCGCCCTAGCGTCAGCTATCCGGAGTGTCGCCGGTGCTCGTGGAGGCACCAAGGGAGCCGTCCGGCGCCAGCCACTGGGTGGTGACGTTGGTGCCGGCCTGTCGGCTGCCCGAAGCCTCCCAGGAGATGGTGAGGTCGAGCTTCCAGAAGCCGATGTCGGTGGGGCTGATCGACACCGAGCAGGTGACCGGCACCGGCCTGGAGAGCGTTGGCCCGAAGGGCACGGAGGTGATGGACGTCTGCCGGGAGGTGCCGGCCTGGTCGGGGAAGCAGGCGAAGGCGGCATCGGTCTTCAGCTGCAGCAAGGCCTTGGTGGCGATGGCCTGGGCCACGGCCGGATCGCTGGAGATTGGCGTTGGCTCGGGCGTGAAGCGGAAGCTGGCGATCAGGGCGGAGACCTGGGCGCGCAGCGCGTCCCCGCCCGGTCCGCGGATGTCGGCGTCGAGCTGGACCCAGTTGTCGAAGGCCGTGGGGCTTTCGATCTTCCAGGTGAGCAGGATGCGATCGGACGCCTGCTGCTCCTCGCTGAAGATCGCGGCCATGCCGCCCACCGCGGTCCGGATCCCCTCCGAGGGATGGTCGAAGAAGGCGACCGGGTCGCTCATCGGCATGCCGCCGTTGCCGATGGTGATCACTACGTTGTCCGGTGGGAGGTCGTAGTCATGGGCACCGCAGGAGATGGAGTTCTCCGTGCGCTGGCAAACCTTGCTGGTCTCCACCGGCGCGCTGGCCAGATAGCCCTGCACGCTGTAGAAGGAGAAGACGAACCCCTCGATGGGGTAGTAGCTCCAGGCCACGGGGTAGTCGAAGGACCACTCGTTCTGGCTGAAGTGGGCCAGGCCGGTGGCCGCCGGCGTGGCGCTCGCGCCAAAGGCGTCACTCGCTGACGGGGACTGGAAGGTGCCGCCACCCGAGCAGGCGGCCAAGACCAGGGTCAGAGCAAGCCAGGATGCGGCGCCTAACCCTCTGACGCGCGCCATCGTTTGCCTCGTCCCCCTCATGCAGAGCCGGACGCGGTGAGCGTGGGCCTGGTTCCCGTCAGGCGTCAAGAGGCCGTCGTGTGGCCGCCCAGCTCGATGTCGAAGGCCCACGGGCCTGGCACCTCACGCCACGGAGGGACCCTGGATCGCGGCGGGTGCAGGCGGCCCTCGAAGCGATGGATGGTGATCGTCAGCCGGCGAGCATCGGCCGGAGGCGGCGGCGCGAAGTTGAACCCTGCCTCGCCGCCCGTGCCGGATTGGCTCATGGAGGCCGCGCCTGTCTCGTAATGGGTCGCGCGGTCATCGGCGACCGCAACCTCGGGCGGCCCCATCGGCATGAAGGTCTCGGGGTTGGATGCCCCGCCAGGCGTACGGAACCGCAGCAAGCCGCGGCAGCCAGCCTGGCGGACCTCGATCGCCAGCAGCTCCACGGTCACGCCCTGCGCCACCGATGTCTTCCCGACGCCAATCACCCGCTGCAGCGGAGAGCCATCGATGCGGACCAGCCGTTCAGCGTTGTGCACGAGCGCCTCGAGCTCCGCCGGTGGCAGCCGATGGGGTGTCCGGCGCAGGGGAGTGATCGATCGGCTACGCGACGCCCAGCTGAACGAAGCGGATGAGCGTCGTCGCCCAAGGAGCCAGACCGCGGCTCCACCCAGCGCGAACCCAACCACGGCCGCCGCAATCAGATCCACGCGTCACCCCCTCCCGGGCTGTCAGGGCAATGGTGCGCGCTCAGCGGCGACGGCGCAGGAGGACGAAGACCAGGAAGGCGGCAGCCGCCAGCCCGGCCAGCGGGATCAGGTAGGCGGCAGGCGCAATGTCCATGGGGCGTATCCCTTCTAGCCGGGTTGGACGGTGAGGCCGAACAGCAGCACCACCGGGAGGAGCAGCAGGACCGCCACCAGGAAGGTGGCAAACAGCTTCTCGCGCGTGGACCACACCGTGGAGACCCAGACGAAGACCAGGCCCAGGATGGGGCCGACCACCGGCAGCAGGAAGGCACCCACCGTGAGCAGCAGGAGGGCGGTGATCTCCACGGCGCCGATGCTCCAGCGGGACGGCGCGGGAACGGACACGGCGCGAGGGGGCGCGGACGCGGTGCCATCGGTCTGGACCTCTGCGGCCACGATCTCCTCCGGCCGCCCCAGGCGGTCGAGCACGTTGCGGATGGTGACCTCGTCGCTGGTGCCGGCGCTGGCCAGGGCCGTGTCGATGTGCTCGCGAACCTCGCCCACCAGCTCCCGACGGCGATCCTCGCTCAGGGGCCAGGCGGCCGCCTCCAGCCGGCCCAGGTAGTCGCGGACCAGTGTGTCAGGCTGCATCCCTGCCCCCTCCTCCTTTGGCCTCCGGGTTCAGCAGCCCGTCGACGGCGCTGCGGAACCGGGACCAGTCCGCGGCGAACGCATCCAGGGCGCGCCGGCCGCGATCGGTGATCCGATAGTAGCGACGGGGTGGACCCGCCGCCGATTCCCGCCAGGTGGTGGTGACCCACTCCGAGCGGCGCAGCCGGGAGAGGAGCGGGTAGATGGTTCCCTCGCTGGTCAACAGCTCCTCCTCGGACAGCTCGCGGACGATGTCGAACCCGTACGACTCGCCGCCGCGCAGGATGGCCAGCACGCAGAACTCGAGCACCCCGCGCCGCAGCTCGGTGAGCGAGTCCCGTGTCTCGCTGGCTACCATGCGTAACATGATAGCGCAGACGTCAATGGCAGGGTGCGCGAATGGGCGCATTTGCGACCCGGGACGGCATGCGACGCATCAGGATGGGACGCCAAAGGGAACGGTTTGCGCTGGCCACCTCGTCTGTGGAGGTGAAAGGGGAGGGAGTGAGGGAGTTCGCGAGCCTGGTCCGCGAGGCCACGGCCGGTGATCGGCTGGCCTTCGCGCGTCTGCTCGACGGCGATATGCCGGCCGCCTACCGCGCGGCGCTCTCGATCCTTCGCTCTCCCGAGGAGGCGCGCGACGTGGTTCAGGAAGCCGCAATCCAGGCATGGCAGCAGCTGCCGAGGCTGCGCGACGCACATGCCTGGTCCGCCTGGTTCCGCCGCATTACCGTGCGGCTGGCCCTCGACGAACGACGCCACGCCCGGCATACCCGCGAGATCCCGCTGGCGCCGGCCATGGATCCTGCCAGCGATCCGATGTCATCGGCCGATGCTGCGGTCGACCTGCTGAGCGCATTTGCCCGGCTGTCTGCCACCGATCGCGCGCTGCTGGCCCTCCGCTATCAGCTGGACCTGAGCGTGCCCGATGTGGCCGATGCCCTGGGCATCCCGGTCGGGACCGCCAAGTCACGCTTGTCGCGGGCCATGGGCAGGCTGCGCCAGGAACTGGGGGATGACGATGCCTGAGCGAGACGACGATCTCGGCCGGCGTTTGGCCGGCGCGCTCGACGGGGACGCCCGCGGCCACCGCCTGCCAGCCGACTTCACCGCGAGCGTGACTGCCGCGCTTCCCGAGCCCACCCCAGCGAGGCGGTTCCTCTCGTTCCAGCTCGTCGCTGTGGCGGCCACCCTGATCCTGGCGGTGACGGCCACGACCCTCGCGCTCACCGTATGGCGGCTGGCCACCCCACCGCCGGGTTCGAGCGGCTCGCCCTCGGCCTCCGCCACGCCGATCGCGACCGCAACGGCGACCCCGGCCGCGACTCCCACGGCGAGTTCCGCAACGCCGCCGACCACCCGGGCCGAGGCCACGCTGGGCGACTGGCAGCTGGTGCTCAGCGTGGACGACGCGGAGCTGCCCGCCGGGGATGCGATCGTGGTGCACGCCACCCTGGCCTACCTCGGCAGCCTGACGAACACCGTGGCCTGGGGTCCGGGCTCCGGCCTGGTCAGCTTCGAGCTGCAGCAGACCGATGGGACGGCCCAGCTGGTCAGCGGCGGCAACCTCGCCTGCGCTCGATACGACTTCCATCAGGGCTCCGCTCTGAGCATGCCGTTCATGAAGCCCACCGAGAGCTCCAGTCGCCTGCCCACGTGGGCGGGACCCTCCTATCGCGATGATCCCGGGTTCCGCCTGCCGGAGGGAAGGTGGGACCTCACCGCTACTGCCTGGTTCTCGCCGGGCGGCAGCGACTGCGGCAACGACATCAGGACGATGACCGCGACGTTGCACCTGGTGACGACATCGGCGGCCACGCCATCGATCACGTTCGAGACGGCGCCGCTCGTGCTTCGCCTCGATCGACTTGGCGAGCTGGGCGACATCATTCCGGACATCTTCACGACCGTCACTGCCGACGGCCGCATGACCTGGACCGCCGCCAACGGCGACCTCGTCGAACGAGGGCTGACCGATGCGGGCCTGGCGATGGTCCGCAACGCCCTCGACGACACGCACCTGCTTGGCACGAATGCGACCTTCGGCCGCACACCGCTTCCCGGGGTGGAGCCTCCCGGCCGGGGTGCGGGTGGCTGGACGTTCCATACCATCACTGCCTCCGGCGATCCGGTCACGGTCAGCACGACGGTGATCGACAGTGACGAGAGCCTGTACTGGGTCACGAGCCAGGAGCGCCTCACCCTCGATGCGCTTCGGACCAAGCTCGTGGACCCGGAGGAATGGCTCCCGGCCGATGCCTGGGCTGACTCCGCTGCGCGTCTCTATCAGCCCCCAGCCTGGGCCGTCGTCCTCGACATCGAATCCACGTTCGGCGATACGCCCATTGGCAGCGAATTCGCCGATTTCGGATGGCCCATCCCGGAGCCCAGTGCGTTTGGTGTTTCCGCGAACGATCCGACTGTGCAGAAGTCCGGCACGCTGCGCTGCGGCTACCTGACAGGCACCACCATGGTGCCCATCATCGAGAAGCTGTCCACGTACCAATCACGCACCGGCAGCCAGGATTCGTGGCAGTTCTGGGCGCAGTTCGCCTCTGGATCGGACGAGCAGATCAACGTGTTCCTGGTCAAGGTGCTGCCGGACGGCTCGCCCGGCTGCGGCGAGGTTCACGGCTGACCCCCCTGAACCGCCAGTGGTGCCGGATGGCCTATTGACATTCGAGTGATACGCATCGATAGTCGATCCATGAACAGGCTCGCCAGACAGCTGCTGCGCGGTGCGCTCGTCGTCCTCCTGCTCGGATCGGTCCTCGCACAGGTGCTCCTGCCCGTGTTCGCGTCCGAGGAAGGGAGGATCTTTCCCGAGGTCGCCTACCTCGCCCTCCCGTACTCGATAGCCGGCATCCTCGTCATGGCCTGCATCGAAGTGGCGCTGCTGGCCGTCTCGCAGCTGCTGTCCCTGGTCAACAGCGGGGTCATCTTCACCGGCCGCGCCCTGCGCTGGGTCGACGTCATCACCGCCTGCGCGGTGGTCGCCACCGTGCTGAGTGCGGGCGTCCTGGCCCACTTGCTCTTCTTCGTCCGACTCGGCGGGCCGGGCGTCCTCCTGGGGCTGGCCGCCAGCCTCGCCGGCGGGCTGGCATTCGTGCTCCTGATGTTCGTCATGCGCGGCCTGCTCGACACGGCGATCGCTGACCGCAGCGAGCTGGACCAGGTGATCTGACATGGCCGTCGTGGTTGACCTCGACGTGATGCTCGCTCGTCGCAAGATGTCGGTCGGCGATTTCGCCAACGCCATCGGCATCACCCCGGCGAACGTCGCGGTGCTGAAGAACGGGCGCGCGCGGGCCATCCGGTTCAGCACCCTGGACGCGATCTGCCGCGTCCTCGACTGCCAGCCGGGGGACATCCTGCGCTGGACCGCGGACCGGCCCGGCTAGCGCGACGTTGCACCTCCGTTGTGTAACAGTTCGCGCCGGGCGTGACTCTTAGCTGACGTGGAGCGGGGGATGCCCATCGACGCCCTGGAACTCGGAGTCGAGGAGGGACGCATGCTGACCGACGAGTTCGAGCAGCTCGTTGGCCGGTACCACGTCGACCTGATGCGACTGGCACTCGTGATGTGCGGCGACCGCGCCCTGGCCGAGGACGCGGTGCAGGCCTGTTGGCAGGCTGCCTGGCGGTCGCGCGGCCAGATCCGCGATCCCAGCCGCATCGGCGCCTGGCTGCGCGCGGTTACCGCCAACGAGGTTCGGCGCCAGTTGCGCCGCCAGCGCCTGCGGTCGCTGTTGCACGGACGGCTTCGCCCGCCTGAGCCGATACCGCCTGTTGATCCGCGCCATCTCGACCTGACCCGCGCACTTGCGACGCTGGACGTCCAGGACCGCCAGCTGCTCGCCCTGCGCTTTGGACTGGGCTTGATGTCGGCCGAGATCGGCGAGCAGCTCGGCATCTCCGCCTCGGCCGCGCGCGTTCGGCTGCATCGGGTGCTCGCTCGCCTGCGGGCGGAGCTTGGCGATGACTAACCACCCCGACGACGAGCGGCGCCAGGCGGAGCGCTTTGATGCCTACCTGCGCGACGAAATCGGGCCCGTCGATACCCGCTCCGTGGCGCGGCGTGCCAGCGAACCGCCCGCGGGAGTTCACCGGCGACGTTGGGCCGTGGGCGGCGCGGCCGTCACGGTCGTCCTGGCCGCAGCACTGACCGCGTCGGTGTTGCAGCTTATGCCGGCTACCGAATCGCCGACGCCGTCAGCCTCCCTGGTGCCCAGCCCGCCCGCGTCGGGAAGCCTGGCCGCGCGGGGCGTGGACCAGATTGGCACCTTCGCCGATGGCGGCCTCTGGGCGCGCAGTGCCAACCACCTCTACCTCTCGACCGCTGGCGGCCTCACCTGGCGGATGGGCACGATCGATCCGAATCCGGCGGCCGTGTTCGTCCTCGACCAGCAGCACGCGTGGACCGTTTCAACAGGCGCCGGGTCCACCGGTAACACCGGCGATCCGGAGCACGACGTCCTCCACTACGTGGTGAACAGGACCAGCGACGGCGGTGCCACGTGGAATTCGTCCGCCATCGATGGCTCGTACCCGGAGACCGGGTCGGCACTGAGCTTTGTAGATGCCGAGCACGGGTACCTGCTGATCGAGCCCGAGCGCTTCAGCGCCGTTGTGGCCTCGGTTCTTGCGACGAGCGATGGGGGAACCACCTGGCACCATGTCGCCAGCGCCGCGTTGAACCAGCTCGCGTACGCACGCATGCTCTCGGCGGCCGCCGACGGAACGCTCTGGGCTGGAGCCGAGGCAACAGCTGCAGGCGCCGGGGAATGGGACCTTCTCTCGGTGAGCCGGGATAGGGGAGCCACGTGGAGCGCGGTATCTCTGCCGGGCCGCGAGCGCCTGGCGAAGGGGGACTTCCTCCTGGCGCCGCCGGCGATCTTCGGCTCCACCGTTGTCGTTGCCGTGGATGCGTTCGGGCCTATCACGTTCTACCGCTCACCCGATGAAGGGCGGACCTGGGAGGTCAGCCAGCCACTCAGCTTCGATGGCCCCGACTACGGGGTGCCCGAGATCCTCGATGCCAAGCACTGGGTGGTGCCCGCACCGACCGGACTCAGCCTGTGGATTACCGACGACGCCGGTCAGTCCTGGCGCGAGCAGAGCACACAGGGTCTGCCCGGCAATGGCCCCATCACCGGCGTTGCCTTCGCGCGGGATGGCGAGCATGGGATGGCGCTCGTCAGCCTCGGGAATACGCCAACCCCAAGCGGCCTGTTCGTGACGACTGACGGTGGCCGGACCTGGCAGCCGGCTGCGCTGCCCAGCGCGTCGGCGTCACCTGCTCCCCAGCCCAGCGGCGGATCCGGACCGTGGACCGGGCTGACCTGGTCCGACCGGGGGACCGTGACCACGCCCTTCATATACGACCTGGTCGAGTGGCATGGCGAGTACGTGGGCGTGGGCCAGGGGTCCGGCGACAACGGGACGGTGAACCCGGTGGCGATCTCGCACGACGGGATCCACTGGACGCCGGTCGACACCGGATCGACGTTCAGCGACTACCCAATCCGCATTGCGGCGCTGCCCAACGCGCTGGTGGCGGTGGGCACCCTCCAGCTTCCCGCGGGCTGCCCGGAGGGCGAGGGCGCAGTCTGCACCCCCGCCGCATCGGCACCTGTCTGGTTCTCGGCCGATGCCACCCACTGGACGCAGGTCGCGCCGGGCGCCTTTGGCCAGGCCTACTTCAGCGGCCTCGCCGCCGGGTCGAAGGGCGCGGTCATCACCGGCCAGACGGTGACCGGGCAGCCAGCCCTGTGGTTCTCGCCGGACGGCACGCTCTGGCAGGCGGTCCAGCTGGGCTCTGTATTCGATAAGGCCATCCTCAACGGCGTCACCGCCACGGCGGACGGCTTCTTCGTGGCCGGGGGTGTTGGCGAGCCGGACACCAGCTCCGGTGGCGTCGGAGGCTATGGCACGCGTGTCCCCGCCGGCTGGTGGTCGTCGGATGGGCTGACCTGGCGATCCGCACCCGTGGTGGGCGCCACGACGGCACCGGGCGCCCAGCTGGGGGCCATCTATGCCGGGTCGGGCGGTCTCCTGGCCATTGGCAGCGACAACCCGACTTCGCCGCGGAGCGGATCGGCCTGGGCATCCGCCGATGGCCGAAGCTGGAGCTCGGTTGAAATTCCCATGCCCTACTCGGCTCTGCTCATGGCGGATGGAACCCATGTCGTCGCCATTGGTCCGGATCCGGCCGGCGACGCTGATTCGCTGGCGGCCTGGCTCTCCACAGATGGCGCCCAATGGCAACGCCTGGGCATCGGCGGCAATGCCTCGACGATGCCGGGCGGTGACCCGAGCCTGACCAGCAAGGCACGCCTGGACACCGTGCGGGTGGTGTCGGGTGGACTGGTCGCCATCGGCTCGCTGGGTGCGGACGAGCTGTCCTGGTTCGCCGATGCCGGCGTGCCACCCGTCCCCGTCGCCTCCTCGAGCGGCGCACCGCTCGACGGACCGTCGGTCTCGGCCACGGACAGCAGCGCGGGCTTCACCCTGACCATGACCCTCGACCATGACCGCTACCGCGCCGGCCAGCCCATCGGGGTGACCACCACCCTCACCTACGGAGGTCCGGATGCGACGGTCAGGCTCTGGACCGATAGCAGCCCTGGCCTGGTGGGCTTCGACGTCATGCAGGTGGGTGGTCCCCTGTCCATCCCAGGCGGTGGCACCACGGACTGCGTCTCGACCTCGATGGCCAAGGAGCAGCACATCTCGGCGCCCTTCGCCAAGGTCGGCGGCTGGTCGAACGGCGACCCGTATGCGGCTTTCTATGAGTCGTACTACGCCGATCCCCAGCTGCGGCTGCCAGCGGGCACCTGGCAGATCTCCGCGAAGAGCGGCTTCGGGATCGGTGGAACCGATTGCGGCAGCGGCCAGGATGGCGATCTGCGCGCGACGATCCAGGTGGTGGTCGAGCCGTAGACAGGGGCGCAACCGTCGCAAGACTGACGGTGTCTTGGCAATCAGCCGAGCAGGATGGGGTGGAGAAGAGCCATCAGCGCCGCTTGAAACGTCGGGACGCCGCGCCACCCGCTGCCTCGCGAGCTCGTTGCAGACCCTCGAGGATGAGGTCCAGGCCATACTCGAACTCGTGGCCGTAGTCGTACCCGGGCTGCATGACGTGCTCGGTCGCCATCAGGCGGAGGTTGGGATACTCGTCAAGTGGGAACGGCTGGAGCATGGCCTCCGAGACGCCCGCGGCCTCCTCCGGGGTAAACGGCAGGTTCGACATCTCCAGCACGAATCCGTGGATGTAGCTATCGAGCACGGAGAAGGCGTGCGCGGCCATCGCAATCGAGAAGCCGGCTGACCGCAGGGTCCCCAGCATGGCGTCGTGATGTCGCAGGTTGGCGGGGCCAGGATGGGAGCGCGACTCCATCACCCCGATCGCCCACCGATGGCGCAGAAGTGCGTCCCGCGCCGAGATGGCCCGCTGGCGAAGGCCGGTCTTCCAGTCGTTCCCGCTCGGCGGCTGCGCCATCTCATCGAAGACCTGGTCGACGAGGCTGTCGACCAGGTCGTCCCTGTTCGCCACGTGGCGGTACAGGGACATCGGCGCAACGCCGAGGTCGTCGGCCAACCTCCGCATGCTGAGCGCCTGAATGCCATGCTCGTCGGCGTAGCTCATGGCCTGGCGCAGCACGCGCTGCCGGCTGAGCGGGAGGGGGAGGTCCGGCATGCGCTCCTCTTCGAAGGCCCTGCGGGCGCTTGCTTCACCTGGGGAAGTTGGTCGTTGACAGCGTACACCGTACGCAGTAGGGTGTGTCAACCGCCCGCGTACACCGTACGCACTCCCCCCAATCACATCCGCTGAGGGTCCACGACCGCGGCCGCCATCACCCTTGGACCCGGCGCTGTGATTATCGCGACCGCCCAGCGGCTACTGACGCTCCGAGCCAGGTACAGAGAGGCACTTCACCCATGGATTCACCGCGAAAGACCGCGCTCATCGTGGGCGTGCTCTTCATCCTCACCTTCATCACGTCGATCGCCGGCGTGGTCGCCTACGGGCCTGTCCTGAGTGACTCGTCCAGCTACATCACCGGGTCTGGGGCCGACGCCCGCGTGTTCCTCGGGGCGTTCCTCGAGCTGATGCTCATCGTCACCAACATCGGATGCGCGGTTGTCCTGTTCCCGCTCCTCAAGCGGCAGAACGAAGGTCTCGCCCTCAGCTACGTCGCCGCGCGAATCGTGGAGTGCACCTTCATCCTGGTGGGAATCCTGAGCCTCCTCGCGATCGTGACCCTGCGCCAGACGGCGACGGGAGCGGATGCGGGCTCGCTGCCCACCATCGCCAGGACGCTCCACGCGATCCACGATTGGACCTTCCTGCTCGGCCCCGGCTTCGCCGACGGCATCGGCACCGGGCTGATCCTGGGCTGGCTGATGTACCGCTCCGGGCTGGTGTCGCGCCGCATGGCGCTGTTCGGGGTCATCGGAGGCCCGCTGCTGGCGGCTTCAGGGATCGCCGTGCTGTTTGGTGTGATCGCGCCCGGCTCCTCGGTGCAGAGCCTCGCGACCATCCCGGAGATCATCTGGGAGCTCTTCCTGGGCCTGTGGCTGACGTTCCGGGGGTTCAGCCCGTCACCCATCACCTCTGCCGAAACCGGGCCCCTCGGGACATCCCCGGCGGCTGTGCCAGCCCCCGCCGGCTGATCGCGCTGTGACGTGTGTCCCGGTAGCCCGGCTCCGGCCGGGCTACCGACCTGATCAGCCATCGCGGCCCGGGTTTGCCACGTTCCTGTCCGCGATCATGGCTTGACGTCCTCATGGCGTGGGCGCTCTCATGGCTCTCGCCGCAGGCGGCGAGGTCCTCGTCTGCAGCACCACGAGGGAGCTGACCGCTGGTGCAACGCGCGAGGTCGAGCACCGTGCTCTATAGCCCCATAAGGGCGGAACGTGGGCGTGGAGCCGCTGCCGCTCTGAGCCTGCCGCGCTCGGAGCCTGCCGCGCTCGGGGCCATCACGCTGGCTACGTGACGACCACCGAGATCGCCAAGCGGGTGTTCTACCGCTCGGATCGCGGTAGTCTCACCCGATCGGCGGCGACCTCGCCATGAGAAGGCGGTCCATGGACTTCGATCTGCAGCTCACGTCGGGCAGGATCCGGGCTCGACGCTTCGGTGATCCGGATGCTCGGCTGGTCGTGTGCCTGCCGGGCCTGAGCGCGAACCTGGCTTCGTTCGATTTCATCGCCGAGCGGATCGTTGACCCTCGGATGCAGGTCATCAGCGTGGACCTGCGCGGCCGCGGCCTGAGCGAGGTGACCCCACCCGGCTCGTACGGCTGGGAGAGCCACGCTCGAGATGCCTTCGCCATCGCGGATGCCCTCGGGGCGGCCACCTTCAGCCTCATGGGGCAGTCGATGGGCGGAGCGGTCGCGATGCAAGCCGCGGCTCTCGACGCGGGCCGGATCGAGCGGATCGTCCTCCTCGACATCTGCGGCGTGCCGGACCCGGCCAGCGCCGCGGCGATCAGCGCTTCGGTCAATCGGCTGGGCCAGGTGGCGCCTTCCGCGGAGGCGTACATCGCCGCGGTGAAGGGGATGGGGCTGATCGATCCGTGGTCGGAGTACTGGGATCGCTACTATGCCTACGAGCTGGAGCCGGTCGAGGGCGGCGTCAGATCGCGCAGCAACCGCGATGCGGTGCTGGAGGACAGCGCCTACGGCGAGACGCACACCACATATCCGCTGTGGCCGGCGCTTGCGATGCCGGTGCTCCTCCTCCGGGCCCGGCGGGAAATCCTGGCCGGCCTTGGCCGCATCGTCAGCGACGCCGATGCCGCCCGCTTCCCACGCGAGGTGCCAACGGCAACCGCAGTCGAGATCGACACCAACCACTACACCGTGAACACCTCCGATGCATCGGTGGCGGCCATCCGGGAGTTCTTCGGGCTCGGATAATGGCTGATGGCGCCGCGTCTAGAAGCCGCCGCCGGCGCCTCCACCGCCCCCCGAGCCTCCACCCCCGAACCCACCGCTGCCCGAGCTGGACGGCGAGTTCCCGATGGTGCCAATGGCGGCGAACATCCCGCCGAACGACGGGACCGCCGAACCGGAGAAGAGCCCGCCTCCGCCACCTCTGCCGCCCGATCCACCCCACGAACCGCTGCCGTACCAGGCCGGGTACCACATCCCGGTGGTCGTGCCGTGGCGCTCTGCCTCCACGCTGCGGTGCAGGACCTCCTCGACTTCTTTGTGCAGACCCAGAGCCACGCCCCAGACCACAGCCTGGTCGGGCGTCTCGATCCAGGGCAGCACCTTCTTGTCCACGACCTCGGTCATGCTCTGCGCCTGGCGCAGGGTCGCCTGCAGGGTGCGCCGATACGCCGCCAGCCAGGCCCGCACCATGGCGCCGGTGTGGGTGACCGATGGCATCCAGTAGGCGACCCCGAAGGTCGCCGCTCCGGCAACGCCCAGGCTGACGCCCACCAGCGTGAGCCCGCTGCTCGGAAGACTCAGCGCGCCCCAGATGGCGAGGCCGGCGACGACCACCTCGACCACCGCAATGCCCACCCAGCGCCGGATGACGGAGCGGGGGGCCCGGGCGAACCAGCCGCCGTGCACGACCGCGTCCTCGGAGAGCTCGTTGAATCGGCTCACGTGCGACCCAAAGTCCAGGAGGCGCTCGGGCGAGATCTCGCGCTCGTCGCCCTCGGCCAGGGCCTGGAGGCGCTGCAGGGCGTACTGCTCCGCCTGGCCAATGGGCTGACGGCGAATGAGCCGCAGCTTGGTATCGGTCAGGTCAGGGTCCGTGATGCGGATGGTGACCTTGGGCTTGTGCAGGAACCCGGTGTCCGGGTCAAAGGCGATCTCACCGCGTGACGCGAGGTCGAGCATGGCGGTGGTCAGCGCGTGGCGGGTTGCCATGCCGTCCAGGATCACCGCTGCGCCACCGGCGGTCAGCCCCGGGGGTGGCGCGGGCATGTAGATGGAGGCGTCATCGGTATAGACCGGGTCGCGGCCGAAGCGCAGCCAGTTCACGAACAGCCAGGCGAGCAGGCCCAGTCCGAGCAGGACACCGCCGAAGCCCAGGACGGCGTTGAGCTGCCGGGCGGTCTGCAGCGTCTGGGCGTGCTCCGGCGTGGCGGCATCGTCCACCGCGTGGAGCGCGACCAGGACCGCGCCATCCATGTCGCAGTTGCGCAGGTACGGCGTCATCTGGTCGTCGAAGATCGCCTGCCGCTCCGAATCGGTCAGGAACGCGGACTTGAAGCCGCTCCCCGCGTACAGCTGCGCCTGGCCGTGGCAGAGCGAGTCGTCGAGGTCCAGGAGGATCACCAGGGAGTCGTCAAAGCCCTTGCGGCCGATGCCCCACTGGTCGATGAGCGCCGCCGCGTCCCGTTCCGCGTCGCTGGGCGTGTTGCTCTCCGGCTTCACCTGGGTGTAGACCACGGCCTGCGCGCCGGTGCGCTGCTCGATGCCGGCGATGATGGACTCCGCCTGCTGGATCGTCTGCGATGACAGGACCCCGGCGGTGTCGTAGACGCGCTGGCCTGCGACCGGGTCGGGATACGGGGGTCCAGCGGCGAACGACGGGGTCGCGGTCAGGGTCAGGAGGGCGACGGCCAGCAGCACTCCCACGACCGCGACGGCCGCGCGTGCAGACGGTGGATGCGTTGGGCGGAGCGGTGCCGGCCCACCCGCTCTAAGGTCGGGATCGTGCACGAGCGCATCTTGCACCCGCGGGCCGGCGGCTGACCAGAGCCGATCGGAATGCAGGCTCAATCCTGGCGGATGCGCAGCGCCGGCAGGGTGAGGAGCCAGCCCAGCACCACGGTGACCCCATACGTGGCGCACCAGCTGCAGACCGCGTGGATGACGAACAGCTCCAGGTAGACGAGGTACGCCTCGAAGAGGGTGCCGGCCAGGCCACCCAGGTAGAGCAGGAGGAGCGCGCGCCGGTCGCCCGTGCGGAACCAGGCAACGGCGGCCGCGAGCGCAACCGCCGACCATACGGCGCCGTAGGCGGCGACGGGGATCCCCAGCAGCACGCTGTAGCGGCTGGTCTGCACGGATTCGCACCCGCCGCCCACGACGCACAGCGGCACCTCACCGGCGAGCTTCAGCACGGTGAGGTAGATGGAGATGCCCAGGCCCGCGAGGGCCAGGATGGCCATGGCGACGGCCAGTTGCCGTGCTGCTGTCCGCCGGTGCGGGTCCGGGTGCTCCTGGGACATCGGCCTGCTAGGAGGCTGGCGAAGCCGAGGCCGATGGCGCCGGCGAGGACGACTGGAGCGCCGCATCGATCGCCGCGGACACGGTGCCGTAGTCGAGCGGGTTCGAGACCTGGACACCGTTCACGTACAGCGTGGGGGTGCCGGTGATGCCCTTGGACTGGGCCGTGGTTGCCTCGTCGGACACCTGCTGCTGGTTGGCGCTGCTGCCCAGGCACGTCGAGAACGTGCCGGCGTCGATGCCAACCGCCGACGCGATGGCCTTGAGCTTGGTGTCGTTCAGGGCGCCGGAGTTCTCCGCGCCCTGGTTGGCATACACGTAGTCGTGGTACGGCCAGAACTTGCCCGCGTCAGCCGCGCACAGCCCGCCAACGGCCGCCTGCGTCGACTCCGGGCCGATGAAGGCGAAGTCGTGGAAGACCAGCAGTACCTGCCCCTTCGACATGTAGTCGCTGACGATGTTCGGCTCGACAGTGTCCGTGAACTGCTTGCAGACGGGGCACTGGAAGTCCGCCCACAGGTCCAGCGTGACCGGTGCCGACGACGAGCCCACGGTGCGTCCGCTGGCGTCACCGGTCGGCGTGACGTTCGTGGGCTGCGTGACACTCGCGGCTGCCGGCGACTGGTTCACCAGGACCAGGATCACGATCACCGCGGCGACTGCCACGACAACGCCACCGGTGAGCCAGGCCAGGGGCAGGCCGCGGGACTGGCGCCGCGCGGCGCGGGTGGCGGCCTGGCGCTGCGCCTCGCGTCGCTCGCGACGGGTGGGGGGTCCCTGGCGTGACGTGGGTTTGCGTGACGAGGACAAGGGCATGCTCCGCGTTCGTGGGGTGCTCGGTCGGGGCAAAGGGTAGCGGGTGGTCGCTGATCCTGCGTTTGCGGCCCATGGCCCACCGCCTGCTCAGGTAGGGTTGGCGTGATGTCCTCGGCCGCTGTCGCCGCCTTCCTGTCCAGCCTCGCCGCCTCGGGCGTGGAGTTCGTCGAGGCGCTCACCGTCGTGATTGCCGTGGGGGTCACCCGCCAGTGGCGCTCGACGCTCGTTGGCGCGGGCGTCGCTGTCGTCGTGCTGGCCGGCCTGGTGACGGTGCTGGGGTTCGCGATCGCCACCCTGGTACCTATCGAGCTGCTGCGCCTCGTCGTGGGTGCGGTCCTCATCGTCTTCGGCCTCCAGTGGCTCACCAAGGCAATCCTCCGCTCGGCGGGTGCGAAGGCCGTTCGGGACGAGGCCGCAAGCTACGGCCGCGAGGTGGCGGCGCTTGCCCAGGAGCCGCCGGTGGCCGGGACGGGGATCGACTGGATCAGCTTCACGGTGTCCTTCAAGGGCGTACTGCTCGAGGGCCTCGAGGTCGCCTTCATCGTCATCACCTTCGGTGCGGCGGGCGGCGAACTGGGGGCCGCGGTCCTGGGTGCGGGCCTGGCGCTGGTTGGCGTGCTGGCCGTGGGCATCGCCATTCGTGAGCCGCTCGCCCGGCTGCCCGAGAACCAGCTCAAGTTCGGGGTGGGGCTGATGCTCGTCTCCTTCGGCACCTTCTGGGCCGGCGAGGGCATTGGCATCGACTGGCCGGGCGAGGATCTCTCCATCCTGCTGCTGCTGGCGGTCTACCTGGGCTTGTCACTCTTGGCTGTGCGGGCGATTGCGTCCGCCATCCGCCGCCCGGCATCGGCATCGGCTCCCGAGGAGGCCGGCTGATGCGGTACATCGTGGCCTTCGGGCGTTTCTGGTACGACTTCCTGGTGGGGGATCGGCCGGTCCTGTTCATGGGTCCGGTGCTTGGCCTGGCCATCGTGGCCGGACTGCTGCGCATCGGCTGGCAATCCGTCGCCGGGCTGCTGCTCGTGGGATTGGTGGTCGCCAGCGCCGCCTGGGCGCTGCTCCGCGACGTGACGGCCGTTCGCCCGGACCCATAGGCCGCGCGGCCTGCGCATCTTGTGCTGCGCCGCGCTCCCCGCCATGATCAAGGGGCCATGACCTCCCCCCAAACCGGGATCTTCGCGCTGGGTACCGCGTCGCACACGTACCTGGAGCTGGACCTGCTGCCCGGCGCGGACGCAGCTGCGACCGTAGCGCAGGTGGCCGGGCTGCGTGAGCCGCGCACCACGATCGGTGGCGTCAACCTGGTGGCGGGCTTTCGCCCTGAGCTGTGGGCGGCGGTGGCGCCGGATGCCGCTCCGCCGGGGGCGACCGGCTTCAACGAGCCGATCGTGGGTCGCGACGGCTATGCCATGCCGGGGACCCAGCACGACATCGTGATCTGGCTCTCGGGCGCCTCCTATGACGTGGTGTTCGACCTGGGACGCACCGTGATCACAGACCTCGCGGCGCACGCCTCGCTGGCGCACGAGATGGTGGGCTGGCCCTACCACCACGACCTGGACCTGACCGGCTTCATCGACGGGACGGAGAACCCGACGCTGGTCGAGGCAGCTGGTGTGGCGCTGATGCCCGCATCGTCGCCCTGCGCCGGAGGATCGGTGCTGCTCCTGCAGCAGTGGGAGCATGACGCAGCCGCCTGGGAGCGCCTCGAGATCAGCCGGCAGGAGGCGGTCATCGGCCGCAGCAAGAGCGACAGCGCTGAGCTCGATCCCCGGCCGGATGACTCTCACGTGGCGCGAACCGACCAGGATGACTTCGGGAAGATCTTCCGTCGCAACATCCCGTACGGCTCGGTCGACCGCCACGGCACCATCTTCGTGGGGTTCGCGGCGGACCAGGCCATCCTGCGAAAAATGCTGGTCAGCATGGCCGGGACTCCCGCGGGGGAACGCGATGCGTTGACCCGCTTCACGCTGCCCCTCACCGGCGCGTACTACGTGGTGCCATCCGCGGATCGCCTGGCCGCCTTCGAGGCATAATCGGCGCCTCATGGATCAGCCTCACCCGCGAGCTGCCCTTGGCCCGGAGCCAGTCCGCACCATTGGCCGCGACGAGCTGAAGGCCAAGCTCGACCGCGGCGACGACTTCAAGCTGATCATGGCCCTCAACCGCTGGGCCTTCGACGCCAAGCACATCCCCGGCTCGCTCCACTTCGACACGCCCGCGGAGCTGTACGCCGCGGTGCATCCCGGGGACGAGGTGGTCGTGTACTGCTCGAACGTTGACTGCCTCTCCAGCGTCGCCATGTACCGGGACCTGGTGCGGCGCGGCTATCACACCGTGCGGCGCTACTCGGGGGGCCTGCTGGACTGGGAGGATGCCGGGTATCCCCTGGAGGGGGCGTTCGCCCAGGACACATGACCGAGCCGCAGCCATCCGCCGCACCACCGCCGGCCGGCCACCCCTACGAGGCCGATATCTCCGCGGAACGCCGCGGCTGGGCGGAGGTCCTGGCGCTCGTCCGCTCCCTGACGCCGGAGGAGTGCCTGGAGCCGGGCTACTACACCGATCCGGACTGGACCGTCCGGGACCTGGTGGCCCACCTGGGCACCTGGCTGGCCGAGGCCGAGGTCCAGTTCCAGCGCATGATCGTGGGTACCTACGAAGGCCACGACGTGGATGTCGATGCGCTGAACGCGGTGCTGCTGGCGGGCATGGTGGGCCAGCCCTGGGAGGTGGCCTGGGTCCAGGCGATCTCCAGCAGGACGCTCATGCTCGAGACGTGGTACGACCTGGCCGAGCCGTCCGACGAGGCGGCTTGGTGGATCCGCAAGTCCGCCGCCGAGCACCTTGCGGAGCACCTGCCCCGGCTGCGGGAGTGGGCAGCGGAGCTGATGGCGAGGCGGCCCGGCCAATAGCGCCTCCGGATGGTCCGGGCAACGAAACGCGCGCCCGGCTCCGTCTACTACCCTGAGGAGGTGGTGCGCGTGCGCCCTGGCGGGGAGCTCGATGAGCTGGTCGAGGCCGCCCGGGTGGGGGATCGACTGGCGTTCGAGCAGCTGCTCGAACGGGATGCACCGATCGCCTATCGCGCCGCATTGGCCGTGCTCCGATCCCCAACCGATGCCGAGGACGCCCTGCAGGAGGCGACGCTGCGTGCCTGGCAGCGCCTGCCCCAGCTGCGCGACGCCGGCGGCTGGACGGCGTGGTTCCGGCGCATCGCGGTCCGCACCGCCATCGATCACGCCCGTCGTGGGTACCGCGCTCGCGAGGTGATCCTGGACCCGGAGGCGGCTCCGGCCGCGGATCCGTCGGTGGCGGCAGCCGACCACGTCACGCTGCTTGCCGCCATCGGCTCCTTGTCTCCCGACGACCGCGCCATCCTGGGTTTGCGCTATGCGGCCGACCTCGGTGTCGCCGATGTCGCCGATGCGCTGGGCATCCGCCTGGGCACGGCCAAGGCCCGCCTGCACCGGGCGCTGGGGCGCCTGCGGGTTGCGCTCGGCGAGGAAGGCCAGACCTATGGTGCCTGATCGCCCGCCGCTGGAGGATCGCCTGGGCGAGGCGTTCCATGCCGAGGTCCGCCAGCATCGGCTTCGCGCCGATTTTGCGGCATCGGCTGCCGCGAGCCTGCCGGATCGATCGGGCACGGCGCCGGGCGGATGGCTGCGCGTCGCGCTTCCCAGCGTCGCGGCCGTGCTGGTGATCGCAGTGGTGGCGGCCTTCGCGTTGATCGGCGGCTTGAACCAGCCGCCGATCTCGGCGACGGCGGGGCCATCGGCCTCGGGTTCGTCCACGCCCGGCGGGTCACCGGTCCCTGGCCGCGTGCCGTCCACGTTCAAGGGCCAGCCGGTGTACAGCGGTCAGGCCATCGCGGACCACATCGCCGCGGATGGGAGCGACCGGTCGTTCTTCGTCGGTGGCTGGCTGCTCGACATCGAGGTGGACTGCGTCGCGCCGCCCACGGCCCGACCCACGAACGAGCTGGCACCCTGGTGCCCGTCCGGCTGGTTCCTCACCGCGTCGCACAGTGTGGATTCAGCTGCGGCGATGCGGGACCTGGGCCATGGGACGCTGCACCTCATCGTGGGCGGGCACGTGCCCGGATCGGGCTGGCAGATGGCCGACCCGGTTGTCCTTCAGGTGCACGCCCATGATCCCGGGGCAGCAAGCTGCCCGGCGTCCATCCGGGCCGACTGCGAGAGCGCGGTGGTCGTGGAGGCCCTCGTGTGGAGCGCCGGTGCCGTGGAATCTGCCTCGCCCACCGCATCGCCGGTTCCGGGCGTCGCCTCGTTCCAGCCGACCGCCTTGGCGTTCTGGAGCGGCGGTCAGACCGGACTGGTGGGCGGAGTCGACGGTGGCAGAGGCCGTGTCGACCGCACGACCGACGGGGGTGCGAGCTGGTCGTTGGTCTGGCAGACGGACGCGCCGGTGAGCGGGCTGTGGGCCTTCGGCGCACGCGACGCGGTGGCCCAGACCTGCGCGGCGGAGGCAGCGGACTGCACGTTGTGGCGCAGCACAGACGGTGGCCTCACCTGGACGTCGCAGGGCAGCAGCGTGGCGGTCGGAAGCTTCGCCGATCCGCAGCACGGCTGGGCGCTGGTGCCGGTGGCGCCTCCTCCGGGGAGCGCGGTTGGCGGGCCGGGCGCCGCGGCCGTCGAGCGCACCAGTGACGGGGGTCAGTCCTGGGTGCAGGCCGGTCCCATCCCGTGCGGGCCGGGCGGGCCCACGGCCATGGGCCCCACCGCGATTGCCGCGGTGGGCGCGACATCGGCCTGGCTCCTGTGCACGGGCGGCCCCGCCACCATCATGGAAGACAAGGTCGTCCTGGTGACCAGCGACGACGGTGCGACATGGCAGGTCCGCGCACAGGTGGTAGGCGGAACCGCGCCGGTCGGCGCGATCGGTCAGATCCCGCAGGGTGGCCACCCGACGGACATCGCGGTGGCGCCTGACGGCACCGCGTGGATGCTGGGCGGCCGGATGCGCCCACTGCTGAGCCGCGATCATGGCACGACATGGACCCCGATGCCGCTGGGCGAGATCGACGTGACGACCACCGTGAGCCCCGCGCTCCTCGACGCAAAGCACGGTTTCGTGCTCATGCAGGATCCGAACGCGCAGGGGATCGTCCTCGAGGTCACGAGCGACGGCGGCGCGACCTGGTCTGCGCCGTATTCGTGGCCCCTGGGATAAGGGAACGCCTGTGTCTAGCGCGCCACGCTCACTAACGCGCCGCCAGCGGCCGTCCAGGCCGTCATGCCTCCAGTCAGCTCCTCAAGGTTCGTGTAGCCCAGGCTGCTGAGCGTCTGCACCGCGATGCTGCTCTCGTTGCCGGTTCGGCAGTACACGACGATCCTGGCCGACTTGTCGGACGGCAGCTCTGCGGTGCGGGCGGCGAGCTGGTCGTAGGGGATCCACAGGTCCGTGCCCTCGATCTCGCCGATGTAGGGCGTCTTCACGTTCAGCAGCGTGAAGTCCTTGGTGGCGAGCTCCGCCTGGAGCTGGGCGGGGCTGATCTCGGTCACGCCATGTCCGCTGAGCAGGCCCACGGCCAGCACGCCCACGATGGCAAGGGCGGCGACGGCCCCGCCGAGCAGCAACCAGGGTGGGCGGCGACGGACGGGGATGCGGGTGCGCTGACGGGACGAGCGGGACCGGGCGGACACGCACAACCTCACTGATTGCGTATGTGCGTAAGCACGCAAACCATGCAGGCCCTACAGCATCGGCGCAAGAGGCATCCGGCACCGATCGGCCGGGTGGAGGCAGCAGGCCGAAGGATGCATCCGTGGGGGGCCGTCCAGCACTGGTTGGGGCGCGTGCCTCTCCGGACGATCGCGGGTGGGCGCGCGCAGGCGGGACGCCCAATGCGCCGCCGGACGCCCGCAGGGAATCGACTGCCATGACGACCACGGCTCCACTGCCGGCCTCCAGGGTGGCCAGCCGTCTTGCCTGGATTGCCGCTGCGAGCGGGGCGTTCGCGGCCGCGGCCTTCGCGCTGTGCGAGGAGGTCATCTGGCACGGCCAACCGTCTGGCAGCGCCGATGGCGCGACCATCCTGGTCTACTACGGCGACCATGCCGCGGCGGTGCAGGTCGGGGATGTCCTGTGGGTCCTGGCGACCGCGGCGCTCTGCCTCAGTGCCGCGGCGATCATTCGCGAGATGCCCGATCCGGTCATGCGCCTGAGCGTCCTGAGCCTGCTGCTCGCCGCGGGTCTGCTGGCAGCAGCCGGGGTGGCCGCCTTCTTCCTTGCCGTCGCCGCCTCGGGCGGCCAGCTCGACGCGGCCGGTGCGCTGACCAGCTGGCAGCGGGAGGGCGCGCTCTACAACGGGGGACGGATCCTGCTCGCGTTGCCGCTCCTGGTGGTCACGGGCTGGCTGGTCGGGCGCAGGACGCCGGTTGCCGCGGGCCTCGCCGTGCTGGGCATCGGCCTGGCGGCAGGAAATGTCGTCGGCGTGCTTGGCCAGGTTCCGTTCGTGCTGACGCCGTTGTGGCTGGCCGCCGGCGGGCTGTGGGCGCGTGGAGGCGACGCCACTGTGATGCGCGAGGCCGCTGCTCCTCCGAGTTGACACCCATGCTACCGGGTGGATCCCACGCCGTTCCACAGGATCCTGCTCGGCAGGGGGAACCGCTGCCCACCAGCCACGGCCAGGACATCTACCGTCACGTCTTTTCGACTACCCTTGGCGCGTGACCGGACGCCGCGACTCCGTTCTCGCCATGGGCGGCATGGGATTCGCCACCTTCGTGCTGGCCCACGACGTCCTCTACCTGGCGATGTACGGCGCGGACTTCCGCAGCGCCATGGCGCGCACCGGTCACGGCGAGCTGTGGGCGGTGACGGTGTTCAGCGCCATCGGCATCAGCCTTGCGATCCTCACGCTCGCCGCCCGGCGCCTGTGGGTGCTCCGCCAGCTCGTCGCATCGGCGCCGGCGGGGGCCTCGCCGACCGCCCGAGGCGCCCGGTGGTCGGAGCTGCTCCGCGGCGCGGCACGCATCTGGGTGGTCATCGGACTGGTCGCGCTTGCCCTCTTCGTCGTCTCGGAGAACTGGGAGCGCCACACCGTGGGCCTGCCGCTGCCCGGCCTTGGGGTCCTGCTCGGATTCCCGGCTTCGCCTGCGGTCATGGGCATCTTCGCCTCGATCGCGGGCCTGGTGGCCTCGGTCGCGACCCTGTATCGCTGGCGCCACGAGGTGCTGGCCTCGCAGGCCCGCCTACGCGCCCGCCTCCGGCGCCCCGACCCGCGTGGGCTGCGGCGCACCTTCGAGCCTGTGCGCCCGGCTGCGACGCCGCTCGCCCGCCGCATCGGGGGGCGAGCTCCGCCCCTGCTCGGAGTGCGAGGCACCGGTCTGCCGCCCGGGTGACACCCGGAACGTCCCGTAGCCCAGCGCCTCCCCGCCGGCCGGTCTGACGCGCTCGCGCGTCGGACCGCACTCGATGAACCGAGCACGAGGTAGCACAGAATGTCCGTACGCGTGCGCTGGGTCGCGCCCTGCGCCCTGGCCGCAGTCTTCTCGCTGGGGGTCGCATCGCTCGTCGCCGCCCACGTCGTGAAGCAGGTGGGTCCGTACACCGTCGCCATCGGCTGGGTGAAGGAGCCCACCTACGTCGGCGAGCAGAATGCCGTCCAGGTCGTCATCAAGGACGCGAACGGCAACCCGGTCGACGACCTGAGCCCCGATGACATGAGCGTGGTGGTCAGCACCGGTGGGCAGGACTCCGACCCCATGTCGCTGGCGCCGACCTACGACGAGGACACTGGCCTGGGCATCCCGGGCGATTACGAGGCGCCCCTCATCCCAACCGCGCTGGGTGATTACACGTTCCACGTCAGCGGCAAGATCCACGACACGGCCATCGACGAGACGGTGACCTCCTCGGGGTCCACCTTCGACTCCGCGGTCGAGCCCACCGCCATCCAGTTCCCCGACCAGCTGCCGGCCATGGGCGACGTCGTGACCCGGATCGACCGCGTGGACTCGCGCGCGGGTTCGGCCGCCACCAGCGCAAATGACGCCGCATCGCGTGCCTCGCTGGCCCTGGTGGTCGGAGGCGTAGTTGGCGGCCTGGGGATCGCGGTGGGCCTGGTGGCCCTGGGCGTGGCCTGGCGGCGACCGCGGGCAACCGCCGGCTGAGCCACTGACGCCGATGACGCGACAGGCAGGACGGGTCCGGGCGGCAGCCCTCGCGACGACGATCGCCGCGGGGCTGCTGCTCGGCTTCGCTCCCGCGCGGGCCAGCGGCCACGCCCTGCTCGTTTCGGCCAGCCCCGCTCCCGGCGCGAACCTCGCCACCGCTCCGGCCGAGGTGACCATCACCTTCACCGAGACCCCGGACCCGAAGCTCTCGACCATCAAGGTCCTGGATGCCTCGGGAACGGCGGTCTCGACGGGACCGACCAGGGCGGTCCCCGGGAAGCCGCGGGATCTCACGGTGGCGGTCGGGTCCCTGCCGAACGGTGTGTACACCGTGGCCTGGCGGACGCTGTCGACGGTGGACGGGCATCTCGCCGCCGGCTCGTACGCGTTCGGGGTCGGCAGCGCGCCGCCGCCTCCGACCGGGTCCAGCTCGGGCACTGTGCAGACCAGCGGGTCGTCGGCGATCTCGCCCTTCGCGGTGATCGGGCGCTGGCTGCTCTACCTGGGGCTGCTCCTGGCGGTGGGAACCGCCTTCCTCGCGCTCTTCGCCTTCGCCAGCCCGCCGCCGCGTGCCGGAGCGCTCGAGGTCGCCGCATGGGCGGCGATCGCCATCGGCACCGCAATGGTGGTCGGAGTCCAGGTCAGCGACTCAGGGGTGGGGCTCCTCTCCGCCCTCGGGACCTCCATCGGGTCGGCGGCACTGGTCCGGGCGGTCCCGGTCACCGCCGGCGGGGTACTGGTCGTCATCGGGCTCGTCCGGCGGAGCCTGCGCGGCCGGTGGACCCTCGCGGCCCTCGGTGTGCTGGGAGCTGCGGCCATGCTGTCCGATGCCCTGGCCAGCCACGCGGCCGCGGGCGACCTCGTCCCGCTGGAGGTCACCGTGCAATGGCTGCACATCGCCGCGGCCGGAACCTGGCTGGGCGGCCTGCTGGCGCTGCTCCTCACCATCCCCGGCGCCCCGGGCGAGGTGAGCGGCCGTGCCGCGCGCCGCTTTGCGTGGAGCGCGACCGTCGGGATCGCGCTGGTGGCCGGCACGGGCCTTGTGCGTGCTATTGCGGAGGTCGGCTCGCTCGATGCGCTCTTCACCACCGGGTTCGGCCTGGTGGTCGTCGCCAAGTCCGCGCTCATCGGTGCTCTCGCAGCGCTGGGTGCGGTCAACCACTTCCGCAACGCGCCCCGCGCGTCGCGGACGCTCCGGGGCCTCCGGGTCGTGGGAGGCACGGAGCTGGCGATCGGGGCCGTGGTGCTCGTCCTCTCCGCGACGCTGGTCAACCTGGCGCCGCCCGTCCAGGCTGCGGGCTCCGGCTCCTCCCCGGCGGCGCAGGCACCCCTGGCGGTGACCGGGCACGATTTCGGCACGACCTTGAAGGCCCGGCTCGAGGTCAGCCCCGGCGCCGCCGGCTTCAACACGTTCCGCCTGGCGCTCACCGATTACGACAGCGGCGACGTGCTTCCCGGACGCGCAGTGACCCTGCGGTTCACGATTCCGGGCCGGCCCGACATCGGGACCAGCCAGCTGGCGCTCGCCGAGAGCGAGCCGGGGGTCTACACGGCCACGGGCGCCAACCTCTCGATCGATGGCGCCTGGAAGGTCACGGCGCAGATCGCCGGCGGAGCGCGAACGGTGGAGGTCGGATTCGATCTCACCACCCGCACCGCGCAGCCATCGATCGACGTCAACCAGGTGCCCGGCCTGCCCACCCTGTACACCGTCCACCTGGGCGGGGGCAACACGGTGCAGGTCTACCTGGACCCGGGGACACCCGGAGCCAACGAGCTTCACGTCACGTTCTTCGACCCCGCCGGGAACGAGCTCCCGGTGCCCAGTGTGGAGCTGGAGTTCGGACCGGCGGACGCGCCGCTCGCTTCGCTCACGCCGCGCGAGCTGGAGCCCGGTCACTTTGTGGCGGACACCACCGCGCAGGCGGGGGACTACCGTGTCTCCATCGCCGGCACGCCGCCGGGCGGTGCCCCGCTGACCACCCAGCTCACCATCAACGTAGGGAAGTGAGGATTCCCATGCACCCACCCTTCGACACCCGCCGGGTGCGCCACCGCTGGTCGCCGGCCGCGCTCGCCATGGCGGGCGTCCTGATCCTGCTGGCCGGCTGCGGTCCGGGCTCTGGCGGCTCGGCCGCCACCTCATCCGGGGCGCCGTCCGCCTCCGGTGGCTCGCGACCGTCCTCGACCGCCGTGCTGACCATCGTGAGCCCCACGCCGAACCAGCAGGTCACCGGCGATATCGTCCACATCGCGTTGAGCCTCACCGGCGCGAAGATCGTCCAGGCGACAACCACGAACCTCCGTCCGGACGAGGGCCACGTCCACCTGTACGTGGACAACGTCCTGGTCTCCATGAACTACTCCCTGAGCCAGGACCTGCCGGTCAAGCCCGGTACCTACGCCATCCGTGCCGAGTTCGTCGCCTCCGACCATGCCCCGTTCAACCCGCGGGTTGTGACCAACACCGTCATCTTCACCGTCAAGTGACCCGAGGTTTGCAGCAGTGATCGCAGCCGAGCCTGAGCCCACGCATCGTCCCGCCCGTTCGGCACGCACCGCGATTGTGGTGGGCGCAGCCGCCCTCCTGGTCGCGGCCGCGGCCATCGGTGGCTGGCAGCTCGTGGGGCGCGCCAGGCAGCCGGCCCCCATCCGCATCGGTGCGGTCTTTCCCCTCACCGGGAACGCGGCCGGCCTGGCCGGCCAGGAGCAGCGCGGCGTGCAGATTGCGGCGGACATGGTGAACGCCGATGGCGGCATCGACGGCCGCCGCGTGGAGCTCGACGTGCGCGACCTCGAGAGCGCCGCCGAGGCTCCGGCGGTCATGGCGGCCCTGAAGGCCGACGGCGTGCAGGCCGTCATCGGCGCGTACTCGTCGGGTCTGTCGATCACGGCGAGCACCGCGGCCAACGACGCGGGGCTCGTGTACTGGGAGGCGGGCGCGGTGGCCGACCAGCTGACCGGGCGTGGCCTGCCTCTCGTCTTCCGGGTGGGCGCCAGCGGCAGCAACCTGGGCACCAACTCCGCCGCGTTCGCTGCGCAGGCCCTGGCCCCGCGGCTGGGATCGGCGGCCTCGGACGTGCGGCTGGCGATCGTCAACGCGCAGGATGCCTACGCGTCATCGGTGGCCGATGCGGCGGACGCCACTGCGCAGCAGGCCGGCATGCCGGTGGTGCTGCGGACGTCGTACAGCCTGACCATTCCCGACTGGCCGTCCCTCATGAGCCGGCTGGCGGCGGCGAAACCCGACGTCATCATCCTCGCGTCGCACATCCCCGATGGCGTGGCATTTCGCCAGGCAATGCTGACGGCCGGACTCCATGTCTCGGCGCTCATCGGCTCGACGATGGCCGAGTGCGACCCTGACTTTGCCGGGGAGCTGGGACCGGACGCCATCGGCATCTTCGCGTCCGACCGCCCCACGGGCGGCTTCCAGTCGTCGGCGCTCTCGGGGCAGGCGCGGGCCGTCTACGAGCGCCTGGCCGCAGCCTGGGCAGCCGGTGCCTCGTCCGCGCCCTCCGTCGCGCAGGATGGTGGCTGGGGAGCGGGCTACGGTGACGCGTACGGATCCGGCGATACCGGTGGCTACGGTGCCAGCGGCGGCTACACGATCACCGGCCCGGTCGAGGAAGGGTCGGCGGGCGCCGGACCCACCGAGGAGGCGCTGAGCGGGTTCACCGCAGCGTGGGCGCTGTTCCATGACGTCCTGCCGGCGGCAGCGCGGCAGGGCGAACCGGACGCCATGACCATCGCCACCGCGGCGCGCGCGGTCGACCTGCCCGCCGGGTCGCTGCCCAACGGCGCCGGCCTGCGCTTCTCGTCGACGCCGGCCACCAGTGGCCAGAACCTCCTGGCCTCGGCGGTCATCTGGCAGTGGCAGGCCGTGCGCAGCTACACGTTCGTGTGGCCTGACACGTACGCCACGGGGCCAATCGCCTTCGTCCCGCTGGAACACTGACGTCCATGGCCGTTCTCGCCATCGCTCGGCGACCATCAACGGCTTGCCGGGCTGCCGGTCTCACGGCAGCCATTGGCCTCGCCGCCGTCGCGCGCGCCACGTTCAACGGCCACGCGGTGCCTACCGCGTTCGCGGCCGGGGCGCTGTTCGGTGTGGTGCTGCTGGCGGTCGCCGCCGCGGCCGGATGGCGCTTCCGCCGGCCGTTGCCCTCGGCGCTCGCGGTGGGCGTCGCAGGCGGGGCGCTGCTGGTCGTCGTCCCGCTGATCCTGCACCCGGGTGCCGGGAGCATCGTGGGCATGCGGCCGCAACCGTTCTGGGGATGGGCGGCCGTCACCGTGCTGGTGGCGACGGCCGAGGAGGTCGCCTTCCGGGGTGCCCTCCTGGACGTTCTGACCGAGTGGGGCGACTGGCAGGTGGCGGTGGCCGTCAGCAGCCTGGCGTTCGCGCTGGTCCACGTGCCGCTCTACGGGTGGGGCGTGGTCCCGCTGGACCTGACGGTCGGCGTCTGGCTCGCCGGGCTGCGGCTCCTGACCGGCAGTGTCGCCGCCCCTGCCGCCGCGCACATCGTGGCGGATCTGGCGACATGGTGGCTGTGATGCGTGGCCGGGCCGGCCTGGTCCTGGGCGCGGCCCTGCTCATGCTGGTTGCGATCCACCTGGCCGGCGGACCTGCGCCGATGCCGCTCTTCGACGGCGTGGTCGTCGAAGACCCGTACCGCTACGTGAGCCCACCGCCCGGCGCCGATGGCGACCCGACTTCGGCAACCGACCGCATCGCACTCAGCAGCGACGCGGCCCCGAACATCTACTCGGCCACCAGCGAGCAGCCACCGCAGGCCCAGCTGATCGTGGACCAGGGTGCCATCACCCTGCCCAGCGGAACGAGCACGCTCGTCGCGGAGATCTCACCGGTTCCGCCTCCCGACCCGGCTCCGCCTCCCATCCTGGCGGGGAACGTCTACCACATGTCGCTGACCGACCAGGACGGCAACCCGGTGACCTTCCTGCCCGGCGCGACCGCCACCATCGTCCTGCGGGCACCCCCGGCGGTCACGAGCGGAAGCATCTACCAGCTGACCAATGGCCAGTGGACGGTGCTGCCCACCCAGAACGGCGGACTGCCGGACCTGTTCACCGCGAACGTCACCTCGCTTGGGGACGTGGCCGTCATCACGCAGCAGGCGGTGGCGAGCGCCGGATTCAGCTCCGGCAGCAGCTCGGCGCCGGCTCCAACGTCAGTACCGACGACGGGTGGTGGGCCACCCATTCTCGCGATCGTGGCGATGGTGCTCGGCGCGCTGGCCCTTGGGTTGCTCGCCGCGGCCGCAACCATGAACCGCCGTGACTAGGCGCCGCCGGGGCGGTGCGAGGCCGTGGGTCGCGGGGCTCGTCGCAGCGGCAGGGCTGGTGGGCTTGATCACGGCCCAGGCCTTTGCGCCGGCGCCTCTGTCGCCGCTGCTCGACGGAGTCGTGGTCGAGGAGCCGTATCGCTACGCGCAGCCCACCGACAGCCAGGCCGGGGATCCGGGAGGCGCCGACGAAACGCAGCCGGTGGAGGCCGGTGTCTCCCCGGCACTTGCGGCTGCAACGCCGGAGAATCCGCCACAGGCCCAGCTGCTGGCGGGGCCCGGGGCGTTTGACGTGGGTCGCGCCGCGACGATGCGGGTGACCATCGAGGTGGTGCCATCGGGCCAACTGATGCCCGGGCGGACGTTCGCGGGCAATGTGTACCGATTCCGTGTTGTGGATGGCGGCGGAGGGGAGCCGCCCGTCACGAGCGGCTCGAGCGTGACCATCGTCCTGCGAGCCCCGGCCGGGACGCGCCGGCCGGTCATGGTGATGCGCACGGAGGAAGGCTGGACGGAGCTGCCCACCTCGCACACCGGCCTGTCCGACCTGTACCTCACGAGTGCAGTCGCGCGGCTCGGGGAGTTCGCGCTGGTCACGGTGCCCTCGTCACTCGGTGGCGCAGGGAGTGGATGGCCGGACTGGATCCCGTTGGCCCTCGCGCTGGTCGTGGCGATCGTCGTCGGTGCCCTTGCGGTGCGCGAGTCGCGGCGGGCGGGGAGGCGCGGCCGCTTCTGACCCTGTCCGCCGACTGGACCACGCTGATCGGTGGCCGAGCCGAACGTCGGCAGCGCGTCAGCGGCTGAGGGACGGGGCCCGACGGATGCGTGCCGGCGGACGCTCGGCTTCGCCCTGGGAGCTGGCAGGGGCCTCGACGATGCAGCCGCGGACGTGCATGGGGTCGGTGACTGCGGCCGCAAGGCGACGGAACAGTCCGGTGCGTGGCTCGCTCAGCGAGGCGCATTCGAGCCACACGGCACCGTTGCGCCAGACAGCCAGCGTGTGGCGGCCGCAGGCACAGAACGGTTGGGCTTCCACCGACCGCTCGACGCGATCGACGATTGTGTGTTGGGAAAGCATCGCAGGTTCTCGATATATGGATACGGTTCGTCTCGTATGATACGCCGGGCAGTGGTTGAATTCAATACGAGCCGGCTCGTATCATTGCAGGTCATGAAGACACCGCCCGAGTTGACCGCCGGGACGTCGCGGCGCCGGGGACGCCCACGGAGCGACGCGACCCACCGCAGGATCCTGGAGGCCACGCGGGCGCTGCTCACCGAGGTCAGCTTTGGGGACCTGCGCATCGAGCACGTGGCGACCCGGGCTGGCGTGGGGAAGGCGACGATCTATCGGCGCTGGGCCTCGAAGGAGGAGCTTGCCCTGGAGCTGCTCTCCTGGCTCGCCAGCCCGCACATCGCCATTGATGCGACGGGGAACACGCGGGAGGAGATGCTCGCCGCTGTCGTCAACCCAATGCTCGCGGTGACCGAGACGCCGTTCGGGTCCGTCATCCGCTCCCTGCTCTCCCAGATTGCGACCAACCCGGCGCTCGGCGACCGGTTCCGGGCGACGGTCGTTGCCGCGCGCCGTGGCGAGGTGGCCCGGGTCATCGAGCGGGGGATCGCGCGGGGTGATCTTCGTCCGGACGCGGATCCCGACATCGCGACCGATCTTCTCGTTGGCCCTGTCTACTTCCGGCTGCTCTTCGGCGGCGATCTGACCCTCGCGTTCGCCTACCGCATCGTGGACGGCGTGATGCGCGGGTACGCGGCCTGAGCCCCAGGGCGGGTCGCCGCGCGGGGCGTCAGTCGTCGCTCAGCCCGATCCCCAGCTGCTCCGCGAAGACCGGAGCGAGGTCCAGCAGCTGCGCCCTGCTGATGCAGGCCCCGCGCAGGCTCTCGACGCCGACCAGGGAACGCAGCGCCGCCCCGGACAGGTCGACATGGGCCAACGAGGCGCCGGAAACGTTGACCTCGCCGACGGTGCAGCCGGCGAAGGCAAGGTCGTGCACCTGCGCGAGTCGCAGGTCGAGGGTCCCGATCTCGCAATCGGTGAAGGTGACGTCGTCCAGGTGTGCATCGGCCAGGTTGACGAAGCCCAGCTTGCTGCTCCGCACAGCGACATCGGTCCAGCGCGCGCCGGTCAAGGTCACCGCGCCCAGGCGCGCACCCTCCAGGGTGCAGCCGCGCCAGGTGGCGTCGGCCAGGTCAACGGTGGCGCCGTCCACGTCGATGACCCCCGAATCGAGGATGCGCACGCGAGACAACAGGGCGCCATCGAGGTGGCAACGCTCCAGGCGGCATTCCACGAATCGCGCATCGCGGGAGTCCTGGCTCCGGAAGTCGCGGTCACGGAAGAGGATGCCGTCGTAGTTGCTTCGCGGCTCGAGCGCCTCGCCATCGAACGGGGTCAGATCTGCGAAGCCGGACATGTCCCCATCATGCACGCTGCGGCCCGATCCCATGCTCCGAAGCTCGCAGCGCGACCACCGGGCGCGCCCCGCAGGCCGGGGCAGCCACACGACGGGGTTGACCGGGAGCGTTGCCAAGGCGGGCTACGATCGGGGGCATGCCGAGCTTCCGGTACGACGCCGCGATCGTCGAGCGCTTCCCCGCGGTCCAGGGCGGGGTAATCCACGTCACGGGTCTTGCGAACGGTCCCTCCCCCGAGCCGCTCGCCACACGCTTCGAGGCGGAGCAGGTCGCCGTGCGTTCCATGCTCGACGGACGGTCGCTGTCCGAGCTGCCCAGCCTCGCTGCCTGGCGTCGCGCGTTCAGGACCTTCGGGGTGGATCCCACGGGCTATCGATCCGCCGCCGAGGCGCTGCTCCGGCGCCTGACCAAGCAGGGCTCCATTCCGTCCATCAACCTGCTCGTCGACACCGGCAACCTGGTCAGCATCCGCCATGCCCTGCCGGTCGCGGTCTTCGACCAGAGGGCGGTGACCGGAGGCACAACCGTGCGCCTGGCGAGCGGCGACGAGGCGTTCACCGACCTGGGGTCTGGTGAGCCCCAGCATCCGGAACCGGGCGAGGTGATCTTCGTGGACGAGGCCGGCCTGGTGAGCGCCCGCCGCTGGTGCTGGCGCCAATCCGCCGAGAGCGCGTCTGGCCCCGAGACGGCGGAGGCGCTGATCACCGTGGAGGCCCAGCACGCCGACGGCGCCGATGTCGTGGCTGCCGCAGTCCGTGACCTCCAGCTGCTGCTCCGCGAGTTCGCCCCGCCGGACGCCATGACGGCCGGGTTCGTCAGCGCACGGTCACCGGCCCTCGACTTCTAGCGCCTCATCCCGGCAGGTGAAACGTCAATCGTGAATCCGGTCGCGTGAACGGATGTCGCCTGCGCGCTTGAGCACGTGCTCGGCGAAGGCGAGGATGACGGCGATGCCGGCCAGGACGTAGATCATGGTGAAGACCTTGCCGACCACGGTGTGCGGGGCGAAGTCGCCGTAGCCGACCGTGGTCAGGGTCATGACGCTGAAGTAGAGCGAGTCCAGCAGCGACCAGCGCTCGAAGATGGCGTAGACGACCGTGCCGGTCGCCAGCAGCGCGGTGACCGACAGGAAGAGCGGCCGTGCCGCGGGATCGCGGAAGCCCTCGCGCACGGCGCGGAACCAGTAGCGGAAGAAGCCCACGGTGGCCTCCCTTCGTGCGTCTCCGGGTTGGTTTGACCGATGATGACGCGGCACGATGAGCGAAGGGGGCACGAATGACGCAGCGGCGCGGGTGGCGGGTCAGCGGTGGCCTGGTGGCGATGGCGATCGCGGGGCTGGTCGTGATCCTTATCGTCATCGGGCAGGTTGTGGCCTCTGGTCGCGCGGCGGGGGAGTCCTCCGGCGGCACGCCCGCCCTGCGTTCGATGGTACGCGGCGGGGCATACGACTTCTGGGACAACCCGGGCCAGCGCTGGTATTCCGGGCCTACGCGGTCCGGCGTGTCGGGCCGGCAACCGGCAGGTGCGCAGCCGTCACCGATGGCGACCAATCCACCTGGGAGGTGACCGCCTACACGCTGTTCGGCATCCCCCTGGACCGCGTCACGGTCACTTGCGACAGCATCGGACGCGGCGATCCGTGATCGAGGGCGGCGCCATGGCCGTGCCCGCAGTGCTGGCGGCGGGAGTGCTCGTGGTGCGGGCCTGGCGCCTGCGACTGCCATGGTCGCGGCTCGCGCTCCAGCTCGTGGTCGTGGCGCACGTGGCCGTGGTCGTGGCGCTGGTGCTTTTCCCGCTGCCGGTGCAGGCGTCGCTCATCGCGGAGCGCACAGCCGAGCATCTCCAGGACAACAACCTCATCCCCCTGGTGCACCTGGTCGCCTTCGCGCAAGGCGATACGAGCATCTGGGACACCACCCAGCTCATCGGCAACCTGCTGGTGCTGGCCCCGGCGGCGGTCTGGCTGCCGCTCCTGTCGCCGCGCTACCGGACGGCAGGCCGCGTGATCGCCGCGGGGATGGCCATGAGCCTGGCCATCGAGCTCAGCCAGCTCGCGGTCTCGACGATCCTGGGATACACCTACCGGGTGGCCGATGTCGACGACGTCATCGTCAACACCGCCGGCGTGGGCCCTGGCATACCTGGCGTTTCGTGGCGTGGAGCGGCTGGTGGGCGCGGACTGGGCGCCATCGGTCCCTGACGCTTGAAGCCTGAACCGAGCACCCGGGCGCGGTGCTAGCCTCCGCGCCGATGCCGGACAAGGTCACGACCATGCGCGACGCGATCGCGGAGCTCGTCCGCGACGGCGACACGGTGGCCATCGAGGGCTTCACCCACCTCATCAGCTTCGCGGCCGGGCACGAGATCATCCGCCAGGGCCGCCGCGACCTGACCTTGGCCCGCCTGACCCCGGACCTCGTCTACGACCAGATGGTCGCCGCCGGCTGCGCGCGCAAGCTGATCTTCAGCTGGCTGGGCAATCCCGGGGTGGGCGGGTTGCATGCCATCCGGCGACGCCTGGAGGCCGATGGCGGCGGCGACATCGGTCCATCACTCGAGGTGGAGGAGTACAGCCACTTCGGGATGGTGGGCCGGTACACCGCCGGTGCCTCCCGGCTCCCGTTCTTCCCGCTGCGTTCCTACGTGGACTCCGACCTGCCGCGCGCCAACCCGCTGATCCGCCAGGTGGCCTCGCCGTACGGGGACGAGTCGATTGCCGTGGTGCCGCCCTTGAACCCGGACGTGACGATCATCCACGCCCAGCGGGCATCGGCGGCTGGGGACGTCCAGGTCTGGGGCCTGCTGGGCTGCCAGAAGGAGGCGGCGTTTGCGGCCTCTCGGGTGGTCGCGGTCGTCGAGGAGCTGGTGGACGAGTCGGTCATCCGCGCGGATCCGAACCGGACGCTCATCCCGGGCCTGATCGTGGACGCGGTGGTCATGGAGGCATGGGGCGCGCATCCCTCGTACGCGCAGGGCTGCTACGACCGGGACAACGCCTTCTACGTCGAGTGGGACGCCATCTCGCGCGACCCGGAGCGGCTCGAGGGGTGGCTACGGGAGTGGGTCCACGGGCTGGACAATCGGGCCGACTACGTCGAGAAGCTGGGCGTGGATCGACTGGCGGCACTGCGGCCGGGGAGCGCGCCGTCCGGCAGCGTGGACTACGGGGGTTACCGGTGAGCGGCCCGCTGCCCGCGCGCGGATACAGCGCCTCGGAAATGATGATCACTGCCGCCGCCCGCGGGCTGGCCGGGAAGCGGGTCTGCTTCGTGGGCGTAGGCCTGCCGAATATCGCGGTCAACCTGGCGCGGCTGACCGTCGCGCCGGACCTGGTGCTGGTCTACGAGGCCGGCGTCTTCGGGGCGCGGCCGGCGCGGCTGCCGCTGTCGATTGGCGATCCCACCATCGTCACCGGCGCCACCGCGGCCATGAGCATGTTCGAGCTCTTCGCCTTCTACCTGCAGGGCGGGCACGTGGACGTTGGCTTCCTGGGCGGGGCGCAGATCGACCGGTTCGGGAACCTCAACACCACCGTCATCGGGCCGTATGACGCCCCCTGCGTGCGGTTACCTGGTTCCGGCGGGGCCTGCGAGATCGCCCTCAATGCGCGCGAGGTGCTGGTGATCATGCGCCAGTCCCGCCGCAGCTTCGTGGAGCACCTGGACTTCCAGACGTCTCCCGGGCACCTTCACGAGACCGATGGCGACGTGCGCCCGTCCTGGCGCGGCAGCGGTCCGACGCTGGTGGTGACTGATCTCGCGGTCTTCGCCTTCGCGGCCGACGGCGAAATGGAGCTGAGCTCCCTCCATCCGGGTGTGACCGAGGAGCAGCTGCTCGGCGCCATGGCCTGGGCTCCGCGCCGCGTGGCCACCGTTGGCGTCACCGAGCCGCCATCGGCGGAGGAGCTGCGCCTGATCCGCGAAGGGCTCGACCCCAAAGGGATCTACACCCGCTGACGCTCGGCAGGGAACGAATCGGGCGTATCGTCCGCCATACCGTCCGGGGAGCTGTTCGAGACGAGGAGAGGGGAGGAGCGTGCCGCGCGAGCTGGTGGTCAGGGCCCAGCACGGCGACCCCGACGCCTTCGAGGCGCTCGTCACCGCATCGGCCGATCGCTGGTACGCCACCGCCTCCCTGATTGTTCACGACCGGAGCCGGGCGGAGGATGCCGTGCAGGAGACCATGATCCGGGCCTGGCGCGACCTGCCGGGCCTCCGCGACCCGGAGCGCTTCGACGCCTGGGCGCGGCGCATCTTGGTCCACGCTTGTCTGGACCTCGCGCGGTCGGACCGCCATCGACGCACGGAAGTTCCCCTGAAAGCCGGTGTCGCCTCGTCCGCTGATCCCGCGCGGACGGCGATTGACCGCGATGCCGTCACCGCGGCCTTCGCCGAGATGACCGCGGAGCATCGGGCCATCCTGGTGCTGCGCCACTACCTCGGCCATTCCGTGCCCGAGGTGGCCGACGCCCTTGGCATCCCGCTGGGCACCGCCAAGTCGCGCCTTTCCCGGGCCGAGGCCGCCATGCGTGCCGTCCTGGTCGCCGATGGCGATCCCGTCACCGAGGGAGGTGCCGCGTGAGCACCCAGGATCGCTTCGAGGCCGACCTGCGCGGCTGGCTGCACGCCCAGGCGCCACGGTCCGCGCCGGAGGGGCTGGTGGCGTCGGGGATGTCCACGGTTCGTGGTATTCCGCAGCGTCGGACTTTGGCCTGGTTCTTCGCGACGCCGCTGGCCGCTCGTGTCCTGGCTGCCGGTGTGGTCGTCGCGGGCGTCGTGGCTGCGGCGCTGCTCCTCGACCTCCTGCCGGCGACCGCACCGCCCGGTGCCTCGCCCACGCCAGCTGCCGTTCCCTCGCCGACGATCACCTGTAACGTCACCGGCGGCTGCGACAAGTTCGTGCCGGTTGTGACCGCCGCCGTTGCCGACATCGGCTACCCGATCAAAGGCGTTGTGTTCGACGGGCCCCGCTGCCTGGCGCAGCCGTTTGATGAGGTGACGTGCCCACCCCCGGTCCATGACGAAGCGACGTGGATCGCGGGCGCCGACGTCACCTTCCTGGGAAGCCGGCTGCATGCCTTCTTCAACCTCTTTGAGCAGCCCAATGGTTCGATCGCGTTCGACCGCAACGTACTGCCCGAGCCCGGCTCGACGATGTCGCCCACCGCACCGTCGCCTGTCGCGACGTCTCGCTACGACGACGGCATCCCGCGGACATTCGACGGGCAGCCGGTGCTGCGGGGCGCTGAAGCCTTGGCGCGGGCGGATGCCGCGGGGGACGACACGGCGTTCCTGGTTGGCGGCTGGATCACGGTGCCGCCGGCCGGCGTCGTGTACGGCTGCACGCCGATGCACGGACCGCCGTGGGTGCAGACCTGCGGCGGACCGACCCTGGCCGATCTCGGCGGCAGCGACCAGGTCCTGTGGCCGGACGTCGAGCGACGGCTCGTCTTCACCGGGGTGGACTTCAGCGCGGCTCGCACCGGAGCCGCGATCCTGCGCGTCCACGTCCACGATCCGCGTGCTGCAGATTGCGGCTCGGACCATGACGTGTGTGACGCCGCGGTGGTGGTGGAGGCGATCGCCTGGAACGGCGACAGCGTCACAGAGCCCCATCCCTTGACGGCCGTGACCGTGGAGTCGGCGCTGCGATCCGTCCAGGCGACGGCGCGGCTCGTCAGCTCACCGGTCAGGACGGCCGACAGTTGTCCGGCTCCGCTGCCGACGGGCCGGCAGTACGGTGTGACCGATACGAGCACAATCCGGCCGCAGGTGGTCTGGGTCGACCTGTCGCCGTCCGAGGACGCGCTCGTCCGTGGACTGCCGATAGCCACGGGCGCCGATGCCGCGCTCACCCCGGCGGCCGTCTACCAGACAACCGTCTCGACCTCCCCATCGGGCACGACCACGTTCACCTGCCGCTGGGTGGGGGCCGCCAACGTGGCGGTCATGGTGCGGAGTCCCGGTGCGACTCTCACCGCTGCCGACGAGACGTTCATCCGCACGCTCGTCTCCGTCCTCGAGGCCGCTGCCTCCGCGAACGGTCCCCGCTAGGGTCCGCGGCCGCGCAGGAGGGAGACGCGGAACGGCCGCAGCTCCCCCGTGGCGAAGCCGCCGGCGATGGCCGGGTCCTCCTCCATGATCCTGCGCGCGACGGCCCCATCGGCTGCCTCGAAGATGGCGATCCCGGTGTTGATGCGGCCGAGGGTGGGTCCCATCAGGATCAGAGAGCCATCGCCCAGCATCCGCTCGAGGCGCGCGAAGTGGACCCCACACCGCCTGCTCTTCGGGGGTCATGGTGGCGGCGAAGTCCTCGCGGGCGATGGATGAACTAGATCCACTCCGACATCGGCGGCTCCACGTGGGTTCCGGGATGGTACTCACATGACCACTACGACCGCCGGGGACTCGTCCGGGACCGGAATCGACCGGTTCGTCGGTCGATCCGGTGATCCGGGTACCCGCCCGCCCGTCAGGGCTACCCGCGCGGCCGGGCCGGGGCTGCTCGCCGGTCGCGCTGGTCATGGGATCACCACAGCGTGGTCCCGGGCTTCCCGTCCGTTCGGCCCCTTGCGCTCCGCGTCGTGGACCGCTGGAATGGTGCGCAATGTTCGGTCGTGTCCCGTTCCTCCATCCGCCGGCCATGCCGGATCCCTCCGAGCCGCACGAGACGCGCGCCACGAGCGTGCTGCGCCCCGTGGTCTTCGGCGGGAACGACGGCCTGGTCTCCAACCTTGCGCTGGTCATGGGCGTCGCCGGCGCGAACCCTGCGCCAGGGATCATCGTGCTGGCCGGGATCGCGGGCCTGCTGGCCGGCGCGTTCAGCATGGGTGTGGGGGAGTACATCAGCGTCAAGAGCCAGCAGGAGCTGCTCGCCTACCAGCTCGCCTTCCAGCGCCACCAGCTGCGCGAGGCATCCGAGCAGGAGCGCGGGATCCTCATCGGCATCTACCGCGACCGCGGCTTCACCCAGCCGGAGGCGGAGACCTTCGTGGATCGCGTCTTCGCCGATCCCGAGGCCGCCACCCGGCTCCTCATCTTCGAAGAAGTCGGCCTGGACGCCCGGTCCATCGGGTCGCCGTGGACGGCGGGCATCGGCTCGTTCTTCGCCTTCACGCTGGGTGCGCTGATCCCGCTGGTGCCCTACCTGCTGACGTCGGGCGGGCTGGCATTCGGGCTCAGCCTGGTGGTGAGCCTGGTGGCGCTGTTCCTGCTGGGAATCGGCGTCAGCATCCTCACCCATCGCAGCCCGCTGCTCACCGGCCTGCGCCAGCTGGCGCTGGGCGGCATCGCGGCCGCGGTCACCTTCGGGGTCGGCTCGCTGATCGGGGTCAGCGTCTAGCAGCAGCCGGATCCCCCGCAGCAGCCTCCGGTCGCCATCGGCAGCTCCGTCGGGGTCAGGGAGACCGATGGCGCCGCATCCGCGGGCTTGGTCGCCTTCACGATGGCGCTGTGCATCCCCTCGGCCACCGCGTGGGTCGGGGTGACCGAGACATCGGCCAGGCCAACCGCGCGCAGGCCGGACGCGAACTCGCTGAAGCTCAGCGCGCCGGCGATGCAGCCGGTGTACGAGCCGCGCTCGGCGCGCTGCTCAGCGGTGAGCGAGTCCTCCGCGACGATGTCCGTAATCCCGACCCGGCCGCCGGGCCGCAGGACCCGCGCGATCTCGCGGAAGACGGACGCCTTGTCCGCAGCGAGGTTCACGACACAGTTGCTGATCACCACGTCCACCGACTCAGAGGGGAGCGGGATGGCCTCGATGGTGCCCTTGAGGAACTCCACGTTCGTGGCGCCCGACTCCGCCGCGTTGCGCAGGGCCAGGGCAAGCATCTCATCGGTCATGTCCAGGCCGATGGCGCGCCCTTGCGGGCCCACCCGCTTCGCGGAGAGGAGGACGTCGATCCCGCCGCCGGAGCCCAGGTCCAGGACCCGCTCCCCAGGGTGCAGGTCCGCGACGGCGAGCGGGTTGCCGCAGCCCAGCGAGGCCATGACGGCGGCGTCCGGCAGCTCGGCGCGTTCCAGGGCGGAGTACAGATCCGGACCGATGCCCGGCTCGTCGCAGCAGGCGGCCGCCCCGGTGCTCTGGACGCTGCGCGCTGCCTGCGCGTACCGCTCGCGCACCTGCTCGTGGATCTGGTTGGTCATGGCTCTGGTGCTCCTTCGCGCCGTTGTGTTGCTCAGCCGAGCTGGACGAGCCCGGACAGGGTGGAGCCGATCCCCGTCCAGCGATGGGCGAAGTCCGGCGAGAGGTCGTAGTAGATGTAGGTGCCGCGTCGCTCCGTGGTGACCAGGCCGGCCTCACGCAGGATGCGAAGGTGGTGGCTCACCGTGGGCTGGCTGACCGTGCAGCACTCGGTGAAGTCACAGGCACAGACCGCGCCGTCCGCGCCGGCGAGCTGTCGCACGATGCTGAGACGCACCGGGTCGGCGAGGGCATGGAGGAGCTGGATGTCGGGGTCTGCTGACTTCACGGTGGCATTATATCGATAGCGGTCAATATAGCGCACGGGTGGGCTCGGCTTCCGACGGTGCCGCAACAACGGCGGGTCCGTGACCCGCTCAGGCCCCCGTCGCGAGGGCCGACAGGTCGTAGAGCGTGGCGCTGCCACCGTACGAGACCCGGGTGCCCACCGAGGCGGCCCAGGTGTCGATCGCCGAGACGGAGCTGGAGCCGCCTGCCGGCCCGAACCCGCCGCGGCCGCTGACCAGAACGTAGCGGATCCTGCCGGCAGCGACGAGCGCCTTGAACTCATCGAGGGTCGGGGCCGGATCGCTGCCATTGAACCCCCCCATGGCCATGACGGGCGCTCCGGCCGCCAGCTCGATCGAGCCGGCCTCCTGGGCGGAGGTGGTGGCCACGATCCAGGTGGCGCCGTCCTGGTTGGCGAGCAGGTACTGGACCAGGGTTGCGTCGGTTGATGCCGCCCCGGGTCCGCCGCCGCCGGCGTTGCCGAAGTTCCCGGCGCCCGGACCGGCCGCCGGGTCACCGCCGGAGTGGGCGGTGAGCATGGTGTCGACGGCATACGTCGTTGGCCCCGCGAGCAGGACCGCCAGCCCCAGCGCCACGGCGGCCATCTGGGTGTGGTGCTGATGCTCGTCGTGGGGCAGGGCCACGATCAGGGCCACGACGGCCGAGACGCCCAGCACGATGAGCCCCAGCCCCGGCGCGAAGCTGGGGGTGCGCTCAAGCAGCTGCCAGGCAAGCAGGCCACTGCCGAGGATCGTGGCGCCCAGCACTACGCCGCCGCCGATGGACCGGCGCCGCCACGACCACAGCTCCACGACGCCTATGCCCACCAGCGCGCCGATGGCCGGGGCGAGGGCGACCGCGTAGTAGCTGTGGATGATGCCCGACATGAAGCTGAAGGTGGCCGCGGTGACCAGCAGCCAGAGGCCCCACATGAGGGTCGCCGCGCGGCGCGGATCGGACCGCACCGCGCGCCAGCGCAGCGCCAGGCCGCTGACCAGCCCGACCCCGGAGAAGGGAAGCAGCCAGGCCACCTGGCCGCCCAGCTCGGTGTTGAAGAGCCGGAAGAGGCCGGGCGTGCCGCTGAATCCGCCGCCGCCGCCCGGACCGCCCGGGCCGCCGGCGAAGCCGCCGCCCGGTCCGCCGGGACCGCCGCCGAAGGTGTTGCCGAAGATGCGGGCCAGTCCGTTGTAGCCAAAGATCAGGTCCAGCGCGGAGTTGTTCGTGGATCCACCGATGAACGGATGCGCCGATGCCGGCAGTAATGCCGTGACGAGCACCCACCCGCTGCTGCTGACGAGGACCATGCCCAGGGCGATGCCCAGGACACCAAGACGTCGCAGGACGCTGCCCGGGGCGGCGATCAGGTACGTGATCGCGAAGGCGGGCAGGACCAGGTAGGCCTGGAGCAGCTTGGTGTTGAAGGCCAGCCCCACCAGCACCGAGGCGAGCACGACCCAGCGGATACGGCCGTGCTCCAGTGAGCGCCCGAAGGCGCCGGCCGCGCCCACGAGCAGGAGGGTGAGCAGGGCGTCGGGGTTGTTGTAGCGGAAGATGAGCACCGCCGCCGGGGTGAGGGCCATGACCAGCGCGGCGATGGTGGCGGCCGCCGGCCCATGGGAGCGCTTCACGATGACGAACAGGAGCGCGACGCCGGCGACGCCCGCCAGGGCCTCGGGCAGCAGCACGCTCCAGGACGAAAGCCCGAAGATCCGCACGGAGAGGCCCATCAGCATGGTCGCCAGGGGCGGCTTGTCGACGGTGATGAAGTTCGCGGCGTCGAAGCTGCCGAAGAACCACGCCGACCAGCTCTGGCTGGCGGCCAGCGAGGCCGCGGAGTAATACGTGTTCGCGAACCCCGAGACCGTCAGGTTGACGACGTACAGGATCGCGGCCAGGGTGGTGACCCCCAGGAACGCCGGCCGGACCCAGGCGTCATCCTCGGCGCGACCGCGGACCAGCGCGGCGAGTCCGGACAGGCCAAACCGGCGCGGCAGGGCGGCGTCGGTCGACGGGCGGGTGATCGAGGTCATGGCGGGGCCTTTCTCAGCTCCAGGCTGGTCTCGGGCGGCTGCCGGCCCCGGTTGATCCATACGCGAAGCATGACGTGCGGGCGATTGGTGGCGCGGTCGTGATGGACATGGCCGCAGTCTCGCGCCGGGCGCCTTTCGGTTCCGTTACGCACCCTGGCCGACCTGACGGGTTGCGTGCGGATCTCTGCCGCTGCCCCGTGTCAGGAGGCGAGACGCCCCCTGGGCCAGCTGACGGCCATGCGCGCGCCGCCCTGCGGGGAGGTGTCCAGGCGCCAGCGGCCGCCGCTGGCGCGGACGACCTCGTCGGCGATGGCCAGGCCCAGCCCTGCGCCTGAACCACTCTCGGTGGCGCGGTGGAATCGGTCGAAGATCCGCCCGCGCTGGTCGTCGGGGATGCCCGGGCCGGCGTCGTCGACGGTGAGCGTGACCCGGCCGCCATCGGTCTGGACGGATACCGACACCGTCGCGTCCTCCGGCGAGTACTTGCAGGCGTTGTCGAGCAGCACGCCCAGGAGCCGGTCCAGCCAGTCCGGCGGGGCGCTGATGACCTGGCCCTCGGGCGCGTCCAGGGTCAGGGTCTGGTGGCGTGCCTCGGCGATGGCGTGGAAGCGGTCGACGGCCTGCTCGGCGAGGATGCCCAGGTCCACCGGTTCCGCGTCGGGCTGGCCGTGCCGCGCATCGAAGCGGGAGAGCCAGAGCAGGTCGTCGAGCAGGCGTCGCATCCGCGCGGACTCGCTGCTGAGGCGCTCGAAGGTGCCCCGGTACCAGTCCGCCGTGCGTGGCTCGGAGAGGGCCAGGCTGGTGTTCGCCTCGATCACCGACAGGGGTGTGCGCAGCTCGTGGGAGGCATCGGCGGAGAAGTCGAGCTGGCGCCGCCGCGCAACCTCGATGGGGGTCGCCACCCGCCGCCCGACGAAGACGGCACCGCCGAAGACGACGATGAGCAGGATTGGGCCGATGAGCAGCTCGGCAAGCACGAGGTTGGACTGGGTCCGGCCGATGTCCGTGATGTCCTGGCCCACCACCAGGTGGCCGCCCGCGACGTCCGTCCCGGCGATGCGAACCTGCGTGCCGTTGATCGTCGTGGTCGTTGGACCCGCGACCTCCAACGCCCCGGCTGGCAGCGAGGCATTGACAGTGGTGAGGACGGTGCCGTCCGTCCTGACCAACCAGGCCAGGACCGGTGGGCCGAGCGGACGATCGTGCGGACCCTCCGGTGGCTCGTCACCCGACCCGCCCGTGGGTGGCTGCGACTGGGTGAGCGCCGCCGTCAGGCGATCGTCGACCTGGCGGGTGAGGTTGGTGGAGACGATCACGAAGAACGCGACCGCCACGACGACGTAGACCGCAGCCACCGCGGCGGTGGTCCCCAGCGCAACCCGGATCGAGGCGCGGCGGACGTCGTGGGTGGGGGCCGCCATGCTCACGCCTCCTCCAGGCGGTAGCCGGCGCCCCGCACGGTGACGATGCGGACCGCGGCGTTGGGCAGCTTGGCGCGCAGGCGGCTCATCTGGACGTCGATGGCATTCGAGCCCAGGGGATTGGTCTCATCGGCCCACGCATGCTCCGCAATGGCCTTGCGGTCCACCACCGCGGGTGATCGGCGCATGAGGAGCTCCAGGATCAGGTACTCGGTGCCGGTGAGGCCCAGCGAGCGAGTTCCCACCATGACCGCGCGCTTTGCCGGGTCCAGTGAGATCCTGCCCTTCTCGAGCACCGGTCCCTCGACGCCGCGCGGACGCCGCTGCAGCGCGCGGACACGCGCCAGCAGCTCCCCGAAGTCAAAGGGCTTGACGAGGTAGTCATCCGCCCCGGTGTCGAGGCCGCGAATGCGATCCGCCGGGGCATCCCGCGCCGTGAGCATGAGGAGCGCCGTGGGGCGCCCGTTGCGGCGCGCCCAGGCCACCACGTCGATGCCTTCCGCGCCCGGCATGCGCCAGTCGATGATCGCGACGTCGTACTCGTACCACTGCATCTGGTCGATGGCGTCGTCGCCGCGGTCGACGGTGTCGACGTGGTATCCCGCGTCCCGCAGGCCCAGGGCGATGATCTGCTGGAGGCCGGGATCGTCCTCGGCCACGAGGATGCGCATGGGCTCATCTTCCTCCGACGAGCGTTCCCTCCGCCCGGCGCTCGCGCACGGCGTTGCGCAGCACAGGGTCCAGTCGCAGCGCCAGCACGGGGCAGACGTCCATGGCACGCAGGGCAAGGTCGAGGAGATGGCCCGGGATGGGTGCATCGCGCAGGATGGGATAGCCCCAGTCGTCGAGGGCGATCATCTCCGGCAGGATCTCGGCGCACATGCCGTAGCCGTCGCACTTGATCCGGTCGAGGGCAAGCCGGTGCCGCATCACGCCATCTCCCTTGCCTGGCGGGGCGGACGGGAGCAGCGCCCACCCGCGTGGAGCGCGAACTCGTCGGCGAAGACCGCCAGGCCGCTGCGCAGCAGCGCGGCGGCACCATCGGGATGGTGGCAGGCGCCACGCCCCATGAGCTCCGCCGACCATCGGTCCAGGTTGACCAGGTCGTCGCGTTCGGGTCCACCGGCTGCCAACCGTCGCAGGCTGGTGGCCATCGCGCCCAGGCCGAAGATGCATGGGCCGCACTGGCGTGCGCTCTCGCCGGCCATGTAGGCAACGATCTGCTCCGTGGCCCACACCCCGCAGGACTCCGCCGGAAACAGGCTTACCAGCCCACAGCCGAAGCCGATGCCGGCGGCCGCCAGCGATTCGGGGTCGAGCGGCGTGTCGAGGAGGTCGGAGACGGCGGCCCAGCCACCGAAGTAGCCGCCCAGCAGCACGGCGCCCATCCCATCCGGCGTGCCCCCGGCCAGCGCGATGACCTCCCGCAGGGTCGTTCCGTACTCGATCTCGCGCACCCCGGGCTCGCGGACGGGACCGGTGATCGTCACCAGCGCCGTCCCCCGCAGCGTGCCGCGTCCGGCCTGCCGGTACCACTCGGCGCCGTGGCGGGCGATGAGTGCCGCGTACGCGAGGCTCTCGACGTTCTGCACCAGGGTCGGGCGCCCGCCCACCCCACGCTCGGAGGGCCGCAGCGGCGATGCGCTCGGTCGGGCGTCGCGCTCGTTGAGGTAGCGCACCACCGCGCTCGATTCCCCCGAGACATAGCCGGTTGGCGCCTCGACCAGCGCAAGGCTGATTCCGCGCACCCGGGGGCGCTGGGCGATCGCCCGTGCGACCGCGTGCACCGCGTCCCGATGCTCGGTGCCGACGTAGATGCGCACCACGCCCGCGCCGACGCTGAGGGCGGCAAGCATCGCCCCGTCGATCACCAGGTGCGGGCGCAGGGTGAGCAGCGCGCGGTCCTTGGCGGAGCGCGGCTCGCCCTCCGCGCCGTTGGCGATGACGACCGTGCCTCGCCGGCCGCGCTCCGCGACGGCCCGCCATTTGCGCCCCACCGGGAATCCGGCCCCGCCGCGGCCCAGCAGGCCGCTGCGCTCCAAGCTCTCGATCAGACGCGGCCCGGCGAAGCCGTACGGCGGCTCGCCGAGGCGTGCGACGTGGTCGGCATAGCCTTCGGCACCGTCGTCGAAGCGTGGGCCGGCCAGCAACCGGTAGGGGGAGGTGGCGACCGCGGTCATCGTGGCACCCGCTGCGAGATGGGCGGCGGGAGTGCGGACTCCCGGGTGACGAGCGCCTCGTCCGCGGCGGTGACGCGCCAGGCGACCGCGGCGAGGACCGTGAGCAGGCAGGCCGCGTCCAGTGCCCACATCCACACCGCGCCGGTGTCCGATCCGGTGCCGATCCCGTGGATCAGCGCCATCGGCCAGGCCGCATAGGTGAGCCAGTGAATGACACGCCAGGTGCGGCGTCCGAAGTGCGGCCGCAACAGGCTGGTGACGATGATGGCTGCGATGAGGTACATCGCCACGCCGCCCAGGCCCAGCCAGATCTGGCGGTAGGGCGACGAGAAGGGCATCAGCGCCGCGCCAACGCCCAACGAGGTGTAGGGATCCAGGACCGCAATCAGGATGTGAATCCCCAGGAAGACGAGCGTCAGCAGGGAGACGGCACGGTGGAACTCCGCGTTCAGGAAGCGCGGCCAGCCGGGACGCTGCCAGCGGACGGTGGTGAGCACCCCCAGGGCCACGACCCCGGTCAGCATGATCAGCGAGGCGATCCCGGCGCCACGGGTGGCGTACCACAGGAAGCTCTCGATCATGCCGGCACCGCCACGGTCTCCGGCGCGGGCCACCCGGCGACGCGCTCAATGCGTCCGTCGTTGGCGACGAGCCGCGCGGGGAGGCTGCGCTCGGTGAGCCAGTCCCGCGCGTGCTCGCCAAGGAGCATTGCCGCCGTGGCGGCGATGTTGGCGTCGACGCAGGTCGCCGCCGCGACGCTGGCGGTGCGCCAGGGCCCCTGGGCCGGACGCCCGGTGCGCGGATCGACGAGGTGATGAAGGCGAATCCCCTGCCGCGTCCAGCGCCGGACCGTCACGCTCGAGGTGGCCACGGCACCCTCCGTGAGGGTGATCATCTCGCCGTCAGCGTCCACCCGGGTGGCATGGTCCTCGGCGGCCAGGACGCGCCAGCCACCGCTCGGGGCGGTCCCCGCGACGGCGATGTCTCCGCCAAGGCTGACGAGGACGCCGCCCCCGTCGCCGGATGCGAGGTTCGCGGTCGCGGCGGCCAGGTCGGCGGCCAGCGCCTTCCCGGTCGATCCCAGGTCAAGCTCGACGCCGGGCTCCAGCCGGACCGTCCGCGCGCCCTCGTCGAGGTGCACGGACTGCCAGCCGGGCACCGGCTCGAAGCGGAGCGCGGGACCATGGGTGAGGGCAGCGATGGTCTCGAAGTGATCGTCGTAGCCGATCAGCCGCATGGCCCGCCCCACGGTGGGGTCCACCAGGCCGTCACTGATCCGCGCGCCGCGCAAAGCCGTCGCGACCGCGTGGGTGAGCAGGCCGCTGACCGGCACGACCTGGCCCGCCTGCGCGTTGAGGTGGGTCAGCTCGCTGTCCGGCCGGAAGCGGCTGTACGTGGCGTCCACGAGCTCGAGGAGCTCCTCGACGGCTCGCCGTGCACGTTCAGGATGGCCGCCGTTCGTCACGAGACGCACGCCGGTGCCGAGGGCGCGCCAGGTGGCGGTCCTGATCATGGCTAGGATCCGCCGCCCGTTGCGTGTGCCCGTCCGCCGGGCGTGCTGCCGATGGTCGTCGTGCCCAGCGTCGAGCTCGTCGAGGACGAGGTCGTGCCGGAGTTGGTGGTCGATGAGGTGGTCGAGCTGTTCGTCGTGGAGACGGCGGCCGATGCCTGCGTACCGGGGTTGCTCATGGCGGCAACCCAGCTGAAGCCCACGGTTGCGGAAACGCCGACAAAGGTTGCGCCCGCCGTCAGCACCCGGAGCCGCTCGATGGCGCGGTTGCGCTGTGCTGGGGTGAGTCGTTGCGCTGTCTTCATGGCCCCAGTCTCGGGGACCAAACCTTTCGGCTCGGTTACGGACGCCTTGTACCGACGCCCGGGGCGAGGGCGACGTTCAGCGGGTCGCGCCGGGGATGGTTCGGGCTCCCCTCGGCTCCATCGGTCGCCAGGAGACGGACGGCCGGATCACGAGCACGACCCAGGCAGCGAGCAGGCCCACGAGCGCCGCCGTCTGCCCAATCACCACGGCGGTAATCACCCCCTCGCTGCGCGCGAGACTCGCGAATGGCAGCGAGATCTGGGTGACGATCCGACCGAATCCGCTCCCAGGTCCGCCGAATCCGCCGAAGTCGCCACCGCCAAACCCGCCACCCCCGCGGCCGAACGAGACGGTCAGCGGGGCTGCAAGCACGGCATGGATGTTCACCGCGTTGAGGAGCCCCACCGCTCCGTAGCCGGCGGCGCGGACGATGCCGGCCGCCGCGAGCAGGGCAGCGGGGGCGAAGAAGGCGAAGAGGTAGCGCTCGTGCACCCGGGTGGGAAGCAGGTAGAAGGCGAGGGCGACGATCGAGAAGCCCAGGAGGATGGGCATCCGGCCGTCCCGGCGGACCAGCCCGACGACTACGACGATGGCGGTCGTTGCGAGGAGGGCGGCGGAGAAGAGCCAGGCGGGGACCCCTGCCACCATGGCCACCGAATCGGGCGTCCAGGTGCCGCCAATGCCTCCCATCAGGCCCGCCAGGGGCGCCGGCCCCACCAGTGCCCAGGGGTTGTAGGCGTTCACGGTGAGGACGCTGAACTGGTTGCCCAGCGAGAGGACGAGGCTGACGAGCCCCGCGACGTGGCCGATGATCGGCACGTCGGAGAGGCTTGGCGGCGCCAGGCGGATGATGTCGAAGGGCAGGAGGGGCAGGACGACCGCCAGGCCGGCGGCCACTGCCGATGTGCCGAGCCGCACGGGGCCCTGCTCATGCAGGAGCCCGCCCAGCCCGCGGTCCAGCGCCGCGAGGCGGGAGCCGAGCGCGGGCATCGGTCCAGAGCCGATCCGCAGGAGGTGGCGACGGACGAGAACGGGGGCGATGACCACCAGGACGATGGCGTCCTGCGGCTTGACGAGCACGCTGAAGGCGCCCATGGCCGCGGCCGCCTCGCTCCAGCCCTCTACGAGGAGGACGAGCGAGCCGAGCATGACGAGCGTCCCCACCGCGTCCACCTGGCCCCACAGGGCGGAGTCGTACCAGGTGACCGGGATGATCAGGTAAAGCGAGGCCGCAATGATCCCTGCCCGACGACCGAACCACCGAGAGCCGGCGCGATAGAGCAGGAGCGCGATCAGCAGATCCGCGGTGATGGCGGGCAGCTTCAGCAGGTCGACGATGGACTGGTCGAGCGTGCCGCCGCTGACCGCGGCGAGCGGATGGGCCGCGAGGCCCACCAGCCAGAGGACCGCGGGGTAGACCGGCGGATAGTTGGCACCCGCGGCGCTGGCGTAGAACGAGCCCGGTCCCACCTCGCTGAGGGTCCGGGCCCAGCTCTCGAAGAAGCCAAGGTCCGCGGCGAGCCCCTGGTTGGGGAAGACGAGGTAGGCGAGCGCGAGGCGCACTCCCAGCCCGGCGGCAGCGACCGCCAGGAAGCCTGCGTGCCGGCGCGCGAAGCTCACCGCATCTCCATCGGGGAGCATTCTCCGCTCAGCTGCCGGCGATCGTCACGTCCGTCGCGGTCAGACCCGATGTGGATCCGGTTCCCGGCGGTCCTGCAAGGCCGGGAATCGAGACGATCACCTTCGCCCCGGTGCCGAGCTGGCCGGGCGACGCGCTGACCTGCGCGTGATAGGTCGTGGACGCCCCCATGGCCACCTGCACCGTCTGGCCGTCCGCCAGCTGCAGGGTCAGGGTATCGCCGGAGATCGATGTCACCGTTCCCGCGATGCTTCGCGTCTCGGCGATCCGGCTGACATCGTCGTCGCCGCCCCCGTCCGACCGCCCGGGACGCCGAGGTTCGGCACCGTCCCGCTGTTTCCGAGATCGGCGCCGGCGCCCGCGGGCAGGGTGGTCGAGGTGGTGCCGGCGGTCGTCCGGCCGACGGCGAACGCGACCCCGGCGACGGCGACCACGCCGGAGAGGGCGAGGAGGAGCGAGACCGCGGAGATACCGCCCAGGCGGCGGCGCACCGTGGCGGTGCTCGTGAACGGAGAGTGGAAGACGACCTCGTTGTCAGCCGGGGTGAAGACGCGCGAGTCGCGCTCCTCCGGCTGTTCGGGCGTCGCGTTCGAGACGGTCATCGGGTTCTCCACTGTGCTGCGGCATGCGCCCGTCGGGCGTCGACCGCACGGGACGAGCCGGAGGATGGAGGTCCTCGCCTTTCGATTGGGTTACGGGGAATGGCGCGGCTCGTAACCCGCTTGAAAGGAAGCGGGGCGGATGCTGCCACCGCAAGACAACGCGACAACACCTGAGGGATCTGACTTCCATGGATGCGACGAACGAACAGACCGGCACGCCGATGCCGGCCGAGCCTTCTCCTCAACCCGACGGGATCCATCCGACCCCGGCCGTTCCGATGCCTGTGCCCGACGCACATGGGGGCGGGACGTGGCGGCCAGCGCAGCGAAGCGGCTGGCTCCGGACGACCGTCGCGGCCCTCACCATCGGCCTCGTGGCCGGTGGTGGCGCCGGTGCGGGGGCGGCGGTCCTGATCAGCGGTCACGCTGCCATCCCGTCCGCTTCCACGGGCACCGCCGCCCGGGCGGCCTCGGTTGTCGCCACCCAGACCACCGACCAGAGCACCGCCGTGGTCAACGATGCCAGGTCCGTGGGGCCGGCGGTCGTCGTCATCGAGACGCAGAGCGCGGGCTTTGGCGGTACCGCGACGGGCATCGGGTCCGGCTTCATCTATGACGCGCGCGGCTATATCCTCACCAACGACCACGTGATCGCGGACGGCGGGACGATCACGGTGACCCTCGCCGACGGCCGCCAGTTCGCCGGGACCGTGGTGAAGGCGGATCCCACCGCCGACCTGGCGGTGGTGAAGATCGCCGCGACCGGTCTTCCGACGGTCACAATCGGATCAAGCGCAGACCTCAAGGTCGGGCAGCTGGTGGTCGCCATTGGTGACCCGCTCGGGCAGTTCGCGAACACGGTGACCACCGGCATCGTCAGCGGCCTCGATCGGCAGATCACTGCCGGAAGCGGCCCGCGCGACTCGGAGCAGCTGAGCGGCCTGATCCAGACCGATGCCGCCATCAACTCCGGGAACAGCGGGGGACCACTGGTGAACGCTGCCGGGCAGATCATCGGCGTGAACACCGCGACGGCCTCCAACGCGCAGGGCCTTGGCTTCGCGATCCCCATCGCGGCGGCGCGCTCGATCATGTCGGCGGCGCTCCAGACCGTCGCCTAGCGGACCGCACCCTCTCCGCGCATCATTGGTCCATGCCCCTGCCCCGCGCCCTGGGTCGCTTCAACGCCCGCGTGACGAATCGGCTCACCCGGCCGGTCGCCCGGCTCGCGCCGGGGTTCGGTGTGGTGAAGCATCGAGGGCGCCGGACCGGACGCGACTACCGGACGCCGGTGAACGTCTTCCATCGGAGGGAGCACCTGGTCATTCCGCTCACCTACGGTGCCGATGCCCAGTGGGTGCGCAATGTCCTGGCCGCAAACGGCTGCGAGGTGGAGTCGCTTGGTCGCCGACGCCGATACTGCGCGCCCGCGGTCGTGCTCGACCAGTCACGGCACCTCGTGCCCTGGGGCGTGCGGCAGGCCCTGGGTGTGCTGGGTGTCGACGAGTTCCTGCTGCTGGAGCCCTGCGCGGCGGGCTGAGGACGCGGACTGCGCCTGGGTCCCTGGTACCCCGGTCAGCGTCCCGCACGTGTCTCCGCGCGGAGACGGCCCCGCACATCCGCCGGCAGCACCTCGGCGGCCCAGGCGCGAATGCGGTGGTGCTCGTCCCGCCAGGCATCCCAGGTGACGGCAGCCCAGCGTTCGACCAGCGCGACGTGCTGGTCGGGGCCCCGGGCGCCGGCGACATCGGCAGCCGTGACGGCCCCACGGCTGTCGGGCGGCTCGAAGGTCGGCCAGTCGGCGTGGTGCCCTGCCAGGAACCCGTGGGCTGCCCGTACCGCGGGGCCGCTCCAGCTCTCGTCGAGGGCCAGCAGGAGGCCAATGAGGGCGAACGGGACCGCGATGGCCGGCACCTGGGGTCCGGGGTGCTGCGCCGCGTAGGTGTCGACGGTCAGCTGGTGGAGACGGCCCAGGGCCGGCAGGTGCTCCGCCTCGTGAGCCACGACCGCGGTGTAGCGCTCCCAGCATGCGGGCGAAACGTTGCGGCGGGGGTCCACCGGCCAGTCCGATGCGGGGAGTGAGACAGCGCAGCCGGGGCAGCTCGAGACGGGGGCGGGCTCGATCGGCACGATGCGGAGGATGCCCGGCTCGCGGGTGGCGGTCAATGGGACCTCAGCGTGGGCCGTGCTCCGCGACGTGGCGCCAGTAGTCGCGGAACCGGTGATCCGACGTGTCCGCGCTGCGCCCCAGGCGGCGGATGGAGCAGTCGATGGAGACCCAGATGGCGCCGGCGTAGAGCGGGGCCATGATGGGGAACCAGACACCCAGCGCCACGGCCACGGCCATCGGCTCGCCGAGCGGGCAGAAGATGGCGATCAGCGCGGCCGCAACGCCGGCCATGGCCGCCCCACCGACCAGGATGGTCAGCCGAGCGTCCCCCGGATCCTCCTCGAACGCCCGCCGCCAGCCGTCGCTGCGTGGCTGCGAGTGCCGCCAGATGAGGTGGACTGCGATGAAGCCCACCAGGAAGAGCGGAAGGCAGGCATGGATCAGGTGCTCGACGTGAATGCCGACGCTGCAGAAGCTCGGGCAGACCACGACGCTGGCAGCCAGCACGTAGACACCCATCCAGCGCAGCACCAGCGCGTCGAGCGCGCCACGAAACGGCTCGGCAATCTGCCGTCGCGGATCCGGAATCCACATACCGCACCTCGATCCGAGGCGTCGGTCGTCACCTGCCGGTGGTGGCTCCCACCAGCACGCGACCAGCTTCGACGCCCGCCGCAAACACGCCCAAATCGGCATCCAGGATCAGCGGCCGCTTGGCACCCACCATCTGGCGCAGGGTGGCCTCGACGGACCCGACGGAGACCCAGCCGAGCCCCGACACGAGCGCGCCGAGCGCCGCGACGCTCACGAGCTTGTCGTCTCCACCCTTCGCTGCCACGGCGGTGCAGTCGAGCCGAAGTTCGTCGATCTCCGGCCGCTGCGCCGATCCCTCGACCAGCGAGCTGTTGATGATCAGCAGCCCGCCGTCCGCCACCCGCGATGCGAACTTTGCAAGCGAGGGCGGATTCATGACCACCGCCGCGTCATACCGGTCCACGACCGGTGAGCCGATGGGGCCATCGCCAACGATCACCGTGCAGGACGCCGTGCCGCCCCGCATCTCCGGCCCGTACGAGGGGATCCAGAAGACCTCGAGCCCGTCCTTGATGCCGGCGCGCGCCAGAACCTGCCCGGCGAAGAGAAGGCCCTGGCCACCGAACCCGGCAAAGACAACGGAACGTTCCATGTCAGGCCTCCTTCGCGCGGTGGTCAAGGGCGGGTGTGACAGCAGGGACCACGCCGCGGGCGCGGTCGACGAGGACCCCCAGCGGGTAGACTTCGCTCACCTCCGCGAGATGGGCCATGGACTCGGGGGCAGTCATGTTCCAGCCCACCGGGCAGTTGGAGAGCACCTCTACCAGCGCAAATCCCTCGCCGTTGAGCTGGGCGTTGAACGCGCGCTTGATCATGGCCTTGGTCTTGCCGATATGCGACGGGTCGGCCACGGATCCGCGCGCTGCATAGGCGACGCCCGGGAGGAGGGCCAGCATCTCGGTGATCTGGATGGGGAATCCGGCCAGGCTCGCCTCGCGGCCCGCGGGCGACGAGGTGGTCTTCTGGCCGAGCAGGGTCGTCGGCGCCATCTGGCCGCCGGTCATCCCGTAGATCCCGTTGTTGACGAAGATCCCGCTGATCAGCTCGCCGCGTGCCGCGGCGTGCACGATCTCCGCGGTGCCGATGGCGGCCAGGTCACCGTCGCCCTGGTAGGTCAGCACGAACGCGTCGGGCCGGACGCGACGGATGCCGGTCGCCACGGCGGGGGCACGTCCGTGCGGCGCCTCCACCCAGTCGACAGCCAGGTACTCGTAGGCGAACACCGAGCAGCCAACCGGCGCCACGGCGAGGGTCCGGGGTGCGAGCTCGAGCTCTTCGAGGAGCTCCGCGATCAGGCGATGGATGATGCCGTGGCCGCAGCCGGGGCAGTAGTGGCTCGACGTGTCGACGAGCAGCTCCGGGCGGCGGAAGATGACCCGCTCCTCGGGGCCCCGTGTCTCGATCACGGTCATCGGGTGCCTCCGTTCGCGACGAGCGCCCGGAGCGCCGTCACCACTTCATCGGGCGTGGGGACCATACCGCCGGTGCGACCGTGGAATGCCACGGGACTCCGGCCCTCCACGGCCAGCCGCACGTCCTCCACCATCTGTCCGGCGGAGAGCTCGACGACCAGGAAGCCGCGGACTCGTGCGCTGAGCTCGCGCAGCTCGTCAGTGGGGAATGGCCACAGCGAAATGGGTCGGAAGAGGCCCACCGAGAGCCCGTCGTCGCGGGCTCGCGACACGGCCGTGCGCGCCACGCGCGCGGCGGTGCCGTACGCCACGATCACGAGGTCGGCGTCATCGAGCCGCTCGCCGGCCCAGCGGACTTCGTGGGCGGCGATTTGAGCAAACTTGGCCTGGAGGGCCCGGTTGTGGAGCTCGAGATCCTCCGGCGCCAGGTGCAGCGAACGGACGACGCGTGGTGGGCGACCCGCCGCACCGGTGAGCGCCCAGTCGAAGGCCTTGCGGTCCGGCGTTCGGAAGGTGAGGTCGACCGGCTCCATCGCCTGGCCCATGGTGCCGTCGGCGAGGATGATCACCGGCGTGCGGTACCGCTCCGCGAGCTCGAAGCCCGTCGACACCAGGTCAACCGCTTCGGAGATGGACGCGGGCGCGAGCACGGGGACCTTGTAGTCGCCGTGGCCGTGGCCCTTGACCGCCTGGAAGTAGTCGCTCTGCGACGGGCCAATGCTCCCCAGCCCGGGACCGCCGCGCATGACGTTGACGAGCACCATGGGTGTCTCGGACCCGGCCATGTAGCTCATGGCCTCTGCCATGAGGCTGATGCCCGGCGAGGAGCTCGAGACCATGACCCGTGCGCCGGTGGCGGCGGCGCCGAGGGCCATGTTGATTGCCCCAAGCTCGGACTCCGCCTGGACGAAGACGCGGCCGAGCTCCGGCATGCGCTTCGCCATCCATTCCAGCAGCTCCGCCTGTGGCGTGATGGGATAGCCGAAATACGCGTCGCAGCCGGCCTGGATGGCCGCTTCGGCGATCGCCTCGTTGCCCTTCATGAGAACGCGCGTCCGCGGATCGTGGCCGCTGGCGGCTGGACGTGTTCCGTTTCGGGACGGACGGACCGCGGCGGTCATCGGTGCGCCTCCTTGCGCGGGGCGGCGTACACGGTGAAGACCGCGTCGGGGCAGATCCGGGCGCAGAACGCGCAGCTCGTGCAGGCACCGGGGTCGGTCAGTCGAATCGGGTGGTAGCCCAGGGCGTTGACCATCGACTCGTCGAGCGACAGGCAGTCCTTGGGGCACGCGCCGACGCAGAGCTCGCAGCCCTTGCACCGGTCGGTGGCGATGTCGAGCGGCGACCAGCTGGTTCGCCGCGCATCGGTGGGAGCGCTCGGGAGGTTCACCGTCATACGTGGCTCTCCAGTGACGATCGCAGCGCCGATCCAGGACCGAACCGGACCGGACCAGCGTCCATGCGCCCTTGCCGACGGACAAGGGCCGAACGGCCCGCGGTCGCCATCGGACCGGCATGGCCGGAGGCGGTCGGATGGCCCGCCGCCAGCGCTGGCATGCCGTTTGCAGATGCTTGCGTCCGGGAGGCGTTCGGCTCGCCCGTCGGGCGCCTCTCGCCACACCACGAAGGAGTGTCGGAATGCCCAAGCCATGGAGCGACAAGCACGAACGCCAGTACGAGCACATCAAGGATTCGTACGAGAAGCGCGGTGTCTCCGAGGACGACGCCGAGGAGCGCGCCGCGCGCACCGTGAACAAGGATCGGCGCGAAAAGGGTGAGACCGCCGACTCCCGGTGAACCCGGGCGGCGGGTGGACCTTTCTGTAATCCGATGGCGCTTCGCTACGTCGACGCCGGCGGGAGGGTGAGCAGCCGGCGGGCCTCGACGGCAGACAGCCCCGCGGTCGCGGCCATCCAGGCCATGAGCAGGGCAAGCAGCGTCCTGGCGATAGCCAGCGACGCCCCGCCGCCGGCGGACTGATCCCCCCCGATCCGGCGGGCGAGCGCGGCAAGGGAGGTGACCTCCCCGGCCAGCGCATCGAGGTCGGCTCGCGAAGCCCCGAGATTGGTGGCCGTCGTCCGCAGCGCATCGGCAACGGCGCCGGCACGCGTGGCAAGCTCACGGAAGCGCGGTCCCAGGCTGCCGAATGGCTTGACCCCCAGGACAGCAACCCCCGATGCCGTGGCCAGGTCGGCCATCGCCTGGCTCAGGGCATCGGTCATCCCCGCGGCGCTGCCCGCCGTGTCCCGCGCGTCGTCGAGGGTCGTACCGGCAGAGTCCATGCTGGTCCGCACGCGGACCAGCGCGCGCTCGACCTCATCGAGGGTCCGGGAGACGGCCCGGGTCTGCGAACCAATGGGATCGAGTGGACCGCCCGTCCCCAGGCTGAGCACCACCGCGATGGCGGGAATGGTCAGCAGGAGGCCGATCACGCCCAGGACGGCTCGCGCCACCAGGAGTCCGCGTGCCGGCTGGGGCCGAATCATCGGCGCAGCATCAGGTCCCTGCGGAGCAGCAACCAGGCGCTCGCCGAGAGCACAAGGACCATGGCAGCCAGGACCCCGTATCGCCACACCTCACCGATCCCGCCGCGCAGGAAGAGGTCCTGGCCCAGGCGCGTGGCCTGCGTCACCGGCAGGAGCTCCGCCCCGATCTGCAACGGACGCGCGAACTGGGTCAGGTCTATGGCCAGGCCACCGAAGAAGACCGACGCAAGCAGGACCAGCAGCGCGAGCTGGATCACCTGTGACTCCGAGCTGGTGAGCAGGGCGATGGTCATGCCCAGGCCGATCGAGGCGGGAATCAGGAGCAGGAAGAGCAGGAGGACCGGGCCCGGCGATGCCAGCATGGGAACGTCGAAGGTCCAGGTCATGAGTCCCACCAGCGCGGCGCCCACCAGACCCACGAGGACCACGAACGCAAGGTACTTGCCGATCACGAGCTCCGACGCGCGAACCGGTGCGACCCGCAGCAGCGCGGTCATGCCCTGCCGGCGATCCGTCGTCATGGACAAGGCCCCGAGCGTCAGACCCAGGTGCTGGAGGATGAGCGCCAGCACCGCGATCCCGTAGAAGGCGACCAGGCGCGGCTTGGTGGGGGCCAGGTCGGTCGTCTCCGCGCGGGTGGGTGCCGCGATCACGGACGGAGGCGGCAGGTTGGAGGCCTGTCCCCCGGCTTCCCCGGCGGCCACCGCCTGCTGGATGATCTGCTCGTTGACGCTCGCTGCCAGGGGTTGCGCCAGTCGCGTGATGACGGCGTCCTGGTAGGGGTTGATGGTGTCGTACTCGATCTTGATCGTGACCTGGTGACCCTGCTTGATCTGGGCGGCACCATCGGCGGGCGCGGCAACCAGGATGTCGGCACGGCCGGAGCGGACCTGCCGGCGAGCTGCATCGATGCTGTCCGCCGTCCCGATGACGCGCAGCATGCCGCTCGCGTCGAGGTTGTACGCGGAGGGATCCGTGGGGAGCTGGCTGCTCGCCGGGATCACGAGGACGGCCCGGATCCGCGGCTGCCCCGTGTACGACAGTCCGAAGACCGCGAGGATGATCACCGGCCCGAGTACGAGCGTCGCCAGCGCGGACGGTCGGCGCACGATCACGAGCGTCTCCTTGCCGACCACGGCGAAGGCGCGCGTGAGGGTCCGCAGGATGCTCATCGGCGCATCTGCAGCGCCAGGGCGTCGCTGGCGCCGCCCCCCGCGACTGGGCCGTCCGTGTCGCGACGGACGAGCGTGGCGAACACCTCGTCGAAGCTGGGCCGGTACTCACGGATGGAGACGATCTCGACGCCCGATCCGCGAACTGCCTCCATGATGTCCGGCGTGTCCTTGCCGGCGCTGTCGACCACCACCCAGAAGCGGCCGCGCGCCAACCGGTGGATGTGACGCACCGCGGGGAGGGAGCGCAGGTCCCGCGCATCCCAGTCCTCCTCGACCTCCACCTGGATCACCTCGCCGCCCAGGGCCGAGCGGCGCAGCTGCCCAGGTGGCGCGAATGCCAGGAGCCGGCCATCGGCGATCAGCGCAACGAGATCGCAGTGGTCTGCGTCCACGACGTACTGGGTCGTCACCACCAGGGTTCTGCCCAGGTCGCGCTGCTCGAGCAGCTCCTGCCAGATGCTGTGCCGGAGGAGCGGGTCGATACCGGTTGTCGGTTCGTCAAGGAAGAGCAGATCGGGCTCGTGCACGAGCGCGCAGGCGAGCTGGACTCGTCGCTGCTGCCCGCCCGAGAGACGCGAGGCTCGCCGGTGCCGAACGTCCCAGAGCTCGAGCATGCCCAGGACGGCCTTCGTGCGAGTCCGCCGGCTGCCGGCGAGCATCCCGAAGAGGCTCGCGAAGAAGTCGACGTTCTCGGCGGCGGTAAGGTCCCCGTACAGGGTCAGCTGCTGCGGCATGAGGCCGATGCGGGCGCGGGTGGATCGCCGCATGCGGACAGGGTTCTCCCCCAGCGTCTGCACCGTTCCGTGGCTGGCGGCCGCGTTCCCGGTGAGGAGGGCGATCGCGGTGGTCTTGCCCGCACCACTGGGACCAATCACACCGACCAGGGCGCCGCGTGGGACGGCGAAGGTCACCCCGTCGAGCGCGCGGACCGAGCCGAAGGTCTTCGACACGGCGTCCAACACGGCGACCGGTGGAGTGTCGCTTGCAGCGGGTGGTGTCATGCGCACCGGTCATCTGCACGACCCGTGCCAGAGGTCGTCAGCCGGGGCGTGCCACACGCATGGCGGAGATGCGACCGGGTCCGCCCGCCCGAGCTCGTGCCAGTGCCTCGTCGGCGATGCTCAGGAGCTCGTCAGCACGCAGCCTCACGCCGGCCTGGGCGCCGGCAACACCCACGCTGACCGTCATCTCGGGGCCAATGCCCGGCTCGAGGCTGTGTCGGAGCCGTTCTCCGATCACGATGGCGTCCGCGAGCATGGTTCCGTCGAGCAACACGACCAGCTGCGGCCCGGCGAGGCGATAGACACGTTCCAACCCGTGGAGCTCCGTGCCGATGATGGCGGCGAGATGGGAGAGCCGGGCCTCCGCCTCGAGATGCCCGTGGCGATCGGTGAACGCGTCGTAGCGGTCGACGGCAAGCAGCACGACACTGACGGGGGACGCCCGTCGCGCGATCAGCGCTCCGAGGTCTGCGGCCAGGGCTGCGCGGTTCCAGGCGCCCGTGAGGGGATCAAGGCGCGCCATCGCACGCACGCTGGCGTCAAGCGCGTCCGCCCGTGTCTCGAGCAGTGCCGCCCGAAGGCGCTCCCGGCTGATGGCGGATTGTGCGATCGCGCCCAGAATGGCCCCGCCCGCCAGGATGGCGATGGCCTGCAGCGTGTTCATTGGCATTGCCGGCGAACCGGCCAGGATCACGAGTGACCCGCTCGCGGCAAGGGCTGCGAGCCACGTTCGGTGCACGGCCGCACGCCACGGCAGCATCACCGCAACCGCCACGGGCAGCAGCGGCAGGGCGAGGAGCGCGCCCGTCCCGATAGGCCCCCCGAATGCGATCTCGCCCTCGCACATCAGCGTGAGCCCACCCACGAGGATCACGGACACGGGTTCGGGGTCGGCCCGCCGGACTGAAAGGAAGACCACGGCGAGACCCGCCAGCAAGGCGGCTGACCGCACGAGGGCCGGCCAGCTGGTCAAGCCGCCGGCAGTGATCGTCGCCACTGCCACGGCGGCAACCCCGATCGCGGCGATCACGGATAGGCGTCGGATCCCGTCGCGCAGCTCTTCCGCGCTGCGTCGTGCACGCAACGCGCTCGTCTCGAAGGAGGCACGGGCGGCCGCGGTCGCGTTGGCGAGATGGGAAATCGGCTCGGTTGTTGACATCGGGGCTGCTCGATCCATGCTCCTGAACCACCCCCGGGGAACATGCAACCGTCGAACCAACGGGTCGGAACGTCGCGGGCTCCGCGCCGGGCGGGGTGCCGGTCGTTGATCCACGATGCGGGGGCGACACGGCGTCCGCAGCCTGCCATCCGGCACGCGTGCGCGGGCCCATCGGCCCGTTCCTGCTCCGCGGCGCCGCCGAGGGTCCCGGTTTCGGCCGGGACTCATCGGCTCATTGGTAACCCCCACCGCCGGGACCACCGTGCTACTGACCCGCGAGCCGCGCGGCCATACGGTTCTTGGGCCACACCGACGGGGGAATGCATCACCGGAGCACCCGATGTCCGAACCGCTGCTGCACACGAACCGATCACGGCGTCCCATTGCGCGAGCCGCATCGCTCGCGGGTATCACCCTGCTCACCGCGGCGCTCCTGGCCTGGACCCCGGGCCTGGTGGCCGGGTGGAACCAGAGCGGCGCAGAGGTGAAGCTCTGGCAGCTCATGAACGGCGACCGCGTGAACAACGGCGTCAAGCCCGTCCAGCAGAACGCCACCCTGGTCAGCATCGCCCGGTGGCGCAGCAAGGACATGGTCGTCCACGACTACTTCAGCCACAACATCCCCGCCTGCGGAGGATGCCTGGTCTTCCACTACTACGACACGAACGGTCTCTCGTATTCGTGGGGTGGCGAGAACATCGGCTGGAACAACGGCTACTCCGATGCCGATTCACCGGTGGCCATCAACACCGCGTTCATGAACTCGGCCGACCACCGATCCAACATCCTGAACCCGGTCTGGACCCACGGTGGCATCGGCGCCTACGGCGCTGACAACATCACCTGGGGCGGCAAGCTCCGCAACCCGCGGATGTACACCGAGCTGTTCATGCAGGCGAAATCGTCCGCGCCGAAGCCGACCCCCAAGCCGACGCCGAAGCCGACCCCCAAGCCCACGCCAAAGCCCATCGCGTCCCAGCCGGCGTCCGCTTCCAGCGCGACCCCCGCCACGCCGGCGCCCACGAGCGCCCCGACCGCGACCCCGACACCCTCCCCGGTGGTCCCCCTTGCCGCGTCAGCGGTGATGCAGGGCGGGGACGCATGGCAGATGCCGGCATTCTTCGTCGCCCGCGATCCCTTCGCGCGATATCCGCTTGGGGCCACGGTGGTGGCATCGGAGTACCGCATCGACGCCGCACCGCCGACCGACCACGGGTTCTTCGATACGGTGATCGGCAACCTGCTGGGGATCTTCCTGGGCTGACCTGATCGCACGGGGCGGCGCGCCTCGGCGCGCCTCGGCTATCCTGTCCCTCGATGCCGCCGATCCTCGAGGCCCACGACCTCGTCAAGCGCTACCCCCTGGGAGAGCGTGAGGTCGAGGCCCTCCGCGGCGTATCGCTCTCCGTCGCCAGCGGCGAGTTCGTCGCGATCATGGGCTCCTCCGGGTCGGGGAAGTCGACCATGCTGCACCTGCTGGGCGGGCTGGACCTTCCGACCAGCGGCGAGGTCGTGATCGACGGGGTCAGCCTCAGCGGCCTCGACGAGGAGCAGCGAACCCTGACCCGTCGCGCCAAGACCGGGTTCGTCTTCCAGTACTTCAACCTCATCCCGCTCCTCTCGGTGAGCGAGAACGTCGCCCTTCCCTTCCTCATTGCCGGGGAGCAACTGGCCGCCCACCGGGCGCGCGTGGCCGAGCTCCTTGACCTGGTGGGCCTGGCCGCCAAGGCTCACAACAGCCCCGACCAGCTCTCTGCCGGCGAGCAGCAGCGGGTGGCCCTGGCGCGGGCGCTTGCGACGGGACCGGCGCTGCTGCTGGCCGATGAACCGACCGGCAATCTCGACTACACGACCGGTGCGGAGATCCTGGGCCTGCTGTGGGACTCGTGCGAGCGCCTGGGGCAGACGATCGTGCTCGTGACGCACGACGCCCGCGCCGCCGCCTACGCGGATCGTGTGCTCGTCGTGCGCGATGGGCGGATCCTCGAGGCGATCGCCCTCGGCCGTCGGTCCGATCACGCCGCCGCTCCGCTCATCCGTCGACTCGCGGAGCTTGGCCTGTGACCGCGCCGTGAGCGGATGCGCCTGAGCGCCCTCGCCTGGCGGGGCATGGCCGCCCGGCCCCTGCGCACGGCGCTCACCATCCTGGGAATCGCGTTGGGCGTCGCGATCATCTCGGCGACCCTGGTTGCGAACCAGGCGGCCACCGACGCGGTGCGCCGGGCGGCCACCGAGCTCTTCGGTCGCGCCGACATCCGGGTGCGCGCCTTCTCCGACGCCGGGCTCACTGCGCGGGCGGTGACCACGCTGCGAGGGCTCCCCGGCGTCACGGCTGCCGCGGCCGTGACCGAGCGGCGCCTGCAGCTCACGACCCTGCCCGGCCCCGATGAGCAGGTCTTCAGCGGCATGCTCGTGATCGGCATCGATCCTGCAGACGACCTGGCCGTCCGTGATCCGCACCTCGTTGATGGGAGCTACCTCTCGGCCAGCGGGGGCAGCGAGGTGCTGGTCAACGGGCAATGGGCGGCCGACCACCACCTCGAGGTGGGGGACCAATTGCTCCTCTCCGGTGCCCAGCCCGGATCCGATCCGCTCACCATCGTGGGGCTCCTCGACGACGTCGGGTTCGGCGCGCTGGGCTCGGGTGCCGTGGCGGTGATGCCCCGTGCCACGATCGAGGACCAGCTCGCGGGCGACAACACCACGGTCGTCGTGGCGCCGGTCACATCCGTGGACCTCGTCGTCGCTCCCGGCCAGATGGCCGCCGTGCAGGAGGGGCTCGATCGCTCGCTCGACGAGCCATTCGTGGTTGAGACCGTCGCCACCGCGACGGCCCAGCTGCAGCGCGCCCAGGAGGGCTTCGCGGGGATCGCGTTCCTCTTCGGCCTGGTGGCGCTGGCGGTGGGCGGGTTCCTGGTCGCGAACACCATGAGCATGACCCTGAGCGAGCGGAGCCGCGAGATCGGCCTGCTGCGCGCGGCGGGCACCACCGCTCGCCAGATCGTGGGAATCTTCGGACGCCAGGCGCTGGCGCTCGGCGTCATCGGCTCTGTGCTGGGGATCCTTCTTGGCATTGCCGTGGCCGCCGGGATGATCGGGTTCCTGCGCAGCACGCGTGCCGTGCTCATCGATGGGCTGCCGCTCAACCCGCTTTCGCTGCTGCTCGCCCTCGTCGTCGGTGTGGGGGTGACGACGGCGGCCGCCGGCGTGCCTGCGCTTCTTGCTGCGCGGGTGGGCCCCCTCGACGCCTTGCGGCCGTCACGGCAGCCGGTGCGCAGCCTGAGGGATCGTTTGCGATGGCTCCTGGCGCTGGAGCTGGTTCTGCTCCTCGTGGGACTGGTGACCTACCCGTTGGCCCGGGGCAGCGGGTCCCTGCCGGCCGTGCTGCTGGCGGTGGCCGCCCTGGTCGGAGGGGCAGCCGTCACCACGCTGGCCGTCGAGCCACTGAGCCGGGTGGTCGGACGGCCCTTCGAGTGGTTCTTCGGAGCGGAGGGCCTGCTGGGACGCGCGAACCTGGGCCGTGACCGGGCTCGGAGCGGCCTGACCGTGGGTGCCCTCCTGATCGGGCTGGCGGCCGTGATGGCGCTGGGCACGGTCGCGGAGACGGCCCGCGGAACGGCGCAGCGCTGGGTCGACTCCGTCCTGCCCGGCGGCTACGGGATCCGGACCGGGATCGCGGTAGGAGTGGCCGACATCGGCGACACGCTGAATGCCACGGACGGACTGCGGGTCGCGACGCCCATCGTCGAGTTCGCCGCCGTCGAGGTCCGCGCCTCGCAGCGCACCGAGGTGGCGGTCGCGGGCGTCGATCCCGAGGTCTACGACGAGACGGGGTCGCTCATCTTCACCAGCGGAGATCGGAGCGCCGCCTTCGACGCGTTGCGGGCGGGCGGGGCGGTCCTGGTGCCGGCGCCCATCGCGGCCCGGGACGGCCTGGTGGTCGGGGGTGAGCTGATGCTGGGCCTGCCCGGCCAGAAACCCACCGCGTTCCAGGTCGCGGGGATCGTCGCCTACTCGATCCCGTCCCAGGGCGGCGATGGGGACCTGCTCGTCAGCCTCGCGGATGCAAAGGGGACCTTCAACGCGACCGATGCCTCGCTCTGGGCGCTGGCGCCAAAACCGGGAGAGGATCCGGCTGCCTTTCGCGCCGCGGTCACCGCCACCGCCGCGACCCTGGCGGCACAGCCCATCACCGCGTCCGATCTCGCCGGGGACCTGTCCCGATCACTCGATCGGCTCATCGGCCTCTTCGATGCGCTCGCCTTCATCTCCGTGCTCATCGCCGGGCTGGGAATCGTGAACACCCTCTCGGTGGGCGTGATCGAGCGCGTCCGCGAGATCGCCATCCTGCGATCACACGGGATGACCGTTCGCCAGGTGCAGGCCATGGTGGTCGCGGAGGGCGCGATCCTGGGCACCATCGGGGGCCTGGCGGCGGCGGCCCTCGGGCTGCTCGTGGCGTGGATCCTGGTGTCGGTCGGGGCCGTATCGGACTTCGGCGGCGTTGCCGTCCCCTGGGTCCTCCTGGCGATCATCGTGCTCCTGGGGACGGGCGTCGCCGCCCTCGCCAGCATCTACCCGGCCCGGCTGGCCGCGCGTCTGCCGATCGTAGGCAGCCTACGGCACTTCGAGTAACAACAAGCGAGGAGACAGAGACACCCATGAGCTCGGGACTGCGACCCGCGACCATCGGACGGACCTTCGTCGGCCGCCTGCCCACCGACAGTGACCTGGTGGACGAGATCGAGCGCTTCTGCGCGGAGCAGGGGGTTGAGGCCGCCTGGGTGACCGCCGTCGGGGCGGTCCAGCACCTCGAGTACGCGTTCTACAACCAGGACGCGCTCCGCTACGAGGAGCTTCGGTCTGACAGCCACCATGAGATGGCGGGGTTCGTGGGTAACGTCTCGCTCCGGGATGGCAGGCCGATGCTGCACGCGCACGCGAGCTTCGGCGACGCACAGGGGTCCGGCGTGACCGGCCACATCCGCGCTGGTACGGTCGTCTGGATGGTCGAGGTCGAGATCCACGAGCTCACCGATGTCTCCCTGGTCCGGGAGCACGACGAGCGCACCGGCCTCGCGCTCTGGTAGGGCAGGGGCGGGAGCCCACCACGCGGGCCAGCGTGGGCGCTCGAGAAGACGCGCCCCGGCCGGGTGAGCCTGGTGCCGCCCCGCGTGCGGGGAGCAGCACCAGGCCCGGTCGTGGTGTGCGGGAGCCCCGCGTCAGGCGCCGACCGCCGTGCACAGCTCCGTTGCGGAGAGCTGCGCGTTGGCCTGGCACCGCTGCTTGAGGAAGTCCTCTGCGCCGCTCAGGTCCAGCCCCGGCAGGACGCTCTGGGCGGCGGACTTCCAATCGTCCACCGTGTTGCAGTACTGGATCGTGCCGTCCAGGAGCGCCTGGCCGCCGGACAGGCTGCTGATGCCTGCAAGGTCCGATGCGGAGATGCTCGTGAAGGCCTCGCTGCAGGTCATGCCCATCCCTGAGTCAGCCGGGGTGGCCATGGCGTCGGGCGACGCCATCATCGCGTCGGTGGGGGTGGGGGAGGTGGTCGAGCCGGTGTTCGTGCTGCAGGCGGCGAGCAGGAGCGCCAGCAGGGCTCCGACCGCAAGAATGGTTCGCATGAATGGTCCTCGTTGGATGCATGTTGGTTGGTCGCCGCGTCCATCTCGCAAGTCCCGTGCCGACCGCCTGTGGCGGCGATCTCAGACCGGGCGACGGACCACCCCGGCGTGCGTAGTCGGACATAGGAACCCTCGCCGACCCGCACGTAGGTCACGGTGCGGCGCGGCGTGTTGCCGGCGTCCTGTGAACAGGCGCCGGTGGGGCAGGGGATGGATGCGCCTCGTCACCGGCGGTCCGGGCCCTGTGCAACAATGCGTCGTCTGGTTTTCCGCTCTGTTTGAGCGTGAAACGCGCGCCCGTAGCTCAGCGGACAGAGCGGATGGCTTCGGACCGGAAACCCGATTGCGGCGTGCCTCTCCTCGTGGGATGCCGAGCATTTCGGGCCAAGTTATCCGCTGTCCCGTCCTCCAGCCTAGGGTGCCAATGTACGGCAAGGGCTCGGCTCGCAAATACTGCCCGAGACCAGCTGGTTAGGGCTCGCCGAGCGTGACGCGCTCCCACCGTGCGCGTGCCTCATCCGGCGCCATCCGGCGTACCTCATCCTCCGACAGGCCAACGGTGTAGATCAGCCTGGTGACGAGCCAGCCAGGGATGGGCTCGACGGTCGACTGGGTGGGCTGCTCGGGTGAGGATGCGCGCCCAGCCACGACGTCGCGGAAGTGCTCCATCGTGGTTCGCAGTTGATCGCCGATGATGTGGCTGAGGAGGTCAGGCCCGATCTCGTCGTTGAGGGCATGAGACACCTTGGTGCGCAAGACGGTGCCATCGGCAAGGATCTTCCGGTAGCGCCAGTGGTCGCCAACCCGGCGTCGGCCCCGCGCAAGATTCGGCACCTCCTCCCAACTGTCCTTCTCGAGGTAGGTTCTCAGGTCGCGGAAGGTCGGCAAGGCGAATCAGAGCGACTGACTTGGCTCAGAGAAGATGGCGCCCGCGAGCTGCGCATCGTCGAGCAGCATGGCACGCATCACCCACGGAACGTGTGGCCGGTGATTGGGAGCCATGCGGACGCGCTCATCGGCCAGGTACTCCTCGATGTATTGCCGCACTTCGTCGATCAAGTCCTCCTTGGCTGATTCGAAGTCGGCGCCTCGTCCCCACACCTCGAACTCGGGAAGCCACACTGACACCGTGCTCGGCTCGAAGTAAACGGCAGGGTGGAAGGCGAACGGCTCGGTTAGCGCGAGCAGATCGTCGCGGCCGATGAGGACCGCCTCTCCAGATCGGCGTCGGGCGATGCGGGTGGGCGCATGAGCAATCGCCGCATCGAAGATGTCGGCGAACTCATTGCGGGCGTTCGAGTAAACGACGGCGTTCATAGGGCCAGCATCGCGCCGAGTTGACAAGTTGTCAAGTTGTCAATTCGCGTGTCCGCCCGATGCCGGTATGCAAGGCGGATCGGCCAACCATTCTGCTTTCCGAGCGCTGTGGCAGAATGGTCCGTCTGGTTTTCCGCTCTGTTTGAGCGTGAAACGCGCGCCCGTAGCTCAGCGGACAGAGCGGATGGCTTCGGACCGGAAACCCGATTGCGGCGTGCCTCTCCTCGTGGGATGCCGAGCATTTCGGGCCAAGTTATCCGCTGTGTTTGCCCTCGATCTCACCCTCCGTCCCCAGGCAGCCCCAGGGCGGGGTCACTGGAGGGAGGAAACGATCTCGCCTGCAGCCGAGGTCTCGAGGAGACGCGAGCCAAGCAGATAGACTCGGGCCCGCCGGTCTCCAGACCCGATGAGCCAGCCGCCCGCCACGGCACGGGCCAAGTCTCTGGTCGTGCTCTGCGGGCTGCGACCAGTAAGCGCGATGTAGTCCGATGCGCGCAGGTGGCGATTGACCCAGGCGAACGCCAGGCCATCGATCATCGACGCCGGGAGGGCGCCCTCGGAGATGGCTCGCCGGATGGCGATCATGATTTCGCCGAGCCCGCGGATCCGCGCTAGGACGAAATCGGCCGAGTTCAGAAGCGAAGTCAGGAAGTACGAGACGAACGGGGTAGCGTCATACCCAGGCTCGTACGAACGACCAACTGCCGTGCGAATCGCGGCAAAGTATGCGGTCCGGTCGAGATCCAGCTGGGCATCAAGGGAGACCAAACCGTCGAGGCCAAAGTCATGGCGGATGAGGATGAACCGCGACACGGCGCGTGCCGTCCGGCCATTGCCGTCGTTGAATGGGTGGATTGCGACCAGCTCGAGATGGGCGAGAGCCGCCGCCACCAACGGACCGTGTCGCGTCGGAGCCGATGTCAGCCATTGGGAGTATTCGCGCATCAGAGACGGGACATCCCCCGACGGTGGCGTGCTGAAGATGGTCCGCCCAGCGTCGTCGATAACGCGGTTTTCGCCACGTCGGTATTCGCCGGGTGTCAGGAGGGGACTCTGACCCCATAGCACCCGCCGATGAATCTCCCGAATGAAGCCTTCATCGGGTCCAATCGCTGGCTTGGCTGCGAGTTCATCGACGAGGGCAAGGGCCTCCCGGGTCCCGATAACCTCGCGGGCCTCTCGACCGTTCAGCCGGCGTCGTTCACCGCCGGCGAGCAGAGCTTCAACTTCCACGTCGGAGAGGGTGTTGCCCTCGATTCGCGTCGTTCCGTGGATGGTCCGTACCCAGGCTCGGTTGCGAAGCCAGCTGGCGTGAGTAGGGTCGATCGGCAGGTTGCGGAACAGCCAGCGGCGCTGATCCAGGTCCTCAAGGATCCGCCTGAGGCCACGTGAACGGAGCCGATACCGCATGCGCTCCTCCCGGTAATTGCGGATATTATTACCGCCCACGGTAGTATTCGCAACCTTTACAGCGTTACGTTCAGACGAGACCATCCCGCTCCTCGAGCGCTGTGGCACAATGCGTCGTCTGGTTTTCCGCTCTGTTTGAGCGTGAAACGCGCGCCCGTAGCTCAGCGGACAGAGCGGATGGCTTCGGACCAGAAACCCGGCCGCGGTGTGCCCACCCTCCTGCAGCGCCGACCATTTCGCCGAGTTATCCGCTGTGTCCCCCGTCAGTCCGGGAGGAGGAGCAGGGCGTCGACATGGCGCGGTCGGAGGACACCGAAATGGCGATGGTCGAGCGTCGCCAGCTTCGGCTCATTCAGGCGCTCGACGACTGTCAGCACAGCCGCGTCGACATAGCCAATGTCGGCATCGGCGTACCGGTCGCACAGCTCGGCGATCCGACGATGATCGTCCGCGCTTAGGTTCACGAGCCCGTACGCTCCGCTCTCGATGTCCGCGAGCAACGCGACGAGCACGCCTGGGTGAAGGCTGCGATGGATGAGGTAGTCCACTTCGACGAGCACGGGAGCCGGGATCAGGAGCGGCTCCTCGCTGCTCTCGATCAGGTGCCGACAGCGAGAATGATCGTCATCACTGCGGTCGAGGGAGGCGTACAGGGGACCGGTATCGAGGATCAGCGCCACGTGCGCGGCTCAGCCAGCTCGTCGGCCGAGCGGCGAGCGATATCGGCCTTCCCCGACGCACCCGAGCCGATGCTGCGCGGACGCGGCCGGGCAGTCGCCAGCTTCTCGTCGATGGCCTCGCGCACGATGGTGGCCATCGAGACGCCGCGTTCGGCGGCGAGCCGTCTCAGCCTTCCCCGGAGTTCGGGTGGAATGGTAAGGGTGGTGCGCTCCATGGTGCAATGATAGCAGACGATGCATCACCGCACTGGTGATCTGGCAGACCATATCGCGGTGCGAGCGCTGTGCAACAATGCCTCGTCTGGTTTTCCGCTCGGTTTGAGCGTGAAACGCGCGCCCGTAGCTCAGCGGACAGAGCGGATGGCTTCGGACCAGAAACCCGATTGCGGTGTGCCTCTCCTCGTGGGACGCGGAGCATTTCGGGCCGAGTTATCCGCTGTGTCTGCCACCTGTAGGAGCCTCCCGCGCGCGGGCCCGCCAAGCGCTCTAGATGGCGCGCCGGCCGCGACGGCGGCTTCGCCGGTAGGCGAGGACATCGCGCTTCGTCGAGTACCAGCGACCGTTCTGGTGAGTCGCGCGGAGTCGGCCCGACTGCGCGGCTCTGCGCAGGGCCAGCGGGCTGAGGTCCCGCTCAGCCAGGGCTGACAACGGCAGCAGCCGATGCGGGCCGGCGAGGGCCGGCAACAGGAAGCGGTCCAGCCCGTCCTTGACTGCGCGCGCCACGAGCTCCGCGAGGGACCCGCTGTTACCGCGATCGGCCCGGCGGAGTGCGGCCAGGTACTTCGCGCGGTCCCGCTTGTAGATCAGGGCGGGCGCGTAGCCTCGCCGCACGAGGAGCAGGTTGAGGGCGAGGCGACCTGCACGCCCATTCCCATCGCGGAACGGATGGATCTGCTCGAAGCGAGCATGGAGCGTAGCCAGGTGCTCCATGAGGTGCTGTCCGCCGCGGGGTGCCGCATTCGCGTCCCGGATCCAGTCGCTCATGAGCGCGTGGACGTCGGTGAATGGTGGTGGCTTCATCCCGCCGGCAAAGGCGCCGATGTCGTGCAGGCGGAATGACCCTGGCCCTTCCCCGGCGATGAGCTGTTCAGGAGGCTTCACTTTCCATACCGCCTCGACCAGGGTTCGGTGGATCTGTCGCAGCTCGGTCAGCGTGATGTGGTCGCTGGGTACCCAGGCCACCGCCTTAGTTGCCTGCTCGTATACCCATTCAGCGGCTTCTGCATAGCCCTGGACCTCGAGATACTGCGCGAGCTCTTCATCCCCGACTGCACGTCCTTCTTCGAGCAAGACCCGGACTTGTTTGAGCAGCAGGGTGTTGCCCTCGATCGCGGTAGAGTTGTGCGCCTCCTCGTACCAGATGCCCGTCCAGATATCGCGTGCCTCAAACGGTGCGGGCAGTCCGCCGATGCGGCGCATCTCCTCGATCTCGCGATCGACGGCGTCGAAGATGGCGGTGCGCGAGGGGCGGCCGCGCTGCGGCATCTCAATCGGCATGAGTTCGGTACATACCTCGCCGGATAATTGGACCGTACCGAATTCTAGCACGTGCTTCGGTACGATGACCTCACAAGAAACCCACCGTACCGAATTCCTTCCCGCTGGCCGAACTGTGAGCTAGATCTGACCCCCAGACCATCCCGCTGTCCGAGCGCTGTGGCAGAATGGCTCGCCTGGTCTTCCGCTCGCTTTGAGCGTGAAGCGCGCGCCCGTAGCTCAGCGGACAGAGCGGATGGCTTCGGACCATCAGGTCGCGGGTTCGATTCCTGCCGGGCGCGCCAAGAACATAACTTCGGGAAGAGCCAACGCCAGTCCGTGGCGGTAAGGACCGCGTTTGGGTCACCTGAACCATGACGCATGGGCCTTGCGCCTCGCCTGTCGGTGCGCCAATGATGCGCAGCGTGATCAACGCGGGCGGATGTGCGGTCCGGCGGAAGCTAGGCGTACTGATCGTCCCTCTCCTGAGTCTCATCCTGGCTGGCTGCTACTCGGCACCGGTGCTGGGCGGCACGCCGCAGGCCGTTGCGAAGCTGGAAACCTTCTTCCCAGTCATCGAGCGGCTTCACGTCGCCGGCTACTGGATCGACAACTCCCACAGCTGCCGTTACATCTCCTATCGACGCGGGATCTTCTCGACCGACACCTCGATCGAGGGATGCTGGATCTGGGATCTTGGCGAGCCGCAGTCCTTCGACGACCAGGCGCGCGCCGACATGGCCGAGGTGGAGGCGGCGATCGACGCCACCAACTTGCCCCTCGACTACTTCTCCGTTGAGTTCGGCGCCGATGGCTCAGTGACTGCGGAGAGCAACTTCTCCTTGGACCGCGGGTGCGGCGATGTCTACACGTACCATCCCCGCTGGACGAGCCTGCCTACCGAGAACGCTATCCCGGGAAAGTCGGCGGTGGGGATGATCACGCCGAACTGGTACGAAACCTCGATCGCGTGCTATGGGGTCTGAGGGCCAACCCGAGGGCAGCTGCGTGCAAACGTCCTGAGCTGCTCCGGCGTCCTTACTCGTAACAGTCGAGCGAGGTCCCTCGCGGGTCGTTTCGATCCGGGTCGACAGCCGATGGTCGCGAGCGTAGATTCAGCACACATTGAGGCCACCCTTTGGACGCTTCGGGCACGCCGGGGACGCGTGAGCCGCCGATGAGTTTGCGGCACGACGCCGGTCAACATGGCAGAGAACGAGCATCCAGGAGTGCATCCATGGAATCCCACGACCCGGAGGGCGGTCCCGGCTGGGCCAAGCGCTTCTTCGCGGTGACGCCGTTCGTCGACGACCTGGCGAAGGCTCGCCAGTGGTACATCGACGTGTTCGAGATGCCCATCGTGGACGAGAGCCCGAAGAGCTGTACCTTCCGATTCCCGGGCGAGGTCTATATCAACCTCATCACGCTCGATGGCGCGAGGGAGCTGATCGATCCGGCGCCGGTCGGTCCGGCCGGCACGCCGGCGCGAATGATGCTGACCCTGACCGTCGCGAACGTCGACGCGGTCCTGGAGCGGCTCCGCGGGCTGGGCCTGGAGCCCTTGAACGGACCCATCGACCGGCCCTGGGGCCCGCGCACGGTGACCATCGCGGATCCCAGCGGGAACTGCTGGGAGCTCGCCTCGTAGCCGATTCGGCGGGTGGCGGGTTCGGCTGCGCGGTCAGCGCCCCGCCGCGGCCGCCATGACCTCCGCCGCCCTCAGGCATGCGTCGGCGTCGACGTCCAGATGGGTGACGGCCCGCACGGTTCGGGGACCGAAGGCGTTGAGCAGGACGCCCTGCGCCCGGCAGGTGCCAACGAACGCGACGGCATCGGGAATTCCCGGCGCATCGGCCAGGTCGAAGACGAGGATGTTCGTCTGCACCGTCTCCGCCTCCAGGACGAAGCCAGGGCTGGCGATCAGCCGCTCGGCGATGAGGCGCGCGTTCGCATGGTCTTCCCCGAGGTGCTGCACGTTGTGCTCCAGGGCGTAGAGCCCGGCAGCGGCCAAAATGCCGGCCTGCCGCATGGCCCCGCCCAGCATCCGCCGATGGCGGCGAGCCACCTCGATCAACGCGCCGGATCCGGCAAGCATCGAGCCGCCCGGGCAGCCCAGTCCCTTCGACAGGGCGAGGCTGACGAGGTCGAACGGCTCCGCCAGCTCGGCGGCCAACCGGCCGGATGCCACCGCAGCGTTGAGGAGGCGGGCGCCGTCGCAGAAGGTGCGGATGCCCCGGTCGTGCGCGGTGTCACAGATCTCGTCGACATCGGCCTTGGGGAAGACGACGCCACCCCCGCGGTTGTGCGGGTTCTCGATCCAGACCAACGTGGTTGGCGGGTAGAGCATGTGGCCGGGAGGCAGCACCGCCGCCAGGAGATCCTTCACGTCGTACAGCCCGTGGCGCGCAGCGTCGCCGGCGACGAGGAGCTGGACGCCCGCGTTCGCCGCCGCGCCGCCGGTCTCGTGCAGCTCCACGTGTGACTGCCACGGCACCAGCACGCTGTCACCCGGCCGGGTGAGCGTCCGCAGGGCGACCTGGTCGGCCATGGTCCCCGTTGGAAGGAAGAGCGCTGCCTCCTTGCCGAGCAGGCCGGCGACCTCCTCCTGGAGGCGGTTGACGGACGGGTCCTCGCCGTACTGATCGTCGCCCACCTCCGCCTCGTAGATCGCGCGCCGCATCCCCGGCGAGGGGCGGGTCACCGTGTCCGATCGGAGGTCGGCGACGAGGTCAGGCATGGCGGGAGTCTCGCACAGACGACGGGGCGGAAGGGCCGCATAGGCACCGGGGCGCGGGTCCGCCGCCGGGATTCCAGAGATCCGCGAATCTTCGCTGCCGCTCCGCGTCGAGAGCCCCCTGCACGTGGTTCTGGAACGAACGGGCGCGGCGGCGGGAGGTCCCTCGATCCTTGGGCCCTTCGGCCCAGCGCAATGTGCCGCGTGCCCCTCCCGCGGCCGCCCCCGCCACCCGCAGGCTCGAAGAGTCATGAGCGTTCAGACCGCGGCCGTCAGGCCAACCGAGCACATCCCGCCGTATCCGGGCATTCCGGCCATCATGGACGGATCGGAGGCGATCGCCTCCGTGGAATCGCGGATCGCCGAGGGAGCGTGCGCCTATCCCATCACCCCCTCGACCAACATGGCGACGCTCTTCCAGGCCGCGGTCGCCAACGGGCTGCCGAACCTGTGGGGCACACCGCTCCGATTCCTGGAGCCGGAGTCCGAGCACTCGTCGGCCAGCGCCGCGGAGGGATTTGCCCTCGCCGGCGGCCGGGTCACGAACTTCACCGCGGGCCAGGGCCTGATCCTCATGAAGGAGGTCCTGTACGTCATCGCCGGCAAGCGGCTGCCGGTCGTCTTCCACGTTGGTGCGCGGGCACTGACCAGCCAGGCACTGAACATCCACGCCGGCCACGACGACATGATGGGCGTGGCCGATGTCGGCTGGGGCATGCTCTTCGCGCGCAACGCGCAGGAAGCAGCCGACTTCACAGCCATCGCGCGCCGCGTCGCCGAGGAGACGGAGACCCCGTTCCTCGTGGCCCAGGACGGCTTCCTGACCACGCACACGCTCGAGAACCTTCAACTTCCCGAGGATGACCTGCTTCGCCAGTTCGTGGGCGATCCCCGCGAGCGGCTCCGCGATCTCTTCGATCCCGAAGAGGCGCTCATGAGCGGCGTGGTCTCGAACCAGGACGCCTACATGAAGGGCAAGATCGCCCAGCGCGGCTTCTACGAGCGGATCCCCGGCGTCCTGCGCGCGGCGTTCCACGAGTGGGGCAAGCTCACCGGGCGCTTCTACGGGCTGATGCAAACGTACCGGACCGACGACGCGGATACGCTCCTGGTCTCGATGGGCTCCATGGCCGATACCGCCGAGGCGGTCGTCGACCATCTGCGCGGCGAGGGACGTCGCGTCGGGAGCGTGACGATCTCGAGCTATCGGCCACTGCCGGCCGAAGAGCTCGCGCGTCTCGTGGCGGGCACCCGCGCGGTGGCCGTGGTGGAGCGCACGGACGAAGCCGGATCCCCGGTGAACCCGCTCGCCCGCGACCTCAAGGCGGCGCTCGCCGACCTCGCCGCAGATGGCGTCTCGATTCCGCCGGTCCTCTCCGTCTCGGCCGGCCTCGGCTCGCGCGACGTGTCCGCCGGCGACCTCGTCGCCGTGTTCGACCGCCTCGACGAGCCCGATGAGCTCCGGGCGCACCCGCGCGCGGTCCTGGGCGTGGTTCACCCCGATGCCATCCCGGCGTCGAATGTCATCCTGCGGCCGAAGGGGGCATACAGCCTCCGCGGCCATTCCATTGGCGGCTTCGGATCCATCACCACCAACAAGCTGCTGGCGATGGTCATCGGCGAGCTGTTCGATCTCAAGGTGCAGGCCTATCCGCGCTACGGAAGCGAGAAGAAGGGCCTGCCGACCACCTACTTCCTCACCATCGCGGAGGAGCGGATCCGCCAGCACGCGGAGCTGCAGCGGGTCGACTTCGTCCCGCTCTATGACGTGGCTGCCTTCGGGCAGGGCGCTCCGCTGATGGGCCTGGCCGATGGTGGCACGGTTTTCGTTCAGACGCACCTCACCGACCCGGCCGCCATCTGGCAGACGCTGCCGGCGCCGGCGCGCGCCGAGATGCTCGGTCGCGGCATTCGTCTCGTCGCGCTCGACACCAAGGCGCTTGCCCTGAAGCACGCGCCCCGGCCGGACCTCGAGGTCCGAATGCAGGGGATTGCCCTCGTTGGCGTCTTCCTGCGGATGGCGCCCTTCGCGGAGCGAGCGGGCTTCGGACGCGAACAGCTCCTCAAGGCCGTCGACGACCAGCTCACCCACTTCTACGGGAAGCGCGGCCGAGCCGTTGTCGAGGCCAACCTGGCCGTCGTCACCGAGGCGTACGACGGCGTGATCGACGTGACCGAGGCCCTGACCCGCGGGCAGGACCCGGACTCCCCTCAGGCCCGCGAACTGGTGGAGACACGATGATGAACGCGCAGCTGGCCACCCTCCGCGTAGCGGACCTGATGTCGATCGAGCCGGTGACGATCTTCGACGGCGCCTCGCTCTCCGAGGCAGAGAAGCTCATGCAGCAGCGCGGCGTCACCGGGCTGCCCGTGGTCGACGCGGGCGGTCGCCTCGTCGGCGTCATCAGCCAGACCGACCTTCTGCGGGCGCACGTCGTCGACGATCACTGGGCCCGCTGGCCCGGCCTCGCGGTCCGTCACCTGATGACCTCCCCTGCGCTCACCGTCGAAGCCGATGCTCCCATCGCGGAAGCGGCGGCCGTCATGGAGCGCCACCACGTCCACCGCCTGGTCGTCGAGACCGCCGGCCGTCCCACGGGCGTGCTCTCCACGATGGACCTGGTCCGTGCCCTGGTCGATGGCGAGGAGCTGCGGTGATTCCCGGCGAGACACGTCGCAAGGCGCCCGGCGAGCCGATCGAGGGCCACACCACCCACCTCGGCTCGGCTCCCCTCATCCTCGACGTCGAGGCGTACGTCGATGATTTCAACCGCTCCGTCGTGCCCGCCTATCGGTCGGGCACGGCGGACGCGGCGCTCCCGGCAGACGCCGGGGTCGCCCGCAGCCTGATTCCCCCGGGAACGGCGTCGGTCCGTGACTTCTCCGCCCTGGCGCCCACCATCCCGGAGCTCGACGCCGCCAGGTGCGTGGGCTGCATGGCCTGCGTGAGCTCCTGCCCCGACAGCGCGATCATGGGGATCGCGGTGCCGGAGTCGCACCTGGAACCGTCCATTGCGGCCTTCACCGAGTCGCAGGGCGATCCGGAGCGCGCGGCGGAGACGATCCGCAGCCACTTCGTGACGACCACGAAGTACGCGGAGGTCCCGAAGCGCAAGGGCATCGAGCCCGCGCAGTTCGGCATCTTCGTGGACCCCGTGCACTGCAAGGGATGCGGCGAGTGCGTCGAGGTCTGCACGGACCTTGGCCACGATGCGCTGCAGATGGTCGAGAAAGTGCCGGCCGAGGCAAGCGGCGAGTCGACGCTCGATCGCTTCCGGCGCGACATGAGCTTCTTCCGACGGCTCCCGGCCACGCCTGCGGAGTACCGCAACGAGAAGGCGCTGGCCGACCTGATGCTCGGTGAGCACGCCTTCGGCTACGTCGGCGGCGCGGGAAGCTGCGCCGGCTGCGGGGAGGCGAGCGCGGTGCGCATGCTCGTGGCAGCCACCCGGCAGGTCCACGGGCCCGGCTCCATGGGGATCGTGGCAGCCACCGGCTGCAACACGGTCTTCGGCAGCACGTACCCGTTCAACCCGTACCTCGTGCCGTGGACGAACTCGCTCTTCGAGAACGCCCCCGCCGACGCGCTGGGCATTCGCCAGCGCTGGGACCAGGCCGGGCACGCCGAGCGCCGAATCTGGGTCCTGGGCGGCGACGGCGCCATGTACGACATCGGCTTCCAGTCGCTGTCCCGGATGGTCGCCTCCGGCGCGGACGTGAAGGCCATGGTCCTCGACGGGCAGGTCTACTCGAACACGGGTGGCCAGTCGTCGACCGCCTCCTTTGGCGGCCAGGTCACCAAGCTCTCCGCGTACGGGAAGGCGCAGCACGGGCGGCCCGAGCCGCGCAAAGAGCTCGGACGGATCCTCATGGCGCACGGCAACGCCTACGTGGCGCAGACCACGCCGGCGCATCTCAACCACTTCTACCGCGCGGTGATGGAGGCGAACGCCTTCCCCGGCCCGGCGGTGATCGTGGTCTACACCCCGTGCCAGCCGGAGCACGGGATCCCCGACGACGCGTCCTCGCGGCAGGCTCGCCTCGCCGTCGAGTCGCGGGCCTTCCCGCTGTTCACCTACGACCCGCGCCGCGGCGCGTCCATCCGCGAGCGCCTGAGCCTGCAGGGCAACCCGGCCCTCAAGGAGGACTGGACCAAGCTGCCCGACGGCACCGCCGTGGACTTCCTCGACTTCGCCCGCTCTGAAGGACGCTTCGCGCCGCATTTCGCGGCCGATGGCACCGCCACGCCGGAGATCCGCGCCACGCGCGACGAGCGGCTCGCCAACTGGCATGGCCTCCAGGAGCTGGCCGGGCTACGCTGACGGCGTCATGACCGCCGCGAGCTCATCCGATCTGGCGCGGTGGCGCGCCAACCTCCAGGGAGAGGTCGACGGCGCCACGGTGTACCGCGGCATGGCCGCCGGCTGCGACGATCGGCGGCTGTGCGAGCTGTACACCCGGCTCGCCGAAACCGAGGAGCGGCATGGCGCCCTGTGGCGGGAGCAGATCCTGAACGCGGCTGGCTCCGTCGAGGTCGCCCCATCCTGGCGCGCCCGGGTGCTGGCATGGATCGCGCGGCGCTTCGGTCCGGGGCTCGTCGCCTCCACCATGGCCAGCCAGGAGGCGGCGTCGCGCGGGATGTACGACGACCAGCCGGAGGCCGCCGGCACCAGCCTCCCCGGCGACGAGCGCTCGCACGCGCGGATCCTCCGCGAGGTCTCCCGGGGCATGGAGGGCGGTTCGCTCGCGCGGTTCGAGGGTCGGCACCGGGCCATCGGCGGCAACGCGCTGCGGGCGGCGGTGCTGGGCGCCAACGACGGGCTGGTGAGCAACTTCAGCCTGGTGATGGGCGTCGCCGGCGCGGACAGCTCGGGCAACGCGATCCTGATCGCCGGCTTTGCCGGACTCCTCGCGGGCGCGCTCTCGATGGCGCTGGGGGAGTGGCTGAGCGTCCAGAGCGCCCGCGAGCTGTACGCGAACCAGATCCGGATCGAGGCCAACGAGATCGCGGAGATCCCCGAGGAGGAGGAAGAGGAGCTTCGTCTCATCTACGAGGCCAAGGGCCTCGGGCCAGATGCCGCCCGTCAGCTCGCGCACCGGATCATGACCGGCGATCGGGCAGCCGCCCTGGACACCCTCTCGCGCGAGGAGCTCGGCATCGACCCCGATGAGCTGGGCGGTTCGCCGTGGGTCGCGGCCGGGACCTCCTTCGTGCTCTTCGGCATCGGTGCCCTGATCCCGCTCCTCCCCTTCCTCTTCCTGCGCGGCACGGCGGGGATCGCCGTCTCAGCGGCCTTCGCCGGGATTGCCCTGTTCGCGGTTGGCGCTGCGATCACCATCGTGACCGGCCAGGCGGCGGTGCGCTCCGGCGCGAGGCAGGTCGCCTTCGGGCTGGCCGCCGCTGCGGTGACGTTCGGCATCGGCTCACTCATCGGCACCGTCATCGCCTAGGAGGCTCGGAGGGCGGCCCGGCCGCGAGCCACGTGCGACGCGCACACCGGCTGGCTCGTGGCGTCAGGGTGGAAAATGTCGCCATGACCACCGCCACCTCGACCACCGGCCCCCTCTCGGCAGACGAGCTCTCCCTGATCGACGCCTACTGGCGCGCCGCGAACTACCTCTCGGTCGGCCAGATCTACCTTCTCGCGAACCCACTGCTCCGCGAGCCGCTCACCGCGGATCACGTCAAGCCGCGGCTGCTCGGCCACTGGGGGACCACGCCGGGGCTGAACCTGGTCTACGCCCACATGAACCGCGTCATCCGCAACTGGGATCTCAATGCGATCTACATCGCCGGCCCCGGGCACGGTGGCCCCGGGCTCGTGGCGAACGCCTACCTGGAGGGGACCTACACGGAGCGGTACCCGCGAATTACCCGCGACGAGGACGGCCTGCGCAGGCTGTTCCGCCAGTTCAGCTTCCCGGGCGGGATCCCGAGCCACGTGGCCCCGGAGACGCCCGGCTCCATCCACGAGGGGGGCGAGCTGGGGTACTCGCTCGCGCACGCGTACGGAGCGGTGTTCGACAACCCGGACCTGGTGGTGTGCTGCGTGGTGGGCGACGGAGAGGCGGAGACGGGCCCGCTGGCCGCCAGCTGGCATACGAACAAGTTCCTGAATCCGGCAACCGACGGCGCGGTGCTGCCGATCCTGCACCTCAACGGCTACAAGATCGCCAACCCGACCGTGCCGGCGCGCATCCCGGAGGAGGAGCTCTTGAGCCTCCTCGAGGGCTACGGACACCGGGTGCACGTCGTCTCCGGCGACGACCCCGCACTCGTGCACCAGCAGCTGGCGGCAACCCTGGACACCGTCGTCGACGAGATCGGTGCCATCCAGAAGGCGGCCCGATCGGGCGCCCGGACCGGGACACACGGCACCGATCGGCCACGCTGGCCCATGATCGTGCTCAGGACTCCGAAGGGCTGGACCGGGCCGAAGGTGGTGGACGGCCTGCCGGTGGAGGGCACCTTCCGGGCGCACCAGGTCCCGCTGGCCGCGGTGCGGTCCAACCCGGAGCACCTCGCCATGCTCGAGGCCTGGATGCGCAGCTATCGACCGGACGAGCTCTTCGACGCGAGCGGCGCGCTCGTCGAGGCCCTCGCCGCGCTGCCGCCCAAAGGGCATCGGCGGATGAGCGCCAACCCGCACGCCAACGGCGGAGAGCTGCTCACCGACCTGCGGCTGCCGGACTTCCGTGACTATGCGATCCCGGTGGCGCAGCCCGGCACGACCTTCAGCGAGGCGACGCGGGTGCTGGGGGGATTCCTCCGCGACGTCATCGACGAGAATCCCGACGACTTCCGCCTCTTCGGACCGGATGAAACCGCATCGAACCGGCTCTCCGCCGTCTTCGAGAAGACCGACCGGGCCTGGGACGCGGAAAGGATCCCCATCGACGACCATCTGGCACCCGACGGCCGAGTGATGGAGGTGCTGAGCGAGCATCTCTGCCAGGGCTGGCTGGAGGGGTACCTGCTCACCGGCCGCCACGGCCTGTTCAATTCCTACGAGGCGTTCATCCACATCATCGATTCGATGTTCAACCAGCACGCCAAGTGGCTGAAAGTGACCCGCGAGATACCGTGGCGGCGGCCGATCGCCTCGCTGAACTACCTGCTCTCCAGCCACGTCTGGCGCCAGGACCACAACGGCTTCAGCCACCAGGACCCCGGCTTCATCGACCACGTCGTGAACAAGAAGGCGGAGGTGATCCGCGTCTACCTGCCGCCGGATGCGAACACGCTCCTCTCGGTCGCGGACCACTGCCTGCGGAGCCGCAACTACGTCAACGTCATCGTGGCCGGGAAGCAGCCGGAGCTCAACTGGCTGTCCATGGACGAGGCCGTGGTGCACGCCACTCGCGGGGCGGGAATCTGGGACTTCGCCAGCAACGACCATGTCGGCGAGCCGGACGTGGTCCTCGCCTGCTGCGGCGACGTGCCGACCCTCGAGACGGTCGCGGCGGCGGACCTGCTGCGACAGCGCCTGCCCGACCTGAAGGTCCGCGTCGTGAACGTCGTCGACCTCATGCGCCTCCAGCCGGAGTCGGAGCATCCCCACGGCATGTCGGACGCGGAGTTCGACGCGCTGTTCACGACCGACCGGCCCGTCATCTTCGCCTACCACGGGTACCCGTGGCTGATCCATCGGCTCACCTACCGGCGGACCAACCACGACAACTTCCACGTGCGCGGCTTCAAGGAGGAGGGCACCACCACCACGCCGTTCGACATGGTGATGCGCAACGACCTCGATCGCTACCACCTGGTGATGGACGTGATCGATCGCATTCCCGGCCTCGCCTCACGGGCTGGTCACGTGCGCCAGGAGATGAGCGACCGGCGGCTCGAGGCGCGCCAGTACACCCACGAGCACGGCGAGGACATGCCGGAGATCAGCACCTGGACCTGGCCGCACTGACCGGGGAGGCGGGTGGACCCATGCGGATCCTGGTCGTCAACGCGGGCTCCAGCAGCCTGAAGCTGCGCCTGCTCGACGCCGATGACCGGGTGACCGGCAGTGCGGACCTGCCCGCCCCCGGCGGGCTCGCCTCGCGAGACCGGATCGAAGCGGCGATCGGCGAGATGGGTGCGGTCGACGCGGTCGGGCACCGGGTGGTGCACGGCGGCGTGGAGTTCCGGGAGGCGGTGCAGATCGATCCCGAGGTCGTCGCACGCCTGCGCGCCCTCACGGACCTCGCGCCGCTGCACCAGCCCAAGGCGCTGGCCGCGCTCGACGCGGTTGGCGACGTGCTCCCGGACACGCCCGCGGTGGCCTGCTTCGACACCGCCTTCCACGCGACCCTCCCGGATGCCGCGGCCACGTACGCCATTCCCCGCGAGTGGCGCCGCCGCTGGCCACTGCGCCGGTTCGGTTTCCACGGGCTGTCGCACGCGTACGCGTCGCGCCGTGCGGCCGAGCTCCTGAGCCGTCCGGTTGAGGATCTGCGCATCGTCACCTGCCACCTCGGCGCGGGCGCATCCCTGGCCGCCGTCGCGCAGGGTCGTTCGGTGGACACCACCATGGGCTTCACCCCGCTCGAGGGACTGGTGATGGCCACCCGCTCCGGCTCGGTCGACCCGGGCCTCGTCCTCTGGCTCCAGGAGCACGTTGGCACGCCGCCAGCGGAGCTGGCCGCCACGCTCGAGGGGCGCTCAGGGCTGCTTGGCCTGGCGGGGTCGCCGGACATGCGCGCGGTCCTGGCATCGGAGGCCGCCGGCGACCCGGAGGCACACCTCGCAGTGGAGGTCTACCTGCACCGCCTGCGGGCGGGCATCGCAGCCATGGCCGCAGCGATGGATGGACTGGACGTGGTGGTCTTCACCGGCGGGGTGGGGGAGCATGCGCCCCTGATCCGGTCCCGCGCCGCTGCGGGGCTCGGGTTCCTGGGCGTGCAGGTCGACCCGCGCCGGAACGACGCCGGTGAGCCGCCGGATCGTGACCTGACGGCTGCCCACGCGGGAGTTCGGGCCTTCGTCATCACGGCCAGGGAGGACCTGGAGATAGCCCGCCAGGTGCGGGCGCTGCTCGAGCGGGCCCCCTAGGGAGGCACCGCGGCCGGCAGCGCCGCAGCCGGCGGTCAACGCGAACGAGGATGAGGGCGCGGGCCCGGAATGGCACGTGCCCATTGGACCCATGGATGGGGCATCTCGGCCCGCCCGACTCGTCCCTTCAGCACGTATGCGCACCTGCGAATACATGCGATCGTGCTGCCATGGACGCGATCTACGAACTGCAGGCCGAGGTCCTCAAGACGCTCGCCAATCCGCGTCGCCTGGAGATCGTCCACCGGCTGGCTGAAGGGCCGCACGAGGTCGGACGGCTCGCCGAGGAGATGGGTATCGCGCAGCCCAACCTGAGCCAGCACCTCGCCCTGATGCGCACCGCCGGGATCGTCGAGGGCGACCGGGTGGGACGCGAGGTGCGCTACCGGCTCACGGACACCGCCATCGTGACCGCCTGCGGTCTCATGCGCGGCGTGCTCGAGCGACGCCTGCAGCGGCTCGCCGACCTGTATCAGCTCGACACGAACGACCGCCCTGCACGGCCGCGTGTCGTCGAAGGAACCGGCCGCTGAAGCGGCCACCCACGAGGTACATAGACCGATGGACGAGCCTCTCGCCATCACCCTCTTCTCCGGCACCGACGACAAGCTCACGGCGGCTGCCGTGCTGGTCGCCGGAGCGGCGGCCATCGGACGGCCGGTGCACATCTTCCTCCAGTACTGGGCCCTCGATGCCTTCCGCTTCAACGCCGCCGAGCGAGCTCGTTCGCTCGCGCCGGAGGCTGGCGAGGCGGGCCGGGCGGCCGTGGAGGCCCTGGCCGCCGCCGGACAGTCCGGCTGGCGCGAGACGCTGGCCCAGGCCAAGGAGATCGGCCAGGTCGACATCGAGGCCTGCTCCCTCTCCATGGATCTCCTGCACCTCACCCCCGACGACCTCGATCCCCTGGTGGACGGTGTGGAGGGCGTCACCGCCTTCTGGCTCGCCGCCTCCGAGGGCCAGGTCGTGTTCATCTAGAGCGAAAGGATCAGCGTGACATGACCGTCGAGATCTCCCAGCACGTTGACGCGCGCAACCTCTCCTGCCCCATGCCCATCGTGAAGACCGCGGTGGCCATCAAGGGGCTGGCCTCCGGCGAGCTGCTGGAGGTTCTGGCGACCGACCCGGGTTCGACGAAGGACTTCGCCGCCTGGAGCCAGACGACCGGAAACGTGCTCGTCGAGCAGAGTGCCGAGGACGGGGTCTACCGCTTCGTTCTCCGCAAGAAGTGAGGACCCACCAATGACCGTTACGACCAAGCCGGACGCGGTCGAGGAGCTGCTCCACGACGAGTCGCTCATCGCCGGGACCGCGACGGAGCCCGCCAGCCAGGCAGAGGCTCCCAAGAAGACCAACTCGATCATCCTTATTGCGGAGAGCGGCGACCTGGAGAAGACCTGGGCGACCACGATCCTGGCCTCGACCGCTGCGGCCTCAGGGATGGATGTCTCCATCTTCTTCACCTTCTGGGGCTTCATGGCGCTCGTGAAGCCTGAGAAGCGCACCTTCGGCGAGAACTGGATGCAGAAGATGATGTCGGTCATGAATCGGCCCGGCATCGATCATCTCAAGCTGAGCCGCATGAACTTCATGGGCATGGGGCCGTGGATGATGGGCAAGCTCGCCAAGCAGTACGGCGTTGCCAAGCCGGCCGAGCTCCTGGAGATGGCCATGGCCATGGGGGTCAAGATCCTGCCCTGCCAGATGAGCATGGACATGTTCGGGCTCAAGCGGGAAGACCTCGTGGACGGCATCGAGGAGCCCGTCGGCGCGGCCAGCGTGCTGGCCATGATCGCCGAAGGGACCCCGGCCCTCTTCATCTAACCCGAAAGGACGTACCGACATGCTCGAGAATCCGAGCGTCACCGCCACCCGCACCATCGACGCGCGGGGCAGCTACTGCCCCGGCCCGCTGATGGAGCTGATCCGGGCGATCCGCGAAGGAGCCGTGGGCGACGTCATCGCCGTCCTCTCATCGGACTCCGGGTCGAAGATCGACATCCCAAAGTGGGTCGAGAAGGCGGGCCATCGGCTCGTCGGGATCACGACCACCAACGGCTACGACGAGATCGTGGTCGAGAAGCTGCGCTGAGGGACGCGAAACCAATGCAGCGCATTGTCGTCGTTGGTGGCGGGGTGGGGGGGACCCTCGCTGCCAACCTCCTGGCCCGCGAGCTGGGCCGGCAGATCGACCGCGGCGAGGTCAGCCTGACGGTGATCGACCTCGAGGGCGAGCATGTCTACCAACCAGGCTTCATGTACATCGCCATGGGGAACCAGAAGCCCTCCGGGCTCGTCCGCCCCGAGCGCAGCCTCCTCGACAAGCGGGTGCGACTCGAGGTCGGCGAGGTGACCCGGATCGACACCGACGGGCAGCTCGTGGAGCTGAGCGGCGGCGAGCGGCTGGCCTACGACCACCTGATCCTGGCCAGCGGCTCGCGCATCGTTCCCGAGCTGATCCCGGGGCTCGCCGAGGAGGCCCATCACTTCTATGGCGTCGAACCGGCGCAGCGCCTGCGCGAGGCGCTCGACGCCTTCACCGGCGGACGAATCGTGATCGGGATCGCGGGCATGCCGTACAAGTGCCCGCCGGCCCCGCTGGAGGTCTCATTCCTCATCGAGTCCGAGCTCCGCGAGCGCGGGCTGCGCGAGAAGAGCGAGATCCATTTCTGCTCGCCCATCGGACGTGCGTTCACGATCGAGAGTGTCAGTGAGATGGCCACGCCCATCCTCGCGGAGAAGGGGATCGAGCTGCACACGTTCTTCAACGTCGAGGCAATCGACCGTGACGCGAAGAAGGTGATCAGCCTGGAGGGAGAGGAGCTGCCCTACGACCTGCTGATCCTGGTGCCGCCCCACCGCGGCGCGCAGTTCCTGATCGACTCGCAGCTGGCGCCGGCGCCCGGCGGCTGGCTGCCGACCGACAAGCACACCCTGGAGGTTGGCGGACGAGCCAACATCCACGCCCTGGGAGATGCCACCGACCTGCCCCTCTCGAAGGCGGGATCGACGGCCCATTTCGAGGCACCCATCGTGGCAGAACGGGTCGCGGCGGCCGTCACCGGTCGCGAGCCACACGCGAAGAAGGGCAGCTACACCGGGAAGGTGATGTGCTTCTTCGAGGTTGGCGACGGGAAGGGGACCCTGCTCCAGTTCGACTACGATCACCCGCCCAAGCCGCCGACCCCGAACCGTCTCTGGCACATGGGCAAGATCGTGTTCAACAAAACGTACTGGCACACGGTACCGAAGGGTCGCGTCTAGCGCGGGGACTCGCGCCCTTCGGGAAGCAGGACGGCGGCGCCGGCGCCGATCCGCCCGGCCTCGAGGTCGGCGAGCGCCGCTGACGCGCGCTCGAGCGGGTACAGCGTCGGGTTCGTGGCGATCCCGATCTCGCCGGCGATCTCGAGGAACTCCCGGGCGTCGGCCCGGGTGACGTTGGCCACCGAGACGACCCCGCGCTCCCACCACAGGTCGTCATAGTCGAAGGCGGGAATACCGTCGAGGTGGATGGCGTTGATCGCCACCGTTCCGCCACGGTCGAGCGCCCGCAGCGCGTCCAGCACCACCGAACCGACCGGGGCGAAGGTCACCGCAGCGTCAAGCGGCATGGGCGGGCGCTCGCCGGAGTCCCCGGCCCAGGCGGCACCCATGGCGAGGGCGCGACGGCGGTCCTCGACCGAGCGGCTGACCGCGTAGACCTCGCACTCCCAGTGACGGGCGACCTGAATGGCGAGCAAGGCGGACGCGCCGAAGCCGTAGAGTCCCAGGCGGCCCCCCGGGCGGATCCCCGACCGCCGGAGGGCCCGGTAGCCAATCACCCCGCCGCACAGGAGCGGAGCCAGCGCCGCGGGCTCCCCCGCGGGGAGGCGCGCCGCGAAGTCGGCCCGAAGGACCATCTGCTCCGCGTAGCCGCCGTCGACGTCCCAGCCGGTGAAACGAGCATCGGCGCACAGGTTCTCGCGTCCGCTCTCGCAGGCCGGGCAGTGACCGCAGGCCTCCGCCAGCCAGAAGGCACCGGCGACTTCGCCCTCACGCCACGCGTCCACGCCGGGACCCACGGCCAGCACGCGCCCCACGACCTGGTGGCCGGGGATCACCGGCAGCCGTCGTGCGGGCAGATCGCCGCGCACGAGCTGGAGGTCTGTTCGGCAGCACGCGCAGGCCAGGACCGAGATCAGGATCTCGCCCTGACCGGGCTCCGGCGCGGGACGGGTGGCCGCCTCGACGGGCGGTGGGCCGTGCGCGGCGGGGTGGGTGAGAACCTGCGCGTCCATGACTGCCTCTCGTCAACCTACGACCGGCGGCGACTGGGCAGGTGGTACGGGACGTCCGCCACGATCGTGTTCCGGCGCGCGAAGAGCCGAAGCTTGAGCCGGAATGCGGTCTGGTTGTGCAGCAGATTCTCCCACCAGTGACGGGGGACGAACTCGGTGAGGACCACGAGGATCGGTCGCGACGGATCCTGCTTGGAAAGGGCGTCCATGTAGGCGAGCAGCGGGCCGATGAGGGCGCGGTACGGCGACTCGACCACGACCAGCTCGGTGGCACCTGCCCAGCTCGGCCAGCGCTCGCGGAGCGCCGCGGCGGTCGCGGGATCGTTGGTGACGTGAACCGCGGTGGGATGGTCCGAGATGGAGTTGGCGAAGGCGATCGCCTGACGGGCCGGGCGATCGAGGCGAGCGATGGGCACGATCACGATCGGCTCCGTGGCGACCTCGCGGCCCTCGGGGATGTGATCGAGCTCGAGCGCCTCGCTGATGCCGCGGTAGTGGCGACGGATCCCGAGCATGATCGTGATCAGGATCGGCGCCATGACGATGACCAGCCAGGCGCCCGAGAGGAACTTCGTGGAAGCGACGATCAGGGCGATGACCCCGGTCGTGGCCGCTCCAAGGCCGTTGATCAGCAGGCCACGGCGCCAGCCCGGATCCCGTCGCCGCCACCACCGGACGACCATCCCGCTCTGGGAAAGCGTGAACGCGACGAAGACCCCCAGGGTGTAGAGCGGGATGAGCGCCGTGACCGATGCCTGGAATGCGATGAGCAGGAGAGTCGCCAGGCCGGAGAGGGCCACGATTCCGGTCGTGAACGCCAGCCGCTCCCCGCGAAAGCCGAACTGACGGGGCATGAAGCCGTCGCGGGCGAGAAACGAGGCCAGCCGCGGGAAGTCGGCGAAGCTCGTGTTCGCGGCAAGGGCGAGGATCAGCGTGGTGGCCACCTGGAGCACGATCAGGTAGGGCCCGTCGCCCATCACCTGGCGGGTGATCAGGGAGAGCACCGTGCGCTGTTCGGTGGGATCGGGAACCACGTGGATGACGCTGGCCAGCGCGCTGATGCCCACGAACAGGCTGCCGAAGATGATCGCCGCCCAGGTCAGCGTGATCCGGGCGTTCCGCCACTCCGGCGCCTTGAAGGCCGGCACGCCGTCTGAGATGGCCTCCACGCCGGTGAGGGCCGCGGCCCCGGAGCTGAAGGCGCGCAGGATCAGGAAGAGCGTCAGGGCGGAGGTCGCCTCCTCGGCCTTGAGCCACCCGGCAGGGGCCGCAAACGTGCCGAGGTCGTTCAGCACGAAGGCACGGAAGAGGCCCCATCCGATGAGTCCCACGATGGCGAGGATGTACAGGTAGGTGGGTGCCATGAAGATGGTGCCCGACTCGCGGATGCCGCGAAGGTTGCCCAGCATCAGGAGGGCGACGATGCCAATGGCAATCAGGACCCGGTCCCCGAACAGGGACGGCGCGATGGAGGTGATGGCCGCCACCCCTGCGGATACGGAGACCGCCACCGTGAGCACGTAGTCGATGAGCAGCGCCGATGCCGCGACCAGCCCGGACAGCGCCCCGAGGTTGTCGCTGGCAACGATGTAGCTCGACGCGCCTTCGGGATAGGCCCTGATCGTCTGCCGGTAGCTCGTGGCGACGATGGCCAGGATGGCGGCGATCACCAGGGTGATGGGCATCACCAGGGAGAAGCTCGTGATCCCGGCCAGGACCAGGATCCGCATCATCTCCTCGGTCGCGTACGCGGACGAGCTGATGTTGTCCGAGCTGAAGATCGCCAATGCCTTGAGCTTCGTGAGCCGCTCGGTGTGCTCGCGATGGGTCGAGATCGGCCGACCGATGAGGATGGTCCGCAGCCCGCGCATGACGCGGCTCGACCAGCCGGCTCGATCGAGGACCGTCCGTTCGGTGGCGATCAGGCCGCCCTGGCCGCGCTCGAACTCCTCCTCGAAGGGCCGGACGATCCGGACGTAGCTATCCCCGGGGCGCGCGCCACGACGCCGTTCCCGGACCTCCAGGAGCGGGTCGATCGGTCGAGGGGGGTCGGTGTCAGGCACGGGCGATCACGGGTGCGCGGCGCGCGAATCCGGTCCTCCATCAGGAGGAAGGTGGTACGGGATATCGGCGACGATCGTGTTGCGCCGGAAGAAGAGGCGGAGCTTCAGACGCAGGGTGGTCTGGTTATGCAGCAGGTTCTCCCACCAGTGGCGCGGCACGACCTCGGAGAGTACCACCAGCACCGGCCGATCCGGATCCTGCCGGTCGAGCGCGTCCAGGTAGGACAGGAGCGGCCCGACCAGCGCTCGATACGGCGACTCCACGATCACCAGTCGCGTGGTACCCGCCCATTCCGGCCAGCGTGCGCGCAGCTCCGCCGCATCCTCCGGGTCGTTCGTGACATGCACGGCCACCGCATCGTCCGAGATCGAGTTCGCGAAGGCGATCGCCTGGCGCGCCGGCGCGTCGAGCCGCGCAATGGGAACGACGACGGTGGGCGGAACTGCGACCTCCGCCCCTTCGGGGATCCGCGCCACGCTCACCGAGCGCTGGAGGTGCTGGTAGTGGCGGCGGATGCTCATGAGCAGCGCCATGAGCAGGGGGACCAGGATGACGACCACCCAGGCGCCCGCGGCGAAGTTGCTGACCCCCACGACCACGGCGACCACAGCGGTCGTTGCCGCCCCGAGGCCGTTGATCATCATCCCGCGTCGCCATCCCGACTCGTGGCGACGGTACCAGCGGACGAACATGCCGGCCTGGGAGAGGGTGAAGGCCAGGAAGACCCCCAGCGTGTAGAGTGGGATCAGGCCGCTGACGCTCGCGTCGAAGAGCCACAGAAGGAAGATCGCCATGGCCGCGAGGGCCACGATTCCGGTGGTGAACGCGAGCCGCTCGCCGCGGAAGGCGAACTGGCGTGGCATGAAGCCGTCGCGTGCCAGGAACGAGGAGAGACGCGGGAAGTCGGCGAAGCTCGTGTTGGCGGCCAGCGCCAGCAGGAGCGCGGTGGAGACCTGGGCCAGGACCAGGACGGGACCATCGCCGGCGAGGTGCCGGACCAGCTGGCTCAGGACGGTGACCTCCTCGTTGGGGTCCGGGATGATACCGATCTTCGTCACGAGGAAGGCGATCCCCACGAACAGGGCGGCGAAGATCGAGGTGGCCCAGGTCAGGGTCGTCCGCGCGTTCCGCCACTCCGGTGCCTTGAAGGCCGGCACCCCGTCGGAGATGGCCTCCACCCCGGTGAGCGCCACCGCGCCCTGGGAAAAGGCCCGCAGGATCACGAACAGCCCCAGAGTACTGCCACCGGATGCGAAGGTCGCCTCCCAGGCTGCCGGCGGCACGTATGTCGGGAGGTCACCGGAGACGACGCGGAACAGGCCGTAGACGATGAGCGACAGCATGACCCCCAGGTACAGGTAGGTGGGCGCCATGAAGATGGACCCCGACTCGCGGATGCCACGCAGATTCCCGACGGTCAGCAGTGCGACGAAGCCAATGGTCAGCTCCACCTTGATCGGGAAGAGCGACGGCATGATCGAGGTCATGGCCGCGACGCCGGCGGAGATGGAGACGGCGACGGTGACGACGTAGCCGATGAGCAGCGCCGCGGCGGCGAGGACGCCAAGGCGGTCGCCCAGGTTGTCGCTGGCCACGATGTAGCTGCTGGCGCCGTTGGGGTAGGCGCGGATCGTCTGGCGATACGACGCGGTCACGATCGCGAGCATGAGGACGATCAGCCCGGCCAGCGGGAGGGTCAGGGCGAGCGCCCCGACGCTCGCGAAGGCGATGACCCGCATGATCTCCTCCGGTCCGTAGGCCGAGGAGCTGATGTTGTCCGAGCTGAAGATCGCGAGGGCCTTCAGCTTGGTCAGGCGCTCGGTGTGCTCGTGCTTGGAGCTGATGGGCCGACCGATGAGGAATGTCCGCAAGCCGCGAAGCGTCGCTGTCCAGCCGGATCGCTGGAGGACGGTGCGCTCGGAGGCGACGAGGTGCCCCTCTTCTCCGCGCCCGAACTCGTCCTCGAAGGGACGGACGATCTTGACCCGACGATCACCGGGCCGTTTGCCGAGATGGGTCTCCCGGACCTCGAGGAAGGGATCGACCTTCCGGGTGCCTTCTCCATTGGGGCGGTCGGGATGGTTGCGGGCGGTCATGCGATCGCCTATTACAGCACGCCCGGCCGTCCCACGAACCCCTCCAGCGGCCGAGCGACGAGGAGATGGGGAAGCGCGACCGCGTCACGGCAGCGGCTCAGTGCTGCCCCAGCGTCCCGTTGACCCGCATCCGGTGCTCGGTTCGCAGGAAGACCCAGCGCCCCAGGATCGTGACCCCCACGGCGAGGCTCCCGAGCGCAAGCCACTCGAGCGGGAGCGGCAGCAGCGGGCGCGTGCCGATGCCCTGGACGCGGATCAGGTCCAGGGCGTAGGTCGGCGGCAGCAGGTACGAGATCCATCGCAGGAATCCTGGGAGCACGACAACCGGGAAGGCGGTGCCGCACAGCATGGCGAAGACGAAGTTCGTCGAGTCGACGAAGAAGTTCGGCTCGCGGATGAGCAGCACGGCGGCAGAGACCGCGAATCCGACCCCCACCATGCTCAGCGCCCCGAGAAGGAGCGCTGGCACCGCGGCAACCACCGTGCCGGAGATCGACGCGCCGAAGAAGACGGTCGCGATGGCGATCAGGAGCCCGCTCGCGACGAGAGCGATGAGCATGCCGCTGAGCGCACGCCCGAGCACGAGCGTGCTCGGCTGGGTGGGCGTCAGGAAGAGCGGCTCGAGCGTGCCGGTGTCCATCTCACGCTTGAAGCTGAAGGCAAGCTCCCAGAAGCCGGTAGCGATGAGCCCGGCGACGAGCATCCCCAGGAAGAGGTACGCGGCGAGATCCGTGGTGCCGGCGCTCTCCTGCAGGCCCAGCGCGCGACCGCCCACGAAGAAGGTTGCTCCCAGCAGCAGCGACGGGAGGAGGAACTGGTAGAGCGGCTGGAGCACCTCGTTGGCGAGGTTCAGCGGATAGCGCCGAGCCATGCGAAGCTCCTTCACGGCAATCGCGCGGGCGGCGCGCAGCTCCGCGGCAAAGTCGGCGCCCGGTCGTGGTCGGGGGATCGTCATCGGCCCGTCCTCAGTACTGCGCCAGGCTGCCGCCGCGGCGGGCATGGCGCTCGGTTCGGCGGAAGGCGATCACCGCCAAGGCGCACAGGAGCAAACCCATGGCGAACAGGACCGCCAGGTCAGGAACGAGCTCCGCGAGGTCGGCCCCGGTCAGAAGGGCGCTGCGCAGGCCGCCGATCAGGTAGGTCGGCGGCAGGGAGAGCGCCACGCCGCGCGCCCATTCGGGCAGGATCACGATGGGGAAGGTCATGCCGCAGAAGACGGTGAAGACGCCTCGCACGCCCTGGACCAGGGCGCTCACCTCACCGAAGCGCAGCACCACCGCCGCGAACAGTGCTCCCAGGCCATAGAGCGCCGGAACCGCCACGCCAATGACCGCGAGGGCGCGCAGTGCCGCCACCGGGCTGATCTGCAGCCCGAAGAGGACGACGAGCGTGACGCCCACGACGGTGAACATCCAGACCGCCCACACGATCTGGCTCACGACCGGACCGAAGAGAATGACGAGCCGCGATGCGGGGGTCATGAAGAGCGCCTCCAGCGACCCTCGCACCTGCTCCGTACGCAGCGCGGTGCCCGGTCCCCACAGGATCATGCTGATCCACATGTACGCGGCCCATCCCAGGAAGAGGAAGCCGGCGATCTCGACCGTCCCGGTCCGGGCGGCGAAGGCGTCCACGGAGGCCTGCGAATCGCCGGCATAGCCACGTGCCTGGAAGACGTAGGCCAGCGGGAGGGCGATGGGCCAGAAGAGAAAGCCGACGAACAGGGTCGGGTAGCGGCGCAGCAGCCGCCACTCCTTGCGCCCGGCGGCCCAGAAGGCGCGCAGGTCTGCCCGGGCGTCGCGGAAAGGCCCCTGGGTCCGGCTCATTCGCGGAGCGCCCGCCCGGTCAGGGAGAGGAAGACATCCTCGAGGGTCACGGGCACGATCTCGACGTGGCGGATCGTGGCGCGCTCGTGCTGTGCGGCGTCGAAGGCGAGCGGGACGAACTCGCGCGCGCTCCGACAGTGGATGGTGATGGCGACGGCGCCATCGGTCCGTTCGGACTGCGCCAGGGTGCCGGCGCGCCCGAGGCGCTCCAGGAGCGGCCGCATCTGCTCCGGGATGCCGGTCTCGCCAACGGGATGGGGGATCGCCAGCTCGAGGCGCACGACCTCGGTCGCGGCGATCGTGCGCTTCAACGCTGCCGGGGTGTCGAGGGCAACGATCCGGCCGTGGTCGACGATCGCGATCCGATCGCAGAGCTGGTCTGCCTCCTCCATGTAGTGGGTGGTGAGGAGGATCGTGCGGCCCTGCGCCCGGAGCGCCACCACCCGCTCGCGGAGGTCGCGCGCACTCTGGGGGTCCAGGCCAACGGTGGGCTCGTCAAGGAGCAGGAGCTCCGGATCGGGGAGCAGCGCCCGGGCCAGGACCAGCCGCTGGCGCATGCCGGTGCTAAAGCGCTCGACGTAGTCATCGGCGCGGTCGTCGAGGTGAACGCTCTCGAGCACTCCGTCGATCCGCGCGCGGGCCTCGCCGGGTGGGACGTGGTAGAGCGCGGCGAAGTACTCCATGTTCTCGCGGGCGGTGAGCTTCCAATAGAGGCTTCGTCCGTCGGAGAGGACCGCGCCCATTCGGCGGCGAACGTCGCGAGCCTGCGTGACGACGTCCATGCCCAGGACCCGCGCAGACCCCGCTGTGGGCTCCAGGAGGGTCGCCAGCATCCGTTGCGTCGTGGTCTTGCCGGCACCGTTGGGGCCCAGGAGGCCGAAGATCTCGCCCCGGGCCACGTGGAGGTCCACGCCATCCACGGCGCGGAATCGCTCGCGCCGGTCCGGCTCGCACCGCAGTCGCTGCCAGGTGGTTCGCCGCCCGCGCTCGAACTCCTTGACGAGGCCGGTGGCCTCGATGGCGGGACCGCCCGCGGAGGTCACGAGGCGGCCTCGCCTTCCATCGCCCCGGAGCCCGCCGCCCTGGATGGTGCCGGCGCGTTCATCCGACCGACGACGCCACTGGACATCCCCACCAGCATGGCCACGACGATGACCGCACCGCCGGCGGCGAAGAGAAGCGGGGCAGCGCCCAGGTCGACGACGACGCCCGCGATCGCCAGGGAGATCGGGTACAGGCCGTGGGATCCCAGCATCACCAGGCTCATGACCCGCCCGCGCAGCTCCTCAGGCGTGCGGGCCTGGAGCCAGGCGATCACCTGCACGTTCGCGAAGCCCGCGCCCACGCCGACCACGCTCAGCAGGGCGGCTGCCGGGACCGCCGAGGGGAGGGCACCCATGAAGCCGAAGGCAACGCCCATCACCAGGACGAGGATGCTCACCACGGTTCCCAGGCGATGGACGGTCGGCAGCGAGCCGGCCACCGTCGCCCCGAGCAGCGCGCCGCCGCCGAAGGCGGCGATCACGAAGCCGAGGGCCGCGGCACCGCCGTAGGCGTTCTTCGCGAGCCATGGCAGGCCGACGTTGACCGGGCCGCCGAACGCGAAGTTGATGGCGGCCGTGATCAGGACCAGCGACCGGATCGCCGGATCGCGCCAGGCATGGGCGAGACCCTCCCGGATCGAGGTCAGGATCGCTCCGCGCATCGCAGCGCCATTGCTGGACCCGGCACCCTCGTTCGCGGGGGATCGCCGTCCCCCGACGAGCGCCAGGGCGGTCACGGTCGAGACGGCGAAGGACCCGGCATCGATGGAGAACGCGATGCCGCTGCCCACCAGGGCGACCGCAACGCCGGCGATCGCCGGTCCAATCAGGCCGGTCATCTGCTGCGCCACCTGCATGAGCCCGTTGGCGGCGGGCAACCCTTCGTCGGGGATGAGCATGGGGAGCACGGTGTTGATCGCGGGCATGAAGAAGGCATCGGCGATCCCGAAGACCACCGCGAGCAGGTAGAGCTGCCAGAGGGCGACATGGTCGGTCAGCACCAGGACCGCAAGGACCGACACGGTGAGGCCACGCGCCAGGTTGCTGACGACCATCAGCGTCCGGGGCGACATCCGGTCGGACGACGCTCCGCCGACGAGCATGAACGCGATGCGGGGCACGGCGGAGACCATGAGAACACTCCCCAGCGCCAGTCCCGAGCCGGTCAGCTGGAGGGTCAGCCAGGCGAGAGCGATGAAGTGGAACTGGTCGCCCAGCAGCGAGATCATCTCTCCGCCGAAGAGGAGACGGAAGTCGCGCACCCGCATTGGGCGCAGAAGGGCGGGGCCCGGGCCAGGGGTCGCGGCCCGGGTTGCCGGGTCGGGCGTGCGGGGGTCGCTCATGTCGCTACTCCACGGTGATGAGGACGCCGTCGCCGTCCTCGTCCTCGACGTCAACGATGGGACCGGTCACGTGGGCCCTGATCGCCTGGCGGATCTGCTCCCCCCGATCCGCCGTGATGCCGGGAACCATGCGCAGCGCCATATCCGCGAAGGCGAGAGGGATGCGCAGGTTCACGACCTGGCGCCCGTGCTCGAGGACGCGAATCCGCATCTGGCGACCGCTGCCACCGGGGTCGGGGACTCCCGGCGGGTCGGTGGGGCCGTGCTCCGGGTGGCCGCCCGGCTGGAGACCGGATGGGGTGCCGCCATCCGGAGCACGGCTGAGAGCCTCGATGATCGGGGCCGCCTCCTCGGGGGAGAGCGTGCCGTCCGACACGAGGCGGAGAATGGTCGAAAGCTCGTCACGCATCGGTCGTTTCCCCGCCAAGCCGCCGCGACGCCTCCTCGACGTCGATCTCCCCACGCTCCAGCGCGCGCAGGATTTCGAGCGAGTCTTCCTCGGTCATCGCCGGGACCGGCGCCGCGGGCTTCGCGGCCGCAACGGACGGCATCGCGGCGTCGAGCCGGCGCGGCCTGCGCACCACCACGTCGCCGGACATGGAGCTGAAGACGAACCGCGGCGAGCCGTCTCCGATGATGGCGCGACGACGGTCGCTGCTGCCTTCGAGCCGATGATCCAGCTCGACGTGGAGGTCGCTCGAGATGCCACGCACCTCGATGGTGGCATCCCCGCGCAGCCCGATGGCGAGATCGCCGCTGACCGACTCGGCGCGGAAGTCGCCCGAGGGGTCGAGCTGGCCCTCCAGCTCCATGTCGCCGCTCACCGTGTTCAGGCGGGCCTCGCGGAGGATCGGTGCAATGGCCGACAGGTCGCCGGACACCGTCTGCGCGCGAAGCGCGATCGGCTCGGGCGCGCGCAGACTCGCGTCACCGGAGACGGTCGTGACCTGGACGCTGCCGGCCAGGTCGGTGGCGTAGACGTCACCCGATACGGTCGTATAGCGCTGTTCCCCGCGCATCCCCTCGACGACGAGGTCGCCGGAGACACCGTCGATGCGCACGGATGCGGCCCGCGGTGCCGATCCCTCGACGGAGAGCCCCAGCTGGCCGCGGCCTGACACCAGGCGGCGGATCGCCGAGCCGAGGTCGCCGCGACCGCTCACGTCAGCGACGTCCAGCGAGCCGTCGCCGGCGACGACCTCGAGCCGGGCTCCCTCGAAAAGGCGATCCGCCTCGTCGTCGGACCCGGCACGAATCTCGAAGGTGGCGCGCAGCCGGACAACATCGTCGTCCGACGCGCGAAGTCGAAGGTCGGCATCGGTCACCCGGACCTGAAGTCGGCCCTGCGCGCCGATGCGGTGGCTGATCTCCTGCTGCCGGACATAGGTGGGCATGGCGTCAGCTCCTGCCCAGGCTTCGCAGCTGGGCCGCCGCCTCGTCGGCGGTGATTTCCCTGCTCTTCAGACGTTCCAGGATGGCCCGTCGCTCCGTGGCCAGCGGTTCCGGTCGCTGCACCTCTGCAGGGGCGGGCGCCTCGTCGGGCTCGGGAATCGGCTCGCCGTCGCCGAGACCGATGGCGCGCAGCAATGCCTCAAGGCGGCTGCGGACGGTGGGGTAGGAGATCCCGAGAGCCCGCTCCATCTCCTTGAGGTTGCCGCGCGAGCGGAGGAAGCTCTCCAGGAAGGCGAGCTGCTCCCGGTCAAGGCGGCCGAAGCGACCCACGCCGAACTCGCCCTCCAGCGCCGTGCCGCAGCTGCGGCACTGGAGGCGAGTGATCGTAAGCTCGCCCTGGCACACGGGGCAGGTGGAGATGACGTCGTGGGCCATCAGCGCGCGCTCTCCTTCCGGTCTGATCGTCGGCCGGACAGCTGGAACACGCGCTTCGTGCCCCGCGTGGCGACGGCCTGGTTGCGCGCGTCGCGCAGCCGATCCTCGGCGGCCATCTGTGCATAGTGAAGGCGGTAGTCCAGCATTGTGTGCTCCTCATCGAGAAGTGGTATCTCGAAGTGCGTGTTTATCAATTCCTGACCGGAGTCTAGCAACCCAGATATCCCATGTCAATCCCTAACTTGCTAATTGTGATACTGACATGACGAATTGCTAGTTCAGGATTACAGATGCGTCCCGCCGGATGGAGTCGTGGGCGCCTTTGGCGTCGACGGCGGACGTAGGCTAGGATCGGGCGTGCGCCATGTCCCAGCGATTTCTTCCATACACCCCGGAGCACGACGTCTACCGGCTCCTGGGCGTCCAGCCCGATGCGAGCTCCGATGAGCTCCTGGATGCCTGGCGACGGCTGGCACGCGCCTTCCATCCCGATCGCAACGACTCGGCTCGATCACACGAGGAGATGCAGGTTGTCAACGCCGTGCGGCAGCTGCTCGCAGACCCGGAGGCGCGGGCCCGGTACGACCGCGAGCGTGACCGATGGTTGGCGAGGCAGGCGTCGGGCGTGATCGGCGTGGAGTCTCGGGCACCGCGCGGCAGCACCGATCGTCCCACGACACAGCGCTCGGGCGTTGAGCGGGTTGCCTTTGCCGTCGGTGCCGGCGTCCGCGCCTTCGCGATCGAGCTGACGCCGGCGCGTTGCCCGCACTGCGCCGCGGCCGTTGGTCGACGCGACCGGCGCTGCGCGGTGTGCGGTGCGCCGGTCGACGAAGTGCGACCCCGCCGCTAGGCGAACTGCGGGTTCACGCGCTCCGGGTCGATGCCCAGCTCGCCGAGCGCCGAGGTCAGCTCCGCCCGATCGGCCTCACCGGTCAGGCACAGGCCGTGGAGCGAGGCGTAGGCGATGTGCTCGGGCGAGACCTCGAAGTGGGTGCGCAGCGCCTCGCGCGTGTCGCTCCGGCCGAATCCGTCGGTCCCCAAGATCGTGTACGGCGGTTCGATCCAGCGCGAGACCATGTCCGGGATGGCCTTGAGATAGTCCGTCGCCGCGATGACCGGCCCGGGTGCCCCGGAAAGGGCCTGCGTCACGTACGCGACCCGTGGCTCGGCGTCCGGGTGGAGCCGATTCCAGCGCTCCACATCGAGCGCGTCGACGCGGAGCTGCTGGAAGCTCGTCGCACTCCACACGTCCGCGGCGACGTTGTGTGCGGCCAGGATCTCCTGGGCCCGGAGCGCCTGGTGGAGGATCGATCCTGACGCCAGGATCTGGACCCTGCGGCCCTCAACCTGGGCGGGGCGGTACCGGTACAGCCCGCGCAGGATCCCTTCGTCGACCCCGTCGGGCCGGCCGGGCTGCATCCAGTTCTCGTTGTAGATCGTGAGGTAGTAGAAGACGTCCTCGTTCTCGATCGTCATGCGCCGGATCCCCTCGCGGACCACGACCGCCAGCTCGTACGCGAACGCCGGGTCGTAGGCGCGCACGTTGGGAAGCACGGAGGCGAGGAGGTGGGAATGGCCGTCGTCGTGCTGGAGGCCCTCACCGTGAAGAGTGGTCCGTCCAGCGGTCGCTCCCATCAGGAACCCGCGGCCGCGCGAGTCGCCAAAGGCCCACATCTGGTCGCCCGTGCGCTGGAATCCGAACATCGAGTAGAACGTGTAGAACGGGATCATGGGCTCGCCGTGGACGGCATAGCTCATGCCCGCCGCGGTGAACGAGGCGGTGGCGCCCGCTTCGGTGATCCCCTCCTCCAGGATCTGGCCGTCCGTGGCCTCGACGTAGCTGAGGAGCAGCTCCTTGTCGACGGGCGTGTACCGCTGGCCGAGAGCCGAGTAGATCCCCACCTCCTTGAACAACGGGTCCATGCCGAAGGTGCGTGCTTCGTCGGGGATGATGGGCACGATGCGCCGCCCAATGCCCGGGTCGCGAACCAGGTTGCGGATCAGCCGGCTGAAGGCCATGGTCGTGCTCGCCGGCCGTTCCGATCCGTTGAAGAGCTCGTCGAAGGCGGAGGGCTGCACCTCCGGGAGCGCTGTCGCGCGCACGGTTCGTTCGGGCAGGAAGCCACCCAGCGTGCGCCGCCGCTCGAGCATGTACTCGATCTCCGGCGAGTCGGGCCCCGGGTAGTAGTACGGCGCCTCTTTCAGTGCCTCGTCCGGGATGGGCAGCTCCAGCCGGTCACGGAAGACCTTCAGCTCCGCCTCGGTGAGCTTCTTGGCCTGGTGGGTGACATTCCGACCCTCGATGCCAGGCCCCAGGGTCCAGCCCTTCACCGTCTTGGCCAGGATGACCGTGGGCGTGCCGGTGTGGTTGACCGCCGCGGTGTACGCGGCGAAGAGCTTGCGGTAGTCGTGGCCCCCGCGCCGCAGCTTGGGGAGCTCCTCGTCGGACATGTGCTCGACCAGGGCGCGCAGCCTCGGATCGGGGCCAAAGAAGTGTTCGCGGATGTAGGCGCCATCGGCGATCGAAAGGCGCTGGAAGTCACCGTCCAGCGTCTCGTTCATCTTGTTGACGAGGATCCCGTCGACGTCGCGGGCCAGGAGGTCGTCCCACTCGCGACCCCAGATCACCTTGATCACGTTCCAGCCGGCGCCTCGGAAGGTGGCCTCCAGCTCCTGGATGATCTTCCCGTTGCCGCGGACGGGGCCGTCCAGCCGCTGCAGGTTGCAGTTCACGACGAAGGTCAGGTTGTCGAGGCCGTCGCGGGCCGCGAGCGACAGGCCGGCAAGTGCCTCCGGCTCGTCCATCTCGCCGTCGCCGAGGAAGGCCCAGACCCGCTTCTGGCTGGTGTCCTTGATGCCACGCGCGTGCAGATATCGGTTGAACCTGGCCTGATAGACGGCGCTGAGGGGGCCGATCCCCATGCTGACCGTCGGGAACTGCCAGAAACCGGGCATCGTTCGCGGGTGCGGATAGGAGGCCAGGCCGCCCGGCCACAGCGCCTCGCGGCGGAAGTGGTCGAGCTGCTCCTCGCTGATCCGCCCCTCGAGGAAGGCGCGGGCGTAGATGCCCGGGGCGGCGTGGCCCTGGAAGAAGACCATGTCGCCGTCCGGGCCTCCCCGGAAGAAGTGGTTGAAGCCCACTTCGTAGAGGCTGGCGGCGGAGGCATACGTGGAGAGGTGCCCGCCGATCCCCTCGAACCGGGTGTTGGCGCGAAGCACCATGGCCAGCGCGTTCCAGCGGATCATGCGGCGGATGCGGTGCTCGACCGCCTCGTCGCCGGGGAAGAACGGCTCCTGTTCGGGGCTGATGGTGTTGATGTAGCGCGTCTGCACCAGGGGCGGCAGGCCGACCTGGAGCATCCGCGCGCGCTTCAGGAGCTTGAAGATGATGAATCGCGCGCGCTCCGGACCGGCCTGGTCGACGACGGCGTCGAGGGAGTCGATCCATTCCTGCGTCTCGGTGGGATCAATGTCCGGAAGCTGCTGCTTGAACTGGTCGAAGATCTCGTGCACGGTGCGTATGGTAGCCGCCCGGCAAAGGAAACCGCTGCCCGTCATCGGCCACCGGTTTCCTCCCGCCGCCGTTCCTGTCACCATGGGTCGCATGACCGCCACCGCGACGGGGGTCCCGCATCGCATCCTCATCCTCGGCGGGGGATTCGCCGGGGCGATGACCGCCCAGGCCCTGGAGCATCAGCTCGGATCGCGCACCGACGTCGAGATCTGGCTGGTGAGCCGCGACAACTTCCTGCTCTTCACGCCGCTCCTCCCCGAGGTCTGCTCCGGGAGCCTGGAGCCTCGACACGTGGTTAGCCCCCTGCGTGGCATGGTCCATCATCCGTCGACCTGGTGCATCACCGCGGAGGTCGAGGCGATCGACACGCAGGAGGCCGTCGTCCGGGTGATCGGAGGGGATGGGGATCGCCATCGCCTCCACTGCGACACCCTGGTGCTGGCCCTTGGCGGGATCACCCATACCTTCGGGATTCCCGGCCTCGCCGAGCACGCCGCAGGCATGAAGACCCTGGCCGATGCCTTCAGCCTCCGGAACCGGATCATCGAGATGTTCGAGCGGGCCGAGCTCGAGGAGGACGAGGCGCAGCGGCGTGCCGACCTCACCTTCGTGGTCGGTGGCGGCGGCAGCTCCGGCGTTGAGACGGCCGGGGAGATCGAGGATTTCGCGCATCGCGTCCGGCGGCGGTACTACCGAAAGATCGCCGAGGATGAGATCCGCCTGGTGCTGGTGGAGCTCAAGGACGAGGTGCTGACCGATCTGCCCCCGCAGATGGGGGCATATGCCCGCCGCCGGCTGGCGGAGCGCGGCTACGAGATCCGGCTGGGGACGCCCATCCGGGCCCTGACCGAGACGGCCGTAACGATCGGTGACGGCGAGGTGATCCCGACCAGGACCCTGATCTGGACCGGCGGGGTTCGCCCGGCGCCGGTCGTTGCCGGCTCGGGTGTCGATGTCGACCACGCGGGTCGCGCGACGACAGCCCCGACCATGGAGACGAGCCGTCCCGGGGTGTTCGCCATCGGTGACTGTGCCTGGATCCCGAACGTGGACGGGAAGGACGGTGCGGCCTTCGCGCCGACCGCGCAGAACGCCGTCCGGGAGGCGAAGCGACTGGCCTCGAACATCATCGCCCGCATCGACGGGCGGGCTCCGGCCCCGTTCCGATACGAGACGATTGGCACGCTGGCCTCCATCGGTCATCGCACCGGGGTGGGCGTCGTCTTCGGCATCAGCGTCCGGGGGTGGCTGGCATGGTTCATGTGGCGCGGCTACTACTGGTCGCGGGTGCCGGGCTTCAATCGCAAGGTCCGGGTGGCGATCGACTGGGTGCTCACGGCACTCTTCGGCGCCGACTCGGTGCAGCTCAAGGTCGAGGACGCCTCCAGCGCGCTGGGTTCCACCGGTCGCCGCCGCCCGCCGAAGCGCGACGGGGCCGACGAGAGCCGCTAGACTCACCACCGCCATGTCTCGTGCGGAACGACGCGCCTACCAGCGCATGACGAAGAACCAGGATCCGTACGCGCCACCGCCTGTCGCGGGTGCGGCGAAGGTGCGAATGGAACGGCAGCGGGCCAGGCGTCTCGCTGCCCAGCAGGTCTCCGATCCCGGGCGGCTGCTGGGAGGGCGGGCCGTCTGGTGGGTCTTCGGCGGCGCCGCGGCTGCCTTCCTGCTCGGGCTCTCGCTCGCGTGGGGAAACGGTGCGCAGCTCGCCCTGCTCGTCGGATTCGCCGCCGGGATCGGATGGCTCGCCCTTTGGATTGGGTTCGCGTGGTGGCGCCGGAAGGCGCGCCTCGGCGGGCGCGCCGATGCACGCGCAGGCTCTGCCTCGCGCCGCTGACTCGGGACGGCGACCCCGCGAAGGATGCCACGGCATTTCGGTCGCGCACGTTGACTTCCACGCCGCCGGGCGGCGAGGCTGAACGTCACGGTGGGGGAGAAGGAGACGATTCCGTCGATGGCTGAAGCGACCGTAGAAGTCCGGAACCCCTCCGGCCTGCATGCACGGCCGGCGGCCACGTTTGTGAAGGCTGCTGCGCGGTTCGCATGCGACGTCCGGGTCACGAACCTGACCCGCAACCCGGAGAAGAGCGCCAGCGCGAAGAGCATCCTGGGCGTGCTGGGCCTCGGGGTTATCCAGGGCCATCGCATCCGGATCGGCGCCGAGGGCGGCGAGGCGGATGCCGCCGTGGCTGCCCTGGTCAGCCTGGTGGAGTCCGGCCTCGGGGAGCAGGTCGACACGCCATGAGCGGGGCTGCGCTGCGCGGCGTGGCGGCCGCGCCGGGCGTGGCCGTCGCTCCGCCCTGGCAGCCGCCCCGTGCGGCGGCCCGCCTCCCGGGCGAAGCCCTGCTGGACCTGCCGGCATCGGCGGAGCGGGCGGCGCAGGAGCTTTCCGGGCTGCACGCGCGGCTCCTGGCGGCGGGACGCCCGGAGGAGGCGGAGATCTTCGAGGCACAGGCCATGATGGCCGTCGATCCAGAGCTGCTCGACGCGGCCACCGCGCTCGAGGCGCAGGGGATGTCCCCAGATACGGCGATCCTGAGCGCCGGTGACGAGGCGGCCGCGGTGCTTGCCTCCCTCGACGACGAGGTGCTCGCAGCCCGGGCTGCGGACGTGAGGGACGTGGCAGCCCGCATCGCGCGGATCATGCGGGGCGAGGAGCCCCCGCGCCTCGACCGCCGGTCCATCGCGGTGGCGGTCGACCTGCCGCCATCGGTGACGGCCGAGCTCGATCCGGCCCTCCTGGCGGGGATCGCGCTGGAGGCGGGCTCGCGAACCGCCCACGCCGCGATCCTGGCCAGGGCACTCGAGATCCCCGCCGTGGTCGGTGCCGCGGGGCTCATCGCCGCGATCGACGGCGTCGCCGAGCTCGCCATCGACGGTGAGCGCGGCGAGGTCTTCTGCGATCCGGACGCGGAGCAGCGAGGCGAGCTCGAACGTCGCGCCGCCGCCGATGCGCAGCGACGCGCCGCGGATGCGGCGATGCACGACCGGCCGCTCGCGACCGCCGATGGCTGGCGGATCACGCTGGCGGCCAACATCGGCGGCCCGGAGGAGTCGACGCGGGCCATCGACGCGGGTGCCGAGGGGGTGGGCCTCTTCCGCACCGAGTTCATGTTCATGGGCCGCGCCACCGCCCCGGACGAGGCGACCCAGGCGGCCGCGTACGCATCAGTGCTGGCGGCGTTCGGCGAGCGGCCGGTGGTGATCCGGCTCATCGACCTCGGGGGTGACAAGGCGCTTCCCTACCTGCCACTACCGCCCGAGGAGAATCCGTTCCTCGGGGTACGCGCGCTCCGCCTGGCGGACGCCGGTCACACCGACCTCATTCTGACCCAGCTGCGCGCCATCCTCAGCGCGGGTGAGAAGACGGGTCGGGTGCCGTGGATCATGGCCCCCATGGTCGCGGACCTCGCCGATGTCTACCGGCTCCACGAGCTGGTTGCGATGGCGGCCTTCGGCCGGAACCTGGTCGTGACGCCGAAGGTGGGCATCATGGTCGAGATCCCATCCGTGGCGCTCATCGCCGACCTGGTGGCCCCCGAGGTCGCCTTCTTCAGCATCGGCACCAACGACCTGACCCAGTATCTCCTTGCCGCGGATCGCACGAACCCCGCGCTGGCGGGTCGGCAGGACCCCATGCATCCGGCCGTTCTGCGCACGATCGCGCGGGTCGTCGAGGGCGGCCACGCGCATGGCATCCCGGTCGCGGTCTGCGGCGAGATGGCCGGCGACCCGGCAGGGGCCATGGCCCTGGTCGGGCTGGGCATCGACGAGCTGTCGATGGATGCCGGCGCGTTCGGCGGCGTGAAGCGAGCCCTTGCCTCGGCGACGCGGGCACTGCTGGCGGAATCGGCCATGGCGGCCCTGGCCGTGGAGCGGGCCGCGGACGCGCGCGCGATCTTCGACGAGCTGCGGGGTGTCGCGCCGGCTACTTGATGAGCTTGCGCTGCATCTGGCGCGTGGCGATCCACATCGCGAGCACGAAGAACCCCAGGAGATAGGCGAGGTCCCAGGCCTGCTGCCATCCGAGGATCCCCGTCGCGAGGCCACGGATCAGGCTGATCGAGTGATACAGGGGCGTGGCCTGCATGAAGACCTGGATGAAGGCCGGATAGACCGAGATGGGGAAGAAGGTCCCCGAGAAGAGGAACATGGGCTGGACGATGAGGCCCATGGGGATGTCGAAGTCCTGCACCGTGCGCAGGAAGCTGGTGCCCGCGAGGCCCGCGGCGCTGAAGGCCGCTGATACCAGGAGCGCAGCCGGCAGGGTGAGCACCACCCAGGGCGAGAGGACGAGACCGCTGAGGGCCATGAGCACCAGCATGGCCACCGAGTAGAGGACCGCCCGCATCAGTGCCCACAGCATCTCCCCCACGGCGATCTCGGTGATACCCATGGGCGTGGCCAGGATCCCGTCGTACGTCTTGGCGTAGTTGAGCTTGAAGAAGACGTTGAAGATCGTCTCCATGACGGCACCGTTCATCGCGGCGGTCGCCAGGAGGGCGGGCGCGACGTACGCCGCATAGGAGACGAAACGACCATCGGTGAGCTTCACGCCCTCGATGAAGCCCCCGACCCCGAGTCCGATGCCCACCAGGTACAGGACCGGCTCGAAGACGCCGGAGACGATCACGATCCACTGGTGTCGGTAGACCATGATGTTGCGCTCGACCAGGCGGCGGGCGCGCCAGACCTGTTCGAAGGCGGCGGCCACCGGCCCCGGTGCGGGATCACTGCGTGCCTGCACCGCCATGCTCAGACCGCCAGCCTTCGGTAGAAGCTCAGGTCGGCGAGCCACACGCCGATGGCCGCGAAAGCGACCAGGTAGAGCAGGTGCCACGGCGCGGTCGCCAGGTCGAGCCGGTCCAGAACCAGCCCACGGATCAGCTCGACACCGTGGTAGAGGGGTGTGGCCCAGGCGATCGCCTGGACCGGCCCGGAGATGGCGCTCAGCGGGAAGAAAGTCCCGGAGAGGAAGAAGAGCGGGTTGATGACGAACCGGAAGAGCCACGTGAAGCCGGTGTCGTTGCGCTTCTGCCGCGCGGTGAAGGCCATGATGCAGCTCGCGAAACCGAATCCGGTGAGGACCGCGACCGGGATTGCCAGCAGGGCAAGCGGCGAGCGTGCGATCCCGAAAATGGCCAGGACGACCATGAACACGCATGCCAGGGTGAGGACGCGGAAGCTGATCCAGGCGAGCTCACCGAGCAGCAGGTGGCGCGTCCGAAGCGGCGTGGCGAGCATCGCCTCGTAGTTTCGGCCCCACATGATCTTGTTCATGATCGGGTAGGTCGATTCGAAGGTCGAGGTCTGCATGGCCATGGCCGCCAGCAGGCCCGGGCCGAGAAATGCGCTGTAGGTCACGCCCCCCAGCGCTTGCGTGGAGTTCGCACCGATCAGCTGGCTCAGGCCCAGGCCCATGGCCGTCAGGAACATGAACGGCTGCAGGAAGCCGAAGAACATGCTCCGATGCCACACCCGCTTGTAGACGAGGAAGTTCCGCTGAAAGACATGCAGCGTGGGTCGGACGAGCGCGGTCATTCGATGAGCGTGCGCCCGGTCAGGCGGAGGAAGACGTCCTCGAGGGTCGACCTGCGCACCAGGGCGCTCTCCACCGTGATCGCGCGGCGATGGACCTCGTCGAGGGAGCGCTCGCCGTCATCGGTGTAGAGCAGGAGCCGGTCGGGCAGGTGCTCGACGCGGTCGGCCAGGCCGTCCAGGCGTCCGTCGAGCGCATCCCGGGTGGCATCGGGCAGGCGCAGCTCCAGCACCTCGCGGGTGCTGTAGTTGTCGATGAGCTCGCGCGGGGAGCCCTCCGCGACGATCTTCGCCTTGTCCATCACGACCAGCCGGTCGCAGAGCTGCTCCGCCTCGTCCATGTAGTGGGTGGTGATGATCAGCGTCGCCCCGCGGCGCTTCAGCTGGTAGAGCCGCTCCCAGAGGAGGTGGCGCGCCTGGGGGTCGAGCCCGGTCGTGGGTTCGTCGAGGATGATGAGCTCCGGCTCGTTGATGAGCGCCCGGGCGATCGTGAGGCGGCGCTTCATCCCTCCCGAGAGCGGCTCGACCTGGTCCGTGGCCCGCTCGGCAAGCTGCACGAACTCGAGCAGCTCATCGGCCCGCCGCCGGGCGACGTCGCGCGGGATGTCGAAGTAGCGGGCATACATCTCCAGGTTCTCGCGGACGGTGAGCTCCTGGTCGAGGTTGTCGATCTGCGGCACAACCCCAAGGCGGGCCTTGATCTGGCGCGCCTGGGTGCGGGGGTCCATCCCGATCACGCTCAGCTCGCCGTCGGTCACCGGCGACGAGCAGGCGATCATCCGCATGGTCGAGGTCTTGCCCGCGCCGTTGGGGCCCAGGAAGCCGAACGCCCGCGCGGGATGCACGTCGAAGTCGATGGCATCCACCGCGGTGAAGCCACCGAAGCGCTTGGTCAGGTTTCGGGCGCGGACGAGCGCCCCGTCGAAGGAGCGGGAGGGCATGGACGGATGATTCTACCGATGCCTGACCATCCCCGTCAGGTACCGGACCCCGCGAGCGGCGACGGCGCGGTGATCCGTGGCGGGCCGCGCGTTCGTACCGGCGTCGGGGCCTCGTTTGACGTGTCCAGCGCCGTTGGCGCAATACTTGCGTGGGTACAGTAGCATGTAATTTGCCTCTGCCGGGCTGCAGGGCGGAAGGAGCAATGGAAATGGACGTCGCGGTCGTTGGTGCCACAGGGTTCGTCGGCCGACATCTCGTTCCCCACCTGCTTGCGGCCGGCCACGGGGTGCGGGCACTGTCACGCAGCGGTGGGCGCCTTCCGGGCTGGCCCGCGGATCGGGTTCGCGCCATGGCCGTCGACGTCGAGACCGGCACCGGCCTGGACGCGGCCCTCGCCGGCGCCGAGGCGGTCGTGCACCTGGTCGCCATCCCCCGGCAGGCGCGCGGACGCTCGTTCGAACGGACGAACGTGGACGGTGTCGAGCGGGTCGTGGATGCCGCCACGGCGGCGGGCGTACCTCGCATGGTCCACCTCTCCGTCCTCGGTGCCGTCGACGACCCCGCCCTTGCCTACCTGCGCAGCAAGTGGCGGGGTGAGCAGATCGTCCGCGGGTCCGGGCTCGACTGGGTGGTGCTCCGCCCGTCGCTCCTCTTCGGCGAAGGGGATGGCTTCTTCACCCTGATCCGCACCACCCTGACCTGGTGGTCGCCCGGGGTGGTCGCGATCCCCGGCGACGGATCCGCCCGCTTCCAGCCGCTCTCGGTCGACGACCTTGCCATCGCCGTGGAGCGCTCCCTCGCCGAACCCACGCGCGCGGGAGCGGTGTACGAGCTGGGGGGACCCGAGTACCTGACCTATCGCCAGATCGTCGACGCGGTCATGCGCGCGACCGGGAAGCGCCGACTGAAGATGAGCATCCCCATCCCGCTCATCAGCGCGCTGACGGCGGTGACCGACCGGGTCCTCCCCATCTTCCCGGTCAGCCACGACCAGGTCCGATCGCTGCGCATGCCGAATTTCACCGACCTGGACGCGTTCGAGCGGACCTTCGGGGTGATCCCGCGGCCGTTCGACATTGGCTACCTCGGCCGCTGAACCTCCCGGGACCGAACGGACCGCGGGAATGGGGCCAGAAGGCCCTCGCCCGAATTGCAGCCGCCCGACAAGCATGCGCGGCATGGGTGACGTGGCCGACGCAGTTGTCATCGGGGCAGGCGTCCACGGCGCCAGCCTCGCCTTCCACCTCGCCGAGCGCGGGCTCCGGCCGGTCGTCCTGGAGGCAAACACCGTCGCCTCGGGCGCGACCGGGCGCTCGTCGGGCCTGGTGCGCATGCACTACGACGTCGAGTCGGATGCCCGACTGGCATGGCGCTCCCACGCCTATTTCCGCGCGTGGGCCGAGCGCGTGGGCGGTGATGCCGGCTTCGTGCGCACCGGGTTCCTCCAGCTGGTTCCGGCGGAGGAGCAGGAGGCGCTGCGCGCGAACGTGGCCATGCTGGCGCGGGTGGGGATCGCGACCGAGCTCCTCGAGACCGAGCAGCTCGCCGAGCTCCTCCCCGGTGTCGCGATGGACACCTTCACCCTTGCCGCCTGGGAGCCGGAATCCGGCTATGCCGATCCCACGGCGACCACCTCGACGCTCATGGCCGCTGCCGCCGCCCGCGGTGCGCGGCTCGTCCAGCGCGCACCGGTGACGGCGATCCGGGTCGAAGGTGACCGCGTCATCGGGGTTGACACGCCACGGGGCTCGTGGGACGCCGCCATCGTCGTCGATGCCGCGGGTGCCTGGGCGGGTCGGATTGCAGCCATGGTCGGCCTTCGCCTTCCGCTCGAGATCTGGCGCCACGATGTGGCCTACGTCCGGCGCCCGGACACGATCGCGGCGCACCCGGCGATGATCGACTTCGCGAACGCGTTCTACGTTCGACCCGAAGGAACGAACCTCACCCTCATCGGGCTCGAGGACGGCAACGAGTTCGGCGACGACCCCGACCGTCCGGTCGACGCCGCGGCTCCGGGGTTCGTGGAGCGCGCAGCGGAGCGGATCTGCCTGCGGCTGCCGGAATTTGCCACGGCGGGACTCCACAGCGCCCACTCCGGCCAGGACGGCATCACGCCCGACCAGCACCCGATCATCGGTCCCGCCGGACCGGATGGCTTCTACCTGGACTGCGGGTTCTCAGGCACGGGCTTCAAGATCGCCCCCGCCACCGGGTGCAGCCTGGCCGAGCTGATCCTGGACGGGGAGGCCACCACCGCCGACCTGCATCCGTACCGCTTCGAGCGTTTCGCCGAGGATGATCCGGTCCGCGGGGAGCACCCGTACGCACCGGTCTGGCGCTGAGCGCTAGGCGTCTGCCTTCGCGCGCCGCGATGTCCTGGCCGCAGCGGCGCCGCGCGCCTGCTCCATGAGCCGCTCCGGGTCGACCCCGAGACGCCGGAGCGCCCACCAGTCGATGCGCTCCGTCCCGGCTGCCGCCAGCAGCGCCCCGAACCAGAACGCCAGCTTCGGCCCCCGGCCGAGCAGGCTGCAGACGATCCCCGCGGTGAAGGCCGCGACGAGCGACCCGGAGACCCTGATGGGACCCTCGGCCGGCTCCGCGGTGCCCAGCCGCCGCTCGACGATCGTCACGCCGGCGCGCACGGCGCCGCCGAGCCCGCTTCCCAGGAGTGCCGCGATGGTGGAGATGATCATGACCCTGCCTCCAGTGTCTCGCCCGGCTCCAGCTCGACGACGCGCGCACCGGTAAGGCCCGCGAGCTCGGCCGGCGTACCGGCCAGGATCGGGAATGTTCCGTAGTGGACGGGGATGACGGCCTGGACCCCCGTGAGCTCGATCGCGCGCGCCGCGCCTGCCGGCCCCATGGTGTAGTGCCCCCCGATCGGGAAGACACCGATGGTCGGCCGCCACTCGCGGACGAGCGCCATGTCGCCGAAGACATCGGTGTCGCCGGAGTGGTAGATCCGCGTTCCGTCCTCGAACTCGATCAGCCAGCCCCAGCAGCCCACCTCGCGGGTCGCGTCGGGACCGTTTCCGGTGAGCGTCACGCCACCGGAGTGGTCGGCGTGGACCATGGTCAGCCGGATCCCTGCAGCCTCGACCGTCCCGCCCTTGTTCATGCCGATGGCCTCCACCCCGCGCGACGCGAGGTAGATCTGGAGCTCGTGGCTGCCGACGACCGTGGCACCGCCCGACGCCAGCTCGACGACGTCCGCCGCGTCATTGCCGATGTGGTCGAAATGGCCGTGGGTGGGAGCCACGAGATCGACCTGCTCTGCCCGCCGGTACGCGTCGGCGTAGGTCGGGGCCCCGGTCCAGCGGTCGATCCAGAGCCACTTGTCGCCGGGAGATCGGTAGAGGACACCCCCGTGACCCAGCCGGGTGATGCGCAAGGTGGACATGCGGTGTCGTCTCCTTTCGTGCCCTCCAATCGTAGTCTGAGGAGCTCGACGGCGCTCATCCCGGGATGAGCAGCCTGCCCGCCCGGGCGATCCGTCGCATCCAGGGCAGCTCGCGCTCGAGGGTCGTCTCCGGACCGTGGCCGGGCAGGACGCGGACGGTCGCAGGGATCCCGGTTGCGAGCCGAGCCAGGCTCTCCACCATGGCGGCGTCGTCGCCTCCGGGAAGGTCGGTCCGCCCGTAGCTGCCGGCGAAGAGCGTGTCTCCCGACAGGAGCAGGGCGTGCCGCTCCTCGTACAGGCAGATCGAGCCCTCCGTGTGGCCGGGCGTGTGGAGGACGTCGAAGACGAGATCTCCGACCGGGAGCTGGTCACCCTCGCGCAGGTGCCGATCCGCGGTACTCGGCTCCACGTCGAAGCCATACGAGTTCTCGCCCGACAGGCGGTATGCGTCGTCGGGATGGATGGCGATGGGTGCCTGCGACGCGCGACGCAGCGGCGCGTTGTCGAAGACGTGATCCACGTGGCCGTGGCTGTTGCCGATCACCTGCAGCCGCAGCCTGTTGGCCCCCACCCGCTCGATGAGGGATGCGGCGGCGCCCATTCCGGGGTCGAGCACGAGGGCATCGGGCGAGCGACCGTCCCAGACCAGGTAGGCGTTTGTTCCCCATGGTCCGAACGCACCGGCCTCGATCCGCGGCGGGTGGGCGGCGGGACCGGCCGAGCGTTCGACGACGGGGTCGCTCACTGCTCGCTGGCGCCGGCCGGGCCGGCGATCGCGGGCAGCCCATCGGCCAGTCGAAGGCCAAACGCGGCCGCCAGCTCCGTCGCGAGGGCCTCCTCGACGAGCTCCATGGGCACCCGGTTGCCCAGCTCGCGCTGAAGGCTGGTCACGCCCTTGCCGCGGATGCCGCAGGGGATCATCTCGTCGAACCAGGCCAGGTCGGTGTTGACATTCAACGCCAGGCCGTGGGTCGTCACCCCGCGACGCACCCGTACGCCGATGGCGGCCAGCTTGCGCTCGTCGTCGACCCAGACGCCGGCGAGGCCGTCGACGCGGCCCGCACGCACGCCGAAGCGTGATGCGGTGGCGATGATCGCCGCCTCGAGCGTCCGGACGTAGCGCCGCAGGTCGAGCGGGTCGCGAAGCTCCACGATGGGGTAGGCGACGAGCTGACCCGGTCCATGGAAGGTGACGTCCCCGCCGCGGTCGATGCGGAGGTACGTTGCCCCCAGCGCACGGAGACGCTCCGGTCCGGCCAGGAGGTTCGTCTCGTCTCCTCCTCGGCCGATGGTGTACACCGGGAAGTGCTCGAGGAGCAGCAGGCGATCGCCGATGCGCCGTTCCCGGCGCTGCCCCGCCAGCTCGTCCTGGAGCTCCCAGGTGGGTTCGTAGGGGACGGTGCCCAGCCGCTCGACGGTGAGGCGGCCGCCATGTGCCGCGAGGAGCGGCCGCTCGGCGCTCGCCGGGACGAACGGCTGGTCGGCGGCCGGCCGTCGCGGACGAGGCCGGTCCGTCGGCTGGACGGGTGGCTCCGTTATGTCGCGCATGCTCATGGCGCGCTCGGTGCGCGATCCATCAGACCGCCGCGGCGCCGATCCGTTCCGGGACCTGCTCGGCGGCGTGGTAGCTGGACCGCACGAGCGGGCCGGCCTGGACGTGACGGAACCCCATCTCCAGGCCCAGGCGGCGCAGGGTCGCGAACTCGGCCGGTGTGTAGTACTTGCGCAGCGGCAGGTGCTGGCGGCTGGGGCGCAGGTACTGGCCGATGGTGAGGACGTCGACCCCGGCCCCGCGCAGCAGGTGCATGGCGTCGAGCACCTCGTTCCAGGACTCACCGAGGCCCAGCATGATCCCGGTCTTGGTGACGAGCGCGTCGAACCCGATCTCGCGGGCGACGGCCCGGCCCGTGGTGAGGACCCCCACGCTGCGGTCCCAGCGAGCGCGACGGCGCACGGGACGCTGGAGGCGCGGGACCGTCTCGACGTTGTGGCCCAGGATCTCCGGCTGGGCCTCGACCACCGTCCGGACATCGGCCTCGCGGCCGTTCAGGTCGCTTATGAGGACCTCGACGCTCGTCCCCGGGGTCGCGAGACGGATGGCGCGGATGGTGTCGGCCATGAGGCCCGCGCCGCCATCGGGCAGGTCGTCGCGCGCGACCATGGTGACCACAACGTGCCGCAGGTTCATGCCCCGCGTCGCCTCCGCGACGCGGGCGGGTTCGTCGAGGTCGGTGATCGGCGGTCGTCCGGTGTCGATGGCGCAGAAGCCACAGTTCCGGGTGCAGACGGAGCCACCGATCATGAAGGTCGCGGTGCCCAGCGCCCAGCATTCGCCGATGTTCGGGCAGCGGGCCTCCTCGCAGACGGTATGCAAGGACTCGGCCCGGATCAGGCGTTTCACGCCGGAGTAGGTCGCGCCGGCGCCCACCCGGACCTTGAGCCACTCCGGCCGCCGGCCGCCTGGACCGGCGTTCTCGGGCATCGGATCACCCGGTGCCAGCAGGCCGCCGTCGACCGACGGTCCGCCCGGATACATGATCTCCGACGGGGTGGTGTGCCCGTGCTGGACGGTCCGCGGGGTGCCCAGTACGGAAAGCTCGCCGAGCGCCGAGAAGTCGCGCTGATCCGCCGGCTCGAGGGACATGGGGTCAGTCTACCGAAGGGGGCGGGTGACCGCAGGGCACGACCCCGCGCGCCCCCGGTGACGCGGCGATCCCCGGCGCAAGGATCTCGAAGCGTCGGGCATGGCTGCCTCCCTCCTGGTGGGGAACGGGTGCGCCCCATCGGCGGTCGGCGCCACAATACCGATCATGGCTCCATCGGTCACGCCTCTCGTGGACGAGATCGTCGCCCTCCTCGTTTCGGCCGGCACGCCGGGACGAGCGGAGCAGGAACGGCGGTACCTCAAGAGCGACCTCTACTTCCTGGGCGCGTCGCACGGGGAGACCGGCAGGATCGCGCGCAGCGTGGCGAAGCGGGAAAGGCTCGACCACGACGCAACCGTGGCACTCGCCGCCGCGCTGTGGGCGCCACCAGTCTTCGAACGCCGCGCCGCCGCGGTCGCGATCCTCGAGGCGCGCGTCGCCCGGCTTGGCTCGGACGACCTCCCGCTCGTCGAGCGGCTTCTCCGCGAGTCAGGGACGTGGGCGCTCGTGGACGGCCTGGCGGTGAACGTGGCGGGCGGAATCGCGGTTGGGGAGCCAGACGAGGTGCGGCCGATCCTGGACCGTTGGGCCGGCGACGCCGACTTCTGGATGCGACGCGCGTCGCTGCTCGCTGAGCTCGTGCCGCTGAAGGGCGGCGGCTCGTTCGAGCCTTTCGCAGCGCGGGCGGACGCGATGCTCACCGAGAACGAATTCTTCGTGCGCAAGGCGATCGGCTGGGTGCTGCGCGAGGCGGGCAAGCGCCGTCCCGACCAGGTGGTCGCGTGGCTCGCTCCGCGCGCGGCCGTGGCCAGCGGGGTCACCGTGCGCGAGGCCGTGAAATACCTCCCCGAACCGGAGGGCGCCATGCTGATGGACGCGTACGCAGCGGCGCATCCGAGAGCGGTTCGCCGCCGTGGCGCGCGCCATCGAGGATCCTGAACGGGTCGGACTCGCCGAGGGTAGCCGGTACCGGGCGCGGAAGGCAGGGCAACGCCCGATGCGCACTGCAGGGCATCGCGATGGTGGCGACCCGCCTCTTGGTGGGCCACCGGGAGCTCAGCCTCCGGGGTGCAGGTACTCGGCGTACTCGCGGACGAGCGTGAAACCCATTCGCTCGTAGACCGGGCGGCCCATGTCGCTGGCCTGCAGGACGGCGAGCGTCCAGCCCGCTTCCGCGTCCCGCAGAAGATGCCAGGTCATGGCGGTGCCAACGCCCCGGCCACGTGCTGTGGGCGCGGTCGCCACGCTGTAGATGCCAACGGTGTCCCCGGTGCGTACGGATATGGCGGTCGCGATGGGAACGTCGTCGAGCAAGCCCACGAACGCACGAATCCCGGGTTCGGCCAGGATGGCGGGCGGGTAGATCTCCTCGACGAGACTGCGCGGCATCTCGAATCCCTCCTCGGTGGCCTGCCAGAGAGCCTCCATGGTGCTCGCGTCGACCTGGACGATGGCGAGGTCGGCCGGCGGGTCTGGGACAGATCGCGGCTCGAGCGCGAAGCAGGGGAGTCGCCCAGCGGGCTGCAGACCGGCCTCGACCGCAGCGGCCGCGAGGCGCTCAGCCGCGATGGGGACGTGGATCACGAAGGGAAGCGCGGTGGCTCGAAGCCGAGCGACCACCTCGACCATGGCCTCTGGCGCCGTGTCGGCCGAAGGCCAGGCAGCATTGAAGAAGCCCACGGGAACGCCCAGGCTGGCGACGGGGACCCCGGCAATCCGCTCGGCGAACCCATGCGCGACGCCGCCTGCCAGCATCGCGAAGGCAGACGCGAAATGGGCGTCGTGGGCTGCCGCCTGCTCGGAAGGCGTCAACGGTACGGCTCCTCTCTGGTCAGCCGATCTGACTCGCGAAGTCCCAGCTCTCCAGCCGCTTGCGCACATCGGACAGGAAGTAGCCGACCTGGGCGCCGTCGAGGACCCTGTGGTCGAAGGAGCAGGTCATGTTCATCATCGGCCGGATCGCGATCACGTCGGAACCGTCGACCTCGATCACCACGGGGCGCTTGACGATGGCCTCCATCGACAGGATCGCGACCTCGGGCGCATTGACGATGGGCATGGAGCTGACAGAGCCGAACCAGCCGGTGTTGTTCACGGTGAAGGTCCCGCCCTGGATCTCCTCCAGCCGCAGCTTGTTCGATCGCGCGCGCGCCGCCAGGTCCTGCACCTGGTGGTTCACCCCGCTGATCGACAACTGGTCGGCGTTGTGGATGACCGGGACCAGGAGTCCGTTGTCGACGGCCACCGCGATCCCGATGTTCATGGCCTGCTTGAGGATCACGCGGTCCTCGGCGAACTGGCTGTTGACCATGGGGTGCTGGCGCAGGGTCTCGGTCACGGCCTTGATGACGACCGCAACGTAGCTGATGCCGATCCCCTCGCGCGCCCTGTACGCACCGGTGTTCGCCTCGCGCCAGCGGACGACGTTGCCCATGTCGACCTCCACCACGGTGTAGGCGTGGGGGACGGTCTGCTTGACCCGGGTCATCTTGGCGGCGATCCCCTTGCGCATCTGCGACAGGGCGATCTCCTGGTCGCCGGTGGTCGGTGCCGGGACCGGCGACGGCGTGAACGTGGGGGCCGATGGCGCGGCGGGCGCGGGCGCCTGCGCGGGTGCAGGCGCGGCCTCCACGGCCGCAGGCGCGGGCGCAGCAGGGGTTGGCGCGGGGGCCGACGGCTGCTCGCCCTGCTGCGCCACGAAGCCGAGGACGTCGTCGCGCGTCACGCGACCGCCGCTTCCGCTGCCGCTGATCTGCCTGATGTCGAGGTCGTGTTCACGCACCAGCCGGCGAACAGCCGGCGTCATGCGCATGGATGCATCGGTGGCGGGTCCGCCGCTGACCGACGGGGCCTGCTGAGCCGGCTCCTGCTCGGCCGCTGGGGCGGCCGCGGGCTGCGGCTCGGGTTCGGCCGCGGGGGCGGGCTGCGCCACGGGCGGTGAGGCTTCGACGGGTGCGGCGGCCTCGGCCGGCTCGGCGTCGGCGGCACCTGCTCCCGCGCCGTCACCGGCGTCGATCTCGGCGAGCGGAGTCCCGACCTTCACGGTCTGGCCGTCGCCGACGATGATCCTGGTGATCGTGCCCGCAACCTCGGCGGGGACCTCGGCGTTGACCTTGTCGGTCACCACCTCGAAGAGGGGATCGTACTGCTCGACCCGATCGCCCTCCTTCACCAGCCAGCGCTCGATCGTGCCCTCCGTGACGGACTCGCCGAGCTGCGGCATCTTGATCGTTGTTGCCATGTGGCTCCTCTGTTCGTGTCGGGGTGAGCGTACCCGATCAGTACGCCGCGAGCGTCCGGGCCGCCTCGACGATCTTCTCCGGCCCCACCATGTACCAGTCCTCCAGACTGTGGTGATACGGAACGCCGGGTACCTCCGGGCCGCCGAGGCGGGTCACCGGCCCATCGAGGTGCTCGAATCCCAGCTCCGCGATGGTGGCCGCGACCTCCGCACCGAAGCCGCCGAACCGGTTCGCCTCGTGCACCACCAGCGCCTTGCCCGTCTTCGCCACCGAGCCCAGGACCGCCTCGACGTCAAGGGGTCGAAGGCTGCGCAGGTCCACGACCTCCGCGCTGATCCCGTCCTCGCGCGCCAGGGTCTCGGCCGCCTCCAGGGTGCAGTAGCGCATGTAGCCGTAGCAGAAGATCGAAAGATCCGTTCCTTCCCGGGCGACATCGGCTTTGCCGATCTCGACCACGGTGTCGCCCTCGGGAACCTCCGCCTTGAAGAGGCGGTACGTCTTCTTGTGCTCGAAGAAGAGCACCGGATCGGGGTCGCGGATGGCCGCCTTCAGGAGCCCCCGCGCGTCCGCCGGCGTGCCGGGGGCGACCACCTTGAGCCCCACCGTGCTCGTGAAGTAGGCCTCGTTCGACTGCGAGTGATAGAGGGCGCCGTGCACGCCACCGCCGTACGGCATGCGAATGACCATGGGCACCGTGAAGGTCCCGTTCGACCGGTACCGCATGCGGCTGATCTCGCTCACGATCTGGTTGAAGGCCGGATAGACGAAGTCGGCGAACTGCATCTCGGCGACGGGCCGCAGGCCGTAGACCGCGGCGCCCGCCGCCGCGCCCGCGATCATGGCCTCGGTCAGCGGTGTGTCGAGCACGCGCTTGTCGCCGTACTTGGCCCACAGGCCCTCGGTTGCGCCGAAGACGCCGCCCTTGCGGCCCACGTCCTCGCCCAGGACCATCACGCGCTCGTCCCGCTCCATCTCCTCGTCCATGGCCAGGCGAATCGCCTCGAGGATGTTCAGCTCGGCCATGGCTAGCGACCCTCCTCGGCGTACACGTCGACCTCGGCGGTGGCGGGGTCGGGCTCGGGCCGCGCCTCGGCCCGCTTGCTCGCCTCGTTGACCTCTGCCTTGGCATCGGCGCGCAGCCGCTCCTCGATCTCATCGGTGAGCACGCCGAGGGTGCGCAGCTCGTTGCCGAAGATCGTCACCGGGTCCTGGGCCTTGAGCGCCGCAACCTCCTCGGGGTCCCGATACCGGCGCTGGTCGTCGTCGGACGAGTGGCTTGTCAGCCGCACGACGCGGGCCTCGATCAGGGTCGGGCCTTCTCCACTGCGTGCCCGCTCGTGGGCGTCGCGCGCGGCGGCATACGCGCCCAGCACGTCGCCGCCGTCGACGGTCACGCCGGGAAAGCCATAGCCCGAGGCCCGGGCGGCGACCGACAGGCCGGCGACCTGGCGGTCGAGCGGGACGCTGATCGCGTAGCCGTTGTTCTCGCAGACGAAGATGACGGGCAGCTTGTGGACGCCGGCGAAGTTCATCGCCTCGTGGATCTCGCCCTGGTTGGCGGTCCCCTCCCCGAAGTAGGTGATCGCCACGACGTCGTCGCCACGGACCCACGCGCCCATCGCCACGCCCACCGCGTGCAGGACCTGGGTGCCGACCGGGGAGCTGACGCTCACGATGTTGTACGGAGCACCGCCGTAGTGGCCGGGCATCTGGCGGCCGGCCGAGCTCACGTCATCGCCCTTGGCCAGGTGGGCGGTGATGATGTCCTCCGCGCTCATCCCGAAGGTCATGGTGGCGGCGATGGAGCGATAGAAGGGCGCCATCCAGTCCTGGTTGCGGCGCATCGGCCAGGTGATCCCGACCTGGGCGCCTTCATGACCCTGGCCGGAGATGATGAACGCGATCTTGCCGGCCCGCTGCATCAGCCACATCCGCTCGTCGACGGCACGGGCGAGGAGCATCTGGCGGTACATGGCCAGGACCTGCTCATCGGAGAGCCCGAGCTGGCGGTGTCGCGGTTCGGCGGCGACGTTGGCGTTGGTCACGCTGGGCACCTCCGCTGTCTAGACGTGGATCGCCGCGCCGTCGACCGCCAGGGCGGCCTCGGCGAGGACTTCGGTGAGGGTCGGATGGGCATGGACGCTCATGGCGATCTCCGCGGCCGTCGCCTCGACCAGGCGGGCGAGGGTGGGCTCCGCGAGGAGATCCCCGGCGTGAGGACCGATGATGTGGGTGCCCAGCAGGAGGCCGGTCTCGGCATCGGCGACCATCTTGGCGAAGCCGTCGACCTCCCCGACGATCGTGGCCTTGCCGAGAGCCCGGAACGGGAATGAGCCCACCTTGACCTGTCGGCCCTGCTCGGTCGCCTCGGCCTCGGTGAGCCCCACCGACGCGATCTGCGGGCGGCAGAAGGTCACGCGGGGCATGAGGTCCATGCGCACCGGCTCCGGGTCGTGGCCCGCGATCGTCTCGACGGCCACCACCGCCTCGTGGCTGGCGACGTGGGCGAGGGCGAAGCCGGGCACGATGTCCCCGATGGCGTACAGGTGGGCGACGTCGGTCCGCATGTGGTCGTCGACGATGACGTAGCCGCGCTCGGTGCGCAGCCCGTCGATGGTCTCGATCCCGATCCCCTCGGTGAGCGGCCGCCTGCCGACGGCGACGAGGATCACCTCGCTTCCGTGCTCCGTGCGCTGGTCGCCGTCGCGTGCGGCGATGGTGAACGCGAGCCCATCGTCCGTGCGCCGGATCGTCCCGGGGTCGATGGTCGACGCGGTGTGCGTCGCGATTCCTCGCTTGCGAAAGATGCGGCTCAGCTCGCGGCTGACGTCGGGATCCTCCAGCGGCACGATGCGGTCGAGGAACTCGACGAGCGTCACCTCGGCCCCGAAGTCGCGGTACAGGCTGGCCCACTCGACGCCGATGGCACCGGCACCCACGATCGTCACCGAGCGCGGGACGCTGTCCCGCCTGAGCGCCTCGTCGGAGGTGATGATCCGCTCGCCGTCGGGCTCCAGTCCCGGGAGCGACTTCGGCGCGGATCCGGTCGCCAGGATCAGGTCCGTGCCGCTCGCGTCCACGTCGGCGGACTCACCCCCGGACACGTGCACCGATGTCGGGCTCGTGAGGGTTCCGTTGCCGTGGAGCACGGTGACCTTGTTCTTCTTGAGCAGGAACTCGACGCCGCGGACGTGCTTGTCCACGACGGCGTCGCGGCGTGTCGCGAGTGCGCTGTAGTCAAGGCCCACGCCATCGGATCCGCTGAGTCCGAATTCGGCCCCCTGCTCCGAGACCCGGTGGAGCAGGTCCGCGGTCTCGAGGAGCGCCTTGGACGGGATGCATCCGCGGTTCAGGCATGTCCCGCCCAGGGCGTCGCGTTCCACGACCCCCACGGTCAGGCCCAGCTGCGCGGCGCGGATGGCACCCACGTAGCTCATGCCGCCGCCCAGGATCAGGAGGTCGAACGTGGCGGTATCGGTCATGCGTCTCCTTCTGCTCGGCCAAGGTCCCGGCCCTCGTAGGCCGTCAGGGCCATCCGCCAATCCTCCGGGACCGGCATCGGCTGCTCTGCCGTGTAGTCATACGCCACCAGCACGGAGCGTGCACGCGCGAGGGTGCTTCCGTCGCCCGCATCGGCCAGGTGATGCGACATCGCCAGGCTGGTCCGGCCAATCCAGTCCATGCGGGAGCTGATCTCGACGGCCCCTCCGAACACGATTGGCCTCTCGTAGTCGACCTGGATCATGGCCAGGATCAGCGGCATCACGCCCACCGGATCGACCTCCAGCACGTCGCGGAAGTAGGAGATTCGACCGTGCTCCACGTAGCTCGTGGTGACGGCGTTGTTGACGTGCCCGAAGGCATCCAGGTCGCGGAACCGCACCTCGACGCGAGTGCGATGACGGAACTCGTCTGTCACGGGGATCCGATTCTACACGGGCAGCCGGCATGGGCCGCGCGCGGTGAGGCGAACGGCGTCAGCCTCCTGCGCCGATGGTGGCGATCAGGCCGGCGAGGAGCGCGGTGCGCGGAACGACGCTGGACAGGTCGAGCCACTCATGGTCGGAGTGGTCGTCGCCGCCGATGGGTCCCAGCCCGTCGAGGGTCGGCAGCCCCATCGCCGCGGTGGTGTTGGCGTCACTGGCCCCTCCGGTAGCCGCATCACGGACATCGAAGCCCAGCTCGACGGCGACGGCGCGCGCCAGGGTCACCAGGTGGCCCGATGCGTCGGAACGCTCCATCGGCGGGTGGCTGGCGAGCTGCCGGAGCTCGCCGCGGACACCCTCGACGGCGGGCCGCGCCACGATCTCGTCGACGGCCGCGCGGGCCGCGTCGAAGGCCGATGCGGTAGCCGCACGCAGATCGACCTGGAGACGGCACTCGGCCGCCACGACGTTGGGGCGCGTGCCCCCGGCGATGACCCCCGCATTCACGGTCACGCCGGGCCAGCGGCCGTTCAGCGCGTGAAGCGCCTCCACGGCCCGGGCCGCGGCCAGGATCGCGTTGCGCCCCTTCTCCGGCTCCACGCCGGCGTGCGCCGCGCGACCATGGAACGACAGCTGCAGGTCGGCGATCCCCTTCCGGGCGCTGACGATGTCGCCGTTTGCGCGCGCGCACTCGAGGACGAGCACGGCCGCGTGGCCGGGGGCCAGTCGTCGGACGTGCGCCGTGGAGAACGGGGAGCCGATCTCCTCGTCCGGGTTGGCGACGAAGGTCACCGCCGGTCGTTCACCGGCGGCCCGGAGTGCCCGCAGGGCGAGCAGCCCGGCGAGCAGCCCACCCTTCATGTCGCTCGTGCCGGGGCCGGTGGCACGATCGCCGTCGCGCCGGTACGGACGCTCGGCAGCGGTCCCCGGGTCGAAGACGGTGTCCATGTGCCCGATGAGCAGGATCCGCGGGCCGTCGCCATCGAGGTGTCCCACCACGAGATCTCCCAGGCGCGCTTCGCCGGCTCCCGGCCGGTGCGCGTATCGCTCGACCGCGGCATCCAGCTCCGCCAGGCCGGCGACGACCCGATCGGCGACACCGTTCACCCCGTCGGGGGTGTACGAGCCGCTGTCGATGTCGACGAGCGTCTCGAGCTCGGCCAGGTATCGATCCAGCCCGTCCGCGACCAGGGTGCGAAGCCGGGCGAGATCGGGTGAGAGGCGGTCGCTGGGCATGGGCGCGTGAGTATACTGCCGGCCATGCCGAGCCGGCCGCGGGCAGCCACGCGCGTCGATCTCGGCGAGCTGCGGGTGCTCGACGGCCCGAACCGCTTCTTCGTCCGCCCGGCCGTGAAGCTCGAGTTCGCCGGGGAGGAGCCGGGCGCGGCGACCGCGATCGCGCACGATGCGGCACAGTGGGTGGCCGAGCTCCACACCGCGCTCGGGATGCCGGCTCCCCGTCGCACGTTCCGCTCGTCGGTGGATGGGCTCCGCGCGCTCGTCGCGTTTCCCTGGCGCCGCCGGGCCGCGTCCCAGGCGATCGCCGCGGCGGCCGCGAGGCTGGCGCTCGGGAGAAGCACACGACGGCGGGAGGTCGCCCAGCTCCTTGCGATGGCACCCGGCCCGCGGCCCTCGGTGCCCGCCCCGCGCGTCCCGGTCGTCGCGGTCACCGGGACGAACGGCAAGAGCACCACGACCCGGCTGATCGCACACGTGCTCGCCGGCGCGGGCCGCCTCGTGGGGATGACCAACTCCGACGGCATCTACCTGGGCGGGGAGCTGGTCGAGGCGGGGGACTGGACCGGCTTCGGCGGGGCAGGACGCGTCCTGGCGGAGCCAGGCGTCGAGGCGGCGGTCCTCGAGACGGCGCGCGGCGGGATCCTGCTTCGGGGCATCGGCTATGACCATAACGACGTGGCGGTAGTCACCAACGTGAGCGCGGATCACCTGGGCCTGCAGGGCATCGACACGCTCGACGAGCTCGCAGAGGTGAAGGGAGCCGTCGTGCGGGTGACCCGCCGCGGGGGCTGGGCCGTGCTGAATGCCGACGATCCGCGCGTCTGGCGGATGCGACGAGAGACGAAGGCGTCGTGGTATCCGTTCACGCTGGACCCGGCGTCGCCCGCGATCGCAGTCGCGCTGGAGCGTGGGGGACGCGCGGCGGTGCTGGAGAAGGGCTGGATCGTCCTCCGCGCGGCCGGCACCCGACCGACGCGCCTCGTCGAGGCCGCCTCCCTGCCCGTCACCTTCGGCGGCCTCTCGCGGTACAACGTCGCGAACGCGCTTGCCGCCGCCGCTGCAGCGGATGCGATCGGGATCGATCGCGCGCTCATCCGCCGCGGGCTGCGCTCCTTCGCGCAGGACGCCGCGGCGAACCCCGGCCGCATGAACCTCTTCGAGCGCAATGGGATCCTGGCCCTCGTCGACTTCGCGCACAACGAAGCGGGACTGGAGGGACTGCTCGAGGTCTGCCGCTCCCTGGTGATCGGACAACGGTCCGGCGACGACGGGATGGGGCCGGGCATGGTCCGGCTGGCGCTGGGCACGGCGGGCGATCGCAGCGACGAGATCCTGGGCAACCTGGGGGAGCTCGCCGGGCATGGAGCCGACGACGTCGTCATCTGCGAGAAGCCCCGATACCTGCGCGGGCGCGACCTGGACTCGATGAACGAGCTGTTGCGCGAGGGCCTCCGACGCGGCGGCTACGCGCGTCCGGTGCCCGCCTTCGCGACCGAGCTGGAGGCGCTCCAGGCGCTGCTGCGTCGATGCCGGCGCGGGGACGTCGCGGTGGTGATGAGCCACGTCGAGCGCGACGAGATCTTCGCCTGGCTCGCGTCGCGACGCTTCAAACCGGTCGGCGTGGATCGGGTGCGGGAGCTGACCGGCGCCTAGGCCGGCATCGGCTCCTCGAGGCTCGACCCGCCGTGCTGGCGCCGCTGGAGCTCCTTCCAGACCGCGTTTGCGTGGTCGACGCACACCACAACGACGTCCCCCGGCTGCCCCGCGTCGAGCGCGGCGCGGGTCGCCGTCATCTCGTCGAGCTCGGTGTCCACCGATGCGCAGCGAGCGCCGTGCGCCATCGCGCGTCGCACGCCCTCCTCGATGAGCGCGGCGGTCTCGCCGGTCTGGCGTCCGCGAAGGCGATCGTCCTCCCGGATGAGGATCTGGTCGAAGTAGCGCGCCGCGGTCTCGCCCAGGTCGCGAATGTCCTCGTCGCGCCGGTCGCCGGCGGTGGCCACCACGCCGATGCGGCGACCGGTGACCAGCGGCAGCGCCCCACCCGAGGACGGTTCGGCCAGGTGCTCGACGAAGGTGCCCAGGGCCTCCATGGCAGGTGCGTTGTGCGCGTAGTCGACCACCACCCGGAAGCCGTCGAGCTCCATGACGTTGAGGCGGCCGGGGGCCATGTAGTAGCTGGTGGTGAACGTGCGCAACCCCTGCCGGATGTCATGGAGATGCGCCCCTGCCGCCCAGGCCGCCGCGGCCGCCGCAAGGGCGTTGGCGACGTTCATGCGCGCGCGTCCTTCGAACGTGGACGGGAGGAGGTGGGTCCAGACCAGCTCCATGCTCTTGCGCCCGTTGCGGAGGACGATCATCTCGCCGTTGCGGCCGTTCTCGATGGTCGCTGCGCGTCGCCCACGCGACGCCTGGCGCTTGAGGATCTCGTTCTCCGGATCCATGCTGAAGTAGATGACCGATCCCGAGCAGTGGCGCGCCATGGCGGCCACGAGCGGGTCGTCCGCGTTGAGGACGGCCGTGCCGCTGCGGGGGACCGCCTCGACGATGACCTGCTTGACCGCGGCGAGCTGCCGGATCGTGTGGATGCCGCCCAGTCCCAGGTGGTCGCCGGCGACGTTGAGGACCACGGCCACATCGTTGCGCTGGTATCCCAGCCCCTCCCTGAGGATGCCGCCGCGCGCGACCTCGAAGACGGCGAAGTCGACGTTGGGATTCTGGAGCACCGTCGACGCGGACCGCGGGCCACTCATGTCCCCCTTCCGGATCACGCGGCCATCGACGAAGATGCCGTCGGTCGAGGTGAGCCCGACCTTGCGGCCCATGCCCTTGAGGATGTGCGTGATCATCCGCGCCGTCGTGGTCTTCCCGTTGGTGCCGGTCACCGCCACGATGGGGATGCGCGAGGGGCGTCCGGGCGGGAAGAGCATGTCGATCACCGGCTTGGCCACGTACTGGGCCTGCCCCTCCGTGGGATGGGTGTGCATCCGGAAGCCGGGGGCGGCGTTCACCTCGACGATGCCCCCGCCGACCTCGCTGACCGGCAGGCTGATGTCGGGGCAGATGAAGTCAATGCCCGCGATGTCCAGGCCCACCACGCGCGCGGCAAGCTCCGCGATCTCCGCGTTCTCCGGGTGGATCTCCTCGGTCCGGTCGATGCTGATGCCGCCGGTGCTCATGTTGCCCGTGCGCTTGAGGTAGACGCGGCCGTTGCGCGGCGGCACGTCGGTCAGCTCGAAGCCCTGCTCCCGGGCGTACTCGATCGACTCGTCGTCGACCGAGATGCGGGTGAGGACCCTCTCGTGGCCGATGCCGCGGCGAGGGTCACGGTTCGTGGCATCCACGAGCTCCGCGATCGTGTGCTCACCGTCCCCGTCGACGTGGGCGGGCACCCGCTGCGCCACGGCGCGGAGCTCCCCGCCGATGACGAGGCATCGGTAGTCGTTGCCGGTGATGAACGATTCGACGATGACACCACCCCGCCGGCTCTCGCCGCGGGCGATGTGGTAGGCGGCCCGGACGGCGGCCTCGTCGGTCAGGTTCAGCATCACGCCCCGGCCGTGGTTGCCATCGACCGGCTTCACCGCGACCGGCATGCCCAGGGAGAGTGCCGCACCCGCGGCCTCGTCCTCGCTCCAGGCGACCTCCGAGCGCGGCACCGGGATGCCCGTGGCCGACAGGAGGCCGTTGGTCAGCTTCTTGTCCGAGGCGATGTCGACCCCGAGCGAGCTGGTCTGGCTGGTCATGGTGGCCCGGATCCGCTTCTGGTACACACCGTGGCCGAGCTGGACCAGTGAATGCTCGTTGAGGCGGATGAAGGGGATGTCACGCTGGGCACCTTCGTCGAGGATCGCCTGCGTCGACGGCCCGAACGCCGCACGCTCGGCGAGACGCACGAGCTTCTCGAACTCGTCGGCGAAGCGGAAGTCGCGATCCGGCTCCACGAGGTGGTTGACGAGACGCACCGCCAGGCGGCCGGCCGCCAGGCCCACGCTCTCCTCGGCGTAGGAGTAGACCACGTGGTAGCGGCCCGGCTCACCCGTCCCCCGCGTCTTGCCCCGGCCGACCTCCGTACCGGCGTCACGCTGGAGCTGGAGGGCAACGTGCTCGGCGATGTGCCCGGCCCAGGTCCCGTCCCGCAGGCGCTTCACGAACCCGCCTGCCTTGCCGGTGGAGCACGAATGGGTCGCTATTCCGGGAAGCGTCTCGAGCAGGCTGTCCACGAAGCCGGGGATCGTGTTCGACGGGAACTGCTCCAGCGTTCCCAGATCCACGACGAGCTTGATGGCCGGTTCGTAGCTCCAGTAGTTCGGCCCCCGGTAGACGCGGGTCTCCACGATCGCCAGGGTTGCACGCGGTCTGCTCCCCGCCGGTGGGCTTCCGGAGGCCTGGCGAGTTCGCGGCGAGCGGCTGCGGGCTCCCCGGGCGGTGTCGGTCACTCGTCGACCTCCTCCCCGCGGCGCACCCGTAGAGCCCGGCGGCGCGCCCGGTCGGGTGCGTCGCTGTCGGCTCCTTCGCTGGCGATGCGCCGGACCAGGCTGCGCGCCGCGCGGCCCGCGGCCTCCCCGGTTGCCGCCCCGCGCGCGGTCGTGTTCACCGGCCGCAGCGGCGCAAGGACCCGGCGTCGACGCAGGTCGAAGCGATACCCCGATGGCAGCGAATGCAGGATCACGCCGCTCACCATGATCGGCCGATGGCGCTTGACCTCGTAGGCATCGGTCTGCAGGTGGGCCGGATCGAGGATCGTGACAGACCCCTTGCCGATCACCTCGAGCACGCCCGACGGGCGGATGAGCGCCGCGGTGTCCTCGTCGACGCCCATCCCCAGCAGCGCCGGCGACTGCGCGACGAGGGCGAGGAGCCGACCGATACGGTTGCGCTGCTCGAAATGCTGATCCACGATCACGCCGGGCAGCAGCCCCAGGCCGGCGCTGAGCTGGGTCATCCGCTGCTTCGGCGTCGCGCCGGAGGTCCCGAACGAGACCATGTAGCCGCTCATCGCCGACGCTCCGGCGCTCGTGCCCGCCACCACGACGCCGTGAGCATGGCGCTCGACGATCGTCCGGCCCAGCAGCGTACCGCCGATGACGCTCGCCAGGCGCAGCTGGTTGCCGCCGGTCATGAAGATGGCAGTTGTGTCCTCGAGGAGACCGCAGAGACGCGGATCATCGGCCTCCTCGCGCGTCAGCGGTCGCAGTCCGCGAACCTCCCGCACGCCCATGGCCCGGAAGATCGAGCGATACAGCTCGGTGGCCTCGTCGCCGAGCGCCGACGCCGTGCTGATGACCGCGATGCGCGCGTCGAGACCACCCGCGAGCGCAACGAAGCGCGCGAGGATCTGGCGCTGCCGGAGCTTGTCCTCGGCGCCGCCGATGACAAGCAGGTGGCCGGCCCGGGAGGGCGCCGAGCGGGGCGTCGCGACCATGGCGGGCAGCATAGCGGCTTGGGCGGGACGTGGGGCGGCGCTAGACTCGACCGGATGCGCCGCGAACCGGACACCGATACGCTCGAAACCGAAGAGCGCGACTATTACGCGATCCTCGGTGCGGAACCGTCCGCGACGGCCGCGGAGTTGCGGGCTGCCTTCCGGGAGGCGGTGCTGCGGCATCACCCGGACCGCGCCACCAGCTCCGAGCTGGCGACTCGACGCACCGCGATCCTGAACCGTGCCTGGGCGGAGCTGCGCGACCCGCTGCGACGCCTCCATTACGACCACGCCCTGGAGCGGGGCACGGCGGCGACCCTGCACTGGCCGCTGGACGCTGGGGTCCGCCCCATTCCCCGGCTGCGCCGCGTCCTGCCCGAGGTGGCGCCCCCCAGCCGCTGGCACCAGCCTCAATGGCGCAACGTGGCCGGCTTTCGCGTCCCGGTCGAGGTCTGGATCCAGGGCCCCACCGCGCAGGACGGGTGGATCATGGAGCACCACATCGTTGGCGAGGACTGGCGAGCCCACGACGAGCGGTACTGGCTCCGGTACGCGGCGCGACACTACCGGGAGCGGAACCGGATCGACGACTGGATCGGCGCCCTTGAGCGACTCGTTGACCTGGACCCCTCGTTCGACACCGTCGTCAGCGCTGGCTTGAGGGATGCCTACCTCTCGTCCGGCATGTATCTCCGTGGCGCGTCGTTCTTCGAGCACATCGGCCACCGCTGGCCCGCCGAGTCGGCCCAGCGCCGCTGGATCGACCGTGAGCTGCGCGTCCTGCTCGGCGAGTTTCGCGACGCTCGCGTGCGGCGGGGTCGACCGGAGGAGCGGGCCGAGAACGCCGAGCTGCTGCTCAACTTCCTCGAGGTGCTGGGCGGCGAGCCGTCCGTCGCCGACGTCCGTGCGGCGGTCGCAGCCCACCGTCGCGCCGGCCACGACGGACGTGCCGCAGAGCTGGTCGAGCGGGCCGTGGAAGGGCCCGTCCATGACGCGGGTCGCTGGTACAGCATCGTCCAGCTCCTCACCGAGGCGGGTCAGCTCAATCGGGCTTCGGCGCTGCTGGCCTCCATCGCGCGCGGCGAGCATCCCGATGCCCTCAACCGGAAGCTCATCCACGGCGACCCCGTCCGCCGCCTTTCCGCGGCGCGGGCGCGTCTGACCCGCGCCCGACAGCGCGAAGCGCGCAGATCCGCCAGCCGTGCGACGGTCCCGTGAGGACCCTGAGGCCGACCTGGCGCGCTCTGGCCGGGGCGGGGGTGGGGGTCGCCGCCGCCGCCGCCGCCGTGCTCCTCGCCCGCGCCGCCGGAACGACGACCCCGTTCACGGTTGTCCTGGTGCTGATGGTTGCCATCGTGGGCCTGGGCCTGGGAGCGGCATCGGCCCTCTACGCGTATGCCGCGGCGGGGGTGATCACCATCGCAATGACCACGGTCCCCGCCTCGAGCGGACTGACGCTCGTCGACATTGTCCGCTTTGGCGCGTTCGTCCTCGGATCGCCGCTCGTGGTGCTCCTGGCGCTGCGCGCCGACCGGCAGCAGCTTGCCACCCGCGAGGCACGCGACGCGATTGCTGCCTCCGGGCGCCGGATCGACGCGGAGCGCGAGGAGGCCGTGGCGGCCCGGCTCGAGACCGATCTCGCCCTCCGCCAGGCGGAGCAGGCTCGCAGCCGTCTCGAGGAGGTCGCGGAGGCGATACCGGAGCCCCTCGTGGTGTACGACGCGAACGGCGTCGGCTCGTACGCCAATCGCGCCGCCCTGCGCCTCCTGGGCCGTTCGTTCTTCGACCGTGCGCCCGACGACTGGGCGCGCGCCGCCGAACCGCGCGACGAGCGTGGGGGCGTCCTGCCCCGGGCGGAGTGGCCGCAGGTCGCCGCCCAGGAGGCCCCGGTCCGGCGGCGCCTTCTCGTCCGACTCCCCATGTCCGGCCGGGATCTGCTGGTCAACGTGGAGGGCACCCCCGTCCACGGTGGCGGCTGCGTCCTCCTCCTCCGCGATGTGAGCCGCGAGGAGGACGAGCGGCGGCGGCTCAGCCGGTTCGCCAGCTTCGTGGCCCACGAGCTGCGGAACCCCCTGGCCGTGGCGCGCGCGCGGATCGAGCTCGCCCAGCGCGAACCCGACGTCCCTGAGCGCGCCGCCGCCCATGCCATGCGGGCGCTCGAATCGGTCGAGGCAGCGATCGCCATCCTCGAGCGTCTCGAGCTGTTCTCCCGGGCGGACGCGGGCATGGTGGAGGCGCAGGAGGCGTCGTTCGACGTGGCGGTCGCGCTGGCGGCCGCCATCGAGCGGCTACGCGCTCGTGGATCCGAGCGGAGAGTACGGGTGCGATCCGACGGACCGGTGCGGGCCCTCGGAGATCGGCATCTCACCGAGCAGGCGATCACGAACTTGCTCACCAACGCGGACCGCTACTCGACGCCTGGGGCGCCGATCGTGGTCGAGATCACGGACGGCGACGGGGTCGTGGTCCGCGTGCGCGACAGCGGCCCGGGCATCGCGGACAACGTGGCCGAACGGCTCTTCCGCGATCGCGTCGCGGTCGGCCGTGGCCTGGGGCTGGGCCTTTACCTCGTGCGCGCCATGATGGATGCGCAGGGCGGTTCGGTTCAGCTCGAGCAGCGCGCGCCACAGGCGGTGTTCACGCTTCGCCTCCGTCGCGATCCGAACGAGGCAACTGATGTCGGCTGATCCGCGGCGCCTCCTGCGCCGGGCGAGGGACCCGGCTGCGTACCCTACCGAGCCGTCGGACGAGGAGGTGGCTGCATCGGCAGGTCTGCCGGTCGCGGACGTCCTCCGCTTCGACCTGAACACGCTCGGTGGCGGCGCGCTGCCGGCAGTCGCCGCGGCCAGCGCAGCGTTCGACCCCGCCCGCGCGGTGGAGTACGGCGACCAGCAGTACCGTGCACTGCGGGCGCGCCTGGCGGCCGGGCTGGGGGTGGAGCCCGCGCGCGTCACCGTGGGCGCGGGCGCCGACGAGCTGATTCGCCTGGCGACCCGCCTGGTCGTCGGGGATGAGGATGCCGTCGTGATCCCGACACCCACATTCGGCATGTTCGCGGTGGAGGCCGGCCTGGCGGGCGCGATGACCGTCGAGGTGACGCGGCAGGAGCCGGGCAGCCGCCAGACGGTCGACGAGCTGCGCGCGGCCGTGCGCAGCTCGGGGGCTCGGCTGGTCTGGATCTGCAGCCCCAACAACCCCACCGGCGACGCCTATCCCCTCGACGAGATCGAGGCCGTCGCGGCGGGGACCGACGCCATGGTGATCGTCGACGAGGCGTACCTGGAGTTCGCCGCCGCGTCGCTCGGGGTCGAGCTCTCGTCGCTGTCCGCCGTGGGGCTCCAGGCGCGGGCCCCCAACCTGCTCGTGCTGCGATCGATGGCGAAGGCCTATGGCCTGGCCGGGGCGCGAATCGGGTACCTGGTCGTGCCCGAGTGGCTCGCCGAGCGCGTCAACGCCGAGCGGCTGCCGCTCCCGGTCGGTTCGCACACCGAGGCGCTGGCCATCGCCGCCCTGGGCGACGAGGCCGAGGCCCTGACCCGGCGGCTGCTCATCGTCCGGGAGCGTGCCCGCATCGGCGAGGCACTGGAAGAGCTTGGCTGGCGCGTGCTTCCATCGCTGACAAACTTCCTGCTCGCGCGCCCGCCCGCCGGGCTGGCGTCGGTGGTGTCGGGCGGGCTGCTCCGGCGGGGTCTCGTGGTCCGGGACTATCCCGGTGCATCGCCTCTCGCGGCCTGGCTGCGCATCACCGCGCGTGCGCCCGAGGAGAACGATCGACTCCTGTCGGCGGTTCGCACGCTGGCAGTGAACGAAGGGCTTGCCGGCGCCTGATCGCCTCAGTCCTCGGCGTCGCGGACCTCGAGCGGGCCGATGCCGGTGGCCTCGAGCTCACCTCGGATCCGGGCGGCATCTCCCACAACCAGGCAGAGCAGCGCGGCCGGGTCGATGATCTCGTCCGCCGCGCGTCGGACGTCTGCGACGCCGACCGCCTCGAGGTTGGCCCGGTACGTCTGCCAGTAGTCGTCGGGAAGGCCATAGATGGCGAGCGGCTCGATCGCGGCGGCGATCCCCCCGGTCGTCTCGAAGCGCAGCGGGAAGACACCGATCAGGTAGTCCTTCACGGAGCGGAGCTCGTCCTCCGGCGCGTCCTCGATGCGGATCTGGTCGAGCTGCGCCAGCAGCTCCACCAACGCCGGCGCGGTGACCTCGGTCTGGACTGCGCTGCGCGCGCTCATGGGGCCGGCCGCTCGCCGAATGTCCAGGCCGGCGTGGGCGCCGTACGTGTAGCCCAGTTCCTCCCGGAGACGCATGTTGAGGCGGCTGCCGAAGACGCCGCCGAGCATGGCGGCCATGACGCTCGCGCTGAAGTACCGCGCGTCGAAGCGGCTGATCCCCGGGAGGCCAACGCGCAGCTCGCTCTGCACGGAGCCGGGACGGTCGACGAGGACCACCCGGCGGCCGCCGACAGGCCGGGGGGCCATCGCGCGATGGCCGGGCCCGGTGCCGGTCCAGGTGGCGAAGCGGCGCTCCGCCTCATCGATCACGGTCTCGAAGTCGATCCCGCCCGCAACGATCAGGTGGGCCCGACCCGGCAGGACGTGGGTGGCGTGATGATCGCGGACGTCGTCGAGCGTCAGGGAGCCAACCGACTCCGGCGTTCCCGCGCTTGGCCGTCGATACGGGGTATCCGGGCCGTACAGCGAGCGCAGGAACATCTCGTCGGCCAGGCGACCGGGCTCGGCGCGGGCCTGGAGGATGTCGGCCAGGCGCTCGGCCTTGAGGCGCTCGAACTCGCCGGGATCGAGCCGCGGCTCCCGGACCATCTCGGCCAGGAGGGCCAGCCCGTCTCCCAGGAAGCGCGGGAGGGCCTGGAAGGCGGCCCTCGCCGAGTCCCAGCTGGACTCGCTGCTGACCTCGATGCCCAGGCGCTCGGTCGCCTCGGCGAAGGCGGCGGCGTCCAGCCGTCGGGTGCCGGTGACGAGGAGGTGCGCGGTGAGCGCGGCGACTCCTGCCTGCTCCTCGCGCTCGGCCGCGGCTCCCGCGTCGAAGAGGAGATGCACGTTGACCAGCTCGCGGTCGGGAAGCGGGACGTGCCAGACGGTCAGGCCGTTTTCGAGCTGCTCGCGGCGGAAGGTCGGGAACAGGTACGGCCGCGGAGACTGCGCGGTTGGTCGAAGGGCATTGACCGTGCTCATCACCGATTCTCCTCGTCGCCGGATGGCGCGGTGCCGGAAACGGCCTCGGGCGACTCGGCGGGAACGTAGGTCAGGACCAGCCGGTTGCGTGCGGCTGTGTAGGTCGCCAGGAACTCGCGGACGCGTCCCGCGTCGACGGACTCGTACTGCGCGATCTCCTCGTTGATCCAATCGGGCTCGTCGAAGAGGCAGGTGTACATCGAGAGGCGATCCGCGCGTTCCGCGATGCGCTCCAGGGCGGCCGCCGATCCGGCGTGGTGAAGGTTTCGCACGCGCTCCAGCTCCTCCGGAGTGGGGCCGTCGGTCGCAAGCACATCGATCTCGGCGAGCAGCGCCGCCTCGAGCGACTCGTGGCCAACACCCGGCCGAGCGGTGGCCCAGGCGGACAGGATCGCGGCACCGCCGACCATCGGGAAGACGAACACCGCCACGTCCTGCGCCAGCTGCTTTTCCCGCACGAGGGTCGCGTAGAGACGGCTGGCCCGCCCGCTGCCCAGCAGGTCGGCGGCCACCTCACCGGCGTCGTGGCCCGGCGTCCCGAAGGTTGGTATGCGATACGCGAGATAGACGCGAGGCAGGGGGACCTGGTCGTCGACCACCTCGCGTCGCTCGCCGTCCATGACCAGCGGATCCAGGGCCACGCGTGGCGGTGCCGGCAGGTCCGGATTGGTGGGGATGACGCCGAAATGGCGCTTGACCATGGCCATGGCGACATCGGGCTCGAAGTCACCCACGATGGAGAGGACGGCGTTGTTCGGGCAGTAGAACGTTGCAAAGAAGTCCCGAACGTCATCCAGGGAGGCCGCGCTGAGGTCCTCCATGGAGCCAATGGTCGGATGGTGGTATGGGTGCCACTCGGGAAAGAGCTGCGCCTGTACCTTCTCGTCCCAGTCGCCGTACGGCTGGTTGTCGACAGAGAAGCGGCGCTCGTTCTTCACGACGTCGCGCTGGTTGTCCAGCTTCTCCTGGGTCATGGCCGGCAGGAGGCTTGCCATGCGATCCGCCTCCAGCCAGAGGGCCAGCTCCAGCTCGTGGCTGGGGAGCGTCTCGAAGTAGTTGGTGCGGTCGAGCCAGGTTGTCCCGTTCAGCGTCCCGCCCACACCCTGCACATAGGAGAAGTGCTCCGTCTTGGCGACGTGCTCCGAGCCCTGGAACATCATGTGCTCAAAGAGGTGGGCGAAGCCGGTCTTGCCGGGCGACTCGTGCTTGCTCCCCACGTCGTACCACAGGTTGACGGCGACGACAGGCGCTCGATCATCGGGGGAGAGGATCACCCGCAGGCCATTCTCCAGCCGGTGGCGTTCGATGGGGACAGGGGGCACGACAGACCTCGCTGCTGCTCACACGTGTGGCGCCGGAGCCGGCCCGGTCCGACGCCTCGGAGCCGCTGCCCGGTCGGTGGCGAGGGTATCACGCCGTATGCGAGCGCGATGCCTCGCCGGCCGACGGGCGGCCGCCTCGACGCCGGCGATCACGTCGCCGGGCCGCTCGCCGAAACGCGCGCTCGTCGCGCTGCTCAGCCTCCTCGGATTGCTCCTCCGCGGCGATGAACCGGTTCCGTGCTTCGGGGATGGCCTGGATGAGCTCGTCGAGCTTGAACTGGGTTGCCTTCGCCTGCCGATTCTGGCTGGTCTGGATCACGAACACCATCAGGAAGGTGATGATCGTCGTGGCGGTGTTGATCACGAGCTGCCACGTGTCGCTGAACCGAAAGACGGGACCGGTGATGGCCCACGCGCCGATGACCCCGACGGCGGCGAGGAGGGCCCAGGGCGTGCCGAGCGCTCGGGTCAGACCGTCGGAACCCCGGCGGAACCGATCCGAGACGCTCGCGTGGCGGCGGCGGTGCCCGTTGCCGCCCTTCGGGTCCGTCGCATCGCGATTCGGCATCATGTTCCCTTCATCCGCTGCGATCGCCGGCCAGCGGCTGGCGATACATGGGTGCATGACAGCAACCCGCGTGCCGATGGGGCTCTGCCGGGCAGCAGGAACGCCGGCCCGGAGGCCGGCGTTGCGGTGTGCGATCTGGTGAGCGACCAGGGACTCGAACCCTGAACCTAGAGATTAAGAGTCTCTTGCTCTGCCAATTGAGCTAGTCGCCCCGCAGGGATGGTGCCCGACCGATGGCCCGCGGTCAACTGCCGCCCGGAGGGTCAGGCGCCCGGGGCCGCCGGTCCGCCCAGGGGCTCGGGGGCGTTGCCGTAGTGGGCGTCCGAAAAGCCCCGGATCGCGTCGACGTTGGCGGAGTCGAGATAGAGGAGCCAGCGCCAGGCGACGACGGCGACGGGATGCCCGAAGTCCTGGCCGCTCCACGGGGACAGGATGAACTTGAAGCGGGAGGTGGTGACCTGGACAGAGACGAAGTCCTGGAGGCTGGCGAGGTCCGCCGCGGAGACCTGGCCGGGCTGGTACCAGATCACGACGCCGCCGTGCTCGAGGTTGTGGATCGACTGCGACTCGGCGAGGGGCGCGGCGTTGGTGTACACGCCCCAGTTGGCCGGGTCGGCCCAGTGGGAACCCGAGGTCGCGGGAACGGACGTATACGGTCCGCCGTAGGTACCGTCAGCGATGTGGGTCCGGCCGCCGTCGGGCTCGATGGTTCCGGCATACGCAGGAGTTCCGCCGGCGAAGACCACCGCCACGACGACCACCGCGAGCAGCAGGACCACCGCGCCACCGACTGCCGCGATGCGCCAGTCGAGCGTGCCGCCTCCCATGGAGACCTTGCGAGTCATGGCCTGCTCGGTGGCGCGCGGCCGTCGCTGGAGCTGGGCGGTGCGCCGTTTCGCCATTGGCGGCGAAGTCTAGAGCACAACGGCCCGGCGCGCTCGGTCCGGCTGGTCCAGGGCTTGCACCGGCGCCGCTGGTAGAATCGGCCCCCGGGCACGCCAGGGAGGTTGCATGGCCACCGAACCAGAGCGCGAGAGCATGATCGGCCTCGCACGCAGCGTCGTGCGCGGGCTCGTTCAACTCGCTCGGCTGGAGGCGACCAGGGGACGCCAGGAAATCGGCCAGATGGTCTCGGAAAGCCTCTCCGGGGTCATTCGCATCGCCATCGCCGTTGGGCTCGTCATTCTTGCCCTCGTCGCCCTCGTCGTATTCCTGATCCTTGGTCTGGCGGCGCTCACCGGCCTCCCGGGCTGGCTCAGCGCGCTGCTCGTGGCCGTGGTGCTCACCTTCTTCGCTGTGATCCTGGCCTGGCTCGGTATCCGCAGGATCCGGATCGGGCCGCCTGAGGAGACGATTGCTTCCGTCAAGGAGGACGTTGCATGGGCGAAACGCTTGCTGAGACGCGACTAGAGGTCGATGGCCAGCGCGCCGAGATCGAGCAGACGGTCGACCGCCTGCGCGTTCGCCTGCGCCGCGCGATCGACATTCCGGCCAAGATGCGCGAGAACCCGCTCCTGTACGGTGGCCTGGCCGTGGGCGCCGTCTTCCTCTTTGCCGGTGGACCCAGGCGGCTGCTGGGTGCGGCGCGACGCCGCGTGATGCCGTCGCGAGCGGATCAGGCCTACGACGCGCTCCCCAGGGCGATGCAGCGCTGGGTCGACACCATGGCCGGTGCCGTCGGGCCGCGAGCAGACGAGGCGCGCCAGACGCTGGCGGAGGAGCTGCAGCGCTGGCGACACGAGCCGCTCAGCCGGAAGCAGGCGCGGACCCTCGCCCGGGAGGCGGCGGATGGACCGCCCGGTCCCAGCCGCGCAACGTGGCGCGCCGTGGAGACGGCAGCCACGCTCATCTCGGCCGCCCTCGCGCGGCGGGCCATCGAGCGGTTCCTCTCCGGCGACCGGCCCATCGAGGCTGCCGCGGAGCTCTCGCCGGCGCACGACGGCAGCGCGGCCACCTCCTCAACCCCCACGTACGCGGGCTGGTCGGCGCGGCAGGGCACGGGGAGCGCGTCGGAACGGTAGACTCGCTCCATCACGAGCCGCCAGCAGCCGGGCGAGTGGCGGAACGGCAGACGCGCCGGCTTTAGGAGCCGGTGTCGCAAGACGTGCGAGTTCGAATCTCGCCTCGCCCACCAACACGCAGGAGCCCCCATTGGTCACCGTTTCCACCCGCCCGGAGCCCGGATCGCGCGTCTCCCTCGACATCGAGGTTGCGCCGGCCGAGGTCGACCGGCACTTCTCGACCGCGTACCGGCATCTCGCCGAGCGCACGCGCGTGCCGGGCTTTCGCCCGGGGAAGGCGCCCAGGAACCTGATCGACCGCTACGCCGGCCGGGCCTCCGTCGTCGCGGAGGCGATCGACCACCTCGTCGCCGACAGCATCGATGCCGCGTTTGATCAGACCGACGTGATCCCCATCGATCAGCCCCAGATCGACATCGACCCTGACGGCGTTGCGGAGGGCAGCACGGTTCATTTCACGGCCACCGTCTCGGTCCGCCCGGAGGTCCAGCTCGGCGACTACGCAGACTACCCGTTCGGCCTCGAGGTCGCGCCGGTGACGGACGAGGACGTCGACGCAGTGATCGGCGAGCTGCGCGATGCGCAGGCCACGCTGCGTCCCATCGACGGGCGGGGTGCGCAGAACGGCGATGTCGCCGCGGTGAAGTTCACCGGTACCATCGACGGGGCCGCGTTCGAGGGTGGATCAGCGGATCGGCTGCCGCTCATCATCGGCGAGGGCCGCATGGTCCCCGGATGGGAGGATCAGCTGATTGGCCTCGATATCGGCGCGAAGAAGAGCTTCGACATCACGTTCCCCGATGACTACCGGGTCGAGGAGCTCCGCGGCAAGGATGCGCACTTCGAGGTCGAGATGCTCGACCTGCGAGAGCGTGTCCTCCCCGAGCTCGACGACGACTTCGCGAAGGCGTCCGGGGAGGTTGAGACCGTAGACGAGCTGCGCGCCGAGATCCGCGACGCGCTGCAGAAGCGCAATGAGGCCGAGGGACGCCACACCTTCGGCGACCGCATCATCGACTACGCCACCGCCAACGCCACCGTCGAGCTGCCGGAGGTCATGGTCGCGAACGAGATCGAGATCATGCGAGACGAGCTGCGCGCTCGGCTCGCGGAGCAGCAGATCGGCCTCGAGCAGTACCTGGCCCTCGCCAAGCAATCACCGGACGAGCTCTCCGCGGAGCTGCGCGAGCCCGCGGCGCGCCGTGTCAAGACCCTCCTCGTGCTCTCGGCCATCGCCGAGAAGGAGGGGATCGACGCGAGCGATGAGGAGATCGTGGCCGAGGTCGCCCAGCAGCTGTCGCGCTATGGCGACGACCCCAGGCTCCGCGAGTACCTGCAGTCCCGCCGCGGGCGCTCGTACCTGCGGATGACCCTGCGCAACCAGAAGCTGGTCGAGACCCTGGGCCAGCGCGCACTCGGCAACGACGGCTCGAGCGCGGATCCCACCGACCCTCAGCCTGCCACGACGCCGGAGCCCGCGGTCGACGAGACCCCGGTCGCTGCGGACGCCCCTGCCAGCACCGAAGCGGAGTAACCGACATGCTCGTCCCGATGGTCATCGAGAGCAGCGCTCGCGGCGAGCGCGCCTTCGACATCTACTCACGGCTCCTCAAGGAGCGCATCGTCTTCCTCGGCGAGCCCATCGAGGATCACGTCGCGAACCTCATCATCGCCCAGCTCCTGTTTCTCGAGAGCGAGGATCCCGACAAGGACATCAGCCTCTACGTGAACTCACCCGGCGGGATCGTGACGGCCGGGCTGGCCATCTACGACACGATGCAGTACCTCAAGGCGCCGGTGAGCACCATCTGCCTTGGGCAGGCGGCAAGCATGGGTGCCGTGCTGCTGGCTGCCGGGGCGAAAGGCAAGCGCTATGCGCTGCCGAACAGCCGGATCATGATCCATCAGGGCTCGGGCGGCTACCGCGGCAACACCCCGGACGTCGAGATCCAGATGCGCGAGATGCTGCACCTCACGGATCGGCTCATGCACATCCTGGCGACCCACACCGGCCAGGAGTTCGACAAGGTCAAGGCCGATTCGGAGCGCGACTACTTCATGAGCGCGGAGGACGCGGTGACGTACGGGCTCATCGACGAGGTCTTCACCGGTCATCCGGGCTCACTCATCTCGATGACCCAGGAGACCGGCGGAACGGTCCCTACCGCGGAGACGGAGAAGGCGAAGAAGTAGCCTCCAGATCGTGGAGCCAGCGCTTCGTCGACAGGTCTGCACCCCAGCCGCCGATGTCGCCGTCGGCGTGGATGACGCGGTGGCAGGGGACCAGCGGCGAAAGCGGGCAGCGCCCCAGCGCGGAGCCGACCGCGCGAGCCGCACGCGGCCGCCCGATGCCTGCGGCGACGGCGCCATAGGAGGTCGTTTCGCCGAAGGGTATGGCGCGCACCGCTCGCCAGACCTCGCGATCGAAGGCCGGTGCCCAGCGGGTGTCGATGGGAAGGTCGCGGTCTTCGATCCCCGCGGCGAGGTAGGAGGCCATGGACCTGCGCGCGCGCTCGAGGAGCGGCGATGCATCGGCGGGCTCCGATGCGGGGAACCGCAGAGCGAGCCATCGCAGCAGCCCGAGGGGGCTTTCGGCGCGCTCGATGGCCAGGACGCCGCGCTCGGACACCGCGATCCAGTGCCGACCGATGGGCGTGTCGAGCGGGCCGATGGCGACGCTGGGGGTCATGCGGCGATGGTACCCGCGGGGGATATGGTGCCGGCGGTCCACACCCTTCAATATCGGATGGTGGTGGACCGCGGGGCCCGTGCTATCCTGCCGTCGCCGATCCCCACCGGCTTGAGGTGCCTCCAGACGATCCCATGACCACCGGCAAGACGAAGGTCCCGTACCGCTGCTCGTTCTGCGGCAAGAGCCAGGAGCAGGTCCGCAAGCTGATCGCGGGCCAGGGCGTCTACATCTGCGACGAGTGCATCAACCTCTGCCAGGAGATCATCGAGGAGGAGATGCTCGAGGCGCCGCGCGCGAAGAGCGTGCCGCCCGTGCTCCCGAGCCCGCGGAAGCTCAAGGAAGCCCTGGACCAGTACGTCATCAGCCAGGATCGGGCCAAGAAGGTCCTCTCGGTGGCGGTCTACAACCACTACAAGCGCGTGAATGCCGGCCAGGGCGTCGACGACGTCGAGCTCGGCAAGTCGAACGTGCTGCTGGTCGGCCCCACGGGCTCGGGCAAGACGCTCCTCGCGCAGACTCTGGCCAAGATCCTCGACGTGCCGTTCTGCATCGCCGATGCGACGAGTCTGACGGAGGCCGGATACGTCGGCGAGGATGTCGAGAACATCCTGCTGCGGCTGATCCAGGCCGCGGACTTCGACGTGCAGCGCGCCCAGCGCGGCATCATCTACATCGACGAGATCGACAAGATCGCACGCAAGACCGACAACCCGTCCATCACCCGTGACGTATCCGGGGAGGGGGTCCAGCAGGCGCTCCTCAAGATCCTGGAAGGGACGGTCGCCAACGTCCCGCCGCAGGGCGGGCGCAAGCATCCGCACCAGGACTTCATCCAGATCGACACGACCAACGTCCTCTTCATCTGCGGCGGCGCGTTCGAAGGGCTCGAGAAGATCGTCGAGGAGCGGGTCGGCAAGCGCGGCATGGGCTTCGGCTCCCAGGCGCAGCAGACGAAGGACGAGCGGCGTCGGTTGATGGATCGGCTCATGCCGGAGGACCTCCTGCACTACGGGCTCATCCCCGAGTTCGTGGGGCGCCTTCCCGTGGTCGTCAGCCTCGCGGCGCTGTCCAAGGACGATCTCGTCAAGGTGCTGACGGAGCCGAAGAACGCGGTGACCCGCCAGTTCGGCAGGTTCCTCTCGCTCGACAAGGTTGAGCTGGTCTTCACTCCGGAGGCGCTCGAGGCGACGGCGGAGCTGGCCCTCGAACGGAAGACCGGCGCGCGCGCCCTGCGAACCATCGTCGAGGAGGCGCTGCTCGAGGTCATGTACGACATCCCCGAGCGGACCGACGTGAAGAAGGTGGTCATCACCGCCGAGACGATCGAGCACGGACAGCCGCCCATGCTGCTCACCGAGACGGAGGAGTCGGAGCCGCGCCGTCGAGGATCGAAGGAGCGCAGAAGCGACCGGCGGGAAGAGTCCGCCTGACCCCGGGTCGGCCGACCCGTCAGCTCGCGCCGTCCTCGTGCTCCGCACCATTGGCCTCGGCGGCTTCCTCGCCGCCCGCGTGGGTGATGACCACCCGGTGGGGGAACGGGATCTCGATGCCTTCACTCGCGAACCTGGACAGGATCCGCTTGCGGATCTCGCCGGTCACCGCCCACTGCTGCGCCGGCACGACCTTCCCGAGCACCTTGAGCTCCACGCCGGATGCCCCGAGGCTGTCGACGCGCGCCACCCCGGGCGCCTCGAGCATCCTGTCGCTCCAGGCCGGATCGGCGAACAGCTCCTGGCCCAGCGCGTTGACCACCGCGCTGGCTCGGTCGATGTCCGTGTCGTAGGCGACCTCGACGTTGAGGTTCACGCGCGCCCAGGATCGGGTCATGTTGCTCGCGACGCTGATCTGGCCATTCGGGACGGAGTGCACGGTACCGTCGAGGTCACGCAGGGTCGTCCGTCGCAGACTGAACTCCTCCACCACCCCCGATACGCCGGCCACCTCGACCACGTCACCGACGTTGTACTGGTTCTCGAGGATGACGAAGATGCCGGCCAGCCAGTCGTGGACGAGGGTCTGCGCGCCGAGGCCAACCGCGATCCCGGCGACCCCCAGGCCCGCAACGGCCGGGCCAATGTTCACGTCGAACCCGGACAGGGCGGTCAGGGCTGCGATGAGCACGATCACGGCGCCGGCGACCCGCACCACGATGCGCTGCAGGGTGCGAACCCGCCGCTCCATCTCCACCTGCGGCAGGCCGCTTTCTCCGTGCTCGGCCTCGCGTTCCAGGAGGTGCGTGGCCGCCTGTGCCACGCCGATGCGGACGAAGGCCCAGGCGACGAACGCGACGATGGCGATGATGACGAGCTGTCCCCCGGTCAGGAGCGGCGATACCCACGCGTCGGGCACGCCGAGGTCGGTCAGGAGCTTGCTCACCCCGATAGGGTAGCCAACCGCCATGGGGGTACGTCCGGGTATGCCGCACGGTACTTCCGTCGCCTCGGGGCCCCGAGGAGAAGCGCGTTAGGATGGGTGCCGTCGCGAGCTGGCGACCGCAACACCTGAGGAGCCATTCATCCCATGACGCAGACGCGCAGGTCCGGGATCCGTCTTCCGTGGTCACACGAAGACGATCTCGAGGACGACCCGCAGGCGACCGGGTCCGAGGAGGCTGCCGGCGCCGCGACGGACGAGGCGGCCGGCTCCACGGATGCCACCGAGCAGCAGCCTGCGGCGCCCGCGAGTCGTGCGCCCGCTGCGGTTGCGGGTGCCGAGGCCCTCGAGCCGACGATGTCGGACGAGGACAACGTGCTGCTCGCCCAGCTCGTGAGCGCCATGCGCGAGGTTGCCGAGCGCGAGCGCGCCTCGAGCGTCGCGAGCCTGAAGAGCGCGGTCGACGAGGCCATCGAGCGGCTGCGGGTGCGAGCTGCGCAGGGCGCCGATGAGCTCCGAAGTCGCGCCGACCTGGACGTCGCCGGGATCGCCGACTGGGTGAAGGTGGAAATTCAGCGCATCGAGGCAGAGGGACGGACCAAGACCGAGGCCCGACGCCAGCAGCTCACGGATCAGCTCGCCGAGCACGAAGAGAATGCCCAGCGGGAAATCGAAGCCCTGCAGGCGCGCTCCACCGACTACGAGCAGAAGCTGTCGTCGTTCTTCGCCGAGCTGTACGAGATCGCGGACCCGGCGGCCTTCGGCAGTGCGGCAAAGCGAATGCCCCGTCCGCCGAAGCTGGACGTGGCCTCGGAGACACCCGCTGCACCCCCGGTGATGCCCGGCGCACCGGAGGCCCCGGCCACGCCGAATGCGACCGAGGCGACCAGCGAGGCGACGACGGACGCAGCCACCGAGGCGCCCGCCGAAGCGAGCACCGAGGCAGCCACCGAGGCAGCCAGCGAGGCGACGACGGACGCAGCCACCGAGGCGCCCGCCGAAGCGAGCACCGAGGCAGCCAGCGAGGCAACGACGGACGCAGCCAGCGAGGCAACGACCGAGGCGACCACCGACGCAGCCAGCGAGGCAACGACCGAGGCGCCCGCCGAAGCGAGCACCGACGCAGCCACCGAGGCGACTGAGCCCGCCGAGCCCGCGACGGACGGGAAGCCGGAGGGTGAGACGCTGCGAGAGCGGATGGATGCCCTTGGCATCGCCCGCGAACCGGCTGCGGCCGCGGAACAGCCCGCGGCTCCCGACGCGGAGGTGGCCGAGCTCGAGGCCGGCGGATTGGCTGCTCGCCTCGCGCAGCTCGACGCGCGCATCGGCGCCACGACGCCGCCGGAGACCGCGGCCACGACCGTCAGCGCGCCGGCCCCCACCGGTGAGGTGGCCACGGCCATCATGGTCGCCGGGCTCGGAAGCTTCGGTGCCATCACCTCCTTCAAGCAGGCGCTCGAACGAGTCGAAGGCGTGCACGGGATCTCACTCAGCCTGGGACCCACGGGTGAGTTCGTGTACCGGGCCACCCACGGGCCCGACTTCGACCTCGCGGCCGCCATCGAGCAGATCGAACGGGGCACCGCCAAGATCGAGCGACAGGCCGATGGCTCGCTCCGCGTGACCGTCCAGCGCGCGCGCTGACGCCCATCGGGCGGGCCGGGGCGGCGGTCGGCCTGTGCTAGACTTTGGGCACGGCGCTGACCGTGAGGAGTACCCCTCCATCGGCCTCAGAGAAGGTGGGTCAACCAGGCTGTGAGCCCACCCGGACGCGAGAGGGGGAATGTCGCACACGAGCCGGACGGGTCCGCCCGATAACGCGGGACCGAGGGCGCTCTCCAAGCGCCGAACGAAGGTGGTACCACGTGCACCCGCTCGTCCTTCGACGAGCGGGTTTTGTGTTGGATTGACCACGAGCCGATGACCGAGGAGCAGACGAATGGCGACGACGAATCGCGAGCTGGCCCCGCGCTACGACGCCGCCGCCGTCGAGCCGGGAATCTACGAACGATGGCTGGAGAGCGGGGCGTTCACGCCGTCCGCGCAGCGGCCTGCCGGTGCGGAGCGCTTCGTCATCATCCAGCCGCCTCCCAACGTCACGGGCGCACTGCACCTGGGCCACGCGCTGACGGCCTTCGTCGAGGACATCCTCATCCGCTATCACCGGATGCGCGGCGACGACACCCTGTGGCTGCCCGGGGTGGATCACGCGAGCATCGCAGCCCAGTTCGTCCTGGACCGCATCCTCGCCGAGGAGGGCGAGTCGCGCCAGTCGCTCGGACGCGATCGGTACCTGGAGCGCATGTGGCGCTTCATGGACGACACGCGCGACGTGATGGGCCGTCAGCATCGGCGCCTGGGTGCCAGCCTGGACTGGACACGGCTGCGCTTCACCATGGACGAGGGCAGCGCCCGCGCGGTGCGCGTCGCGTTCAAGCGGCTCTGGGATGCGGACCTGGCGTACCGGGGCGAGGCGCTCGTGAACTGGTGCCCACGCTGCCGAACCACGATTAGTGACCTCGAGAACATCAAGCGCGACGAACTCGGGACCCTCTGGACCATCCGGTACCACCTGGCCGGCCCGGACGGCACCCCGGACCCCGATGCCTGGATCAGCGTGGCCACCACCCGGCCGGAGACGATCTTCGGCGACACGGCGGTCGCGGTGCATCCCGACGACGACCGTTACCGTGCCCTGGTCGGGCGAGCCGCGATCCTTCCCTTCCTGGGGAGGCGCCTGCCGATCATCGCCGACGAGCACGTCGATCCCGCGTTCGGCACCGGGGCGGTGAAGATCACCCCCGCCCACGACTTCGATGACTACGAGGTCGGTAAGCGTCACGACCTGCCGATGATCACGGTCCTCGACGAGGACGCGAAGCTCAACGAGGGGGCAGGTTCGTTCGCCGGCCTGGATATCAGTGCGGGGCGCCGGGCGATCGTCGCCCAGCTCGCGGAGATGGGGGACCTGGAGGGCGAGGCATCGCACCAGATGGTGATCGGCCGCTGCGATCGATGCGGGACCGTCGTCGAGCCGCGGCTCTCCGTCCAATGGTTCGTGCACGTGAAGCCGCTTGCGGAGCGCGCCCTGGCCAGCGTGCGCGAAGGGCGCACCCGGATCACGCCCGCGCACTTCGAGAAGGTCTTCGCCCACTGGATGGAGAACATCCACGACTGGGCTGTGGGCCGGCAGCTGTGGTGGGGTCATCGCATTCCGGCCTGGTACTGCCCGGACGGCCACATCAGCGTGTCGGACCGCGAGGATGGTCCGTCGGCATGTGACACCTGCGGACGTCCGTCGGCAGAGCTCACCCAGGAGACCGATATCTTCGACACCTGGTTCAGCAGCGGTCTGTGGCCATTCTCCACGCTCGGGTGGCCGGATGAAACGCCGGACCTGGCTCGCTTCTATCCGACCTCGGTCATGGAGACCGCGTACGAGATCCTGTTCTTCTGGGTCGCGCGGATGATGATGCTGGGGCTCTTCATGACCGACGTGGAGCCGTTCCACACCGTGTACCTGCACGGCATCGTCCGGGACCCGTACGGGCAGAAGATGAGCAAGACCAAAGGCAACGTGGTCGATCCGCTCGAGATGATCGACGAGGTCGGCGCCGATGCCCTGCGGTTCGCCCTGGTCTCGGGCAACGCGCCCGGCGTGGACCAGCGCCTGACCGCCTCGAAGGTCACCGGCGGCCGGAACTTCACGAACAAGCTGTGGAACGCCGCACGCTTCGTGCTCTCCGTGCGGCCGGAGCCGTCGGCTGAGCCCACGGGGGACCTCGCCCTGCCCGAGCTGTGGATCCGATCCCGCCTCGCTGGCGCCACCGAGCAGGCGACCCGCCAGCTCGACGCGCTGGACCTGGCTGGGTACGCGGCGACGGTGCACGAGGTTGCCTGGAGCGACTACTGCGACTGGTTCCTGGAGACCGCGAAGGTGGAGCTGCGCCGGGACGGTGCCAGGCCCGGCGAGCGTGCCCGCGTCTGGGAGTCCGCGGCCGCCGGGCTCGCCGTCCTGCTCCGGCTCCTGCACCCGATCCTGCCCTTCATCACCGAGGCAATCTGGGAGGGCCTCCACGAGGCCGCGCCGGCGATCGCGCCCAATGATCTTCTGATCACGGCCGAATGGCCCGTGCCGGCTGGTCGCGATGAAGCCGTCGAGCGCACGTTCGCGGCGATGGCAGAGCAGATCCGCGAGGCGCGCAACCTGCGCACGGTGGCGGGGATACCGGCGGGGAGGCGCCTCCCGCTGGAGCTCGCGCCGGCCTCCTCCGCGATGGCTGCCCTGGCGGCCGGGTCGGCCACCTACGTGGAGGCCCTGGCGCGGGTATCGCCGTACACGATCCACCCGACGGACGATGCGGTGGTGCCTCCCGAGTCGGCCTCCGTCATTGCGCTCGGGACGACCTGGCTCGGCATCGCCGAGTCGGCTCCCGAGGCCGCGGACCGGAGGCAAACCCGTATCGGGCACCTGCGCGACGGCATCGGGCGCCTCGAGACCCTGCTCGCAACGCCCGGCTTCGTAGCCAAGGCACCGGCCGTCGTTGTCGACAAGGAGCGCGCTCGGCTCGCCGAGCTCCGGGCCCAGCTCCGGCAGCTGGAGGGTTGACCCGATCGGGCTATGGCCGGGGGGCGGGGTCCGGCTGCTAGAATCCGGCTCGCCGTTCCGCAGGGGGTTCCCGCTGATCCGATGTCGTTCCTGAGGCGCAAGAAGTCCGAGCCGGCTCCGCCGCCCCCACCCAGGCCGGTGGTCGAGGAGGTGGCCGGACAGCAGTACATCCTCAAGCTGGCCTTCATGGGGCGCAGCAGCGACGGGCTGCGCTTGGCGGCAGACCCTGCCGTCCTTGGTGCCCTGCCGCGGATCGTCGAGCCCCTGAGCCAGACGACCGTGGAGCTCATTCCGCCGCTGCCGCTTGAGTACTCCGATGCGACGCCTGCCATGGAGCGTTTCAACGAGATGCAGCAGTGGGTCCTCGCCAGGCGGGACCTCGGCCCCATCGGCCGGCACGCGCTCTACGTCCTGGAGCTCACCGATGCGCTGGACATGACGGTCGACACCTTCGCCTGCGGCATGCTGCACGGCGAGACGGACACGAGCGGATACCCGGACTACAACGCGATCGTGGGCGGCCTGGCCAGCCATTTCGACGAGCTCTCGGGCGAACTGATCGTTCGCGCCGTGATCGGCTGGGGCGGCAAGGGCCTGCGCGGCGACACGGAACGGATCGGCCAGCGCCTCCTCAGCTCCCTCTATCAGCAGGTGCTGGCCTCGGGCCTGAGCCTGGGCGCCGCCGAACAGGCCCGCGCACCGCAGCCCGTGCCGCACGGTGGTGGACTGACCTGCGCGCACTGCGGGTTCGAAGCGCAGACCGACAGCGCCTTCTACTGCCCCAAATGCGGGATGCGGATGACCCGTGCCTGAGCGTACCGGGACCGCGGGGCAGTACCTTCGGTGGGGTAGGGCCTAAGCCGCAGTCCCATTGTCGTCCGGGTGGGTGCGTCGGACACTTGTGCGGTCCGGAACCGTACGAGCCGCGAAGGATCTTCATGGAACGACCCACCGTCCTGCTTGCGCTTGAGCCCGCTGCCGCCGCCTCGACCGAGGAGGTCCTGCACCGCGCGGGGTTCGACACGATCCGTTCGTCCGGGGAGATCGCACAGCTCGATGGGGCGGACCGGCCCAGCCTCGCGATCCTCGACGTCGATCACGAGCCCATGGAAGCCGAGCTCCTGCACGCCTGGCTTGGAGCCCACCCCGGTGCCAAGGCGCCCACCCCGACCATCCTGCTCTTTAGCGAGGAACCACCGAGCTACGGGACGGCCGTGGACGAGTACGCCATGAAGCCATGCCCCGCCGAGTCCCTGGTCTATCGCCTGCAGGCCCTCATGATCAGGTCGGGACAAGCGGCGGCGACCGCCACCGAGACCGGGCCGTCAGAGCTGATGGGCGAAGGTCGCGTGATCAGCGTCTTTGCGCCGAAGGGCGGCGTCGGCAAGACGACGGTGGCCGTCAACATGGCCGTGGCCCTTCGCGAGCAGACGGGCGAGAGTGTGCTCCTCTTCGACGCCGATGTCGGGGTCGGCAACGTAACCTCCGTGCTCGAGGTGCCGTTCCGGCTTGGCCTGGCCGACCTCACCGACAGCGGGCCCGCAGACTGGACCGATGCCGCGTTCGAGCACATCACCACGGTCCACGAGGCGACCGGGGTCCGGGTGCTCACCTGGGGCAAGGAACCGGGAGATTCTGAGCGCATCACCGTCGATCTGCTGCTGGCGGCACTGCGCTGGGCGAAGGCCCACAACAGGTACGTGGTCGTGGACAACCACCCCGGATATGACGATCGCACGATGGCCATGCTCACGCTGGCCAGCGAGATCTTCCTGGTCGTCACACCTGAGGTCGGGGCAATCCGCAACAGCAGCCAGTTCCTTGGACTGGCGCGCGAGGTGGGCCTGGGCGACATGATCCGGGTCATCGTGAACCGCGCCAACCACGGCATCGCGGTCGCCGACATGTCCAAATCGCTCGGCCTCCCGATCGCGGCGACGATCGTCTCGAATGGTCCGAAGGCCGTCATGGCAGCCAACGAGGGCAAACCGATCATCACGAAGTTCCCAAAGGAACGCATCGCCCAGGATCTGCATGCCGTCGCGCGCCTGGTGACGCATCCGACGCCGGAGGTCGGCCCGCCGCTCCCGGCACGACCCTGGTGGACGCGGCTCGGGGTTCGTACCTCGAACGCCTGACCTCGGGGCGACGTTGCGCCGATGCAGATCGGCTGCCATCATTCGCCCCGCCGTGCGTCCGCTTTGGGCGCGGCATGCCATCCAACCCTGGCCCGACCCGCGACGGGGCACCCATCGAGACCGTGCCGACTTACGACTACCAGTGCCGCAGCTGCGGCCAGATCACAGAAGTGGTCCACTCCATGACCGAGGACGGACCCACGACCTGCGAGCGCTGCGGGGGAGCGCTCCGACGTGTGCTGTATCCCACCGGCATCATCTTCAAGGGAAGCGGCTTCTACAGCACCGACTCGCGGTCCTCTGCAAACGGAGGCCGTCGATCCTCGTCCACCCCCACGACGGGTGGTGGGGCGGCCGGCACCTCGAGCACGCCTCCCGGATCTTCGTCGGACTCCACCGAGCCCAAGAGCACGCCGTCCGTGGACACCGGCGGATCGGCGGATCCGAAGCCCTAGCGAGCGCCCAGCTGCGCGGCGCTCAGGCCGAGCGCGCCTGAGCGGTCCCGCATCGGCGGCAGAAGCGCGCGCTGGCGGAGAGGGAGAGCCCGCAGGCGCCGCAGCTTTGCACGGCGACCGCGCTGCGCGCCGCGGCAACCTCGCGTGCGGAGGCATCCCAGAGGGTCGACGACCCGAGGGTGCGCTGCACGAGCTCGGAGGTATGCACCGCGGCGCCGCTCGATCGGTACGGCAGCACCTTGGCCCGTTCCGCTGCCACCCTGCCCACGCCCGGATCGTCCAACCCGAGCAGGTCCAGCTGCGCCTTCCTGGCCGCCAGCGCCTCCTCGTCCATCGGAGCCGGCGCCTCGACGACATGCGGTGGAACCTGGAAGATGGTCTCCGTGACGGGAGCGATCGACACCGGGGGCACGGGCTCGGGCGGCGGCTCCGGCTCGGTCTCGACCGCCACCGGCTGGGTCTCGACCGCCACCGGCTCCGGTTCGGTCTCGGCCGCCACCGGCTCCGCCTCGGTCTCGGCCGCCACCGGCTCCGCCTCGAACGCCGGCTCCGGCTCCTGCTCGAACGCCATCGCCGCGAACGCGGGGAGCGCTTCCTCGATCGGGGTCTGCAGGGTCAGTTCGGCGTCGTCCTCCCAGGCGAGCACCGGGTTCGGCGGCTCCGGTTCGGCCCGCACCTCCGCCGTGGTGGTTTCGGGCTCGGCGTCCGCGATCTGCCACGAATCCGCCGCCCCGGCGACGGCATCCGGCGTGGCTCGCTCTTCGGGCCAGGCGACCTCTTCGTGGCTGTGACCGTCTGCGGGCTCCTCGGGGAGGTCCCGCTGCGGCCATGCATCAATCCCCAGGCGGCGTGAGATCTCGTCCACGGCGAGAGTCGGCTCGCCCGCGTGCATGGCCGCGTGGTCGGCCAGGTAGGCGGCCTCGAGGCGATCCGCCAGGTCGTCCTTGCCGGGGATGGGGGCGCAGTTGCGGCACCTCCCTGCGTCGTTGTTCCAGCAGTTCGTGCAGGCGTACTGCCGACAGTCGATGCAGAAGTTGAACGCGCTGTGGAAGGCCTCGAGCTGCCGGGCGGCGACCGCCTGCTCCTCGCCGCGCATCGCGTCGCCAATGGCGTCCCCCAGGGCGTCCTGGCTCATGATGTAGTTCTTGAGCCCCGAGACCAGGCCCCGCGTCTTGCGCAGGGGGTTCAGCTCGGTCGGCGCCTGGAATTCATAGCGCGTCCCGCAACGTTCGCAGAAGGACTCGGTCAACGCTTCGGGCATCAGGTCTCGCATCCCGGTGGCAGCATCAGGGCCGCCAGTATAGCGACGAGCCGACCGCGGGCCGAATGGGCGCATCGGTCCTCTGGCGCTCGCCGGAAGTACTCCACGCGACCCGGTGCGTGAAGGCCCCGACGGGAGACCCATGCTAGGATCGGCGCCGATGGGCATCCTGCAACGCGTCGAGGCGTTTCTCGAACGTCTCTTCGAGGCCCCGGCGGGTCGGCTGGGAGCGCGCCTTCAGCCGGTGAGCCTGGCGAAGCGGATCGAACGGGCCATGGACACCACGAAGTCATTTCGCGAGGACGGAGTGATCGTCCCGAATGCTTTCGACATGCACCTGCACCCCTCGGACTTCGCGAGCTTCGAATCCTATCGGTCCGCGCTCGAGGACGACCTGGCGCACGGCGTGCTGACACGCGCACGGCATGAGCACTACACGCTCGTGGCGCGGCCCCGCGTGCGGCTGATCGCGGACGGCGGCGTGTCGCGGGGTGACGTCCGCGTGGCGGCCATGGTCGTCGACGACGGCGGTGACCGATTGCGCCCCGACACGCCGATGCCGGTGACCACGGATACGGTGGTCCTCGCCGCGCGAGAGGCGTTGGCTCCGGAGTCGGCGAAGCGCGCATTCCTGCTCGTCGCGACCGATGGACAGCCGCCCGTTCAGTTCGACCTGGGCGGGCCGCTCATCACCGTGGGGCGGGCGAGCGATAACGACGTCATCGTCGACGACCCGCTCGTGAGCCGGCACCACTGCCAGCTGAAGCTGCAGCACGGTGCCTACGGGTTCGTGGACCTGGGAAGCCGCAACGGCTCGACCGTGAACGGGCAGCCGGTCCAGGAGGTGGCCCTGGGACCCGGGGACCTGGTCAGGATCGGACATACATCCATCGAGTTCGGGGTCCACGGATGACGGGTGAGGCGCTGAGGATCCTGATCCTGGTCGCCCAGTTCGCGTTCGTCGGCATCCTGTACCTGGTCCTCTTCGCCTTCGCGCGCTCGTTGCTGCGTGACCTTCGCACCGCCGAGCGGACCCAGGAGGCCGCCCGGCAGGGTATCGGCCGCCTCACGGTCCTCGAGTCGCCCGAGGACGAGCCGCCGGTGGGCCGCACCATAGCCCTGGGGCCTATCAACTCCATCGGGCGCAACGTCAACAGCACGGTCTTCGTGGAGGATGACTTTGCAAGCGCCGCGCACGCCATGCTCACCTTCCGCGGTCGTGCCTGGTTCATCGAGGACCAGGGCAGCACGAACGGCACGTACGTGAACGGCCACCGCATCGATCGGCCCGTCGCGCTCAGCTACGGCGACGAGTTCAGCGTGGGACGTGTCCGCATGCGGCTGGAGCACTGAGCCGATGCGCGTCGCCTGGCGCGGCACCGAGCTCCGGCTCCTCGTCCCGCTGCTGATCCTCGTCCCGCTGGGGTTCGCTCTCACCCACATCGCGATGACCAACCAGCTCGATCCCGGGCCCCTTGGGCTGGCGATCGCGTACGTCGCCGTGGTGCTCGGGGCGCACCTCGTCCTCGTCGCGCTCGGCCACCGGGGCGACCAGATGCTGCTCCCCCTGGCCGCGACCATTGGCGGCGTGGGCCTGGTCATGCTGAACCGCCTCCCGCAGGATCTCACCGGGATGACCCTGTTCGGGGCCCAGATCGGGATGGCCGGCACACAGCTCGCCTGGTTCGTGGTTGGCCTGGTGTCCATGGTGGCCATCGCCGTCGGTTTCCGCGATGACGGTCCGCTGCGCCACTACAAGTACACGTGGGCGGCCGCCGGGGCCGCGCTGCTGGTCGTCACCTTCCTGTTCGGGACGGAGGTCAACGGGGCCCGCCTGTGGCTGCACCTGGGACCGGTTGGCTTCCAGCCGGGCGAGGCGATCAAGATCGTCCTGGTCGTCTTCATTGCGGGCTACCTCGCAGAGAACCGGGCCCTGCTGGCCGGCGCCCACCGCCGGATCGGCCCGGTCAAGATCCCGCCGCTGCCGTACTTCCTGCCCATGCTGGCGATCTTCGGCATCGTGATGGGGATCGTCGTGATCAGCAATGACCTCGGCACCGCCCTGCTCTTCTACGGCATCTTCCTGACGATGCTCTTCGTCGCGACGGGGCGTCGCAGCTACGTGCTCGTGGGGCTCGTGCTGTTCCTCGCCGGCTCGTTCGTTGCCTACCAGCTCTTCGGCCACGTCCGCGTCCGCGTCGACAACTGGATCGACCCGTGGGCCGATCCGAGCGGTGCGGGGTACCAGACGGTCCAGGCCATCTATGCCTTCGGGCGGGGCGGTCTCTTCGGCGAGGGCCTGGGCCAGGGCCTCCCGCTGATCTCGGGCCACCTGCCGATTCCGGCGATCCAGACGGACTTCATCTTCACCGCGATCGCCGAGGAGCTTGGCCTGGTCGGCGCCTTCGGGCTGCTGGCGCTCATGGCAGCGCTGGTATTCCGGGGCCTGCGCATCGCCATCCTCGCTCGTGACGACTTCAGCAGCCTCCTTGCCGTCGGGCTGGTCAGCAGCGTCGGCCTGCAGACGCTGATCATCGTGGCCGGCAACGCCAAGCTCATCCCGCTCACCGGCATCACCTTCCCGTTCGTGAGCTACGGTGGCTCGAGCCTCCTCGCAAGCTTCGTGGTGCTGGGCCTGCTCCTCGCCATCAGTCATCGCTCCACGGTCGAAGCGGAGGGGGCATCGTGAGCGGCAACATACGGCGCCTGGCGGGGTATCTGCTCCTCTCGTTCCTCATCGTCACTGGGGGCCTGACGTGGTGGCAGGTGGCCGATGCCCGGCAGCTCGCCACGCGCGCCGACAATCCGCAGGTCATTGCGGCTCACCGCAGTGCCCTGCGCGGCTCGATCTTCGACGCAACCGGGAAGGTGCTGGCCTCGACGACGGTGGCCGATGGCCTCGCCCGTCGCACGTACACCGATACCGCCTTCACCCACGTCATCGGGTATGCGAGCCTGCGGTACGGGACCACCGGCCTGGAACACGCGTATGACGACCTGCTCACCGGGCAGGCGGACCCGAATCCGCTGCGGGGCCTGCTCGATGACATCCTCGCCCGACAGCCGGAGCCCAAGGACCTGTCGCTGACCATCGACAAGCGCCTCCAGGACTTTGCGGCGGCGCAGCTCAAAGGCGTCGTTGGTGCGGTCGTGGCGATCGACCCGGTCACCGGCGCCATCCTGGCGAGCACCTCCACGCCGACGTTCGACGCGACACCCATCTCCGGCGATCCGACGGCAGCCTCCCGGCCGATGGCGACCATCCAGGCAAACCCGAACAAGCCCCTCATCGACCGCGTCCGGCAGGGCCTCTACACCCCGGGGTCGATCATGAAGGTGCTCACCTCGGCCTCGGCGCTCGATGCGGGCGCGATCACGCCGCAGACCACCTTCGCCGATCAGCCAAAGGAGGAGACGAGCGGGTTCAAGGTGTCCGGGTTCACGATCACCGAGCACGACCTGGGTCGCACCAGGCCGGCGCTCTGGGCCCTCTCGCCCGCGCTCCAGGTCTCGAGCAACATCTTCTTCGCCCACGTGGGGCTGGCGCTGGGCGGGGACCGGTTCATCGAGTACGCAAAGCGCTTCGGGTTCTGTTCGCCGCTCGCCATCGGGAGCGGGGACCGCCGTCTGCCCGTCTCGACGTCGCGGGTGACTCGCGCCGCAGCCGATGGCGGCTGCAGCGCGTTCTCCGATGACGTCGAGGTTGCCTCCGCCGCCTTCGGCCAGGCGCAGGTCAGCGTGACGCCCATGCAGATGGTGCTCGTGGCGGCAACCATCGCGAACGATGGGGTGATGCCTGCTCCCTACGTGGTCAGTGCCATCCGGGCGCATGCCGCCAACCCGGCCAGGGGTCCGGCGGGGACCGTCCTGCAGCAGACGAATCCCGCCTCCGGGCAGCGCGTCGTCTCCGGGGAAACCGCGGCGCAGGTACGCTCGGCGATGGTGGACGCGGTCTCGGGTCCCATCGGCCGGATCTACGCCGGGGCTGGCGCGGTCCAGCTCTACGGGGTGAGCGGCGTGTCGACGGCCGGCAAGACCGGCACGGCGCAGCGTTCGGGGAACCTCGCCCCGCACTCGTGGTTCATCGGCTTCGCACCGGCCCAGGGCGGCGCGACGCCGTCGATCGCGGTGGCCGTGATCGTGGAGGGCGGCGGCGCCGGGTCCGGCAAGGCGGCTCCCATCGGCGGCAAGGTGATGGCCGAATGGCTGAAGCTCCAGGCCGGCGGGTGACGCCGCGGACGAGGGGAACCGCCGGGGCCGGATGAACCGTCCTGTAACGGGCTGGGGTATTGTCTTTCGCAAGGGACCGCGGCCATGACGACATCGGGCCCGCCTCAACCAGCCGAAGCGAGGGAACGGTGAAGAACGTCCAGGAGCCGGCAGAGCGCGTCGTCGCGAACGTCGAGCGGGTCATCGTCGGCAAGCACCTCGAGGTCAGGATGGCGCTGGTCGCCCTGCTCTGCGAGGGTCACATCCTCATCGAGGACGTCCCGGGGGTCGGCAAGACCATGCTGGCCAAGGCCATCAGCCGCAGCGTGGGGTGCACCTTCCGGCGCATCCAGTTCACCCCGGACCTGCTGCCGTCCGACGTCACGGGGCTCTCCATCTTCAATCAGAAGACCCAGGAGTTCGAGTTCCGGCCGGGCCCGATCATGGCCCAGGTCGTGCTCGCCGACGAGATCAACCGCGCGACGCCGAAGACCCAGAGCGCTCTCCTCGAGTGCATGGAGGAGCGGCAGTCGACGATCGACGGGGTCTCGTACCCGATGCCGTCGCCGTTCCTGGTGATGGCCACCCAGAACCCCATCGAGTACGAGGGCACGTTCGCCCTCCCCGAGGCGCAGCTCGACCGGTTCATGCTCCGCCTCCGCATCGGCTACCCCAAGGCGATGGAGGAGATCGTCATCCTGGACGAGCAGAAGCGCACCCATCCCATCGAGGCGGTGCAGCAGGTGCTCGACGTCGATGAGCTGCGCCAGATGCAGGGCGGCATCAAGGAGGTCTACGTCGACCAGGCGGTGGCCGAGTACATCGTCCGGCTGGTGACGGCGACGCGCGAGCACCCGGATGTCTACCTTGGCGCCTCGCCCCGCGGATCCATCAACCTGTACCGCGCCGCACAGGCGTTTGCCGCCATGGAGGGCCGCGACTACGTCATCCCCGATGACGTGAAGTCCCTGGCCGTGGCCGTGCTGGCTCACCGTCTCATCGTGAAGAGCCAGGCGTCGCTCCGCGAGGTCGATCCGGATCGCATCGTTCGCGAGATCCTGGCCTCGGTTCCGGTCGCCGCGCCCGTCAGCGCCCCGGCCACCTAGGCGTCGACCGAAGGAGTCCGGCCATGGGCGGTCTGGCGCGGCAGCTCCGATTCGTCTTCGTGGGGACGGTGCTGGTCGTCGCGGCCTTCAGCACCGGGCTTCCGTTCCTGTTCTTCCTCATGTACCTGTGCGCCGCACTCGTGGCCGGCGCCTGGTTCTACGCCCGCAACGGGCTCCGTGGGGTGCGGGCCGGCTACCACGTGCTCAATCCCCGGGCCCACGTCGGCGAGGTGCTCCAGGCCGTCTACCGCGTCGACAACGGCACGCGCTGGACGAAACCCTGGCTCGAGGTATGGAACGACGCGACCCTGCCGGCCACCGTCCCCGGTCGTGCCATCGGCGTCCGCGCCGGCGCGTCCCGGCAGTGGCTTGCCAAGGTGACCCTCATGCGCCGCGGGTCGTATCGGCTCGGCGCGCTGCGCGTGCGCACCGGCGATCCGTTCGGGCTGTTCAGCTCGGAGATGGTCGTGGGACAGCCGACCGGCGTGGTCGTCTTCCCCAAGGTCTTCGAGCTGCCGCACTGGCGTCTGCCGCCTTCGCCGGTCGACGGCAGCTCGCCGTCGCGGCGGCGATACGAGGCTGCGACCCCGCTCGCGAGCACGATCCGGCCGTATGTTCACGGGGACGCGATCAACCGGGTGCACTGGCTCTCGAGCGCGCGCCATGGCGAGCTCCAGGTCAAGGAGTTCGACCTGGAGCAGGCGGCCGACCTATGGCTGATCCTCGACCTTGAGCGCGCCGCGAGCGCCGGAAGCGGGGAGACCGCCTCCGTGGAGACGGCGGTGAGCGCAGCCGCGTCGATCGCGCTGCGCACCCTTGCGGACAACCGCGCGGTGGGCATCACGGCCTCCGCTCGGCGCGTGCAGCAGCTCACCCCGGATCGCGGTCCGCGCGTGGAGCAGAAGATCCTCCATCTGCTCGCGAACGTCCAGGCCGACGGCGGCCAGCCCCTCGCCGAGATCGTGGTCGCCACGCTGCCGCAGCTTCGGCGGGGCATGACCCTCTGCATCGTGACGGGCTCGACGGAACGGGACTGGGTGCGAGCCCTGGCGGGGCTGCGTCGCCGAGGCGTGGGCGTGGTCGTGGTCCTGCTCGATCGCTTCTCGTTCCTGCCGGAGCCGGCAGAGCACGATGAGGCCGCCCTCGCCGAGCGCACTCAACAGGGGGCCGAGGTGGCGGCGTGCCGGCACGTGCTCGCCGAGTACGACATCGAGACGCATGTGCTCCACGCCGGTGACGACCTGAGCCAGCACCTTGGCGGGAGGGTCCGCGGCCGTGCCTGAGTGGCTTCGTCGCTACCTCCGACCCCGGGAAGGGTGGCTCTCCTTCTTCCTCCTCTTCGTCATGCTCCTGAGCCTGGGCTGGGCCGTCCAGCGCGCCGGCTGGCTCGACCAATCCGACTTCCTGGTGCCGGTCGCCATCTGGGCGGCGCTCCTCGGGGCGCTGCTCGGCCTGACCCCCCTCACCGTGGTCGCGACCCTCCCGATTTCCGCGGTCATTGGCACCGGAGTCGTGCTGTGGGCCGTGGGAGGGGAGTACTACCCGGCCCTGTCGCAGGTCGGGCGCCTGCTGGCCCTCCGCACGGACGCCGTCGACTTCACGCGCACGGTGGCGACCTACGGCTATCCGACCGAGCTGACGCCGTACGCCATCGGCCTGGGCCTGGTGATGTGGATCACCGCCTTCATCGCCGCCTACACGATCTATCGGCACCATCGGGTTCTCGACGCGATCGTGCTGGTCGGGGCTGCGCTGATCGCGAACATGAGCGCCACCTTCATCGACCTGATCGGCTACCTGGTTCTGTTCGTCCTCGCCGCCCTCCTCCTCTGGCTGCGCGGAGCGCTCGCCACCCGGGAGGAGGGGTGGCGCATCCGCCGGGTCAACGAGAACGTCGAGGTGCCCGCTTCGATCATGCGGACCGGTGTGGCGTTCATCGCCGTCACCATCGCCGTCTCGTGGGTGCTGACGAGCGTCGCGGTGGCCAACCCATTGACCGATGCCTGGCAGAACCTGGACGTGGTCTGGACGAGCGTCCGCGACAAGCTCGACGGCGTCTTCGGCGGCCTCTCCAACAAGGACGCGCGCATCAGTGGCAACTCGTTCGGGACGCGCTTCACCGTAACTGGCAGCTGGTTCGCGAACGACTCGCCGGTGCTGCTCGTCTCGGAGGACCACGCCTACTACCTGCAGACCGTCAGCTACGACGTGTACACCGGCCACGGCTGGGCATCGAGCGGCGGGAACAACCGGCCGGTGGGTCGCAACCAGCTCGTCTTTCCCGGTCCCAGCCCGGAGAAGCCCGGCACCACCGATGGATTCGCGGCCAAGACGATCACCGTCAAGCTGATCGAGCCCATCGGCCGCAACCTCTTCACGCCCGGCGTGCCGCTGCGCATCACGACCCCGGCGGTCGTCACCGAGCCGGACGGCCAGCCCTTCCTGGGTGCGCTCTCGTCGCAGAACGGGGTCGGGCCGGGGGAGGGCTACTCGATCGACGCGGCGATCTCGAACGTCACCGAGAAGCAGCTCCAAAGCGCCGGCCAGGACTACCCGGCGAGCGTCCGGGCCATCTACATGGACGACAGCCACGTCACACCCGAGGTCCGTGCCCTCGCAGAGCAGATCGTGCACGACGCGAACGCCACCACCCCGTACGACATGGCCAAGGCACTCGCGCATTTCCTGACAACCTCGTCCGAGCTGTCGTACGCGACCAACGTGGGAGCGCCGCCGGCCGACCGGGACCTCGTGGACTTCTTCCTCTTCGACGCGCAGAACGGTCGGCGTGGCTATTGCCAGTACTACGCCAGCGCGATGGCGATCATGGCGCGCAGCCTGGGCCTGCCGGCACGCGTGGCGGTGGGCTTCTCGCCCGGCACCCGCATCGCTCCGTCCCAGTACGAGTACCGGGAGTCGAACGCCCACGTGTGGGCGCAGGTCTTCTTCCCCGGCTACGGATGGCAGACCTTCGAGGCGACGAAGTCCATCGACCCGCAGTTCATCCGTGATTCTGGCGTCGACCGCCCGCTCCCGTCGGCCATCGGCGGCGTTGACGACGCGACCCAGCGTCTGCTGGAGGGCCAGGACCCCAGCAACGTGTTCACGCAGCCCTCCGTGCGGCCGATCACCGGCGGGACCGTCGCCGGGGGCAGCGACCAGCCTGCCGCCGCCGCGGACGTGCGCCCCGGCAACCTGCTGGTCATCTTCGGCATCCTGCTCGCCGTGGCCGGAGCCATCTGGTGGCGGATGCGCCGCTCCGACCGCCGCCTGCGCTTCCTGGCGCCCGGCGAGCGGCAGTGGGCGCTTCTCCTGCAGGCGGCGAACAGGGCCGGGGTCAGCCAGCGAGCGGCGGAGACGGACTATGAGTACGCGGGCTGGCTCGAGGAGCAGATCCCCGCGCGGCGCCCGGAGATCCACACCATTGCCGACGCCAAGGTCTGGGGAAGCTACTCGGGGCGGGGGATGACCGGAGACACCGTCGACCGCATGCAGGCCGCCTGGCGCCGCCTGCGCCTACCCTTCATCTGGCTCGCGGTCCGTCGCCGGGTCCGTTCGCTGATCCCGCATCGAGGCGGCTGAGCGGATCTCCCGGATCAGAGCGCCAGCGGTTGGCCGTCGTCCTCGTCGACGTGCACCGGCGTGCGACCCAGCAGGTGCGCTCCGTCATTCCAGGTCACCAGCCTCCATCGGCCGTTGACCTGGTCCATGAGCGAGAGCGCGGCGTTGTCGAACTCGAGACGCCAGGCGCGCTCGACCGGGATCTCGAGGAGCGCATGGGCAGCCAGGCGCAGCGTCCCCCCGTGCGCGGTGAGGCACAGCGGCCACGCGCTCGCGCGATCGGTCGAGAGAATCGCCTCGTCGAGGGCAGAGCGGATTCGCGCGACCGCGGTGTCGACGGGCTCGCCCCCCGGCGGCTGGCGGTCCCACGTGGCGCTGCGCCACGCTCCGTAGCGCTCGGCATCCTCGACCGCCAGCTCGGCATGGGTGCGACCCTCCCACTCCCCCTGGCCGACCTCCATCAGCCGGGGGTCGAGCTCAAGCTCGAGCTCGTCGTCCCCCAGCGCGGCCACGATGGCCTCTGCGGTCTGGCGGGCGCGGGCAAGCGGCGAGCTGATGAGGCGAGCCGGCCTGAGCGCTCCGTCTCCGGCAAGCCGGCTTGCGACGAGGCGCGCCTCCGCCTCCCCCTCGGCGGACAGCGGGGGGTCGAGGTGCCCCTGGAAGCGGCCCTCGCGGTTCCACGCCGTGACGCCGTGGCGCAGGAACAGCAGGCGACGGCTCACGGCGCCGCCGCGGCCGATTCGAAGGCGGCGTGGCCGGCGGCCCGTACCGCTTCGGCGTCAGCGGGATAGCCGAACTCCGCGAGTGTCATGGCGAGCACGCCCAGCGCGTCGCCGATGGGTGGCCAGTCGATGTCGCCCATGTGGCCGAAGCGAAGGATTCGCCCCGCCCACTTGCCCTGGCCGCCGGCGATGACGAGGCCCCTGGCGCGCATCGCGACGTTGAACGGCGCCCATTCGAGGCCGTCGGGAAGCCACGCCGCGGTAACCGTGTGGGAGCGGAAGCCGGGTGGTGCCACGAGGCGGAGTCCGGCGCGCTCGAGCCCGGCGTTCGCCCCGGCGGTGATGGCTGCGTGCCGTGCCCAGGTCCGCTCGCGTCCTTCCTGCAGCAGCCGGCGGACCCCGACGCGCAGGCCGAAGAGGACGCTGACCGCCGGGGTCCATGGCGTCTGCCCCTTCTCGGCCCATCTCCGCGCCTGGTCGAAATCCCAGTAGAAGCGGGGCATGCGCGCCTCCGCCCCCGCGGCGCGCGCACGGGCGCCGACCGCGGCGATGGCGATCCCGGGCGAAGCCATCCACGCCTTCTGGCTTGCGCTCACCACGAGATCGATGCGCCAGTCGTCCATCTCGAACGGCAGCGCACCAAGGCCGCTGATGCCGTCGACCAGGACCAGGGGGTCGCCCGGGGCGCCGTGGACCACCGTCGCAAGGTCCCGCAAGGGGTTCGTGACTCCGGTCGATGTCTCGTTGTGGGTCAGCAGCACCGCCCGGTAGGGTGGACGCTCGGCGAGGCGGGCGGCGACGGCTGCCGGGTCGGCCGCCTCGCCCCACGGCACCTCGAGCCGTTCGACGGATGCCCCGAACGCCTCGGCAATGGCCGCGAACCGCTCGCCGAATCCGCCGATGACGACGGCAAGGACTCGATCACCCGGTGAGAGGGTGTTGACCACGCTGGCCTCGAGCGCGCCCGAGCCCGAGCCGGTGAGCAGGAAGACCTCGTCCCGGGTGCCGATCAGGGTCGCGATTCCCGCAACGATCTCGCGCAGCATCGTGCCGAACTCCGCACCGCGATGATCGATCATCGGCGCCGACTGGGCGGCCCGGACGACCTCGGACAACGGCGTGGGACCCGGGATCCGCAGGTTCTCTTCCATGCGCCGCATCATACGAGGCGCGGGGGCGCCAGTCCGATCAGTCGCGCACCCTCACGGAGGTTGCGCTGCCTCAGGCGAAGCGGCGGTCGGCGACGGCGATGCGGACGAGCCCATAGAGGTGTGCCGACTGCTGGAGTCGCGCCTCGATGCGGCGCTCGTGCCGCCGTCGCCCCACGAGGTGAGCGTACAGGGCGGTCGCGTCGACGAGGCCCACCAGCACGAGGGCAAGCTGGATCGGGTCGGCCATGGCGGGAGTATCTGCCCCGGTGGACCGCCCGGCGTATGACCCATTGGTACGTGGTACCCGACCGCTCGGCGCAGCCCTCTCGCGGGGCCGGTGGCGGGCCGCCGGCCCATACGGCCGACGTAGACTCTGCGCCATATGCCGCGCCGTTCCGAGGTCTCCACCCCGCCGCTCTTCCCGGAGCCCGTTCCGCCGGATGCGCCGCTCGCTGCCCGCATGCGCCCGCGAACGCTCGATGAATTCGTTGGTCAGCCCCACCTCGTGGGGGCCGATGGCGCCCTCACCCGGGTGGTGCGTCCGGGATACCTCCCGTCGATGGTCCTCTGGGGTCCTCCGGGAAGCGGCAAGACGACGCTCGCCCGCCTCCTCGCCGAGCGCTCCGAGGGGACCTGGCGGCAGATCTCCGCGGTGACAAGCGGGGTCGCCGACATTCGGAAGCTCGTCGCCGAGGCGCGAGCCCTGCGGGAGGCGGGCGGGCGGACCGTCGTGTTCATCGACGAGCTGCATCGGTTCAACAAGGCGCAGCAGGATGCGCTCCTGCCGCACGTCGAGGACGGGACCATCAGCCTGGTCGGGGCCACGACCGAGAACCCGTACTACGAGATCAATTCGCCCCTGCTCTCGCGCCTGCGCGTCTATCGCCTGGAGCCGCTCTCGGCGGAGGACCTGGGCGCGATCGTCGATCGTGCTCTTGCCGACGAGCAGGGGCTGGCGAACCGGGTCCGGCTCGCTGACGACGCGCGGGCCACGCTGCTCGACCTCTCGGGCGGAGATGCGAGGCAGGTGCTGAACATCCTCGAGGCGGCGGCGTCCGTCACCGGCGACGGGGAGAGCATCGACACCGAGCGGATCGGCGAGGCGGCCCAGCAGCGCCTGCTCGCCTATGACCGGGTGGGCGACCAGCATTTCGAGGCCGCGTCCGCGTTCATCAAGAGCATGCGGGGGAACGACCCCGACGCGGCCCTCTACTGGTGCGCGAGCATGGTCGCGGCCGGCGAGGACCCGACCTTCATCGCGCGGCGCATCGTGATCGCCGCGTCCGAGGACGTGGGTAACGCCGATCCCCGGGCCCTGCAGGTCGCGGTGGCGGCCATGCAGGCGGTGGAGATGATCGGCCTGCCGGAAGCGCAGTACGCCCTCGCCCAGGCGGCTGCCTATGTCGCCGTGGCACCGAAGTCGAACCGTGCAGGTGGCGCGTACTTCGCGGCGTTGGCCGACGTGGAGGAGCGCGGCCGGCTGCCGGTGCCGCTCCATCTCCGACCCTCGTCGCATCGGCGCCTGACCCGGGAGCACGGGTACGGCAAGGGGTACCTGTACCCGCATGACTTCGACGGGGCCGATGTCGACCAGCAGTACCTGCCGGACGAGCTTGCCGGACGGGTCTACTACGAGCCATCCGACCAGGGGCTCGAGAAGCAGATCGGGGAGCGGCTCGCCCGACTGCGCACTGCGAGGCGCGCGGCGAAGGGCTGACGCGCGGGAACGGACGCCTCAGGCGGTGTGGCCGATCCCCAGGGCGGTGAAGGCCACGAAGGCGACCGCCAGCAGGACGGCCATGACCACCACCAGGGTGAAGATGTTTCGCAGGTCGCGACCCACGTAGTGGTATTCCTCGATGGCCCGCTCCGTGAGCCGGGACGGCCCGGCAACCGCGAGCCGCGGGTTGCTCCGCGACCCGCGCTGGGCCGGCGCGCCCGAGGTCGAGGATCGGCTGGTCGCCGCCGTGCCGGAAGACGAGATGGACGTGGGACCGGCACCGGCGTCGACGCCATCGGGCGTGGCCGCCGAGGGCGCCGCGGGTCGCGGCTGCGGGCGCGACGCCGCGCGCTGCTGGCGCCGACGTGAGCGGCTGGAGGTCTTCCGGGATCGAGCCATGCGCTTCTCTGCTGCTCCTGACCTTGGCTGCGGCAACACTCCATCGGCCGGGGCGGGGCCGTGGGGGCGGTATTATACCGGCCGTCGTCCGCAGTCCTGATGGCGGTCCGTGGCTGATCTGAACCGCTTCCTCTCCGACAACCTGGCCCTCGCGTTCGCTGCGCTCGGGCTGCTGGTGCTTCTTCTCATCATCGCGCTCCTCGTGCAGGCGGTGCGCCTTCGTCGTGCCACGAGCACCTACCGTGCCCTGGTGAGCGGCGAGCAGGGCGGTTCGCTCCAGGACCTGCTGGATGGCCACATGGGTCGGGTCGAGGAGGTCTCGACGAGCCTGAAGGAGCTCATCCGCCTGGTCGAGTACCTGGAGCAGCGCACCCGGGGCAGCCTGCAGCACATCGGCCTCGTGCGCTTCAACCCCTTCGCGGACACCGGCTCTGACCAGAGCTTCGCCATCGCGCTGCTCGACGATCGTCGGGATGGCATCGTGATCAGCAGCCTCCACGGCCGGGCGAACACCCGCGTCTTCGCCAAGCCGGTGGAGAACGGCACCTCGCGCCACCAGCTCTCCGACGAGGAGAGCGAGGCGATCCGCATCGCGGTCGAGGGGACCGTGCCGCTTCCCACCGCGGGGTGACCGCCGATCCGGACGAGGCGGCCCTGCAGCTTGGCCGTCGTCGGCTGCTGGCAGCCCTGCGGCGACTGCATCGGCGGGAACCCCTGAAGGCCGATCACCGCCTGGACGCGGTGATCGCCGAAGCGCGCGCAGACCCCGGCGAGCGCCGGCCCGGCGGCCATCGGGGCGCGGGATCCCTCCGCGGCCTGTCCGATGCCGCCCTGCGCGCCGAGCTCGAGGGGCTGGTCACGGCCGGATCCGTGGCGAGAGCAGGGCATCGGGTCCGCCTGGTCACGCATGAGCCGATGTTCGCCGACGATGCCATGCGCGAGCGCGTCGAGCGGCTGCTGGCCGGCCTCCGCGAGCTGGGCGCCGATCCGCCGCGGGTCAGCCCCATCGCCGCCCGGCTGGGCATTCCGTCCGGCGTGCTCGACCAGCTGCGCGCGGCCGGAGAGCTGGTCGCCCTCGGAGACGGGATCGACGTTCCACCGGACCTGCTTGCCTCGCTCATGGCCCGCATCGATGCGGTGGCGCGCCACGGGCCACTGGGCGTCGGACGCGTGCGCGATGAGCTGCGAACCAGCCGACGCTCCGCCGAGCTGCTGCTCGCCTGGCGGCGGTCGCACTCCGGTCGGGCCTTACGATCCGCGCGTCGCCGCGACACCCGAGGTGTCGGATAAGCCGGCGATAACCGCGGGATGAATCCTGCGTCCGGTACCATCGAGCTCGTGCCAGCGGTCGTCCCGTCCCCGGACCAGCTCCCGATCTTCGAGGAGCTGAGCGCGCCAGCGCCGCCGCGCCGCCAACCACCCCACCTGCGCCTCCAGCCCCCGCTCCTTGCGGACCTCACTCCCCGCCAGCGCAGGGCGGTCACGCACGGAGACGGACCACTGCTCATCGTCGCCGGCGCCGGGACCGGGAAGACCACGGTCCTGACCCGTCGCATCGCCTGGCTCATCGCGGAGAAGCGGGCGCGGCCATCGGAGATCCTGGCCCTCACCTTCACGGAGAAGGCAGCGACCGAAATGCAGGAGCGGGTGGATCGGCTGGTGCCGTATGGCTACACCGATTCGGTGATCAGCACGTTCCACGCGTTCGGCGACCGGATCCTCCGCGAGCACGCCTTCGAGGCCGGGCTCTCCGACCGGGCCACCGTCCTGTCGCGTGCCGAGCAGGTCATCTTCCTGCGCGAGCACCTCTTCGAGCTTCCGCTGGACCGATATCGACCGCTGGGCGACCCGACCCGGTTCCTGGGCGCACTCGCGACCCTGTTCAGCCGCGCACGAGACGAGGACGTCTCGCCCGAGCGATTCGCAGCGGCGGCGGAGGCGCTGGCCGTCCGTTCGGCGGCTGCGCCCCATGACGCGGCGCTGGCCGAGGAGGCAGCTCTGCAGGCAGAGCTGGCGGACGCCTACTCGGCGTACGAGCACCTCATGCGCGCATCCGATCGCTTCGACTTCGGCGACCAGGTCGCCCTGGCCCTGCGCCTGCTCCGTGACCACCCGCTCGTCCTTAAGGCCGAGCGAGCGCGGTACCGATACATCCTCGTCGACGAGTTCCAGGACACCAACCACGCGCAGTTCGAGATCGTGAACCTGCTGGCGGGCGGACCCCGTGGCAACGTCACCGTGGTCGGGGACGACGACCAGAGCATCTACCGCTTCCGTGGCGCAGCGCTCTCGAACATCCTGGGATTCCGTGCCGCGTACCCGCGGGCGGCGAAGGTGGTCCTGACGGACAACTTCCGCAATCGGCAGGAGATCCTCGACGCCTCCCACCGGCTCATCAGCCACAACGACCCCGAACGCCTCGAGGTTCGGGAGGGGATCGACAAGCGGCTGCGGGCCAGGCATGCCTTCCCGCCGCGAGCGTCTGGCGCCGCTTCCATCGAGCTCCTCTCGTTCGTCACCGGGAGCGACGAAGCGGACGCGGTCGCCCGTCGCATCGCGAGCTCCATGCGAGCCGGCCGCCGTGCCGGAGACCACGCCATCCTGGTCCGCGGGAACCGCGATGCGGACCCGATCCTGCGCGGCCTGAACATGGAGCACCTTCCGTGGCGGTTCAGCGGGACGGCGGGGCTCTACCACCAGCCCGAGGTACGGATGCTGGTCAGCTTCCTGCGGGCGGTGGCCAACCCGGAGGACTCGGTCAGCTGCTACGACCTCGCAACCTCCGAGGTGTTCGGCCTGGCCGCGGAGGACGTCACCCGCGCCCTGAACGCCGCCTCGCGGCGCCGCATCGGCCTCGAGGCAGCCCTGCGCGAGGCGCTTGCCCGTCCCGATCCGGCCCGCTTCACCCGTGGCGCGATCGAGGTCGTGCAACGGCTCCTGGCGACCCTGGACCGCCATCGGACCATGAGCGCGGAGCGGACAACCGGCGAGCTCCTCTACCATTTCGTCTCCGCGAGCGGGTGGCTTGGCCGCCTTGCCCGCGAGGCGCGGGATACGGGGGACGAACGCATCGCCAACGTCGCGCGCTTCTTCGAGATCGTCCGGCGTCAATCGGCGCTCCTGCGCCACGATCGTCTGCCCTTCCTCGTGGAGCAGCTCGACACCCTCATGGCGGCGGGGGACGACCCCTCGACCGCCGAGGCCGAGCCGGACGACGGCGACGCCGTGCACGTGCTGACCTATCACCGCGCAAAGGGACTCGAGTTCCCCGTGGTCTTCATGGTCGGGCTGGTCGAGGAGCGGTTCCCCAGCCGCGACCGGCGCGATCCGCTGCCCTTCCCCACGGAGCTGCTGCGGGATCCCGTCGCGGAAGGGGACCATCACCTCGCCGAGGAGCGACGTCTCTTCTACGTCGGGATGACTCGTGCCGCCGATGCCCTGCTCCTGAGCTGGGCGGCCGATTACGGCGGGGGCCGGACGCGCCGCCTGAGCCAGTTCGTGCACGAGGCGCTCGACCTGCCGCCCGCGACCCCGGCCGCAGCGGTGCGCCCGAGCGAGGCGGAGCGGATCGCCCGCAGCCAGGAAGCTCCCACCGCGACTGCAGCGCCGGGCCGACCATCCCTGGGAGACCGCCCGCTGTCGCTGAGCTTCGGCCAGGTCAACGACTACCTCGAGTGCCCCGCGCGGTATCGCTTCGCCCACCAGATCCGCATTCCCACCCCGGCGAGCCACCAGCTCAGCTACGGCAAGGCGCTCCACGGTGCGGTGCAGGCCTACCACCGCCGTCAGATGCAGGGCCGGCCCATGGCCCTTGCGGAGCTGCAGGCGGCACTCGACGCGAGCTGGGAGTCGGTGGGATACCTCACTCGCGACCACGAGGAGGCACGCCTCGCGGCGGCCCGGGACGCCCTGGCCCGCTTCTGGAACGAGCAGCAATCCGATCCGGCGCGCCCCACGGCGGTCGAGCAGGAGTTTGCCTTCCTGCTGGGACGCGACCGTGTCCGGGGACGATATGACCGGGTCGACCAGGAGGCTGACGGCCGGGTGGTGATCACCGACTACAAGTCGAGCGACGTCCGCGATCCGGCCACTGCCCAGCGCCGAACGCGGGATTCACTGCAGCTTGCGATCTACGCCCTCGCCTGGGAGGCGCAGCACGGACGGCTCCCGGACGAGCTTGCCCTGCACTTCCTCGAATCGGGGCTGGTTGGGCGCAGCGAGCCCACGGAGCGGCGGCTCGAGCGCGCGCAGGAGAAAGTGACCCTGGCGGCCGAGGGCATCCGCGCGGGCCGGTTCGGGGCCACCCCCGGTGCCGCACGTTGCGGCTTCTGCCCGTTCCGCGAGATCTGCCCCGATGCGGCGCGGTGACCGCCGCGCTGCCTGACGCTGCCCGGGGCGCGACGCGGTGAGTGGTCGGCATCGCTTCTGGGTCCTGGCCCTGGTCCTCGTGGCCGCGCTGGGCGTCGTGGTCCTCGTCGCGGTCGCGGGGAACACCTGCCCGGGCCCGAGTGCTGGAGAGGCCTGCCCCGACGCCGGGCGCAATCGCGTGCTGGTGGTTGCCATCGCCTCCATCTCGGCGGCGGTCCTGGTGACCCCCTTCGCATTCCTCGCCGAGTTCGTGCTTCGACGGCGCATCGTGTTCCGTGGCGCCTGGCGCCGCGCGACGCGACGCGGCCTGCTCGCCGGGGCCGTTCTCGCGGCACTCGCCGGGCTGCGGCTGGGTGGCGCTCTCTCCGTGCCGGTGGCCATCTTCGTGAGCCTGCTGGCATGCCTCGCCGAGTGGTTCGCCATCCGACGAATCGATGCGCCGTGAACGATCCACGCGGCCCGGACATCTTCGCGAACCAGCCGGGCGACCCGGACCTCCTGGCAGCGATCTACGACCTCGAGCACGACGAGTTCGACGAGGATCTCGTCTTCTATCGCGAGCTTTCCAGGCGGGCAGGCGGAGCCGTCCTGGATCTCGGCTGTGGGACGGGGCGGCTGCTCCGGGCCCTCGTCGACGCTGCACCCACGCGGGTCCTGGGAATCGACGGGTCCGAAGCCCTGCTTCGCCGGGCTCGGGCACGGATCGCCCAAGACCCCGTGCTCGGCGAGGCGTCGGAGGCGGGCCGGCTCGATGTGGCCGCCGGTGACGTCCGCCGGCCACCCGTTCGCGGTCCGTTTGCCCTCGTCGTCGCCGTGGGTGTTCTGCCCCACCTGGCCGGGCCCGAGGATGCGGTACGCATGTTCACGGCCGTGGCCGAGCGGGTGGAGCCGGCCGGCCAGCTGGTGCTCGATGACATCGGGCCGTCAGGACTTCCGTGGCGCGACCTGCCCATGAGCGTTGACTGGGAGCGCCAGATGGACGGCAAACCGGTCTCCAGACGCTCGCAGCTGGTCCGCCGAGAGAGCCCCGAGGGCCTGCATGTCGAGTACTCGACCCTCACGGATACGGTACGACCCGATGGTACGATAGCGCGACTTCCGGCCAGCTTCCGGCTCTGGTATCCCTCACTGGACGTGCTTGAGCAACTCCTCGTCGCAGGTCGATTCGTGACCGAGATGACCTACGGGTCACACGATCTGGAACCGTTGGGTCGGGAGAGCGAGCGCCGCATCGTGATCGCGCGTCGAGCAGCCTGACGAGCGGACAGGGCGGGGCGATGTCGGGGGACGCGACGAGCGTCGGAAGGGGTTTAGGGAATTGGCCGGCGAGCAGATCAGACTGCTGGTAATCGAAGACGTTCCCCAGGTGGCGTCGCACATGCGCTCGCTGCTCAACGCCCAGACGCAGATCAAGGTGCTCGACGTCGTCGCCAGCGGCGACAAGGCGGTCGCGGCCGTGGGCGAGATGCGGCCCGACCTCGTGATCGTCGATGCCCTCCTCCAGGGACGCATGAGCGGTCCGAACGTGGCAAGGGCCATTCGAGAGGCCGACGCCAACGTCGCGGTCATCATGCTGACCGTCCCGCAGAACCCCGTGCGCGAAGACCCCGACCAGGGTATCGACGCGGTCCTGAAGATGCCGTTCACCGGTTTCGACCTGACCACCCTGATCCGCAAGACCCACGATGAGCGATCGGTCGAGTCCTCGCGCGCGTCATCCATGATGGTGGCGCTCTTCTCGCCGAAGGGCGGCGTGGGACGCACCACCCTCGCGTACAACCTCGCCGTTGCGCTCGGCAGCGGTCACCGCGTCTGCCTCGTTGACGGTACGCTGCAGTTCAGCGACCTGCGGGGCCTGCTGCGCGTCCCCGCCGTCGCGCCGTCGATCCTGAACCTGCCGACGGATCGGATTCGCGAATCCGACCTGGCCGAGGTCCTGTGGAAGGACCCCTCGGGGATCGACATCCTCTTGGCGCCGCCGCGGGTCGAGATGGCGGAGATGGTCACCACCCGTGACGTGGAGAAGGTGCTGGGCATCATCCGCAAGCTGTACGAGTTCGTGATTGTCGACACGCGCGCGGCCCTCTCCGACGACGTGCTGGTCTTCCTGGATGCGGCGGACCTGATCCTGCAGGTCCTCAGCTACGACTCGATGGCGATTCGCGGGTTGGCCATGGCCGGCGAGGCCTTCGCCGCCATCGGGTATCCGAAGTCCAAGCTGGCGACCATCCTCAATCGCGCCGACGCATCAGGCGGCATCGTCAAGGCCGATCTGGAGGAGACCCTCGGCCAGCCCATCGATTTCGAGATCGTGTCCGATGGGCGCCTCGTGTTGAACGCGAACAACGAGGGCGTTCCCTTCGTCCTCTCGAGCCCGGAATCGCCGATCGCGCAGGGGGTCCGCCAGATCGCCGCCGCCCTGGTGGCAGTCCAGGCCGAGCGTGGCATGGCGCTCGCCGGGCACCGCTGATCCGGGTGGCCAGGACACCGGATCGGCGCCCCATTGGCGTCTTCGACTCCGGCGTTGGAGGCTTGACGGTCCTCTCGGAGCTGCGCCGCCGCCTGCCCGCCGAGTCGACGATCTACCTCGGCGACAACGCGCGCACGCCGTACGGGCCGCGGCCAGCCGACGAAGTACGCGCGTTCACGGACGAGTGTGTCTCCTGGCTCCTCGGACAGGACGTCAAGCTCCTCGTCATCGCCTGCAACACGGCAACCTCCCGTGCGCTGCCCCAGGTTCGCGAGCGGGCCGCGGTGCCCGTGGTGGGCGTCGTTCGCCCGGGAGGGGTGGCCGCAGCAGCCGCCACCCGGAGCAGGCACATCGGCGTCATTGCCACCGCAGGCACGGTCGAGTCGGGGGCGTATCCCGATGCGATTGAGGAGGCGGATGCACGGCTCGTCGTGACGCAGCGTGCCTGCCCGCGACTGGTCCCACTGGTGGAGGCCGGCGCCCTCGACGGGCCGGAGGCCGAGCAGGCGCTGCGCGGATACCTGGAGCCGATGCTGGCCGCGGATCCGGACATCGACACCCTCCTCCTCGGATGCACGCACTATCCCCTCCTGCGGCCGCTCATCGAGCGCGTGGTCGGAAGCCCGGTGGCGGTCGTCGATTCCGCGTTCACCACGGCCATCGCCGTCGAGGATCTGCTAGACGCCTTCCACGCGCGGACGGATGAAACCGAACCGGGGGATAACCGGATCGCGACCACCGGGGACGTGCAGGCCTTCGCCGCGGTCGCGGGCCGCATCTTCGGCTCGCGCCTGCCGGCGGTCGAGGAGGTGCGCGTGGACGCGACCTCGGCGCGGAGGTCCTAGACTGCGAAGGTGACACGGAACGCAGGCCGGATCGGCATGGGCATCGTCGTGGGGGGCCTCCTTGCCATGGGGGCCACCGTCGCCCAGCGTGAGTTGGTCCGGCGCGCCGGGACCCGGCTCATCGACTGGGAGGCCGTTCGCGGGATTGCCCGCCGCCGGCTGGGTGCACATGCCGCCCCTCTCAGCCAGCAGCAACGCGAGGAGGCGGAGGCCTTCTACCGCGAGGCGCTGCTGCGGATCGAGCCGGCGGTCGAGGCGGAGATCGGACGTCCGCTGCCGGCTGCCCTTGAGGTGCCCGCGGTCATCGATCGACTGGAGTGGGTCGACCTCAACCTCGCCACGTTCCAATCCCTGTTCGGCCGCGTCGAGGGCCTGCTGACCGCGGCCGCCGGTTCGGCAGAGACACCCGGGCGCGCACTGGCGCGGATCGTGAACCGGTCCATCGGCAACCAGCAGCTTGGTTTCCTGCTGGGCTTCCTGGCCAGGAAGGTCCTGGGTCAGTACGACGTCAGCCTTCTGGCCGCGGGACCCGTGCCGCGCGGTCGTCTGCATTTCGTCGAGCCGAACATCACGGCCACCGCGGCGCACCTTCGCGTGCCGCTCGACGAGTTCCGCTTCTTCATCGCGCTGCACGAGGCGACACACGCCTTTGAGTTCGAGGCCCATCCCTGGCTTCGCGATCACTTCGCCGGACTGGTCTCGGAGTCCGTCGAGCAGCTGGCGACCGACGCCGGCGGGCTGGGAGGGCGGCTGCGGGAGGTCATCGCCGGCGCGGGCAATGGCCACTGGATCGAGCGTCTCCTCAGTGAGCGCCAGCGCGCGACGTTCCAGCGAACGCAGGCGCTCATGTCGCTTCTCGAGGGGTATTCCAACCACGTGATGAACGCCGCGGGGGAGCGGCTCCTGCCGGGCTTCCGGATGCTTCACGACCGCTTCGAGCGTCGCAACGAGCGCCGGGGTGCCATGGAGCAGGCCATCATGCGGGTCACCGGCCTGGACCTCAAGATGGAGCAGTACGCGGCCGGCGAGGCGTTCGTCGACGCGGTGCTGGCTCGTCGCGATCGAGCCTTCCTCCAGCAGATCTGGACCGGTCCCGAGGTGCTGCCCAGCATGGACGAGATTCGGAACCCGGAGGTGTGGATCCGCCGGATGGAGGACGGAACCGATTCGCTTCGCGGCGACCGCGTGACCTCGCAGGCATGAGCGGCGAGGTCGTCATCCTCGCCACCCCCATCTACGGCACGGGGCTGCCGCAACCGATCGTCGATCGCATCGAGTCGCTGGGCAACGTACGCGTGGTGCCGCTGTCGCGGGACGGAGTCGTCCACGCGGACGCCGAGGCGGCCCTCGAGGCAGCCGAGGTGCTGCTGCGCAGCGGCGTTCCGGGCTCCATGCTCGACCACCTGCTCTCGCGGACGCCGCACCTGCGCTGGATCCATTCCGCGTCTGCCGGGGTCGACCAGGTGGCGACGCCCACCGTTCGATCCCGTGGCATTACGGTTACGAACTCGCGGGGCGTCTTCAGCCGGCCCATCGCCGAGTACGTCGTGATGATGCTGCTCGCGATCTCGCACCGTCTGCCACAGCTGCTCGAGCTGCAGCGCGAGCGAACCTGGCAGCCGCTCCGCGGCACCGAGCTGGGCGGGCAGACCGTGGGCATCCTGGGCTACGGCAGCATTGGTTCGGAGATCGCGGCCCTGCTGGAGCCATTCGGGACCCGCGTACTTGCCACCCGGCGCCGCCCGGAGCTGGGGACGCACGGTCGAGCCAACGTGGAGATCTTCGGCGACGACGCCACGGACCGGGTCCTCGGCGAGTCGGACGTCGTGGTGCTGACCGCACCGCTGACCGGCGACACGGCGGGCATGATCGGTGCGTCGCAGCTGCAGACGATGCGCGAGTCCGCGTGGCTGATCAACATCGCGCGCGGCCGCCTCGTCGACGAGACCGCGCTTCGACGCGCCCTCGAGAACGGCTGGATCGCGGGGGCGGTCCTCGACGTGTTCGACGAGGAGCCGCTCTCGGCCGATTCGGCCGCGTACACGACGCCGAACCTGATCGTCACCCCGCACACCTCGTGGTCGAGCGATCGCGTCGTGGATCGGGGCATCGAGCTGTTCGTCGCCAACCTGCGGCACTACCTGGCGGGCGAGCCGCTGGAGAACGTCGTTGACCTGGAGGCAGGGTACTAGCCGGATGCAGGTCACCATCGTCGGCCTGCCCGGCAGCGGCAAGACCACCGTCTTCAACGCCCTCACCGGCGTGCAGGCCGAGACCGGCGGCTACTCCGGGGGACGGGCGGCCCCCAACATCGGTGTCGTCAAGGTCCCCGACGAGCGCCTGGAACGTCTCTCGGAGCTCTTCCATCCTCGCAAGACCACGCCCGCGGACGTCACCTACGTGGACGTGGCCATTCCGGCAGGTGCCACCCGGGAGGGAACCGTCTCAGCCGACCTCCTGGCCCAGATCCGCAACGCCGATGCATTGCTCCACATCGCCCGAGTCTTCGAGGGCGGCGACCGAGCTCCCGACCCGATGCGCGACATCGAGGAGCTCGACCTGGAATTCACGGTCGCCGACCTGACCGTGGTCCAGAAGCGACTCGAGAAGCTGCGCACCTCGGGTCGTCATGGATCCGCTGCGGAGCGCGAGGCGAACGCACTCGAGGAGTCCCTGCTCGAACGGCTGGAGCCGCACCTCGGGGAGGGGCTGCCGCTTCGGTCGCTGGCCCTCGACGACGACGAGGAGCATCGCCTGCGCGGCTTCCGGTTCCTGACCCAGAAGCCGGTGCTCCTGCTTCTGAATCTCGACGAGGGAAGCCTCGAGGGTGCCGCGGCGCGCGAGGAGGAGACGCGCGGCCGCTACCACCAGCCCCGGAGTGACGCCGCAGCCATCGCCGGCAAGCTGGAGGCCGAGATCGCGCAGCTCCCCGAGGATGACGCGCGGCTCTTCATGGACGATCTCGGCATACGAGAGGCTTCCCGGGGTCGGGTGATCCGCCTGACCTACGGTCTCCTGGGCCTCTTTTCGTTCTTCACCGCGGGGGAGGACGAGTGCCGGGCCTGGACCCTGCGCCAGGGCTCGACTGCGGTGGACGCGGCCGGCGCCATCCACTCGGACCTTGCGAGAGGCTTCATCCGCGCGGAGGTGGTCACCTATGACGACCTGATGCGGGTTGGGTCCATTGCAGAGGCGCGACGGCACGGGGTCCTGCGCGCGGAGGGCAAGTCCTACGAGGTCCGTGACGGCGACGTGGTCCAGGTCCTGTTCAACGTCGCCAAGTAGTCGGTGTCAGGAGCTCTCGAGCTCGACGACCATGCTCCGGAACTCGTCGCTCTGGTCGACGAGATACGTGTCACCGGCGTCCGACCCCACGCTCATGCTCGCGGTCAACTTTTCGTCACTGATGTACGTGAACCCGGCGCTTCGCTCGAGCTCCCGGGCGACGGCCTCGACGAGGGTGTCCTCCTCGAAGGTCTCGAGCACCGCAGCGCGTGCCTCCTGGACGAGCGCCGCGAAGTCCTCGCGACTGTGCCCTCGCTCGCTCACCAGGAGCGCATCGGTCATCAGGTCCGTGGCTCCCTCGTGGAGCTCGTAGAAGTAGAGCGGCATTGACGGATCATAGCCCGATGGAGGGCCACCCGCCTCTGGCGCCCGCGGCCGTCGACCTGCTGGTCGTCGGTGGTCTGACGGTCGATCTCTTCCCCGATGGACTCCGGACGGCGGGGGGTTCGGTGGTGCACGCGGCGACCGCCGGCGCGGCGGCCGGGCTGCGCATGGGCATCGTCACCGCGGCTGGCGATGAACCGGAGGCGCGCGCCGGCCTCGCGGCCCTTGGCAGGCTCGCGCTGGTTCACGCCGAGCGAACGGCGAGCAGCATCCTGTTCCGGCACGAGTCCGGGCCGACGGGTCGGCGCCTGGTCCTGATCCACCCGGGCGAGGCGCTCGCCTGCCCGACACGCGCGTTCTCGCCGTCCGCGATCCTGTACGCGCCGGTGGCGGGCGAGTTCGGGGCGAACCTCGCCGGCCAGACGCACGAGGGCGCGACCACCGGCGCCATCCTCCAGGGTTGGCTGCGTCCGGTCGATGCGAGTGGCCGCGTTGGCCGAGGGCCGCTCACCATCCTCGAGCCCGCGCTCGTGCGGCGCCTCGCGGAGCTCGATCTCCTGTGCCTGAGCCTCGAGGACGTCGCGCTGGCTGGCGCCGTCGGCCCCGCCACGCCGGACACCGTCGTGGAGGCGCTCCGTTCGCTGATCGGCGAGCGCCCGGTGCTGGCGGTGACGGCGGGTGCGCGCGGCGCGTGGATCGACCACGCCGGGGAACGCCGGCTCGTCCCGCCGCCGCGGGTGGTGTCTCCGCCGGATGGCAGCGATCCGCGGGCCGAAGGAGCGGCGACCGTGGGCGCCGGCGACGCTTATGCGGCGATCCTGCTCGCCGCGCTCGCGTCCGGCGAGCCGCCGGGTGAGTCCGCGCGCCTTGCCGCCGGGGAAGTCGTGCGATTTCTCCGCCGTCGGCAGGGCCAGCCGACGGACCGCTAGGCCACCGCCCGACGGCGGCTGGAGCGCCGTTCGCGGGCCGTGAGCCAGCGGTCAAGGCGTCGGCGCCGTCGCTCGACGGCGATCCGCGCCGACCCGATGGCCGCCATGCCACCGCCTCGACCCAGCGCGAGCGCGAGGTCCAGGGCTCGGCTTGCCGCGGATACCGCGTCGAGTGCGCCAGGCAGGTCACCGGCATGCCGCTCGCGGAGCCGGGCAACCTCCACCCATGCCCAGGCCGCCTCGACCGATGCCCCACGCGTCCCGTCGAGCCAGAGCCGTTCCGCGAGCCCCGTGTCTCCGGCGGCGACGAGAAGCCGGCTTGCGAGGCGCCGCAGCAGCAGCGAATCCGGGCCGGAGCTTCCCGCCAGGGCGTGCTCCAGGACCTCCCGGGCGGTGCCCGGCTCTCCGCGCCGGATCAGCTCCAGTGCGAACCCCCGATGGTCGAGCAGGCTCACCTCCCGCCAGGCGCCCGCCTCCAGGAGCGCGACCACGGCCTCGAGGCGGGCGAGCGAGACGATGTCCTGGAGATTGTGATCCAGCACCGCGACCAGGGGCTCCGGCGAGCCGCCGCGGAGATAGCCGAAGTAACGCAGGGGCACCTCGGCGCTGGGGCAGTCGCTCGCGCGGCGGACGCCCAGGATGCGGCTCTCGATGTCGGCGAGCCGAGCTCCGCCGAGGGGCCGCCGCCACAGACGACGGGCGATGGGCAGCAGGTCGTCGTGGATCGCCGGCAGCGCAGCCTGTTCTGCGAAGAAGCCATGGACGGTGAGGCGCGAGGCGAGCAGCGGCATGTCGAACCCTCGACCGTTGTAGGTGACGAGCCGCTCGCCGGCCGCCAGCTCCGCGCACAGCCGGCGGAGCAGACCTCGCTCGTGCGGATAGTCCGGCAGCAGGAGCTGGCGCACGACGAGCGTCTCGCCGCGCAGGACGCCCAGCCCGGCGAGGAACGGGACCGTCCCGGCCCCCGTCGACAGCCCGGTCGTCTCGGTGTCGAAGTAGACCGCCCGCGAAAGCCCGCCCAGGGCGGCGGCCTCCGCGGGCTTGAGACGAACGGCGCGCTCCAGGACCACCGTGGCGGCACCATCGGCGACCTCGAGCCGGGCCCCGAACCAGCGCGCGAGCTCCGCCTCGCGACCCGGCCTCCGCTCCAGGGGGAGCGAGGGCCGGGTTGGGCGCGTGGCGCGGACCATCGCCAGTCGGTCGGCGAGGGTCCGCCCGCCGAACGTCTCCCTCACGGGTTGCCCGACATGCCGACGAGCAGCTCCAGGACGGTGATCTTTCCACGGTGCCCGACCTCGGTCGCCGGGCCGACGCACGCGGGGCAACCGTCGGTGCACGGGCAGCTCTCGACCGCCTGGCGGGATGCGCGGATCAGCTCATCGGTCAGGTCGAAGAGGCGCTCCGTCAACCCCACCCCACCCGGGATGGCGTCGTACAGGTACAGCGTTGGCCGCCCGGTGAACGGCGCCTGCACCTGGGCCAGCACGCCGAGATCGCGGGGGTCGCACATGAGGAGCAGGGAGGCGGTGGTTCGCACCAGTCGGGCGAGACCGATGAGCGCACCGTCGAGCGTGTCGCGGTCGTATCGGTTGACCAGTACCGCGGGCGGCACAAGCCAGGTTGCGGTGGTGTGCATCTCCTGCTCGGGCAGGTCGATCGAGCCCCACCCGACATTCTCATGGGTGTGGTACTTGATCTTCTTGAACATGGTCACCTTCCAGGCGACCATCACCTCGCCCCGCTGCCGTTTGCCGGCGGGCGGTGCATCGGCCTCGTCGAAGACCTCGAGCACCTTGAGGGTGATGCCCAGGTCGGCATCGGTGTAGTAGTCGACGTCGGTCCGGGTGACGAAGGCCTTCCGCTCGTCCCAGTCGAGGAGATCCACGTGGTACTGCACCCCCTCGTGGATGTAGATCGCCTTGGGATGGACGAGCAGGGGAGCGGCGAACAGGTCGACCTCGCCGAGCACGCGGTTCCGGTCGCCGGTGGTGTCCACGATGACGACGTTCTCCGGCGCGCCGCTCCGCAGCCCGAAGTCGCTCGCCGGGAAGTTCTCGTGGCTCCAGTAGTAGCGATCGTCCTCCGCGTGGCGGATCCAGCCGTCCTCCTGCAGGACCTCGAGCAGGGTGGATGTCTCGTCGATCCCGAACCGTTCGTCGGAGGGCACGGGCAGCTCAAAGGTCGATGCCCGCAGATGGTTGAGCAGGACATGGAGGTTGTCCGGGTTGACGAGGCCGTGCTCCGGCGAGCTGTCGAAGAGGTACTCGGGGTGGGTGGCCAGGAACTGGTCGATGGGTCCCGAGGAGCAGACGAGGGCCGAGAGGCTCGTGCCGGCCCGTCGGCCCGAGCGGCCCATCTGCTGCCAGGTGGATGCGATGGTGCCCGGATACCCGATGCTGATTGCCGCGTCAAGTCCACCGATGTCGATCCCCAGCTCCAGCGCGTTGGTCGCCACCACGCCGCGCACGCGTCCCTCGCGGAGCCCGCGCTCGATCTCAGCGCGCTCGTTCGGCAGGTACCCGCCCCGGTAGCCGCGGATTGAGTGGGGGTGGCCGGGCGGTGGCGCGAACGCCTCCTGAAGATAGGTGGTCAGCACCTCGACCGAGGTGCGCGAGCGGCTGAAGGCAATGGTCTGCACGCCGTTCGCGATGAGCCGCTCGGCGATGCGCTGGCCGGTGAGGAGCGCCGAGCCACGAATGCCCAGCTGCTCGTTGGCGACCGGCGGGTTGACGACCAGCACGTGGCGGCGGCCGGACGGCGCCCCGTTGTCGTCCACCAGCTCCACCGGTGCTTCGAGAATCGCCTGCGCCAGCTCGCGGGGGTTTGCGATCGTGGCGCTGGCGCAGATGAACGTGGGGTCCGAGCCGTAGTGATTGCAGATCCGGCGCAGGCGGCGCACCACGTTCGCGACGTGGGATCCGAACAACCCGCGGTACGTGTGCAGCTCGTCGATCACCACGTACTCCAGGTTCTCGAAGAGCTTGAACCACTTGGTGTGGTGGGGGAGGACCGCGGCGTGGAGCATGTCCGGGTTGGTGATCACCACCTGTCCGGCCGCCCGTACGACGGCTCGCACGTTCGGCGGCGTGTCGCCGTCGTAGGTGTGGGTCTTGAGGCCGATCCCGCTCGCGTCGGCGAGCGCGCGCAGCTCCACGAGCTGGTCGGCGGCGAGGGCCTTGGTGGGGAAGAGGTACAGCGCCCGCACCGTCTCGTCATGGGCGATCGCGTCGAGGACCGGCAGGTTGTAGCACAGGGTCTTGCCCGAGGCGGTGGGCGTGACGACGACGACGTTGCGGTGCGCGACGGCGTGGGCGTAGGCCGATCCCTGGTGCGTGTACGGCGCCTCCACGCCCCGGGCGCGGAGCCCGTCCGCGATGCGGGGATCGATAGTCGCGGGCCACGCGGCGTACCGCGGTGGGCGGGGTTCGAGCTCGCGGTGGGCCACGATGCAGGGCGCAACCGCCGGGTCGTCGAGCAGCGCCGCGATGGCGCCATCGGTCCCGGTCGATCGGGTGGTCAGCATGGCGAGGGGGGAATAGAACGCATGTTCGATAGGCTAGCACCCGCTGACGTCGCCGGTGCGCCCGACGTGCGGCAAGGCATGCGCAGCTTTCCTTGACGCTGTGGAAAACGCGCCCCTAGACTGCCGTCAGGATGACCGGCATCGACCTCCCGGCCGCACGCGCGGGGCGCGGCGGCCGGCCCACCCCCCGTGGTCCGCGTGTGCGGCTGCCCGGGAGTCGGGCGGGCGTGACCTGGCTGGTCGTGCTCGTGGTCGTGGGAGGGTTGCTGGCGATTCAGGTTGGCCGGCAGGTGTATGCGAACTATTCGATCACCCAGCAGGCGGCAGCCCTCCAGGATCGGATCACCGCCATGGAGCAGCAGAACGATCAGCTGCGCCAGGAGCTGACGTACCTGGGATCCGACGCGTTCGTCAGCGCCGAGGCGCGTCGCCTTGCCAACCTGGGTCACTCCGGCGATCAGCTGCTCATCATCCCGCCCGGTTCCGAGGCCAGCCTGCCGGCCGCCCTGCAGGCCGCAGCACCAGCCCCCAAGCCGTTGCTGGAGCAGTGGGTGGACCTCTTCTTCGGTCGCTGAGCTTCCGCGCTGCGCTCGCATGCCGCAGAGATAGGCCGGTTTCGCGACAGCTCGCGTGTCGCACTGCGATTGCCCGACGGTTCGCTGCCAGGCGTGCGGCGGCGCGTGCACGCGTCCCTGCCAAGCGGGATGCTCCCCAATTTCGATGCGCAGCACGGCCCATTCCGCGAGGCCGAACGGCACTTGAACCGTCGAGCCTGCCGCGTGACGATGCCGGTCGGCAGGGTTGTAGACGTCAGCGACTCGTGATCGCGCGAGTCGGAAGGGTCGACGAGGCTGCGCGGAGTCTCTGACGGAAATCTGGATCCGTCGGCCCACGGAGGCGCACCATGACGCTTCGAAGCACGACCCACTCGGGCCGCGTCTCCTCGTACGCGCACCTTGATCCCGCCTGGATGCTCGTCATCGCCGCGGTGGTCGTAGGGCTGCTGCTCATCCTGACCTGGGTCTTCGGGTTCAATGCAACCGGACCGTCGCTCGAGACGGTTCCCGACCCCGCGGGGCTCTATCTGTCGTTCTGAGGGCGTCGGGCGCCCTGGCGCGGTTGCCGATCGGGCGCTCCTCGGCTATAGAATTAGGCTCGCTCCGTGGCGGAGTAGCTCAGTGGTAGAGCAGGGGACTCATAAGCTTCCGGATCTATCCGCTGTGGTCCCGAGCTCAGAGTCTGAGCACGAATCTGCTCAGTTATATGCTCTATCGCCGCCAAACCCAAGAGCACATAACTCCCGTTCGGCACATACCTGATTCAGACGCGCCCTTGGACATGGCCTCATTCGGGTAGTCTGGCAGCGTGTCCGCCCGAACGAAGATCCCGGAGCTCGACCTTGCCAGGATCCGGCGGTTCGTCGAGGTACGCGTGCCACCGCACGCCAGGCATCAGGTCCGACTCGAGGTGCAGGTCGAGGGCACTGGGGTCACGCTCCTCGAGCGCCGTGCGCCCTGGAGCGCCGACATCGGACCCGAGTGGACCCGTCTTCCGATCGCCCGACTCCGGTACTCGCCGACGCATGCCAAGTGGACGCTGTTCTGGCGCGATCGCCATCTGCGCTGGCATCGGTACGACAGGATCGACTCAGCTGCCAACGTCGACCCACTGCTCGCGGAGATCGACGCGGATCCGACGGCGATCTTCTGGGGCTGATGGCCTGAAGCGGACCCGAAAGAGGTCAGTCCCTGGTTCTCTGCGTCGCGCCGTCGAGTTAATGGCAGGGCTCGATCCTGGACCGGATGCTTGCGAACCCGGCCTAGGCGCGATGTGGCTTCCTCAGCCAGTAGACGAAGTCGACGAGCCAACGATCGAAGGCGGTCGCGAACTCGTCCCCAAGCGCGTTGAGGTTCGGGCCCGGAATGCCTTCGGCGGAGATCCTGTCGATAACCGAATCGACTACACGGCGCGCCTCAATCGCCCGGACCGGTGTCGACATGCCATCTCGTTCAGTGAAGCGCAGGACTTCGAGCGCGACACCGAACCGAGCCACCCAATCCGGCTGAGCTACCTGCGGGCTGAGCCCTGGTAAGACAGCGCCCTTCGAGGTCAGGAAGATGCGCCGTTCGTTGCCCGCGGTGCGTGCGGTGAGCAGCCCAGCCAGGAGCAGGGCATCCACGGCAGACGCGACGTTCGGCTTCGTGAACCGCGTCTGTCGGGCGAGATCGGCAACACTGAGCCCCCCAGGGAACGACGCGAGCAGGGCTGCCAGCACATCGGCCCGGGCATTGACCCCGAAGGCGGCACGCAGCCGAATACGGAGCCTTGCCTGTGGCAGGGCCGAGTCGATGCGTGCCTTGTTGCGGCGGGCGTAGTCGGCACGCGGCTGGGTAGCCATGGGCCAGGCTGGCCCCCCGGCGGCCGTAACGGTGGCCACGTACTCGCCGATCGCCTCCTGCGGGGTGCGGAGCTCGTGGACCACCTGCTTGAGGCGGGACCCGTTGACGTAGCGGCCATAGGTGACGCACCAGTCGGTGCTGAGATCCCGGAGGCGCGAGTCGGCATCGCCCAGCTCGGCGGTCAGAGCGATGAGCGCCTCCGGATCAACGACCGCATCGTCGCGCTCACCAACGGCATCAACACCGAGGGCGATCCATTGGATCCAGGCCCGATTGAGCAGTGCGCTCTGAAGCGCGCTAGGCGAGCGAAGCATCGGCGTCCTCCACGCCAAGCTCGGCGAGCGTCCGCACGAGCAACGAGCGGAATCCTGGCGACGGATCGTGGGTGACCGTCCAGCGGGCCGCGGCGATGAGCCCGTCGTGATCCGGATCAAGTTCACGCAGGTCCTGCATGTGCCGACTGCGAGGTCCCTGGTCCACGGCCGCGTAGAGCTTGAAGCAGACCATGTCGAAGCGACCCGCGAGCCAGGTCACCAAGCCGCCAAAGTCACGGCGCTCGAGACGCTCGAAAAAGCCATTCGGGAGGCCGAGGTCAAGGAGCGACTCGGGTCCCAGGTTGATCCAATCGCTCGCAAGACCGTACGTGCGGCCGACGTCGGCGACCGCATCGCGGAGCGGTGCTGGCATTGGTCGCATGGGCTTGACGCCATCGGGCGCCCATTCGCCCAGAAGATCGAGATCCTTCGTCGTCGGTCGCGACACCAGCTCGCGTAGGATGAGATTGCCGCCACCGATGAGGACGACTTCGTAGTGCAGACCACGGGCCTCGAGGAGCTCACCGAGTGCAGTCAGTGCGGCCTCGAGCTGGGATCGGCCGATCGATATCATCTCGCCACCCTAGACAGGCTGCGGTGAAAAGTCAATCTATCGAATCGCTAAACTGACAGTGCCATTGGCGCGCACATATCGCGGTTGTTCGTGATAGGCTGCACCCGGGAGGATGGAGAGGGGTGGAGGACCCCACCAGGTCGATGTGGAGGTGACCGCCAACGCCATAACCACGTTCGAGAGCTACCACGTTCCCATCGAGTAGCGAAGTCAGACCCACGGCGTGTGCTACGTGCGACTCGGCCGCAAGCCACTTCGGCGCGCAATCCGCCGGCGATGGCCGACTGGGCCGCAACTGGTCGAAATGCGAAACGGCGGCTGGCCGGGAACCCCGAGCAGTTGTGTGCTGTGGCACGGTTATGTGCTGTATCACCGGCGGTTGCGGCGGTCGCTCACGCTCAGTACTCTTGATCGACGTGGCGGAGTAGCTCAGTGGTAGAGCAGGGGACTCATAAGCCCTTGGTCGGTGGTTCGAATCCGCCCTCCGCTACCAGCCCTTCCTCCAGGCCCCACACTGATAGCTGGCGGTTCGCACCCATCCGGGTCAGAATCCGCCCAGCAGCTGCGGACCCCTGACCGCGGCGAGGAGGTGAGATGGCGGACACGGAGACGATCCTGCGCGAGTCGCCCTTGTTCGCGGGCGTGGACCACCGCACCATCCATCGGGTCGTGGAGCAGGCAACCCGCCGGTCGTACCAGGCCGGGGATGTCATCGTCCGGCAGGGGGATGCGGCGTCAGCGCTCTACCTGCTGCTCAGCGGAAGGGTCTCCATCAGCCGGGAGGCGGATGGCAAGGAGACCAAGCTCGTGGAGCAGGGACCGGGGACCTTCTTCGGCGAGATGGCACTCATCGAGGATCATCCACGCACCGCGTCAGTCACCGCGATCGAGCCGACCGAGTGCCTCCTGGTCGTCGCGTGGGAGTTCACGGCCCTGATGCATGCCCATCCGTCGGTCATAGAGGCGCTCTTCCGCGAGCTCGTGACGCGCATGCATCGCCAGGAGCACCACGTCTTCTAGCTCCGCTGTCGGAGCTCGTGCGATGGTGGGATACCCTGCCGCCATGCCCTCGGACGATTCGACCCCACCGCTAGCCGGCCTCGTCCAGCCCTTTCTGGCCGCGTGCCGCGAGCAGGGCGTGGCTGACGGGGCAACGCTGGTGCTCGCCGTCTCGGGGGGCCCAGACTCCGTTGCCCTGCTGCATCTCGCCGTCCGCGCGGCGGCAGCGGCCCGATGGCATCTGCGGGTCGCGCATCTCGACCACGGCCTGCGGCCCGAATCCGTTGACGACGCCCGCTTCGTGGCCGCCGCGGCATCCGCCCTAGGCCTGCCGGTCGACCTGCGACGGACCGATGTCGCGGCGATCGCCGCCGAACGTGGCGCTGGCCTCGAAGAAGCCGGTCGCGTGGCGCGGTACGCCTATTTCGGTGAGCTTCTTGCCGCTGCCCCGACCTCGGCGATGGCCATGACGGCGCACACGCTCGACGACCAGGCGGAGACGGTCCTCCTGCACCTCGCCCGGGGCAGCGGGCTCGCCGGGCTCACGGGCATCGCGGCGCGCCGCGGGCAGGTCGTGCGCCCCCTGCTCGGGATGCGGCGTGCGGCACTGCGCCGGGCACTCGATGCCGAGGGGATCGCGTACCGGCTCGACGCGTCGAACGCGGACAGGCGCTTCGCCCGGAATCGTGCCCGGGCTGACCTCGTTCCGCTGCTGGAAGCGCTGCACCCGGGCGCCGCCACAGCCGTGGCGCGCTCCGCGCGGCTGGTGGCCGCCGACGCGGCGGCCCTCGAGGAGCTCGCCGCGACGCACCTCGCTGCAAGGCGTGAGCCGGGTGGCTGGCTTGCCTGGGCTTCGCCGCCGCCCCTCGCGATTGCCCGCCGCGTGCTGCGGCTCGCGATCGGGAACCCGTTCCCGCCGGCCGAGCGGATCGACGCCCTGCTGGCCGCCGCAACCCGGGATGAGGGCGGCCGGACGATCCAGCTGGGAGGAGGCCGTCGCGCCGTCATCCGCCACCATCGGCTCCGGATCGAGGACGACCGGTGACCCATCGGTACCCTCGACACGTATGATCGTTGGGAGCATGCTCCCGGCGGCCGGGTCGAGCGCCGTTTGTTGAGCGGAGTGACGCCCACCTATACTGGCATCGTCTGCGGGGCCCGCAGACGGGCGGCGAACCCCGGCACAACCCGTTCGCCCGCCTTCCGTACAGAGGCTAGAAGAGACCCACCTTGAGCAGCCGACTCGTCCGCAACAGTGTCGTGCTCGTCGTCCTTGCCGTCTTCGGGCTCGCGCTCCTGTGGACGTACATCGTCGACAGCGGACCCACCGACCAGTACACGTACAGCCAGATGCTGACCGACGCGAGCGCCGGCAACATCTCGCAGATCACCCAGGACAGCACGAAGCTGACGGTCAAGCTGAAGAACGACCCGAACACCAAGTCGGTGATCGTGTCGGACGTCGGCAACGTCGACGTCTATCAGCAGGTCTGCGACGCGGCCGGTGCACCGAACCTGGCCGACTGCGCGAAGTCCATCAGCTACAACGCGGTCGAGGCATCGGCGGCAGGCGGGATCATCACGACCCTGCTCATCTCGATCCTGCCCGTGCTGCTCATTGGCGCCTTCATCTTCTTCATGATGCGACAGGCGCAGGGGACCAACAACCAGGCCATGAGCTTCGGGAAGAGCCGTGCCCGGATGTTCCTCGGCAACAAGACCGTGGTCACCTTCAACGACGTTGCGGGGGTCGACGAGGCGAAGCAGGAGCTCACCGAGGTGGTCGAGTTCCTCAAGTACCCCGAGAAGTTCAACTCGCTGGGTGCCCGCATTCCCCGTGGGGTGCTGCTGGTCGGCCCGCCCGGCACCGGGAAGACGCTCCTCGCCCGCGCCGTGGCCGGTGAGGCTGGGGTGCCGTTCTTCAGCATCTCCGGCTCCGAGTTCGTCGAGATGTTCGTGGGCGTCGGCGCATCGCGCGTCCGCGACCTCTTCGAGCAGGCGAAGCGCAACTCCCCGTGCATCGTGTTCGTCGACGAGATCGATGCCGTCGGTCGCCAGCGCGGCGCCGGCCTGGGCGGCTCCCACGACGAGCGCGAGCAGACCCTGAACCAGATCCTGGTCGAGATGGACGGCTTCGACACGAACACGAACGTGATCGTGGTCGCCGCCACGAACCGACCGGACGTCCTCGATCCGGCGCTGCTGCGACCGGGTCGCTTCGACCGGCAGGTCGTCCTCGATCGGCCCGACATCAAGGGTCGCCGGGAGATCCTCAACGTCCATATCAAGGGCAAGCCGCTGGACAAGACGGTGGACCTTGATGCGCTCGCGCGCCGCTCGCCCGGCTTCTCGGGCGCGGACCTGGCCAACCTCGTCAACGAGTCGGCGATCCTGGCCGCCCGGCGCAACAAGAAGAGCGTCGGCATGGCTGAGTTCAACGAGGCCATCGATCGCGTGGTCGCCGGCCCCGAGCGACGGAGCCGCATCATCACCGAGGAGGAGAAGGAGATCATCGCCTACCACGAGGGTGGTCACGCCGTGGTCCAGCGCGTGCTCCCCAAGTGCGACCCGGTCTCCAAGGTGACCATCGTCTCGCGCGGCATGGCTCTGGGCTACACCATGAGCCTTCCCCAGGAGGATCGCTACCTCCATTCGAAGAGCGAGTTCGAGGACAAGATCGCCGGCATGCTCGGCGGCATGGTTTCGGAATCGCTCGTCTTCGGCGACACGACCACCGGCGCCAGCAACGACCTGGAGAAGGCGACGAACCTCGCCCGCGCGATGGTGACCCAGTACGGGATGAGCGAGAAGCTCGGCCCACTCACCTTCGGCAAGAAGGAGGAGATGATCTTCCTGGGACGGGAGATCAGCGAGCAGCGGAACTACTCCGACGAGGTCGCCGCCAAGATCGACGCGGAGGTGCGGGAGATCATCGACCACGCCTACGCGCGGGCCAGGGAGGCGCTGACCACCCATCGCGAGGTCCTCGATCGCCTGGCGGCGCTCCTGATCGAGAAGGAGACGATCGAGGGCGACGAGTTCGAGGGGCTCTTCACGGGAGTCCTCCCGCCGCGCGGTCCGAGCTCTGCCCCTCGGAAGCTCGCCACGGCAGCACCCGCGGAGACGGAAGGTGCCGACGGCGAGGCGGATGACGGCGAGGGCGGCAAGGGTCGCCGGCGGCGTCGAGGTCCGGCTCCGCAACCTGCCTAGCGCCCTCCGTTTGCGACCGATGTCGACGGGCCGGCGAGCAGCAGCTCGCCGGCCTTCGTGCATCCCGGACGAGCGGTAGTCCTATCGGGCCATTGGGTCCCTAGGAGGTGGATCGTATACTCGGCCCGTTGCGTGCAGGCACCCCTGCACCCCGAGTGACGACCAACCAACATGGGAGCCTGCCATCCCGATGATCGACGAGCCGCTCGCCACCACGAACACCGAGTCCGACGGCTGGAGCCTGGACGCAGGGGAAGGCACGCTGGCACCGCGGTCGGCGCTTGACGTTCTGACCAGCCTCAACGAGCGCATCGCGTCCGGCCACATCGACGAGTTCCAGCCGATCGCCACCGGGTTCGTGCCGCTCGACAAGACCATCGGCGGCGGCATCCGACCCGGGGAGCTGATTCTCATCGGTGGGGCCCAGGGCGCCGGCAAGACGACCATGGCCCTCCAGATGGCGCGCAACATCGCAGCTGCCGGGCAGGCCAAGGTGCTCTACGTGTGCTTCGAGCACGAAGAGGAGTACCTCATTCAGCGCCTGATCGCCATGGAGTCCGCGCTGACCCACCTGCCGCAGAAGAGCGGAGCCGTGAAGATCCAGGACGTCAAGAAGGAGGTCCTGGGCAGCTACACCGCATCTGCCGAGACCGGCCAGCGGGCCAAGCTGGGCGCGAACCCGAGGCTCCGTCCGTCGCTGGAGCGCATCGCCCGCTACGGAAGCAACCTGTACCTCATGCGCGGCACCGCGACCGCCAGCACGGTCGACAACATCCGGCGTCTCGTTGCGGAGCACCGCACGGAGGAGGGACAGCGGCTGGTCCTGGTGGTGGACTACCTCCAGAAGGTCCCGGTGATACCCGAGCCAACCGATGAGACGGAGAAGGTGACGCGCATCGTGTCCGGCCTCAAGGACATCGCGCTCTCGCTGGAGCTGCCGGTGATTGCCATCGTGGCCGCCGACCGTGAGGGCCTCAAGGCGAAGCGGCTGCGGAACCATCACCTCCGCGGGTCGAGCGCGATCAACTACGAGAGCGACATCATCCTGATCCTGAACGACAAGTACCACATCGTCGCCAAGGTGAACATCGAGTTCAACCCGTACCAGGCGCAGCGGTACCGCGACTGGGTCATTGTCACTGTCGAGAAGAACCGCGGTGGCCAGGACAACGTGGATCTCGAGTACGAGAAGCTCTTCGAATACAGCTGCTTCGATCCGACCGGCCGCATCACGGCCGAGAAGCTGATCGAAGAGCGCCTCTTCAACGAGTAGCCCGGGTCACCGGCGCCCCATGGACCAGGTCGATCCCTACCGCGTGCTCCAGGTGCTTCCCACCGCGGAGCAGGAGGTGATCCAGGCCGCCTTCCGCGCGCTCGCGCTGAAGTACCACCCCGATCGGGATGCGTCTCCGGCCGCGCAGCGCAGAATGCTCGCCCTCAACGCGGCGTATTCGCTGGTCCGCGATGCGACGGCCCGCGCAGCCTGGGATCGAGGCCAGCGGCAGGGCGCCGCGACACAGCCGTCGCGCAGCGCCTCCGTGCCGCCCCCGCCCCGATCGGGTGCGGCCGGCACCCGGGTCACGTTCGGCCGCTATGCGGGGTGGACGCTCCGCGACCTTGCGCGCCACGATCCGGAGTACCTCCGCTGGCTGAGCCGCCACTCGTCGGGGATCGCCTACCGCACGGAGATCTACCAGATCCTCGGCCGTCGCGCCCACGCCGCCTGAGGCGAACCCCGCACCCTCAGGCCCCGCGGGGTCCCCATCCCGATCTCCGGTACCCTTAGACGATGCCACCCGCGGTTCCTCCGGCGCCTCTGCGCGCGATCTTCCTCGACATCGGCGACACGGTCATGCGTCCGGAGCCGTCGTGGGAGCACATCTACGCGGATGCCCTTGCCGAGTTCGGCGTGGAGGTCGACATCGCTGCCCTGCACGGGGCGCTCCGGGAGGCGTACCACCACGGCGGCTGGGGCATGGACGGTGGGTTCGATCCCACCGAGGACACGAGCTTTCGCCGAACCGTGGAGATCGACCAACGCGCCATTGGCAGCCTGGGGCTGGGACCGATGCCGGAGGCCTTCTTCCGTCGTCTCTCACAGCGTTTCCGGATGGCCGCCAACTGGCACGTCTTCCCGGAGGTTCCTGCCACGCTCGACGCCCTGCGCGAGCGGGGGCTCGTCATCGGCGCAGTCAGCAACTGGGTCTGGAGCCTTCCAGAGCTGCTGCACTCTCTCGAGCTGGTCAGCCGCTTCGACTTCGTCGCAGCCTCCGCCCGTGTGGGCTTCGAGAAGCCGCACCCGGAAATCTTCCGGTACGCGCTGCATCGCGCGGGAGCGGCGGTCGGCGAGGTGATCCATGTCGGGGACCACGTAGACGCCGACGTCGAGGGAGCGCGGGCGGTTGGTATCGGGGCGGTGCTGATCGATCGTCATCGGCGACACGATCCCGCGGAGCTACCTGCCAACGTGCCCATCATCACGGCCCTCGACCAGCTGCTGCCCATCGTGGACGCCCGCGGGGTCGTGGGCGGCGCACGGCGGGCGCCTGCCGTGTGAGCGAGTCCTGGCGCTGCTTCGTCGCAGTGCCGCTGCCGCCTACGCTGCGCGCGGACCTGGGTGCTGCGGTCGAGGCCTGGCGCAACGAGCCCGCCGCCCCCCATCTTCGATGGACCGTGCCCGACGGCTGGCACGTGACCCTCGCCTTCCTCGGCGACATTGACCCGGCCGCCGTCCCCTCGCTGGTCGGCGAGCTGCGGGCGACACTCGAGGAAACGCCCGGCTGGCGAGTGGAAACCGGCGGACTTGGCACATTCCCGGGTCCCGGTCGGGCGCGAGTCCTGTGGTACGGAGTCGCCGACGTGGACGGCCGGCTGGCCGCGCTCGCAGAGACCGCACGATCGTCGCTCGCGCCCATGGTCCCTTCCCTCCGCGCTGCGTCGCCATTCCGACCACACGTGACGCTGGGGCGGGTGCGCCCGCCCAGCGGCGTCGACCTTGTCACGTGGCTCGCCGGTCACGCAGCGCCAGCGGGGGCCCTTCCGGTGCAACAGGCGGTGGTCTATCGGTCCGTTCTGGGCGGGGGCAGGCCCGCGCGGCATGAGGCGCTCGCGTCCGTCGCACTCGCGCCGGCGCGGGGTGCCATCATGCATCGCGAAGCGGAGGCACCCACGGATGGCTGAGACTGTTCAACGGCCCCGCCCGGCGATGGTGGCGGTGATCGGTGATGGAGACCCGCGCGGCCCTGATGCGCACCGCGTGCTCGAATGGGCCGAAGAGGTCGGGGCGCTGCTGGCTCGTGGCGGCGCATCGATCGTGACCGGTGGCCTGGGAGGCGTCATGCGAGCGGCTGCCCGGGGTGCGGTCGGGGAGGGCGGACTCACGATAGGCATCCTGCCCGGCGACGATCCCGCTGACGCGAACGAGTTCATACGACTCCCCATCGCGACCGGGCTGGGCGTGATCCGCAACCTCGTCGTGGTGACGGCGTCCGATGCCGTGGTGGCCGTCGGAGGACGGCACGGGACCCTGTCGGAGATCGGGCTGGCGCTGCGAATGGGCCGCCAGGTCGTCGCGCTCGGGTCCTGGCGCGTCGAATCGGATCGGGCAGTGGGCGGCCCGCGGGTCCATCGCGCCCGGGATCCGCGTGAGGCGGCACAGCTCGCGCTGCGGATGGCGAAGGACGGCCCAATCAGGCCGTCATAGATTGGTCCTAGTGGATCAGCCCCTGCGCTGCGGCTTTGTAGAGCTTGTTCGGGTCATAAGGCATGCACAGGTCGCCGGTTCCACCGAGGTCCCATGTCCATGAGATCAGCTGAACGGAGGCAACCTGTGTCGACGTGGCATCGCAATTCGTGACTACGTTCCCGTCGATCTCAACGTGCGCGGTCGGAGCGTAGATCGTCCCCGAGATGTTCAGGGTCCCACCGCCCTCGATGTCGACACAGGCCATGGTGGCGCACGAAGTCCCGTCAGCCCTGGCCCTGCTGCCTGCGCCGTCGAACCACACGACCATCCCGCCGAACGGGCAGCCGCCAGTCGTCGTCACCGGTGGACACGGCTGATCCGCGAGCAAGCCTGCGAGCTCCAGGTTTGCCTGTGCTGTGAGGTCGAGGTTTCCCTGGCATTTGCCCCCGCCGGCCGCCGGACACGAGTTGACGTAGAGCGGGTTGTCCGTGTTGTAGATCAGGATCGGCGCAGGTGCGGACGTGCCCCCCAGCGAATCGAGCGAACCAGTTGACCCGATTGTGATCCCGCCGCCAGCAATGACATAGATGCCCGGCTTGAGGGTGACGCGAACTTTCGAGCCGATACTCCAACCGCCGTAGTAGACGCCCGGATTGAGCTCCACGCACTTGTAGCCGGAGGGCAGTCCCGGGCACGCACTGTCAGGCGAGACCGCCCATGGGATCCTGCCGGCTCCCTGCCCGCATCCCTGCGAAGCGACAGCGGTCGTGGGCTGAGCACCCACGCCGCACGTTGCCCCTGGAATGGTCGTGTCCCAGGCCGGGAAGCTGAGCCCGGCCAGGGGATCCCCGATCTGACGAGCCGCCTCATCCAGCGAGCCGGGTGGCCGCGGCTGCCCCGTCGAGCCGGTGCAGCCACCGTGGACGTTCACCTGCGGTGCCGTGAGGTCCGCGGTACCCGCGATCTTCAATGCTCCGGTCGACGAGGTTTGGCACGCGTCGTCGCTCGTGTTCGAACCGCAGTTGGAGTTGACCTGCACGTAGCCCCCCGGGCCCGTGTAGCCCGGAATCGGGTAGATATCGATGTTTCCGGTGCCATGAACCTCAGCCGTGCTGCAGCCGTCCGGCTTGAGCGCGATCAGCGAGTTGGAGTTGTGGTTGCCGCGTTGCCTCGCCGCCACTGCGCTGCTCGACACGGTTGCGAACGACTGCCCGAAAATTCGGCCGAAGAAGGACTCATGGCGGGCAGAGATCACGACCTGAACGTGTCCAAGGTCGCCAACCCAGTAGTCGGTCACCGGGCCTGTAGGTGGCCAATTGACCTCCATCGCAGTCCCGTCTGATTGGGGTGCGCAGGAGGTGTTGGTGGGAGCGAAGAAGCCATTCTCGCGGGCGTACAGGCACGCTGCATCCCAGCCACTCACCCCGTCGTAGGTTTGGAGACCGGTGACAGGGTCCGGGTCGCTGATGAAGCGCGCTGCAGCGAGGGCTGCCGGGTCGGCTGCATCCTGCTCCTGCCGATGCAGCATCCACGAGAATCCCAGGTCGACCACCAGTGCGGTTATTCCGAAGAGTACGAGGACGCCGAAGGCAACAACCAGGAGGATCTGACCTCGGGGCGAGCGGCGAGCCTGGTGGTTCATTGCTGGTACTCCATTGCCTCGGTAACTACGCCGACGATGTGGTCGGTCTGTGGAATCAGCAGGAATCCCGCGAGAGGCGGGTGCCACGCGTAGCAGGCGAGCACGGTGACCTGGTTTGCGTTATGCGCGTTCGACGCCGCGTAGCTGCTCGCCATGTCGTCGGACGCCGTGGTGACGGGGAACTGCCTGGTGCAGTCCACACGGACCTTCTCGCCGGCAGTGTTCTGGGAGGTGCGCGGGTTGATCACCTGGAGCGACGACGCCACGCTGCTTTCATCCTGCCCGGGCGTCCAGGCGTAGACCTCGACCGAACACTGGCGAAAGTCGTTGGTAGTTCCGTCGACGTTCACGGCGACTTCGTCGTAGCCATCGGCGGGGTAATCGCCATTGGTGTCCCTGGTCCAGTAGCCGGACCAGCAGGCGGTAACGTTGAGCGCACCTGCGTTCAGCCCGAACACCTTGTCGCGAGCAGCCGCGGTCATGTTCGGCCACCGATCGGCAGGCATGTCGCACTCCCAGTAGGAGTTCGGCGCAGGCAGAAGGGCTCGTGCGGGAGGCAGGTTTGACACGGTTGGGCATCTGGCTGTGGCGCTGTGCACCGCTGCGTACCGCGATGCCTCGCGTGCCGCGTTGGTGACCTCCTGCTGATAGAACACGACCATGCCCAGAACGATGATTCCGAGGAGCAGGGTGACGAAGAGCGGTGCAGCGAGAGCGAACTCGGTGAGGGCCTGACCGCGAGGCGCTGGACGTCGACGGATCCTAGCGATGACATCTCGGCGCGTCAGCATGCCGTGGTGTCTCCAGGCGGACAATCGACGACGAAGGTCCGGTCACGCTGCAGGTACACATCGCCCAGCGAGATACCCCAACCGAGAGGCAGGCTCAGATGCAGGTTGAAGAGCGTCCGGAATCGGTAGCAGAGCCTCACCTCCACGGAGTGGCTGCCGACGACCAGGCCGGAGTCCTCGTCCCACGGTGCGCTCAGCTGGCTGCACTCGCTCGGTGGAGGGGTTGGGTTCCAGGATGCGAGTTGGCCGCAGTACGGGTCGTGACCATCCCGAACGCACACCGCAATGATCGGCCAGGAGGGACACGACTCTTCGTTGACGCCCGGCGTGGATGGGTCATCAGGGTGGTATGTCGTCTCCGGGAGCACCCGTGCCTCTGCGCACGCAGTCCGGGCGGCGATTTCGTGGATGGCCATGTAATCGCCGTCGGACGGCATGGTCCGTCGGAGCCTCTCGACCGCTGCAGCTTCAGCGCCGCTTCTGGTCGCGGCCTCGGTCACGATACCGGCCTGGAAGACTCGGCCGAAGTCGGCGATTCCGAGGAGCAGGATGAGCAGCAGCGGCAGCACGAGAGCGAACTCCACGAGTGCCTGGCCGCGCCGGGCTTTGTCAGGAAGCGCGCGGCGAGGCCCAGAACTGCGGCGGGCGATGGAAACGGCACCCGCAGCCGGCCGAGGTCTCATGCTGATCCAGTTCTCCCCCTGGATGCCTGAGGTGGCCGCGCGGGCAGCGTGTGCAGCCTCGAGACGTCAGGAGCAGTACCGTAGTACTGGTGGGGTCCTGCCGCCACGAATTCGAATCGATATCGTTGCCCCACGGCACCGATTCGCAGCAACTTGGTTGGAGCGGTGCGGTGCGGTGAGGTGAGGCCACTCTAGTGCCAGAACCTTGCGGGCCACCTTGCGGCCCAGATCCTCCCGGAGCCCTGGTGCCGCGGCGCACCACGAGGCGCCGGGCAGGCTCTAGACTCGGCGCGTGATCGACGCCCACCCCGAGCCGGAGCGCGTCCTCGTCCTGCCGCGGGACCGCGTCCCGGGGGGTTGCGCGTTCCGCGGCCTGCGTCCGGCAAGTGCCCTTGACCTGGAGTCCCTGGCCGCGGCAGTGCGTCGGCACGGGCGGTACCTTCGGCGCCCGGAGGCGGAGCAGGATCCGGCCTTCAAGCAGCTCATTCCGTACGTGGTCCTGCGCAACCGCGGAGGGGTGTTCCTCATGGAACGGACGCGGGCGGGCGGCGACCCGCGGCTGCACCTGAGGGCCAGCATCGGCGTCGGCGGTCACCTCAACCCGGTCGACCACGGCGCGGACCCGTTGATGGACGGCCTCCGCCGGGAATGGTCCGAGGAGCTCGAGGCGGCGTTCGAGCCCGCCTTCCGGCTGGAGGGCATGCTCAACGACGACGAGAACGCCGTGGGGGCTGTACACCTCGGCGTGGTCTTCAGCGTGGAGGCCGATGGCGCCCCCGTCCGGGTCCGCGAGCGGGACAAGCTGAGCGGCCGCTTCGTGGAGCTCGCCGAGGTGCGTGCCGCCTGGGATCGCCTGGAGACGTGGTCACAGCTCACTCTGGAGTGGCTTGAGGCGGAGGAGCCGCAACGCTGATCGAGCGGCGGCTGGTGCTCCACCGCAGGCCGTTCGACGCTCCGGGAGGGACCGGGTGGCCCTGTGGGGCGCCGGTAACCGTGGACGTATACTCGAATCATGGTCGCCCTGCGGCGCTCCCTCGCGGTCGTCGCCCTCCTTGTCGGACTCGTGTCCCTGGCCGGCCCTGTCGCCGGGGCGGGGGCCAGCGGCGGCGTGGCCCGCATCCGGCTCACCGGCGTCATCGACCAGGTCAACGCCTCGTACATCGAAGAGGCGCTCAAGGCGGCGGCCAGCGGGAACTACCGGGCAGCGCTCATCGTGATCGACTCTCCGGGGGGTGAGCTCACCAGCAAGGACCGGATGGTCAAGGCCATCCTGGCCAGCCTCATCCCGGTGATCACCTACGTCGCGCCCGAAGGCGCTCGGGCGGGCTCCGCGGCGACCTTCGTGACCCTGGCCGGGGACGTGGCGGCCATGGCCCCGTCCACCCAGATCGGCGCCGCATCGGTGGTGGACTCGAGCGGCAACGACCTGCCCTCCACGGAGGCCAAGAAGGTCACCAATGACCAGGTCGCGTCGATCCGCGAGCTCGCCCTCCGCGAGGATCGCAATGCCGACTGGGCGGAGAGCGCCGTTCGCGATGCCGCGAGCGTCGGATCGTCGGTGGCTGCGACCATGACGCCGCCGGTGGTCGATATCCTGGCCGCCAACGAGTCGGCACTGTTCGCCGCCATCGACACCGGCACCCGCGCCGACGGCCACCCGTATGAGCACGATGGCAAGCCGATCCCGGCCCTGTCGTCGCTTCCGGTGACCGACGTGAGCATGAACATCGGGCAGCAGTTCCTGCACCTGCTCTCGGATCCGAACATCGCCTTCATCCTGTTCACCATCGGCTTCTACGGCATCCTGGCGGAGCTGTTCCACCCGAACTTCGTGTCGGGAACGCTGGGCGCCATCGCCATCATCCTGGCCTGGATCGGCTCCAACAGCCTGCCGCTCAACATCGGCGGCCTGGCGCTGATCCTGGTGGGCATCGGGCTCTTCGTCCTGGAGATCCACGTCACGAGCTTCGGCCTCCTCGCGGCAGGCGGGGTCGTCTGCTTCGTGCTGGGCGCCTTCGCCCTCTACACGGGGGTAACGCCCGGAGAGGCGGACTTCGCCGTGGGGGTCGACCCCATCCTGATCGTGGCGATCGTCGCCCTGACCCTGTACTACTTCCTGGTCCTGATTCGCGGCCTCGTGCAGACCCGCCGTCTGATGCCCACCGCTGCGCTGCCCATAGCGGCGCTGGTGGGAGCCACCGGAACGGCCCAAACGCTCCTCGCCCCGCGGGGCATCGCCTATGCTGGTGGTGAGACGTGGTCGGCGCGCAGCAGCGCGGAGACGGCGATCGATGCCGGAACCCCCATCCGGGTAGTCCGCGTCGAGGGACTCGAGCTTGTCGTGGAACCGGCACCTGCTGCCGTCCAGCCATCTGAAGAGGGGAGAGAGGACCCGAGCCATGCCTGACAACGCCACCGGCCTGATCCTGCTGGTCGTCGGACTGCTGATCGTGCTCTGGCTGATCTCGCTGACCGTGCATATCGTTCGCGAGTACGAACGCCTCGTGGTGTTCTTCTTCGGACGTCTCCAGGGGGCCAGAGGGCCCGGACTGGTGATCCTAATCCCGTTCGTCCAGCAGACCGTGAAGGTCGACCTGCGTGAGTTCTATCTCGAGGTGCCGCAGCAGGCCTGCATCACCAAGGACAACGCGCCGATCAGCATCGACTTCCTGGTCTACTCGAAGGTGTTTGACCCATCGGAGTCCGTCACCGCGGTGACCAACTTCTCTGGCGCATCCCAGGCGCTGGCCGCCACCACGCTCCGCGCGGTGATTGGCGACATCCCCCTCGATGACGTGCTGGCCAAGCGCGAGGAGATCAACACCATCCTGCGCACCAAGCTCGACGAGGTGACCCATCGCTGGGGTGTGAAGATCACGAACGTCGAGATTCGCGAGATCGTGCCGCCGCGCGACATCCAGGACGCCATGAACCGCCAGATGAGCGCCGAGCGCATCCGGCGCGCGGTCATCACCGAGTCCGAGGGTCAGCGCCAGGCGACGATCAACGTCGCCGAGGGCGACAAGCAGAGCGCCATCCTCCGCGCCGAGGGCAACCGGCAGAGCCAGATCCTGCAGGCCGAGGGCTATGCCAACGCGCTGCAGACAATCTTCAACGCCGCCAAGGGCATCGACGAGAAGACCATGGCACTCCAGTACCTCGACGCGCTGAAGGTGCTCGGTGCCGGCGAGTCGACGAAGTGGGTGATCCCCATGGAGCTTGCGGAGCTGACGCGGCCGATTGCCGGCGCCATGCGCAGCGCTCGAGCCCCCGACGGTGGCTCGAGCGCCGGCTGAGGACCCCGAAGGCAGGGATGGGCCCGGCCGGCGCGGGTTGACTGCGAGTGCGGGCCGCCTGCTCGGCGCGCTGCTGGCAGGTTACGCCGGCTTCCTGGCCGTCGAAGGCTCTCGACGGATTGTCCGACCCCCGCGCAGGCCGTTCCAGCCGCTGGCTGGCGATCCGACCACGCCCGCGGACCTCGGTCTCGCCCACGAGGACGTGCGGTTCACGACCGACGACGGGGTGACCCTCTCGGGGTGGCTGGTGCAGGCGCGGCGCGAGACGCGCGCCGCCGTCATCCTGATGCACGGCTTCAGCTGGAACCGGCTCCCTTGGCTCGCCGGCTACGTTCCGTGGCTCGCAGAGCGCTACCACGTGCTGCAGTTCGACTTCCGGGGGCACGGCGTGAGCGACGACGCCGACATCACCCTGGGGACCGCCGAACGCCTCGACGTGGCGGCTGCCGTCCGGGTCCTGGAGGGGCTCGGCCTGGGTCCCATCGGGCTCATGGGAATCAGCATGGGGGCATCGGTGGCAATCATGGCCGGCGCCGATCTGCCGGTTGCCGCCGTGGTCGCAGACGCCCCCTATGCGGACCTGTACAACCCGATCGGCAACCGGATGCGGGAGCTCCATTACCCGCTGCCGTGGCTGGGCTCGCGGCTCGTTGTCCTGGGCGCAAGCCTGCGGGCACGCACCCGGCTGCTGGCGCCGGTTGACCACGTGGCCCGGCTTTCGCCGCGCGGGCTCCTGATCATTGCCCCTCGCGAGGATCGGCTCATCGACAACGCCCAGGCGCGCCGCCTCTACGAATCGGCGCACGCCCCGAAGGAGCTGTACGTTGTCGACGGTGCCGGCCACGCGGATGCCCTGGCGGTAGGCGGGGCCGAGTACCGCCGTCGTGTCCTGGATTTCCTGGCGAGGCACCTGGACGGCGCGGGGGAGGCGGCCGCGTAGGCGGGCGCCATCGGACCCGGCCGGTCGGACTCTATACTCAGGCGGACTCAACCACCAAAGGGTTCTTGATGGCTGCCACCAAGGTCCTCGTCGTCGATGACGACCTCAACATCCAGCGCGTGCTCGTCTTCACCCTGAAGCAGGAAGGCTTCGAGGTGATCGTGGCGTCCGACGGCGAGACCGGGGTCGAGATGGCCCGCACCTCGGAACCGGACCTCATCCTGATGGACGTGGCCATGCCCAAGCTCGACGGGTACGCGGCCACCCAGCAGATCCGGGCGGCCGAGCGGTCGGGCACCCGGGTCCCGATCATCATGCTCACCTCGGAGGCGGATGTCGGTGAACGCGTGAAGGGGCTTCGCGCGGGAGCGGACGACGACATCGTCAAGCCGTTCCATCCCCTCGAGCTGATCGCCCGGATCCGCGCGCTGCTCGCCCGCAGCGGTGCGACGACGGTCCCTACCGGCCAGGACGCCGCGACCCTGGGCCAGCTCGCGCTCTTCTACGGTGCGAAGGGCGGCGTGGGCACCACGACCATCGCCATCAACACCGGTATCGCGCTGGCCCAGGAGGCGAAGAGGAAAACGGCCCTGGTGGATGCGAACCTGCAGTTCGGAGACCTGCGCGTCTTTCTCGATCTCGGGCTGGACACGGCCTCGATCGTCAACGCCATGAGCGAGCCCGACCTCGACGGCGATCTGCTCCGCAAGCTGATGGTCCACCATCATTCCGGGCTGGAGCTGCTGCTGGCGCCAACCTCGCCGGAGTCGGCCGACATCGTCGTCGAACGTCAGCGTACGGACCCGGCCATCCTGTCGCACCTGCTGGGCATTGCGCGACGGCAGTTCGACTACACCCTCGTCGACATGGCCAAGACGATCGACGACTTCAACCTCCAGCTCTTCGACGAGGCCGATGTCATCTTCGTGGTGATGACCGCAGACCTGTCCTGCCTCAAGAACGTGCAGCTCGTCCTCAAGACCATGGACAACCTCGGATACCAGCGCAGCAAGCTGCAGCTGGTCCTGAACCGATCGAACGCGTACACCGGGATCAACGTCAACAACGCGGAATCGGTGCTCGGGCGCAAGATCGACTATCAGATCATCAACGAGTATCGCGCCGCGATCTCGGCCCTGAACTCGGGCGAGCCCTTCATGTCGTCACGGCCCGATGCGCCGCTGAGCCGGAGCGTCTCGGACTTCGCGCGCGCGGTCGACAAGCAAACGGTGGCCGAGGCCACGGCAGCCGCCCGCTGAGTCGATAAGCATCTCCTAAGCCCCCCGTAACGGGGCGTCCCTACGCTCGGCGGCGCCGGTCGTCGCTTGAGTATGGAGGCGAGCAGGCGGACGGCCGGCACTTCGACGCACGTCCGCTCTGCCTCCCCACGAGGGACCCCATGCTCAGCGAGGTGCTGTCCGCCACCGTGATCGGCGTGGACGGGGTTCCCGTACAGGTCGAGGCCGATGTCGCCTTTGGTCTTCCATCGCTGACGATCGTGGGGCTGGCGGGCAGTGCCGTGCAGGAGGCTCGAGAGCGGGTGCGGTCCGCGATCCGGAACTGCGGATTCGAGGTTCCGTCCCGCCGCATCACGGTGAACCTCGCCCCTGCGGACCTTCCAAAGGAGGGAACCAGCTACGACCTCGCCATCGCGGCGGCGATCCTTGGCGCGTCCGGCCAGCTCGGGGCGCCGGAGGCCCGCCACCGCTGCGCGCTCATTGGGGAGCTGGCCCTCGACGGGAGCCTGCGGCCGGTGGCCGGGGTCCTGGCGCTGGCCGCCGCGGCTCGCGCGGCCGGCATCGACGAGGTGATCGTGCCCCTGGCGGCGGCGCGGGAGGCGGCTGCCGTGGAAGGAATCGTGGTGCGCGGGGCGGCGACGCTCGGCGATGCGGTGGCTCACCTCGTTCGGCTGCGCGAGCTTCCGGTGACCACGGCGGGCCCGATCCCGCCCTGGACGCCCGCCCCCGGGGTTCCCGATCTCGCGGACGTGATAGGCCAGTCATTCGCCAGGCGCGCACTCGAGGTGGCGGTGGCGGGCCGGCACAGCCTGGCGCTGACAGGCCCGCCCGGCGTCGGCAAGACGCTCCTCCTGCGCTGTGCCGAAGGCCTCCTCCCGCCGCTCGAGGAGGACGAGGCGGTTGAGGTGAGCAGGATTCACTCCGTGGCGGGGCTCCTGGACCGGGGCGATCCAGTTGTGCGCCGGCGGCCGTTTCGGGTGCCGCACCACACCGTCTCGACGCAGGCGCTCGTAGGCGGAGGAAGCCGGGTGCGCCCCGGCGAGGCCAGCCTTGCCCATCGCGGCGCGCTCGTCCTCGACGAGCTGCTCCAGTTCCGGGCCGACGCCCTCGAAGCGCTGCGCCAGCCCCTCGAGTCGGGGACGGTGACCATCGCGCGCGTCGACGGTGCCCTGACCCTTCCCGCCCGCTTCACGCTCCTTGCCGGCTTCAATCCGTGCGCCTGTGGCTGGCGCCACTCGCGGACTCGGGCGTGCGTCTGCGATGACGCGAGTGCTCGCCGCTATGCGGCACGCATCTCCGGTCCCATTCGGGACCGGCTCGACCTGTGGATGGTGATGGACGAGCCCGTGGATCTCGTCGAAGCGCCGACGGGAGAGGAGAGCCGGGCGGTCGCACGCCGCATCGCGGATGCGTGGGCGCGGCAAAGGCGCCGGCAGGGTCGTGCGAACGGCGAGATGGACCCTGCCTGGGATGCGCTCTCGGACGCGGACCCGAAGCTCGCCTCGCTGATGGCGCAGCGGGCCCGCCGCCTGGCGCTGTCCCCGCGCCGGGTGCGCCGCGCGGCTCGCATCGCCCGCACGATCGCGGATCTCGCAGGTTGTTCGACGATCCGGCCCGAGCACGTGGACGAGGCCCTCGCCTACCGGCCGGACGCCCGGCGCGGGGATCGCAGCTCGTGATGGGGGTCGGGAGGGCCCGCGAACCCTCCGGGGACGGAGCGTCCGCGAGCCGCTCCGCACATCGGAGTACGTGGGAGATCGCCGGTTGTGAACGCTCAGCCTGGATCGCGCTTGCCGCGGTGCCCCGCGTCGGCCAGGCCGGGTTCGCGTCCCTCCTTCGTGCGTTCGGCAGCGCACAAGGAGCGCTCGAGCAGCCCAGCGATCGCGTGGCGCTCCACCTGCCCCGGGCTGACGAGAGCACGCACCGTGCGCTGGCGGCCATCCGGCAGCGGGGCGTCGAGGAGACGGCGGCGAGGCTCGAGTCCGCGGCGTCGGCCGTGGGCGGGCGGGCGGTCACCGCCCGCGATCGTGATTACCCGGCCCGGCTCGCGCGGCTGCCGCTCCAGCCCCCGGTGCTGTACGTGGCAGGACCCGTCGGCCGCCTGTCGGCGCACTGCGTCGCCGTGGTCGGTACCCGGCGGCCGACCGGGTACGGGCGGGCCGCCGCTGCCGAGATCGCCGACGAGCTGGCGCGGGCGGGCGTCTGCGTGGTCTCCGGCCTCGCATTGGGAATCGATGGGGTCGCGCACCGCTCGGCGCTCGCCGCCGGCGGCAGCACCGCCGCCGTCCTGCCGTCGCCCATCGACCGCGTGTACCCGCCACGGCATCGCGAGCTGGCCGAGGCGATCATCTCGGCAGATGGCGTTCTGCTCTCCGAGTCGCCGCCGGGACGGACCACGGGCAAGCCGGATTTCGCCCGGCGGAACCGGATCGTCAGCGGGCTCGCCGACGCGGTGGTCATCGTCGAGGCGCCCGATCGCTCGGGGGCGCTCCTGACGGCAGCCGCGGCAGGCGACCAGGGCCGGGACCTGATGGCGGTTCCCGGACCTATCGATTCCGTGGCATCGCGAGGATGCAACCGCCTCATCGCCGATCACCAGGCCGAGATCGTCACATCGGCGGTCGCCCTCGTGCAGCATCTCGGCCTCCGACCCGCGGGCAGGGCGCCGCTTGCCGTCGGCCTTTCCGAGCCGGAGGGCCTCGTCCTCGGCTCGCTCTTCCAGCGAAGCGGGTCCATCGAGGAGCTGATGGATAGAACCCGGCTGGGGACCCCGGCCATCGCGAGCGTCCTGACCCTCCTCGAGGCCCGCGGCCTGGTGACGAGCTACGGCGGTGCAACCTTCCATCCGACCGTCGCTGCGAAGCGCGCCGCCCGGGGGCGTTGAGGCGTGGCTGGTCCACCACTCGACACGCGACGTCGATGCGCGCCTATACTGCGGCCGCCACCCGAGGCGTCCGTGAGCCCGAACGGACTTACGCCAAGCCCCGCTGGAGAATCAAGTCTATTGCGCCGAAACCGTGCCCCGGCGGCCCCCACCGCCATTCGGTCCACTCGGACCGCTAACCCTCTCACCCGTATCACCGCGCGGATCATCGCCGTCGCGTCGATCATGGCCCTCGTGATCGTGGCGGTTCAGCAGCGGCCCAGTGCCGCGGCTCCGACGCCTCCCTCGAGTCCCCCCACCTCGATCCTCCCCGCCAGCATCGGCGTGGCCATTGGCACCCATCGGACCCTCGCGATCGACTTCGGGCAGCCCATGGATGTCGGCAGCGTCGCCGCGAGCCTGCAGGTCAGACCTGCAACCCGCGTCCGCCTCTCCTGGAGCACGGACGGTCGCCATGCGACGGTGGCACCCGCCACCCGCTGGCTGACCGATGAGCGCTACGTGGTGAACCTTCCCGAAACCACCCGCCTCGCGAACGGATCCGTGCTGGGCGCCACGCTTTCGTACACGTTCACCACCCAGACCGCCCCGATCATCAACGCCTTTACCGTCGATCGCGTCGGCCCGGACGTCGCGCCGGAGCGGCTGTCCTTCAAGGAGACGCTGCGCAGCGATCCGCCGAGCCTCCCGGCGGACACCGCTGACAACGCGAGCGCACGCACGTCGATTCACATCGGCTTCAGCGCGGCCATGAACCACGTCGAGGTCGAGCATTCGTTCCTGATGAGCCCCGCGGTCCGCGGATCGTTCAGCTGGGAGGGGACCGTCCTCACCTTCACGCCGTCCCAGCGCCTGGACGCGGACGCCCGCTACGCAATCAGCATCCTGGGAGCGCACGACCTGCAGGGGAATCCCCTCGGCGGCGACACGTCCTACTCGTTTACGACGGCATTGCCGGCGAGCATCGTCAAGATCGCACCGGGGAGCGGTGCAACCGGCGTGAGCGGCGGGCCTATTCAGCTCTGGTTCTCCGCGCCGGTGGACACGGGCAGCGCCGAGGCGGCCTTCCGCCTCGTGGATGCCACTCGAGGCTCCACGGTGGCCGGTTCGATGACGTGGAGCGACGATGGCACGCAGCTCACCTTCAAGCCCAAGACTGCGCTGGCGGCCGGACACCGGTTCCAGGTGCGCATCGGCGCCGGCGCGGTCGACTACGACGGGAACCCGGTGACGGGCACGTTCACGTTCACCACCAAGTCGGCTCCTGCTCCGACTCGCCACAGCGTGAGCTATCCGCCGCCATCGGGCGGAGCCTCCGTGCAGGCGTACGCCCTGGCCCTCATCAATGCGTCGCGCAAGGCCTATGGCTTCGCGCCGCTGCGGATGGACGCGGCGTTGTCGGCCGTGGCCCAGGCGCACGCGGTGGACCAGGTCCGCTACAACTACTTCAGCCACGTGGGCCGCGACGGATCCACCTATCGTGACCGTATCACGCGGGCCGGTATCAGCTGGTCACATGCCGGCGAGAACCAGTGCCTGGACTACGGCAGCATCACCCACGCCATCGCGTGGTGCCACTCGATCATGATGGCGGAGCCGTACCCGGGGGTCTGGAACCATATCGCCAACATCCTCGATCCGAACTTCAACCGGGTGGGGTTCGGATACGCGCAGGCCAGCGACGGGAAGCTGATCATGACCTGGGACTTCGCCGGGTAGTGGCCGCGCACGGCCTTCGGCCGTGGTCCGCGGAGGGTGTCGCCGTGCCTCCGCCCGCCTCGGGGGCGGCCGGGGGCCGGTGCTACACTCCCTGACCGATGCCGCGCAGAACCACCGCCGGCGGCGACTTCGGCAATCTGGTGATCGTCGAGTCGCCCGCCAAGGCGAAGACCATCGAACGCTACCTGGGGCCCGGATACCGGGTCCTTGCCAGCTATGGCCATGTCCGCGATCTGCCCGCCAAGGCCCTGGGCGTCGACGTGGAGCATGACTTTGCGCCCCGCTACGAGCCCCTGAAGGATCGTCGACGCGAGCTGGAAAAGCTCGCCGGCGAGGCGCGGCGCGCGACGCGGGTCTGGCTGGCAACCGACCTCGACCGCGAGGGCGAGTCGATCGCGTGGCACATCGCCGACTACGCCGGGCTGCCGGCCGACCGCATCCTGCGGGTGACCTTCAGCGAGATCACGAAGAGCGCCATCGACGAGGCTTTTGCGCACCCGCGGAGCATCAACCTGGACCTGGTCAACGCCCAGCAGGCGCGGCGAGTGATCGACCGGCTGGTCGGCTACAAGCTGAGCCCCCTGGTGGCGAGCAAGATTCGCCGCGGCCTCTCGGCAGGGCGCGTCCAGTCGGTGGCGGTGCGCCTCGTCGTCGAGCGCGAGCGGGAGATCGGGCGCTTCGTCGCGGAAGAGTACTGGTCCATCGAGGCGCTCCTCCGTCGGGCCGCCGCGGGTGCCACCTTTCGGGCCGAGCTCACCAGGATCGACGGCGAGAAGGTCCGGATCGGCTCGGAGGCAGAAGCCCGCGCGCACGAGGCGGCGCTGCGCGGCGAGCAGTTCACGGTCGAATCGGTCGCGAAGACGGAGCGACGGCGGAGCGCGCAGCCACCGTTCACCACGAGTACCCTCCAGCAGGAGGCCTCGCGCAAGCTCGGGTTCGGTGCCAGTCGCACCATGCGCGCGGCCCAGTCGCTCTACGAGGGTGTCGCCCTGCCCGGCGGTCAGGTTGGCCTCATCACCTACATGCGCACGGACTCGGTCGCGATGGCGTCCTCGGCGGTCGTCGAGGCGCGCGGGGTGGTCGGGGAGCGCTACGGGGACCCGTTCGTGCCGAAGCGGCCGAACACCTATCGGAACCGATCGCGTGGCGCACAGGAGGCGCACGAGGCGGTGCGCCCGTCGAGCTTCGCGCGGACGCCGGACTCGCTGCGTGATCACCTCAAGCCCGACGAATACCGGCTGTACGACCTGATATGGAAGCGAGCCCTCGCCAGCCAGATGGCCCCGGCGCGCTTCGACCAGGTGAGCGTGGACGTCCGTGGCGGCCGCTACACGCTGCATGCGGGCGCAGCCAAGCGGGTCTTCGATGGCTACCAGGCCGTGTACGTCGAGGGGCGCGACGACGAAGAGGACGAACGCCTGTCGGTTCTCCCCGACCTGGCCCAGGGCGAGACCGTGACCCTTGACGAGCTCACCTCCGAGCAGCATTTCACGCAACCGCCGCCGAGATACACCGAGGCAACCCTGATCAAGGCCCTCGAGGAGCACGGCATCGGCCGGCCGTCGACGTACGCGCCCACCATGGAGACGATCCGCCAGCGGGGCTACGTGACGATCGAGGATCGGCGCCTGCGTCCCACCGAGTCCGCCGAGCGAGTGACCGACATGCTCGTCGAGCACTTCCCGGAGATCGTCGACCTCGACTTCACGGCAAAGATGGAGGAGCGGCTCGATGACGTGGCGCGCGGCGAGCAGACGTGGGTGCCCATGGTCCGCGACTTCTGGGTCCCGTTCAACGAGAAGCTCGTCGAGGGTCGCACGAAGATCGCCAAGCAGGTCGAGCTGACCGACATCGTGTGCCCGGTCTCCGGTCACATGATGATCAAGCGCTTCGGACGCAACGGCTGGTTCCTGGGCTGCAGCGGGTACCCGGAATGCAAGCACACGATGCCGCTTCCCGGCGAGGAGCCGGAGGAGACCGTCGAGCTGCCCGGCGTTGGCGAGGTCTGTCCGCAGTGCGGCGAGGGCCATCTGGCTGCTCGGCGCGGCCGGTTTGGTCCCTTCGTCGGTTGCGACCGATACCCGGACTGCCGCTACATCAAGAAGGATGCGGCGCCGGCGGCTGAGCAGTTCGGCACCTGTCCCAAGTGTGGCGAAGGAACGGTCGTCACCAAGCGGCGCCGAGGGAAGCGGCCGTTCTGGGGCTGCAACCGGTATCCGGACTGCGATTACGCGACCTGGACTCGCCCGCAGACGGCCACGGCGGGGTCCGATGGCGCCGGTGCGCCCGGTCCGCAGGCGGGCCCGGCATCAACGGAGGATGGCACCGCGACGAACGGGGCCCGTGGCCGGCGCCCGCGACGGCGGGGCACCGCGGTCGCCGACGGGCACGGTGGCTGAGCGGCCGCGCGGCGAGGCGGCTGCGGCGCTGGTGCGCTTCCTCGAGCACCTGGCAGGACGGAACGCCTCCCAGCGCACGATCGTCGAATATCGGCGAAACGCGGGCGAGTTTCTCGCGTTCCTGGAGGGCCGCGGGGTTGCCTGGCAGCGCCCGGATCGGCCAACCGTGCGCGCCTACCTCGCCGAGCTGGCTGATCGTGGCCTCGCCGCCAGCTCGGTGGGCTCGAAGCTTTCCGCGACGCGCTCGTTCTACCGGCACGCGACGCGCGAGCGCTGGCTTACCAGCGACCCGCTTGCCGGTGTTCGTACCCCGCGTCGGCCGCGGCGCCTTCCGAGGGTCCTCGGGGTCGACGAGGCGGCACGGCTGGTGATGGCGCCGCGGCGCATGGAGCGCTCCCGGCGTCGCCGCCCAGCCGCAGAGGTCGACCGGGCGCTCGTCACGCGCGACGCGGCCCTGCTCGAGCTGCTCTACGCCACGGGGATCCGGATCTCGGAAGCCGCGAGCCTGACCCTGGGGCGCGTGGACCTGGACCGACGACGCATGCGGGTCTTCGGCAAGGGCAACAAGGAGCGCGAGGCGGTCTTCGGTCGGCCCGCCGAGGGAGCCCTGCGCTCGTACCTGGCGCACGCGCGGGGAACGCTTGCCGCCCACGCCAAAGCGCCGTCGAATGACGCGGTCTTCCTCAACGCGAGCGGGGGTCCGCTGAGCGCCCGCGGCGCGCGGCTGGTGGTCGACCGCTGGGTCGAGGCATCAGGGGTTCCGCTTGGGACCTCGCCGCACACCCTCCGCCACTCCTTCGCCACCCACCTCCTCGAAGGTGGCGCCGACCTGCGGACCGTCCAGGAGCTGCTGGGCCACGCGAACCTGGCCACGACCCAGATCTACACGCACCTCTCCGATTCGGCACTGCGCACCGCGTACCGGGCCGCGCATCCGCGCTCCACGCGACCCCCGTCGGGCCGCCCCGAGTCCACGTGAGCACCGGGGCCCCCGGCGCCGCCGGTACGGGGCGGGAGCCATCGGCGGGTCGGGTCCTCGCCCAGGCGAGCCTGGTGCTCACCGTCGCGGCTCTCGCCAGCCGGGCGCTCGGCTGGCTGCGCCTGCTCGTGATCGGCTCGCAGTTCGGAGCGAGTCGGGAGCTGGACGCGTACTTCGCCGCATTTCGGATCCCGGACGCGATCTTCCAGCTCGTCGTGGCCGGGGCACTGTCCGCAGCCCTCATCCCGGTGTTCCAGGGCTACCGGGCTCGAGAGCAGGAGCAGGAGGCATGGCGGCTCGCGAGCAGTGTGATCAACCTGGTGGTCATCGCACTCGCCGCGGTCAGCCTCATCATGGCCATCCTTGCCCCGTGGATCGTCCCGGCAGTCACGCCCGGCTTCGATGCGCCAACCACGGAGCTCACGATCCGGATGACGCGGGTCATGCTTCTCAGCCCGGTCTTCATCGGCATGGGCGCGGTCGTGTCCGGGATCCTCAACAGCTACGAACGCTTCGCCGTGCCGGCCATTGCGCCGCTCCTCTACAACCTGGCGATCATCGCGGCCGCCATCGCGCTGGCGCCGATCATGGGCGTCGAAGGGCTGGCCGTAGGCGTAGCGGTGGGTTCGCTGGCCCACCTGGTCATCCAGCTCCCGAACCTCGCGAAGGTGGGCCAGCGGTACGACCTCACGATCTCGCTGCGCCACCCCGGTGTTCGACGCGTCGCCTGGTTGATGGGCCCGCGTACCCTGGGGCTCGCCGCGGTGCAGGTCAACTTCATCGCCAGCACGGTCCTGGCCAGCACCCTCCCCGAGGGCAGCGTGACCGCCTACAACTACGCGTTTCAGCTGATGCAGGTGCCCGTCGGGGTGGTCGGAGTCTCGATCGCCATCGCCCTCTTCCCGCGCCTGAGCCGCGACGCCGCGCTGGGCAGGATCCGCGAAGTACGGGCCCAGCTGGCACAGGCCCTGCGCGTGCTCCTCTTCGTGGCGGCACCACTCACCGCGATCATGGTCGTCCTGCGCGACCCGCTGACCGCCGTCTTCTTCCAGTACGGCCTCTTCAGCGCACAGTCCACGCAGCGCACGGCGGAGGCCCTCATGTTCTTCACCCTCGGTCTCGGCGCGCAGGTGCTGGTCCCCGTCCTGGCGCGCTCGTTCTATGCGCTGCAGGACACCCGAACCCCGGTCCTCTGGGCGATCGTGGCGGTGGCCCTCAACGTGCCGCTCATGGCATGGCTCGTGGCCCCAATGGGGGTCGACGGGCTGGCGCTCGCGCTGTCGGTGACAGCCACCCTCGAGGTGATCGGCCTGGTCTGGGCGCTCCGCGGGCGGCTGGGCGGCATCGATGGAACAGCGATCGTCCGCTCGGTTGCGCGCTCCGCAGCGGCCGGGATTGCCGCCGCGCTGCTCATGCTGGGCGCCCTCCAGCTCACCGAGCTATGGATCGGGGGGGTGCTGAGCAACGCCCTGGGGCGCCTGCTGGCCCTGCTCGTCCTGGCCGCGCTGGGCGGCGTGATCTTCCTCGTGGTGGCGGGCTCGCTGCGCTCGCCGGAGATCGGCGAGCTCCGCCGCCTGGTCCGTGGCCGGTTCGGACGGCGCTCCGGCGGTGAGGTGGCCCCGTGAGCCCCTCGCAGCCCACGGGGGCGGTGGTCGGGCCGGCCGGCGGCAGCCTGGGCCTGGGCGCCCTTGCCGACCGGATTGCGCCGGAGCGGATCGACGGGCTGCCCGTCGGCGAGATTGTTGGGCTCGCGTACGACTCGCGCCTGGTCGAGCCGGACTACCTCTTCTTCGCGGTCCCAGGCGGGCACACCGACGGGCACCTGCACGTCGCGGACGCCGCCCGCCGCGGCGCCCGGGCGGCCGTGGTGGAACGACTCGTCGACGCGGTGGGCATCCCTCAGCTTCTGGTGGGCAACTCGCGGCATGCTCTCGCCGATGCGGCTGACCTGTGGTTCGGCGAGCCCAGCCGCCGGTTGGCCAGCGTGGGCGTGACGGGCACGAACGGGAAAACGACCGTCACCTCTCTGTGCGCGCAGGTGCTGCGCGCGGCGGGCGGGCGACCCGGGTTGCTGGGCACGGTCAACGTCCAGGTTGGAGACGAGCTCAGCGACAACCTCTCGCGCGCCACGACGCCCGAAGCGCTCGAGCTGCAGGAGCTCCTCGCGCGCATGGTGGCGGCGGGCAATGACAGTGTCGTGATCGAGACCTCGTCCCACGGCCTGGCACTGGGACGCGTGCGCAACTGTCGATACCGGGCGGGCGTGGTCACCAACCTGACCCATGAGCACCTGGAGTTCCACGGCTCGTTCGAGGCGTACCGCGACGCGAAAGCACTCCTCGTCCGCGAGGCGCCCCTGGCGGTGCTGAACCGCGACGACGCCAGCTGGACGGTGTTCAGAGACGCGGCGCGCGACCGCGTGGTGACCTACGGCCGCGACCCACGCGCCGACGTGCGCGCCAAGAGCGTGGAGATGCGGGCCAACGGCAGCCGCGTCGCGGTTGAGGCACCCGGGTGGCGCGGGATGCTGAGCGTGCCATTTCCCGGCGCGTTCAACGTCGAGAATGGACTGGCGGCGCTCGCGTTTGCCATCGGCTGGGGTGTGGCGCCCGAGGTGGCTGCGGCCGCGATCGACCAGGCACACGGCGTCTCGGGGCGGATGCAGCGCGTGGATGCCGGGCAGCCGTTCTCGGTGATCGTTGACTATGCGCACTCGCCCGATGCGCTCGACAAGGTCCTGCGCATCCTGCGTCCCATCACGGCGGGGCGCCTCATCGTGGTCTTCGGATCGGCCGGTGAGCGGGACCTCCTCAAGCGACCGGCCATGGGTCGCATCGCGGCGGAGCTCGCCGACGCCGTGGTGGTGACCGACGAGGACCCGCGAGGCGAAGACCCGGACGAGGTGAACCGGCAGATCGCCGAAGGCGCCCGCGGCGCCGGCGCGCGGGAGGGCGCCGACCTGTGGGTCATCAACGACCGGCGCGCGGCCATCGCGCATGCCATCGGCCTGGCGGTGGCGGGGGACACGATCCTGCTGGCCGGCAAGGGGCACGAGCACAACATGTTCATGGCTACCGGATCGGTGTGGTGGGACGAGGCCGAGGTGGCGCGCCAGGAGCTGGAGGCCGCCGGCTTTGGCGGGCACGCACGATGACCCTTGACGCCTGGCTCGAACCCGATGCCGACCGCTGGGACGCTTTTGTTGCGGACGCCCCGTATCGCTCCTTCTCGCAGCTGTGGGCCTGGGGAGAGCTGCGTCGCGACGCCGGCTGGGAGCCCTTCCGCCTGGCGCTCGGCCGACGGGGGGCTGGCGAGATCCGGGCCGGGGTGCAGCTGCTCGTGCGACGCGTTCCCGGAATCGGCATCGGGCTGGGCTACGCGCCGCGCGGGCCGGTCGGCGACCTCGATGAGGAGACCACCTGGTACGAGCTGGTGGCCGCCATGCGGCGGCTCGCGGAGCACGAGCGGGTCGCGACCCTGCGGATCGAGCCGGAAACGCCGCTCGACTCGCCGGTGGGCACGCGGCTGACTCCCGATATCTGGCGGCCCGCTCCTGCCGTGCAGCCCGCGCTGACGCGCGTCATCGACCTGTCGCGTCCCGAGGACCAGCTGCGCAGCGATCTGCGCCGCAAGCACCGCCAGTACGTGGGCAAGGCAGAACGGGCCGGGATCGTTGTCGAGCACCTGGACGCGAGCGCCTCCCCGGAGGCGGTGGCCCGCGCCCTGGGTGACTTCCACGCGATCCTGTCGCGCACGGGCGATCGAGCGGGATTCAACACCCGTCCCCTCGACTACTACGCGCATGTCTGGCAGGCCCTGGCTGGTGGCAACCGGGCTAGGCTCTTCTTCGCCATCCGGGACGACGCCCGCGTGGCGACGCTCTTTCACATTGCCTGCGGCGACCGGGTCGCTGAGCTGTACGGCGGCTCGACGCCCGAGGGGACTCGGGACCGCGCCAACTACCTGGTCAAGTGGGCGGCGATCCTCGCCCTCAAGGGCGAGGGCTTCAGCCGGTACGACCTGTGGGGCCAGCCCACCGGCGGCATCGCCCAGTTCAAGGAGGGGTTCGGTGGCGATCTCGTGGCCCTGGTCGGCGCCCGGGACCTGCCCGTGTCGCGAGCCGGCGACCTCGCGGTCCGAGCCGCCCTCGCGGCGCGAGACGGGGCCACGGCATTCCGAGACGGTCGTCGTCGCGCGCGGTCCCGGCGGCACGCGCTCCCGGACGGGTTTCGGGAGGCGTCCGAGGCCGATGCCCCCGCGTGGCAGGCACTCGTCGAGGCGGTGCCCTCGGGAGACGTCCTCCACGACTGGGCGTGGGCCGATGTCGCCGCCTTCGACGGTGAGCCGCAGCGACGATTCGTGCTCGAAGAGGAGGGTGCGGTCGTGGCCGTCTGCGCGGCGCAGGCGCGGCGCACGAGCTTGGGCCGTCCCTTCTGGTACGTGCCCCATGGTCCGGTGCTCGACTACGACCACCCCGGCGCTGCGGATCGGCTTGGTCTGCTGGTCCGTGGCCTGCACGCGGCGGCGGCCAGGGAGGGGGCCATCGCGGTTCGCATCGAGCCCCGGGTGGAACGCGACAGCGCGGCGGCGGCGCTGCTCGATGCGTGCGGGCTCCGCAGGGTGGACGCCACCCTGCAGACGCCCGATACCCGGCTCGTCCCGCTGCTGTCCGACGACGACGCCCTTCTCGCCACCTTCGACAAGGACACGCGCTACGCCATCCGCCGCTCCGCGCGCGAAGGCGTGGAGACCAGCGTCTGCGGTGATCCGGAGGACGACGAGGCGCTCCGCGACCTGCATGGCATCGTGACCGAGACGCTGGAACGGGCGCAGTATCGCCTGCCGAGCGTGGACCGCTACCGGGTCGCCTGGCGGGGCCTCGCCGGCTCGGGCCGCGCGCGGATCATCCGTGCCCGGCACCACGGGGCGCTGGAGTCAGCGTCATTGCTCGTGGTGGAGGGTGATCGCTCGATCTATCTGTACTCAGGCTCGATCCGCGAGAAGAAGGGCGAGACGAGGCGATTCGCTTCCTACGCGGCGCAGTGGCGCATGATGCAGACGGCCCGCGAGATGGGTGCCCGCGTCCACGACCTGTGGGGCGTGGCGCCCGGCGACGCCGGTCCGGATCATCCGTGGTACGGGTACAGCCTGTTCAAGAAGGGCTTCGACGGTCGGTTCGTCTCGTGGGCGGGCTCGTGGGACCTCGTCGTCGACCCGGCCCTCTATCGGCTCCGGCGCAGCGTCTCCCATCTGCGCGGGCTGATCCGCCGCTGACGGCCCCGCGAGCGGGACGCCGCGGCAGGGCGCGGGCGGGGGAGCCGAGGGTCCTCCGTGCTACCATCGGCCGTCCATGGACCTCGCACGCCTGCGTGCGGCGCCCGCGGCCGTGGTCCACCGCCTGGCGCGTGCCTCGGAGAGCGGGCCCCCAACGCACATCATCGACGATGTGGTCGCAGAGGCGCGACTGCACAGGCCGAGCATCAACGTCGGCCTGATCGAACGCGCCCATGACGTGGCGGTCACCGCCCACGAGGGACAGTTCCGCGCCTCCGGCGATCCGTATGTGTCCCATCCCATCGAGGTCGCCCATTACCTGGCCGGCCTGCAGATGGACGCGGAGACCCTCGCCGCCGCGCTGCTCCACGACGTCCCAGAGGACACCGACATGACGCTTCTCGACATCGAGAAGCGGTTCGGGCGGGAGGTCACCCGCCTGGTGGACGGGGTGACCAAGCTGTCCAAGTTCGGGTCCGCGCGCTCCATGGAGGAGCAGCAGGCGGAGAACATCCGGAAGATGTTCATGGCCATGGCCGAGGACGTGCGGGTCGTGGTCATCAAACTCGCCGACCGCCTCCACAACATGCGGACGCTGCAGTTCCTGCCCGAGGACAAGCAGCTCCGCATCGCGCGCCAGACCATGGAGATCTACGCCCCCCTGGCCCATCGCCTGGGGATGTGGCAGATCAAGTGGGAGCTCGAGGACCTCAGCTTCAAGTACACGGAGCCGGAGGTCTACCGCAAGCTCGCGGACCTGCTCACCGACCGCCGCCGGGCGCGCGAGTCGTTCATCAACAAGAGCATCGGCATCCTGCGCAAGGAGCTGGGCAAGGTGGGGATCGAGGCGGAGATCTCCGGGAGGCCCAAGCACCTGTACAGCATCTACAAGAAGATGGAGCGCAAGGGAGCCGAGTTCAGCGAGATCTACGACCTGCACGCCATCCGGCTGCTGGTCCACGACGTGAAGGACTGCTACGCGGCGCTGGGGGTGGTCCACTCGATGTGGCGACCGATTCCCGGCCAGTTCGACGACTACATCGCGGTCCCCAAGGCGAACATGTACCAGAGCCTGCACACCGCGGTCATCGGTCCGGATGCCAAGCCGCTCGAGGTTCAGATCCGCACCTATCACATGCACGAGGTCGCGGAGGCCGGGATCGCCGCGCACTGGCGCTACAAGGAGGGCTCGCGAGGCGACCGTCGCTACGACGAGAAGCTGGCCTGGGTCCGGCAGCTCATCGAGTGGCAGCGCGAGGTCTCGGACGCGACCGAGTTCGTCGAGGGGCTCAAGCTCGACCTGTTCCAGGACCAGGTCTTCGTCTTCACCCCCAAGGGCGACGTCAAGGACCTCCCGGCCGGAGCGGGGCCGCTCGACTTCGCGTACCGGATCCATACCGATGTCGGCCACCGGACGATCGGGGCCAAGGTCAACAACCGACTCGTGCCGCTCGACTACAAGCTGCGCAACGGCGACATCGTCGAGATCATCACGACCAAGGCGGCGCACGGGCCGTCCCGGGACTGGCTGAACATCGTCCGCACCAACCAGGCGCGCGAGAAGATCCGCCAATGGTTCAAGCGCCAGCAGCGTGACGAGAACATCACGCAGGGCAAGGAGATCCTCGACCGCGAGCTGCGGCGCCTGGCGCACGAGACGCTCGGCTCGGTCGACGGGGACAAGCTGACCGAGATCGCCGGCCAGCTCCATTACCGCGAGCTCGACGACTTCTACGCCGCCATCGGCTACGGGGCCGTCTCGCCGGCCTCCGTCGTCAGCAAGCTCGAGGTCCACGACGACGTGGCGATCGCCCTCCCGGAGGTCGCGCCACCTGCGGCCCCGTCCACGAGCGGCGTCAAGGTCAAGGGCGTGGGGGACCTGCTGGTCCGCTTCGCCAAGTGCTGCTCGCCCATCCCGGGCGACCCCATCGCGGGCTACGTGACTCGTGGCAAGGGGGTCACGATCCACCGGGCCACCTGCCCGTCGGTTCTCTCGGAGCGCGACATCGAGCGGCTGATCGACGTGGAGTGGGAGCAGGTGGGCCAGCAGACCTATCCCATCACGGTGCGGATCGAGGCGATGGACCGGCAGGGGCTCCTCAACGAGATCACGAACGTCGTCGCGGAGAACAAGGTGAACATCGTGGCCGCCAGCATCGGGGTCCATCCCGACGGGATGGCGACCATCACCGCCACGCTCAAGGTGATCAGCCTCCAGCAGCTCTCGCGCGTGCTGTCCCGGATCGAGCGGGTGAAGGACGTGACGAGCGTCACCCGCGAGGTGAGCTGACCGGCGCGTCGCGAGCCGACGGCCAGCGGTGCGTTCTTCGTTCCCTGCGCGGGATCCGGTCTTCCGGGCAGTTCGCGCCCATGCCGTCTGCGGCAGTGCACCGCCGGACCACTGGTTGCAGCCGCGTTCAAGTGGCGAGGCTGCGTCCCGTGGGCCGCGGCGCCAGCCATGACGCCCGCAGTATGGCGAGCCAGCCGATGGCTGACAGCATGAGGACGATACCGATGCACCAGACTGCCGCCGATGAGGTGAGCGCACCCGCGACGGGTGGTGGCAGTGAAAAGGGCGTGATCAACAGCAGGGCGTACACGAGGGATATGGCAAATGCCGCGCTGAAGACGAGGTAGGCCGCGAGCGCCTTTCCCGACGTAACGGCGAGGGGCGCGAGGGTGGCCAATGCCGGGAAGAGATAGCGCTCGTGGGATCTGGTGGGCAGGAAGTACACGGCGAATACGATGAGCGTGCCAGATGCGAGCAGGGCAGCGAGGTCGGAGCGGCGCCACAGCGGAACGACCGCCGCGACGAGGCCCACCAACAGAAGCGCCAGACCCCACGGTGCATACCCCTGCTCGAACGTGTCAAACCCCAGCAGAAGGCCCCACGGGTTCATTGCATACAGCGATGCAAAGGGCCAAGCGTTCACGACGTCGCGAAGCTGCTGCCAGTACCGAAGTGGGTCGAGCATCAATGGTGCCGCGAGGAAGATGTAGGTCGCGAGTGCGCCCACCACAGCTCGCAGCGGCGGTCCCCAGCGTGCGTCGCGCCGCCCACAGAGCCCTGCCACGAGCAGTACCGGAAGCAGTACCAGACCAAACTGCGGCTTGAGCATACCGGCGACGGCACCGAGCACCCCGGCCAAACCGTGTCGCCGCGCCGCGGACGCGGCGAGGGCCCCCACGAACGCGAGTGTGCCGATGGTATCGACCTGCCCCCAAACCGGTCCCGCGAGCAGCGCGGCGGGGTTGAAGAGATAGAGCGCGGCCGCTCCGAACGCCGCTCGAGGCGAAGCGATCCGCTGTGCGATCAGGGCTATCAGCACCGCGAGGGCAAGGTCGAACGGGATCGACAGCCCCTTGATCAGCAGGTCGAGGGGCTGGTCACGGAAGATGGCACCGAGCGGCCACAAGATGTAGAGAAGGGCTGGGTAGACCGAAAGGATGCCGTCGTATACGTGGCCTGGCCCGACGTCGGCTATGCGGCTCGCCCAACCGGCCATGATGCCGGTATCGCCGTTATGGCCGGGTACCAGGACGGCCCCAGCGTGTACCAGTAATCCCGCCAGCAGCAGTGCGCCAAACCAGGCAACGCGCAGAGCCAGCTCGGGCGCACCGATGCGCGGCTCATCTGCCTCCACCCCCATTCGCCAAGTATGGCGCGCGGACGCAGTGCAAGATGCCGGTCCGCGCGTCGGTACACTGCGCGCATGGCTCGACCCATCACCGCTCCGCGCGGCACCCGTGACCTGCTGCCCGAGGAGGCGCGACGCTGGAGCGCTGCGGAGGCGCACGCCGTTGCGCTCGCCGAACGGTATGGGTTCGAGCGGATCGACACGCCGCTCTTCGAGCGGGTCGAGCTCTTCGCGCGCGGCCTGGGCGAGTCGTCCGACGCCGTCGAGAAGGAGATGTTCCGGGTCTCCGGGGCAAAGGGCAGCGACGAGGAGCGCGCGGAGTGGGCGCTGCGCCCGGAACCCACCGCCGGGATCGTGCGGGCCTATGTGGAGCACGGGATGCAGGTGCGGCCCGGCCCGCTGCGGCTCTGGATGCTGGGGCCTATGTTCCGCTACGACCGGCCGCAGGCCGGTCGCTATCGCCAGTTCGTCCAGTGGGACGTCGAGGTGATCGGTGATCCGGGACCGATGGTCGACGCCGAGCTCGTGGAGCTCGCGCATCGGTACTTCGCCGCCGTGGGCCTGCGGGACGTCGTCGCGCACGTCAACTCGATCGGCGACACGACGTGCCGTCCACGCTTCCGTGAGGCGCTCATCGACTACCTCGGGCGTCACGAGTCTCGCCTGGGCGAGGACTCGCGCCGACGCCTGCGCGTGAACCCCCTGCGGGTGCTGGATGACAAGATGCTCGATCCGGAGATTGCCGCCGGCGCGCCGCGTTCGATCGACCACCTCTGCGACGACTGCCGGGAGCACTTCGCTCGGGTGACCGGGCTGCTGGACGGCATGGGCCTGCGCTACGTGCTCGACCACCGCCTGGTCCGCGGACTCGACTACTACACGCGCACCACGTTCGAATTCTTCATCGCCGGACGCGAGGGGCAGCAGCAGGCCCTCGGCGGGGGCGGGCGCTACGACGGTCTGGTCGAGCACCTGGGAGGTCGCGACACGCCCGGCATCGGCTTCGGCCTCGGGATCGATCGCACGGTCCTCGCCGCCGAAGAGCAGGACCTGCCGGCACCCGCCGGTGCCCGGCTGGTCGCGGTGCTCAGCCCGCACGCCGACGACCAGGCGGTTCGGCTCCGGGTGGCGGCGGCCCTGCGCGACGCCGGCATCCCGGTCCGCACCGACGGATCCGCGCGCAAGCTGGGCCGGCAGCTCGAGACCGCGGCCAAGGTGGGTGCCCGCTGGGCGGTGATCGTGCAGGGTTCGGCCGCTGACCTGTTGGTGGTCCGTGACCTCGCCTCCGGTGAGCAGCGGGAGCTGGCGCTTTCCGAGGTGGCAGGGGCGGTTCGCGGCTGAGCCGGTCGTCCGCCGCGGGCCTCACAGCCAGACCGGCGTTCCGCTACCATCGGCCTCCATGCCGGCCCGACAGTCCTACCGCACCCACACCTGCGGCGATCTCCGCGCGGAGCACGTCGGCGAGCGCGTGACCCTGGCCGGCTGGGTGCACCGCCGGCGCGATCACGGGCATCTCACCTTCTTTGACCTGCGGGACCGCTACGGGATCACCCAGGTCGTCACCAACGCCGACGACGCGGCGGGTGCCCACCAGGCCGGGGCCGAGGCGCGCAACGAGTGGGTGATCGCTGTCACCGGGGTCGTGCGCCTCCGGCCGGAGGGGACGGCCAACGCGGACCTCGCCACCGGGGAGATCGAGCTGGCGGTGGACGAGCTCACGGTCCTGAATGCCTCGAAGGTGCCGCCCTTCTACGTCAACGAGGAGCAGCCGGGGCTCGACGAGACGATCCGCCTCACGTACCGCTACGTCGACCTGCGGCGTCCGCCGATGCGGGAGCGAATCATGCTGCGGGCGCGGCTGGCGAGCGCGGTGCGCCGAACCTTCGAGGGGATGTCGTTCGTCGAGATCGAGACCCCGAACCTGATCCGCAGCACGCCGGAGGGCGCGCGCGACTACGTGGTGCCGTCGCGGATGCAGCCTGGCAGCTTCTATGCCCTGCCGCAGAGTCCGCAGGTGCTCAAGCAGCTGCTCATGGTGGCTGGCTACGACCGCTACTTCCAGATGGCGCGCGCCTTCCGCGACGAGGACCTGCGCGGCGACCGTCAGCCGGAGCACACCCAGATCGACGTGGAGATGAGCTTCGTCCGCGCGGAGGACGTGATGGCCACCATCGAGGAGATGGTCACCACGGTGACGCGTGAGGTGATTCCGGAGCGGCCCATCCTGTCAACCCCGTTTCCGCGCCTGACCTACGAGGAGGCGCTGGACCGGTACGGGTCGGACAAGCCCGACATTCGCTTCGGGATGGAGCTGCGCGACCTGACCGATCTCGTTCGCGACGTGGACTTCCGGGTCTTCGCGGAGCCCGTCGCCGCCGGGGGCCGCGTGCGGGGCCTCGTGGCTCGCGGGTGCGCGGGCTACTCGCGCAAGCAGATCGATGAGCTGACCGACCTCGCCCGGCGCCATGGCGCCGGCGGGCTCGTCCACCTGTCCGTCAACGCCGATGGCACCCTGCAGGGGCCGGCGGCGAAGTTCCTCGACGCGGCGCACCAGGCCACCCTGCGAGCCTCGACCGGTGCGGCTGCCGGCGACCTGGTCCTCGTTGTTGCCGACGCCGATCCCCATCGATCGGCCGACGTTCTCGGCCGCATGCGGCTGGAGCTCGGGGACCGCCTGGGCCTCCGCGACGAGAACGTGCTCGCCTACGTCTGGGTCTACCCATTCCCCATGTTCACCTGGGACGAGGAGAACGATCGCTGGGACGCGACCCACAACCCGTTCAGCGCGCCCCTGTGGGAGGAGGAGGCGCGGATGGAGTCCGATCCCGGCTCCGTCCACGCCCAGCAGTACGACCTTGCCCTCAACGGATGGGAGCTGGGCGGGGGAAGCGTCCGGATTCACCGCCGCGACCTCCTGGAGCGGGCGTTCAGGCTCATGGGCCACACGATCGAGGGAATGCGGGACCAGTTCGGGGCGCTGCTCGACGCCCTCGAGTACGGGGCGCCGCCGCACGGCGGCATCGCCATCGGCCTCGACCGGTGGACCGCCCTCCTGGCCCGCCAGACGAACATCCGGGAGGTGATGGCCTTCCCCAAGACGCAGTCGGGGAGCGACCTGATGATGGGTGCGCCCTCGCCAATCAGCGAGCGGCAGCTCGACGAGCTCCATCTCGAGATCAGATCGGACGACTGAGCCGTCCGGCCCGGGCCGGACGGACGTCCCGTCGGGCACAAGCGCCCGTACCGCAGGCGGCGGGGGTGTGCGATCCTGAGCGGGCCACGACCGGCCTGCCGCCGGCGCGAGACGCTCCGCAGAGGTGGGAGATGCTTGTTCGAGACGTGATGACGGCGCCGGTCCTGTCGGTCACGCCCGCGACGCCGCTCAAGGAGGTCGCCCGACTCCTCGTCGACCGTCGGATCAGCGGCGTGCCGGTTGCGGACGAAGCCGGCAAGGTGCTCGGCATCGTCAGCGAGGCTGACTTCCTCCTCAAGGAGCGGGGAGCCCCGGACCGCCGTGCGCGGAGGCACGCGCTGGCCTGGCTGTTCGGCGATGAGCGAGGGGACATTGAGCAGGCGAAGATCAGCGCCACCACGGCGGGGGAGGCCATGACCCGGCCCGCGGTGACGATCTGCGCGGATTGCAGCCTTCGCGAGGCTGCCGGGCTGATGGTGGAGAAGCACATCAATCGTCTCCCGGTCGTGGACGATGATCGGCTGGTGGGGATCGTCACCCGCGCGGACCTGGTGGGGGCCTTCGTACGACCGGACGACGAGCTCGCGGCGATCGTCGCCGACGAGGTCGCGCGCGACACGATGTGGCTCGAGCCCGGCGAAGTGACGGTGGCGGTCGCGGAGGGCGTGGTCACGCTGGGCGGCACGGTCGACCGACGCTCGACGGCGCAGATCCTCGCCAAGCTCACCTCGCAGGTCGACGGCGTCGTCCGCGTGGAAGCCGATGATCTCCACTGGGACCTCGACGATCGGCACATGGAGGCGGCACCGGGGCGCGATGTGCCGGAGACCACGGCTGCCTCCCTGCGGGCCCGCGAACGGCCTCGCACCACGGGCTGACGACGCGACCGTCGCGGGACCGATCGGCGCGGTGACTCGGCGCACCACCCGCGCGGGAATTCGTTGCCGGGCGTACCGCGTCCGTGCTATCCATGCCGCACGCACGCCGCGACGTTTCGTGTGAGAAGGCATCCGAGCGCCTTCGTTCCGCATGACGGCGCGCTCACCGCACGGAAGGAAGGGCTATGCCTCACCGCAGACTCGGAGTCCTGATAGCAATCGCCGCCTCTCTGCTCGTGGCAATCGCGGGGCCGGCGTCAGCCGCGTCGCCGAAGAGCGCCGAGCCGCAGCTCGTCGACGACGCCACGCTCAAGGCCATGTACACCACCCTGGGCGGCGCCGATGTCCTGCCCACCACGCGCACGATTCCCCATTGGTGGGGTTCGACCACTGACCCGAGCGACGGTGTCACGTATGGCTACAACATGGTCGGCGCCGACCCGACGAGCTGTTCCGGGGCCGCTTGCAGTGTGACTATTCAGGCAGACATCACGCCCATCATCGTCAACGTCGGCGGCTTGACCTTCAGTGGCAGCGACGTGCTGCAGGCCACGCTGGCTTCGCCGCAGTTCGCCACCAACGACTACGGGACCACCTCGGGCGCAACGGACACCGCGTTCGCCCGCGGCGCAGGCGGTGTGCTGTCGCAGGGCGATGCGGGCAACCAGCTCCAGCTGCAGGACGCGACGATGCGCGCCCAGTTCAATCGCACCGGCAACGACCCCTACCACCTGGTTCTTCAGCCGAACGTGCTGCCGGCGGTCACCATCGACGTACCCTCGAACCAGGGCACCTTGCTGCAGAGCGGGCGCGGGGTGATCTTTGCCGACATCAACATCAGCTGGTGGGCCGCCAAGATCCAGAACCTGGAATCTAAGGCCGAGGCGACCCATTTGCCGATCTACCTGACGAACAACGTGCTCCTACACATCGGCAAGGACATTTTCAACTGCTGCGTGATCGGCTTCCACGGCACGCGTGCCGCGGGAAGCGGTGAGGGCAACACCAACAGCAAGGGCAACGCGTCAGTCCAGACCTTCGCCTGGGCCAGCTGGGTGCAGCCGGGAATCTACGCTCGCTCCAGCGGCGGAACCAACTGGGCCCTGCAGGATATCCACGCGCTGAGCCACGAGATTGCCGAATGGGCGGATGACCCGTTCGTGAACAACTACGTCGAGCCCTGGGTGACCCCCACGGCGCCCCAGTATGGCTGCACCGGCATCCTAGAAACGGGTGATCCGGTGGTGGCGATTGGGTTTGCCATGGGCACCAACACGTTCCAGCAGGGCCCGAATCCGAACGGTTCAGCGACCAGCGCCGACGGGTCCTACCACCCGGAGGACGAGGCGCTGTTGCCGTGGTTCATGCGAACCTCGCCGAACGACGTTTCAGAGCCGACCCAGTCGGCGAGCGCCAACATCGGACGCTACACGTTCATGGGCGACCTGAACCCGTTCAGCGGGTTCCGCGCGCCAGCCACGGGCTGCTGAAGGCAGGCCGCCCACTCACCCACGACCAGCTGAGGGCCGGCTCTCGGGAGCCGGCCCTCAGGCATCTTCGACTGCGCCGCGATGACCGTCCCGCCGTTGGCGACCGCGGTGCCGTCGCGCACCACCCTGCTGCTGAAATCCTTGCCTCCGTACCCGGATAGCTGTAAACCCATGGCGAATCGGCAGAGAATCGGACCGTCACGCCAACCCGCCCTGGCTGCTGCCGTCGTCCGCGACCCTGCCCGACGAGAGCGGGCGCCGGTTGCCGGGCGCCCATCACAAGATTGGAGTGAGCGGTCCATGTCCGAAATCGGAAGCCGATCCTTGACGCGCCTCGCCGCGATCGGTGCGACCCTGGCATTGCTGTCCGGGGTCCTGGTCCCGGCTGCGGCGCTGGCGCGGTCGCCTGCCGCGTCGAGCCACACCACGCTGCAGATCCATCGCATGGGCGTCGCGCGCATGCCCGCCGCCGGAGCAACAACCAGCACGCCATCGGGCGCCCTGTCCCTCGAGGCTCGCCCCGCCGCGCAGCAGGACACCGACGCCGAAACCTCGGGATCCAAGTCATCCGCACACGTCCCGTCCGCGCATGTTCCGCGCCCCGCGACCCTGCCGGTGCAGAGTGCGAGCTCCGGGTTTGCGGGGCTCAACCACTTCGACAACCGGACCGCCGGCACCGGCGCCTTCACGAACACCCAGTTCAGCCTCGAGCCGCCGGACCAGGGCATGTGCGTCAGTGACAGCGGAACCATCGTCGAGACGGTGAACACCGTCGTGCGCGTCCGCAACACGAGCGGTGCCACCCTGACCGATCCCGTCGCGCTGAACCAGTTCTTCGGCCTGGCGCCCGAGATCGATCGGAACGCCGGCGCATTCGGCGACTTCACGAGTGATCCCAAGTGCTACTGGGATCCGGACACCGGTCACTGGTTCCTGAGCCTGCTGCAGATCGACGTCGACGCGCCGACGGGAGCCTTCCTGCCTCACGCACACCAGCTCCTGGCCGTCAGCCAGACAACGGACCCGACCGGTGCCTGGTACCTCTACGAGTGGGACACGACCGACGACGGCACGAACGGCACGCCGTCCCATCCGAACTGCCCCTGCTTCGGTGACCAGCCCCTGCTCGGCGCCGATGCCAACGGCATCTACATCACGACCAACGAGTTCCCGATCTTCGCCAACGGCTTCAACGGGGCGAACATCTATGCCCTGTCGAAGTCCGCGCTCGTGAGCGGGAGCCTGCCGCCGATCTTCCTGTTCAACGAGCCCACGCTGGCCGAGGGCCAGGCCTACTCGATCCAGCCGTCCACCACGGCACCGGGCGCGGCCTACGCCGGCAACGGCGACACCGAGTACTTCCTGTCGGCACTGGAGTTCACCGGCCGAACCGATAACCGCGTCGCGCTCTGGGCCATGACGAACACGAGCAACCTTGGCTCGGGCACGACGCCGACCATGGCTGATCCGGCGATCGTCACCGGGGTGACTTACGGCTTCCCGCCGACGGTTATCCAGAAGGACGGTCCCACACCCCTCATGGACCTGCTGAACTACGCCCCGTACGGCGAAGCCGTCGGGCTGATCGCCAAGCCGGTCCACGAGCACCTGAGCCCCTTGAACTCGAATGACGACCGCATGAACCAGACCGTCTGGGACGGCACGCACATCTGGGGTGCCGTGAACACCGTGGTCAAGTCGCCCACCGGCGCAACCCGCGTGGGGATCGCGTACTTCGGCGTAAAGCCCGGCTGGAGCGGCGACACCCTGACCGGGAGCATGGAGGCCACCGGCTACGTGGCCGTGGCGAACAACTCGGTGATGTTCCCGTCCATCGCGGCCAACAGCAGCGGCAACGCAGCAATCGCGTTCACGCTGGCCGGACCGGACTACTACCCGAGCGCTGCGTACGTCACCCTCAGCGCGACCAGCGCACCATCGGCGGTCAAGGTCGCCAAGGCAGGCGACGGGCCGGCCGACGGGTTCACCGGCTACCGCAGCCAGGACCCGGTCGACAACGGGGTCGAGCGCTGGGGCGACTACAGCGCAGCGGCCGCGACATCATCCGGGACGATCTGGATGGCCACCGAGACCGTCAACCAGGCCTGTGACCTCAGCACGTTCGTCAACACGAACTTCACATGCGGCAACACGCGGACCATCTACGCCAACTGGGGCACCTGGATCGCCAGCGTCACGCCGTAACCGACTGCTCGGTCCAGACCAGCAGCACCGATCGAGGCCGGCTCCTCCGAGGAGCCGGCCTCGTCGCATCCCCGGTCGAGAGTCCGTATCCCGGCGGTATCATCCGGCGGCGATGGCCATCTATCTCGATCACGCGGCGACGACACCGGTGCGCCGCGAGGTGATCGACGCGATGCTGCCGTATCTGACCGAGCACTGGGGAAATCCGTCGAGCATTCATGGCTCGGGCCGTGCGGCGCGCCAGGGGCTCGACGAGGCGCGAGAGCGGATCGCCGAGATGATCGGCGCGAAGGCCCGCGAGATCGTCTTCACCTCCGGCGGCTCCGAATCGGACAACCTGGCGATCAAGGGGGTGGCCTGGGCGGCATCGACGCGTGGCCGGCATCTCGTGACGACCGCTGTCGAGCACAAGGCGGTGCTGCAGACCTGCGCGCTCCTGGAACGCCACGGGTTCGAGACGACGATCCTGCCGGTGGATCCGCACGGAATGGTCGACCCGCAGGCGGTCGACGCGGCCATCACCGACAGGACCACGCTCGTCAGCGTGATGGCCGCCAACAACGAGGTGGGCACGGTCGAGCCGATTCGCGAGATCGGCAACGTTTGTCGGTCCCGGCGCGTCCTGTTCCACGTGGATGCCATCCAGGCGGCCCCGATGCTGCCCATCGACGTCAACGCGTGGCAGGCGGACCTTGTCTCGCTGTCCGCTCACAAGCTCTATGGCCCCAGGGGGATCGGCGCGCTGTACGTGCGCCAGGGCACCGCGCTGGTGCCGCAGATCCAGGGAGGATCGCAGGAGCGGCAGCGCCGGGCGGGTACGGAGAACGTCGCGGCCGCGGTGGGGCTCGCCGAGGCGTTCGCGCTCGCGGCGCACGAGCCGGCGCGCGCCGCCGAGGCGAGACGCCTCGCCGGGCTGAGGGACGACCTTCTCGCCGGCCTGACGTCGATGGACGGGGTGCGCCTGACGGGGCATCCCACGCAGCGCCTGCCCAACAGCGCCAGCGTCCTGGTGGCCGGGGTCGAGGGCGGCGACCTGGTTGCCGCGCTGGACCTGGAGGGGATCGAGACATCCACCGGGTCGGCGTGCACAACCGGCAGCCTGGACCCGAGCCACGTGCTGCTGGCGATGGGTATCGAAGAGCAGGCGGCGCACGGCTCGCTGCGGCTGACCCTCGGCCGATCGACGACCGCCGAGGCGGTGTCCATCACCATCGCAGCCGTGGAACGATGCGTCGCGCGGCTGCGCAGCCAAGGCCCGGCGGACGGCGAGGGCGTGTCCGCGGGGCCACGCACGGCATGACGCCACGCGCTAGAGTCGGACAGACGTGCTAGCGCGGTTCTGGTCAGAGGTCCGGCGCTCGGCGGCGCTCTCAGCGGCGCTCTCCTTCGTCTTCCCCGGTCTTGGGCAGGGGGTGACCGGTGCCATCCTGCGCGGTGCACTCCTTGCCGGCCCGGCGGTCGTGCTCGTCGTTGGGGCTGCCTGGCTCCTGGGGCAGAGCAAGGTCCGGGTGCTTGGGCTCTTCCTGGACCCCGCGGTGGTGGGAGCCCTCCTGGTCCTCGACGCGGTCCTGCTCCTCTATCGGCTGGCCGCCATCCTCGACGCCTACCTCGTGAGTCGGCGGCTCCACCCGGCGAGCGGAACGTCGCGATCGCGCCGGGCCGTCTCGGTGGGGATCCTGGTGGCGCTGCTGCTGGCCACCGTGTCGATGCATGCCGCCGTCGGCGTGATGGGCTACAAGACGTACGTCGCCGACTCGAAGTTCTTCGATCCCGCTGGCCCCGGAGGTGGCCAGGACGAGATACCCACCGCGGAGCCGACGCTGGGACCCAGCCTGACGGCCGGCCCGTCGCCGACCCCGGTGCGGACACCCATGCCCGTTCCTCCGTGGAAGGCCGACGGTCGCCTCAGCCTGCTCCTGGTGGGCGGCGATGCCGGTCCGGGCCGATGGTCGCTGCGCACCGACACGATGCTGCTCCTCAGCGTCGACGTCGCGACGGCGCATGCCGCGATCTTTGGGATTCCCCGTAACCTGATCAACGTGCCGCTGGGTGCGCAGAGCGCGAAGGCGTTCGCGTGCGGGTGCTTCCCGGACCTGCTCAACGCCCTGTACGTGTACGCCGGGAAGCATCCTGACCTCTTCCCTGGGGGAACGGCGCGCGGGTACCTGGCCCTGCAGGCTGCCGTGGGTGCGCTCACCGGCGCGCAGATCGACGGCATGCTGGTGGTCGATCTCAACGGGTTCGTCCGGCTCGTCGATGCCCTGGGCGGGATCGACATCAACGTCCCGTACGCCATCTACGACTCGCACTATCCCCTGGAGAACGGCAGCGGGGATGTGGCGATCTCCGTCAGGGCCGGGCAGCAGCACATGAACGGTCACGTGGCACTCGAGTACGCGAGATCGCGCCACCAGGACGATGACTACCACCGCATGCAGCGCCAGCAGCTCGTGCTTCTCGCCCTGCGCCGCGCGGTGAAGCCGTGCGCGCTCGTCCCCCGACTCCCCGAGCTGATCGACATCGCCGGCGATTCGCTGTGGACCAACCTGGCGCCCAGGGACATGCCGGACCTGCTGGCCCTCGCGCAGCGAGTCGACACGTCCAAGGTTGCGCGCTTCGCCTTCGTGCCGCCCACCATTCCCGAGTACCTCAATGCGATTGCGGTGGGCAAGGTGCACGCCATGGTCGCGAGCGCGTTCAGCAGCATCGCCACGCCGGTGCCCGGGCAGACGGCGACCCCCGTCCCCACGGCAGGTCCCGACTCCGGCTGCTGAGCCCGAACGCCGGGCTCGCTATCATCGGCCGGGTATGAGCCGGATCGTGGCCGCCATGAGCGGCGGAGTGGACTCCAGCGTCGCGGCGGCGCTACTCGCCCGCGACGCGGCCGAGCACGGCCAGGAGGTCGTGGGCGTCTGGATGCGCACGCATCCCGACGGCGGGGAAGGCTGGGAGAACCGACGATCCTGCTGCTCCCCGGACGCGGCGGACGACGCCCGCCGGGTGGCGCAGCTCCTGGGGATACCCTTCTTCATCCTCAACGTGGAACGCGCCTTCGGGGCAAGGGTGATCGACGCCTTCGCGGACGCGTACCTCGCAGGCGCGACCCCGAACCCCTGCCAGGCGTGCAACCAGTACATCAAGTTCGACGAGCTCCTGCGCCGCGGGCTTGGCGCCTATGGCGCCACGGCGGTTGCCACCGGCCACTATGCGCGCATCGAGCGGCGCGACGGATCCTGGCGCCTGCTCCGCGCACGCGACGGCAACAAGGACCAGACCTACTTCCTGTGGGTGCTCAACCAGGAGCAGCTCGCCGCGACCCGCTTCCCGCTGGGTGAGATGACCAAGCCGCAGGTGCGGGCCCTGGCCGTCGACCTGGCCCTTCCCACCGCGGACAAGCCGGAGTCGCAGGAGATCTGCTTCGTGCCGACCGGCGACTATCGGTCGCTGCTCGCGGAGCGACGCGCGTACGCCGCGCAGCCCGGACCCATTGTCGACGAGGGCGGGAGCGTCGTGGGGCAGCACACGGGGTACGCGCACTACACGGTCGGTCAGCGGCACGGGCTTGGCGTCGCGCTCGGCGAGGCGGTCTACGTGCGCGAGGTCCGCCCCGGGTCGAACACCATCGTCGTCGGGCGGCGCGGCGAGGTCGCCAGCCGCCGGTTCGAGGTCGACGGCCGCCGCTTCGTCGCGGGGCAACCCCCGTCAGAGCGCTTCAGCGCATCGGTTCGCATCCGGCACCGCGCACCTGACGTGGCGTGCGAGGTGACGCTGGATGGGGAGGACCGCTTCGTGGTCGAGACCGCCGAGCCGGTCTGGGCACCTGCACCGGGCCAGGGGGCGGTTCTCTATGACGGGGAGGAATGCCTGGGCGGCGGAAGGATCGCCCGGCCGCGAACCGCCACGACGGGATGATCGCCTGGGTGCTCCTGGTGGTCCTGACGGCGGGCGTCAACCTGTTCGCGTTTCTCGCGCTCCGCGGACGCTGGGGCCCGGTCGTCCCGTTCCTGGCCCTCGCCGCGCTGATCGGCACCGTTGCCGGGAATGCCGTGGGCCGGCGGCTCGGCCTCGATCTGCTCCGCATCGGTGACTTCGATTTCGCCGCCGCCTCGGCGGGAGCGGAGGCGGCGATGCTCGCGACCCTGCTGCTCGCCGCGATCGCGCCGGCCGCCACGCCGCCCGCGGATGAGCCGTGATGCGTAGAATCAGGGCCAACGCACGGAGGAGTGGCGCGGTCTGATGAAGGATTCCGCATTCGGCAGCTTCCTGTCCGGACTGGTGGTCGGCGGGTTCGTGGGCGCCGCCGTGGGCATGCTCCTGGCTCCCGAATCGGGGACCCGGCTGCGCGAGCAGGTGGGCGAATTCGTCGACGGCCGTCGCGAGGCGTTCGATGAGGCGATTAACGAGGGGCGTGCGGCTGCCGAGATGGCGCGCGCCGAGATGCTCGGCGCCCCCGAAGCCGGCAGCGATCAGGCCGGCGGCGCACCGGAGGCGGCCGCGTCCTGAACCGGCTTCCCAGTGACCAGCTGAAGCAGAGGGAGCCGGTTTCCGCCGGCTCTCGCCGTGCCGAGCCGCGTCTTCCCTCGTACAGGACCGATTGATCCGATGCAGCAGCGTTCCGCAGCAGACATTCGCGAGCGATTCCAGCGCTTCTTCGAGGCGCGGGGGCATACGCGCGTGCCCGCCGCACCGCTGCTCGCCCGTGACGACCCCACGCTGCTCTTCGTCAACTCGGGCATGGTCCCGTTCAAGCGCGTCCTCACCGGGGAGGAGAAGCGCGATTACTCGCGGGCCGTGGACGCGCAGCCGTGCCTGCGGGTTGCCGGCAAGCACAACGACTTCGAGGAGGTCGGCCGCACGCCGCGCCATCACACGCTCTTCGAGATGCTCGGGAACTGGAGCTTTGGCGACTACTTCAAGCGCGAGGCCATCCACTGGGGCTGGGAGTTCCTGACCGTCGAGCTCGGCATCCCGCCCGAGCGCCTGGCGGCGACGGTCTACACGGATGATGACGAGGCCCACCGCATCTGGGCCGAGGAGATCGGGCTGCCACCCGAGCGCCTCGTGCGCTGGGGCCGTATCGAGGAGGGCGACTTCCACAACTTCTGGCAGATGGCCGACACCGGTCCGTGCGGCCCGTGCAGTGAGCTCCACTACGATCGTGGGGTCGAGCTGAGCGAGGGCGACTTCTGCGTCCCGGACCACTCGGAGTCCTGCCCGCGCTGGCTGGAGGTCTGGAACCTGGTCTTCATGCAGTACGACCGCGCCGCGGACGGCACGCTCAGCCCGCTCCCGTTCCGGAGCGTGGACACCGGGATGGGCCTGGAACGGATCTCGTCGGCCGTGCAGGGGGTCGACAGCAACTACCGGACGGACCTGTTCGAGCCGATCATCGCCCGCCTGGCGGCGTTCATCGGCCACGACCCCGAAACGGTCGAGGGCGAGCGCTTCAGCTACCAGGTCGTCGCCGACCATTCGCGTGCGATGACCTTCATGATCGCGGAGGGCATCAAGCCGACCAACGAGGGAGCCGGGTACGTCCTGCGGCGGATCATCCGACGGGCCGTGCGCCATGCCCGCCTGATGGGCATCACGCGTCCCTTCCTGCGTGAGACCTGCGCGGTCGTGGTCGAGCTGATGGGTGGTGCCTACCCGGCGCTGGCATCGGGTCGCGAGCGGATCCTTGACGCGGTGGCGGCCGAGGAGGAGAAGTTCGCACGCACCCTCGAGGCCGGCAGCCAGCGCCTCGCGCAGCTCATCGAGACGGCAGGTTCGGGAGGCAGCATTCCCGGCGACGAGGCCTTCAAGCTGCACGACACCTTCGGCTTTCCCATTGACCTGACCATCGAGGTTGCGGCCGAATCGAAGGTCGCGGTCGACCGTCCCCGCTTCGAAGACGCCATGGCGCAGCAGCGGAGCCGATCCCGGGCGACCCGCAAGACGGCATTCGGCGTGGACGTCACCCTCGCGTCGCTGAGCAGCGAGTTCATCGGCTACCCGAACCGAACGGAGGCCGAGGGCGTCACCGTCATCGGGGTCGGCGCTTCGGACGGCGGCGAGGATCCGATCCTGGTGGTCCTCGACCGGACCCCGTTCTACGCCGAGGGCGGCGGCCAGGTCGGCGATCGCGGCGCGCTCATCGGCGCCCATGGCCGCGTCGAGGTGGAGGACACGCAGCGAGCGGGGGGCGCGATCGTGCACGTCGGCCGCCTGGACGGAACGCTGGACGTGGGCGAGCGCGTCCGCGCCGAGGTCGACGTCGAGGCGCGCTGGGGAGCCGCGCGCAACCACACCGCCACGCACCTCCTGCATCGTGCCCTGCGCGACGTGCTCGGTGAGCAGGCCAAGCAGGCGGGAAGCTGGGTTGGCCCCGAGGGCCTGCGCTTCGACTTTCCCGCGTCGCACGCCACGGCACGCGAAGCGCTTCGCGAGGTCGAGCGTCGGGTCAATGCCCAGGTGCGACGCGACGCGCCGGTGACCCCCTCCCAGATGAGCCTCACCGATGCCCAGGCGCTGGGCGCCGACATGTTCTTTGGAGAGAAGTACGCGCCGGAATCGGTTCGGGTCGTGGCGGTCGACGGGTACAGCCGGGAGCTGTGCGGCGGTACCCACGTCGCGACGACCGGCCAGATCGGGGATTTCCGGATCACCGGGGAATCGAGCATCGGCGCCGGGCTGCGACGGATCGAGGCGGTCACCGGGGCCGGCGCCGACGAGCTGGTCGCCCGTCGCCTCGCCGCCCTGCAGGAGGCCGGGCAGCTGCTCGGCGAGCAGCCGGAGCAGGTGCCTGCGCGTGTGGCCGCCCTGCTGGAGCGGGTCCGGGTGGCCGAGAAGGCGGCCCGGGATGGGGCGGTCGCGGCGCCACGGTCGGCGATCGACGCGGCCGCGGTCCTGGCGCGTGCGGCGTCCGCGGGCGAGACCAGGGTCATCGTCGAACGCTTTGACGAGGCGGATGCCGGCTCCCTGCGAGCCCTGGCGGACGGCCTGCGGGGTGCCACCGGCCGGTTCCTGCTCGTCGCGGGCGGGGCGGCGAACGGACAGCCCGCACTCCTGGTGGCCGCGAGTCGCGACCTGGTGGGGGAGGGATTCGACGCCGTGCCGGTCGTTCGCGCCGCAGCGAAGCTCATCGGCGGCGGCGGTGGCGGCCGTCCGGACCTCGCCCAGGCGGGCGGGCGGGACGGCGATCGCCTGGACGAAGCGCTGCACGAGGCCGGCCGACTGGCGCTCGAGGCCCTTCAGCGCCTCGAGGCGAGCTGAGCAGCCGGCGGCGCGGGGCGACGATGCAGGGACTGGTCGGACGCGTCGTTGACCGCCTTGCGGGTGGCCGACGATCGGGCGCGGAAGGATCCGGAGCGATAGCGGCGCTCGACATCGGCACCGAGTTTGCCAAGGCCCTGGTCGTGACCACCGGGCCCGGGGCCGATGGCGCCGTGGACGGTGTGGTCCGCGGGGTCGGGCGTCAGCGCCAGGGGCTGACCCACATGCAGTCGGGCACGGTGAGCGATATCGACGCGGTCGTGGCCAACTGCTCGCATGCGCTGGACGAGGCGCGAGCGATGGCCGGGATCCGGCCGCGGAGCGTGGTGATCGGTATCGCCGGCGAGCTGGTGAAGGGCACCACGAGCTCACTTGCCGCCCGTCGCGACGATCCCCGCCGTCCCCTGGACCAGGCGGAGCTCCAGTTCGTGGTCGAGCGGGTGCAGGACGATGCGCTGCGCGAGGCGGAGCGTCGCATCGGCTGGGAGAGCGGCATCGAGCGGCTCGACGTGCGGCTGGTGCATGCCGCGATCGTCGAGATGAAGATCGACGGCTACCCGGTGAGCAACCCCATCGGCTTCACCGGCTCGCACATCGAGCTCGCGATCTTCAACGCCTTCGCGCCCATGGTGCACCTGGGCGCCCTCCAGTCGGTCGCGGCCGCCCTGGACCTCGCCCTGCTCGGGGTCATTGCCGAGCCGTACGCGGTCGCCACCTGCCTGGCACCGCGGGAGCTGGGGGACACCGGGGCGGTCTTCATCGACGTGGGCGGCGGCACCTCCGACGTGGCATTGGTCCGCCACGGGGGAATCGCGGGCACGAAGATGCTTGCGCTCGGTGGACGCGCCTTCACGAAGGGCCTGGCGGAGCGCTTCGACCTCACCTTCGAGCGCGCTGAGGCTCTGAAGCTCGCGGCGGCGGATGGTGAGGAGCTGCCGGAGACCGCCGTGCCGCGCCAGGAGGTGGACCGGGCCCTCTCCGCCGATGCGGGCATCTGGCTCGACGGGATCGAGCTGATGATCGGCGACCTCGCCGAGGGAGAGCTCCTTCCGTCGCGGATCTACGTCTGCGGGGGAGGGGCCCGGCTGCCGCAGATCAGCGAGGCGCTCAGCGGCGATGCCTGGTGGCGGCAGCTGCCCTTTGCTCGTCGCCCCGAAATTCGCGCGCTGGGGCCGGACGACGTGGCCGGTATTCGGGACGGCTCGGGGATGCTCGCCACGCGCCAGGACGTAACCCCCATGGCCCTCGCCCACCAGGGCCTGATCCTCGACGCGCAGACGAGCGCCGTGGAGCGCGCGATGCGTGGCGCCGTGCGCGCCATGGATCTCTAGCCATGGTCGACCAGCCCGAGTCCGGCGCGCCGCAGGTCCTCTATCTCGAGCCCGACGACGAGATCCCCTCGGTCGTGCGACGGCTCGAGGACGTGCGCGGCACCGGGCCGGTGATCCTGGTCGCTCCTGGACGAAGCAAGGCGACCTCGAGCGCCATTGGGCTTCGCCTGCTGGCCCGGCGAGGCGCCGATGCCGGGACCGCGCTACGGCTGGTCGCCGATGCGGCCACGCGGCTGGTGGCCGCAGATGTCGGCATGACCGCCTACGCGACGGTTGCCGAGGCCCAGGCGGGCCAGCCGATCGCCAATCCTCAGCCACCATCCCGCCCGCGCGCCGCGATTCACGTCGTGCGGGGGGAACGGAACCCGCTCCCGTCCGTGTCCGGCCCCCGCGCAGCGGTGGGCACCACGCCGCCGGTCGCGCCGGCTTTTGACACGAGCCGGTCGGACGACACCCAGGCGGTGCCGGTCGTGACGCCGCCACCACGGCCATCACGCGCCGCCACGATGCGCCGGCGCCTGCGCTGGCCGACGGGCCGGCAGGGTTGGCTCTGGGCCGTCGGGATCGTGGTCCTCGTCGTGGCCCTCGTGGCCGCGGTCCTTCCCGGAGCCACGATCCACGTGGTGCCGGACCTGCGCGCCGTCGGACCTTTCGCCTATTCCGCCGGGTTCCCGGCCACCGCGGACAGCGGGCAGCTCACCAGCACGCTGTCGGCCTCGGCGACCGGCCAGCACGTCGAGACCACGGCCGCCACCGGCAGCGTGACCTTCTCGAACTACAACACGGTCACCGTGGAGGTGGCCGCCGGCGCGTCGGTATCGGCGGGTGACGTGGCGTTCACCACCGACGGGCGGATCATCGTCCCGGCCGGCACGCTCATCTTCAGCAATCCCAACCAGATCCAGATCATCCCCGGCAAGGCGAGCGTCGGAGCGACCGCAGCGACGCCGGGCACCGACGGCAACGTCCCGGCTGAGGCGATCGACACCGTGGACGACAAGACCACGGCGCGGCGTCTCCGCGGATTCCAGAACCAGCCGGGCCGCCTCGTCACGAACCCCGACCCGATGGGGGGCGGTTCCGCGACGAGCACCCCGGAGGTCTCCCAGGCGGACGTGAACCAGCTGGTGGGCCGCGTCGAGAGCGACCTTCGCAACGAGCTGAGCGCCCATCTGTCCGCGACTCCCGGGCGCTTCTACGCACCGCCCGGCACGAATGAGGAGCCCATGGTCAGCGTCCCGGACGGCACCGTGGGCACTCGCGGCGAGGCCACGTTCCAGTTGACCGGCACCCTTGCCTACAGCCGTCGGTTCGTCACGCGCGACCAGGTCACGCAGGCCGCCGCCACGAAGATCCACGCAGATCCCGGCGCCCAGCCTGTCGGCACCCGGCTCGTGGACTCGACGATCGTCGTCTCCCCCTCGGCGCTGACCATGACCGGCGACCAGATCACCGCGACCCTGAACGTGCGCGCCTCGGTGGCCCCGGTTCTCGACGAGAGTGAGCTCAAGGCGCGGGTTGCCGGGCGATCCCGCCAGGACGCTGAGGACGCGCTCGGCGATATCGGTTCGACCACCGTGGACCTGTGGCCGGGATGGGTGGACGCGGTGCCGCGCCTCCCGTTCCGGATCACGATCAGCATCGAGCCGCCGTCATCGGCACCGGCACCGTCGGTGAGCCTGGAGCCGCTCGTTGTGCCGTCCTCGTCGCCATGAGCCGCCTGCTGGGAGTCGACCACGGGCGGCGCCGGATCGGCATCGCCGTCGCAGACAGTGAGACGAGCGTGGCCTTCGCACGCCCGGCGGTGCTACGGTCCGGCGCCGCGGGGGTTGCGGCAGTCGTGGCCCTGGCGCGCGACGAGCGAGCGCAGCTGGTCGTCGTCGGTCTCCCCCGAAACATGGATGGCAGCGAGGGGCCGCAGGCCGCGGTTGCGCGCGCCTTCGGCGATGCGCTGGTCGCCGCAGGGCTCCCGGTGACCTATGTCGACGAACGGCTCACCAGTTGGGAGGCGGCGCAACGGCTTGGGAGCGCGGCCCATCGGCGGTCTCGAGCCAGCGGCGAGCTAGACTCGGCGGCGGCGCGCCTGATCCTGCAAGATTATCTGGACGCGGGCACCGCCGGAGAGGACCCATCAGAGCCGTCCGCGAGCGCGCGTCACCACCAGGAGATGGGATGAACGAGGACCCGCGAGCCCGCTGGGAGGACGAGGATCGACGCAACGAGCGGATCCGAGAGCTTCGCGCCCAGAGAGGGGTGATCGACCGTCGTCAGCGACGGCCCTTCCAGCCCCTCATCCTGCTGGCCTGGTTCGCGGGCGTCGCGGCACTGGCCGCCGTCGTGATCTTCGTGGGCTTCCTTGCCTTCGCTCCGCGCCTGATGTCCTGGGTCGAGGCCAATCCGGGGATGATCAAGCAGGGGATCGTGCTCGACTTCGTCCGCTGGTACCAGCCGCACGAACTCGACGACGTCCCGGTGAGCTCGGGTGGCGGCCGGGTCACCTTCGAGGTCCCGACCGGCGCCACGGACGCGGAGATCGGGCACCTCCTCTTCGAGAAGGGCCTGGTCCGGAGCGAGCTGGCCTTCCAGTACTGGGTGGTGCAGGTTGGACGAGCGGGGAGCCTGCAGGCGGGGTCGTACGACCTGTCGCCGTCGCTCACGCCATCGGAGATCGCGGCGGCGCTGCAGCAGCAGGCGGGCGTGGAGGTGACGATCCGCATCCAGGAGGGATGGCGCCTCGAACAGATCGTCGCCTACCTGTCGACGACGAAGCTGACCATGAACCTCGACGACTTCGTGACCCTGGTGAAAACACCTCCGGCGGACCTGCTCAACGAGTACGCATTCTTCAAGGATCTCCCGGCTGGGCGCAGTCTCGAGGGGTACCTGTACCCCGATACGTACCGCGTCAATGCGAATGCCTCCGCTCGCGAGGTCGTCGAGAAGCTGCTCGGGACCTTCGACGCCCGGCTGACGGCCGACATCCGGGCCGCGATCGCGAAGCAGAAGATCGGCGGAAAGCCCATGACCATCGACCAGGCGGTCACCCTGGCCAGCATCGTCGAGCGCGAGGCCGTCCTCGACGCTGAGCGCCCGACCATCGCGGGGGTCTACATGAACCGGCTGAACACGAAGGGTTGGGTGCTCGATGCCGACCCGACGCTCCAGTACGGGCTGGCCACGGCGGCGAACAAGGATGCAGCGGTGAGCAGCTGGGACTCGATCACGTGGTGGCCGCCGCTGCAGACCGCCGGGAAGGACGTCGAGCTGCCAAAGGAGCTGGCGGGATACCAGACCTACGTCAACGGGGGCCTGCCGCCAACGCCCATCGCCGCCCCGCGGATCGCGTCGATCGAGGCGGTGGCCAACGCCGACACCAAGACGGGCTACTTCTTCTTCGTCGCCGGGTGCCCGAACGGAACGCGCGACGGGTCGCACTACTTCGCGAAGACCCTGGCCCAGCACAACGCCAATATCGCCAAGGCCAACGCGGAATGCCCCGCGTCATGATCCCCGCAGCACGGAGGCACCCGCCCGCATGATCAGCACCGGTGACATCAAGAAGGGCGTCATCATCGAGCTGGACGGCCAGCTCATGAAGGTCCTGGACTGGACCCACATCAAGATGGCGCGCGGGTCGGCGCAGGTCCGGATGAAGCTCCAGAACGTCCGAAAGGGCGACATCGTCGAGCGGACCTTCCAGGCCGGCACGCGCTGGCCGCGCGCGCGGGTCGAGCAGCGCAAGGTCCAGTACCTCTACAGCGACGGAACGATCTACTTCTTCATGGACAACGAGACCTACGAGCAGATCGCGGTGAGCGGCCAGATGATCGGCGACGACCGGCTCTACCTGAAGGAGAACACCGACGTCTTCGTGAGCTCGTACGAGGGCGAGGTGCTGGGCCTGGATCTGCCGGTGACGGTCGACCTGATCGTGAGCCAGACCGATCCCGGCTTCGCCGGCGATACCGCGACCGGCGCGAAGAAGGCAGCGACCATGGATACCGGCCTCGTGGTCCAGGTCCCGCTCTTCGTGAACGAAGGCGACACGATCCGGGTCGACACCCGCAACGGGGAGTACGTCACACGCGTCTAGCCGAGCCTCGCGAGCCATGAGCGGCGACCAGCCCACCCTCTGGGGCGCGGCCACCCTGCCGCCGCGCATCCTGCGGGTCAGCGAGCTCAACCGTCGGGTGCGCTCGCTTCTCGACGCGGACCCGACCCTGACCGACGTGTGGGTCGAAGGCGAGATCAGCAGCCCCTCCTTCCCCGCCTCCGGGCACTGCTTCTTCACCCTCAAGGACGCCGCCTCGCAGCTGCGGGCGGTCCTCTTCCGCGACGACCTTGCTCGTTCCGCCGTCCGGCCGCAGCACGGGATGGCGGTGATCTGCCACGGGCGGGTGCGGGCATACGAGGCGCAGGGCGTCTACCAGCTCTACGTGGAGTCACTGACGCCGGCCGGCGCCGGCGACCTGCACGCGCGCTACGAGCAGCTGCGCGCGCGCCTGGCCGCGGAGGGCCTTTTCGACGAGCGGCGCAAGCGGCCACTGCCGCGCTGGCCGCGGCGCATCGGCGTGGTGACCTCCCCGGTCGGGGCCGTCTGGCAGGACATCCGCAACGTCATCCGCCGCCGATATCCCCTCGTGGAGCTGGTGCTGTCGCCCACCGTGGTGCAGGGCGATACGGCGGCGCCTGCCGTGGTCCGAGCCCTGCAGCGGCTCTATGCCCGGCCGGCGATCGACGTCGTCATCCTGGCGCGGGGCGGCGGATCTCTCGAGGACCTGTGGGTCTTCAACGACGAGCGCGTGGTGCGGGCGGTCGTGGCGTCCCCGGTTCCGCTGGTGGTGGGGGTGGGCCATGAGAGCGACGTAACGCTGGCGGACTTCGCGGCGGATCTGCGTGCACCCACGCCGAGCGCGGCCGCGGAGCTCGTGGTCCCCGACGGCACGCAGCTGCCAGCGATCCTGGGAAGGCTGCGAGATCGGGCGTCGACCGCCCTGCTGGCCCGCGTCGCGGATCGACGTGCGGTGCTGCGCAACGAGGGTCGAGCACTGCTGGGTGCCGGGCCTGACCTTGCCGCGGCGCGCCAGCGCGCCGGCGATCTCGTCGATCGCGGCCAGCGCGCGCTCGCGCAGCGCATGGTTCGGGAGCGGGCCGTCCTCGACGGGATGCTCGCGGGGCTCCAGGCACTGGGCCCGGCTGCCACGCTGGCCCGTGGTTATGCAGTCGCGCGGCGGTCGGATGGCCGTATCGTGCGGCGCAGCCGCGAGGTCGCGGTGGGGGAGGAGCTCGAGATCGTCCTCGCCGCCGGCCGGCTCGGGACCGAAGTCCATTCCACCTCCGACGAAGGCGCAGAGGAGCTGCTTGCATGACCGCGCCCACACCACGCACTGACGACGAGCTGGCGGCTCGTCCGTTCGACGAGCTTGTCACGGAGCTGCAGCGGATCGTGGCCGCGCTGGAGAGCGGGAACGCCGGCCTCGAAGAGTCGATCGCGCTGTACCGCGAGGGGCTGCGCCTGCACGCCGCCTGCGAGGAGCGCCTGCGGCGGGCGGAGCTGGCGATCGCCGATCTCGGCCGCCGGTCGGACGCCGAAGCCGTGCCAGCCGAATCGGCGACGCCCGACGACGGCGCCGAATCAGGGGGCGCGGGTTGATGGACGCCCTCGCGATCCGGGCGGTGGACGCGGGGGATGCCGAGGCCATCGCGGGCCTCAACGGCGAGCTGGGCTATCCGTCGTCGATCGGGCAGGTCGACGATCGACTGACGGCGCTGGCCCGCTCGGCGTCCGATGCGGCGTTCGTCGCAGAGCGCGACGGCCGGGTCGTGGGCTGGGTGCACGTCGCCCTCAAGCCGTCGCTGGTCGATCTCCCGTCGGCGCAGGTGATGGGCCTCGTGGTGGGCGAGGGCCAGCGAGGTGGCGGCATCGGCAGGCAGCTGCTGCTGCGGGCAGAGGCCTGGGCCGCCGAGCGCGGCATGCGGAGGATGCTCGTTGCCTCGCGAACGACCCGCGAGCGCGCCCACCGCTTCTACGAGCGCGAGGGGTACGCGGTGCTGAAGCGGTCGTACTTCTTCGAGAAGCCGCTCGCCGACTGAGCCGGAACGGGCGCCGATCGATCGGTTCTATACTCGGCCGCAACCCTTCTCCAGGAGGATTCGTGGCAATTCTCGACGCCATCCGCGACCCCGCCCAGCTCCGTGGTCTCGACTACGACTCACTGGAGGCCCTCGCGGCGGAGCTGCGCGAGAAGATGATCCGCACGGTCCGGCATACGGGCGGGCACCTGGCCAGCTCGCTCGGCGCCGTGGAGATTGCCATCGCATTGCACCGGGTCATGGATTCGCCACGCGATCGCATCGTGTGGGACACCGGGCACCAGGCCTATGCCCACAAGCTGCTCACCGGTCGGGGCGACCGGTTCAACACCCTGCGCCAGGTGGAGGGGATCGGCGGCTTCCCGCGTCGCACCGAGAGCGAGCACGACGTCTTCGACGGCGGCCACGCGGGGACCGGGGTTTCGATCGGCATCGGGCTCGCCGCGGCGCGGGACCTCCTGCCGGCCAGCGACCCCGGGCGCGGTCAGCGGGTGGCGGTGTGCGTGGGTGACGCCGCCATGCAGAGCGGGCTCACGCTCGAGGCGCTCAACCACCTGGGGCACATGCGCCATCGGCTCCTGATCGTGCTCAACGACAACGAGATGAGCATCAGCCGCTCGGTGGGAGGCCTCTCCACGCGCCTCAACAAGCTCCGGCTGACGCGGGTCTACCAGGAAACGAAATCGGCGACGCAGCGCACGCTGACGCACGTGCCGATCCTTGGCAAACCCGCCTTCGAGCTGCTGTCCTGGGCGAAGGAGGGCTTCAAGCGCACCTGGGCCAAGGTCGGCTTCTTCGAGGACATGGGGATCACGTACATCGGGGTGCTGAACGGCCACGACCTCCGCGAGCTCGAACGCGCCTTCGAGCAGGCGTTCCAGCTGCGCGGCCCGGTGCTCGTCCACGTCAAGACCATCAAGGGGCGTGGCTATGCGCCCGCCGAGCAGGACAGCGTCAGCTTCCACGGCGCGAGCCTGCCGCCCATCGACCTGGGCCTCATCGACCCGACCGAAGAGCCGCTTCCTCCCGAAACGGGCAACGGACGCAAGCCGAAGACCTACACGCAGACCTTCGTCGAGGAGCTCGTGCGCCTCGCGGAGACTGATTCCCGGATCTGTGCCATCACCGCCGGCATGCCAACCGGAACCGGGCTGACTCGCTTCGAGGAGCGCTTCCCGGACCGATTCTTCGATGTCGGTATCGCAGAGCAGCACAGCGTCACCATGGCGGCCGGGATGGCACTCGCCGGCAAGCGACCGGTCGTCGCGCTCTACTCGACCTTCAGCCAGCGCGCCTTCGACCAGCTCGTCCATGACGTGTGCCAGAACGACGTGCCGGTCCTCCTCGCCATCGACCGTGCGGGGCTCGTGGGCGAGGACGGGACCAGCCACCAGGGGATGTTCACCCTTCCCGCGCAGCGGTCGCTGCCGAACCTCGTGATCGGATCGCCCAAGGACGAGCAGGAGATGCGGGACATGGTCGTCACCGCGCTCGGGCATGACGGCCCCATCAGCCTGCACTACCCCCGTGACGCCGGGGAGGACCTCCCGGACCGGGATGGCACGCCAATCGAGATCGGTCGCGGGGAGCTGCTCTACGACGGCGCCGACGTGCTGATGGTCGGCTTCGGCCCCATCGTGCAGCGCCTTCTTCGCGTTCGCGAGGCGCTCGTCGACGACGGGATCTCCGCCGCCGTTCTCAACGCCCGTTGGGCCAAGCCGCTCGACGAGGCGCTGATCACGCAGCAGGCCACCGGCAGGCGGCTGGTGGTGACCGCAGAGGAGTCGGCTGCCATGGGCGGGTTCGGTGACGGCGTGCTCGATGCGCTGAACCGGGCCGGCGTCCACGTGCCGCTGCTCAAGATCGCGCTGGCGGAGGGGTTCGTCCATCACGGCGCCGTCGACGACCTGCGGCGCCAGCAGGGCATCGACGAGGCCGGGATCCTGTCGCGCGTGCGCGCGGCGCTCGACGTGCCTCACGCCACCGGACCATCGCGCCGCGCGAAGGTCAGCGCGGCATAGGAGGCTCCGTGAGCCGGGTCCGGCTCGACCAGCTGCTCGTGCTGCGCGGCATGGCGCTGTCGCGCGCCGATGCGCAGGCGCGCATCCTCGCCGGCGAGGTGACCCTGCTGCACGCCCCAGGGCGCCACCTCAAGCCCGGCCAGCTCGTTGCCGACGACGTCTCCCTGGTGATGGCCCCCGTGGCGCGCTGGGCGTCGCGGGGCGGCGAGAAGCTGGTGGCTGCGCTCGATGCCTTCGGGCTAGTCCCCGGCGGCCTGAGCTGTCTCGACGCCGGGGCGTCGACAGGGGGCTTCACCGATGTGCTCCTCGATCGGGGGGCGCGCGTGGTCTATGCCGTCGACGTGGGGCGCGGGCAGCTGGTCGAGCGGCTCCGTCGCGATCCGCGGGTGGTTGTCATGGACCGCACGAACCTGCGGACCCTGGCGGGGCTCCCCGAGGGTATCGGCCTGGCCACGCTGGACCTGTCGTTCATCTCCCTGGCACTGGTCCTGCCCGCCGTGCGGGCCCTGCTCTCCGCCGGCGGCAGGGTCGTGGCCCTGGTGAAGCCCCAGTTCGAGGCCGGGCGGGACCAGGTGCCGGCCGGCGGCGTCGTTCGCGATCCGGTGGTCCACCGGTCGGTCCTCGAGTCGTTCGCGGCCGACGCCCGCGCGGCGGAGCTCACCCCGCGCGGTCTCATTCGCTCGCCGATCACCGGCGGTAGCGGCAACGTCGAGTTCCTTGCGCTCCTCGACGGCGAGGGCGGCTGGGACGCCGATGCGTGGATGCGCAGCGTCGATGCGCTGACGAGGGCATCGGCTTGATCCCGCCGCGTACTACGATGCAGCACGTGAAGCGGAGGGTACGGCCGCCGCGCATCGAGCAGCTGAGCGTCTTCGAGGGCCTCGAGCCGGAGTCGCCGCTGCATCATGAGCGCGCGGCCGACACGATGCGGCAGATCGTGTCGCTTCGGATGCCCGATGCGCTCCTCGAGCGGGTCGAGGCGGCGGCACGGTCTCGCGGCGTATCGCCCTCGAGCCTCATGCGTGCGCTGATCGCCGCGGGGCTTGATCGCTCCTACGCCGCCGTCACGGAGCCGGACCTCGCGACCGAGCTCGCGGCGCTGCGCCGGCGTGTGGACGAGATCGCGGAGCGGCTCGCGATGGGCATCGCCGAGTCGGTGGCCGGTCTCACCCCCGATACCGCCCCGCTGTCCGGCGATGCGGAGGCCTGATGGCCGGAATCAACCGCGTCGGGTTCGTCGTGAACCCGTACAACGACGCCGCGCAGGAGGCGCTGGCCCGCGGCCGTAGCTGGTGCGCGGCGCACGGGGTTGCGGCCTGGGACCATCCGGCCGGCGCCGCTGACGAGATCAGTGCCGCCTGCCCGGGGACGGACCTGGTCTGCGTCCTGGGCGGAGACGGCACGTTCCTGCGCACGGCCCACGCCATTGGCGGGAGCCGCGTCCCTGCGCTCGGCGTGAACCTGGGACGGGTCGGCTTCCTGGCGAAGGTCGAGACGGGTGACCTGGAGTCCGTGCTCGAGCAGGTCGCCGCAGGCGAGTACTCGATCGAGGACCGCTTCCGCATCGCCGCCACCCTCATTCGCGCCGACGGCACCCGGGTCGAGCATGCCTGCCTCAACGAGGTCGTCATGGCGCGCGGCTCGAGGGTGCGCATGATCCAGGTGGAGGTCGACGTCTCGGGAAGTCACCTGGCGACGTATGTGGCCGATGGCGTGGTGGTCGCGACCCCCACCGGCTCCACGGCCTACTCGTTCAGCGCCGGCGGCTCCATCCTCGACCCACGCCTTCGAAACATGATCATCACCCCGGTTGCGTCGTATCTGTCGCCCCTGCACTCGGTCGTGGCCGGCGAGGAGCAGGTCGTCATCCTCACCCTGCGCGACACCCACGACGGCGCGATCGTCTCCGTCGACGGCCAGACCGACCTGTCGGTTCACCCGGGCGACCGAGTCGAGATCAGGGCGCTGCCCGACCCCCTGCGCCTCATCGAGCCCGCGGGCAGCCCGTCGTTCTACGACCTGCTGCGCACCAAGGCCGCCCTCCTCCCGTATTGAGGACCGTGCGCCCATGTCGTTGATCGAGCTGGCCGTCACGAACCTCGCCGTGATCGAGTCTGTCCGGCTCGTGCTTGACCGCGGGTTCGTGGTGGTCACCGGGGAGACCGGTGCCGGAAAGTCGCTGGTGGTCGATGCCCTGGCACTGGCCCTCGGGGCGCGGGGGACGAGCGACCTGGTCCGCACCGGCGCGGCGTCGCTCCGCGTCGAGGCCATCTTCGACGATGTGCCGCGCGACGAGGAGGATCCACTCGACGAGCTCGTGGACCTCAACGACGGGACGCTGATCGTGAGCCGCGAGGTGACGGCCGACGGACGCTCGCTGGCCCGGGTGAACGATCGAACGGTCACGGTGGGCGCCCTCGCTGCATTCGGCTCGCGGCTGGCGGAGATTCACGGCCAGCACGAGCACCAGCGCCTCTTCGCCGCGGACCGCCAGCGGTCCCTGCTCGATCGCTTCGGCGATCACGGCCCGGTGCTGCTCCGCGTGGCAGAGGCCTGGCGCGCATGGCGGGCGGTGACAGCACAGGCAGAGGAGCTGGTGACCGATCCGCGTGAGCTCCAGCGGCGGACGGACCTGCTCCGCTTCCAGGTGGCCGAGATCACCGGAGCCAAGCTCCAGCCGGACGAGGACGTGGCCCTCGCCGCGCGCCTGAAAGCCGTCCAGAACCTCGAATCCGTGATCCGCGCCGCCGGTGACGCGGTGCGCATCCTGCAGCGGGATGGGGGTGCCCTGGACGGTCTCCGCGCCGCCCTGGGCCAGCTCGAGGCGGCCGCGGCCCACGATCAGCGCTTCGCCGAGCTCGCGGAGCGCGGCCAGGGGACGGTGGCGGACGCCACCGAGCTGGGTCGTGACATCGTCGCGCTGGGCGAGCAGCTGCAGGTCGATCCCGCCACGCGCACCGCCATGGAAGAGCGCCTGGGGCTCGTCTACGACCTCAAGCGCAAGTACGGCGAGTCCATCGATGCGATCAGAGCCTTCGGCGAGGCTGCCGCCGAGGAACTCGAGCGACTCGAGAACCAGGATGCCCTCCGCGACCAGCTGCGGCGCGACGAGGAGGCCACGCGCAACGCCCTCGACGAGGCGGCCGCCACGCTGCGCGACGCCCGGCGCGTCGCCGCGGGCGCCCTCTCGCAGCGGGTGAACGCGGAGCTCCCGCCGCTTGGGCTCCCGGGCGACGCGTTCAGCATCGAGGTCACGCCCACCGAGGTCGGACCGAACGGCGCCGATTACGTCGAGTTCCGCTTCGCCCCGAACCCGGGCGAGCCGCCGCGGCCGATGGCCCGCATCGCGTCCGGCGGCGAGGCGAGCCGCCTGTCATTGGCCCTCAAGGTGGTGCTGGCGACTGCCGACGAGACCCCCGTGCTCATCTTCGACGAGGTCGACGCGGGTGTTGGTGGTCGCAACGCGGGGGCGCTCGGTGAGCGGCTGCGCGCCCTCGCCGCGTATCACCAGGTGATCTGCGTCACCCACCTTCCCCAGGTCGCCGCCTACGCCAATCTCCACGTCCACGTGGGCAAGCGGGTCGAGGCGGGTCGAACCTTCACCGAAGCGCGGCCGCTCGAGGGCGAGGCACGTGCCGCGGAGCTGGCCGCCATGCTCGCAGGAGAGGGCGCCGGCGACGAGGCCCGGGCGACCGCCGAGGCGCTCCTCCGCGCCGCCGCGGACTGACGAGCTGCCGTGACGGCATCGGCGACGACCGCGACGGCCCTGTCGTCGGCGATCGACGCGTTCCTCCTGGAGCTTCGCGTGGAACGTGGCCTCTCGCCCCTGACCATCGCCGCCTATCGGCGGGACCTCGCGCAGTTCTCCGCGATGGTGCGAGCTGAGGAGTGGCGAGACGACGCAGATCCCGCTCGGCGCTTCCTGGCACAACAGCGGGCCGGCGGTCGGCGTGGAACCACGCTGGCGCGAAAGGCAGCCGCGATTCGGGCGTTCTACGGCTTCGCCCTGCGCGATGGGCTCGCGACACGCGACGTGGCGACGCTCCTGGAGTCGCCCCGACCGGGGAGCTACCTGCCCGATGTCCTGGCTCCAGACCAGGTGGCCGCCATCCTCGACGCGCCGACCGACGAACCAGCGGGTATCCGGGACGCGGCCATCCTGGAGCTGCTCTACGCGTGCGGCCTTCGCGTCAGCGAGCTCACCGGGCTTGATCTCGACCGGCTCGACCTGCCGGCTCTGCAGGTCCGGGTCATCGGGAAGGGCGACAAGGAGCGCCGGGTGCCCATGGGTGAGCCGGCCCGCGACCGGGTCCAGCGCTACCTGGCCGGGCCCAGGGCAACCTGGACGGCCGGTCGACCAACGGCGGCCGTGTTCGTGAGCCAGCGGGGCCATCGGCTCGGTCGCGAGGCGGTCTGGCGCATCGTCCGCCGCTGGAGCGCCGCAGCGGGAGCGGGGGAGCGGGTCACGCCGCACACCTTTCGCCACAGCTTCGCAACCCATCTGCTCGAAGGAGGCGCCGACCTGCGCGTGGTCCAGGCCCTGCTCGGCCATGCTAGCATCACCACCACCCAGCTCTATACGCACCTGACGGGCGAGCGAGTGCGCGAGGTGTATGCGCGATCACACCCGCGCGCCTGACGGAGCCAGGCAGATCCCGGAGCGGAGCGCGTCCCATGAGTTACGCACGAAACCTGCTGAGCCGAGGCGAGGAAGTAACCTTCGAAACGCGGCAGCACTGGTTCGCGGTGTTTGCCCAGGTGTGGCTCTACGCCCTGCTCGCGGTGATCGCCCTGGCCGTCGTCATCTGGCAGACCTCCACCAGCGAATGGCAGCTGCGCGGACTTCTCCAGGTCATCAGCCTCGTCGTCCTCCTTGGGTCGCTGGTGCGCATCAGCCTGTACATCTGGGCCTGGCAGAACCAGGAGTACCTGGTGACGACCCGTCGGGTGATCAAGGCGGAGGGCATCTTCAACAAGCAGATGGGCGATTCGAGCCTGGAGAAGATCAACGACGCCCACCTCACGCAGAGCTGGCTGGGCCGGATCTTCGGCTTCGGCCACCTGGACATCATGACCGCGTCGGACGAACCGGGCGCCGTGGACGACTTCCCCATGATGGCCGATGCGGTCGAGTTCAAGATCGCGATGCTCAACCAGAAGGAGCTCCTGGAACGGCCGGACCTGGCGCGTCCCGCCGCCCAGCACCCGGCGCCGCCGCCGGCCATGCAGCGCGCAGAGGCGATGCCGCCGCGCGCGGGTTCGGACCGGGTGCAGGCCGTCAGTCCGCAGCTGGAGCCGGCGCAGGCTGCGCCATCCAGCGCTCCCGCGATGGATCCGTCCGCGGCACCGCGGACCGGGGGAAGCGAGGAGCTGGCTGCCACGCTCGAGCGGCTTGCCGGCCTGCGCGATCGCGGGCTCATCACGCCCGAGGAGTACGAGACCAAGAAGCGCGACATCCTGGAGCGGATGTAGATGCCGGAGACTCGCCTCGGCGCCCTGCCGGACGGGATCTACGGCCCGGAGCTCGAGCGTCGGATCGAGGACGCGGCCGGCGCCATCCGTGGTCGGCTGGCAGCAGCGCCCGGGCTCGAGGCGCCGCGACTGGTGTTCGTGCTCGGGAGCGGCCTGGGCGGCGTCGTTGAGCTGCTGGACGCGAAGCCGCGAATCCGGATGGGATACGGAGAGATCCCGCACATCCCGGTGGGCCACGTCGAGGGCCACGCCGGAGAGCTCGTCGCCGGCCTCGCCGCCGGGATCCCGGCCCTGGTCCTGTCCGGCCGCGCCCATCCGTACGAGGGGTATTCGCACCGCGAGGTGACCATCCTCCTCCGCGCATGCCTCTCGCTGGGGGCCGGCGACCGTCGTCGTGACGAACGCGTCAGGTGGGCTCAACCCCGCGTACGAGCCGGGGGACGTGATGCTCATTGCCGACACGATCAACCTCTCCGGCGACAACCCGCTCTTCGGCCCCAACCTCGCCGCGCTGGGTCCGCGCTTCGTGCCAATGACAGATGCCTTCGACCGGAACCTGCGCCAGCGGGCGCACGCGGCCGCGGATCGCGCGAACGTCGAGCTCCGCGAGGGCGTGTACATCATGCTCTCCGGGCCGAACTACGAGACCCGCGCCGAGATGCGGATGCTCCGCAGCATGGGCGGCGACGCGGTGGGGATGAGCACCGTCCCGGAGGTCCTCGTGGCCCGACACGCGGGGGTGCGGGTCCTGGGCTTCAGCCTGGTTACCAACAAGGCGACCGATGACATCGACCACGAGGTGACCCACGAGGAGGTGCTGGCCATGGGACCGGTGGGCGCTGGTCGCCTGACGCGGGTGCTTCGCGAGCTGGTCCCGGAGCTGGGCGCATGATCTTCGGCAATCCGGACCCGATCTGGATCATCGGGGTCGCGGTGGCGCTCGTGGTGGGCATCACCTGCCATGAGTTCAGCCACGCCCTCGTGGCCGATGCCTTCGGCGACCATCAGCCACGGGCCATGGGCCGCGTCTCGCTCAACCCGGTTCGCCACATCGATCCGCTCGGCGCCGTCTTCTTCATCATCGCCGGCTTCGGCTGGGGGCGCCCGGTCTCGGTCAACGTGTACGGCCTGCGCGGCGGCCGACGTTCGATGGCCTGGGTCTCCGCCGCTGGCCCCATCACCAACCTGATCGTTGCCCTTGGCTTCGCCGTCGTGTACCGGGTGCTGATCCTGGCCGGTGACCCCGTCGTCTGGCTGACCGACATCCTGTGGGTCATCGTGGTCCTGAACGTGGTCCTCGCATTCTTCAACCTGCTGCCCATTCCTCCCCTCGATGGCTACAACTTCGTGCTCGCCTTCCTGCCGGTGCAGCAGGTCTTCGCCGTGCAGCGATACGCGCAGTACGGGCTTCTCGTCCTCCTGCTGCTCGTCGTGCTCACCAACACCGCCGGCGGCGGGCCGCTGGGGGCTCTCTTCGACGCGGCCGCCTCGGTCGCCCGGCTGTTCGTCGGTGCATAGGGTCGCGCAGCTCGTCGGCCACCTGACCGCCCGGCTGGCGCCCGGCGAGGAGGAGCTCGTCCACAGCATCCTCCCGTCGCCAGCCTGGCCGCTCTTCGACCGCATGCCGGTCGCGGACCGCCGGCACGGGATCGACGTGGCGCAGCGCCTGGTCGCGACCGGGATCGACGACCGCGACGCTCTGGCCGCGGCCCTGGTCCACGATGGGGCCAAGGGCCGGCGCCTGCGCCTGTGGCACCGGGTCGGCGGCGTCCTGCTCGATGCGGTGAGCCCCCGCGTCCTGGCGCGCCTGGCGTCGTCGGATCCCGGTTCGCGCGGGTACCCGTGGTACCTCTACCTCCACCACGCCGAGCTGTCCGCGGAGCTGGCCCGCGACGCCGGCCTCTCGGACCGGACGGCGTCGTTCATCGCCGGCACCCCGGCGCCTGCGGATGCCGAGCTGGCATCCGCCCTGCGCCGCGCGGACGATGCGAGCTGATGACGATGCCCCTGGAGCCGATTCCCGTCATGATCGGCGCGCAGCCGGCGAGCGTGCCGGTCGGCCCCGGAACGGGGGATTCGACCTTCGAGGTTCGGCTGGAGGTCTTCGAGGGACCGCTCCAGCTTCTCCTGCACCTCATCGAATCCCAGCAGCTCGACATCCTGACCGTTCCCCTCGCGGAGCTCGCGGACGCGTACGTCGCCCACCTGTCCGGCAACCCGGTCGATGCGGCCAACCTCTCGGAGTTCGTGGCGATCGCCGCGCATCTGATCCTGCTCAAGTCTCGCCGCCTGCTCCCCGGCGAGCCGATGCCCACGGCAGGGGAGGAGGCTGATGAGCCCGACGAGGAGGAGCTGCGCCGCCGGCTCCTCGAGTACCGGGCCCTGCGGGACGTATCCCGCGCGCTCGGCGCACGGGACCTGGTGGCCCCGCTGTGGCGACGGGAGCCGCGCGAGGCCGATCTCCCGGAAGCACCGATGCCGCCGCTGCCGGTGGGCCTCCTCGTCGAGGCGCTCGAACGGCTTGCGGCGGTGGCCGAGCCGGAGCAGGACCCGCCCGAGGTGATGGCGCGTGAGATCACCATCGGCATGCAGATCCAGGCCCTGCGCGACGCGCTCTCGGCTTCGGGTCGGGTCGTGCTGCAGGCCGTGCTCGCCACCTGCCGTTCGCGCACGGAGGCGGCGGTGACCGTGCTGGCCGCGCTGGAGCTCGTCCGCCGGCGGCAGGTCACCGTCCACCAGGACGCCATCTTCGGTCCCATCGTGATGGAGCCCATGATCCAGCGCCCCGCGAGCGCGGTAGGCGAGGAGGGGTGATGGACCCGGAGCTGCAGCACGACGACCTGGCTCCGTTCTTCGAGGCGCTGCTCTTCGTCGCGGAACGGCCGCTGACCTCCGCGGAGCTCGGTGAGCTCGCTGGGGTGCCGGCCCTGCACGCCGAGGCGGCGCTGGGAACGCTCGCCGAGGAGCTCGAGGAGGCCGGACGCGGTCTGCGGATTCAGCGCATGGACGACGCCTGGCAGCTGGTCACCGCGCCGGAGGTCGGCGCTCGGCTGACAGCCTATGCGGCCCGAGAGGAGGCGAGACTCAGTCCCGCGGCACTCGAGGCGCTGGCGGTGGTCGCCTACCGCCAGCCCGTGACTCGCGGCGAGGTCGAACGGGTTCGCGGCGTCGATTCGGACTATGTCCTGCGCTCGCTGCTCCACCGGCGGCTCATCGCCGAGGTGGGTCGGCGCGACACCCCCGGCCGGCCGATCCTGTACGGCACCACCTTCTCGTTCATGGAGCGCTTCGGGCTCACCTCGCTCGACGAGCTGCCGGCCCTCCCGGACAATGCCGCCGCGGCAGCTGCGGCGACCGCACTCGTCGAGGAAAGCGCGGCGTCCGCCGATGGCGGCTGAGCGCCTGCAGAAGATCATCGCGCGTGCCGGCGTCGCTTCGCGCCGGTCCGCGGAGACGCTCATCGCGACGGGACGCGTCACGGTCAACGGGGTGGCTGCGACCACCGGCTCCAGCGCTGATCCGGAGACGGACCGGATCGAGGTCGACGGGCGGCTGGTGGGCGAGGCACCGCGCGCGGTGCACCTGGCGATCCACAAGCCCCGGGGCCTGCTCTCCTCGGCCCGCGACGAACGCGGCCGGCGCGCCGTCGTCGATCTGGTCCCGCCGGGAAGGTACGGACGCCTCTGGCCGGCCGGCCGCCTCGACGTGGACTCCGAGGGGCTGATGCTGCTGACCAACGACGGGGCCTGGGCAAACCGGGTTCTGCACCCGCGGTACGGGCTCGAGCGCGAGTACGCGGTCCTGGTGGACCCGGAGCCGGACGCCCGGACGCTCCAGCAGCTGCGGCGCGGGTTGCCCCTCGCCGATGGGTTGGCACGCCTGCTGGCAGCGCGCCGCGGACCCCCGCCACCGGAGATCCCCCGCGATCCGCGGGAGGCGGGTCGCTGGCTTCGCGTCCGTGTTGGCGAGGGTCGGAAGCGCGAGGTGCGCCGTCTCTTCGCCGCGGCAGGCTACCGGGTCCACCGCCTTGCTCGCGTGGGCCTTGGACCGCTGAGCCTGGGTGGCCTGGCGGCGGGGGAGTGGCGCCTGCTCGAGGCGACCGAGGTCGAGGCCCTCGCCGGGGGCGCGACCGGCACCCATGCCGCCCGCGGGACCATCACGGTCGCCATCGACGGTCCGTCGGGGTCCGGCAAGAGCACGGTCGGCCATGCACTGGCGGTGCGCATCGGGGCGACCTTCGTCGATACCGGGCTCATGTACCGCGCGCTGACCCTCGCCGCAGTGGAACGCAAGATCGACCCCGACGATGCGGTCGCCCTGGGACGATTGGCCCGGGAGGCCCGGATCCACGTTCGTCGACCGCGGGGCGGGGAGACGGACCGGCTGGAGACGGTGCTGCTGGGTCGACGCGACGTCACCGGCGAGGTGCGGACGCCCCGCATCGACCGGCTCGTCTCCCAGGTCAGCCGCCACGCCGAGGTGCGACGGGCCATGGTCGCCGTCCAGCGGGCAACGGCGCGTGCCGTCGACATCGTGATGGTGGGGCGCGACATCGGCACGGTGGTGCTGCCTGACGCGACCCTGAAGGTCTACCTGACCGCCTCCACGCTGGTGCGTGCCGCGCGCCGTGCGGCCGAGATGGGCACACCGAACCGCGCCTCCGAGTATCTCGCGGAGATCGAGCGCCGCGACGCCGCCGACTCGGGCCGCGCCGTGGCTCCGCTGCGGAAGGCGGCCGGCGCGCTGGTCCTCGACACGGGCGAGCTGTCGGTGGACGCCTGCGTGGAGACCATCGTCTCCCTGCTTCCCCTCGCGGGCCGCTCCGGGCGGCCGGTAGGGTCCTGACCCATGTCCGACCCCACCTGGTTCTACGGCCCAGGTTCGTTCCTCACCCGTGTCGGGATGCTGGTGCTGGGTCCCCTGCGCGTCGAGGGCCTCGACCGCGTACCGCGAGAGGGACCGTTCATCCTCGTGGCGAACCACTTTTCGAACTTCGACCCGCTGATCATCGGCGCCACGGTGGGGGATCTCAACGGGATCGTGGTCCGCTTCATGGCCAAGGACGAGATGCTGCACTGGCCGCTCATCGGTTGGCTCGCGAAGCAGGCGGGTGTCTTCTTCGTGCGGCGCGGCGAGGGCGATCGGGCCGCACAGCGCACCGCGCTCGCCCACCTCGCGGCGGGTCGCCCGGTGGGGATGTTCCCGGAGGGAACCCGTTCGCGGACCGGAATCATCGGCGAGGGGCACGGCGGTGCGGCACTGCTCGCCATGCGCTCGGGGGTCCCCGTCCTGCCGGCCGCGATCACCGGCACCGAGCGCGTCTTCCCACGCGGCGCGCGCGTCCCGCGGCGTCACCGGGTCGACGTGCGGGTTGGAACCCTCTTCTCCCTGCCGCACCAACCACAGGGACGCATCGATCGGGCGGAGCTGGCGGCGGGCTCGGAGCGCATCATGCGCGAGGTCGCGGCCATGCTCCCGGCGTGGCAGCGCGGTCGCTATGGCGATCCGCCGCCCGCTCGAGGGAACGTGGACTGAAGAATCCTGCCCCCGCCGATAGAATGGCGAGTGAGATGACCACCGCGACCCCCGTCCGCCCCGAGGTGCGCATCGCCGAGCGTGCCGGATTCTGCTACGGCGTGCGCCTGGCAATCGACAAGGCCAGGCACGCTCGGGAGGAGGGGAAGGATGTCACCACCCTGGGCCAGCTGGTCCACAACCCCGGCATCAAGGCGGACCTGTCAGACCGCGGGATTCGCACCGCGGATCTCGCCGACCAGGTCGAGGGTGGAACCCTGGTGATCCGCGCGCACGGCGTCCCGGCCAGCGAGATGAGCGCACTGCGGACCAAGGGCCAGCTCGAGGTGATCGACGCCACCTGCACCTGGGTGCTCCAGAGCCAGAAGGCTGCCGCGGAGCTCGCGGAGCAGGGCTACACCGTCGCCATCATCGGCCACGAGGACCACCCGGAGATCAAGGGCGTGCGCAGCTACGCCGGCGAGAACCACGTCGTCGTGGACGACCTGGACCGCTCGACCTGGGAGCGCGTCCCGCACACGAAGAAGATCGGGGTGCTCTCGCAGTCGACGATCCTGCCCACCAAGCTCGAAGAGTTTGCCGCCTTCTGCCTGCGCCGATGCCATGACCTGCGGGTCGTGAACACGGTCTGCCCGGTGACCCTGACCCGCCAGGCGGACTCCGTGGTGCTGGCCGGCGAGGTGGACGGGATGGTGGTGGTGGGTGGCAAGAACAGCAGTAACACCAAGGAGCTCGCGGTCAAGTGCCGCGAGATCTGCGACCAGGTGATCCACATCGAGGAAGCCGACGAGCTCGAGCGCGATCATCGCGCCTGGCTGGCGGGGAAGGCCAGGATCGGGATCACCGGCGGCACCTCCACCCCGGAGGTCGACCTCGAGGCGGTCCGCGACCGGATCCTGGCCCTGGCCGGCTAGACGCCCACCTCGATCGGCGCACGCGGCACCTCGCCGCGCCGAAGCGGCCCCAGGAGCGCCGGCAACGTGCGCGGCGCGAAGATGACACCACCGGCCCGGTCAAGCTCGCCAGGCGTCCACCAGCGCAGCCCGGTCACGTATTCGGCCGCCAGCGCCTCGGGGGAGAACACTGGCGCCGGTTCGAATGCCGCGCTGCGCACCAGGTAGAACCGCTCGACCTGGCCGTCCCAACGGCCGTCGAGGAAGGGGATCACGTGCTCGCGCCGCCAGATGGGTGGACCGGGATCGGCGATCACCAGGCCGGTCTCCTCCGCGAGCTCGCGGATGACAGCTTCGCGCGGCGTCTCGCCCTCCTCGATGCCGCCGCCGGGACAGGCCCACACCAACCGGTCGGGGAACGCGAAGCGGACGAGGAGGACCCGGCCCGTCGGGTCGAGGATCACGGCGCGGACCGCCTTGCGGAGACGGAGCTCGGACATCGGCTTCGAGGATACCCCGGTACACTCGCGTCATGACCCTACCCGTGGTCGCCATTGTCGGCCGTCCCAACGTCGGCAAGTCGACCCTCTTCAACCGCCTCGCCGGCGAGCGGATCGCCATTGTCGAGGATCTCCCGGGCACCACCCGTGACCGGGTGTACGCGACGGGCGACTGGAACGGGCGCGACTACACGGTGGTCGACACCGGCGGCCTGGAGCTCGAGCCCGGCACGGTCATCGAGGCACGGGTCCAGGACCAGGCGCGGGTGGCGATCGAGGAGGCGGACGTCATCCTCTTCGTCGTCGATGCGCACGTCGGCATCGCTCCGCTCGACCACGAGGTCGCGGATCGGCTCCGCCGCGCCGCCAAGCCGGTGATCGTGGTCATCAACAAGGCGGACAACCCGAAGCGCGAGCTGGACAGCGTCGAGTTCCACGCCCTGGGGTTCGAGCACACCATCACCATCAGCGCCCAGCACGGGCGCAATACCGGCGACCTCGCGGACATGATCGTCGACGCGCTGCCACCCGAGGACGAGACCGATGGCGCCCGATCGGACGACCCCGAGGCGCTCGACGGGGAGGCGCTGACCGACGAAGAGCTCGCGGAGCTGGCGGAGGCGGACCTGGGACCGCCGAAGGTCGCGATCGTGGGCCGGCCGAACACGGGAAAGTCGACCTTCGTGAACCGGGTGCTTGGCGAGGAGCGAATGATCGTCTCCGACGTTCCCGGCACGACGCGCGATCCGGTCGATACGCTGGTGTCGGCCGACGGTGAGCCCATGATCCTCATCGACACCGCCGGCATCCGGCGTCGCGGCGCCATTGGGCGCGGCATCGAGCGCTACTCCGTCCTGCGCAGCATGAAGGCCATCGACCGGGCCGACGTCGCGGTGGTGATGACCGACGCCGTCGAGGGCTACACGGCCCAGGACAGCCACGTGGTGGGCCACGTCCTGGAGGCCGGCAAGGGGCTCGTGCTGGTCCTCAACAAGTGGGACGCGGTGGACAAGGACGAGAAGACGGCCGACGACCGGCTGCGCGCCCTGCGTCGCGAGGCCCCGTACCTGGCCTGGGCCGACATCGTCTTCGCCTCCGCGCAGACCGGCGCGCGCGTCGACCGCGTGCTCGGAGAGGCGCGCCGGGTGGCCGAGGAGCGCTATCGACGGGTCTCGACCGGTGAGCTGAACCGGATCGTGGGCGATGCGGTACGCGCCCACCCGCCGAGCCACGTACGCAACCGGCTGCCCAGGGTCCTGTACGCGACCCAGGTCGGCGTGGCGCCGCCCACGTTCGTGATCTTCGTCAACGACCCGGAGCTGATCCACTTCAGCTACAAGCGCTACCTCGAGAACCGGATTCGCGCCGAGCATGGGTTCCTGGGCACGCCCATCCGGCTCATCTTCCGGCAGCGCGTGAACGAGGAGGCGGCACGGCGCTCCACGCGCCCACGGCCCACGCGCGCGGCGCGCACCGCGCGGGCCAGGCGAACGCCGCGACCGGCACGCCCGAAATGACCGACCAGATCGGGGTCCTGGGGGCCGGCGCCTGGGGCACGACACTCGCGGTGCGGCTTGCGGCGGCCGAACGGCCGGTGACGTTGTGGGCGCACTCGGCCGAGGTCACCGCCACGCTCGACGCGGACCGCGAGAACCGGCACTACCTGCCCGGGGTCGTCTTCCCGCCGAGCGTGCGGGTCGCGACCGATGAGGCCTTCCTCTCCGAGCCGTATCGGCTCTTCATCCTGGCGGTCCCATCGGCGCACCTGCGGGCGACCGTGCGCCGGCTCTCGGACAGGCTCTACGACCGCGCGGCGCTGCTCTCGGCGGTGAAGGGAATCGAGGAGGGGACCCATCGCCGGATGAGCGAGGTGATTGCCGAGGAGCTCCCCGGGCGGCCCCTGGCGGTGCTCTCGGGTCCCAACCTGGCGCGAGAGGTCGCCGCCGGCAAGCCCGCGGGTGCCGTGGTCGCCTCGGGGGACGGACGGCTGGCCGCCGACCTCGCCGCCATGCTGGGATCGGAGCGCTTCCGGCTCTACACGAACCCCGACGTGGTGGGGGTCGAGCTGGCCGGGGCCTTGAAGAATGTCGTGGCGCTCGCGGCAGGTATGGTCGACGGCCTGGATCTGGGTGACAGCGCGAAGGCCGGGATCATCACCCGCGGCCTTGCGGAGATCACGCGCCTCGGGGTCGCCGCGGGGGCGAATCCACTGACCTTTGCCGGTCTCGCGGGCGTGGGGGACCTGATCGGCACCTGCATGAGCCCTCTCTCGCGCAACCGTCGCGCGGGCGAGCTGCTCGCCGCCGGCCTGGCCTGGCCGGACGTCCAGCCCCAGCTCCCCGGTGTCGCGGAGGGCGTCTTCACCGTGCGCGGTGCGTTGGAGCTGGCGGATCAGCTGGGCGTGGAGATGCCCATCGCGGAGCAGGTGGACGCGGTGATCCACGGGGTCACCGCGCCGCTCGCCGCGGTGGCCGAGCTGATGGGCCGGGAGCTCAAGGACGAGCTCGCCGGCCTTCTCTCCTAGGCGCTTTCCGACGGCGGTCCGCCGCCGGTGTCCTCCGATGGTTCATCGTCCATAGCCGCGGGCTCGGTCGGTTCCGTCATCCCGGCGCGTTCGCCGTGTCCTCGCTCCTGGCGCGGCTCCTCTTCGCGCTCGAGCTCCTTGTCCCGCTGCTCGACCTCGCGGATCTCCTCCTCGGGGTCTCCATACAGGTTGATGCCGCTCATCCGTCCACCTGGTCGTGCTCGTCGTAATGGTCACCGTGCTTGGCGTGCCAATGGCCGTCGTGCTCGAAGTCGTCGTGGTTCTCGTGACGGCGCGTCTCGTGGCCGCAAGCGGGTGCGTGCACGTGGGGATGATCCTCGTGCGGCATGTGCTCCGCCTGCGTGTCGGCCGTTTCCTCGAACATCGTCTGCTCCGATCTCGCTGCGTGTGGCATGCGGGAGGGATGCAGGAAGCGTGCCAGCGCTGCGGACGGCGGGTCGGCGAGAATGGGCAGATGGATCACCAGCGGCTTGCCGAGCTCGCCGCCCGCCACGGCCTCGACCTGGTGGGAGTCACCGATGCCTCGCCGCTCCCGGAGGCTCGCACCCACCTCGAGGCGAGCCTTGCCGCGGGCCGCATGGCGAGCATGGGCTGGATGGGCGGCGAGCGCCCCCTCCGGGCCACGGACCCGCGGGCGCACGATCCAGCCGCCCGCTCCGTGGTCGTCGTGGCGGCCCCGTACGCGGGGCGCGACCGCCAGCGCTGGGATCCCGATCCCGGGGCCGTGGAGCGGGTGCTGGTGCCGCTCCTGGGCGGGGCGGCTGGCGGAGGGCCGCGAGGACGGATCGCGCGGTACGCGCTGGGGACGGACTACCACCGCTCCCTGCGCGACCGTCTCGAGGCCCTGGCTGCGGACCTGCGCGCGAGCGGGGTGGGGACGAGCGAGGTCGCCTACGTCGACGACCGGCCGCTTGCGGAGCGCGCCCTCGCCGAGCGGGCCGGGCTGGGCTGGATCGGCAAGAACGCGAACCTGCTGACGCACCACAGCGCAGGGTCCTGGGTCTTCCTGGGGGCGCTGCTCACGTCGGCGGAGCTGCCCGATACACTGCCGGTCCGCTCGAGTTGCGGGTCGTGCACGCGCTGCCTGACCGGATGCCCCACCGGGGCCATCGTGGCCCCGCAGACCATCGACGCCCGTCGTTGTATCAGCTACCTCACGATCGAGCACCCCGGCGTGCTCGACGGATGGGAGAGCGCCGCCATCGGCGACTGGATCTTCGGCTGTGACGTCTGCCAGGAGGTCTGCCCGGTCAACGGGGAGGCGGACGACACGGGACCGCTGCGGGTGCCGCTGGTGCCCCTGATCGAATGGCTGCTGCCCATGGGCTCGCGCGAATTCGGACGGCTGCTGGGCGCCACGGCCCTGACGCGCGCGGGGCGACATCGGCTCCTGCGCAATGCCATCGCCGCGGTCGGCAACGCCGGCGCGGTACGCGGTCGCGTCGTGCCGATGCTCGAGCGTGCAGCAACCGATCGACGCGCGGAGGTTCGCGACCAGGCACGACGGGTGCTCGGAGCCGCCGGCTGACGGCTCACCCGGGAGCGTCGAGGAGGCCCTCTGTCGTACACTGCGCCTCGCGAGTTCGGTCGGGGCGTAGCGCAGTCTGGTAGCGCACCTGAATGGGGTTCAGGAGGTCGGAGGTTCGAATCCTCTCGCCCCGACCATTCCCAACAGCCGCTGCTTCTTGGCGTACATGCCGCCACACGGGCGGCGTCAGCCACCGCCGGGTCCGCATCCGTCCGTCGGTGTTCGACCGACGGGGCATCAGGACGCAAAGCAAGGCGACACCATCGAGCTGTTCATGTGGGGCTTCCAGCGCGGCTTCCGACTAGATGTGGAGATGGCGGTGGAGCACACACTCGAAGAGCTCGACGTCGTGGTTCGACTCCTGTCGCCGGCCTCAGCCCGCAGGATCACTCCCTTCTGTTACTCTTACCAGTAAGAAGGAGGACACAGATGCGAATAACCTCGAAGGGCCAGGTGACGATTCCTCAGGCGGTGCGAGAACAGGCGGGGCTCCTGCCCGAGACAGACGTGGAGTTCGTCGTGGAGCCCGATGGGGTCCGGATCGTTAAGACGCGTGCGGCGCGTCGACCGAGCCGAGGGGCCCGGGCGGTCGGGCAGCTGCGCCGGAGCGCCGGGCATGTGTCGATGAGCACCGATGAGATCATGGCCCTGACCCGGGACGAGGCGTGATTCCGGTCATCGTCGACAGCAATGTCCTGCTCGATGTCGTGACCGATGACCCGACTTGGGGCGCGTGGGCGGGCCAGTCACTCGAGCGGGCGGCAGACGAGGCGATTCTGCTGATCAACGCGCTCATCTACGCTGAAGTCTCGGTCGGCTTCGACTCGATCGAGGCCGTGGAGGAGGCACTGCCGCCTGATCTGTACCGCCGTGAGCGCCTGCCATACGAGGCCGCCTTCCTCGCCGGGAAGGCCTTCCTGCGCTATCGGGAGGCCGGCGGGGCCAGGCGTTCGCCGCTCCCGGACTTCTACATCGGCGCTCATGCCGCCGTCGCCGGCTACCGACTCCTGACCCGCGATGCGACCCGCTACCGGACCTACTTCCCGACCGTCCAGTTGATCGCGCCGGTCGCCTGAACGAGTCGGATCCTGTCCACGCTGAGGTGGTGAGCGGGAGGGGCAAACCCCTCTATACCGACCAATACACCACCCGGTTGTCAGGGCGACAGGGCGGGCCGACCGTCAAGCACGAACCACGACTCGGCGGCGTTCCATGGGAACGTGGCCATACCGGCTCCGCCGCAGGTCGCCTGCGAGTTCATGACGACGCCGGGCCGACGAGTCGCCCCACAGGGACCTGGACTGGCGAGCAGCCGCTGGTCAAGCCGGTCGAGGGCGATTTGCCGATGATCACGCACGGCGATTGACACCGACGACCGGCGGACACCAGAATCGGGCACCGTGGATGCTCCCCCGCGGCCGCCCACTGGTCCCTTGGCAGCTGGAGACATCGATGCCGCTCTATCTGGACACCCACAAGCACGTACCGGGTCTTACCGCGGATGCCGTCGCCGCAGCGCACGCCCGCGACCTCGAGGTGCAGGGCAAGCACGGCGTGAGCTACCTGCGCTACTGGTTCGACGAGGCGACCGGCAAGGTCTACTGCCTGGCCGAAGCCCCGAGTGCCGAGGCCTGCACCGCGGTCCATCGCGAGGCCCACGGACTCCTCGCCGATGAGGTCATCGAGGTCAGGGAAGGAGCGTAGCCAGGGCCGCCTCCGTCGAGAGCCGGCGGCCCTCGGCGCGGGCCTCCTCGAAGGGAGCGTCCCCCAGGATTCCCTGCACCGTGCGTCGGAATGCCTCGTACTCCTCGCGAACGGCGCGCGGGACCGGCGCGCGGATCAGGTCGCGGACGCGTTCCGCGGCACCCAGGAGCACCGCTGCAGCCCGCGGGTCGTTATCGGTGATCACCGATGCGAGCTTCTCGACGGTCGACGCCGTTCCCGGCATATCGCCGAGGGAGCGGCGGATCTGGAGGCTCTCGAGATAGAGCCTGCGGGCGTGCTCCAGGTCGTTCCTCCGGGCGGCCACGTCTCCAAGATGTGCAAGGGCGCGAGCGACGCCGCGTTCGTCGCGGAGCCCTCGTGAGATCACCAGGGCCTGCTCAACCACGCTGGTGGCCTCCTCCGGCTCACCCAGCCGCGCGAGCATGACGCCAAGGCTGTCCAGGGCATAGGCCTCGCCCCAGCGGTCGCCTGCCTCGCGGAAGGCCGCGACCCCCTCGTCGTACTGGGCCCGGGCCCCCGCTGGGTCACCGTCGAGGGCCACCGCCTCGGCCGAGTTCACCAGCGCGAAGGCAAGCACCCGCGAGTCGCCGCGCTCCCGTGCCCACGGAATGACCGTCTCGTACAGCCTTCGTGCTGCGGCGTAGTCGCCCGAGAGGACCGCGGCATTGGCGAGGTTGTTCGCGGCGAAGGCGATGCCGTTGGCATCGCCCACCTGGCGGTGCAGCGCCAGGCTGCGCTCGTGGAGGGCCGATGCGCCAGCCTGGTCGCCCAGCATGAATGCCAGAATCCCGGCGCCGGTGTAGGCATCCGCCTGGAGCGCGGAGACCTCGTCGCCGGTCGCCTCAAGGAAGTGCTCGAGCCACCCGCGGCCCTCGGCAAGGTGTCCGTGGATCTCCCAGAACCGCCACAGGCCGGCGGCCAGGTGCAGCCCTTCCCGCTCCTCGCCCTGCTCGTCGAGGCTCCACTGGAGCGCGGCTCGCAGGTTGTCATGCTCGCGGTCGAGGCGTTCGAGCCAATCGGCCGACTCCGCCCCCTGAAAGAACTCAGGCTCGGCGCGTGCGACCATGGCAAGGAACCAGTCTCGGTGGCGACGCAGGACGTCGCGAGCTTCCCCCGACTCGAGAAGCCGGTCGCGCGCGTACTGCCGAACGGTCTCGAGCTGGCGATATCGCGCCTCCGAGCCGGCAGCCTCGGCCACGAGCAGCGACTTGTCGACCAGGTGGCTGAGGAGGTCCAGGACGGCCATGGCGTCCACCCCGGGACCGGCACACACGACCTCGGCTGCGTCGAGCGAGCAGCCCCCCACGAAGACGGCCAGGCGCCGGAAGACGGCGCGTTCGTCCTCGTCGAGCAGGTCGTGGCTCCAGTCGATCGTCTGCCGCAGGGTCTGGTGGCGGGGAACGGTGACCCGGCTCGAGCCGGTCAGGAGCCGGAACCGATCGTCGAGCCTGGCGGCGATCTGCTCGACGGGGAGTGCCCGGACCCGCGCCGCTGCCAGCTCGATCGCCAGCGGAACGCCGTCGAGGCGCCGGCAGATCTGCGCGACCGCAGCAGCGTTCTCGTCGGTGATCCGGAACCCGGATGCCGCCGACGTGGCCCGCTCGATGAAGAGGCGCACGGCTTCGTAGCGGGGAAGGTCGGCCGAGGTTGCGGTCTCGGGGTCGGGGACCGAGAGGGATGGGACGGGGAAGACGGCCTCGCCGTCGATGGCGAGCCCCTCGCGGCTGGTCGCCAGGACGCGAAGCGAGCCGCAGCTGCGAAGCAGCGCATCCACCGTGCGCGCCGCCTCGTCGAGGAGATGCTCGCAGTTGTCGAGGACGAGCAGGACGCGGCGGCCGTGAAGGTACTCGATGATCGTGTCCAGGATGGGCTGGCCGGGGGCGTGCATCACGCCCACCGCCTGGGCGACCGCAGGAGCCACGAACGAGGGCTCGGTCAGAGGCCCCAGGTCCACGAACCACATCCCCTCGGGGAACTCGTCGAGCATCTCCCCGGCGAGCTCCACCGCCAGGCGGGTCTTGCCCACGCCACCGGGCCCGGTGAAGGTGACCAGCGGCGCAGTCTCCAGCACCTGCTTCGCCTCGCGGATCTCTCGCTCCCGACCGACGAACGTCGTGAGCTGGCGCGGCAGGTTGTTGGGCCGGGAGTCGATCGAGCGCAGGGGCGGGAAGTCGCGCTCGAGTCCCGGACCGCTGACCTGGAAGAGGCGCTCCGCGGTGGGGAGGTCCTTGAGGGCGTGGTCGCCGAGGTCGATGAGGGTGATCTCGTCCGGGAGCTCGCTGCCCGCGAGGTCCCGGGTCGTCTGGCTGAGGAGGATCTGGCCGCCGTGACCGGCGGCGCAGATTCGCGCGGCACGATGGACGTCAATGCCCACGTAGCCGGTCTCGCTGCGAGCCGGCTCGCCGGTGTGCATCCCCATCCGCACGCGGAGCGGGGCGGGCCAATCCTGGCCGGTGAGCGCTCGTTGGCCGTCGACGGCGGCAAGCACCGCTTCGCGGGCTCGCGGAAACGCGTAGAAGAACCCATCGCCGGCCGTGTCGATCTCTGATCCACCCCGGGCGTCGAACGCGGTCCGGAGCAAGCGCCGATGATCTGCCAGCGCCGTCTCGTAGCGGCTGCCGAGCTGGCGCAGGAGCCGGGTCGACCCCTCGATGTCGGTGAACAGGAGCGTGACCGTGCCTGACGCCACGCTGTTCATGCTGCCATGCTCCATTCGACCCTGGTCGTATCCGGGCGAGCCCTCGGCGGCTCGGGTCCCGGTGCTCGGGTGTGCATTGTTACCCAGCCGGGACCGCGATGCGCGGGTTCACCAGCCCCCGGTCAGGGAGTGCCAGCGGATTCGCTTTCGTCGGTGGCTTCCGGATAGCGCCGCTTGGCAAGCTCCAGGGCGCGGAGCACGTCGGCACGGGCGGCCTCCAGCCGCTTGCGCATGCGTGCCGCCCCTGCCCTGTCGCCGTCGGCCCGCGCAAGCTCATCACGGAGCGTTCGGCTCGTCCGCTGGTAGGCGAGCACGGCGTCGTTGGCGACCCGGGTGATGCGGTTCGTGGTCTCCCGCAGCATCTGCATGCGCTCTCCGGTCCGCCGCTCGCCCTGCAGACGCCTGTCGAGGTCACGCCCGAGGTCGTCGATGAGGTGACTGCTGCGCTGGACGATGGCCAGGTCATCCGTGCGCCGGGCCAGGCGATGGGGGGTCGTGGATCCAGAGGTCATACGAACCTTGAGGATAGCAGGTGTCGAATCCGCGCTCGGCACGGGCTGGCACGATCCTTGCGTCGTGCGCCTGACATGAAGCAATCGCTGAGGAGGCCGCTGATGATGGTGGTCGCGCTGGTCGTGACCCTGCTCGTCATCCGCGGTTTCGCGGTCGAACTGGGTGCTCCGGCTCCCATGGATCGCGGCACCTACGCCGCGGCGGGTCTGCCCGTTCGCTGACCCGGCTAGCATCGGTCCATGCCAAACCCGACCGATAGCGGGGCCCTCGAAGCGCGCTGGCTGGCGACTACCCGTCGCCTGCAAGCCCTGCTCGACGAGTCGGTTCCCCTCACCGCCGCCCTGCGCCGGACCGTCGCTGCCCAGTCCGCGCTGTACCGCGCGACCGGCGCCGCGGCCATGACGACGTCAGCCGATGTGGATGCCTACCTCGCGACCAGGATGGCGGCGACGATGGCTGCCACCGGGGCGGCCATGCGCGCGGTCGCCGCATCGCTGCCGAGCTGGGCACCCCGGACGATCCTGGACGCCGGAGCGGGTTCCGGGAGCGCCGCGTGGGCCGCAAGCGCCATCTGGTCGACCCTCACGAGCGCCATCGGTATCGACCGCAGCCAGCCGATGCTGGGGCACGCCGCCCGGCTGGCGTCGGACTCCGGCATTCCGGTGCTCGAGACCGCGCAGTGGATCACGGCAGACGTGCGGCGGGCGTCTGTGGGACCGGCCGACCTCGTCACCGCGAGCTACGTCCTGGGCGAGCTGGCCCTCCCTGATCGCAGGGACCTGGTCCATCGCCTGTGGTCGGCAGCCACCGGGGTGCTGATCCTCGTCGAGGCGGGGTCCGCCGACGGGTTTGCCCGGATCCGCGACGCGCGCGCGCAGCTCATCGGGGCGGGAGCAGCGATCGCCGCTCCCTGCCCGCACGACGCGAACTGTCCCATGGTTGACCCGGACTGGTGCCACTTCGGGGCTCGACTGCCGCGCAGCCGCCTGCATCGACGGGCCAAGGAGGTGACGCTGTCCTACGAGGACGAGCCGTACGCCTACGTGGCGGCGACCCGAGAGCCGGTCGACCGCGCCGCGCGGGTGCTCACCAGGCCCACCGTGCGCAAGGGCGCCATCGGCCTTCGGCTCTGCACCACGGACGGCATCCATGACCGGGTCGTGAGCCGCCGCGACGGGACGGCGTTCCGCGAGGCGCGGCACGCGCGCTGGGGCGCCCGGTTCGAGTCTTGACGGCGCCGCCCGGGCCAGTGACACTCGCGCGAACGATCTGCTGCCGAGAGGAAACCGCGATGACCGCGAATGCATCAGGCGCCGGCACCCCCGACGATCCCTGGGTGCTGCGCACGCCGCCGGGAACCAGCGAGTACCGGATGTGGCGCGACGAGGGGGCCGATCCACCGGCCCTGGTGTGCCAGGTGGGCTCCACGCAGCTGCGCTATCAGCTGCGGTGCATCGAGGACCTGCATGCCATGCTCACGCAGCGGGGCGACTGGGTGTCGCTGGGAGCCGCCGACGAGCAGAAGGCGCCGGGTGACGGGACCGTGGAGGCGTGGGGCCGGTCCACGGAGAATCCCGTCGGCGGCTGGTACGGGCTGCGCAAGGGGTATCGGGGCCGGTTCGGGATGTACGTGCCACCCTTGCTGGAGGCGCTGGGCCTCGCGGAGCTGGAGCACAGTCCTCGCAACAACCGGATGCGGGCCATCTGATCAGGCCCGAGCGCGGTCAGGAGCTGCCGTCGCGCTCCAGGCACTCTTCGCAGAGCGCGTCCTCGGGGATGGGTGGCGTGGGCCGCCCCATCTCGCGACCGGGACGTCCGCCGCACAACGGCAGCGCATCCTCGCCGAGGATGTGGACCTTGCTGAAATGTCGGTCCGGGTAGCGCCAGGTCAGGTACCGGCGTCGGGGGGCCGCCGAGGTCTCGTTGGTCATGGGCGTCGCGGCTCTGTCGACCCCGGCCGGCGGCGTGTTGCCGCCGGCGCGGTGGTCGAAGTCGTCCGGAGACGAGCCATTCGTCAGGCTGCCTGGACGTTGGTGGCGCGGGGACCGCGCGGGCTCGACTCGACGTCGAACGTGACCTTCTCGCCACCGACGAGACGGTCGAAGTCCAGAGAGGCTGCAACGCCGTCACGATGGAAGAAGTAGTCCTTGCCGTCGTCGGCGGTGATGAAGCCAAATCCGCGATCGCTGATCAGCTTCTTGACGGTTCCTGATGCCATGGGTGATCTGAATCCTCCGATATCGGCCGGTCGGGCTGAGCCGACACGGATGTCAGGCGCGATGCGACGAGAAGCAATCGCTGCAGTAGACGGGGCGCACACCGCTGGGCCGGAACGGAACCTGGGCCTCGCGGCCGCAGTCCGCACAGGTTGCGGTGAACATCTCGCGGCTGCCGCCGCCGAAGCTGCGGCCCGCACCGCCGCCATTCTGTCCGCGGGCGGCCTTGCGGGCGGCGCGGCAGCTGGGGCAGCGACGCGGCTCGCTGAAGTCGCGGCTGGCGTAGAACTCCTGCTCCGACGCGCTGAAGGCGAACTCCTGGCTGCAATCCTCGCAACGCAGGACCTTGTCGGAATACGTGTACAACGAAAAACACTCCTTGCTCGTGCGGCCTCAGCGACACATCTCGCCGAGAACCGATGAGAGGAGTGATCGTGCAGCCGCGTTGGGCGCGCCGTGTGGCGCTGCGCGGAGGATACCACACCCCCGCACGCTCAGGATAGGGCCTTGTTGCTGTTGGCGCGTGCCGCCCCGCGGACGACGGGCACGCCGGTCGAGTTGGCGAGCACGGTGGCCGTCCGACCGCTGATCTCCAGGGCCAGCTCGCCGTCCCAGGCGCGCACGCCATCCAGGCGCAGGGACGGCAGCCACGCAGGCAGGTCCGGGTCGACGTGGATTCGTGCCGCGCCCGTGGCATCCGCGCGAACCTCGAGCCCGCACAGGAGCCCGACCAGGTGGGTGAGCGCGCTGGCTGCCCACGCCTGGGGCACGCAGGAGCCCGGATACGCCTGCGGCGGGTGTCCGGCCTCGCGTTGTGCGCCGGAGAAGAGCTCGGGGAGCTGATGCCCGGGGGACTCGACGGCGGCGTCGAACAGAGCGCCCGCGATCTGCCCCACCAGCGCGCGACGCCCGATCGCCGCAAGACCCGTGGCGATCATGGCGTTGTCGTGGGGCCAGACGCTGCCGGTGTGATAGCTGAGCGGATCGTAGGCAGGATGGGTGCTGGCGAGGGTCCGGATCCCCCAGCCGGACCACATGTCGTCGCGCATGAGGCGATCCGCGACGAGCTGGGCGCGATCGAGCGGCACGATGCCCGTCGCGAGGCAGTGCCCGGCGTTCGACGCCACGCTGCGGATCGGACGTTTCTCGCCGTCCAGGCCCAGGTAGTACGTGCCTTCCTCCTCCCACCAGAAGACCTCGTTGAACCGGACGCGGAGGGCCGCCGCATCCGAACGGAGCCGCCGGGCATCGGCCCCACGTCCCATCAGGTCGCAGAGGTCGGCGAGGGCGAGGCGGGCCTGGTACGCATAGGCCTGGTGCTCGCAGAGCGCGATGGGCAAGGCTGCCAGCGAACCGTCCTCGTGGGGGATGGCATCGGTCGCGTCCTTCCATCCCTGGTTCGGGAATCCGTGCGATGACCGGGTCGCATACTCGAGGAACCCGTCGCCGTCGCGGTCTCCGTCGCCGTCGACCCAGCCCATTGCGGCCTCGGCGGCCGGGAGAAGGCGCTCGACGAGGTCGCGATCGCCGGTCCAGGCGTACGTCTTCGCCAGCAGGACGGGGAAGAGCGGGGTGGCGTCGTGCGTGCCGTAGTAGGGCTGGAAGGGGAGCAGGTTTCGGACCGCCAGCTCGCCGTGGCGGATCTCGTGGGGGATCTTGCCCGGCTCCATATCGCGTTCCGGATCGTAACGGTCTCCCTGCAGCGCGGCCAGCGCGGTCAGGGTGCCGCGGGCAATGGCCGCATCGCCCGGCATCTCCTGCATGGCGGCGATGATCGAGTCACGCCCGAAGAGGGTCATGTACCACGGGATTCCGGCCCCCGGGACGGGGAGGCCGCCAGCCTCCCGCGCGCTGAGCTGCAGCGCCTCCATGTCCCAGACCGCCTGCTCCCAGGCGGCCCGCACGCTTGCAGGCACCGATGACAGGCCGATGGCGCGCGCCGGCAGCCCTCGCGCTTCGGGTGGTGCGCCGCTGAGCGCGCGACAGCCCGGCGCCGATCTCACCGCCGGCTGCCCATCGCGGTCATCGGGGTCCAGCTCGGGGAACCAGAGCAGGCAGGCGTGCCACGTGCCGCCCGCGGGGAGGACCGCGTCGAACGCGATGCGGCCGCTTCGCCAGTCCGGCGGCGAGGTCGCCCGATCGCACCGCACGACGAGGCTGCGGGCGAAGGCCGTGGTGCGGTAGTCGATCCGCAGCTCGGCACGCCCGGGGGACCAGCTCGTGGTCGTTTGCCGCTCGCGCGCGGGGGCGATGCCCCGAACCTCGAACATGTCGGCGAAGTCGGCGGCGATCTCGACCGCCAGCTCGACATGGACGGACGCGCTCCCGGCGTTGGTCATATCGAGGTCCTCATGCACGGCCCCGTCAACCGAGCGCGCGACCGTCAATCGCAGGCAGCCGCCCGCAGGACCTCCTCCCGGCGCCGGTTCGGCCAGTGTGTGTTCCGCGGAGTAGAAACGGACGGCCTGGTCCCCAAGGGCCACGGGCGCCCCGCCGTCGAGGGTGATGCGGTGGCAGGACACGAAACGGGTGTCAGCGGCGAAGAAGCCGGTCGCACCGCCCGTGATCGCGCCTCCCGGCTCCGCGATCACCAGGTGGTCGCCGCGGTTGATGGTGACGGGCGTGGCCTGCGGCGGGTTGCTCATCCCTCCATCTTCGCGGATGGGCGCGGGGCAGGGTACCGCCGCGGGGCGCCGTGGGCTAGGCTACCCGCATGAACCGGGTCATCCAGATCGCGATCAACGCGATCGCCCTGTACGCGGCGGTGTGGCTCCTGCGCCCCGGCCTGGACTTCAGCGGCGAGTGGTGGAAGTTCGTGCTGGTGGCCATCGCCTTCAGCCTGGTGAACACCTACCTCCGCCCGATCCTGCGAGTCGTGACCCTGCCCATCTCGATCCTCACCCTGGGGCTGTTCCTGATCGTGATCAACGGCCTGATGCTGATGCTGGTGGGAGCCATCTCCGACCAGCTCTCGCTGGGATTCGTGGTGAAGGACTTCGGGTCGGCGCTGCTGGGCGCCGTGGTGGTCGCCATCGTTGGCTGGGTGCTGGCGGTCACCCTCGCGCCGGCACGGATCGCCGGCCGGGTCCTCTGACCGCACCCGGGGGGGCCGCGCAGGCGGCAGCGTCCATCCCGCCGTCTGGCCGGCCCGGGCTCCTGGGAGGGCTCCTGGGCGTGGCCATGGCGCTCCTGGTCCTGCTCACCGGGCCGTTGCTGCTCTTCAACCCGTGGTACGTCTCGATCGAGCAGGCCCGCAACGACGTGCCGGCGGCGCTGGGGACGACGCAGGCCGCAGTCGATGGCGTGACCGGTCCCATGCTCTGTGACCTGTGGTTCGCCTGCGACGACTTCTCGGAGGGGCTCCCCGGCGGCCCGCCGCTGCTGACCGATGCGGAGCGCAGCCACATGCGCGACGTCTCCCAACTCGTCCGGCTGCTCGTCGTGGTGTGGGCCGGTGCGGCCGCCGTCGCCCTCGCTGCCCTGCTCCTGCTCCGCCGCCGGCGGCGTGTCATGGGACTCGCGCTGGTCGCATCGGGTGCGGCGGTCGGGTCGCTTGCGGTCGTCCTGGCCGCGATCTTCGCCGTGGCCTTCGACCGGGCGTTCCTCGCGTTCCACGAGGTCTTCTTCCCGCAGGGCAACTTCCTGTTCGGCCCCGATTCGAACCTGCTGCGGCTCTTCCCGGAAGGCTTCTGGTTCGATGCCGCCCTCACCGCCGGGATCGCCATCATCCTTTCCGCCCTCGCGGCAATCCTGATCGGCTGGCGCCTCTGGCGGGGAAGCCACGAGGGCCGAGCGCGGCTCTGACCGGTCCCCTCGGATCGGCCGTGCGGGAGGCTCGGCTACACTCGCGCCATGGGATCGGCCTTCCGCGTCGGGCGCGTCATGGGGATCTCCATCGAGATCCATCCGTCCTGGCTGGTGATCGGCTTCCTGGTCACCTACTCGCTGGCGACGGTGCAGTTCCCGCTCCAGTACGAGGGCTGGGGTCAGGGGATGTACTGGCTGATCGGCGCGATCACCTCCGTCCTGTTCCTCGTCTCGGTGCTCGCCCACGAGCTCTCGCACGCCCTCGCCGCTCGCCGCTTCGGGGTGAAGATCAGCGCCATCACGCTGTTCGTCTTCGGCGGGGCGGCGAGCATGGAGTCGGAGCCGGAGCGGCCGCGTGACGAGGCGCTCATCGCGGCCGCCGGCCCTGTTGCCAGCCTGCTCATCGGCGCGGTGCTGTGGTCCATCGACCTCGTGGTCCACCAGGAGCAGATCGCGGCGCTGGTGGGATGGCTGGGCTTCATCAACCTCACCCTGGGGGTCTTCAATCTGGTTCCGGGCTTTCCGATGGACGGCGGCCGAATCCTCCGTGCCGCGCTCTGGCGGATCCGCGGCGACCGGTACAAGGCGACCCGCAACGCGGCCATGGTCGGCCAGCTCATCGGCTACCTGCTCATCGCCCTGGGCATCCTGCTCGCGTTCCAGCCAGGCGGGATCGTGGCCGGGATCTGGCTCGCGCTGATCGGCTGGTTCCTCTCCAGCGCTGCCGAACAGGCGTCGGCGCAGACCGGGATCGAGCGGACGCTCCGCGGTGTCCGCGTCCGTGACGTCATGGAGACGGAGCCGCCATCGGTCTCGCCCAACGAGTCCGTGGCCAGCCTGGTTCAGGACCGCATGCTCCACGGCGAGCACCGGACCTTCCTGGTCCGCCACCTCGATGGCGGGCTGGCCGGGATCGTCACCCTTTCCGACGTGCGCCGGGTGCCGCGCGACGACTGGGACGAGGCCCGGGTCACCGACGTCATGACGCGCTGGAACGACCTGGCCACGGTCAGCCCGGACGACGCGGTCGAGTCGGCCATGAAGCTGATCCAGGAGCGCGGCGTGAACCAGCTCCCGGTCATCACCGAGGGGCGCACGGTGGCCGGGCTCCTCACGCGGTCCGGCATCATGCGTCTGATCGAGACGCGCCTGCGCCTGGGCGTGTGAGGGCCAAGCCGATGCTGTCCCTGGACGAGGCGCTGACCCGGCTGCTGGCGTTGGCCCGACCAACCGATACCGAGACGATCCCGCTGGACGCCGCGCTCGGTCGCGTGCTGGCCGAGCCCCGCATGCGGGCGCCCATCGCTGTGCCGCCGTTCGACAACAGCGCCATGGATGGCTATGCCGTGCGCGCGGCCGACACCCCGGGCGAGCTCGCGCTCGGTGAGGAGATCGCCGCCGGCGGGGCGCCGGGACCCGTCCTCCCGGCCGGTACCGCCCGGCCGATCATGACCGGCGGCCCCATGCCCCCGGGCGCCGACACGGTGGTCCCCGTGGAGGTTGCCGTCGAGCACGACGGCCGGGTCCGGCTGCCGGCCGCGGAACGCGGCGCCTACGTCCGCACGACGGGAAGCGACACGCCTGAAGGCTCCGAGGTCTGCCTGCCGGGTGGGCTCACGCCCGCCGGGATCGCGGTCCTCGCATCGCTCGGCATTGGGTCGGTGTCCGTCCGACGCATACCGGTCGTCGCCCTGCTGTCGACCGGCGACGAGCTCGTGAGGCCTGGGCACGCCCTGGCCCCGGGCCAGATCTACGACGCGAACGGGCCGGCCCTGGCGGCGGCCGTTCTCGACGCCGGAGCGGTGCCCCGCCGCCGGCCGGCCGTCCGGGACGACGCGTCCGCCGTCGCGGACGCGCTCCACGAGGCATCCGGGGCAGCCGACCTGGTGATCACATCCGGGGGTGTCAGCGTCGGGCGTCACGATCATGTGCGTTCGGTGCTCGAGCAGCGGGGGAGCCTGGACTTCTGGCGGATTGCCGTCCAGCCGGGCAAGCCACTCGCGGTTGGCACCTACGGCGACGCGATCGTGGTCGGCCTGCCCGGCAATCCGGTCAGCGCGCTCGTCACCTTCGAGCTCTTCGTGCGCCCGTACCTCCGCCGGGCCGTGGGGCTGGACGGCGATGGGCGGATGCGCGTGCGCGCACGGCCGGTAGCTCCTATCGCCAAGGATCCGTCCCGTCGCGCGTTCCTGCGCGTGACGGCCCGGCGCGAGGGCGACGAGATCCGCGCCCGTGCCGCAGGCGGTCAGGGGTCGGCCCAGCTCCGGCCGCTCGCGGAGGCCAACGGGCTGCTCATCGTGCCCGAAGGCGAGCCGGCCGCGGACCCATCTCGCGACTACGAGACCATCGTCACCGGGAGTCTGCCATGACCGAACCCAGCCACCTCGACGCCGACGGCGCGCCGCGCATGGTCGACGTGTCGGAGAAGCCGATGCGTGCCCGGCGCGCGGTCGCGGCCGCGACGGTCCGCATGGCGCCGGAAACGCTCGCCGCGCTGCTCGATGCCGGTGGGCCCAAGGGTGACGCGCTGGTGACCGCACGCCTGGCCGGGATCGCGGGCGCCAAGCACACACCCACCCTGATCCCGCTCTGCCACCCGCTGCCGCTCGACCATGTTGGCGTGGAACTCGTGCCGGACCGCGCAGCGGGGACGGTGCGGATCACCGCGCGGGCGTCCGCCATCGCGCGGACCGGCGTCGAGATGGAGGCCCTCACGGCGGCCGCGGTGGCCGCGCTGACCGTCTACGACATGGCGAAGGCCCTGCAGCGCGACATCGTCATCGAATCGGTCGAGCTCCTGGCCAAGGAAGGCGGCCGCAGCGGCTCCTGGGAGCGGGGGACCCAGAAGGCGGTCGAAGGGACGGGACACGCGGTCGCTGCCGTACCCGCCGCGGCAGCCCACGAGGTCGTCGTGGTGACCTGCTCGAACCGATCCGCATCGGGCGAGCGGCCCGATACCGGCGGGCCGGCACTCGTTGACGCCCTGCGCAACGCCGGCTGGGACGTGGCCCCTCGGCCGGTGGTGGTTCGCGACGACGAGGACGCGATCGCCGCCACGCTGATCGGCCTTGCCGACGCCGGGCATCGGCTGGTCGTCACCACCGGTGGAACAGGCCTCACGCCGGGCGACGTGACGCCCGCGGCCACGCGGCGGGTGGCGGAGCGCCTGGTGCCCGGGATGGCAGAGCTGATGCGCGCACACGGGCTGGCCTCCACGCCCATGGCATCCCTGTCGCGTGGCGTCGTGGCGACGCGTGGTCGAACGCTGATCGTGAACGTGCCCGGCTCACCGCGCGGCGCCGTCGAGTCGCTCGAGGCGCTCCTGCCGGTCCTCCGCCATGCCATCGACCAGCTCGCGGGCGGTGACCACACCTGAGATCGGCGTGCGCCGGGCAGAGAGGGCGCACGGAATGGTCACCGGCGCCGGTAGGATGGGCCCCGCATGGAGGCCACCATCCCGCTCTATCCGCTCATCGCGATCCCTGTCGCGGTGTCCGTGTACTTCTTCTGGCGCCGGCTGCGCCAGCACCTCGCCATCCTGCGCCGCGGCAGGCCGCTGGATCGGACGGATCGGCCGCTCGAGCGCCTGAAGGGCGTGGTGGTCTACGTCATCGGCCAGCGCCGCCTCCTCAACGACCTGGGCCCGGGTCTCGCGCATGCGTTCGTCTTCTGGGGCTTCCTGATCCTGCTGGCCACGACCGGGAACTACCTCACCAACGGGCTCGTGGAGGCGATCCTGGGCTGGCCGCTGGGCGGCGTGCTGTGGGGCCTCGTGGTCGGCGTGGCGAACCTGTTCATCGCCCTGATCATGGGTGCCCTGGTCTACGACGTCGTGCGGCGAACGATCCGCCGTCCAACGCGGCTGGCGCTGAGCCGCGACGCGTTCATCATCCTGGCGCTCATTGCCGGAGTGGTGCTCAGCGAGGTCCTCGGCGATGGGTTCCGCTTCGTGGCCATGCCGCACGATCCGGCGCGGATCTTCGCGATCCTGGCCGGCCCCCTCTCGCTGCTCCTGGAGCCCCTGGGGCCGGACACCGGCGCCATCGGCTATGGCATCTTCGGCTGGGCGCACATCGTCATCGTGCTTGGCTTCCTCACGTACCTCCCGTATTCGAAGCACATGCACATCTTCATGTCGGAGCCCAATGTCTATTTCCGCAACATCGGCCCGCGCGGCGCGCTGCGGAAGATGGACCTCGAGGCGGAGCCCCCGGAGGGGGAGGAGCTCGTCTTCGGGGCCAGGACCCTCAAGGACCTGACCTGGCGGCACCTGCTGGATCCGATGAGCTGCACCGAATGTGGTCGGTGCATGGAGTTCTGTCCGGCGTCCATGACCGGCAAGACGCTTTCGCCCAAGCATTTCATGGAGGGCCTCCGCGACCAGATCGTGATGACCGAGACGGCGCTCGCCGCGGCCGCCGGAGCCCAGCGTGCGGCCAAGGGTGGTGCCTCCGGGGGAGCGGAGGCGTCGGAGACGGCCCTGCAGCTGGCCCGCGAGCGGGCCGCCGAGGCGCTGAGCCTGCCCCTCGTCGACAATGCCATCCCCGAGGAGGCGATCTGGCAGTGCACGACCTGCGGCTGGTGCGTGGAGGGCTGCCCGGTGCTCATCGAGCACGTGGACTCCATCATCGAGATCCGCCGCAACCTGGTGCTGGAGGACAGCCGCTTCCCGAAGGAGCTCAACGTCGCGTTCCGTGGCATGGAGACGGCGGGCAACCCGTGGGCGCAGCCCCGGAGCGCCCGGATGGATTGGGCCAAGGGCCTCGCCGTGCCGGTGCTGGAGGAAGCCCACGGGCCGCTGCCGGAAGGCGGGGTGCTGTACTGGATCGGCTGCGCGGGCGCCTTCGACGACCGGAACCGCAAGGTGGTGCGGGCCATGGCCCAGCTCCTCGACCAGGCGGGCGTGCCGTTTGCGGTCCTGGGGGCGCGGGAGAGCTGCTCGGGCGATCCCGCACGGCGATCCGGGAACGAGTACCTCTTCCAGATGCTCGCCCAGGAGAATGTCGCGACGCTTTCGGCGGCCCATGAGGCGCACAACGTGCGCACCGTGGTGGCCAGCTGCCCGCACTGCTTCAACACGCTCCGCAACGAGTACCCGCAGTTTGGCCTGACCGGCATCGAGGTGATCCACCACACCCAGCTGCTCGACCGGCTGGTCGCCGAGGGAAGGCTCAAGCCGGACCGGGGCAACCCTGCCGTGGTCGCCTATCACGATGCCTGCTACCTGGGGCGCTACAACGATGTCTTCGACGAGGGTCGTCGCGTGGTTGGCGCAGTTCCCGGCCAGGAGGTCGCCGAGATGGACCTTCACCACCGCAAGGGGATGTGCTGCGGGGCCGGGGGTGCGCGGATGTGGATGGAGGAGACCGAGGGACATCGGATCAACCACCGGCGGACGGAGCAGGCGCTGGCCACCAGCCCGGACGCCATCGCCACGGCCTGTCCCTTCTGCCTGATCATGCTCCGCGACGGCACCACCGACCTGGGACGTGACGACGTGACGGTCAAGGACGTGGCTGAGCTGCTGGCGGACTCGACCGGGGCCTGGAACCGGGAGATCCAGCAGGGACCGCGGAATCCGCAGGAATCGGCGGAATCGGGATAGCCACAGGGCGTGGGCCACGGAATTTGACCGTGGGGGAGTGCCAGCGTACGCTTCCCGGATGGTTGCGCGATCCGTTCTGGACGATCTCGACAAGGCCATCATCAAGGCCCTCCAGCTCGACGGCCGCCGTCCGTACGCGCAGATCGGGCGGTCGCTCAAGGTGCCGGAGGCGACCGTGCGCCAGCGAGCGGAGCGGCTCATTGGTCGCGGGGTCGTGCAGGTCGTGGGCGTCACCGATCCGCTGGCGATGGGCTTCCAGCAGCCGGCATTCATCGGCCTCAAGGTTGATGCCGCGCGGCTCGAGGAGATCGCGGACAGGCTGGCGGGCCTCGACGAGGTGACCTACGTGGTCGTCACCGCCGGGCGCTACGACCTGATCTGCGAGGTCGTCTGCGAGGACAACGACCATCTCCTGCGGGTTCTGACCGACCGGATCGCTCACATCGAGGGGATCCGCTCCACCGAGACCATGGTGGAGCTGCGCTTCGTCAAGGAGAGCTATCGCTGGGGGACCAGGTAGGAGGAGACCGTGACCGTCGCCGGAGAGCGTCGAGTCGACCATGACCGGGTGCGCCGCATCGCCGAGCGCGAGGAGGCGGCGTACCGGGCCCGGAGCCCGAAGAGCGCAGCACTCCACGCTCGTGCGCGGGCCGCGATGCCCCTGGGCGTCGCCTCCTCGTTTCAGACGTACGACCCCTATCCGCTGTTCATGACCGATGCTCGTGGATCGCGCATCTGGGATGCGGACGGCAACGAGTACGTCGACTTCGACATGGCCTTCGGCGTCCTCGCGGCGGGGCACTCTCACCCGCTGCTCGCCGAGGCGCTGCAGCTCCGGGTCGCGAACGGCACCTGCTACACGTTCCCGGTGGAGGACGGCGTGCTCCTGGCCGAGGAGCTGAAGCGCCGCTTCGGCGCGGACCTCGTGCGCTTCAGCAACTCGGGCACCGAATCGACCATGGACGCGATCCGCGTCGCGCGCGGCTTCACCGGCCGGGAGAAGGTCCTCAAGTTCGAGGGCGGCTACCACGGCCACCACGACGACGTGCTGGTCAGCATCCAGCCGCCGCGAGAGGCGATGGGCCCGATCGAGTCACCCAACACCGTGCCGGCCACGGCGGGCATGCCGCACAGCCGACTGGTCGAGACGGTGATCGCACCGTTCAACGAGCCGGAGATCCTGGAGGCGATCCTGGACCGCCACCGGGGTGAGATCGCGGCGATCATCGTGGAGCCGGTCCAGTTCAACATCGGGGTGGTGCCGCCGCGACCGGGCTTCCTGGAGCGGGTCCGCGAGCTCGCCACGGCCCACGACATCGTCCTCATCTTCGACGAGGTGAAGACCGGCGTGGTCCTTGCCTACGGTGGTGCCACGGAGTACTTCGGCGTCCAGCCGGACCTTGCCTGCCTCGCCAAGAGCATCGGCGGAGGGATCCCCATTGGCGCCTTCTGCGGGCGTGGCGAGGTGATGAGCGCCATCGAGAAGGTCCCCGAGCGCAATGCCCCGGGAGTGGGCATCGAGCATTCCACCCTGGCGGGCGGCGCCACGCGGGTCGCCCACCTGGGCACCTTCAACGGGAACCCGCTGTCCATGCTGGCCGGCCTCACGACACTGACGAAGATCCTGACCCCCGATGCTTACCCGAAGCTGCACGCCCTGGCGGAGCGGCTGACCTCCGGGTCCCAGGCCGTGCTCGACGAATACGAACTGCCCGGGTATGCCGTGAACGTGGGGCCAAAGGGCTGCGTCATGTTCACCCCGGGCCGGGTCACGAACTACCGCGATTTCATCGGGCTCGACGGCGATCTGTGGGCCGCCTCCTTCTATTTCCTTGCCAACCGTGGCATCCTGCTGCCACCGGGCCCGGACGACCAGTGGACACTCTCGGTGCAGCACACCGAGGAGGAGATCGATCGGTACGTAGCGACCTTCCGCGACTTCGCCCAGGAGCTGACCGCCTGACACACGCCCGAGCCCCGCGGCTGCCCACCAGCGCTCCTGTCGTCGTTTTCGTCGAGGGCCTGCACGTCCCGATCATTGATGCGAGGTTGCCATGGGATTGCTCGAGCGCTGGTCGCGACCGTTCAAGGGGCTGGGCAACGCGATCGCGGGGCTGACGGCGGGGGTCTACCGGGTGCTCGGTGGTCCGGGCCGGCTGCTCCAGGACCTCATGAACGGCTCGATGCTGGGCCATTCCCTGCACGGCATGCTGACCGATGCGGTGGTGGGAGCCGTGACCGCCGTGCTCGTGCTGGATGCCGCCGCCGTCCTCTTCGGCGCGAATGTCGAGACCGCCACCATGATCGTGCTGGGCTTCGGCGCGCTGAGCGCCTGGGGCGCCGCGCTGGCAGGTCTCACCGATCACAAGGACATCGATCCGGGGGATGCGCGAAACGTCGCGACCCTGCATGGGCTCATCAACCTCTCGGCCACCGTGCTCTACACGATCGCGTTCTTCGTGCGGCTGGCGGGCGGGGTGGGGGCCGGACGCTGGATCGCGCTGGTGGCCTTCGTGCTGTTCGCGACGGGCGCGTTCATCGGCGGGCACCTCGTCTACAAGTTCGGGATCATGGTCAACCGCAACGCGTTCGGCCGTGGCAGGCGCGCGAAGGAGTTCACCGCCGTGCTGCCCGCGACCGAGCTGGCGGAGGGAACGCCCACGAAGGCCATGCTCGGCACCACCGCGCTCGTCCTCGTTCGTCGCGGCGACCTGGTCCACGCCCTGCGGGAGACCTGCTCACACGCGGGGGGCCCCCTCTCCGAGGGGCGCGTCGACGGGGATTCCATCATCTGCCCGTGGCATGCGTCGGAGTTCCGTCTGCGCGACGGGGCGGTGCGCCACGGACCGGCCACCACGCGGCTGACCACGTACGCGGCCCGGATCAACGAGGGGCAGGTGGAGGTCCAGGGTCCGCTCGACTAGGGCGTGACGGGCCGAGCACGCCCGCGAATCGGCTGACGACGCTCGCCTGATGGGCGCTGCGACCGAGGATGCCGCCCTCGGCGGTCCGCCGGGCTGCGCCGCACGGCCCTCCGACCGGGGAGCAGGGGTCCCGTGGTCGGACGGCTCGGGTGCTGAGCGTCGACGCCGCATGGCGCAGGGCACAGTGCGGCGCCGTCGGGCGCCAGGGCACCGGGGCGGCCGGGGATTCGGTATCCTTCGTGAACCACCGCGATCCCGTAACGAGGATGCCGCGTGACCTACCTGACGACCCCGGATCACGATGAGCTGCGCGCCGTCGTCCGGGAGCTCGCCGAGGAGCAGATTGCCCCTCGCGCTCCCGAAATCGACCAGTCCGCGGAGTTCCCGTGGGACCTCAAGGAGCTGCTCGCCAAGCAGGACCTGCTGGGCACCTGCTACGAGGAGCAGTACGGCGGGACGGCCCTCGACGGCGTGGCGCAGTCGATCCTCGTCGAGGAGATCGCGCGGGCGGACGCGACGACCAGCCTGATCCCCATCGTCCAGAAGCTGGGCTCGCTGCCCATCCTGCTCGCCGGCAACGACGACCAGAAGCAGCGCTACTTCCCGCGGCTGGCCTCCGGGGAGTGGCTCATCGCCTTCGCCCTCACCGAGGCGGCGGCCGGCAGCGACGTGGCAAGCAACCGCATGCGCGCCGTCCGCGACGCGGACGGCTATCGGCTCAGCGGTTCGAAGCGCTTCATCACCCACGGCTCGGTGGCGAACGTGCTGACGGCCTTTGCCCTCACCGATCCCGAGGCCGGCGGGCGGCGCGGGATGAGCGCGTTCATCGTCGAGACCGACTCGCCCGGCTTCGCCGCCCCGCGCACGGAGCACAAGATGGGGATCCGGGGTTCGCCCACCGCCGAGCTGACCTTCGACGAGGTGTTCGTTCCAGAGGAGAACCGCATCGGCGCGGAGGGCGACGGCTTCAAGATCGCCATGGCCACCCTTGACCGTTCGCGTCTGGGAGTGGCCGCCCAGGCGGTGGGGATCGCGCAGGGAGCCATTGATGCCGCGGTGCCGTATGCCGCCGAGCGTGAGCAGTTCGGCCAGCGGGTCGCGGACTTCCAGGGCATCCAGTTCATGATCGCCGACATGGCCTCCCAGACGGAGGCCGCACGCCAGCTCGTCTACGCGGCGGCCGCCCGCGTGGATGCCGCCGTCCCCGACGTGCCGTACTGGACCAGCACCGCCAAGCTCATCGCCGGCGACACCGCCATGCGGGTGACGACCGATGCGGTCCAGATCCTGGGCGGCTACGGGTTCATCAGCGAGTACCCGGTGGAACGCATGATGCGTGACGCCAAGATCACCCAGCTGTACGAGGGAACGCAGCAGATCCAGCGCCTGGTGATCGCTCGCCAGGTGCTTCAGCGGAGCGGAATCCAGGTCCGCCCCAGGGCAAGGAGAGAGACCGGAGCGTGAAGATCGTCGTCTGCATCAAGCAGGTCCCGGCCACGACCGCGGAGAAGCGGTACACGCCGGACATGCGGCTCGACCGTGGTGGGATCGAGTCGGTCATCAACCCGCTCGACGAGTACGCCATCGAGCAGGCCCTCAAGCTCCAGGAGTCCGGGGACGTCGAGACGGTGACGTACCTGTCCATGGGCCCCGAGAGCGCCGCCGAGGCGCTGCGCCGGGCCCTGGCCATGGGGGGTGACGATGCGGTCCTGGTGACCGATCCGGCCCTGGCCGGGGCCGACGAATGGGCGACCGCCCGGGTCCTGGCCGCCGCGCTTGATCGCGTCGCCGGGGACGTCTCGCTGATGGGGATGGCCTCCGACGACGCACGAGGATCCCTGGTCCCCGGCGCGGTCGCCGCCATTCGCGGCGTGCCGCTGCTCTCGTATGGGGCGCAGCTCTGGGTCGAGACGGGCAAGGCGCGGATCCGCCGCCTCAACGCCACCGGCTACGACATCCTCGAGGCTGCGCTGCCCGTGGTCGCGAGCGTCACCGACCAGGTGGGGGAGCCGCGGTACGCGAGCCTGAAGGGGATCATGGCCGCCAAGCGCAAGCCGCTCGAGACCTGGTCGCTGAGCGACCTGCGGCTCTCCGCCGAGGATCTCCACGGCGCCGCCCTGACACGCATGGTCGAGGTACGACCACCGGAGGAGAAGGGGCCGACGGAGCGCATCGAAAACGTCTCCCCCGACGAGGCGGCGGCGGCCATCGCCGACTGGCTCGCGGCCCGGAAGCTGATCTAGGCGAGAGGAGCGAGACCATGAGCAACGACATCTACTTCCTCGCCGAGTTCAGCGGCGGCTCGGCGGCACGCTCCGCGCAGGAGCTCGCAACCGGCGCAGCGGCCCTTGCCGCGCAGAGCGGCGGCGCGGCCATCGGACTCGCCTATGGTGACGGTGCGCAGGCGGGGGCCGCCGGGCTTGGTGCCTGGGGCGCGGACCGCGTCGTCGTCCTGGGCAACGGCACCGGGCCCGCGGTGGGCTATGCCGCGGCGGCGGTGGCCGCAATTGGCGAAGGCGGGCTGGCCGTCCTCGCGCCGGCGACGCCGAACGGGCGCGATCTGGCCGCTGCACTCGTGGGGCGCCTGGGGCTGCCGGCACTGGGGCCGGTGCGCGCCGTGCGCGTCGAGGACGGGGCGCTGCACACCGAGGCATCGACCCTGCAGGGCACATTCGTCACGGTGGCCGGGCCGGCCGACGGGGCCCCGTCGCCCGCGGTGGTCCTCGCCCTGGCCAACACGTTCAGCCCCGAGGAGCGCATCGGCTCGGCCGCGGTCAGCGCAGCGCCGGATGCCACGGCGGATGCCTTCGGCTCGGCCACGATCGTCGAGACCCATGTCGAGGGCAAGGCGGCGGTGAACCTCGAGGAAGCGACCGTGATCGTGGCCGGTGGGCGCGGCGTGGGCAGCGTGGAAGGGTTCGCGCCGCTCACCGAGCTGGCCGACGAGCTCGGTGGGGCGGTGGGTTCCAGCCGCGCCGCGGCAGATGCGGGGTGGGTTCCCTACCAGCTCCAGATCGGGCAGACCGGCAAGGTCGTGAAGCCCGCGCTCTACGTGGGCTGCGGAATTTCTGGTGCCATCCAGCACCGGGTGGGTATGCAGACGTCCGAAAATGTGGTTGCTATCAACAAGGACCCCGATGCGCCCATCGGGGAGTTCGCAGACCTCTTCGTAGTCGGTGACCTGTTCGCCATCGTCCCCAGGTTGACCGAGGAGATTCGTCGGAGGAAGGGAGCCTGACCAGACCGATGTCGACGCGTACACCGTTCAGCTTGGTGGTCGGGGCGGTCGCGCTCGCCATGCTTCCGTACGCGTGGTTCCGGGGGAGCCGTCGCTCGTTCTCCGGCCAGGCCCGGGAGCTCCTGGCGTATCGATCCACCCTGGCCACCAACACCCGTCGCGCGGGCATCCTCCTGGGTGAGCTGGGCGACCTGGTCGACGCACTCCGTCGGCGAGCCGTGGACGTCGACGAGGCGGTCGACCGCCTGGCGGCGGGCGAAGACGAGCTGGACGGCACCGCGGAAACCCTGCGCGAGATGGCGGCGCCGGAGGATCTTCACGGCCTGCACCTCGAGTATGAGGCGAACCTGGAGCGGGCCCTGCGCGGCATCGTGACCGCCGAGCGAGGCTGCGGGCTCACCCGCCAGCGCCACCGGCCGCCCGATGACGAGGAGCCGCTCGCCTACTGGAAGCGTGGCTACGCGAACATCGTGCATGCGCGGATGCGGATGGACGAGATCGCGGAGGTGATGCTGGCCTGGGAGCCGGGCCGGCCGTCGGTCGCCAATGTCAGCGCGCGGGTGCGCCGCGAGGGCTGATCCGGCCCATGCCACATCTTGTGGTATCCTCGCCATCGGTACCACCACTGGTGTAGTCCGTACGGGGAACCAGCATGCGCTGTCCACGCTGCAACGAGCAGAGCACGCGCGTCATCGATTCGCGCGATCTCGAGAACGGCAGCACCATCCGCCGCCGGCGGGAGTGCGAAGCCTGCGCCTATCGATTCACGACCTACGAGCGTCCCGAGGGCGCCCGTCTCATCGTCCTGAAGCGCGACGGCTCGCGCCAGGAGTTCGACCGCGGCAAGGTGCAAGCCGGCCTGCTCAAGGCCCTCCAGAAGCGACCAGTCACCCTGGAACGCGTGGAGCAGGCCGTCGAGGACATCGAGACCGCCATCCGCGCCCGCGGCGAGCCGGAGATCAGCAGCAAGGAGATCGGGCGGCTGGCCACCGATGCCCTGCGAGATCTCGACCAGCTGGCGTACATCCGCTTTGCATCGGTCTACCATTCGTACGAGGACATCGACACCCTCAAGCGGGAGGTGGACCGGCTCATGAGCCAGCGGCAGGGCGCCCCGGAGTGATCCTTTCCGACCGCGACATTCGCGCCGCCATCACGGCGGGGCGAATCGTGATCGACCCGTTCGTGGCGGAGGCCGTGCAGCCGTCGAGCGTGGACCTCCATCTCGATCGCCGGTTCCGGGTATTCCGTAACAGCCGCTACCCGTTCATCGATGTCCGTGAGCCCCAGCCGGACCTCACCGAAATGGTCGAGATCGACATCGAGCAGCCCTTCATCCTGCATCCGGGAGAGTTCGTCCTCGGTTCGACGCTGGAGCGCGTGGCGCTCCCCGACGACCTGGTCGGCAGGCTCGAAGGAAAGTCGAGCCTTGGGAGGCTTGGTCTCTTGATCCATTCGACGGCGGGCTATGTCGACCCCGGCTGGGATGGCAACCTGACCCTGGAGCTGTCGAACGTCGCCAACCTCCCCATCACGCTGTACTACGGCATGAAGATCGGCCAGATCAGCTTCCAGCGGATGAGCTCCCCTGTGGAGGTCGCGTACGGTGATGCGCGCATTGGTTCGCGGTACCGCGGGCAGCGGGATCCCACCGCAAGCCTCTACTACCGTGACTTCGACCGCAGCCGGCTGCTGCCGACGCAGGGCACCGAGAAGGGTCCGACCGATTCATGACCGACCCCGCGACGCTCTACGAGATCACGCCACCGGACCAGGCCCGTGAGTACGTGGGCGGGGTCCGGGTGCGCCTCGTCCGCGCCGGCTGGTTCCGCCCCGATGCCGGTGGCTTCTTTGGCGTGGTGCCACAGCCCCTGTGGTCGCGGATGGTCGAGGCCGATGAGCGCGGCCGTCTCACCTGCCGGCTGAACCTGCTCCTCGTCGAGGCGGGCGGGAAGCGGATCCTGGTCGAGACCGGGACGGGTGAGCGGATGACGGACAAGGATCGCGACATCAAGGGAATTGAGGGCGGGAACCCCGCCGTGGCGCTCCGCGAGCTGGGCGAGGATCCCGACAGCATCGACTTCGTCATCGTCAGCCACCTCCACTACGACCACGCCGGCGGCATGGTGGACGCGTCCGGGCATCCGTTCTTCCGTCGTGCCCGCTACGTCGTCCAGCGTGACGAGGTGGAGGCGGCGCGCGGTGATGAGCTCCGGCTGCAGGGAATCATGGAGGGAGAGCAGCTCGAGCGGGTGCGTGCCGCCGGGCAGCTCGCGGAGGTCCACGGGGACGTCGAGGTGGTGCCCGGGGTGAGCGTCCTGCGAACCGGAGGACACACCCGTGGCTCGCAGGCGGTGCTGCTTGGCACCCGACCCGCTGCCGGACATGCCGGGGAGCCCCTGCCGAGGGCGATCTTCTTCGGGGACCTCATCCCCACGCGCTGGCAGCTCCCCGTGCGCTGGACGAGTGCCTACGACGACTATCCGATCGACGCGGTCGAGACGCGCAACCGCCTGCTGCATGCGGTGATTGCGGGCGGTTGGTGGACGTATTTCACCCACGACCCGGGAGAGCTCCCGATCCAGCTCGAATGGACGGAGAAGGGGAGCATCCGCGCGGTTGACGGCTGACCTGCGCGTGGTTGTGACCAGCGGGCACGCCACGTGCTCATGCGGGGGCCAATGGGGAAGACAAGAGCGGGAACCCTGGTGGAGCCCGTTCGCACCATGAGGGTGTCGCAGGGGATGACCGCAAAGTCGCCGGCCAGTGTCCTGATCGTCGAGGACGATCCCGACCTTCGGGATGTCTATGCCGATGCGCTCGCCGGCGAGGGGTACGCGGTTCGTGTCGCGGCCGAGGGCAGGGAGGCCCTGAGCCTGCTGAATCAGAGCTCCGAGCCTCCATGCGTCCTGCTCCTCGACCTTCGGATGCCCGGCATGTCCGGTTGGGAGCTGGCGGCCCGGCTCCGTGAGTCGCCGCGGTGGAGGGACGTCCCGATCGTGGTCGTTGCCGCGCACTACCTGCTCGCGGAGGAGGGACGCCGCCTGGGCGCTGCGGCGTGGCTCCAGAAGCCGGTGCCCCTGGGAGTTCTCGTCAACGCGGTGGATAACGCATGTCGGGATACCATGACGAGGGAGGCCTGATATGGTCGAGACGGCTCCCGGCCCCGGGCGCGAGGCAGCCCCGACCGGGCATGGCGGGTCGGCTGGTCCGCACTTCGATCCCACGAGTGAGCACGTCGCCACGGCCGCGCTCGAGGCGGGCGACGGGATCACGGTCCAGGACGCGAGCGGGAGGCTGACCTTCGTCAACCGAGCGGCCGCAAGGCTCATGGGCTTCGCGAGTCCCGAAGAGGCGATGGCCGAACCGATTGAGCGCGTGATGGACCGGTTCGATCTCCTCGATGAGCGAGGCAAGCCGCTGCCGATGTCCCGTCTTCCGTCCCGGCGGGCGCTCCGACAACCCGGTCGGCATGAGTCGACACTCCGCTTCCGGGTCAAGGCGACCGGCGAGGAGCGCTATGCGGCAACGAGCGCGGTATCGCTCCGCGATGCAAGCGGCTCCGTCCGATACGTCGTGAACACGTTCCAGGACGTGACCGCCCTGAAGCGCCTCGACGCCCGCCTCCAACTGCTGGCAGACGCGGGCACCATCCTCGCCCGCTCCGGCGACTACCAGGAAACCCTGAACGAGCTGGCCCAGCTCATGGTGCGTCAGCTCGCGGACTGGTGCATCGTCGACGTCCTGGAGGTGGAAACCGGCGTCAGCCGGGTCGCGGTGGCCCACGCCCAGAAGGAGAAGGTGCTGTTCGCCGCGGAGCTCCAGCGGCGCTACCCCACGGACCCATCCGAAGGCGCGACGGCGACGGTGGTGCGAACGGGCGTGCCGCTCCTGCTGCCCGTGATCACCGATGCGCAGCTGGACGAAGCGGCGCGGGACGCGGAGCATGCGGCCGGGCTGCGAGCCCTCGGCCTGCGCTCGGTGCTCATCGTGCCGCTCGCCGCGCGGGGCACAACGTTGGGAGCCCTGACCCTGATCCGATCCGATGCCCGCCGGCCGTTCTCGGAGCGCGACGTCCCGCTGGCGCAGGAGGTTGCACGCCGCGCCGGGGCCGCGGTGGATGCGGCACGGCTGCTGCATGAGACGACCGAGGCGCTTCGCCTGCGTGACGACTTCCTGGCCATGGCGTCGCATGACATGCGGACGCCGCTGGCCGTCATCCTCGGGTATGTCCAGCTTGCGGCACGCCGCATGAAGCGAGTGCCCATCGAGGACGCCAAGCTCAGCGGCTACCTGGCGTCGGCCGAGCGCACGACCGGGCGTCTGAACAGCCTGGTGGGAGAGCTGATGGACGTCAGCCTCCTCCGCAGCGGCCGGGCCCTGCCGCTCAGCCCCGAGCCTCTGCGACTTCGGAGCCTCGTTGAGACCATCGTCGCGGAGCACCGCCGACTCACGGCGGACCGCGTGTTCGAGGTCGTCGCGAGCGGGGATCCAGTCATCGAGGCCGATGGCGACCGACTGGAGCGCGTCATGGACAACCTCATCGAGAATGCGGTGAAGTACTCGGGCGAACGCAGCCACATCCAGGTCGCGGTCGACGTCAACGATGGCGAGGCGACGATCAGCGTCGCGGATCTCGGACGGGGGATCCCGGCAGGGGACCTGCCGCACATCTTCGAGCCGTTCCACCGAGCGGCCAACGCCAGTGGTATTCGTGGGACCGGGCTGGGCCTGGCCGGCTCGCGGGACGTCGTCCGCCAGATGGGCGGGGAGATCACGGTCACCAGCGAAGAGGGCGCGGGGTCCACCTTCGTCGTCCACCTTCCCATGGAGAAGAAGGCACCCGCGGCGGACTGACCGAAGGGCCGCTATCATGGCCGCGCCCTGCTCGCGCCCCCGTCGAGGAAGAGACCCTGTGATTCTTCGTTCGCGCCTTGCGCTGTCTGCAGGCGTGCTCACCGTTGCCGCGATGCTCGCCGCGTGCTCGGGAACGGCCAGCGGCACGCCGCCGCCCAGCGGCGCCGCCTGTGCGGTGGCCGACGCGTCCAACACGGTTGAGCTCAGTGCCAAGGACATCAAGTTCAGCGCGCCCTGCATCGAGGCGTCTGCTGGCACGCCCATCACCATCAAGTTCACCAACGAGGAGGCCGTGCCGCACGACGTGGCGGTCTATACCGACAACACCAAGTCGGAGGAGCTCGTCCGTGGCGACATCATCACCGGGCCGAATGCCACGACCACGGTGACCGTGCCGGCCCAGCAGCCGGGGCAGCTCTTCTTCGAATGCACCATCCACGCGGCCATGAATGGCGCCCTGGTGGTGAAGGCGGCTCCGTCGGCGACGTCAGCCTATTGAGCCGCGGACCTGTCGGGCGAGAGCGCGCAGCGACCCCGGGTCGATGGGCGCCTCGAGACGCTCGCTGCCGTCCAGGCTGACCACCGGCACGCGGAAGCCGTAGCGGACGATCAGGTCGTCATGCGTGTCGATGTCGACCCGTTCGTAGACGCCGATACCCAGTTCGGTGTCCAGGATGGCGGCCGCGTCCTCGCAGAGGTGGCAGCCGGCGCGCTCGTAGAGGACGAGCCGATGGCGGCCGGTGGACGGAATCGGGCTGTCGCTCACGCGCCTCACGATACCGCGGTGGGCTAGGATGAGCGTACGGCGCCCCCGTAGCTCAGTGGAAAGAGCGCCGCCGTCCTAAGGCGGGCGTCGGGGGTTCGAATCCCTCCGGGGGCGCCATAGACATATGTCGCTTCATAGCGCAGCCTCAGGGCAGGGCCCGGCAGGTGGAGTCCGAGTCGGGACTGGCGAAATTGACATGCCGACCGTCGCTGATCTTCAGGACTTCGCCCTTGTCCACGTGACCGCTGTAGCAGCCGCTCTCGAGGGGCTGCCCGTCCAGGAGCAGCGACCCGTCCTCGAACTTCAGGACCACATCGGCGTCCCGGTTGAAGGTCCAGGTGCTGCTCAGCATCGCCGCGTCGAGCCTGTAGCGATCGCCGAGGTTGTTCTGGACCTTCCCGGTGGCCATCTCGCCTGACGTGTCGAATGGTGCGGACGTAGTGCCGATGACGACGGCGAGCACGATCAGCACGGCTGCAATGCCGACACCCACGATGCCGAGGAGAATGCGCATTCGGTTCCTCCCGCGATGCTGTTGACGAGGGCGGACGCGGCGGCTGCTCAACCCTCGCGGAAGCATGGCTCGGCGACTGGAGTCTCTCGCCGCAGTCCCGGACAGACCTAAGGCCAGGCGGGCCGATCGGGATAGGCCATTCGGCCCTTCAGGTGTCGAGCGACAACCTTGAGCATCGGAACAGGACCGGCGCCGCCGCCTTCGGTCACGAGCAGGTGCGAGCCATACGGCGACGCGGCGCCCAGCTGGGCGGCGCACCGGGCCTGGTCTTCGCTGTGGTGCTCACCTTCGCCTACGGCACTTTTGCACTCACCGACACCTCGACGCTCGTAGGGCTCATTGCCATCGGGGTCGGGATGCTGCTGGGCTGGTGGCACGCGCCGGCGGTACGCGCCGCACCGCGCTGGCCGGTCCTGCGGCTGTTGCTGATTGCCTCGGAAGCGGTGGTCCTCGGCCTGCTGGCTGTTGCGGTGCTCGACGGGTGGCTGACGTCAGCAGCGCATGGGCTCGACGACTTCACCATGGTGGCCAGCAGCCTTATGCTCCTCGGGCTATGGCTGTTTGGGCCCCCCATGCTGCTGGTGACCCTGCTGTCCGCCAACGCCTGGGCATGGCTGCTCCGTCGGGAGGCGTTACCCACCCCTGGACGGGGTCTCCAGACGCTGACGGGTCAGTCAAAGTAAGGTTCCCTCGACTCACTTGGCGACCGGGCCGTGGACGTTCGCGAGGTCGGCGATCGCAGGGCGTTTGCATGAATACCGGATCGGGCCGTCGGCGACGGAAGAGCCGCGCACCCATCCTGATCAGGACGGACGAAGGGCACGTGACCGGCAGATCGGTGTCACGCCACTCTCGCCCCGCAATTCAGGGGTGGGCAGGTGACACGCACTGGAAACGCGGAACCGTCATCCGGCCTGCTCCACCGCGTAGAGCTGCCAATCGCCCGGGACGCCCTTGAGCGCGTGCCTGCCGCGGTCATGCAGCGCGACAGTTCCAGCCGACAGCGTCTCGCGCATGGCATCCGAGACGAGGATCTCGCTGGTGCCTGCGGCGGCCATGACACGCGCGGCCGTGTGCACCGCCAGGCCACTGATCTGCTCACCGCGCAGCTCGACCTCGCCAAGGTGCAGGCCGGTGCGCGTCTCCAGGCCCAGGCCGTTCACGGACGCGCGGATGGCCCAGGCCGCAAGGAGCGCGTCCATGGGGCGGGAGAAGGTCGCGAAGAATGCGTCCCCGGCGGTGTTCACCTCGTGGCCGTTGAACCGCCCCAGCTCCGCGCGGATGGCACCCAGGTACTGACCCAGGAGCGCACGCCAGCGCTGGTCGCCGATGTCCACGATGGTCTCCGTCGATCCCACGATGTCGTTGAAGAGCAGCGCCAGCACCGCGCGGCCGGGGAGGATGCGATCGATCAGCGGGCGGATCCGGCGACGGATGGGGACGAAGAGCAGGCCCACAGCCACGCCCAGCGCACCGGACAGCAGTTCGGAGCGCTGTCTCGTGATCGACTCCAGCGCGTATTGCAGCGCGACGTTGCCGACGAAGAACAGCGCGACCAGCAAGACGCTCACCGTTGCGTAGACCGCGGTCCGGTTCAGGATGAGGTCGATGTCGTAGAGGTGGTAGCGCAGGATGGCGACGCCAATGGCGATCGGCAGCGCCGCCAGCGCGGCGAGGCCGCCGAACCATGCGACGTCTCCCACGAGGCCCGTGGTGAAGAAGGCGGAGAGTCCGAACAGGATGATTCCGATCGTCGCGGGGAAGGCGAACCAGCGCAGCTGAAGGCGCTCGACCGACGAACCATGGCGGTACCGCGTCACGAGCGCCACCAGCGCGAGCCCGAACACCACGATGCCGGCGATGGCGTCGACCGCACCCACCACGTCGATGAGCGGATGCCCGAGCTGGAGGCCAATGGGGTTGTCGATGTCGATCGGCTGCATGGGTCCCGGCGCCAATGCGGAACCGATCGTCGTGCCGGTGATCCCGACCGCGGCCAGGACCGCGACCCAGCGCCAGCGCGGGGAGGGCAGGCGACCATCCGGGAAGAGCAGGGGCACCAGGGTCACGAGCGCAACCAGGCTCGGGATCGCGATCCACCCATTGAGCCATGCGGCGAAGACGGTTCCGGGCAACCCGTCACCATAGTTGTCGTGGCTGAGCTGGGCCCAGGCGTAGGCGGCTGACGCCAGCCCCATGCCGAGGGAGCTGGCGAGGAAGATCCACCCGACGGCGTTTCCCGGCATGCGACGAACGATCAGGCGGCCAATGACGCCGAGGCCAATCACCATGGCCGAGATGATGGCGAGGAACGACAGCGCGGTGACCAGGTCAGCCAGGCTGCCGAGGGCCACCTGGGCGCCGATGCCAAAGGCGAGGAGAGTGATGTCGGCAACCAGGACGGCCAGCGGTATCCGGTTGCGCGTTGACGGCGAGAAGGGTTGCATCAGTCCGGTTGATTGCGGGGGCTCGGTTTCGAGGCATTCTAGCCGCTGGCTCCGCCTCCTGATGATCGCTGCGGGCAGGCCGGTGAGCGGCCAGGATGCCGATGCTGCCACGCCGAGTCGATGGCCCGCCGATCGTCAGGGAAGGGTGCTCAGGACACCCGCCGCGATGGACTCGTCCGAGCTGTCGACCTCGTAGGCGACCCCGTTGCTCGAGTACCAGTAGCTGACGACCGGCTCCTCGGGAAAGACACCCCTGGTCACCGTCTTGTTGCCCAGGGTCACGGTCGAGGTCGCCAGGCCGGGGTAGTCGACCTTCCAGGCGTCGATGATGGCCTGAACGAAGGTCGCCGGATCGACGTTCGGCACCTCGAATGCGACGGCAGCGAGGTCCAGTGCTCCGGCCGGATCGTAGGCCTGCGCGATCTTGAGGTCGTCCGGCGTGAGCTCACGCGCGGCGAGGAACGCCGTGATGGAGTTGCTCCAGTTGTCTCCGCTCAGGATGGTGCTGCCCAGCCAGCTTGTCGTGGTCAGCGGCGTTTCCGCGTATGAGGTCGGCAGCAGCGCCTCGAGATCGGGCGCATCGTGACTCGTGGTATCGCCGACGCTCGCCGCGGGCTGGTCCGCGCCAGGCGTGGGCGTGGCGAGAGCGACACCCGCCGGTCGGGTCAGAACCAGGACCACCACGGCGGTCCAGCCGGCCACTGCGAAGAGCAGCGAGATGACGGTCGCGATGGGCCACAGGAGGCTCTGGCGCGGCTCCTCGTACCGGCGGCGCGGACGGTGCGGGCGCACAGGTCGGTCCGGCACGTCCTGCGCAGGCGGTTCCGGTTGCTTCGTGGTGATGACGGGCTCCTTCGCAGGCAGGGAGGTCGGGCGCGCCGGTCCGACGCAGGCCCACAGGATGCCACCGATCCCTGAATGTCGTCTGAACGGCGGCTGCGGGCGAGTCGGTGCAGGGTTCGCGCGCAGGCATGCGACTTGCGCGGATCGTGGGCAGCAGACCAGCGCAGGAGGAGACATGGCAGACGAAAACGGCCGGCCCGTCGTGGTCATCACGGGAGCTTCAGCGGGAGTGGGACGCGCTCTGGCGCGCGCCTGGGGGCGACGGGGCGCGGCGGTGGGGCTCATCGCCCGCGGCGTGGACGGGCTGGAGGGTGCGAGGCGCGACGTGGAGCACGCCGGGGGGCGAGCGCTCGTTCTCCCCGCCGACGTCGCCGACGCGGCCGCGGTGGACGCAGCCGCGGAGCGGGTCGAGCGGGAGCTGGGCGCCATGGACCTGTGGATCAACGATGCGATGACCTCCGTGTTCGCCCCGGTGAAGGAGCTGACGGCGGACGAGATCGGCCGCGTCACGCAGGTGACGTACCTGGGCGCCGTCCACGGCGCACTCGCTGCTCTGCGGTACATGCTGCCGCGGGACCGTGGCTCGATCCTGATGGTGGGCTCCGCACTGGCGTTCCGGGGCATTCCCCTGCAGTCGGCCTACTGCGGTGCGAAGCACGCCATGCAGGGTTTCACCGAGTCGCTGCGCACCGAGCTGCTCCATGACGGCAGCAACGTGACGGTCCTCATGGCGCAGCTGCCGGCCGTGAACACGCCGCAGTTCGGCTGGGTCCGCAGCAAGCTGCCGATGAAGGCGCAGCCGGTGCCCCCCATCTTCCAGCCGGAGCTCGTCGCGGAGGGGATCCTGTACCTCGCCGACCACCCCGAGCGCCAGTCCATGGAGATCGGCTTCCCGACCGTCCAGGCCGTCTGGGGAAACCGGCTCGCGCCGCGGGTCAGCGACTGGATCCTGGCCCGGAAGGGCTACGAGTCGCAGCAGACGAACGAGCCGGAAGACCCGGAGCGACCGGACAACCTGTACGAGCCGCTTCCCGGCGATCACGGCGCGCATGGCAGGTTCGATGCGCGAGCGCGCGACACATCGGTCCAGCTCTGGCTCAACACGCACCGGGCCACCGTGCTGGGCGCGATCCTGGCGGCAACGGCGATCACCGGCGCCCTCGTCCGACGGCGCTGAGGCGGGTCGCAGGGCCGGCTACAAGAAGGTGAAGAGTGAGGCCATACGGGTGAAGGCGTTCGTGAAGATGAGGACCCCGATGCCCATGATCAGGATGCCGGCCCCCAGGCTCACCGCCCGGTGGTTCTGTCGAAGCAGGTTGATGACGGGGCGCAGCCGTGGAAGGGCGGCAGCGGCGGCCAGGAAGGGGACCGCGAGGCCAAGGGAGTAGCTGAGGAGCAGCACCAGGGCCGACCGGAGCGTCACCGGACGAGGCCCCCATGGCCAGGATGGCTCCCAGGACGGTCCCGATGCACGGTGTCCAGCCAATGGCGACGAAGGCGCCCAGGGCGAGGGCTCGCGCCACGCGGCCGGGCGGCAGGGCCGATGCGCCGGGTCCGGCGACGGAAAGCCGATCGAGGACGGGACCGAAGAGCCCGGTCGTGAGGAGGCCCAGGACGATCACCACCGCACCCGCTACCTGGCGCACCGCGGCAACCTGGAAGAGACCCTGCCCCAGGATGCCGAGCGGCGTGCCCAGCACCACGAACACCGCGGTGAAGCCCAGGACGAATAGGATCGCCTGGCCCATCACCGGCCGTGTGCCGACCGCTGCTGCGGCCCCGTCGCCGCGGGCCGCGAACGGCAGCCCCGACGCTCACCGACTCTCCGAGGAAGGCGAGGTAGACCGGGATCAACGCCAGGACGCACGGGGACGCGAAGCTCAGCAGGCCCGCGGCAAATGCCAGAGCGATCGAGACTTCCACGTCAGAAGGGTAGGACCTGGCTGGTGGGTGGTGCCTGCCCGGGCTCCAGCACGATGGGCTGGGCGATGATCCACAGGGAGAACACGGTGTAGCCGATCATGAGGATGGCGAGCGGGACTCCGGCGCGCACGGGCCGGCTCGGCGCATCGCGCAGCGCGATCCGGTGGGAGAGCGCGATGGCCGCGATGTGTCCCACCACGATGGCTCCCACCGACAGGTACCAGACCAGGCCGGCGTTGAGCGTGTCGAGGGTGGGGGCGACCGACGTGATGGGGTTGCGGACCAGCTCCGGCAGCCAGATGACCCCCTGCAGGACCAGCGTCAGGTAGTGGGCGATCATGTAGCCCGCGGCGATGGGGAGCAGGGTGGCGGCGTAGGCGCCCACCACCGAGCCGAGCCCGCCGCGCACCCGCGCCCGTTCGCTCAGCAAGCGCGTGACCGTGGCCACGATGACGAAGGCGATGAAGAAGGCGACCCACAGGGCCAGGAGTCCCAGTGTGCCGATGACGAGGATCGCCCGGAACGCGTCGAGGGCCGGATAGACGTACGGGAAGAACCAGTTCGTGACCTCGGCCCACAGGTTCGTCTCGCGCAGGCCGTCGTAGCTGACGCCGGAGAGGGCCAGGATGATGAAGGCCGCATCGGACCATGCACCGCGGCGGACCTCGGTCAGGCCGGTGAACCACGGGCGCAGCTCGGGCCGTCGCTCGCGAGCATCCGCGGCCACGGCGCATTCGGGACAGTCGATGCAGCGATCGGGGTTGCACCGCTCCGAGCATCCGGCGCAGGCACCGGGGTCGGTCACGCGCCGACCGACGGGGCCAATCCGGCCGAACCACCCGAAGAGGACCTCGAAGAGCTCCGCGTTGCGAAGCCACGCAACGCGTCCGAAGGCCGTCATGCCCATCATCTGGAGCAGGGTGTAGCCAATGAGCAGGAACGCCACGACGTCCGGCTGCGTCGCGCCGGGCAGCACCAGCTCGCTCCAGATGCCGGTGAAGAGCAGGAAGACCGCGGGCCAGCGCTTGACGCCGGAGGGCAGATGGAGCCCGAGGTCCAATCTGTCGAGGCCCCCAAAGCGCGCGAGCCGCTCGAGCAGCGCGAAGGTGGTCCGAAACGGGCTCAGGGATGGCCAGGGATTGCCGAAGACCGCCGACGCGATGGGTACGCCGGCCCAGATGAAGATCCAGAAGAGGACCGTGGGAAGGGGTGTCTCGCCGCCAATGAAGAGCGCGCCCAGGATGGCGCCATACCACCACACGAAGCCGATGGCGGCGAGCAGCCAGCTCAGCGCCCGCGAGGGCAGCGCCGGCAGGGCCAGGTGCGGATAGCGGGGAGCGGCGGGACTGACCTTGATGGCGACGGCGGAGACGATGAAGGAGGCACCCACCGCGATGCCCGCCCCGGCGAGGTACATCCAGAGCGGGATCGGAAGCTGGAAGACCTGGCCAAGGGCGTGGGCGGACGCGGGCGCGGGGACCGCGAGGAGGCCGACAGCAGCCCCGGCCAGCGCCGCGAGGCTGAGCCGTCTACCGGACATTGACCGTCAGCAGGCCCACCTGGGACTCATCCGATCCGTCCGCGGGATGGAACTCGAGGACGAACTGCCCGACATGGTTGGCGGTGAACGTCAGCGTGGCGTCCTTGCCGGAGGTGACCTCGACCTCGGCGTTCTGGTCGTCGTATCCGTGGAGGTGGACGGCACCGTTGCGCGCAGAGGTGACGGTGATCGTCACCTGCTGCGCCTCGCACACGTTGAGGTTCTCCGGCTGCAGCTTGCCTGCGGTTGGCAGGGTGGCAGCGAGCTTGACCGCGCTCTGCGCGCACGCGGACGGATCCGTCTGCTGCTGCGTAACACAGGCACCAAGGAGAAGCATCGCCAGGGCCGTGGCGATGACGAGAAGGGGGCGCGTTGCTCTGATCATCGGCATGCAGGCTCGGTGCTGGGGCTGCGTGGGCTTCCGAATCCTAACGGCTTTGGGCCGCGGACGGGTCAGTCCTCGGCGAAGAAGAGATCGTCGCCGTAGATGTCGAGCCACCGGCGACGCATGAGCCGGATGGTGGCGACGACCTGCTCCTCGCTGGATCCGGCCGGGAGGAGGCCCGCGATCCCCGCGCGGACGCGCTCCGCGCCCTCGATGCCCAGGAGAGCCAGGTAGTCGCGCACACGCTGCGCAGGCGTCTTGCCCTCGCCGCGCATCCGCACGAGGATATCGGCTTCGTGCTGCAGCCCCGCGGCGTACTCGGCGTCGTCCCGCTCGAGCTCCGCCATCAGCGCGGGGACTGCGTCGAGGCGTGGGTCCGAGTAGGCCCATCGGACGAAGCTGTCGAGGCGGCCCGGCGTGCGGCCGTGGTGGCCGGCGTGGAACTGCTGCAGGTACTGCTGCCGCTCGGCCTCGGTTCGCGTCAGCGCGATTTGCGCGACCTGGCGCATCTCCGGCGTCCAGCGACGGAGGGACTCGACGAACTGGCGAAGCGTCAGGCTGCCGGGCGTCTGCGCTCGGAAGCGGTGCTCATGAGTTGCATGCACGGACCCGTATACTACCGGCCGTGCGCCGCCTTCCGGGCGCCGCGCCCCTCGGCGCGAAGCAGCCCCGCCGACCCAACGCCCTGATCGACCGATGCCCGCCGGCCTGACGCGTCACTGGCGGCGCCTGGCGGTGCTCGTCGTGGTCATGCTGGTGGGCGTCATCGTTGCGCCGCCCTGGCATGCGACGTTGGCGCGGGATCAGCCGCTCCGCTACCTGGGCGGCGAACCCGGGAGCCTGGATCCGGCCCGCATCAGCGACGCCGCCGACGTCCAGCTCCTCCTGCAGGTGTACGCCGGTCTCACGAGGCTCGACCAGAACGGCAACCCGTATCCGTCGCTCGCGGCGTCATGGGATGTGTCGTCCGACGGGCTGACCTACACGTTCCACATTCGCGATGGGCTGCGCTTCTCGGACGGATCGCCCCTCGACGCGACCGACGTGCGCCGATCCTGGCTTCGGCTCCTGGATCCCTCCGTCGGGGCCACGGCACCAGACGTGCTGAACGTCATCGTTGGTGCGAGGGACCGGATCGCTGGTCGCGCCGGCGAGGATGCGGTGGGCATCACGGCACCCGATCCGCACACCCTGGTCGTGCGGCTCCGCCACCCGGCGGGCTACTTTCCGTCGATCACCGCCACCCCGGCCACCTTCGTCGTGCCCCGCTCCGCGACCGCGGCGGGCGACTGGCAGTCCGCGGGCCACTTCGTGGGTTCCGGGCCCTACGTGGTGAAGAGCCTGCAGGGGACCACCCTGGTGCTGACGGCGAACCCCGACTATGCCGGCGCCACCCCGCCCATCAGCGAGGTGGACTGGATCACCTCAATCGACGGAGATCCGGTGACGGCCTACAGCAATGAGCAGGTGGATCTGGCGGAGATCGCCGGCACGGACGCGACCTGGGTCGCCTACGACGCCACCCTGGGGCCGGCCCTCCACCAGTCCGCGGCCCTTTCGGTCCAGTACCTGGGCTTCGACACGACCCGGGCGCCATTCGACGACCCGAGGGTGCGTCGCGCGTTCGCCATCGTCCTCGACAAGTCGCGGCTGGTGCAGCTCAGCGAGGGCGATTCGGCCGAGGTGGCCAACTCCATCGTCCCGCCTGCCCTGCAGCCGGCCGGGTTCGGCGCTGATCCATCCGCGGACGTGGCCGCGGCGAAGTCGCTGCTGGCGGATGCTGGCTACGGCGATCCCGCCAAGCTGGGGACCATCGCTGTCAACGGCTCCGGTCTGGGGGTCTCGCCCATCGTGGCGACCTGGCGCACGTCGCTGGGGGTGACCGTCCGCGTCGAGACCATGAGCTTCAACGACTACATCACCCAGCTGGATGCCGGCCGGACGCCGCAGGTCTTCACCATCAACTGGGTCGCGGACTACCCCTCGCCGCATGCTCTCTACGACCTGCTCCTGGCCCCGGAGGCGCACAGCAACTACGGACACTGGCAGGACCAGACCTTCGCCAGCCTGCTCGATGCCGCCGCCGCGGCAACCACGCCTCCGGCGCAGGCGGTTGCCTACGCGGCAGTGGAAGCGGAGGTTGATGCCCAGGCCCCGGTCATCCCGTGGGCCTATGACCGGTCGAGCTGGCTCGTCCGGCCCGGCCTTCGCGGGCTGGGCGACCTGACCGTCGGGCTTCTCGACTTCGGGCTTGTGAGCTGGGACGGATGAGCCGATGAGACGCGTGCTCGCCGCCTGCTCGATCGTCGCGCTGCTCCTCGTGTCGACGGGCCTGGCACTGCCCGGGCGGGCGGCCGCCTTCAGCGGATTCGGCGCGCGCAGCGCTTCGGAGCAGTACGGGCAGGCCATGACCTTCAGCGTGTCGCTGCCGGGCGGCGCCCCGGACCGCCTCGAGCTCCTCCTCCGCTTCGGGCCCGATCCGGATTCGACCGTCGTCGCCCCGGTGGCGGCCAGCGGCAGTCGTGCGACCTATACCTGGGACGCCTCGTCCGACTACGTCACGCCCAACACGCCGGTCGCCTATCAGTGGCGTGCCACGACGGGCGGCTCGGTGACCCTGTCGCCCAGCGCGACGCTCCTCTACGCGGACAACAGGCCCGGTCTCGACTGGCGGAGCGCCCTGATCGGGCAGGCCACCGTGCATTGGTACGGCGGTGCAGAGGCGCAGGCACGCCGCTTCGGCGACCTGACGAGCGGGGCCGTCGCCCGCGCCCAGCAAACGCTGGGCCATGCGCTTGACGGGCCCATCGACATCTTCGTCTACGACTCCCAGAGCGACTTCTTCGGCGCGCTGGGTCCGGGTGCGCGCGAATGGACCGGCGCGGCGACCTTCCCGGACATCCGAACCGTGTTCATGTGGCTCGGTGGGGGTGGCACGGACTACCTCGACACTGCCCTGATCCACGAAGTGACGCACGTCGTCTTCTACGACGCCACCCGGAATCCATACCACGATCCCGCGCGCTGGCTGAACGAGGGCTTCTCCGTCTGGTCTGAGCAGCAGAATGCCAATGCGGCGGCGCAGACGGTTCGCAGCGAGGTGTCGAGCGGGCTCTTCAGCTTCGACGCGATCACCGGCCAGTTCCCGATCGGCAGCCGGGGCTCGTCGCTCTCCTACGCCGAGGGAGCGACCATGGTCGACATGATCATCCGCAGCTACGGGGCCAGGGCGATGGCCGGCATCGCTGCGGCCTATCGCTCGGGCGCGACCGATGCCGAGGCGTTGCGGGCCGGGACCGGCGTCAGCGCGGACCAGCTGTACGCGGAATATTTCCGCTCGTTCGGCGCGAGCGAGCCGCAGCCGGTGGCGGCGGCCAGCATCGGGCCATCGGTGGTCCAGACCGGCGCGCAGGGCAGTGCAGCACCGACTGCCCCGGGTTCCGGCGCGACGGGCGCCAGCGCTTCACCCTCCGGCGGCTCGCCGGCGACGGACGCCGCGGCCAATGCGGTGCTCGGATACGTCGCGATGGGTGTCCTGGTGCTGACCGTCGTGCTTGGCGTGTTCTGGTACCGGCGCCGGGCGGGGGAACGCCTTGGCTGATCGGTCGCGCCCGCGCCGGGGCCACCTCCCGTCGCCTCGCCTTCCCCGTCCGCCGCGGCCGCGGCTCCGCCTCACCTGGACGCTGTCGATCGCGGTCGCCCTGGGGATCACCGGCTTCGTCGCTGCCGCGCAGTGGAACAGCAGCGTGGCGCGCCAGCAGTACACGACCTCCGCGCAGCAGGTGCTCGCCGGGCAGGTGCTCACCCTGGAGAGCGAGCAGAAGGACCTGCGCCAGCAGCTTGCCGATGCCGAGGCGCAGGTGCAGCAGTTCCAGACGCAGACCGCCGGTTCGCAGACCGCGCTCGACCTGGTGAACAGGCAGCTCGCGGCCGCTCGCCTGGCAGCAGGGCTGACCAAGGTGACCGGATCGGGCGTGGTGGTCGAGATCGCAGACTCCAAGCGCCCGGTCCCGGCGGGCGACAACCCCCAGAACTACATCGTGCTGGTGGACGACCTCCATGACCTGGTGGCGGCGCTCTGGTCGGCCGGCGCGGAGGCCATCACGATCAACGACGAACGCCTGGTGAGCACCTCGTCGATCTACGGCGTGGGCGCTTCGATCCTCGTGAACACCGCGTTCCTGTCGCCCCCCTTCCGCATCGAGGCGATCGGGCCGGACGGGTTGCTCGAGCGCTTCCTGGCCGATCCCGCCTACCTGGGCCGGGTTGCCCATCGGATCGATGCCTTCGGCCTCGAGTTCGCCGCGCAGGCGAACGGCTCGCTGACCCTTCCCGCGTTCGTCGGCAGCACGCGCTTCCGGTGGGGCGTGCCGGCGGAGGGCGGCTGATGGCGAGCCGCGCCGCACAGGTCAGCCTGACCGTCGTAGCCCTCCTGATTGGCGTGCTGCTCGTGGCACAGCTGCGCTCGCAGGCTCGCCCGACTGAGATCAGCAGCCTGTCCGCCCAGGACCTTTCGACCCTGATCGAGACCCTCTCCGACCGCAACCGCGAGCTCCGCGCATCGCTCGCCGATGCTCGCGAGCAGCTGCGGGAGTACCGGGTCGCCGAGGCCCAGGGCCAGAGCGCCCTGGACGTCTCGCGGGAGGACCTGCGCCGCATCGTGGCATTCGGTGGGACGGGAAGCGTCGAAGGGCAGGGGATCGTGGTCACCGTCGATGGGGACCTCGACTCGATCGCGGTCAACGACCTTATCAACGAGCTGCGCAATGCGGGAGCCGAGGCGATCGCCGTCGACCAGGTCCGGATTACGGCGCGGTCCGTCTGCATGCAGGGCACCGACTCACTGTCCATCAACGGCACGCCGATTGGACGCTCCTTCAGCATCCGGGCGGTGGGGGACCCGGCCGGGCTGCTCGCGGCCCTGCAGCGGCCGGGCGGGATCATCAGCCAGCTCAAGCTCTTCGTGAGCGCGACCATCGACGTTCTCCAGAGCAGCCAGGTGATCATCCCGGCGACCACCATGGACCTTGCGCCGAAGGTGGCGCAGACGGCCCAGTGAGCGTCCGGGGCCTCATGCTAGAGTGCGGTCCTTGCCGCGCCGGCCGGGCCCCATGAACGCATCCGACCCGCGCACACCACCTGTGAACATCCGGATGGTGCCGTGAACGACCTGATCGACCGCGCCCTGGACGCCGCCCGCCGGGCCGGTGCGTCGTATGCCGACGTGCGGGTCACTGAGCTGGCGACTGAAGCCCTGACCGTGAAGAACGGCGCCCTCGAGGCGGCACATGCGCATCGCAGCGCGGGGATCGGCATCCGTGCCCTGGTCGCTGGCGGCTGGGGCTTTTCCGCCAGCGCCCTGCTGGAGCCGGACGAAGCCGAGCGGATCGGCCGCGAGGCGGCCGCGGTGGCGCGGGCAGGCGCGCGCGTCCGCAGCGAGCCGATCGTCCTGGACGACACGACGCCGGCGCGTGGCAACTACCGCACCCCGCTCGTGGAGGATCCGTTCTCCGTGCCTCTCGATGACAAGCTGCGGATCCTCCTCGACGCGGACGCGGCCATGGCCCGTGTCCCCGGGGTGACGGTGCGCGAGGGAAGCATGCAGTGGTCGCGCGAGCACAAGACGTTCGTCTCCAGCGAGGGTGCGCGGCTCGAGCAGGAGCTCGTCGAGACGGGCGCCGGCATCGAGGCCACCGCGGTGAACGAGAGCGAGCTGCAGGTGCGCAGCTATCCGCAGGCGGGCGGACAGGTCGTCACGGGCGGATTCGAGGCGATCCGCGCGCTCGACCTCCCGGGCCATGGGCAGCCCATCGCCGAGGAGGCGGTGGCGCTGCTCGACGCACCACAATGCCCGGCGGGCGAGATGACCGTGATCCTCGAATCGAGCCAGCTGGCGCTGCAGATCCACGAGTCGTGCGGGCATCCGATCGAGCTGGATCGCGTGCTCGGCATGGAGGCATCGTTCGCCGGAACGTCCTTCCTCACCCTGGATCGCCTGGGGCATCTGCAGTACGGCAGCGAGATCGTGAACATCGACGCGGATGCCACCGCACCCGGCGGCTTGGGCAGCTTCGGCTGGGACGACGAGGGCGTTCCCGCCCAGAACGTGCCCATCGTGTCGGCCGGCCTCTTCGTCGGGTACCTGACCAACCGCGAGACGGCGCCCCGGATCGGTCGCCGGAGCATGGGCAGCGCCCGCGCGTCGGGGTGGGACCGGATCCCCATCATCCGCATGACCAATGTCAGCCTGCGGCCGGGCGCCTCCGGGACGCTCGAGGACCTGATCGCCGACACCCGGGAGGGGATCTACCTCGACACCAATCGCTCGTGGAGCATCGACGACCGTCGCCTGAACTTCCAGTTCGGCACGCAGGCCGGGTGGCTGATCCGCAACGGGCGGCGCACCCAGCTGGTGCGCAACCCCACGTACACCGGGATCACGCCACGCTTCTGGGGCAGCTGCGATGCCATCGCCGGCGCGCGGGCGTGGGTGCTGTGGGGCGTCCCCAACTGCGGAAAGGGTGAGCCCATGCAGACCGCGCACGTGAGCCACGGGGCGAGCCCGGCCCGGTTCCGGCGGGTCCAGGTCGGGGTCGGCCAATGGTGAACGTGGATCGCCATGACCCCGTCGCCGCAGCCTCGCTCCTGGAGCGGGTCCTGGGCCTGGTCCGCGGCGGCGAGGCCGAGGCGGTCTACACCGGTCGCGACGCTGCGCTGACCCGCTTCGCCAACTCGCAGATCCACCAGAACGTGGTGGAGCACGACGCCGTCGTGCGGCTGCGGGTCGCAGCGGACGGGCGGACCGGCGTGGCCGCCACGAACCGGCTTGACGACGCAGGCCTGCGTGCCATGGTCGCCGAGGCGCTGGAGATCCGCGATCACGCCGCGCGCAACCCGGATGCCGCTCCCCTGGCGGACGGCGGCGCGAGCGAGCACGGCCTGGTTGGATGGTCGCCGAGCACTGCGGCCGCCGATCCCGGGCTGCGGGCCGAGGGCGCCCGCCTGGTCATCAACGCGGCCGTGGATGCGGGCCTGGAGGCAAGCGGCGCCTTCTCGACCGAGGCGACCACCATGGCGGTCGTCAACACCCGGGGCCTGCACAGCTCGGGGAGCACCACCCAGGCGAAGCTGGTGACCGTGGTCATGGGGACCGATGGCGCCTCCGGCTACGCCCAGGCCGCGAACACGGACGTCGACCGCATCGACGCGGCGGGCGTCGGCGCGGAGGCCGTGGCGCGCGCGGTCCGCTCCGTGGGAGCCGGCGATCTCGACCCGGGCGAGTACCCGGTCGTGCTGGAGCCGTACGCGGTCGCGACCCTGCTCGAGTACACCTCGTCGGTCGCGTTCTCCGCGCTCGCCGCCCAGGAGGGTCGGACGTTCATGGAGCTGGGCCGCACGGTGATGGATCCCCGCGTGCGCATCTGGGACGACGGGCAGGACGAGGCCGGCCTGCCATCCACCATCGACTACGAGGGGGTTCGCAAGCAGCGCGTGGACCTGGTGACCGACGGCGTCGCCACCGGGCTGGTCCACGACACGGCCACCGCGCGACGTGCCGGCACGAGGTCCACCGGGCATGGTCTGCCGGCTCCCAACACGTGGGGCCCCGTCGCCTGGAACCTGTTCATGGCCGGGGGCGAGGAGGAGCGTGACGCGCTCGTGTCGCGGCTCGACCGCGGCATCTGGATCACCCGTTTCCACTACGTGAACGTGGTCCACGCCAAGCGCGCGATCCTGACCGGGATGACGAAGGACGGGACCTTCCTGGTCGAGGGCGGGCAGGTCGTGCGCCCCATCCGCAACCTCCGGTTCACGCAATCGGTCCCGGAGGCGTTCAGTCGCATTGGCGGGTTGACCCGCGAGACGCGGCTGGTGGGTGCCGAGTACAGCGGCATCAACGTGCGGGCGCCGGCCCTGCTCATCGATCGCTTCGGATTCACCGGGGCGACCGCGTCGGAGGAGGCTGGGTGACGGTGGCCGTTCCGCTCGACCTGCGGATCGGAGATCGGCTGCGTCTGCGGCGCGCCCATCCCTGCGGGAGCCGGGACTGGGAGGTCGTGCGTCTTGGCGCCGACATCGGCCTGGTCTGCGCCGGCTGCGGTCACCGGATCCTCATGGACCGGCTGACCGTCGAGCGCCGCTTCACCGAATACCTGGCTCGCGGCCCGGAGCCGGGCTGATGAGCATGGAGCTGCCGCCGGACCTGTCCGGTCAGGACCTCTCCGGAGCGGGGAGCGTCTTCCGGAACCGGTCGTTCGTCGCGCTGTGGACCGCGCAGGTCCTGAGTCAGCTGGCGAGCAACATGGTCCTCGCCGGGCTCATGGCCACCGTGGTGGGCAGCACCGGCTCGAACACGGCGAACGCGGTCCTGATCCTGACCTTCCTCTTCCCCGCGGTCGCCTTCAGCGCCCTGGCCGGCGTGATCGTGGAGCGCGCCGACGCGCGCCTGATCATGCTCGCTGCCAACGTGCTGCGTGCCCTGGGAACCATCGCCTTCATCTTCGTCGGCACCAACATCGCCCTGATCTACGTCATCAACCTGTTCGTGGCGACGGTGACCGCCTTCTTCGCCCCCGCCGAGCTGACCTCCATTCCCCGGATCGTGAAGCACGGCAACCTGATGGCGGCCAATTCCATCTTCGTGCTGACCATCAACGCCACCTTCGCGATCGGCTTCGGCTTCCTGGGGCCGCTGCTGCTGACCGCCACGAACGGACCCGTAGCCGTCTACGTCGTGGTGGCGATCATGTTCGGGCTCGCAGCGCTGGCGATCGTCCCGATTCCAGGGGTCCCGCCGGAGCAGGGCCGGGCCGGCATCGACGCGGGGCGGGCCTTAACCGCCGTGATCGTCGAGATCCAGGAAGGCATTGCCTTCGTCCGGCGCACGCCGCGGATCGCGTGGTCGCTCGTCTACCTGGGCATCGCCTCGTCGCTCATCGGCGTCATGGGCGCCCTCGGGCCGGGCTTCGCGACGCAGATCCTTCGCCTGCGAGCCCAGGACTTCTTCTTCATCATGGGCCCGGCCGGCCTGGGGGCCGTGATCGGCATCCTCTTCCTGAACTCGTACGGCAAGCAGCTGCCACGGCGCCTGCTGATCGACGTGGGGCTGGTGGCCATGGGCGTCACCCTGATGGCCATCGCCGCCGTGAAGCCGGTGGTCCAGCTCCTCTCGCCCGCGATCCAGCCTCTCGAGGCGAACCTGCCCCAGCTGGTGACGCCGCTGCTGTCCCTGATCGCGGTGGTGGTGGTGATTGCCGTGACGGCGGGTCTCGAGTACGCCTTCGTGGCGATCCCGTCGCAGACGGCGCTGCAGGAGGAGCTGCCCAGGGAGGTCCGTGGCCGCATCTTCGGGATCCTCAACACCCTCCTGTCGGTCGCGTCGTTCCTGCCGGTGCTCGCAGCGCCGGCGGCGGCGGACCTGCTGAACATCGTCTTCCCGGGGGCGGGCATCCCGGTGGTGATGCTGCTCCTGGGCGCCGTCACGTTCTGGGCCGGCATCGCGTCCTGGCGGCGGAATGCCGCCGAAGGACTCCACGAGCACGAGGAAGCCGTGCCGGCCCCCGCAACGCCGGAGCGGTCGCGGGCCAAGGGGTCGCCGGCCGATGGCGACTAGGCTCCTCGCGGGTGGCTTCCTGCTGGCCTCGGGACTGATCGCCTGGGTGGCGGTGACCTCGGTCCTCGCTGCGCGCACGCTGCAGGCGATCGTGGGCCTGTCCGTCATCTATGTCGGCTACCTCGCGTACCGCGGGTGGCAGCTCTTCGTGTTTGCGCTGCGTGCCGCATCTGCGCACGGAGCCGATCCGCCGACCCGGGGCCGGATGCCCTTCATCAGCGTGGTGGTGCCCGCCCGGGACGAGGCATCGGTGATCAGCGAGGTGGTCGGCGACCTGGTTCGGCAGCGCTATGCCGATGTCGACGGCGCCCGTCGCTACGAGGTGATCGTGGTCGATGGCGGCTCGTCGGACGGAACGGCCGGCGTCGTCGAACGCGCGGCAACCGGCGCGCGAGCGCCGGAGGGCCTGGTGACCGTGCTTCGCCGCTCATCGGACGACGGACCGCAGACCAAGGGAAACGCGCTGGCCGCAGCCATGCCGCACACACACGGAACGCTTGTCGCGGCGCTCGACGCGGACTCGCGCGCCGCCCCTGGATTCCTGGCGGGAATCGTGGCGGCGTGGGAGCGCGATCCGGGCGCTGCCGCGGTCCAGGCCCGCCGCCGGCCCTCCAATGCCGGGGCGAGCTGGCTCACGGCGGCGCAGGCGGAGGAGCAGCTCATGGACCTTGCCAGCCAGTGCGGCCGCCGCAACGTGGATGGCACCGCCGAGCTGCGTGGGAACGGGATGGTCGTGCGCCGCGATGTGCTCGAGCGAGTCGGCGGCTGGAGCCGCACAGCCATCACCGAGGACCTCGAGCTATCCACCCGGCTCGCCGCCGCCGGAGAGCACGTCGCAATGGCACCCGAGGTCGTCGTCGAGGAGGAGGCAGTCGAAAGCCTGGCGGCGCTATGGGGGCAGCGCCTGCGGTGGTCGGAAGGGAGCCTGCGCCGCCTGATGGGTCAGGGTCCCGGATTGCTGGCCGGCCCCGCACCCGCGAAGCGCAAGCTCGACTTCCTGGCCTTTGCCGCCGAGTTCCTCATTCCGCCGCTGTTCGCAACCAGCATCGTCGCGTCGCTGCTCACCATTCCGCTGCCGGCGCGGATGGACTGGACCGTCCCGGTCTCCCTCTTCCTGGGATACGGGATGGGGTCCTTCCTGCTCGCGCTCGCCGGCCTGGCCGGAGCAGGCGTGCGCGGCATGTCCCTGGCCGGCCGTGCCGCCCGCGGCGCGCTCTTCCTCTCGCACTGGCTGGTGGTCGTGCCTGTCGTGCTGTTGCGCATCACGTTCCTGCCGCCGACCCGGACCTTCCGCAAGACTCCCCGCATGCGGCGCGGCGCGGGATGGTGACGCCGTCTCGGCCCGAAACAGTGATCGTGGGGCAGGTCCTCGTCGAGGCGCATGCCTCCGCCGTCGAGACCGCGGAGGCGGTCGGCATCGCCGGTGGGCGCATCGTGGCCGTCGGATCGCGGGAGGCATTGCTGGCCGCGGCTGCGCCGGCCGCGACGGTGGTTCGCGCCGACGGTGCGGCCGTGGTCCCGGGACTGCACGACTTCCACCTGCACCTGGTCGGGATGGCGCGGGCCCGGCGAGCGGCGGACCTCGATGGCGCGCAGACCATGGATGCCCTCGTCCGGGGGGTGCGCGATGCCGCCGCGCGCGTGCCGGCGGGGGAGTGGGTGCTCGGCGATGGCTGGACCGCGGAGGCGCTGGATCGCGCGGCATTGCATCGCCTCGAGGACGTTCTCGGCGACCGGCCGGCCCTGCTGCGGAGCCACGATCGGCACTCCGCGTGGGCGTCCGCCGAGGCGCTGCGCCGCGCGGGGATCGGGGAGGCGGCGACGGATCCGGATGGCGGCCGATTCGAGCGCGATTCCACCGGCAGGCCCGACGGGGTGCTCCGGGAACGGGCGGCAGACCTGGTCGGCGAGCACGCCGGGCGGCTGGGCGGCGCACCGCTGGCCGGAACGCTCGACGAGGTGGTGGGCGAGCTGCTCGGGCTGGGGTTCACCGCGGTCACCGATGCGGGGGACGCCGGCGACGCGAACGGGGTCGGGTCATTCGCCGCCCTCGGCGATTCGTTCTCGGCGCTGGCATCGGCGGCCGGGGTCCTGGATGGACGCCTTCGCGTCACGCTGGACCTCCCGGCGGCCGCCATCGGTGCAGCGCGCGCCGCCGGGCTGCGCACCGGTGATCCGCTCGGCGGCGCGTCCACCATGCGGGTCGGGTGGGCGAAGGTGTATGCGGATGGCGCCCTCGGCTCGCGGACTGCCGCGGTGTTCGCGCCGTATCGCTGCGGGGAGGCGGGTACGGGGATCCTCCGCCTCTCGCCATCCCAGCTCGACGACGTGGTGGGGCGCGCTCGCGAGGCTGGCCTCGGGCTTGCCATCCATGCCATCGGCGATCGGGCCGCGGCGGCCGTGCTCGACGCCCTGGCCCGGGGACCGCGGCCCGCGGCCGGCGCCATCCCCGACCGGATCGAGCACCTCCAGCTGGTGCGTCCCGCGGATCTCCCGCGACTCGCCGCCCTCGACGTGACGGCCAGCCTCCAACCGCTCCACGGCCCATCCGACCGGGACACGGTCGAGCGCTGCTGGCCGGATCGCCTGGAGGACGCCTACCCGTGGGGGTCGCTGGCCGCCGCCGGCACGCGCCTGGCCTTCGGCTCGGATGCTCCGATCGAGGCGGCCAACCCGTGGCTGGCGCTCCACGCCGCGGTGCACCGGCGGCGACCGGGCGCACCCGGACCCGATTGGCTGCCGGACCAAACCCTCCCGGTGGAGGCTGCGCTGGCGGCCTCGACCCGTGGTCCGGCCATCGCCTCGGGGTGGGGGGACGTGGGGCACCTGCACCCGGGCGCCTGGGCGGATCTGGCCATCCTGAGCTGCGACCTGGGCACGATCCTGGAGGCGGGACCTTCCCTCGGGACGGTCGGGAGTCTCATGACCATGGTCGGGGGGACCGTCGTTCACGGCGCATAGGGCAAAAAGGCCGTTGCGCGGCGTCCGTTCTCGCCGTAGGATCGACGGAGATCGGTGTGTGGATATCTGCTTCGGAGGAGCGGATCATGGGCGACCCCCCCGACGACCGGCGACCGTTGGAGATCGGTGGCGATGCCTCGATCCCGGTGGGGCCGGGCCATCGTGCCCCCGAGCCGACCTTCGATCGTAGTCACCTCGACTTCGGGCATTACGCCGGTCAGACCATCGAGGAGCTCGCGGAGCGGGATCCCGACTACCTGCGCTGGTTGGCGCGTCATCCCTCCGGTGCGCGCTATCGGGTCGAGATCGAGCGCGTCCTGGGACCGCTCCCGATCATTCCCGGCCGCTGAGGCACCCCCGCGCTCCTCGCGATCCAGGCTCTCACCGGATACTGGCGCGCGCCGCCCACCGGGCGTACGATGGTAGCCGGCCCGGTTCGCCCGCGGTGCAACCGTCCATTCTGCTGCCGGCCCGGCTCCGGTCGGGGTCCGTGCTCGGAACTCGGCTCTGCCGCTGTCGTGGCAGTTCCGCGAGGCGGGGAGACCCGCTGAACCGGGCCGTCCCATGTCCGCGGTGGGCAGCACGAAGCCGCCGCGCGCCCGCGACGGCTTCGCCCCGATGCGGCCAGGGTCCTCAGTGGCCGCTCGCGGAATCCAGCTCCGTGCTGTGCTTGATCGGATCGTAGATGTCCGGCTGGTCGGCTCCGGTGACATGGATCGCCGCCACGGCTCCCTTGTGGATCCGGAAGATCGCGTGGTCCACGACCGTGTAGTTTCCCGGCACCTCGACCGTGAATTCGACTCCCACGGCACCCCCCGCCGGAATCATGGTCGTCTGCACCCAGTGGTTCTCCAGTGCGAACGAACCCTCGACGTAGACGTTGTCGAACATCTCTCCAATGACGTGGAAGCTCGATGAGAAGTTCGGGCCGATGTCGCCCACGAAGAGGCGGATCGTATCGCCGGTCTTGATCACGTCGCCGTTGTACATGCCGAGCATGCGGTCGCCGGTCGCCGACTCGGGCCGCCCGTTCCAGACCACGAAGGTCGGCTCCTCGAGGTTGCCGTTCGTGCCGTCGTACTGCAGGAGCCCCTGGTCGGTGAGCGCGGTGTAGCCCTTCTCGCCCCCGGCGTTCGTGTAGAGCTCGCTCTGCATCAGGTAGTACTCGTGATCGACCTTGGGAAGGCCGCCTTCCGGTTCCACGACGACGAGGCCGTACATCCCGTGCGCGATGTGGGTGGGGATATCCGGAAAGGCGCAGTGATAGATGTAGATCCCCGGGTGGAGGAGCTTCACCCTGAGCTCGCTCTCGGCACCGGGTGCCGTCAGCAGCTTGACGGCGCCGCCGCCCGGCCCGGTGACCGCGTGGAAGTCCACGTCATGCGGCATGCTGCTGTCAGCGGGGTTCTTCAGGTGGAAGTCGACGGTGTCGCCAACCATCCCGCGGATCATGGGTCCCGGCACGGCACCGTCGAAGGTCCAGTACTCGAGGTAGGTCCCCGGGACCACCTGGGCGATGCCCTCCTTGATCTGGAATGTGGCGTTGATGGTGATCGGCCCCGTCCGGGTCACTGGATTCGACCAGGTGCCACCGTCGTACACGGTGTAGTCGGGACTGTCGGGCATATCGCTCGGATGCCGGCTGATCTCGTCGATGGTCACTGCCGGCGGGCTCCCCGCGGGCGTGGCCGCCGCGGACGCCGCGACCGGTGCTCCGCTGGCCCCCGGCGGCTGGCTCTGGGATATCGCGGCCGCATTGTTCGAGACGCTGGCGTAGATGAGCGCAAGGAAGATCATGCTCATGATCGCCGACGCTGCTACGAGGACCCGTGTCATCGCCGTCGTACCTCCTTCGGGCGACCCGCCCGGTGGATGCGGACCGCACGCTTCGTAAAGACTTAGTAATGTAGTAAGCGTTTACGACGAATCGGGACAGGGGCCGTTGGTCACCTTTTCCCGGGACACGAGATGCGGGACGCCGCCCTGGCACGGCAGGGCAGAATGGGGCGCGATGAAGGTCGAGCTGACGAAACGGGGGGATTACGCGGTGCGAGCCATGCTCGCCCTGTCCGCGGCCGGGGAGCATGAGGCGCTCACGGGACGGCAGATCGCGGAGCGGACAGGGGTCCCGGCGGGGTTCCTTCCGCAAGTGATGGCCGACCTGTCACGAGCGGGCCTGGTCACCGGCCGGATCGGACGGATCGGCGGGTATCGCCTCGGCCGCCCGGCCTCGTCGATCTCCCTGCTGGAGGTGATCGAACGGATCGAGGGAGACAGCCGTCGCACCACCTGCGTGCTGCGCAATGGTCCGTGCAGCGTGGATGGACGATGTGCCGCCCACGCGTCCTTCTACGCCGCCCAGGAGGCGCTGCGCGCCACGCTCGACCGGGCGACGCTGGCGTCGATCACCGGCTAGCCGGCGTCGGTCTCCCGCCTCAGGTCCCGGATCTCGCGGTACGCGGCGATGGCCAGGATCCGCCGCAGCTCCGGGCGGTCAAGCGTCAGAAGGGGACTGCCGGGGCGCTCCGTCTCGAGGCGCACGATGGCACGGTCAACCATGTAGCGCAGCCAGTTCAGCCGATGCGGGACGTCGTCCAGGTCTTCCACGCCGCGCCTCCAGGGGCCAGATATGCCACGGCGCGCCATCCGCGCGGATAGAATCACACGCCGTGCATCCGCGACGCACCGTCATTGCGCTCATCGTAGTCTCGCTGGCCGGGCTGGCGGTCCTGGGGCTGTCCTTCGTGCCGGCCTGGCTGGTCCATGACCGGATCGTCCTGGGCGAGGGGTTCCGCCGCGTGCACGTCGAGCTCGCGGCGTGGTCCTCCCAGTCCCGGCCCGTCCTGTCTGCTGCGGTGCTCCTGCTGGTCCTGGGCTCTCTGCTCGCCCTGGCGCGGCTCATCCGCGTGCCACACCTCGGGCCGGGCTGGGGGCTGGTCGCGACCTGCGCGGGCCTGGGTCTCGTCGCCGCGGGCGCCGTACCCGTCTCGCAGTCCGGTCATGCGTCGAGCGTCATGCTGACCGCAGGCTGGTGCCTGGTGACTGCCATCGCGCTTGCCGTGGCAGCCGTCGTGGGCGCGGCCGCGGCCGCGTCCCCAACCCGGCTCGCGGCGGCGGCATGCGCGGCGCTGGTGGTGATCGTGGCGATCGGTGGCTGGCGAGGACGCGTGGTGGAGCTCGACCTGACCGAGGGAACCGGCCTGCATTACCGCCTCGGGAGCTACACCCGGACGGCCTCCGACGGCCAGCCCACCGAGACGCTCACCTTCGGAGCCACGACCATCACCGTCGGCGGCCGGTGGTCGGGCCGCTACGAGGGCTCGGGCCGGGTCGTCTCGATCTCCGACGACCCCGCGTGCCCCGGCGTCCGCGGTTCGTACCACGTGGATGCGGCGGCGGGGGGCGGCATCACCTGGGAGATGATCGTCGACACCTGCGCGAATGGGGCGCGGGCACGTGACCTGACCACCGGGGTGTGGGAGCCGGGTGGCTAGGATGGCGGGCGTGACGCCGGGTCACATCGTGGTCGTGGGGTCCATCAACGTGGACCTCGTGGTTCGCGCCCATCGGCTTCCGCAACCGGGGGAGACGATCCTGGGTGGGGACTATGCCCAGCACCAAGGGGGAAAGGGGGCGAACCAGGCCGTCGCTGCGGCCCGGGCCGGCGCTCGGGTCCGGCTCATCGGGGCGGTCGGGGACGATCGGTTCGGAGAAGCCGCGGTCACTGCGCTGGCCGAGGAGGGAATCGACGTGGCCCGCGTCGCGCGGCGAGCCGCGCCGACGGGTGTGGCGATCATTGCCGTCGACCCGGCCGGCGAAAACCAGATCGTGGTGGCACCCGGCGCGAACGCGCTCGTGGATCCTGGCGACCTCGACGACGAGGCGCTCGCGGAGGCCACGGCGTTGCTGGCGGGCTTCGAGCTCCCGCTGGTCGTCGTCGAGGAGGCGGTGCGGCGGGCCGCCGAGCTCGGCATTCCGGCCATCGTGAATGTGGCGCCCGCCGGTCCCCTGTCGAGCGCACTGCTCGAAGGGGACCCGGTGCTGGTGCTCAACGAGCGTGAGGCACGCGTGGTGACCGGAGATGAGGACCCCGACGTCGCGCTCGACGCGCTCGCGCGGATGTCGCGCGGACCGGTGGTCGTCACGCGGGGTGCCCGGGGCGGGACCCTCGCCATCGGGGACGGGCGCTGGCCCTTCGCCGCCTTCCCCGCGCCGGCGGTTGTCGACACGACCGGCGCCGGCGACGCCTTCGTCGGCGTCCTCTTCGCCCGACTGGGGGCCGGTGTGCCGCTGGGGGAGGCACTGCGGGCAGGCAGCGCGGCTGCCGCAATCGCCGTCGGCAGGGCGGGCGCACGCGAGGGGATGCCGACCACGGCAGAGCTGGCGGCATTCCTTGACGCTCATCCGGCCTGACCGGCTCATCCGTCGGCCCGGGTCCCGGGGCAACAGTCCGAAGGGCACTGGCCGCGCGGGCGATTGCCCGTCAGGGTGCAGTCACGGACCCGGTTCCGGCCCGCTCGCCATTCGTCACGCGGGCGGGATGCCCGACGCTCACAGAGGAGCCAGCTCGCATGACGTCTTCGGTGGCCCCACGACCGCCCCTGTCGGCCGTCGCGCCCAGTGACTTCCTGACCCTCGATGACCTGGGGCCCATGGGCCTGCGGTCGCTGCTGAACCTGACCCATCGGCTCAAGGGCAGGCCGGACCTGATTCGCAACCGGCTGGCGGGCGGGCGCATCGGCCTCATCTTCGACAAGCCCTCGACCCGGACCCGAGTCAGCTTCGAGGCCGCGGCCTGGCAGCTGGGGATCCTGCCCATCTCGCTGCGCTCCGACGAACTCCAGCTTGGCCGCGGCGAGACCGTGGCGGATACGGCGCGCACGCTGTCGCTGTACCTCGACGCCATCACCATTCGGACCTTCGGTCACGAGCGCGTGGTCGAGCTCGCCGATGCGGCATCGATCCCGGTCATCAACACCCTGACCGACGAGCACCACCCCTGCCAGGCGCTCGCCGACGTCCTGACCCTCGAGGAGGCGTTCGGGCACCTTGGCGGACTGACGGTCGCCTTCGTGGGCGACGGCGACAACGTGAGCCACTCGCTGGTGCAGGCGGCCGCGCTCGTCGGGTTCCACCTGCGGATCGCGACCCCGGAGGGCTACGAACCGTCGGCCCGGATCGTACGGGAGGCGCAGGTGCAGGCCGCCGACACGGGCGGGTCGATCACCCTGCTCCAGGATCCGTTCGAGGCGGTGTCGGGCGCCGACGCCGTCTACGCCGATGTCTGGACCTCCATGGGCCGCGAGACGGAGAAGGAGGCACGCCGGGCTGCGTTCGCCGGTTTCACCGTGGACGAGGCGCTCATGTCCCGTGCGGCCGATGGCGCCATCTTCCTGCACTGCCTGCCGGCGCACCGCGGCGAGGAGGTCACCGATGCGGTGATCGACGGACCGGCGTCCCGTGTCTGGCCGCAGGCGGAGAACCGGATGCACACCGAGGCGGCCCTGCTCTACGCCCTCATCACTGGCGACATCGAGGGCGAGCACCTGGTATAGGCACCGAGTCGCGATCGGGCCCCCGGCCGCCTCAGTCGGGGGTCTCGAGCCCGGCTGCCTTCAGCCAGCGCCCTGCTGCGGCGTCGAACGGCTCCGCGCCGCGCGTGAGAAGGTCGATGACCTCTGCCGTGGCGCGCCGCGCTCCCTCGATCAGGGCGGGCGGATACCCGAACCGAAGCTGGTGATCGGCGAACTCGTCCTCGTCGAGCACCTCGATCGATCCCGCACGGGTCCGCACCACGTCGAGATCGAGGTCGACCTGGCGGACGGCGGAGCCCTCCCACTCGCACGGAGTCCCGATGTTGACGTACAGCTCCCAGAGCGGGTGAGCAGCGTAGAACTCGACCTCCCACCACGCATTCGGAGGGACGAGGGTCACGAACGAATGCGGGATGCGCACGGGAGGTTCCATCGCGCGCCGGGCCGGGGCGCCGCGTCGAGTGGACAACCAGGTTCCGTGCCCGTCCGAGCCCAGGAGCGTCATCTCGAACTGCCAGTGCAGCCGATCAGGCCACTTGCGGCCATCCCACTGCACCCGGCGGCGATCGTCGTGCTCTGGGTACGGGCTCACGCCCCGATGATAGGCGGCTGGGACGGATGCCTCAGCGTTCGTGCGGGAGGCCGCGCTCAACGGCCGACCAGCCGGCGGCGAGCATCCGCACCCCGACCGCCGTGTCGCGAACGGGCGGGTGGTCGGGCGCGATCAGCACGCCGGCGAGTCCGGGGAGGAGCGGGGAGAGGCCGAAGCTGATTGCGATGAGGGCGTCGCCGCGATGCGGGCCGTCCTCGATCCGGAACAGGGTCTCCTGGGCGGCGCCATCGTAGTGAACGAACTGGGGATCGGTGACTGTGAGCCTTTGGAGCCGGGTGCCCGCGGTCAGGCGCACCTCGGTCCACGGGTTGGCGGGTGAGCCGGCGAACCAGGTATGGGCGGACGGCAGGCCGAACCAGCCGTGGCCGGCGGCATACCGCTCGTTGAGCGTGTCGTTCCAGCCCTGCCACCGCGCAGGCTCGCGCGGGCGCGCCGGATCGAGGGCCAGGTCGGCGATCGCCACCCAGCGTGCCGGGTCGTGAGTCGTTCCCCGGCAGCGCTTGTCGCATCCGGGCAGCATGGTCGCCGGCATCTGGGCGATGGCGAGGCGAGCGCTCAGCCACTCGGGGTACGAGCCGTCAGCGTCTTCCGCAGGTGACTCGATGAGGGCGAGCACCTGCTCGCCGCGGGCGATGCGATCGACCGTCGCGGAGAAGCGGCCCGATCGCTGGCGGGCAGCTCCACGCGGCCGCGGGTGGAGATCACGAATGGCCATACGACGATGAGACCTCGTCGGGGTGGTACCTGGCAACCCGCACCAACCACGACACACCCCACCCCACCGCCCATTCTCGTTGCGCGGGCGCACGCTGAGTCCCACGGGCGGCGGTACGAAGGTACTCCCACCCGGTGACCGGCCCGGCCGTGACGGGCCTTCACGGGACGTGCGTGTGCGGCCGGGCCGCAAGCATGACGAGGTCCGGGGCGTCTGCTAGAGTGACCGCTCCGACCGGGGCGGCTAGCTCAGCTGGTTAGAGCACTTGCTTGACATGCAAGAGGTCACTGGTTCGAGTCCAGTGTCGCCCACCAATCACTTGGCTCACGCTCAATCTGACCGCATAACTGCCTATGGCTGCCTGCGACCGATTGACTGCAGCGCTCCGTGACCGTATAACTGACGAATTCTCACACGCTCGTCGGGAGGTCAATTCGGGAGCCGTGACGCGCATCGCAGCCCGTACCAACGGGGGGTCCGCCGGTGCCAGCATGGCGGATTCGTCCCTCGTGCTGGGCGAGGCGCTGCCGTCGTACCGGCGCCATCTGGCGGCCGAGAACAAGTCGCCGGCCACCATCGCGGTCTACGGGGCGGCAGTCGAACGCCTCGCCACCTTCCTTGCCCGCCACGGGATGCCGAGTCACCTGCCGGCCATCCGTCGCGAGCACATCGAGGCGTTCCTCGTCGACTTGGCGGAGACGGGCAAGGCCCCGGCAACCCTGAGCGTCTATTACCGCTCCCTGCAACCCTTCTTCGCCTGGGCGGTGAGTGAAGGTGAGGTGACTGGCTCGCCGATGACGCGTATGCGCCCGCCGGCCGTCCCAGAGCAGCCGGTCGCCGTCCTGTCCGAGGCGCAGGTCGAGGCGCTCCTGCGCGCTTGTCAAGGCACCGCGTTGGAGGATCGACGGGACGAGGCGATCGTGCGGCTGCTGCTGGACACCGGTATGCGTCGCGGTGAGTGCGCTGGTCTGAAGCTGGAGGACCTCGACCTTGACCAGGAGGTGGCCGTCGTCCTTGGCAAGGGTCGCCGGTCGCGGAGCTGCCCCTTCGGCAAGCGCACCGGGCGGGCGCTAGACCGATATCTGCGTCTGCGGCGCCTGCATCCATACGCGGCGCGCGAAGAATTGTGGCTCGGCTACCGCGGGCCGCTATCGGGCGATGGGATCATGCAGATGCTGCAGCGGCGCGGCGCCAAGGCCGGCCTCGAGGGCCTGCATCCGCATCAGCTGCGGCACACGTTCGCCCATCAGTGGATGAGCGCCGGCGGGGGAGAGGGCGACCTCATGCGACTGGCCGGCTGGCGCTCACCAGCAATGCTGCGTCGGTATGGCGCCTCGGCGGCCGACGAGCGAGCACGGGATGCGCACCGCCGGATGGCCCTTGGAGATCGACACTAGCTTGATCGTAGGTCCCCGTCACCTGAGCGTTGAAGGCCGCGTCGCTGTCGCGGCTCGCAACGCGATCCGAAACGCGACTCCCAACGCGGTACGCGCCACTTGGATGACGATGAGCGCGACAGGAAATCGTGCGCAGTCGGGGCCCAACCCCAAAACGCGACTCGCTTCGCTCTATACGTGCGCGGGGCGGCAGGGCCTTCGGGGGCCCACCTCCCCCGGCTGTGGCTGGGATGGCGCGGTCCCTTCAGCAGGCATGGAGGAGGGCGACGTCATGCGCCTGGCCGGCTGGCGCAGCCGCGAGATGCTTGCCCGCTACGCGGCGTCCACCGCGGACGGGCGCGCCCGCGCCGCCAACCGCCAGCTGTTGCCCGGCGATCGCCTCTGACGGCCCAGCCTGCCGCAAAAGCGCCTGGCGCGCACGTGGCGCGCTGACGACCGCGCTCACGACCGCCATAGGTGTCACTCAGGTGACGATGAGGGCGACACGAATCTGTGTTCGACCGGCGTCCAGCCCGAAACGCGACTCGCTTCTCGCTCTATTCGCGCATCGGCCATTGTGAGCCGGCGGCGCGGCCGTCCCTGGTGGCCATACCTGCCTGGGGCGCACAGGTAGCGTAAGCGAGTGGGAGTTGGCGACCCTCGCGCATTGAGTACGAAGCGGATACCCCGGCCAGGCTGGCAGCCGACGTTCGAGCTCGTCGAGCAGCCAGCCGACATCACGGATGACCCGCACAACGCCCCTCTGCGGAAGCGGCGCGCTTGGTCGAGCCGTCGCAGCAGCGGACGCTGCTCGGCGCACAGCACGACAATCGCGGCGTCGATCGTCGCCCGGTGGTGGCCGGGCTGAGAGGTGAGGCGATGCCCCGCCTGTGGAGCCTACTCACTTCGCGTCAACAAGACGCGGGCATAGGGGACGGCATACGCCGACTCCCATTTGCCGAGATCCTTGAATCCCGACGGCAGCCAGACGTCGAACGCTAAGCGCCACCTGCGCCGCGGGTGATCCCTAACGGGCGGGGCGATTGGCCGCCTGTCAATGGACATCTGGGGGCCGGGACTGGCAGGAATGGGCGGGACGGCTCTTGACCTTCTGGTCGGCGGAGGCGACTGTTGCCAGCGGGTAAGTCGCATCTTGGCGAGTTACGGCGTGTGGGAAGGTAGGGGCCGTTATTCCATCGCGGATGCCCGCTGGGTCCGGATGCGACCGGGCTGAGCATCGCCGGGCGATCGCGCTCGGTGAGCAACCCGAGACCCGCGACGAGTTGGCCCGTCGGATGTGCGATCGGAGGGAGCGTCATGTCCAGGAACCATGATTGGGGGAGCCGCCTACTACGTACGTTAGCGATTGCTGCCCTGCTATCGGCTTCGTTCGCTGTTGGGACTCCAGCCAGGGCGGTCGATATCAGCCAATCCTTCAGGGCCAGCCTGGGGCTGCCAGCAGACGCAGCAACCATTCAAAACATCGTCGCATCAGGCATGGACGTTGGCACGAAAGAGCTCGGAGTGCCGCTTACACCAGAGGAGCTCGCCGACCTCCACGGTCGCATGGAGTACGCCTACCAGGTTGAGGAGTCAGTCGCTCCCTATGTGCGTGGACTCGCCTCGTTCGGCGGCCTGTACTTCGATCAACTGGCCGGCGGCCGCTTGGTGGTTCTTCTCACGAGCCTCGATACCGCGACGGCCGAGGAGACCTGGTCGCGCATGCCAGCTGGCCCGCCTGTAGCCTTCCGGACCGTCGCAGTTCCCTACTCGTCGCTGCAATCCGCTACGGAAAGAGCCTTCGACGTCTGGGCGGAGCTGTCCGACCTACCCGCACCGTATGCATCGGAAGTTGTGGTTCAAGACAACGCGATCCGAGTGGCGGTTGACAAAAGCATCCTGCAGCCCGCTACAGCCCTAATCGGCCCTCTCGAGATGGCGCTGAGGGTCCCTGTCGAAATTGTGGCGGGCAGGCCGCCGGAGGCTCAGACGTGCACCGATCGTGACCACTGCACGAATCCGATCAAGGGGGGCGTCCTGGTGCGGAAGGGCAGCACCACCGGCAGCCCGTGCACGATGGCGTTTGAGGTTGTCCATTCCGGCGATATCCAGTTCCTCACAGCTGGGCACTGCGCCCTAAGTGGATCCGTCTACTGGTATCACAAGGGGTACGGGTACCTCGGCGCGGTCTCCCAGTCTCTCTTCTACAGTGGCTACGACGTCGTGCGCGTTGGCTTCCCAGACAGTCAATCGACACCGTGGATGTACGGAGACGGCCACATCATCGGGTGGAACTGGCCATACGTTGGCGCCGTACTCTACCAAAGCGCAGGAATGTCGAACTTCATTCGCGCGACGCAGGTGCTGAGTGACTGGTCTTGTTGGGACTGGTCGGGCCAGCATCTATGCGGTGCAAAGATGACCGGCGTAGGCGGAGTTGGTGGTGACAGTGGTTCACCCTTGTATCAGTGGGCGGGTACCTCCCAGTTGCTCGCGGTTGGAATCAACTTCGGAGGTGATGGAAGCGGGAATGGCCTCATGACGCGCGTGGGGGATGCAGTAAGCAGAATGAGCATTACTCTCGTAACAAGCCCTGTGTAGTGTGCCAATGGATCTCGGTTCGGCACGAGGCGTGAGGGATGAGACGTCTCCAGGGATGCCTGGTACTGAGTACGGCCATGCTGGCACTTGTGGGCTGCGGCCAGCGGGCAGCTTCTCCCTTTCCGACGTGGATCGGCGTTCACTGGGTGGTGTCATCGCCCGTCGGGCACAGCATGAGCCTGGAGATCCAGGGTTCGGCGTGGTCGGTCGACACGACGGAGGGTGGGGATGGAGTGGTGGTGGTAGACCTGTCCGCGGTCACGACAGTTCGTGTCATACGAGTGCCGGACTGTCGGGTCATGTTGAGCTTCCAGGTTGAGCCCGGCTCGTCTCACCTGATTGCCTTCGACCGAACAGAGGCTGCGTCAGTCCAAGATCTGGCAGGAAGTGCCATCCCCTTTGGTCCCGGATTAGTCCCCCGGAATCCTGTGCAATGCGGAGGTTAGCGTATGGAGGGGATGGATTGGTACGAGGGCACTTCCTACTCATCCCCGGCGCGGCTACTGTAAGGCCCCGTGTATGAACCCCTGAAGAAAGGTAGCCCATTCGCGCCACAGAATCTGTCGTGTTTCGAGTTCAGGCTCCGCTCCACGGCCCACGTCATCGGGCTGACCGATGCCGCAGTGGGCGCTCGTGGAGCACCTGTTCGACCACCAGGGCGACCTGGCGCTCCGTCGGAGGTCCCGCGCCGCCAGATGGGTGAATGCCATGCTCTTCCTGGCCCGCATCGGCTGCTAATGGCGCTACCTGCCTCGGAGATTTCGGAGACTGGGACGCGGTCTGGCAGCATTGGCGACGTTGGCGAGCCAACGGAGTCTGGGATCGAGCGATGACGCTACTCGCGCGGGAGGTTCGGCTCAAGCACAACCGCGCCGCCACACCCTCGATGGTCATGATTGGCGCCCAGACCATCCGGGGTGGTCGAGCGGGGCCTACGATCCGCGAGCCCGGTGGCCGATGCGGGCGCACGGTGGGCACCAAGCGGACCAGGGGTGGCGTGGCCGTCGCCCAGGAACGACTTGGGATGGGGTTTCCCAGACGGTGACTGTCGACACGGTCGTCTTCCATGTCGGTGACGCCGCGGTTGTTACAGGCGGCGAGTTTGAGTCGCCATCGGATTCGAGTGCGTGGGTCATTCCTCCGCTCCCCAGTGCCAGCGCAGCACCCGTTGGCTTGTCGAGGGAATCGTTCGAGATTAGCCCCATGAGTCCACGAGGACCTCCGCGCGGAGCTCGTCGCCGACGCTCGAGCTGACCTCATAACTACGCACATTTCGCTCAGCGCGCCACGCTCGCGACCACAGCGTTCAGGTGGAGAGGCTTGACATGCAAGAGGTCACTGGTTCGAGTCCAGTGTCGCCCACCACAATGACCTCGTCTCCAGCGCCGAAGGGAGCGCGGTCGCCAGGGCGCAGCGCTCTGCGTATGCGCTAGCCTCGACACTGGCGATCCGCGCCAGCGCCGAACGCTTCGGACCGTGCAGCTGTCGGCGCGGAACGCCGAGGTTGACGAAGGTGGCGAGAGCTAGGCTCAGGCGTCGCTCAATGGTCTGACCATTCGCTCCCCGCGCCCGCCTATCGTCTGGCCAAGAGGCGCACCCACGCAGCCGTCACCAGCAGCGCCCCGCCGGCGATGAAGCCGCTGGCATGGAATGCCGTGCCGGGCCCGGCCTCGACGACGACGGCGAACGGGCCGAGTGCGGCCACGATCGCGAGCCCGATGTAGGCGCGGGTGCCGTGCAGCCAAGAGTACGGCAGAAAGTGCCCCCCGTTCGTCGCCGCGAAGACGACCGGCACGAGCCGCGGGTCGAGGTTGAAGACGATGATGGAGGCGGGAAGCGCAAGACCCTGGGCGACGGCGACGAGCACGAAGAGCGACACGAGCGAGTTTTCGTTTGTTGACAGCGTCCGATAGCCGAGTGCGCGCTCGACGATGAGCGAGGCGGGGAACGCGACGAGACCTTGGAAGAGGTACACGAGGGCCGCTGTATCGCGTGGCAGGAGGAAGCTGAGGATCCCCGCGCCGACCCAGGTGATGCCGTGGACGAGCAAGAACGAGAAACCGCCGCCGTTGGCGGTCCGAGCCTCGACACGCTCGACGTCGGTGGGACGCGCACCGGCCGCCGGGCCCCCTCCCCCAGCCCGCACAGATTCGATCGTCACGCAGCGAGTCTACCGCCCACCCCAGTGGCGTGACGGCCCTCCTAGCGCCGGGTGAACCAGATAGCAGCCAGCATCAGGCCGAGCACGTCGGCGTACCCTAGATCCACTCCAGCGGCAGGACAGATTTCACGGGCGGCCTGCAGCTGGTTGAACAGCGAACCGAGCGGCGTGAGCCGGGGCCAGAGGACCAGGATGCTGCCGGCGATACCTTTCTCCGGACCGGCCCGAGCTGGGAGACGTGATTCGGTGCTGCCGCCGAGCACTTCCCCGTCCTGATGACCGAATGGGGCTTCATGGAGGAGAACCCGAGCCCCACGCAGGCTTACCTCAATCGCAGCGCTGATGCTTTGGCGAGCCGCTTATCGCGTTCCTCGAAAAGCGCGGGAGCGGATTGGGTCGCCGCCTGGTGGGACACCGAGTGGGAGCCGTCCATGCTGTTGAGTGTTGGCGGCTACCCCGGGCACGGCCAATCCGTGCTGGAGCAGCTGAAGGGAGCGGGTCTGGGACTTCCTGAGGTGCCCCGTGATGCAGGGTTCGGGCGCGCGAGCGCCGGTGCAAGTCGGCGCAGGAAGCCTGACTGGCAAGTCCGCCGCTCATGGATCAGGAACCGGAAGCTCGGTGCGGGCGGCGATTGATCGAAGCCGACGAGTCCTCCCAGGGCCAGGAAGACGATCCACAATACGAAAGCACCGGTCGCCCACCACAACGCGGCGCCGAGTGTGGTGCCGATGAGCGCTCCCACCGCACGGCCGTCGCTGTTGCCGCCACTTGACCGCTGGCCGATGACGATGACTGCCGCGGCCGCACCAGCTGCCGCAGTGACGGCGAGCAGCAGCAGCTCACCGCCCCCGCAGTCGGGCGCGGCGATCTTCAGAGCGAGGCAAGCAACACGATCACCGGCAGGGAAGCATCGAGCAACCCGTGACCGACGGCGAGGTACGGCAGCGTGGTCGGTCGTCGGTAGATGATGAACCCCACCCACAGCGCGAACGGGACGAACATCAGCCCGCGCCAGGCGACGAAGCGCCAGTCGAACAGAAGCGGCAGGAAGATGTGCTGGGTCGACAGCATGGCGGCGGCCAGGACCAGCGAGCCAAGATTCCAAACATATTGGGCACGGAGCCGGGGCATCACGTAGCCGAAGTAGGTCGGCAGCTCGGCGGCGGCTTGGACGATGGGAAACATCAGCAGGATCGAGACGGCCGCGGCCAGCGGCAGTGTCCGGAAGCTCAGATCCTGTCCCACCTGGGCGCTGCCCCACAGCGCCTGGCCCAGCAGCAGATTCGGCAAGAACCCGATCGGTGCCGCCACCACGAGCGCCAGCGCCACCCACCGCAAATCCGCCCGGAGGTCAGGGCGCCTGATGCGGTACAAGTCGCGCAGACGGCGGCCTTCACGGTGCAGCAGCCAGCGCAAGAGGCCCAGGTTCACGACGTTGGCGAGCGCGAACCAGCCCAGCCACCAGTCGGCCGACGCCCTCCACGGATCGCCCGAGCCGGCAAGCCAGGCAACCACCGCGACGAGGATCTGGAAGCCGATGGCGAGCCCACTGCGCACGAAGAGCATGCCCCACACGGCCAGCGGCGCCGCTCGTCCCGCATGACCGACGCTCTCGCCGACCGATGCGGCTCCGGCCCTCCCCTCGGCGATGTCCAGCACCGGCGCAGCGGTCGACCCCATGGGGCTCACGTGCTGCCCTGTCCCATCACGCCGCCACGTCGGACGCTACGCATCTACCCACTCCTCACGGCGTCGCGAATGTGGCAACGGCACGCTGGTCGCCACGCAGCTGGCGTCAAGCCCCTCGGCGGTTCCGGCTTTGAAGAGCTGACGGTATGTCCTTCGCCGGCGACGACCACGATCCGGCTAGGCGGCATCAATCGATTCCTTGAGCGCCATACGTGGCCGGCACGACCTTCTCGTTCATTAGTCGCAGGAAGGCGTCGGCCTCCTCGAAGACGACCGAATGGCCGGCATCGGTGTAGGTGATCATCTCTTTGGTTGGCGCCTGCAGTTGGGCGAACCACTCGTGCGCGAGGTCGCGCCGCCCGCGCAGCTCGTTGGCGCCGTCGAGCAGGTAGACGGGAACCTCCAGCGCGGGCACATCGGCCCGGAAATCGATCTCCTGCAACTGCGGGTACATCAGCGAGAAGGTATCGACCAGGCCGCGGATGACGTTGGCCTTGTCCACGAAGCTGTACTCGCTGGCGAGCACGCCATACGGCCCAATGCCTGACGCCTCGCCGCGCTGCTGGTAGGCCGCCGGCGGGCTGTACTCCGTCTCCAGCAGCGGGTAGTTGCCCATCACCAGGCTGTTGGCCCAGGGCATGTCGCGGTACGGCGGCTCGCCGAGGGTCAGCACCTGGTCGTACAGCTCACCATTGCCCGTGCGGTCGGCGTAGGCCAGCAGGTCGCGCCAGATGCGCTGGTCGGTCACGCGGGGGCTGACCATCTGCCCGGAGCCGATGTAGGCGTGGTACAGCTCGGGATGCTGCTGGACGGCGAGCACGCCGAGCGCGGTGCCCCACGACTCGCCGAGCAAGTAAACCTTCTCCTCGCCGAAGCGTTCGCGCAGGTAGTTCGTCAGTTGCGTCGTGTCGGCGACCGCCTGGTCCAGCGTCAGCTCGCTGGTCGGATCCAGCGCGCCGTACGACGTGCCGCTGCCGCGCTGGTCCCAGACCACGACGACATAGTCGGCGGCCAGCGGTTCGAGCAGGACGCGCGCGTAGGCGAGGTCCGTCTGGCCAGGACCGCCGGACAGGTAGAGCAGCACCGGGTTGTCCGCATCGGCGGCGCGGATCGAGATGGCCTGCGGCTGTCCTCCCAGCTCGACGGTTGTCAGCTCGGCGATGCTGCCCGAGATGGGTTGCCCACCCGGGCCGAGCACCGGTGGGGTGGAGGCCGGCCAGGCCACGAGGAGCGCCAGGCCGATGACCGCCGCCGTCAGCAGGCCGGTCGGCAGCAGGCTCCAGCCTCGCGTGCCACGCGTCAATGCGAGCCCGATGCTGACGCCGACCGCCATGGGAAACAGCGCCAGCAGCCCGTGGATTCCTCGGCCGGCGACGAGGGCAATGATCCCGTACGGGTTGTCGAGCCGGAAGCTGTCCAGGGTTGCGCCCGCGATCCCGATCCGCGAAAGCTCGTAGGCGACGATATAGGCGAGCGGTGCTAGGATGATCGCCCAGCGCGAGCGCAGGACATACCCGGCGGCCGTGCCAACGGCGAGCGACACGGCGATGACCACCAGTCCCTGGCCGCCGGTCACGGGGCCGCGCGGCATCGGAATGCTGCTCACGAGCGCGGTCAGGGCACCGAGGACGACCACCGTCCCCCAGCCAATCCGCGCGTTCGCCCAGATGAGCGCCAGCCAGCCCGGACGGACCGTGGGTGGTTGCACACCATGCCGCAGCGCTTCACGTTGCGTGGTGGATGCCAATGAGATCAGCTCCCTCTTGGTTTCGGTTGACGAGCGCCCGCAGGCGCTCGTCGTTGTTAGCGAGTGGGCATGGACGCGGGCTGTTGCTGGGATTGCGGCGCGGGCGATAGGTTGCGCGGCGCGCCGAAGAGGCGGCGGAACAGGGCGGCGGCCAGGCCCCAGAAGATGAGCGTCACCACCACGAAGACGATGGTGTCCCCGGTTGAGCCGTTCGGGTCGTCGCGCAGCAGCTTGACGATCGACATGGCCGCCACCGACGGCGGGACCATGGCGAACCAGCCGATCAGCCCGAACAGTGCGCGGGAGGCCCATCGGCTCCCGATGAGGAGACCGATGGCGGTGGCGATCCCGGCCGGCACGATGATGCCCATGTCGAGGAGGAAGATCGCCCAGTACATCGTGACGTCGGGCGCGGCGGCCGGCACGGGGTCGGCCGAAGCCATGCCTGTGAAGACACCTGCCCAGCGCGAGATCACGAATCCGGCGAGCAGGAAGGCGACGACCGCCCAGCCACGCGACACTGGCGGCAGTGGCACGCGGTCCGCGGCTGACCAGGCCCGCACGATGAGCGCGGCACTGAGGATGAACAACCCGATGTGCAGCGCGATCGAGGGTTGATAGCTCGCGTACTGCGGCCCGACCACGTACTGGACCAGCATGTAGGCGGCATATGCCGCCGGACCAATGGCCAGGATCGGCCCTGCACGGCGACCGCGCAGCGTCAGAACCCCGGCGACAAGGGCCACCGGCGCAATGAGCAGCAGTGAGACAGCCTCGAGCCCGAGTGTCTCGTTGTAGACCGTCTCGGTGAACGGGTAGCCGATGACGCCGATGAAGAGCGGGCCTAGGAGGGTGTTGATGGCCAGGCCCGCGGCGAGCAGCAGCATGCCGATGCCGAGCCAGCGATCCACGCCTTGTCGTTGCCCTTGCACAGGAATCCTCGGTTGTCGGTGTCGTCCCCATGGTTGCGACCCATTCCCCCAGGGGGGCGAGGGCCAGACGGCCCGACCGGGCTGAATCGCTTGGCAGGTTCGGGTGGGTTGCCAGGAAATCGCGATTGCCGCCCGGGGGCCAGCCCGGTCCCATCTCTCGGCACCTCAAAGATGGACCACTCGGCCTTAGCGCCGGGCGACGGTTCCGGCCACCTTCAAAGTGCGCGCTGCCCGCCGCGACGTGGGTCACGGGCCAGGCCCGCGCGCGCAGAAAGGGAGGCGCCTTGCCAGACGTAGCAGTGATCCAGGTTCGCGGCCTTCGCAAATCGTTCGGCCGCCACGAGGCACTTCGCGGTCTCGACCTGACCGTTCCGCGCGGCGTCGTCTACGGCTTCCTTGGCCCGAACGGCGCCGGCAAGACCACCACCATGCGGATCCTGGTCGGACTGCAGCGCGCCGACGCGGGAACCGTCGAGCTATTCGGCGAACCGCTCAGCAAGCGGGCGGCGTTGCGGCGCGTCGGCGCCCTGATCGACGGGCCGACCTTTTACCCGTACCTGTCCGCTCGCGACAACCTGCGGGTGATCGGTGCCGCCGGCCCAGAACCGGCGGCCGGGCGAATCGAGGAAGTCCTCGACTTGGTCGATCTGCGTCAGCGCGCCGACGACCGCTATGCCGGTTACTCGATGGGCATGCGCCAACGCCTGGGCATCGCCGCCGCTCTGCTGAACGACCCGCCACTGCTGCTCCTGGACGAACCTGCCAACGGGCTCGACCCGGCGGGCATCGTGGCCATCCGCGGCCTGCTGCGCCGCCTGGCCGCGGAGGGCCACACCGTGCTTGTCTCGAGCCACATCCTTGGCGAGATGCAGCAGCTGGCCGACGAGGTGGCCATCATCCGTGAAGGCCAGCTGGTACGCCAGGGGCCCCTGAACGAGATGCTCGCGGATGGGGGACTGATCCGGGTTCACGTGCCGTTCGAGACCCTGCCGGTCGCGCGTGCGGCGCTGGAACAGCTCGTTGCGGAGCCCGGCGTGCGAGTCCTCGACCACGGCCTTGGTCCGGGCTGGATCGAGATCGCTTCCTCGGCGGACCGGGCAGCCGAGGTAAATCGGGCGCTGGCGACTGCGGGCGTCTTCGCCGATCGCCTCGAAGCAGGCGACGGGCTGGAACACCTGTTCCTGAGTCTGACAGGAGGTGAGGCGTGAGGCTCCTCCGCGGCGAGTTACGCAAGCTCATGAAGCGACCGGCCACCCGCACGACCTTCGTGTTATTGGGCCTGGCCATCGTGCTGATCTACCTAGTGCTGGGGGCTTCGGCGCTGGCGCTCCCCGACGACGAGGGCCGCGGCGATCTGGCCGGCCTGCTGACATTCCCCGATGCATACCGCGGTCTGGTCGCCCTTTTCCCGCTGTTCGGCGGCCTGGCGCTGGCGATCTATGCCGGTCTGGTGATCGGCAGCGAGTGGTCGTGGGGCACGCTGCGGCTGGCATTAACCCGCGGCGAGGGACGCACTCGCTACGTGCTGACCAGTTTCGCGGCCATTGCCCTGCTGGCCCTGGTCGGAGTGCTGGTCCTGTTCATCGTGGGGTTGCTGGCCACCTTGGTGGCCGGTTCGATCTCGGGCTTCCCACGTGGCGACCTGGCCGATGCCGAAACCCTGGCCTGGCTGCCACTCGGCCTGCTGGCCGCCTGGTTTGGGATGGTGGTGATTGCATCGGTCGCCTTTGCGGTCAGCCTGGCGGCGCGGAGCCAGGTGGCCGGCATTGGACTCGTGGTGGCGCTCTTCTTCGGCGAGCAGTTCGCGGCCATCGTGCTGCCTCCCGAGATGCTGCGCTTCGCGCCGTTGACAGCGGCGCGAAGCCTGGTCAGCGCCGATCCTATGCTGCCGTTCGTGGTTGCCACGGCCTACCTCGCGGCCGCCTTGCTCATCGGTGCATTCCTCGTCGAAGGCAGCGAGATCAGCTAGGAAGGAACGCCCATGACGAAGAGCTATGCCGTGACGGAGCGCACCCGTTTCAGGCTCCCATGGAGGCCGCGCGCCGGCTCTCCCCGGAGCACCGGGTGTTCGAGCTGACGGCAGTCTGAAACGCGATGATCGGCCGGACGCTGGCGCGCTGCTCTCGCGGCCTGCCTGTGCCTGTTAGCCGCTACCTCGACGTGGCCCTCAACGGACAGCCACCCACAATCACGACCCTGCTGCTGGAGGGAAAGGGGCACGTGTGCATTGGGCCGCTGTCCAGATTGCCGATCGATGCCCGCATGTTTCACCGCCTCGGCGCTGACTACACAGGCCTAATCCGGGTCCGGCTCGGGGGCCTGACAGTGCTACCGGTGATCGACGCCTACGTCGACGGTGCGGGCATCACCAAGGTCGGTCCGGCCGTCTCCATTGGTCCCGAGGTCGACCAGGGCGCGTTCCTGGGCATGTGGCCTGCCGCCGTCGCGTACCCGTCGACCTGGATCGATGGTGTGGAATGGGAGCCCCTCGATGAGCACACAGGGCGCATCCGGCTCCCGTTTGGCGATAGCGCCGAGATCGTCACGGTGCACTTCGACCCGGACACCGCTTACCCGGTGCGCTTCGAAGCGGATCGCTACAAGGGCGTGAGCGGCCGCAAGGTGCGCTGGTTCGGCGACTCGGCCGAGTGGCACACGGTTGATGGGCGCCCCGTCCCGGGCGTGATCCGTGGCTGGTGGCAGGACGAACCACGCCCGTGGTTCGAGCTGCGCGTCGAGAGCGCCCGCTTCGATGTGCCGATCGGAGAGGCGCTGGCAAAGGCACGACGGGCGATCGCCATGGCGCAGCGCAAGGGCAAGAAGGAATTATCTGGCGGTGGTTGTTCGCTGTCCTGCTGCTGGCACACGGCGCGATCCACCTGCTCGGTTTCCTGGGTCCAACCGGCTTTGCCGATCTGGACGGGCTCCCGGGCGAGCCGACCTTCCTGCTGTCCGACTTCGCGATCGGGAGCCCCGTCTTGATGGCCTTCGGCGCCGTGTGGCTGGTTCCCGCGATCGGCTTTCTTGGGTCAGCAATCGGCGTTGCCACGCGCCGGTCGTGGTGGCCGCCGCTCGCGGCAGCGGCCGCGGTCATCTCCACGCTGCTGGTCGTGCTGTGGTGGAGCGACGCGGCCGTTGGGCTCGTCCCCAACGTGGTCGTGTTCGGGGTCTTGGCAGTCCGGTCCTTCCGCACGACCTGACCGCCGCGCTGAAAGCTGGCAGACGTCCCCCAGGCTTAGGTGGGACATCGTCCTCCGTGCACGTGGCCGGTCCAGGGACAGATTCGGCTTCCCCGGCGTCACCCAAGGAGTTGGTCGCGTTTGTAACCACCCCGTCGCTGGAAGATAACGGCGAGCAGTCCGTACGTGCCGATGTCGCTGCAGCACAGCAGACTCGCCGAGGGTGAAGACGTCGATCGGCTCGACGCTTACGCTGACCGCGTTATCGCGGCCGCAATCCACTCGTCGCGTCGCACGATTCGTAGAGGCCATTGGTGTTGGCCTGGCCCCAGTGTCGCCCACGAACTCCCCTCATCCGGGCTTGCGCCCGACGATCGCGAGTGACGTTGCGCCGCGGATGCCCACGGCATGGAGGCGGCGTCGGAGCTCGTTGCCGGTCGCGGTGAGCGGCGGGTCGCCCCCAGCCCAGCCGAGGTAGCGATCGATCACCTCGTCGATCTCCGCGATCGAGTCGGGATCGAGTGGATCGTCCTCGGGGTTGGCGACATCGGTCACCCGCAGGTCCGCGAGGCCAAGCGGGGCGACGAGGTCCAGCAGCTCGGAGCGCGTGTACGTGGGACGGTGCACGATGCCCCGTCGGGTGTCGACGGCGGCCCACCAGTGGTGGAGCTGCACGTGGGTCATCTGTGGCGCCGCCTGCCCGTCGCGATACATCTCGAAGACGATGAAAGCGCCGTCGTCCCGGAGGACCCGACGCATCTCCCGGAGCACGGCCGGCGGGTCGTTGAAATGGTGCAGGGAGTTCGAGACGGCGACCGTGTCGAACTCTTCGTCGGAATAGCCGGTGGTCGCCGCATCCCGGTGCTCGAAGCGCACCTCCGGCCGGTCCGCCATCGCATCGGCGAAGGCGGCCACCTTCCCCCCGTCGTTATCGATGCCGATGATCTCGCGGTAGTCCGCGAGCCCCTCGTCGAGGTAGCGGGCGAAGCCCCCCGCGCCGGTGGCGACGTCGAGGACGCGACCGCCTCGGAGATGGCCGAGGACGGATCGTGGGTCGGGGACCATGCGGTGAGCGTACGCCACCGGAGGGCCCGGCGCACCGCCTACAGCGGGCCGAACCGTCGGCGGACGAGGCGGGTCACCGCAAGGGCTGCCGGGTAGCCCAGCAGCAGACCCCCGCCGATGATGACCCAGGCAACAGGACCCAGAGGGACCGCGTCGAAGAGCTTGCCCAGCGGGGAGTAGAGCAGGACGAGCTGCAACGCCAGGCTCGCGCCCACGGCCAGCACCAGCCACCGGTTCGCAAGAAGCGGGGAGTGCTCGTGGACCCGAATCACCACGAGTCGCAGGTACTCCTGCGTGACCAGCGCCGTGAACGTCATGGTCCGGGCGGTCTCCAGGTCGAAGAGCCAGAGGCCGATGGCGAAGGTGGCGAGGACGATGGCCGAGATGACGATGCCCACGCCGGTGACCAGCGCGAGCATCGCGCGGCCGATGATGGGACCCCGGCGGGGTGGCTGGTCCATGAGCCCGGGCGGCGCCGGGTCGACGGCCAGCGCCACCGCCGGGCCGCTGTCGGTCACCAGGTTCACCCACAGGATCTGGACCGCAGTGATGGGCAGCAGTCCGAAGAGCGATGCGACCAGGATGACCAGCACCTCCGCGAGGTTTCCGCTCAACAGGTAATTCAGGAACTTGCGGATGTTGGCGGCGATCCGGCGACCCTCCTCGATGGCGGCCACGATCGTCGCGAAGTTGTCGTCGAGAAGCACCATGTCCGACGCGTCGCGCGCAACGTCGGTCCCGCGTATCCCCATGGCGATCCCGACATCGGCCCCCTTCAGTGCGGGGGCGTCATTGACCCCGTCCCCGGTCATCACGACCACGTGCCCGCGATCCCTGAACGCATTCAGGATCCGCAGCTTGTGGACGGGCTCGACCCTGGCGAAGATTTGGCCCTCCTCGACGATGGCATCGTCGCCGATGGCGTCGAGGTCCCGGCCCTCGATGGCGCGTCCGACGAGCCCGATCTCGGCGCCGATGGCTGCGGCGGTGCGTGCGTTGTCGCCGGTGATCATCACCACACGGATGCCGGCATCCGCCGTTATCTGCAGCGCGGGGCCTGCCGCGGCGCGGGGTGGATCGGCCAGGGCCGCCAGGCCATAGAAGACGAGGTTGGTCTCGGTCGCGTCCCGCTGCCCCGGCACGTCAGGGCGTCCGGCGAGTGCCAGCACCCGGAACCCCTGACCGGTGAGATCCGCCTGGGCGGTCTGGATCGCCGAGCGATCCTCCGAGGTGATGGGCTGCGGCGTGCCAGCCCGCGCAACGTGGGTGCAGCGTGAAAGGAGGACCTCGGGGGCCCCTTTGGCGAGGACCCTGGTCGACCCATCCTCGCTGCGGACCACGACGCTCATCCGCTTGCGCTCGGACGAAAACGGGAGCTCGTCGACGCGCTCCCAGCCGTCGAGGTCGACCCCGGCGAGCATGGCACCCTGGAGGAGGGCGACCTCGGTCGGGTCGCCCAGGAAGCTGCCGTCGTCGCGGCGATGGGCGTTGTTGCACAGACCGGCAGCCAGGAGAGCAGGGCTGTCGGGCAGCTCCGCCCGCGCGCTCGCCGCGACGAGATCGAGCTCCCTGGGGTCGTCGTTGATCCCGATGGAGACGCCATCGGCATACAGCCGGCGGAAGCTCATGCGGCCCTCGGTGACGGTGCCGGTCTTGTCGGTGCACACGACATCGGCTCCGCCGATGATCTCGACCACGGGCAACGAGCGCACCAGTGCGTGCCGCTCGAGCATGCGCCGGGTCCCGAAGGCGAGGGCCAGGGTCATGACCACCGGAAGGCCCTCGGGGATGGCGGCGACCGCCAGGGCCACGGCCGTGACGAAGGTGTCCAGCAGGCCCAGTCCGCCGATCGTCAGCTGCAGCACTGCGATGACCACGATCAGCGCTGCGATGATCGCGGTGATGCGGCGCCCGAGCGCCCCGACCTCGCGCTGGAAGGGCGTTGGCCCCTCGCGGACCGCCTGGACGGCCTGTGCGATGGCCCCCACCTGGGTCGCCATCCCGGTATGGGTCACGACCGCTCGGCCACGCCCGGCAACGACGGCGGTGCCCAGGTACACCATGTCCGTCCGTTCCGCGAGCGGCGTTCCCACCGGAACCGCATTGACGGACTTGTCTACGGGGAGGCTCTCACCGGTGAGCGATGACTCGTCGGCCCGCAGATCATTGGCCCGGATGAGTCGCGCGTCGGCGGGGATGCGGTCGCCCTCCTCGAGAAGGACCACGTCGCCCGGCACGAGCTGCGTGGCACTCACGATCGCCGGCGACCCGTCGCGCAGGGCGTGGACCTCCGGAACTTCCAGGCGTCGGAGGGACTCGATGCCGCGCTGGGCGCGGTAGTTCTGGACGAATCCGAGCACACCATTCAGGGCCACGATGGCGAGGATCAGGAGGGCATCGCCCCAGCTGCTCTCGGCAGGTTCCAGGATGCTCACGGTGACAAGGACGGCCACCGCGCCGAAGAGGATCAGGACCAGCGGGTCGAGCACCTGGTCGAGGACCAGTCGCCAGGCGGGAATGCCCGGCTGCTCGCGCAGGCTGTTCAAACCATACCGGCCAAGGCGAGCGCTCGACTGCTCGCCGGAGAGGCCCCGCTCGTCGCTGCCCAGCCGGTGCAGGACCTCGTCGCTCGCCAGCGCATGAGGCGGCAGTCCCGGGTCGTGCTGCGCACCGGCGTTGACGGGGGTCCCGGTCATACCCGGACAGTACCCGTCGGAGGCGATGGAGGGACAGAGCCGAATGGGGCGACCGGGATGGGCGCAGGATCGTGCACCGCCGGTTCGACCCGGCATCGGCTCGGGCGCATGCTACGACCATGCATGCACCGCGGGTCCGTCGGGGGATGGCGTCCCTGGCATGCGCCTGGCTCCTGTCGACCACCCTGCTCGTCGGCTGCACGCCGGCGACGCGCGGCGGCTCATTGCCTTCCACGCTCACCATGGACGGTGCGGCCGGAGGGCAGATCGCCATGCAGAACGGCATCCCCGTCCCGACCTTCGATGCCCAGCCCCGCCCGCACCTGGACCTCTCCGGGGCGTGGCGCGTGCAGCGCACGACCTTCGACTCCGAACGTTCGCTGACCGATCGGAAGCAGGCGCTAGGCCCGATCACGGCCGAGGCCGCGGGACGGGAGGCGCCCGGATACGACGACAGCGGCTGGGAGACGATCCCGGTGCCCGGGACCATCAATCCACCCCCGAACCGGGAGACGGGCGCCTGGTATCGGCATACGTTCGTGGTTCCCGCGGCGTGGAACGGCCTGGCGGTGACGCTGAAATTCGCCGCGGTGAACTACGTGGCCGATGTCTGGGTCAATGGGACCTACCTCGGCTACCACGAGGGCGGCTACACGCCATTCGCGTTCGACGTGACGCGCGCGGTTCATCCCGGCGAGAGCAACCTGATCGCCGTGCGGGTCGACAACCCCGCCTGGGGGACGCGGAACGACATCGTGCCGTGGGGTCTCGCGGACTGGTGGAACTACGGCGGGATCACCCGGCCGGTCTGGCTCGAGGCAGGGGATTCCGTCCAGGTCGTGCGCGCCGATGTCGTGCCCCACCTTGACGGTGCCGACGTCGCGTTGGTGCTCTGGAATGCCGGTCACACAACGACCGAGGCAACCCCGACGCCATCTGCGACACCGAGCGCCCGTCCATCCCCGACCGAGCCGCTCGCGACCCTCGGGCCCTCGCCGCCTGCCGGGTCCGCGCCGGCACCCGGTGCCGCTTCGCCAAACCCGGCGCCGGCATCGGCCATCCCCGCGGGAACGGTGCAGATTCACGTCGAGGTCCTGCCGGCCCAGGTCACGCCCGAGAACGTCACGGAACCGGATGTTCGCCTGCTCCTGCCCGGGCGTCCGGCACCGCTTGCCACGGCGGATCTGTCGGTTACGCAGCCCGGACCGCGGAGCGTCCGCCTGGCGCACGTATCGTTCCTGTTCGGCGGCGCCGAGCAGTGGAGCCCCGGCTTCCCCGCCCTCTACGTGCTGCACGTGGTCAGCCGTACCGGCGATGGCCTGCACGACGAGCTGTGGACCACCTTCGGGCTGCGACGCGTCAGCGTTGATCCGAAGGCGTCCCGGGTCCTGCTCAATGGCAATCCGGTCTTTTTCCGCGGCGTCGGCCTGCATGACGAGGAGATCATCCCCGGGACCAATGGGCAGCCCGTGACCGGGCACCGGATCAGCGAGGCAAGCGAGCTCCTCGCGCAGCTCGACCACGCGCGAACCGTGGGAGCGGACCTCATCCGCAGCGGGCACACTCCGGCCAATCCGCTGCTGCTGATGCTGGCGGATCGCCTGGGGTTCGCGGTCTGGGAGGAGATCCCGCTCTACCACGACACGCCGCTCACCTTCGGTGTGTCCATGGATCGCGGCATCCCCCAGCAGATGCTCCGGGAGATGGCCCTGCGCGACTTCAACCGGCCATCGGTGCTGTTCCACGGGCTGGCCAACGAGTCCGTCGGCGGTACGGAGCGTGAGCAGGCTCTCGCCACCCTCGCCGGTATCGACCGCTCTGTGGATGGGACGCGCCTGCTCGGCCAGGCTGCCTACGGCTCACAGCCCACGGACGCCACGCAGGCGCCCCTCGACGTGGCTGGATTCACGTTCTACTACGGGGTCTTCTACGGGAGCGATCCCGCCGCCGACACCGCCACCGCGCTGGCCGCGGCGCACCGCGCGAACCCGGGCAAGCCCATCATCGCGCTGGAGTTCGGCCGCTGGTCGAGCGGTGCCGACGGGCCATCGGCGCAACGGCGCATCCTGTCGGCGACGTACCCGGAGTTCGGACGTCGCAGTGATGTCCTGACCGACGGGTACGTGGCGGGGGCCGTATGGTGGACGCTGGAGGACTTCCTCACGGAACGACCGGGAATCAGCGTGGAATCATTCGGGCTCTTCACGCCGCTGGGCACGGCCCGTCCGGCCGCGGCCGTCGCCGGGCATCTCTTCGGTCTCGGCAGCGGACGCGGAGCGCAGCAGCAGATCCAGTCAACCTTCACCCGCGGCGCCGTCACGGCCCAGGATCTCGATCCGTTCCGCGACTGGCGCCTCGTCGGCTACCTTGCCTACGCCCTGGCTGTTTCGCTGGTGGCGCTGGGGCTGCTGGTCCTCGTGCTGAGCCATCGGGGAGGCCGGGCGGTGACCGGTCCGGGTCGATGACACGCGGCGCATCCCGCCTCGTGCACGGGCGCCTTGCGGCGGTCTCCGTCCGAGCATCGTTCGGGGCCGGGGGCTGGGTGGGCTCTGCGATCGGCCTGGTCATGGGTGCCCTGCTCGGCGCCCTCATCAGCTGGTTCGCGGGAGCCGTCCTCGACTGGCAGCGGGGTTTGGGGTACACACTGGGGATTGCCTCGACCCTGCTGCCGTTCGGCGACCAGATTCCAGCTCTGCGCTGGCTGAGCGAGTCATGGTATTTCGTGATCCCCATCACGGCGCTCCTGATCGCCGCGCTGTCGGGGGCGGTGGGGGGCGTGATTGGTGCCCTGCTTGCGGTGGCGTACAACCGCTCGCCCCGGCACGCGAGCGTTGTGGTGGAGCTCGACGCGAACGGGGCTGCCGAGCCCGCGGAGAGGACAACGGCCGCCGCGGAAGCCTGAGGTGGCGATGACGCGCGGGGCCTTTCCGATCGTGTGCGCTGGGGGTAGGATGCGCGACACGCCAGCGAACGCTGGTGAGCGCAGGAGGATCGATCGCGTGGATCTCGTACCGACGCTGGCCAGCGTCCCCCTGCTGGCGGGCCTTGACCGAAAGACCCTGGAGCGCCTGGCCGAGCACGCGAAGCGACGCTCGTATGCCGCCGGTGAGGCGATCGTCACGCAGGACGCCCCGGCATCGGCGCTCTACATCATCCTCAGCGGACATGTCGCGATCGAGCGTGGCCGCGGAGCGGCCGAGCAGGTCGGCGATCTGGGAGCCGGCGACTTCTTCGGCGAGCTGGCCCTGATCGAGGATCATCCGCGCACGGCGACCGTTCGCGCCACGGAGCCCACCGAGTGCGTGCTGTTCGTCGCGTGGGAGTTCACGGCGCTCCTCAAGGAGCACCCCCAGATCGCGGTGCCCATCATGGAGGCGCTGATCGCCCGGGTCCACCGGCGCGAGCATCACCTCCAGTAGCCGCCACCGCCCCGGCCGGAGGGCCAGGGACTGCGCATTCACGTCACGCAGGGCAGGCCGTCAGGGTTGGAGGCGCCGCCGGCGCCAGCCACCCTCCGCAGCGGGCAGGTACTCGACGCGGTCGTGGAGCCTGTCCTCCCGGCTCTCCCAGAACTCGCAGACCTCGGGGATGAGCCGATAGCCGCCCCAGAACGGGGGGAGCGGAATGACGTCGGTCGGGAACTGGTCGTTCATCTCGGCGACGCGCGCCTCGAGCTCCTGCCGCGATCCAATCGGCGCGCCCTGCACGGATGCCCAGGCCGCAAGCCGGCTGCCACGCGGACGACTCGACCAGTACGGGACGGACTCGTCGTCGCTGAGCGTCTCCACCCCGCCGGCCAGGCGGACCTGTCGATGCAGCGCAGGCCAGTGCAGGACGAGCGCCCCGCGCGGGTTGACCGCCAGATCGCGGCCCTTGCGGCTGCCCCGGTTCGTGTAGAAGCGCAGCCCGAGGGCGTCGATCCCCCGAAGGAGCACCATCCGCACCGATGGCGCCCCGTCGGCGCTCGCCGTGGCGAGCGCCATGGCATCCGGCATCGGCTCACCGGCCTCCTCCGCTTCGGTGACCCATGTCCGCAGCTGCCGAAGGGGATCGGGATCCAGGGTCCCCGGGTCGATGGGCATCAGGCCGGGACCGGCGTGTCGTGGGTGCCCGCGACGATGGCGGGCAGGAGATCCGCCAGGCGAGCGAACTGCTCGATGTCGTTGTAGGCTGCGGCGCTGATCCGCAGCAGCCGGCGCCACGCGCCGCCGGCCGGCCGTTGTGGCCAGGGGGTGACCATGACCTGGACGCCGGCCCCGATGAGCGCGGCATGGACCGGGTCCGCGTAGAGGTCGACGCCCTGCACGGCGCCCGGCGTCTCCACCGGCGGGAGGGGGATCGCCGCCATGCTGCCGATCATCGTGTCCGGCGCTGGCGGGGCTACCGCCATGGCAGCGGCCAGGCGGTCGCGGCCCGCGAGGGCGAGGGCGTGGTTGCGTGCGCGGAGACCGTCCCAGCCGTCCGCCGTCAGCCCCTCACCGAAGCGCAGGGCGGCCGGCACGGCCAGGAACGGGGTGAAGTCCGTGGTGCCGGTCCAGTCGAACTCAAGCCGAAAGCGGCTGCGATCCGTGCGCGGCGAGTTCGCGCCATGGCTGATCACGAGCGGACGCATGCCGGCCTGTCGATCGCGGCGCACCCACAGGAAGCCCGACCCCTTCGGGGCGCAGGCCCACTTGTGCAGGTTGCCCGCGTAGTACGCAGCGCCCAGGCGCTCAAGCGAGAGGGGGAGCATGCCGGGGGCGTGCGCGCCGTCCACGAGGACGTCAATGCCCTGCGCTGCCAGTCCGGCGATGATCCGCTCCAGCGGGAGCACCAGGGCGGTGGCGCTGGTGACGTGATCGAGCACCACCAGGCGGGTCCGGGAGGAGGCGTGAGACAGCACCGTGCCCAAAACGGCGTCAGGGTCGGTTCCGGGGAAAGGAATTGGAACCGTGACGACGCGCGCGCCGGCGCTCTCCGCAACGGCGTCCATTGCGTTCCGGACCGCGTTGTACTCGTGATCGGTGGTGAGCAGCTCGTCGCCGGGCGCCAGCAGGAGCGACCGGAGCACGGTGTTCACGCCTGTCGTCGCGTTGGGCACCAGCGCCAGGTCGTCGGGATCTGCACCCACGAAGGCGGCGAGCGTGCCGCGAACCTCGTCGAGAGCGGGCTCGAGCTCGTGCGCGAAGAAGCGCACCGGTTCGGCCTCCATCCGCTCGCGCCACGCCTGCTGGGCAGCGAGCACGACGCGCGGCGTCGCGCCGAACGAACCGTGGTTCAGAAACGCGACCGCTGGATCCAGGGCCCAGTGCTCGGCAAACGGCGACGGCATTGGCCGGTATCGTAGTCCCATGCGCGCAGAGCCCGTCCCGCACAGATCGCGCTCGCCACGCGCGCCGCGGGCGGTGATCTTCGACCTGGACGGGACCCTCGTCGATACCGTGGCGCTTCGGATCGAAGCCTGGCTGGCGGTCTTCGCGGAGGAGGGAATCCCCGCCGCCCGGCCGCGCGTCTCGGCGCTCATCGGGTCGGACGGTCGCCGGCTCGCGCGGGTGGTCGCCGCTGAGGCGGGGATGAGCCTGGACGACGCACGGGCGGAGGCGATCGACGCACGGGCTGGGACGCTCTACGAAGGGCTCAACGTCGATCCACGACCGCTGCCCGGAGCGCGGGATGCGACGGCGGTCCTTGATCGGGCCGGGATTCCGTGGGCCATCGGCACCTCCAGCCGTCGGGAGCAGGTTGCTGCATCGGTCGCCGCGCTGCACCTCACGCGCCCGCCGGTGATCGTCGACGGGACGACCGTGCGACAGGCCAAGCCGGACCCCGAGCTGCTGCTCCTTGCGGCCGATGAGCTGGGCGTGCCCGCCACAGCGGCCTGGTACGTGGGGGATTCGACCTTTGACATGGAAGCAGCCGTTGCGGCCGGGATGCACGCCATCGGCGTCACGACCGGGGCGGTCGATGCAGCGACGTTGCGTGTCGCAGGTGCATCGGAGGTGCTCGCGAGCCTGGTCTCGTTCCCCGACTGCCTGCGGCGGGGGCGCAGTCCGGGCGCCTAGGCGTTCGTGCTCACGTCGCCACTGGACGGATCGACCGTGATGGGGATCGCGGCCAGGGGGGTGTTCGTCGGCCCCCCCAGGACCTGTGCGTGGTGCGCCGGGTCGAACTCCGCACCGTGGCACGGACACCAGATCACGGCGCTGCCGGGATCGTACTGAACCGTGCATCCGGCGTGGGTGCAGACCGCGTCGTACGCAACCACGGAACCCGACGGGAGCTTGATGACGAGCACCGGATCGCCCGTCGCCGGATCGTAGGTGGACACGGACCTGGCCGACGCCAGCTGGCTCCCCTGCGCGAGCAGGGTGCCGCCGCCCGCCGGGGTTGCGGTGGCGGCCGGCGTCGACGTCGCGGCCGCGCTTCCGGCGGCCGTGGTGGATGCCGGGATTGGCGTGGCCGTGGCTAGCGCGCCGGTGCCGTCGCCCTCCCCGCCCTTGCTCATGGCCGCGATCCGGCCGACCAGCAGGGACGGGCCGGCCAGGACGAGCGTCGCGCCGGCGAGGCCCATGAGCTGCAGGAATCGGCGCCGTTCCTCGGAAGGGGGCCCCGCGATCATCGTTCGCCGATCGAACCCCGGGCGTCGCCGCGGGGCATCCCGCTCCTCGAACCAGGCCGGAAGAGTCCAGGCCCCGCCGGTCCCGGCCAGGGCCAGGGTCAGCCACCCGGCGGCGTACGGCAGGTCGGGACCGTAGAAGTACGGCGTGGTGGACCAGGAGGCCGTGAGCCAGAACAGGATCGAGACGGCGGCGCCCACGGCCGCGTTGAGACGGAAGAGCCAGCCGGCCAGGGTGCCAAGGCCGACCGCGATCTCCAGCACCGCCATCGCCAGTCCTATCAGGACGGGCGCATGGAGCGCGACACCGTTGATCAGGAAGGTCAGCGGGGAGTTGCGCGCGAACCCGACGAGCTGCTCACCAATCGACCCTGGCCCCGCGGCCGCCAGGAAGGTCGGGTCCAGGAGCTTGTCAAGGCCGGCGTAGACGAAGGTGCCGCCCAAAAAGACACGCAGCGGTATGAGCGCGGCGGTAGCGACCGTGCCCCCCGCGGCGGAGCGGGGCTCGGGGCGTGTGGGTCGCCGGGTCGCCAAAGCACTGCCTCGTAGTGGACTCCCGCTCAGCGTGCAGGGCCAAGATTGCGACCCGCGAACCCGTCCGATTAACGATTCGAAACGCGCGTCCAGTACGGAGCGACGCCGTAGTGGTCAGAGACCGCCGCGTAATAGGCCTCGGCGTCGTCGCCCTCGAGGTCCTCGCGAAGCGGCGGCGCGCTCTGCACGGCCTCGCGATCGCGCTCGACGACGAGCGCGTTCGGCTGGACGGTGACGATCTCCATGGGCACCAGCCGCGCCTGGCGGCCCAGGCCCAGGATTCCTCCCCAGCGGAGGATGGCGAACGGGGCCTCGAGGAGCTGGCGCGAGACGAGCAGGTCCTCGACCGTTCCGACCTCCTCGCCAAGACGGTCGTAGACGACGCGGCCGTGCACGTCGTCGTCGATGTTTGCCAGGTCAGCCGTCGAGAGGCCGCTGTCGCCGAGCCGATCGAGCTCACGTGCGGGCATCGTGGTGGTCATGTCTGTCCTCCTGGTGACCAGCTGATAGCGCCCGTCAGGGAGCGCACGAACCGTGCCCATCCGCCGGCCGCTACCATCCGCCCATGCCGTTGGAGCACTACCGTCGGAAGCGCGATTTCGGGCACACCCCTGAGCCCGCTCCCGGCGCCGTGCTCCAGACCAGCGGCCGCTTCGTGGTCCACCGCCATCGGGCCACCCGCCTCCACTACGACCTCCGCCTCGAGATGGGCGGGGTCCTGGCCAGCTGGGCCGTGCCACGCGGCCCCACCCTCGACCCCGACGAGCGGCGCCTCGCCCAGCACACCGAGGACCATCCGATCGAGTACCTCGACTTCGAGGACGTGATCCCGCGCGGCGAGTACGGGGGCGGGGACATGATCGTCTGGGACTGGGGGACGTATGAGCCGGAGGAGACGGACGATCCGCGGGCAGCCGTGGCCGCGGGCGAGCTGAAGTTCGCGATCCACGGAGAGAAGCTCAGGGGCCGGTTCACGTTGGTGCACACCGGCGGGAGGCGCGACGCATCCGGCCGCAAGACCGATGCGGACGCCTGGCTCCTCCTCCACAAGCGCGATGACGCGGCGGTCGCCGGCTGGGACCCGGAGGACCACCCGCTGAGCGTGCGAAGCGGCCGCACCAACGAGGAGCTGGCGGCCGGTCTCCCGCCCCGTTTCGACGCGCCGCCGCCGGATCCTCCCATGGAGCCCGACCTCTCCCGGGCACGCGATGCGCCCATGCCTGACTTCATCGCCCCCATGCTCGCAACACCGGTGGATGCCGCGTTCACCACGCCGGAATGGCTGTTCGAGGTCAAATGGGACGGGTACCGGGTCGAGGCGGTGGTCCGCGGCGGCTCCGCACGGCTCTGGACGCGCAACCGGAAGGATGCCGCGACCTACTTTCCGGACCTCGCGGGTCCCGCAGGCTGGATGGCTGCCAGGGACGCGATCGTGGACGGTGAGGTCGTGGCCCTCGATGACCGCGGTCGTCCGTCGTTCAGCTTGCTGCAGGAACGGACCGGGCTGCGCGGCCTGGAGGTGGCCACCGGCCGGCGCAGGCCGGAGACGGAACGCCGATCGGCCGAGGAGCGCGCCGCCATCCCGCTGGTTTACTGGGTCTTCGACCTGCTGCACGTGGGAGGGCGCTCCCTGTTGGGCGTGCCGCTTATCGAGCGCAAGGCCCTCCTCCGCCAGCTGCTTCGCCCGCATCCGCTGGTGCGCTACGCGAGCCACGTGGAGACCGATGGCGAGGCCTTCCTCGAGGCGGCGCGCGAACAGGAGCTGGAGGGAATCGTGGCCAAGCGCCGCGACGCGCCCTATGAACCCGGCAAGCGGTCGCGGAACTGGCTGAAGGTCAAGCTGCGGCGCGAGCAGGAGCTGATCGTGGTGGGCTGGCTCGAGGGCCAGGGGAGCAACCGGGATCTCGGCTCCCTGGTGGTTGCCGTCCACGAGCAGGGGCGGCTGCAGCATGCCGGTCAGGTCGGGAGCGGCATCGATGCGCGCCGGCGTCGAGAGCTGCTCGAGGCGCTCCGCTCCCTGGAGCGAGCGGATTCGCCACTCGATCCCGCGCCGAACCTGCCGCGGGTCCACTGGGCGGAGCCTCGACTCGTGATCCGGGCGGAGTTCGCGGAATGGACGACGGATGGACTTCTCCGCCAGGCGGTGTTCACCGGCCTCGAGTCCGCGCGTGACCCGGCTGACGTCGTCCGCGAGCGAACGAGCTCCGCTCGACGGATCGTGACCAGCGGCCGCCGCCCGCCGCCGCGACCCGCCGGAAGAGTCGAACAGCCCATCGTCGCGGCCAGCGAAGCGGAGCTCGCCGCACTCGAGTCGACAGGAGACGGGGAGTCATGGCGCGTTGGCGGCCACGAGGTGCGCCTGACGAACCTGGGCAAGGTGATCGTGGAAGCCGATCCGCTGCGCGATCTGCCGGCGGTCACGAAGCGCGACCTGATCCGGTACTACTGCCAGGTCGCCCCGGTCCTCGTGCCGTACCTCGCCGACCGCGGGACCACCGTCCAGCGCTTCCCGAACGGGACCAAGCGCCCCGGATTCTGGCAGAAGGATCTGCCGGGACACGCACCCGACTGGGTGCGCCGCTGGACCTTCCACCACCACCGCGAGGGCCCAAAGACCTATCCGGTCGTTGACCGCGTCGCGACGCTCGCCTGGCTGGCACAGGAGGCGGCCGTGGAGCTCCACCCGTGGACCTCGACGCTGGAGCGCCCCGCGGAGCCGACCTACGCGCTCGTGGACATCGACCCGGGCGATGCCACGACCTGGCAGGAGGTGCTGGCCCTCGCACGCCTCTATCGCGCTGCACTGGGACATCTCTCGGTGGTCGGCGTGCCCAAGGTCACGGGCAAGCGTGGCATCCAGGTCTGGATTCCGGTTCGCCCCGGCTATGCCTTCGACGAGACCCGTGACTGGGTGGAGCGCCTCTCCAGGGCCGTGGCCGCCACGGTTCCGGACCTCGTCAGCTGGGAGTGGTCAAAGCGCGAGCGACGAGGTCTGGCCCGGCTGGACTACACGCAGAATGCAGGAAACAAGACGCTCGTGGCGCCGTACGCAGTGCGGCCGTCACCCGGGGCGCCGGTCTCGGCCCCGATCAGCTGGGACGAGCTGGACGACCCGCTCCTGCAGCCGGATCGCTGGAGCATGGGCACGTTGGCGGATCGGCTCGCCTCGGTCGGGGACCTCTTCGCTCCGGCCCTGCATCGCGACCAGGAGCTCCCGGCGCTGTAGCGAAGAGCGCGCAACGCGACACGCGCCGAAGCCAGCGGGCCACGGCGCGTGATGGGTTCGCCACGACAGGCGCCGCGAGCGGCGCACTGGTGGGTCGGAAAGCTAGGCGGGGAACCCGCTGCCGTTCGTGACGTGCTGCATGGCGGACACTCCTTGGGCTCCTCCGGCGCGTTCGGCCGGTCGTTGGCCCCACCCTCGCCGGGAGGCGTGCCGCGGGCAATGACCCGTGAGTACCGGGTGCAGTCCGTGGGGGAGTACTTTGGTGGCGTTCCCCGGTCAAGTCACGCTTGCCGGGTGCGGTACACTGTCCCAATGCCGAGAACGAAGGTCGCTGCTCGCCCGACCGAGCGGGATGCCGCGCTGGCCGCGCGCATCGGTGAGCGCATTCGTGAGGCGCGTCGAAGGGCGGGAATGACGCAGCAGACCCTCGCCGGCGACCGCTACACCAAGGCGTACGTGAGCGCCCTCGAAACGGGGATCGCGCGTCCGTCCATGGTCGCGCTCACGTACCTGTCCGATCGCCTGGGCCTCCCGGCGAGCCACTTCCTCGATGAGCAGCACCCTGCCTGGAGCCGACTCGAGATCGACATGCACCTCGCCGCGGGCGAGTGGCAGGCAGCGGCGGACGGGTATCGATCGATGCTGGACCAGCCGCTCGACGATCCTGCGCGCGCCGAGGCGCTCCGCGGACTCGCCGAGGCGGAGGCCCGTCTGGACCACGGCCGCGCGGCCGTCGCGGCGGGGGCGGAGGCGGCCCGCCTGTTCGGCGAGCTGGGTCGGCCCACAGACGAGGCGCTCGCTCGCTACTGGCTCGCGTACGGCCTCTACGAATCCGACAACGAGGCTGACGCACGCAGCCTGCTGACGACCCTGCTCCAGCGCGTCCGCGATGGCCTGATCGTGGAGCCGGACTTCGAGATGCGCCTCCTCATGGCGCTCGCATCGGTGGAGTCCCGTTCCGGCGGCTACCACGAGTCGCTCGGATACCTCGAAGCCGCGCGCGGCATGGCAGCCGATCTCGACGACCGGCGGCGGGCGACGTTCCTCTTCGGGCTGGCGGTCAGCTATCGCGAGACCGGCGACCTCGAGGCCGCGATCCGTGCGGGCACGCAGGCCATGGCGCTGTACCGGGCCGCCGGGGCGGACCTCGAAAGTGCCTCTATCGAGAACGACCTGGCCCTCGCCTACGTGGCGTCCGGCAACATCGAACGCGCGCGCGAGCTCGCGGAACAGGCGCATCGGGAGGCGGAGGAGGCAGGCGACGATCGGCTGCTGGCCGCAATCCTCGAAACGGAGGCGCAGATCGCGGCTGCTGCCGGGGATCGACCGGGCGCGCAGATCCTGGCGGATCGCTCCGCGGAGCTGGCTCGGGCCACCGGGAATCGGCTGGCGCTGATGGCGTCGGTCCTGACCGGGGCGCGAATGCTGCGCGACGACGGGGATGTTGCGACCGCCGAGGCGCGCTTCGCAGAGGCCGCCGCGCTGGCGCGCGAAGGCGGGTCGGCCGGTCGTCTGCGGGACGTGCTTCGGGAGTGGGCGGACCTGCGGGCCGGCCATGGCGACCACCGCGGCGCGTACGAGCTTTCGCGGGAAGCGCTCGAAGTCAATTGAGTATTGACATGTGCGGTGCGGTGCCCTTAGGCTGACCGCAACCCGGTTGGATGGGCACACGTTGCTGGGGGGCGGCGTACCAGCCGTGGACGACGGGGGAAAGGGATCGGAGAGCGGGCACTTCTCCGATCCCTTCCTGTTGTTCCACGCCGGGTTGGCCGTCGGCGCTAGGAGGCTGGCGGCACGACCGTGAACGAGCCCGCCGCAAGCGGCTCGGCCGTCGGGTCCAGGTAGACGCGCAGCACGAAGTCGCCGGTGCCGAACGCGTCGATGAGCCCGTCGGTGGTAACGAGGTACGCGATGACCGGACGGTCCGGGAGTGTCTGCTGCGCCTGCGGGGCCTGGACCTGCTCGAGCCCCTCGGCGGTGACGCGCAGCACCTCGACATACACCGTTGGCTGCCCGACCGCAGCTGGCAGCCGCACGGAATAGGCGAACGGCTCGCCGGCCCGGAACCGCGTCGTGAGCTCGGCAGCCTCGCCGGAGGCGTGGTCGATGGCCGTGCCGAACGCCACGGGCAGCGGCGAGGGTCCGGGTGAGCCGGTGGCCGCGGCCGTGCCCGCATCGCGGCCCGGCCGGCCGACGATCAGGGCCACGAATACCAGGAGCCCCAGCACCGCCACCCATCCGAGCGCGGGCGCAGCCCATCCGGGGAGGCGACCGTCCCGGCGACGTGCCATGGCACCGCGCGCGGGGCCCGGCGCAGAGCCGGGCATAGCCTGGGGACGCCGGCGACCGCCACGGAACGGCATCAGGTCGCCATCCTAGTACGATGGGCGCATGTCCCGACGCCTCTTCCTCTTCGATCGCCCGGACCATTTCGTGGCCGGCGTGGTGGGCGAGCCGGGCAATCGGGCCTTCTACCTCCAGGCCAGGCAGGATCGTGCCGTGGTGAGCGTGGGGCTCGAGAAGACTCAGGTCGCTGCGCTCGCGCAACGTGTCGGCGAGCTCCTCGTCGCCGTGGGGCAGGGGGGCGACACGGCGATCACCGGTGGCGGGCCGGCGCAGCACCTCGAGGAGCCCATCGTCGAGGTCTTCCGAGTGGGGGTGCTCACCCTGGGATGGGATCCCGAGGAGATGTCGCTCTTCGTCGAGGCGCGGCCGGTCAACGAGGACGGCGATTACCCCGAGGTGGCCGATGAGGAGACCGAGGGGCCGGATGTTTTGCGGGTCCGGATGGACGTGCCCGCGGCACGGCGCTTCGCGATCGCGGCGAGTGCGCTCGTCGCTGCGGGTCGACCTGCGTGCCCGTTCTGCGGGCAGCCACTTGACCCATCCGGGCATTTCTGTCCCCGGATGAACGGTCACCTCAACTGACCGGCAGGGAGGCCGGCGTGACGCGCTCTGTGCCGCACGACGACCGGCGACGGAGCGCGCCGCTCGAGCAGGCGAACGGCGAGCGACCCTACCGCCTGGACTGGATCGACGCCCACGACCTGGCGGATGGCGCCCGGGGTCGCCTCGGGCTCACCTTCCTGCCGGGGAAGCACGGCGGATCGGACCGCTACCCCGGGCTGACCTACGCACGCGACCTGGCCGATGACCTCGCGGTGCTCCGCGCCACCGGGGTGCGGCTCCTGCTGCTCCTGGTCGAGGACCACGAGCTGCGCCGGTGGGGCGACCCCGCCATCGTCGAGGTGGCGCGGCTCCGGGGAATCGTGATTCGTCGGCACCCCCTGCCCGACGGTTCCCCTCCAGCCTCGGCGGAGGAGATGCGATCTCTGATCGAAGCGCTGCGCGTGGAGCGCGAGCGTCGCGATGTCGCGGTCGCGTGCATGGGCGGCGTGGGTCGAACGGGAACGGTGGCAGCCTGCGCCCTCGTGGAGGGCGGCATGGCCGCGGATGCGGCGATCAGGTTCGTGCGCCGAGTGCGCCATCCCGATGCGGTCGAGACCGAGGACCAGCGTGCGTTCGTCGAACGGTACGCGCGCGGGCATCGCGGTGCCGCACGCGTCGTTGAGGGAGCCTAGTCGACGGCGACCGGCACCTTCTCGACCGGGTGGAGGGGCGGCCCCGCCTGCTCGACGGAGATCAGGAACCGACGGAGCAGGGCATTGAGCTGCTCCTTTTCGTCGAGCGTGAGGGCCGACGCGATGAGCGCCTCCTTGGTGGCCTGGGCATCGGTGGAGGTCTGCCAGGCCTGCCAGCCCGCATCGGTGAGCGTGACGTGGAGCCCTCGGCGGTCCGACGGATCAGGCTGGCGGCGGATGAGACCGGCGGCCTCCATCCGGTCGAGCCGGTTGGTCATGGCACCGCTGGAGAGCCCCATCTCGCCGGCCAGCTGACCGGGAGACCGACGGTACGGCGGCCCGGAACGACGCAGCGCTCCAAGGAGGCGCCATTCACCGCGGTTGAGGTGGTGGGAGGTCAGCGTCTCCTCCATGGCATGGTCCAGGTGTCGGGCGATCTTCTGGATGCGCTCGACGATGCCCTCCGTGGCCAGGTCGAGGTCCGGGAGCTCGCGCTTCCAGATCTCGAGCATGGCGTCGACGTTGTCGCAATCCACCGCGAGGGGAGCGGATGCCGAACGTCTGCTCATGCCAGGATTCTCCACGTAAAGTGTCTTGACGTCAAGCGATTCACGCGCTACAGTACGCGCACTAGTTCGACGTGGAGATACTTGACGTAAAGGCAGCGATCGCCGTCAGGGCGGTCGGAGGGCGAACCGCGATGTACTTCGAAGCATTTGATCCAGAGCTCCTGCGGCTGCACGGCGACCTCCTGGCCGCTGAGCTGCGCGCGACGATGGCCGCCGGAGCGAGGTCGGCAGGCGTGGCGGCCGCCCGACGCTGGCTCGGCGCACGGCTCGTCCGGGCGGGTGAGGCCTTGGCGACCGACGCATCGGTCCAACGGGTGGCTCGCTCGGCTCGGGCGGGGCAGCAGGCTCGGTGACCGCGCGGCGTTGACGGGGCACGGCATCATGAGCCGTGCGCTACGACGCGATCGTGATCGGCCTGGGGGGAATGGGCAGCGCCACCGCGGCACACCTGGCCCGCCGCGGCTGGCGCGTCCTGGGACTTGAGCAGTTCGACCTGCTCCACGAGCGAGGTTCGTCGCACGGGCTGACCAGGATCATCCGCCTCGCGTATCACGAGGATCCCTCGTATGTGCCCCTCCTGCGGCGTGCATACGACCTGTGGCATGCCCTCGAGGCCGAGAGCGGGGAGCGGCTGCTGGTCACGACCGGGAGCGTCGAGGGTGGACCCGAGGACGGATCCACCTTTCGGGGCGCCCTCGCTGCGGCCGCGCTGCACGACCTGCCGCACGAGGTCCTCGACGCGGCAGCGCTCGCGACGCGTTTTCCGGCCTATCGGGGCTTCCCACCCACGATCCGCGCGGTGTTCCAGCCAGATGGTGGCTTTCTCCTCGCGGAGCGGTGCGTGCTGGCGCACGTCAATGCAGCGCTCCGTCATGGCGCCGAGCTGCGATTCCGCGAACCGGCGCTGGCGTGGGAACGGACCGGGCAGGGTGGCGTGCGCGTGACGACCGCCGGCGGCGAGGATGAGGCGGATCGGCTGGTCATCTGCGGAGGAGCGTGGGCGGGCCGGCTGGTCCCGGCGGTGCGATCGGTCGTTTCGCCGGAACGGCAGGTCCTGGCGTGGCTGCAGCCGACGCGGCCCGAGTGGTTTGATGCGTCTGTCTTCCCGGTCTTCCTCCTCGATGTCGAGGAGGGCAGCTACTACGGCTTCCCGGTTCACGACGTACCGGGATTCAAGTTCGGGCGCTATCACCACCGCGGGGAAGCCATCGACCCCGATACTCCTGACCGTTCCGCGGGACCCGAGGACGAGACGCTGCTGCGCTCGTTCGCGGAGCGCTATTTTCCCGACGGTGCCGGGCCGACCGTGATGCTCAAGGCATGCATCTTCACGAACACTCCCGACGAGCATTTCATCCTGGACGTTCTGCCGGATGCGCCGCAGGTCAGCGTGGCGGCCGGGTTCAGCGGCCACGGCTTCAAGTTCTGCTCCGTCGTGGGCGAGGTGATGGCCGACCTGGCCATGCACGGTTCGACGAGCCACGATATCGGCCTCTTCGGGCTGGCACGCTTCCGCGCCTGAAACCGGTCGCCGGAAGTACCCCGGGGGTACTGCACCGCACCGCACCTGGTCGGTTCGGTGGGGTTGCCGCGAGGGACCCCGAATGCCAGAGGTACTAGTTCGCCATAGGCGGTTCGGGGTAGGAGATCCATCCTACCGGCGTGATCCGCAACACATGGAATGCAACCCCGATGAACCGCAGAGAGCGACTCAACGACCTCAGCCCGACCCGTCGAGCGCTCCTCGGCGCGGGCATCGCAACGCTTGCCTTCTCCCTGGTCCTGAGCATTGCCCCGGCATGGGCGAAGAACAGCAATGCCGGGACCGTCAAGCTCCACGACGTGACGAGCGGGGAGGATGCGTCCGACACCGGGAACGAGCCCCACCTGTGCACGTTCACGGTGGTCTTCTATTACCCCGACGAGGACCAGACCGGGACCTGGGAGATCAAGGCCAAGGCGCCTACCCCTGGCGGCATCGTCGCCTCCGGCGACTACGACGCCTCGACGAACGGAACCGACGAGACCGATCCCATAACCCTGGATGCCGGGCACTATAAGCTGGAGTACACGCCCGCTGGCGCGGACAACAGCAAGAACAAGACCTTCTGGGTCGATGCGTGCGGCGCGGCCGATGCCTCGGCGACTCCCTCGGAGGACCCGAGCACCCCGCCCAGCGAGGACCCGAGCACCCCGCCCAGCGAGGACCCGAGCACCCCGCCCAGCGAGGACCCGAGCACCCCGCCCAGCGAGGACCCGAGCACCCCGCCCAGCGAGGACCCGAGCACCCCGCCCAGCGAGGACCCGAGCACCCCGCCCAGCGAGGACCCGAGCACCCCGCCCAGCGAGGACCCGAGCACCCCGCCCAGCGAGGACCCGAGCACCCCGCCGGCCCAGGACACGAGTCCCACGCCAACCCCTGATCCGACTGAAGGTGCCGTAGAGGCGATCACCGGCTCGAGCGCACCGTCGGCCAGCCCGGCCGCGGGCACGCCGACCGGCGAGGGGACCACCGACCAGCTTCCGAACACCTCTGTCAGCGATACCGTCACCCTGACGAGCCTGCTGACCGCGCTGGGCCTGCTGATGATCATCGGCGCCCACCCATTCATCCGTCGCTCGGCGCATGCGGATCGCGCCTGACGGGAGCGGGGCTGTGTGTGCCCCTCAGCCCTGCGAACACGCCGGCCCCCTGCCCGGGCCGGCGTGTTCCTTTCTTCACGCTTGCGTCATGTTCGCGACATCGGTCCTGCACGCGCTGCGGTGCACAATGTGGCCATGCAGAAGTTGACGAAGTCTGACGTTGCGTGGGCCCAGCAGCTCACCGCCGAGCAGTACCGCGTCCTACGCCAGAAGGGCACCGAGCGTGCCTTCAGCGGTGTGTACTGGGACGAGCACCGGCCGGGCGTGTACCGGTGTGCCGGATGCGGGAACGAGCTCTTCAGCTCCGACACCAAGTACGACTCTCGCTCGGGCTGGCCGAGCTTCTTCGCGCCGGCCGCGCCCGACGCCGTGGAGGAGGAGACGGACCGCGCCTTCCTCATGACCCGGACGGAGGTGACGTGCAGCCAGTGCGGGGGGCACCTCGGCCACGTGTTCCCCGACGGTCCGAGGCCGACGGGCCTGCGCTACTGCATCAACTCCGCGGCGCTCACCCTGGAGCCCAGGGCATCGTCAGAGGACGAGACGTAGCGTCCTCGCCGGCGCGCGATTCCGCGGCGAGCTCCACGAATCGGCAGAGGGCGTTCGCGAGGCGCATCTGGAACGGCGTGTGCGCGCTCACCCGTAGCAGGTCCGGGGACCCGATCACGACCGCCATGCAGCGTCCGCGTGACGTGGCCACGTTCAGGCGGTTGAGCGAATACAGGAACTCCATGCTGCGCGGGAGCTCGTCCTGCGACGAGGTGGCCAGCGAATAGAGGACCACTGCCGCCTGCTGACCCTGGATCTTGTCCACGGTCCCGACGCGGGCGGTGCCGCCCTGCCGTGCGGCGATGGGTTGGAGCGCCTCCGTGAGGAGCTCGACCTGTGCGTTGTACGGGGCAACGACGAGAATGGCTCCCGGGTCGAGCGAGCGCTGCTCGCCGTGCTGGTTGGTCCAGGTGCCGAGGAGCAGGTTCCGGTACAGGTCCGCGACGACCGCAGCCTCCTCCTCGCTCGCGTTGCGGTTGCCCTCGTGGTCCACCGCGAACCAGCGCGTCCCGGTCGCGGTCAGCGCCCCCGGTGCGCTGAGGCGCTGGCGGCTCGTCTCGGGTGCGGCGCGCAGCTGGCGCTCGTAGAAGACCTCGCTCGTGAAGCGGTTGACGTCCGGATGGAGCCGATGCGTCTCCGGCAGGAAGAGGCCCCTGGTCGGGTCGATGACGGCGCCGCCGCCCAGAGCGAACTCGAGCGCCGACACGTCGACACCCTCGGGGTGCGCGCCCTTCTTCACCTGGGAGAGCTGCTGCGGATCTCCCAGCAGGACGACGCTCCTCGCCGACCCTGATACGGCGATCACGTTCGCGAGCGAGAGCTGGCCGGCTTCGTCCACGAACAGGGTGTCGACCTGTGCCTCCAGCTCATGTCGCGCCCAGAGCCAGGTGGTGCCCGCCGCGACCTGTGCTGCGCCGCTCGTCAGTTCGTCCGCGACGTCCTGGTTGGAGCGGGTCGTGGCGTAGCCCCAGGCAGGGTCCGGCTCTTCGCCCTTCTCGAGCTTGCGGATGGCCCGCACGGTCGTCCCCGCATCGCGAGCGTGCGCGAGCACCTCGTCGAGGAGGTTCGTCAGCGCCCGGTGCGTGAAGGCGGTGATCCCCACCCGCCGGCCAGCCCGGACCAGCTCCAGGATCATCTCGGCACCGACGTAGGTCTTGCCGGCGCCCGGCGGTCCCTGGACGGGCAGGACCGTCTCATCCAGCGATCGGATGAGGCGTCGCGCGGCAGTATCCACCGGCTCGCCGGCGTGGACGAGCGACATCCCGCCGGATTGGCCGGCCCGCGGACCCGTGCGAAGGAGGAAGTCACGCGCGGCCCGGTACGGACCTGCGGTGGTGATCCTGTTCGCCGCGACCCACTCGCCGATCCGCTCGAGGGCCCCCTTCTGCGCCTCCGCCACGATGGGCCCGTGCGGGATCAGCGAGGTGGGATGCGGTCGCTCGTGGCGGCGGCTCCATACCAGATCGAGGGTGCCGCGAAGGGGGTCGAGGGCCACGATGGTGCCCGCTGAGCTCGCGGTCGCCGGGTTCACCGGGTCGTCGTTCACCTTGAGCCGGTACGGCTGCTCGGGATCGAACCGGTAGCGGTGGCGGACGGACTGCCGCGGTCGATCCACCTCGCCTTCCCAAACGAGCTGGCCGATGGCCTCGGGGTCGTCGGCGAGCTCTGCATCGGAGCGGCTGCAGCGATCGAAGAAGGCCCACCATTCGACCTTCTCCTCCCGCCGGTGCCATTCGAGCAGGTTCGCGAGGAGCCAGGTGGCCTGCTGAGCGGGGCTCGCGCGCCGACGCTCCTCGACGACCGGCAGGGGCGTGACAAGCCGCTCGACCAGGTCCCGGATCCGGGCGTCGCGCGGGGACGGCGGCTTCTCCGAATCCTCCGGCGGACCGGGGCGGGGGGCCGGCACCCCCGATGCGCCTGCCGCCTCGTCCCGCCGCGCCTCGAGCCAGTCGCGGAGCTCCTGGTTCGATCGGCAGTCGTCGCGGTTGTACTCGGCAATCTCCAGGAGGATCGCCGGGTCGGGGCGGCCCGCGACGACGGAGCGGATGTACTCCTCGTAGCGCACGATGCTGGAGCCCGCATCCTTGAGCGCGATCACGCGTGCCAGGGCATAGAGGGGCTCCAGCTTCTTGATCGAGTAGCTCGCCGTGCCGACGCGCACCCCCTGGCGAACGACCTTGAAGAGGTCCACGAAGAGACCGCGACGGAGCATGTCGTCGATCTCTCCCTCGCGGGTGGCGTGCCGCGTCGAGAGCATGCCCATCCGCCCCCGCTCGTAGGCGGCGTAGTGGTAGACGTGCATCCCGGGATAGCGTCGCCATCGGTCCATGACGAAGTCGACGAAGCCTTCGAAGGCGGTCTTCTCCTGTTCGCGCGAGTGTGCCCACCAGGCGCGGAAGCCCGGCGTGCCGTCCTGCTCGGGTGTCATGGGGTCCCAGATGCCGAACAGGTACTCGAGCCCGTCCTCCTCCGCGAACGGGTCTCCCTCGATGTCGAAGAACAGGTCCGCCGGGTGGGGTTCGGGGAGTGCGGCCAGCCCCAGGCCGGCCTGCACGGGAAGCAGCTCATAGCGTGGAACAGCCAGCCCGCGTGACGTGTGCTGGAGTCGAGCCTGCGCATGCAGGCTGGCGAGCGCCTGATCCGCGATGCCGTCGATGGTCGGCAGCGGATCTGCCAGCGTGGCCAGGGCCGTGAGCGTCTCGACCCCGGCGGCAACCAGGCGGCGGGCCTGGTCGGTGCGCAGCCCGGCGACTCCGCTGAGGTGGTCCGCATCCCGGCGCAGCACGGCGCAGTGCGCCTCCCAGCGACAGACGTCGCAGTGCGAGACCGGGTCCGGCACGCTGCTCAGGGGATAGCGAGCCGGTGTGTCGGTCACCGCGGCGAGGAATCGGCTGCGAACGCTCCGGAAGTAGGCGAGGTAGTCGTCCAGCCGATGGGACTCCACGCGATGGCCGCTCCCGCCGAGCGCCACGTGCATCCGCTCAGGCAGGTGTCCCTGGAGCCGGGCCACCAGCTCGGAGTAGACGCACATCTGGATCAGGGCGCCGCCCTTCGTCCGGCGGGCGAGCTTCGTGTCGAAGACCTCGTAGGCGTGAGCGCCGAGGCTGCTGGGCTGGTCCACCCGCACGAGGAAGTCCACGTATCCGAGCCAGATGCCATCGAACAGGGTCGCCTGATAGATGACATCGGCCCCGTCCGCCATGAGGCGCCGGGTGCGGGCGGCATCTGCCTCGATGCGCTCTCGGCGGCGCGACGGATCCGCAATTTCGAGTGTTGTGCGGCCGTCCTCCACGGTTCGGCCCTGCTGGCGCAGGTACTCCATGAACCGGGTCTCGTGCTCCATCCCGCGTTCCTGGAGGATGACAAGCTCCGGGTCGTCGCGAACAGGACGCACCACGAGTCCGCCCAGGGCGGCTCGCTCGAGCTCCGTCAGGTGCTCGCACTCGAGGAAGCCGACCAGGTCGGTCGCCGAGTAGACGGTCTGACCGTCCAGGTCCTGCATCAGGGTGTCCCCCGCATGAGGCAAGCCTAGCGACTGGCGCGACAGCTCTGCTGTCGCGTGGGCGCATTGGTCTTTCAGAATGCGTTCAGAGGTGAGACTCAGGCTCGCACCCATGAGATGGAAGCTTGTCGGTGCCGGGCTCTTCGTGCTGGTCGGAGTCGCGGCCATCGTCGTGGTGGTCGTCCGTCCGGGCGCCGCCTCGACCGGGAACAACCAGTACCTGACCGCGCAGGTGACGCGGGCCACGGTGACGAGCGACATCGCGGCAAACGGGACACTGGCACCGGTGACGCGCTCCGGGCTGAGCTTCGGCCAGGCAGCGACCGTCCTGGGCGCGAGCAGCTCGAGCGCTTCGGCGAGCAGCAGCTCGAGCAACGGCTCCAGCACGACCACCTGGCCGGTGAAATCGGTCAGCGTCGCGCCCGGGGACTCCGTGAAGAAGGGAGACACCCTGGCGACGGCCGATACAGGCGCCGTTGATGCCCAGTACAGCCAGGCCAGCAACAACCTCGCCTCGGCACAGGCGCAGCTGGACCAGGCGGCATCGACCCTGTCGGCCGCAACCACGGACCAGGCGATCTGGCAGGCGCGGACCCAGTATTACAACGCGAAGAATGCAGTCGCCACGGCGACGCAGAACAAGGCGGACCTCGCAGCGGAGCGCGCTAGGGCTGCCATCACCGCGCCCGCCGACGGCATCGTCGAGGCCGTGAACCTGACCGCCGGGGCCGATGCGCCCTCGGGTGACGCGATCGTCCTCGACGCCGGCGGGCTGCAGGCGGTGATCAGCGTCACGGAAACGGACCTCCCGAACGTCAAGCTGGGCCAGACCGCGACCGTGGGCATCAACGCGATCGACTCCACCGCCGCGGGCACCGTCACCGCCATCGCCCCGACGGCATCCGGCGGCAACAGCTCGGTGGTCACCTATGCCGTGACGGTGGGACTCACCTCGGCGCCCGCGACGGCGCGCTCCGGGATGAGCGTGAGCGTGTCGATCACCATCGCCCAGGTCACCGACGCAATCGCGGTTCCGTCCATTGCCCTCCTGGGGCAGACCGGCAACTACACGGTGCGCGTCATGGACAGCTCGGGTGCCGTGAGCGACGTATCGGTCCAGGTGGGCCTGATCACCAGCACCCTGACCGAGGTGAAGTCGGGCGTCACCGAGGGCCAGCGGGTCGTGGTCGGCGTCTCGAACGCCAGCACGGGCTCCACAAGCACCACGAACGGCGGCTTCGGTGGGCTGGGCGGGGGCGGGCTGCGCGGTGTGACCGGCGGCGGCGGGACCTTCGGCCGATGACCGGAGCGACCGGCGCGCTCCCGCTCATCGCGCTCCAGGGCGTCACCAAGGAGTACCGGTTGGGCCGGGTGGCGGTCCACGCGCTGCGGGGCGTTGACCTCTCCATCGGGTCTGGCGAGTTCGTGGCCATCGTCGGGCCGTCCGGAAGCGGCAAGTCGACGATGATGCATCTGATCGGCTGCCTCGACCGCCCCACAGGTGGCCGATACCTGCTGGGAGGCGTGGACGTATCCACGCTCGATGACGACGGGCTGGCTCGGCTGCGCAGCCTGGCCATTGGATTCGTCTTCCAGTCGTACAACCTCCTGCCGCGAACCAGCGCCCTCGAGAACGTCGCGGCGCCGCTCCTCTACCAGGGGGTGCCTCGTCGCGAGCGGCTGCGGCGCGCGCAGGCCATCCTGGAGCGACTGGGAATGGGCGATCGGCTCGGTCATGACCACACCGAGCTGTCCGGCGGTCAGCAGCAGCGCGTGGCGATCGCACGCGCGCTGGTCACGGAGCCCGCCCTGATCCTGGCCGATGAACCAACCGGCGACCTCGACTCGATTGCCGGCGCCGAGGTGCTGGGGATCCTGACCGAGCTGCATCGATCCGGCCGTACCGTCGTCCTCATCACCCACGATGCCGACGTGGCTGCCGTGGCGCCACGGCTCATCCGCGTTCGCGATGGGCTCCTCGAGGAGCCCGAGGCGGCAGCCGCGTGAACGTCGTCGAGCTCCTGAACCTTGCCCTCAGCCGCCTGGCGGCGGCGCGGTTGCGTGCGGCACTCACGATGCTTGGCGTGGTGATCGGCGTTGGCGCGGTCATCGCGCTCGTGGGCGTTGGCGACGGCGCCACCCGGGGCATCACGAGCCAGCTCCAGGGGCTGGGGACCAACCTGCTCACCATCAGCCCGGGCCGCGTCTTCACGGCCGGGACGTTTGGCGCGGCCGGGTCGGCGAGCACCCTGACGACCGGGGACGCCACCGCCATCGGCGCGCTGCAGGGGATCGGCTCGGTGGCCCCCGAGGTGGCGACCCAGGGACTGGTCATCTCCGGCACGCAGAACACCACGACCTCCATCGTGGGGACCACGCCCGCGTACCTCGAGGTGCGCAACTACCAGGTCTGGCAGGGGTCTTTCCTGACCGATGCCGCCGATGCCGCGTCCATGCGCGTGGCGGTGCTGGGCGCCACCACCGCCGCTGACCTTGGACTGGGGCAGAGCGACCTGGGGAGGACCGTCACCATCGACGGGATTCCGTTCCAGGTCATCGGCATCCTGCATCCGAAGGGAAGCGTGGGGATCGCGAACCAGGATGACCAGGTGCTCATCCCCATGAGCGCCATGCGCAGCCACTTCTCGTCCGGTGACGGCGTGCGCGCCATCTATGTCAGCGTCGCGAACGCCAGCCAGATCACGGTCGCCCAGGACACCATCACCGCCACGCTCGAGGCGCGGCACCAGATCCCGGCGGGCGGCACCGACGACTTCACCATCGCGAACCAGGCGCAGCTGCTGGGCACCGTGAGCTCGGTCTCCGGCCTGCTGACCATCCTCCTGGCGGGGATCGCCTCCATCTCCCTCGTGGTGGGCGGGATCGGAATCATGAACATCATGCTCGTGAGCGTCCGGGAGCGGACGCGCGAGATCGGGGTGCGCAAGGCCATCGGCGCGCGCCGCCGGGACATCCTCGCCCAGTTCCTGGTCGAGGCACTCACCCTTTCGCTGTTCGGCGGCCTGCTGGGGATAGCCCTTGGGCTCGCGGCCAGCTGGGTCATCGGCATCATTGCCGGCTGGGGCTTCGCCTTCAGCCCGGTCACCGTTCTGCTCGCCGTGGGGTTCAGCCTCGTGGTGGGCATCGTCTTCGGGGTCTGGCCGGCGCGCCAGGCGGCGCTTCTGGACCCCGTCACCGCTCTCCGTTACGAATGAGGTTCCCGCACCCATCATGAGCACCGATACGCCCGAGCAGAAGCCAATCGCGACGCCGCCTGCGGCCGCCGAACCGGCGCCCGGCCCGTTCCCGCCAACCTTCAGCGCCCCGCCAGCGGTCAATCCGGACATCTTTTCGTCCATTGCTGCCGCCAAGCCGCGCGCCAGGGTCACGCTCACCTCGATCCTGCTGGCGGCGGCCGCCGTGGTCGCCGTGGCCGGGATCGCCTTCGCGGTGGGTCGGGTGACGGCGCCATCGGCGAGCGCGAACCAGCCGGGGTTCGGTCGTGCCTTCAACGGCGCGAACGGGGGCACCGGCGGCGGAGCCTTTCCGGGCGCCGGAAACGGTGGTGGAGGCGGAGGCCTGTTCGGCGGGACCTCCGGCGGGATTGAGCTGCGCGGCACCGTGACGGCGGTCAACGGAGACACCCTGACGATCCAGCTCGCTAACGGCCGGACGATCCAGGTGCAGACGAGTGGCTCGACGACCTATCACACCCAGGCCAGCGGCTCCGCCTCCGACGTGACGAACGGCAAGTCGGTCGTGGTCCAGGTGGACGGTGCGGGCGGCCTGCGCGGCCTGCTGGGCCAGGGTGGGACGGGCAGCACCGGATCCGTGACGGTCCCCGCGACGGACATCACGGTCACCGGGCAGTAGGCGCTCCGGCGTCCCCGGATGCCATAGTTCGCGCATGCACCTGCTGGTCGTTGAGGATGACCCCCGCCTGCGCCGCCTCCTGGCTCGCCTCCTGACCGTGGACCGCCACGTCGTGGAGGAGGCAGCTGATGCCGGGACCGCGCTGGAGCTGGCGCGGCTCACCGACGGGCTGGACGGGATCATCCTGGACGTCGGGCTGCCGGACGCCTCCGGGCTCGAGGTGGCGCGCACGCTCCGCTCGGAAGGCTCATCGATCCCCATCCTGATGCTCACTGCACGGGATGCCATCGACGATCGGGTGCGCGGCCTGGACGCGGGCGCCGACGACTATCTCGTCAAGCCGTTCGCCTACGAGGAGCTTGCCGCGCGGCTGCGCGCCCTGGGGCGCCGTCGCCGGGTCCCGACCCGCCGTTCGGCACGACTGGTGAACGGGCCGATCATCCTGGACGAGGCCCTTCGCGAGGTGACGGTGTCCGGCGACCCTGTCTCGCTGTCGCCCCGGGAGTTCTCGCTGCTCGAATGCTTCCTGCGGCACCCGGGGCAGGCTCTCTCTCGCGACCAGCTCCTCGACGCGGCATGGCCCTACGGTGTGGCGGTCACGCCGAACACCGTGGACGCCTACGTGCACCTGCTCCGCGAGAAGCTCGGGCCGGCGGGCGGGGAGCGGATCCGCACGGAGCGTGGGATCGGCTACCGGCTCCTGGCGCCGGAGCGATCGTCGAACCCGAACCGCGGTGGTGGCTGACCGTGCGCTTCGTCCGACAGCCTCCGTTCGACGATCCCGCGACACCGGGTGACGCACGCCTGCTCAACCGGGTGCGATGGCGGCTCGTTGCCTGGAGCGGGGCGATCACCCTGGCCATCCTCCTCCTCCTGGGCGGCGCAATCTATGCCACGACGGCCGCGAACCTGGCAACCACCACCGAGAGCGCCCTGCAGACACGCGCCGCGGCTCTCCAGATCGCGGTCCAGCGGCTCTCCCGGCCGCTCCTCCCCGGCGCCGAGGTCTACGACACCATTGGCCTGGCCATTGGTGGTCCCGCTTCGGGGACGATCGGGTCCATCGTCACGCCCGATGACGTGGCCTGGGTGCCGCGCGACGCGATTGCGCGGGACCTGCCCGTCGAGTCGGGTGTCCGTGCCGCCCGGAGCTCCGGCACGAGGGACATGCGGGTCGAGAACCTCGGCGGCGCCTCGGCACGCGTCCTGTCGGTACCGGTGGATCTTCGCGACGGGCGCTACGTCGTCCAGGTCGTTGCGTTCCGCACCGCCGAGGAGAGCACCCTGCGGACCCTCGTTTTGGTGCTGCTGATCGGCGGGCTGGGCGCCGTCCTGCTGGCCATGGCCGGTGGCTGGGTGTACGCCCAGCGAGCCCTGGTCCCGATCCGGCAATCCCTGCGCCGGCAGCGCGAGTTCGCGGCGGACGCCTCGCACGAGCTGCGAACCCCCATCACGATCCTGCGTGCCTCGATCGAGGACCTGCGCCGCAACCCGGCGACGCCCGTTGCGCAGGTCGGGACCGCGCTGGAGGACATGGACGCGGAGGTCGGCCACATGACCGATCTCGTGGACGGCCTGCTGGTCCTCGCCCGCGCCGACTCGGGCGTCATGGAGGTCCAGCATGAACCGGTCGACCTGGCCGACGCTGCCGCGGCAGCGCTGGGTGAGCTCACGCCGCTCGCGCAGCAACGGGGCGTGCCGCTGTCCCTGGACGCCGCGCCGACCGAGGTGCTGGGCGATTTTGGCCGGCTTCGGCAGCTGGCTGTCATCCTCGTCGACAACGCCATACGGCACGGAGGCGAGACCGTGCACGTGCAGGTGTCCGTGCGCCGGGACGGCGCATGGGCGCTGCTTCGGGTCGACGATACCGGCCGCGGACTCCGAACGGAAGATGTGCCACGCGTCTTCGAGCGGTTCTGGCGTGCGACGGACGCCCCGGTCGGTGGCCTGGGACTGGGGCTGGCCATTGCCTCGTGGATCGCCGAGCGTCACGGAGGGACCATCACCGCCCAGCAGCGTCCGAGTGGCGGCGCTCGATTCGAGGTCCGCCTGCCGGCGACCGGCTGAGGGACCCCGCGTCTACAGCGGCAGGCGAACCACGGTCACGGCCCAGCTGCAGTCCGATTCGACGTGGAGGAACACGTCGCCCGTCAGGGTCGGGTGCTGGGCGAAGAAGCTCGGCTGGGTGATGCCCGGTGCCGGCTCCTGGGGAAGGACCGTGGTGGTGAGGAACACGACGGCCTTGCCGTCGGCGGCCTTGAGTGACCCGGTGAAGGTGCAGGTGGAGCCCGGCTGGGCGCCGATGGGAACGGTGACCGCCCAGCGCAGCGCCGTACTCCCCTCGACCCGGAACGGGCCGAAATCGGCGGTCGTGGTCTGGGCGTAGCCGGCAACGAAGACGGGATCGGTGGGCTGCGGGCTGGGTTGCGCGCCGCTGGGCGCGAGGTACGCGTCATGCCCGAAGCCGGCGGCGAGCCAGCCCTCGTTGAAGGGAGGAGCACGCGTGTCGACGTCGCGGACGAGGTACCAGCCGTAGCCATCGGTGCGGATCGGGCCCAGCACGACCTGGACGAGTGCCCCCGGTGGCAGGTTGGCGCTCGACCCCCAGCGCGTGCCGGGGAGGTCGCGCAGTCGGAGGGTCGTGAGCGTCTTGAGCTGGGCGCCGGCCGGGAAGAGGGGCACGTCCGCCTGGTCCGGCGTGGGGGACGGCGTCTCGGTCGGCGACGGGGTGGGTGGCGGGGTCGCCGTGGGCTGATTGGGCCGCACGGTACTCGGGAAGGGTGTGGGCGCGCCCGCAGACCCGGACGGGGCGGGGGTGCAGGCAGCGGCCAGGGACGACGCAGCGAGGAGTACGGCCAGCGTGCGCCGTCGCCTCACGGCAGGGGCCGCTCCTCGAGGGGGACGTCCCAGTGGGCCTCCACCAGCTCGAAGCGGCGCTGCTCCTCGGCACGGTAGCGCTCCTGGTCCGGGAAGAGCCGGCGCGTCACCTCTGCCTCGGCGTGTGCCTGCACCGCGGCCCAGTCGCGGTACGTGATCGTCACGAGATAGGTCCAGTCGGCGCCTCCGCTCCCGTGGAAGCGCGGCCCGTAGGCACGGACCTCGAGGAGTCTGCCGGTCCGGACCTGCTCGGCAAGGAGCGGGTAATGGTTGCGGGTGAACAGCTCCCACCATTCGTCGTGGAAGCCCCAGCGAATCCGGTAGTAGTAGGCGACCGTGATGGGCGTTCTCTCGTTCACGCGCTGACACTACACTCAACGCGTGCTGGCGTGCCCGACCTGCGGCGAGGAGAACCCCGAGCGGGCACGCTTCTGCCTGAGCTGCGGCCGGCCGCTCTCCGCCGAGGGAGCAGGGGAGCGGGCCACCGAGACCCGGCGGCGGGTCACCGTCCTGTTCACCGATGTCGTGGGCTCGACGCCGCTCGGCGAGCGGCTCGATCCTGAGGCGCTGCGCGAGGTGATGCAGCGCTACTTCGATGCGATGCGGGTCGCCATCGAGCGCCACGAGGGGACGGTCGAGAAGTTCATTGGCGATGCGGTGATGGCGGTGTTCGGCATTCCCCAGATCCACGAGGATGATGCGCTTCGGGCCGTCCGCGCGGCGCTGGACATGCAGGCCGCACTTGCCATCCTGAACCGCGATCTGGGGGCACGATGGGGGATCGAGCTGGTGATCCGCACGGGGATCAACACCGGTGAGGTCGTGGCGGGAGACGCGACGGCACACCAGTCCCTGGCCACCGGCGACGTGGTGAACACCGCTGCGCGCCTGGAGCAGGTGGCGGGAGCGAACGAGATCCTCGTCGGACCGGCCACGTACCGGCTGGTTCGGCACGCCATCGTGGGCGAGCAGGCACCGGCCGTGGAGCTCAAGGGGAAGGCCGAGCCGATGAGCCCGTGGCGGGTGCTTGCAACCGCGCCCGTTGCTGACGGAGGCCGGCGGTTCGACAGCCCCCTGGTCGGACGCGATCGCCAGCTGCGCATCCTGCAGGATGCAGCCAGCCGCTCCCGGGAGGAGCGCGCACCTCAGCTGGTCACCATCCTGGGGCTGGCGGGCGTCGGCAAGTCGCGGCTCGCGCACGAGTTCCTCCAGGGGGCACGCGGGGAGGGCGCCACCGTGATTCGCGGCCGGTGCCTCTCCTACGGCGACGCCATCACCTACTGGCCGCTCGCCGAGGCCCTGCGCGGCGCAGCGGGAATTGCCGACGACGATCCTCCGGACACGGCCATCGCCCGGCTGGTGACCCTGGCCGGCGACATCCCGCGGGCCGAACTCGTTGCGCGGCGGGTGGCGGCCGCCATCGGCCTGGGCGAAGGGGCAATCCAGACCGAAAGCCAGGAGACGTTCTGGGCCGTCCGGCGTCTCTTCGAGGCGATGGCGATGCGATCGCCGCTGATCGTGGTCTTCGACGACATCCACTGGGGGACGTCGACCTTCCTCGACCTCATCGAGCACGTCGTCGACTGGGCACGGGATGCCCCCATCCTGCTCATCACCCTGGCACGCCCCGAGCTCCTCGAGGTCCGCCAATCGTGGGGCGGAGGCAAGCTCAACGCCACCACACTCCTTCTGGAGCCGCTCGACGAGGCCGCGGTGCGGGTCATCCTGGCGAATCTGGTGGGTGGCGCCGAGCTGCCCGACCGGCTGATCGCGAAGATCGCCGCTGCCGCGGAAGGCAACCCGCTGTTCGTCGAGGAGCTCGTCTCAATGCTTGCCGACGATGGCGTGCTGGTTGATGCGGAGGGCGGGTTCCGGGTGGCCCGGACGCCGGACGAGATCCCGGTCCCCGCCACCATCGAGCTGCTCCTAGCGGCTCGCCTCGATCGCCTCCCGACGCCGGAACGGGCGGCCCTGGGGCGTGGTGCGGTCATCGGCCGCCAGTTCGGCGCCTCAGAGGTCGGCGAGCTCACCCCGGCGGCGGATCGTCCAGAGCTGCTCGACCGGCTGCTGGGGCTGGTCCGCAAGGAGCTCGTCAGGCAGGACGAGGAACGGGCGTCGCGGGCGGACGACGAGCTTGCCGAGGACCTGCGCTTCCGGTTCCGCCACCAGCTGGTTCGGGACGCTGCCTACGAGGCGCTGCCGAAGCACGAGCGCGCGCGGCTCCACGAGCTCTTCGCCGGCTGGCTGGAGCGGACTCGGGCCGGCCAGGCGGATCCGCTCCACGAGGTCATCGGGCACCACCTCGCCGAGGCAGCCCGGCTGAGTGGCGAGGTCGGTGGTGCTGCCCCAGCGGCTCACGCGCTGGCGACGCGGGCAGCCGGGCATCTCGAGGCCGCCGCGCGCCGAGCCAAGGTTGTGGGCGACAACAATGCCGTGACCTCGCTCCTGGAGCGAGCCGTCGCATTGAGGGATCCGGGTGACGAGGAGCGTCTGCGTGATCTGCCGTTGCTGGCGGAGGCATTCGCCGAGGCCGGCAGGCTGGAGGAGGCGCGCATCGCCATCGAGGCGGTGCTCAAGAGCCCGGAGGCGCCCCCAGACGCGCGCGCTGCTGCGCTGGAAGTGGCCTACCCCCAGTTCCAGCTGGGGATGAGTGGCGCGGAGGTGGGGGCGCGAGCGGAGGAGGCGCTTGAAATCCGTCGCCGCCTTGGCGAACCTGCTGGGCTAGCCCGGGCGCTCGCAGCGAAGTCGGAAGTCAGCTGGTTCCTGGGGCGGCTCCGCGAAGCCCGGCAGCTGGCAGACGAAGGAATGGACCACGCGCTTCGGGCCGGCGACCTTGCGCTCCGCGCCCGCCTCATGGCCGCGCGGTGGGGGCCGTCCTACATCATGAGCCGGGACCTCGACGTCCATACCGCCCAGGAGCAGGCTGAGCGCAGCGAGCGCTTTGCCCGCGAGCACGGCCTGCTCGACTTCGAGGCCGGGTGTCTCATGGGCCAGGCGGTGCTGGCCGCCATGCGGGGCGAGCACGCCCGATCGGCCGAGCTCCGCCGTCGCTCCCTCCAGATGTGGAACGAGCTGGGTATGGCATTCGCCGCCGTGGACCAATTCCCGGCGACCGAGGCGTGGTGGGCGGGTGACGCTGAGTCCGCTGCGGCGGAGCTTCAGAACGTGATGGCTGGGCTAGAGGGGTTGGGTGAACGGGGCAACCTTTCGACGGTGGCTGCCAGTCTCGCCCACGTCCTGCTCGACCTGGGACGCACCGAGGAGGCCGTGGAGGCCTGCCGGGTCGCCGCGGAAACCGGGGCGAGCGACGATGTCGTGACCCAGGTGGGGTTGCTGGCCGCGCGCGCACGGATCCTGGGCCGGCAGGGCGACCTCGACGCGGCACAGGCGATGGCCGGCGACGCCGTCGCGCAGGCCGAAGCCGCCGAGTATGCCCAGCTGACCGCATGGGCACACCTGGCGATGGGCGACATCCTGCTCCGAGCCGGGTTGCGCGGGGAGGCTGCGGAGGAGTGGCGTCGCGTGGCGAGCGACGAGGAGCGGCGGGGCAACGAGTTGTTCGCGGCACGGTTGCGACGCGAGCTCGCAGCGATCGAGGAGGGGGCCGATCCCTGGTCGATCAGGCCTGGCGGCTGAGCAGGGACGCGATCTCCCGGGCGTTCGTCGTCCCGTAGTTCGCATAGCAGTTGTTCATGAGGAGGTGGACCTCCTTCGCCCGGGCGGCCGCTTCCTGGACCCGAGGGACCCACTCCCCCAGCTCCCTTTCGGAGTACAGGTAGCGGAAACGCTCGACGACGGGGATCCCCTTCGCCTCCCAGGTCTCCTGGCGCCGCCCGTGAAAACGGACGACCGCCAGCCTGGGTGAGGTGACGGCCACGATGGGCGGCAGCGAGGACCTGGTGCCCTGCGGCTCGTCGACCATCACGAACGGCACCTGGTGGCGATCCAGGAACTCCACCGTGCGCCCGGCGTTCTTCTCGTTGAACCACGAGGCGGCCCGGAACTCCACGGCCATGGGGATGTCCGCCAGCCGTTCCCTAGCCTCCAGGATCGCGTCGCGCGCCTGGTTGGAGGGGAAGACCCAGCGCGGGAACTGGAGGAACACCGCGCCAAGCTTGCCGGCCGAGTGAAGGGGCATGATCGCGTCCCGGAACGTCTCCCAGACCGCGTCGAGGAGCTCCGGCGGCAGGTCGCGGCCGTAGATCCGGCCCTTCGCGACGAGGTCGGCCGGCAGGGCGTCGCGGATCTCGCGCGGGAGGCGCTTGACCTCGGAGGGCTGGCCGGTCATCAGGGCATGGGCCTTGATGTCGAACGTGAAGTCGGGCGGGGTACGCTCCAGCCACAGCTCGCCCATCTGGCGCGTCGGGAGGGCGTAGTACGTCGCGTCCACCTCGACCACGGGGAACTGGTTCGCGTAGTACACGAGGCGATCCTTGGCGCTCGTAGCATCGGGCGGGTAGAAGACGCCGGGAGCCAGCATGGTGGGATCGGTCCACGAGGCGGTCCCGACCCGCACCGTCGACCCCGCGAGCGTCAGCGGATGACGCGCGGCCTCCGCGACCGCCTCGCCGCGTGTGGCGGACGCGTCCGGTCCGGGATCGTGCGCAGAGCGCGGTGGCGGCGCCATCGGTCCAGTCTAGGCGGAAGGATTACGTTCGGCACTGGGCGCACGGCCGCGCGCATGAGAGGATCCGATCGAGGGAGGTGGGATCCATGCGCCGATGGCGGTGGCTTGGCATTGGCGCGATCGTGCTGATGGTCTTGGTGGTGCTGGTCGGGGCAGCCTACACCGGGTACGTCGGATACGAGGGTTCGCGGCAGGCGGTGGCGCGGACCACCGAGCTGATCGACTGCCGGACACCGCAGATGCAGTTCGGCTGGGCCTACGAGGCGGTCAACTACGACGCGGTCGACGACGCGCGGATCGCGAGCGAGAACGCGGATCCCGAGCACTGCACGTACCAGGGCACGCTGGCCGGCGACCAGATCGTGACCGAGGATGGCATCCGCATCGCGGCCTGGTACATCCCGGCCGGCAACGGCGCGGGAGCCACGGCGCCCACGGTCGTCCTCGTCCACGGCTTCCACGCCACGAAGGCCGGAATCCTCAAGTACGGGATGGGGCTCCACGACGCGTTCAACCTCGTCTCGTTCGACATGCGCAACGCCGGCCGAAGTACCGGTGACCAGACGACCGACGGGGTCAGGGAGCAGATGGACATGCGCGCCGTGCTCGACTGGCTCGAGCGGACAAAGCATCCATCGCATGTGGGCGTTCTGGGGAATTCGCTGGGAGCCGCCACGGCGCTGGCCGAGGCGCGCGACGACCAGCGGGTCGAGGCGCTGGCCCTGGACTCGATGCACACCCGGATCCGGTACCAGATCGAGGCTCGGGTGGTGCACGGCGGGTACCCGAGCTACTTCGGCACGACGTGGGCGATCATCTCCGGGGTCAGCATCCGCACCGGCGTCGATATCGAGTCGATCGACGCGGTGGAAACCATCAAGGCCTACGGGACGCGGCCGCTGCTGTTGTCCCATGGGGCGGCCGACAACGAGGACCTGCCGGAGCGGACCCAGGCCTTCTACGACGCGGCCGTGGCGGCGGGGATCCCCGCGGAGCTCCACTGGTGCCCGAACTCGGGACACAACGCGACCGCCGGCATGCCGGCCGAAGTCTGCAGCACCGACTTCGCGACCTGGACCAGCGACTTCTTCACGAAGGCCCTGGCGACCTAGGGCTGCCGGCGTCCCCCCGGCGTTGCGTTTCGTGGTCCGCCATATCCGATGCACGAATGGCGTTCCCTGCGCGAGTGCCTGGCCCTGCGCAACGAGCAGCACGCTCCACGGCTGGTGCGTTGCGTGCGGCTCCCTGGGAGCAGACCCATGCAACGGATATGCCGTCCCGCGAAACGCCGCGGCCATCGGTCCTGGGTGTCGGCGTCCACCTAGAGGAGGGCGGCTGCAACCCCGATTGCGAGACCGATGGCGCTCCCGGCGGCGATCATGCGCAGCGCCCGAGCGCGGTCTGCGCGGCGCGCGTCGACGTCCGCTACCCGCGTCATGGTTCCCACCCGGCCGAAGTTGAAGACGCCGGCCCAGCCGAAGGCGACGCAGAAGCGGAGGATGGCCTGCAGGTAGGTCACCGCCGTGCCGGCGGCCGGGATGGCGATCACCAGCCGCCAGGCCGGCGGTGCGCCGATCAGCAGCAGGACGGCGAGCAGGGCCAGGGTGACGGCCAGCCCCACGTGCCCGGCCCGGCGCCGGGCGCTGATCTCCTGCGGACCGATGTTGCATGCCCCGGCGTGGTAGTCGGCGAACTGGACGAATGTCATCGCGGTGTTCTCTTGCTGCATGACAAGCCTACGCTGATTCCTTCGACGGTGGATACGGCGCCCGCGGCGGATTGGACCAGCGGACCCCCTGCCAACGGGCCAACGGCGTCGGGCATAAGAGGCACCACTGCCCACGGGACAGAATCCTCGTCGGAGCCGAGCCGGCCTGAACGTCGCCGGTATCCATCTCGCTCGTGACCTCGTCCATATGGGTGACGGCGTCGGTCAGCAGACCGATGGTCCGCGAACGAACGTAACGAGGAGCACACGCACCATGTCCTTCCAGAACGAGGGAACCATCGATCGGTTCCTGCGCGCCATCGTCGCAGCGGTCCTCCTGGGCCTTGCCTTCGCCGGTATCCCGGCAGCTCCGTGGCTGTACGCGAGCGTGGCCGTAGCGGCCATCCTGGCGATCACCGGGCTCGCCGGCTTCTGTCCGCTGTACGCCGTGCTGCGTGTCAGCACGAAGCCCCTCCGCCACTGAGCACGCCCTCGCGGAGCCAATCGGCCCTTGGATCGGAGGCCGATGGCGCACACCCTTCGTCCCCGTGATCGACCTGCGTGAGCCGGAGCAGCTTGCCACGCGCCTCGCCATCGAGGCGCCATGGCTGGTCCGGCTCGCGTCGCGCCTGACACGCGATCCGGCCGAGGCCGAGGATCTCGTGCAGGAGACCGTGGTTGCCGCGTGGCGCCGGCGGGGCCAGCTCCGCGATCGGGGGGCGCTCCGCGGCTGGCTGCGTCGGTCGCTCGTCAACCGGGTCATCGACCGGTCCCGGCGACGCACGGTGGATCTGCTCGACTTTGCCACGGTCGAGGCAGACTGGCGTGACGACGACTTCACCGTGGATCCCGAGGCGGTGCTCGAGCGCGCGGAGCTCCGCGACGAGCTGGAGGACGCCCTGGTCCGGCTGCCGGTCATCTATCGCATCCCGGTCGTCCTCCACGACGCGCTGGACTGGAGCGGACCCGAAGTGGCACAGGCCATGGGGATCGGCCTGCCGGCGGCCAAGCAGCGGGTGCGCCGCGGCCGAATGATGCTGGTCCATGCGCTTGCCTCGGACGACGCCCGACGACGCGCATCCCTCGCACAGCCGCTCCGCTGCTGGAAGGCAAGGCGCCTCGTCTCCGGCTATCTCGACGCCGAGCTGCAGCCCGGGGAGAAGCTGGCGGTGGAGGAGCACCTGGCAACCTGCCCGACCTGTCCGCCGCTGTATGCCTCGCTGGTGGGGATCCGCGATGCGATGGGTGCCCTTCGCGACCCCGACAGCGTGGTCGAGGAGGAGATCGCGAAGCGGATCATGGAGGAAGCGGCCGCGTACGGGGTTGCCCCGGCTTCGAACCGGGGCAACCGACCCGCAGCGCGGAGGAACCGAACCGCCTAACCGCCAAAGCCCCACTGGTGCATGATCACAGTGTCGTTGTCGGTGAGCTCGAAGACCGCGAACATCTTTCCGCTCCCGGTGTCCGAGCGGTAGGTGCCCGCACAGATGTACAGGTCTCCGTAGCGGATGACGGCTCCGGTGCGGGTTATCTTGAAGTTGACCGTTCCGCGCTCACGGATGGTCTGGCTGATCGCATCGCGCCCCAGGTAGACCTCGTTGAAGTCGCTCGAGCTGATGGCGAACCGAGCGTCTCCGTTGTACCGGAGATCGCCGTTGACGGCATACAGCGCCGCTCCCGCTGCGCCATCGCCTCCCGCGCTCCACGCAGTGAACGCGTCGTCGATGACATTGGTCGCCCAGCCGGTGCCTTCCCACTCCGTCGGTGGCGCGGGCGGGGCTCCCGCGAGGAGGATGTTCCACTGGTGGCGGATCTTCAGGTCGGAGATCAGGTACACCGCGAACCCGTAGCCGTCACCCGCCGTCCCGGCGTAGGTGAAGGCATGCGCGGCGTATGGCCCGTTCTCCAGCACGGACCCGGTCCGCGTCAGCGTGAAGTCGATGCTGGCGTCATCGGCCACCGTTGCCTTGATCTGGTCCAGGCCGTCGTACTTCTCCGTCCAGCTGGGCCAGCCGCTGGCGATTCGCAGCGTGGCATCAGCGAGATAGAGGTTGTCGACTGCGTTCGCGTCGTAGGCGTTCGTGGCCGCGATATTGGCGTCCACCAGCTGCGCCACCGTCGTTGGAGCGGTGGCCCCGGTGGCGGGGGTGGGACTGGGAGTCTGGGTGGTGCCGACCGGCGCCGCGCGGTTCGAGATGAGATACGCGCCAATCGAGACGGCCAGGATGGCGACGACAGCGGTCACCGCCACCCACGTGGTCGTGTGCGTGGCCGTCAGGAAACGGGGCCACGTCGTCGTGCGCTGGGACATGGTGTCAACCTCCCTCATGACCCGGGGCAGCAGGTCATCGGGGGCGGCGGGCGCGTTGCGCGCCATCCACGGCTGAAGGATCGGGTCCACGCCCTCGTCACGGGTCATGCGAGACCTCCCTGCAGCGTGAGCCGGTTCTCGGCTTCAATCGCCGCGCGCATCGCCACCTGGGCGTGGTGCAGGCGCGATTTTGCGGTGCCAAGCGGCACGCTCAGCGCGTCTGCGATCTCCGGGACCGACAGCTCCAGGAAGAAGCGCATGACCAGGACGGTTCGCTCCCGCACGGAGAGCCGAGCCAGGCTCCTGCCCACCGCGTCACGGTCGGCAATCGCGGTCTCAGGTATTCCGCCGCCCAAGAGGTACTCGGGAAGCTCGCTGGTGAGCCTCGTGGGCCGCTCATGGCGGGCGAGGTCCAGGCAAGCGTGCACGAGCACCCGGTGAAGCCAGGCATCGAACCGATCGGGGTCACGCAGCCGGGGTAGGTCGCGCCACGCGCGAATCAGTGTCTCCTGCACGGCATCCTCGGCCAGTGTCGGGTCATGGAGGATCAGGACGGCCGCGCCGTAGAGCCGGTCGATGACAGTGGCACCCAGGGTCTCGAAGGCACCTCGGTCCCCGCTGGCCGCCTGCACCACGACGTCACGTCTCATGATCTGCTGCTCCGGGTTTCGCCAGAAGAGGCGCACCCGAGCCCACGACCGTTCACTCTTCGTCGATCTGCGCCATCGAACCCCAACGCCGCTGCGGGTGACCAGTGCCGGAATGCCCGACTTCGACGCTGAGCCGGCGATCGGAACGATGGCCCGGCGGATTGGGCGGAACGGCACTGGAGCGAGGCCGAGGGGGCCGGGGAGCATGCGCCCGACAACCCAGATGTGTCTCAAGTGCCGCGACGCGGAGGTCCAGCCCATGTCCAGCGACTCCGGACGTCGCGCCATGCGATATCTCGCCGCCACCCTGTCGGCGGGAGCGGCCGTCGTCTATGTGCTCATCGGCTTCGAGGTGATCAAGGTCGTCGATCACAATCCGCCGGACATGCCCAGCCTGCTGCCCTTCGGCCTCCTGTCCGGTGGTGCATTCCTTCTGGGGGCCGTGCTCCTCCTTCTGTTCGACCGTCGGATCCTGTGGCTCCTCGGCGGCCTCTTCCAGGTGGGCGCCATCGCGATGTACTTCGTGGTTGCGCCCCAGCGTGATCCGTCCTACGAGCCGTGGGGTATCGGCCTCAAGGTCGTAGAGGTAGGGCTGCTCGTCTCGCTGGGCTACCTGGCCATCCGGCCATCCCGCGGCGCTCGACTGCACGAAGCGGCCATCCGCCGCATCGCGCAATGAACGCGCTGGTCGTCTACGCCACGCGGACCGGGAACACGCGGCGCGTGGCTGAGGCCGTCGCGGAGGCGCTGCGCGCGCGCGGCATGGGCGTCACCCTGCAGGACGTGGCCGGTGCGCCCGGTCTCGTCCCCGAGGGCACGGATCTGCTCGTGGTTGGCGGTCCCACGGAGGGGCACGGTATGACGCCGCCAATGGCGTCCTATCTGCAGCGCCTCGATCGCGCAGGGCTGCGGGGCGTCACGGCAGCGGCGTTTGACACCCGGCTGTGGTGGCCCCGGATCCTGTCGGGTTCCGCGGCGGCGAGCATTGCACGGACGCTGCGAGACAGGGGCGCGCGCGTGGTCGGTGATGAGATGAGCTTCATCGTGAGCATGAAGCCGGAGCTCGTCGCCGGCGAGATCGAGCGTGCCGCCAGCTGGGCGCGCGAGCTTGCGGAAGGGGTGGACCGGCGGGTGCAGGTCTCCGCGACGCCGTAGCCCCGTGTCGGCGGAGACACGGGCAACCGTGCCGCCGTAGCATTGGGCCGATGTTCGAGACCGATGTCGAGGTCGCGGAGCTCCAGGCGCTGTTCGACGAGACGATGCGCCACGCCAACCCGCACATGCGCAGCATCGTGCACCCTGGCCGACGTCTGAGCGCGAACCAGGTCGTGCGCTACCTCCAGGGCACCAGGCATGTCGCGTTCGCAACGGTGAGTCCCGAGGGCGAGCCGCGCGTCTCGCCGCTCGACGCGCTCTTCATCCATGGGCGTTTCACGATGTCCACCGGCCGGCGGGCGACGAAAGTGCGGCACCTCCAGGCGAATCCCGCGTGTTCCGCGGTGCACATGGACGGCGATCGCATCGCGGTGGTCGCCAACGGGACCGTGGAGTGGATCGAGCCCGATCATCCGGATCACCGCCTCATCCACCGGACGTGGACGGAGACCTACGAGTCGGACCCGTATACCTGGGGTGACATCGTCTTCTTCCGGCTGGTGCCCTCCACGATGTGGGCCTACGCCTTCAATCCCGACGACTTCCCCGCCGAGTAGCGGTCGCCCCCGCGGGCGGCACGTTCTGGTTCCGGTGGAAGAGATTCTCCGGGTCGTATCTGCGCTTCAGCTGGGCGAGGCGCCGCCACGTCGCATCCGGGTAGGCCTCGTGGACGCGTTCCGTCCCTTCGTCGCCCACGAAGTTCGCGTAGGCGCCACGTGTCTCCCCGCGGAGATCGGCCATGAGCCTCTGTGCCCAGGCGACGCGCCGCTCCACGTCGCCGGGACCGGTGGCCAGGTTCACCGCCACCGCGAGGATCGGCCGCTCGCGGTGGCCGTAGGCAGTGGCGTCATTTGCCACGCGTCCGGCCGCGCCGCCGAGGACGCGAAGCTGAACCGCCCGCATCGGGGAGTCGGTGGACGCCAGGCCTTCGATGATCGTCCCTGCCATGGGGGGCTCGAACCGGTCGAGGAAGAACGTGCGCTGGACGAAGATCGGCGGGGGACCCTGGAGCGGCGGCTCCGGGAAGTAGATTTCGGGGTAGCGCATGGGGCGCAGCATGTCGACCACCGGCGTCCCGAGGGCACGGAATGGCTTCATGGCGCGGAGGCCCGCCTCCTGGTCGCCGGCATGCACGATGAGCGCCATGAGGACCAGCGAACCGTGATGCTCCTCCGGGACGAAGGGCATGGGCGGGGCCGGCATGACATTGCCGATCGCCGACAGCTCCTCGGGCGCCGCCGCGGCCGCCTCCATGAACCCAGCGATCGAATCGGCCGTGGCGGGGACCATCAGCATGCCGCCCACGACCTCTCCGATCGGCTGGAGACGGAACTGGAAGCGCGTGACGACGCCCAGGTTGCCGCCACCGCCACGGATGCCCCAGAAGAGGTCCGGGTGGTGGTCGGCAGCGGTGCGGAGTCGCTCACCGTCGGCCGTCACGACGTCGGCGGCAAGCAGCGAATCGATCGTCAGCCCGTGCTTGCGCACGAGATAGCCGATGCCGCCTCCGGTCGTGATCCCGCCGATGCCCACTGACCCCGTGTCCCCGAAGCCGACCGCCAGGTCATGCTTGTCGAGCGCGGTCGTCACCTGGCCCGCGGTGAGCCCGGCATCGGCCCAGGCGGTGCCTCCCTCGAGGTCCACGTCAAGACGCTGGAGGTCGCGGAGGTCAAGGACGATCCCGCCCTCGGTGACGCCGTGTCCGGCAGCCGAGTGACCACCGCCGCGCACGGCGAGCTCAAGTCCGGTCTCGCGCGCCAGCAGAACCACGCGCGCCACGTCGGCATGGTCTGCGACCCGCACGATCAGCGCGGGGTGGCGATCGATCCCGCCCAGGGCGATCGCCCGTGTGGCGTCGTAGTCGGCATCGCCGGGAGTGATCAGTCGTCCGTTGATCTCGTCGCGAAGCGCGGCGAGGCGCTGCGTCGTGACCGGGGTGGTCGTCATGTCAGGGTGCTCCTCGGGTGTCGCGTGGTCTCTGAATCGATGAGACGCACCCGGTGGGCGGAACTCATCGGTCCGCAATACTATGACCGCATGAGCGACGCGACCGCGACCGCGCCGGCTGGCGCTGCCACTTCCCGCCCCCAACCCGAAGACCTGGAGCCGTACCGCCGCGAGCTCACGGGGTACGCCTACCGGATGCTCGGCTCCGCATTCGAGGCAGAGGACGCCGTGCAGGAGACCCTGCTGCGGGCCTGGCGCAATCTGGGACGCTTCGAGGGCCGCTCGTCCCTCCGCTCGTGGCTCTATCGGATCACGACCAATGTCTGCCTGGACATGCTCTCCAGCCGCCAGCGCCGCGCACGACCCATGGACCTGGGCCCGGCCGGCGTCGCTGACATCCGCCTGCTCGGTGAGCCCATGCCAGAAGTGACCTGGATCGAGCCGATACCGGACGACCGCGTCCTTTCGGTGGGGGACGATCTCGCCGGAGACCCGGCCGACGTAGCAGTCGCGCGCGAGTCCGTCCGGCTGGCCTTCGTCGCCGCGCTCCAGCGACTCCCCGCGCGCCAACGGGCGGTGCTCATCCTGCGCGAGGTGCTCCGCTGGCGGGCGAGCGAGGTGGCGGAGCTGCTCGACACGACGGTCACGTCGGTCAACAGCGCGCTGCAGCGGGCCCGCGCCACCCTGGCACAGGCACCGTCCGAGCCATCCGGCGATGAGCTGGACGATGAGCGGCGCGCGCTCCTTGCGCGCTACGTCGAGGCGTTCGAGTCGTACGACATGGACCGGCTCACCGCGCTGCTCGCAGAGGACGCAACCTGGAACATGCCGCCGTACGCCCTGTGGCTCCAGACCCACGCCGACATCGTGGGCTGGTGCCTGGGGCCGGGAATCGGCTGCCGGGGGTCGCGCCTGGTGCCGATATCGGCGAACGGCATGCCGGCGTACGGTCAGTACAAGCCGTCGGAGACCAACGATGGCTGGGAGCCCTGGTCGATCCAGGTGCTCGAGACATCAGGCGATCGCATCACCGGGATCACCTTCTTCCTCGACACGCAGCGCCTGTTCCCGCTCTTCGGCCTCCCGCTCCGGCTCGACGCCTGAGCCGAGCTCGAAGCGCTCGAGGAGACCGGCGAGCGACAGGAGCTCGCACAGCTCGGGCGAGGCGCCGACGAGCCGCACCCCCAGCGAAAGCCGCGCCGCATCGAGCCGCAGCCGGGCGAGGGCGTCAACCGTCTCGAACGTCGGACGGACTTCGCCGAGCGCGCAGACGATGGTCCGGTCCCGTCCTGACGCAGGATTCTCCATGGTCTCGCCATGAAGACTGCGGAGCGCTTGCGAACTCACCGCCAACATGGGGGGACGCTGCAGCACCGGGGCATCCGTGGAGCGCGTCGAGTCGGGCGCGCGCGCAGGACTCAGAGGCGCGCCCCGGTGGTGTCAGGCGGCTCCGGCCGCTCGGGCCGGTCGTCGAGACCCTCCACGGTGATGCCGTTCGCGGTGTCGCGCGATTCGCGGTACGGCTCCTCGATCTGGGTGACGGGGCGCGGCTTGTTGAGGATCATCTGGTCGAGCGTGCCAAAGAGGCCCGCGATCACCGCGCCGGCGGAAGGGTCAGACGGAAGCGGATCGTCGGGTCCGCGCTTGCGACGAGCCATGCCGACCACGATACGCCCACGGCCTGCACGACGCACCCCCGTCGAAGGGCTCGGTCCACTCCCTTGTGCGATGTGCACGGGCGCGGGCCATACGCGGCGACGGCGAGAGGGCTAGCATCCGTCAGGTGAACAGGCAGCGCACCAGCTGGCTCATGGATATGGACGGCGTGATCGTCCGTGAAGAGCACCTCGTGCCCGGCGCGGACCGCTTCCTGGCCCGGCTGGCGGAGACACAGCACCCGTTCCTGGTCCTCACCAACAACTCGATGTTCAGCACGCGGGATCTTGCGGCTCGCCTGGGGCGCATGGGCGTCAGCATCGACGCGGAGTCCATCTTCACCTCCGCGCTCGCCACCGCGCAGTTCCTCGACCAGCAGCGACCCGGCGGCACGGCATTCGTCATTGGCGAGGCCGGCCTGACCAACGCCATCTACCAGGTGGGCTACACGCAGTCGGAGGCGGATCCCGATTACGTGGTGCTGGGCGAGACCAGGACCTACTCGTTCGAGCGCATCAGCCGCGCCATCCAGCTCATCACCCGCGGCGCCCGCTTCATCGCCACCAACCCCGATCCCACGGGACCCAGCCCGGACGGTCCGCTGCCGGCCACCGGTTCGGTCGCTGCGCTGATCTCGAGCGCCACGGGGGTGCAGCCCTACTTCATCGGCAAACCGAACCCGTTCATGATCCGGTCGGCAATGCGCACCCTGGGGGCACACTCGGCGTCGACCGTCATGATTGGCGACCGGATGGACACCGACGTGGTGACCGGCCTCGAGGCGGGCTGCGAGACGATCCTGGTCCTGAGCGGCATCACCGCGTCCGAGGAGGAGGCGAACCGCTTCGGCTACCTCCCCACGCGGATCGTGGCATCCGTCGCGGACCTCGTGGACCAGATCGAGCCCATGGAGGCCGTCGAGCCCGCCAACGGCTAGTGCGGGGGTCCGTTCGTTCGACCCTTGACACGACCGGACCGCGAATCGATCCTGACGGCAAGGAGGGGGAGCTCATGCTCGTCTGGAACGAAGTGCGAACCCGATGGGGCCAGCTGCTCGGGTCGCATGGACGCACCGTCATCATCGGCGGAGGGCTCCTCGTGGTGGTGCTCGCCGCCCTGGCCGTCGTGTCGGCGCCGATGCGCGCGCTCCTCGAGATCGTCATCCGGTACGGCTCCATTGGCCTGGTGGTCTACCTGGCCTTTGACCTCGTTCTGCGCTTCTCGCACGGACCGTCCGCGTTCGACGGCGCCGGGGAGGAGTTCCACGGCCCCTCTGCCCGCGCGGCGATCATCCTGATCGTGGCGGTCGTGGCAGCCGTCGCGTTCAACTGGGTCGGCGCGAGCTGGGCTCTCAACCAGGTCTACGGTTCGGGCGACCCGCTGCCATCCGGCCTGGCCATCCCTGGCACCCTGCGCTGACTCGCGGCCCGGCCCCGGTCAGCCCTTCGTCAGCTTCTCGACCACGAACTTGGAGGCGCAGGTCAGCCAGGCGCTCAGCTGGACGAGATCCGTGGGGTTGCTCGTGTCGCCGCAGGCCTGCGCTGCCGTGTCGTTGAAGTGCCCGACCAGTTGGTACGCGGGACCGGTTGTGTTCACCGCTGCGAGGCCGGTCGGCTCGATCCCGGTGGCGGGATCGAAATGCAGCAGCAGGAGCGGGGTCGTGCTCCCATCCGCGTTGACCCAGCTGTGGTTGACGTTGTCGCAGACGAGCCAGTCCGGCTGCCCGGGCGGCGGCTGGCAGGCTCCGCCCAGGCCGGCGTCCGGCGGCAGCGCCGTCTGGTGCGCGGTAAACGAAAGGGGCGATGAGCCAAAGCAGCCGATGCGTTCGATCCCGGTGAGGCCGGCAATCGCCGTCACTCCTGGGCTCGGGCAGCCACTGCTGTCCGCAACGAGCCAGGGGGTGGTCCCTGCTGCCCCGGCGACCCAGCCAACCGCGATCTCTTCGGTGCTGCCCTCGACGTCCTGCGCCAGGCCCACGGCGTACCAGGCATACCCGTCTGCCTGGACCGGCCCGCTCAGCACCAGGACATGGTTCCCGGAGCTCAACGGCAGGGTCACCGGCAGATAGGCCGGCGGCTGGAGCAGGGCTGCGGAGGCCGATGGCGCGACCCGGACGTTGAGGGTGCCCACCGTCACGCGAGCAAGCGTCAGGGCGGGCAGGCCCGGCAGGGGAGTGGCGGTCGGCCCCGGCGTGGGTGTTGGCTGGACCGATGGCGCCGCCGAGCCGGTGGCCGGCGCGCTGCCGCCCGGGCTCGATCCGGGCGACGAGGTCCCCAGCTGCGTGGCCTCGACGTTGGAGGTGCCGGTTGCGCCACAGCCGGCCAGGACGAGAAGGACGCCCAGCGCCGCGCCAATGTCCCTGAGTCGCATGAATGCCCCTCCGCAGCTCGCCAGCCTCGTACGCCGCAACAGTACCGCGTCTCAACCGGTGCGGACGATGCGGGAGAGCCAGGCATGCGGCTGCTCGGCAGCGAACCCTTCGTTCACATCGAAGCGCTCCGCCGCGATGCGCTCCACCGTCCATCCGGCGCCGAAGGCGTCGCGGATCTCGTCCTGGGTCACCCGCCGCGGTCCGTCGCGACCGGGCGTCAGCTCCGAGAAGCAGAGGAGGTGCAGGACGCCGTCCGGTCGCACGACGGACGCCAGGCTGGCCACATAGGCGCGACGCAGGTCGTCGTCGAAGGTGTGGAAGACGCCCGAGTCGACGACGCTGGCGAACGTGCGCTGCAGGGCGTCCAGACGCAGCGCGTCGGCCACGTGGAACTCGACCGGAAGGTCGCGCGCGGCGGCCTTGACGCGAGCGGCGCGGACGGCGATGGGAGCCAGGTCCACGCCCAGGACGTCGAACCCGCGGGCCGCCAGCATGAGCGCCTGCTCGCCCGTCCCGCAGCCGCAGTCGAGGATGGGGGATGCGAATTCGCCCGCATCGGCCAGGCGGACGAACGCCGATTGCGGTCGGCCGATGTCCCAGGGTGCCCGCCCTTCGCGATAGGCGCTGTCCCAGCGCGCGCTCATGCTCCCGATCGCGGGCGGCGGCAGATCTTCCTGTCTCGGCGGCATTCCGCGACTCTACTCCGCGGTGAGTTCGGTGTTCGGAGCGAAAACCATTGACCCGCCGGGAGACCGGTTCTAGACTCGGAGGACGCGCCGAACACTCGCCTCGTTGCGAGCGGGGGCACGTGAAAGGGAAGGCTCGCGGCGATGACGCTGTCGTTCGCCAAGGGCCAACCGTCGGGATGCAGGTAGCGTGGGAGACGGGGATAAGCTCCCGTCCCAAAGTCCGTTGGGCACACTGTCTCGCCCGGGCGGATCCAGGAGGGCCAAAAGCCCACCTCGAGGTCCGGCCGGGATCGTCACGGGAGAAGGGTCCGTCGGACGGAGGTAACGATCGGGACCGGCGCGCGTCACCTTCGGGTGAGGTGCCAATCCGATCGGGCCGGCCCACGGCTCTGGTTCGGCGGCGTGGAAACCGTCGGGCGGCTCTGCAAACGAGGAGCCGCTGAATCTATGTTCGGCTGGCACTGGGATGCCTGGCTCGTCGCCGCTTAGCGCGCGCCGTGCAGACCAGCCACCGCAGGCCGGGCGCGACGTCTGAGGCGGGTTCGTTGGGATTCGGGGCCTTGGCCCCGGGACCCCGATGGGCGTACCGATAGGGATCTGTGGCTCCGTGAAGGACTCGCAGGTCCCTTCGTCGTATCCGGGCCAAGTCCGGGAGCCGGGCTGGTCGGGAGCCTTGCCACCTGCAACAATGACCGCTCTTCCGCGACGGGACGTCGGACCGCCTCCGCGGAGCATGGAATCGGCTGAGTTGGAGGTATTCCGGTGGCTGACTCGAGCAGCGTAAACAGGGCTCGATGGGTGGACCTGGCGAGCAGCGACGCCGCTGCGTCGCGCGAATTCTACGGACGCCTGTTCGGCTGGGAGATCGAGGTAAACGAGGACCCCCAGTACGGTGGCTACGCCATCGCCTCGAGCGGAGGCGAGCAGGTGGCCGGCATCGGCCCCAAGATGTCGCCGGAGACGCCGACCGTGTGGTCGCTGTACATCGGCTCAGCGGACGCGGTGGCGACCGGCAACGCCGTGGAGGCGGCGGGTGGCACCGTGGTGATGCCGGCCTTCGACGTGGGCGATCAGGGCAAGATGGCGGTCTTCCAGGATCCGGCCGGCGCGTTCATCAGCGTCTGGCAGTCGGAGAGCATGGCCTTCGCCAGCGGGGGCGAGACCCAGTACGGCTGGGCGGAGCTGAACGCGCGGGGCCTGGAGAAGGAGCTGCCGTTCTACGCGGCGGTCTTCGGCTGGTCCTCCGAGACGCAGCCCATGGGCGAGGGGCAGCCCGACTACACCCAGTTCAAGGCGGGCGACGACGCGATTGCGGGGGCCATGGAGATGAACCCCATGGTTCCGGCGGAGGTGCCCAGCTACTGGATGATCTACTTCAACGTCGCCGACGTGGACGATGCATTCCGCAGTGCGCTGGCCGGAGGTGCCTCGGAGATGGTGTCGCCCATGGACTTCCCGGGCGGCCGATTCGCCATCGTCAATGATCCGCAGGGCGCGATGTTCGGCCTCCTGAAGACTGCCCCAAGGTAGAAGCCGCCGGACCGGCGGTCTGATTCGTTCGGCCGAAGGCTGACGCGCCAGCGGTCGGAGGAGCTGCCCGAGGTGGCGGCTCCTCCGATCGTTCGTGAGCTGAGCGCAGGCCCGGGCCTCACCTCAGGGGAATGGGTCATCCCGCCGGTCCTCGGCCGCGTCCACGAAGCGGCGGAGGCGACGGTTGAACGCGCCGCCCGTCCGCTGGACGGAGTGCGCGGCGCCCGGAATGACCGCGCGTTCTGCGGCCAGCTCACCGGCGATCACCTCGCAGATGGCCTCGTAGGCCGGGTCGTGGTTGCCCGAGACGACGAGAACCCCGAAGCGGCCGGACCGGAGTGCAGCCCAGTCGAACACCGCCTCGAACGGCGGACGCTCGGCGAGCGTTGCCCGGATGGATGCTTCCTGCGCGGGCGTCAGGGTCTCCGGCACCTCCGCCGATGATCCGACCGCAGCTATGAACCGGGCGAATGCCTCGCGCAGGGTGCCGGGATCGTCGCGGATGGCCATGACCTGCGCAATCACCGCCTCCACGGCGGGATTGCCGCGCGCCAGACCAAGGGCCGGCGGCTCGATAACGGTGAGGGAGCGGACGCGCTCCGGCACCAGCCCGCAGGCCAGCAGCGACACCACGCCCCCGTAGGAGTGGCCGACCACGTGTGTTCCCGGCTCGATCAGGTCGGCGATCTCGCGGGCCTGGACAGCGAAGTCGATGCGGTCCAGCGGCGGGTTCGGCGGGTACCCGGAGCGATGCGGCACCACCAGCCGGTAGCCCTCCTCGGCCAGCTCGCGCTGCGCGGACCAGGTGGCCCAGCCCGGAGCGATGCTCCCGTGGACGAGCAGCAGCCGCGGCCCGTGGTCGCCGAGTCGTTCGATGTGCACCGGCCAAGTCTAGGGGCTCAATCGGCCGCGACGGGCGTCCTCGTCAAGCTCTCGCCCGCTCACCCAGTGAGCACTGTGACCGACAACCGCGGCGCGGCCGGTCTGCTGGTTGCGTCTTCTATGCCGGAGGACCGAGGTCATTGCGGGTCGCCATCGGCGTCGGTCGGGTGGCTCACCCCATGAGCCACCCCACGGGAATCGTCGAGACGAGCGCACGTGGGGGTCATCGTCAGATGAGGAGGGCGCCGTTGGCGAGCGGTGCGCGGCCGGCGCGCAATGCGGCGAGGACGGCCCGCCGCCCGAGCGGGAACGCTGGCCGGAGCGTTGGAGCGGCGTAGCGCACGGCTGTCCGGTTCCATCGGGTGTCGGACAGGACGAGGATCACCGGCCGGATCATCGAAGCATCGGCCTTGAGAAGGATGGCGCGCACCTGTGCCTGCGCGTCGGTGAGGCGGGTGATGCACTCGACGGCGACCCGGTCGGCGCCACGGCTCAGGACGGCATCGAAGGCCCGCCGGTCGCCCGCGCCCACGGGCACCTCGGTCCGCATGGTCCACGCGCGGGGAATGGCTTCGGCAAGTCGACGGAGCACGCCGAGCTGGCCGGCATCCCGAAGCGGCGATCCGCCGGGGAACGCGCGCAGGCTCAGGTCCAGACCCACGGTGGCAGCCACGCGACCCAGGAGGATCGTCCCCGGGTCCTCGATGCGCCCGGCCTCGACGTGACCGATCAGCTGTCGCGAGCGCCCCACTGCCCTCGCGACCTGTGCCTGGCTCAGGCCTGCGGCACGTCGGGCGGCTCGGATGTCCGAGGAGACCCCGCGGAGCCTGCGCCGCGCCGCCCGTGCCGCTTCGTCGACGCGGTCATTGCGGGTCGCCATCGGCGCATGGTGCCCGTTCACCGCTTACCGCGCCCGTATCGGCGGGTTCATGCTCACCCCATGAGCCCTGCGGCCGATGTCGCACAACCCCTCCCCACCACCTCGGTCGCCACGCCAGACCGGACTGCCGCCTCGACCGAGGATGCGGCGCCGAGCGGTCATGGCGCTCACCTCACGAGCAGGGCGAGCGGCTGGAGGTCAGCCCTTGGCGATGTACCGGAACTTGATCCGCTTCTCGCCGCCCTGGAAGGGCCCTTCGCCATGGGCGTACAGCTCCACCACGAAGGGCATCAGCGCGGGGTACTCCCCGAACGCCTCGCGATAGTCGCGGTTCATGCCGCGCAGGTGCGAGGTGAGCAGCTCGGCCACCTGCGCCCGGAACGCCTCGTCCGGCGCGTCCCGCAGGAGCTGGATTGCGACCCGTGGACGCGTCTCCCCGGGCCGCTCCTCGAGGACGGAGAGCTGGTAGGAGAGCACGCGCCCCGCCACCTCCTCATCCGAGTAGATGGCGGACTCGATGTCCTCGGGGTAGATGTTGGCGCCCATGACCGAGACCGTGGAGTCCTTGCGCCCGAAGACGAACAGGTACGGCATCCGGATCAGGCGCCGGCCACCGGGCGCGCGCAGCGACTCCAGGTCCACGCCCACTCCCCGGAGTCGGGCCCGGAGCTCGTCGTCGCGCAGGACCCCGCCCTCGTCGTGCGGGTTGTAGCGGATCTTGGGCGAGAGGGTCGCATGGCGCGCCACGGTGAAGAGCAGCTCCCGCTCCGTATTCGTCTCGATGTGGTGGAAGAACGGGTTGAACTGGAAGACCATCGGGGATCGGTCGGCTTCGCCGAAGACCGCCTCGGCGACGTCCGGGCGCTCGATCGCCAGCCGGCGCATGGCGATGCAGACGGGGGTCTCGGCCGCCAGGCCGATCTCGACATCGGTCACGCCGTACCCGGAGTAGACCGCGCTGAAGTGGCGCTGCAGGTAGGCGCGCAGTGACTCGGAGTTGCCCTCCCCGCCGAGCAGCGCCGACATGGTGTACGCGGACCAGTCCAGGCCCCGCCGCTCGCCCTCGTCCAGGAGGACCTTGAGGAACGGTGGGTAGCCAACGATGAGATACCGATGGCGTGGCCCAAGTTCGACCAGGGTGTCGAGCACCTTGTCGAGATCTGGCCCCGTGGCCTTGACCAGCCCCCGCTGCTCCAGCGCGGCGGCCGTGGTCATGCCCGTGGCCCAGGCGCCCATCGAGAAGGTGTTGAGCACCACCAGGGGCTGGTCGCCGAACGTGTAGCGGGCGAAGAAGGCGATCATGCGGCGCACGTGCCGCCGCTCCTCCGCGCCGCGGGCCCAGTTGTAGGGCGTGCCGGTCGACCCGGAGCTCTCGTCGATCGTGGTGCCCACCAGCGGCAGCCGCCCGTCGATGCAGCGCTGCGCGAGCGGGTACCGGTCGATGTAGCGATTCTTGTCCGTCTCGGGCAGATCGTGGAGGTCGCGGATCCGGTCCGGCTTCAGGCCGGCCTTCTGCAGGTAGTCGCGGTACGCCGGAACGTGGCGACCGGCGTTGCGCGCCGCCCGCAGGGCTCGGGCCTGCGAGAAGGCGTCCGCCGGGCCTGGCGGCATCACCTCCAGGAACCACTGGAGGGCGCCGTAGCGGCGGGCGACGCTGCGCAGCAGGATCTCGAGAGCCCACTGGGAGATGGGACCGGGCAGTGGCCTCCGGCGCGCTGCCGACGCTGGTTGGGTCGCTTCGGTCGCGGTCATCGAACCGTCCCTCGGGCCTGGTGCCCAGTGTCCACCCATTTCTCCGGAGCGCAAGGGCCATGCGAGACCTCCGTATCCCGCGCTCCCTGGCGGTCGCGTTGTTCGCTACCATTTCCCGCAGCACCGCCGAGGGCTGTCAATGGGCAGGCTGATCTACAGCATGAGCGTCTCGCTGGACGGGTACATCAACGACCCGAACGGCCTGCTCGACTGGGTGGACATTGACGCTGAGGTCCATTCCTGGTTCAACGACCGCGCCCGGGAGGCGGATGCCTTCGTGTACGGCCGGCGCCTGTGGGAGACCATGGCCGCCTACTGGCCGAATGCCGAGGCCGATCCTGACGCCAACCCGATCCTGCTCGACTTTGCCCGGATCTGGAACGCCACGCCCAAGATCGTGTTCTCCTCGACGCTGAATTCGGTGGGCCATGGCGCGCGGCTGATCCACGGTGATGTGGTGGCGGAGATCGCCGCGCTGCGGCAGGAGTTCTCCGGCGACCTGGATGTGGGCGGCGCGACGCTGGCCGCGCCACTGATCCGGCGCGGTCTCATCGACGAGTACCGCCCTGTGATCCACCCAGTGACGCTCGGCGGGGGGACGCGGTTCTTCCCCCGGCTGGATGCGCCGTTGCCCCTGCGCCTGATGGAGAGCGGCCGCTTCGCCTCCGGCGCCACGCTCGCCGTGTACCGTCCGGCGTAACGCTCGCCTCGCCAATCCGGCGGCCGCATCGGACATCGGCCCATCTGGCGCGATCCGTGCTGGACCCGGACCTCCGGAAGGCGGCATGATGGGTCGTCCATCACCCGGCGTCCGCGACGAGGGAGAGCCCACTTGGACGTCCTGAGCGCCCTGCTGGTCGAGCTGGTCGTGATCGCGGTCCTGTTCGAGGTCGCGCGGCGGGTCGGCCTGCCCTACCCGGTTCTGTTCGTGCTGGGGGGACTGGCGCTGGGGTTCGTCCCCGGGCTGCCGCGCATCTCGCTGCAACCCGACCTGGTGCTCTTCGTCTTCCTGCCCCCACTCCTGTTCAGCGCCGCCATCGACACCCCCCTGCGCGACCTGCGGCGCAACCTGTGGCCCATTGGCCGGCTCTCGATTGGCCTGGTCGTGGCGACGAGCGTGGTGGTGGGCGTGGTCGTGCATGCCATCGTCCCGGGTCTCGGCTGGGCCGCCGCGTTCACGCTGGGTGCCATCGTGGCGCCCACGGACGCCATCGCGGCGACCAGCGTCTTCCGGCGGCTTGGCGTCCCGCGCCTGGCCGTGACGCTGATCGAGGGTGAGGCCCTCTTCAACGACGGCGTGGCCCTCATCGCGTACCGCACCGCGGTGGGTGCGGCCGTCAGCGGCACCTTCGCCCTGGGCAACGCGCTGGGCGACTTCGTGGTGGCCGCACTCGGCGGGGTCGCGATTGGCTTCGTCATCGGCCGCGTCGCCGCGGAGGTGCTGCACTGGCTCGACGACCCCCCGGTGGAGGTCGTCATCTCGCTGCTCGTCCCGTTCCTGGCGTATCTGCCCGCGGACCGGCTGGGCCTCTCCGGGGTGCTTGCCGTGATCACCGCGGGGCTGGTCATCGGCCGCCGGCTGGGCACCGCCCTGACCCCCAGCAGCCGGCTCCTGTGGCTCACGACCTGGAAGATGGTGGTCTTCGTCCTCAACGGGTTCGCCTTCATCCTGATTGGGCTTGCCCTGCCGGACGCCCTGTCCGGCCTGCGGGACGGACCGCCACTGCAGGTGGTCGAGCTGACGGTGGCGGTGTGCGCCGCGGTGATCGGGATCCGCGTGCTCTGGGTCTTCGCCTCGAGCCTGCTGCCCTGGTCGCCGCGGCGTGTCCAGGCGGAACGGGACCCGGAGCTGGCGTGGCGGCTCACGTTCCTGGTCAGCTGGACCGGGCTCCGCGGCGCCGTCTCCCTTGCGGCAGCGTTGGCGCTGCCGGGCAGCTTCCCCTTCCGGAACCTGATTCTGCTGGTGACCTTCGCGGTCATCCTGGTGACGCTCGTCGGCCAGGGCCTGACGCTCCCGTTCGTGGTGCGCTGGCTGCGATGGAATGGCGTCGAGGCCGATGGCGACGAGTCCGTCGTGGCCCGCGCCACCATGTATCAGGCTGGCCTGAACGCCATCACCCATGCCCGCCGGGAGTGGTCCAACCACGGTCCGCTGCTGGATCGCCTGGAGTCCGGCCTGCGCGACCGCGACCAGCACCTGGCGACGGAGAACCAGGAGGAGACCCAGGAGCGCACCCAGGAACACCGGGAGCACGAGGCGATCCAGATGGGCGTGATCAACGCCCAGCGCGCGGTCGTCATCGGGCTGCGCGACGCCGGTGAGATCAACGACGCGACGATGCGCACCCTGGAGCGCGAGCTGGACCTCGAGGAGCTGCGGATGGAGGCCTAGCACCGCCGAGGACTGGCGCTGGGGCCGGTCTCGACCGCCGTGAGGATGCGCTGCCAGGTCTGAAGCAGTCCTCTTGCGCGAGCAGCCGACGTCGGGCTATCCGAAGGTCATGGAGTCGATGATCGGCTGGGCGAGCGCCAGCGCAGCGTCGTACTGGTCCGGGGGTGCCTCCACCGTGATGACCAGCAGCGTCCCCGCGCTTGCCACGAGGTCCACCCGCACCGTGACGTCGGATGTGAAGCGGTAGACCTGCCCACCGCCGGCGAGAAAGCCAAAGACCGGGGCATCGGAGACGGTCGTCACGTCGAACGCCACGCCGTCGGCGCCTCCCATGGTCACCGGCTGGGGAGCGGTGACGGTCAGTGACGTGTTGGCGGCAAAGAGGGCCGCGGCGGCGGCGGGATCGGTCCCGGCATCGGCGCCATTGCGGTCCGCGTCGAACACCTGGGAGACCGTCCCCACGCCGATGTAGGCCGGATCCTTCTGGAGATCGAACGCCCCGGGATCGGTGGACGAGGTCATCCATCCATCGTCGAGCGTGAAGCCGATGGCCGGGCTGGAGCCGACCGAGTAGCTGCCGGCCGCCAGCGGTCCTGCCTCGAACGCGGCCCCGGTGGCACTCGCTGATGGGGAGGGGGCCGCCGTCCCCGACGGCGTCGCGTTCGTGGCGACCGGGGTTGGGGATGCGCCGCTCGCGGTGCAGGCGGCGAGCATGAGGGCTGCCAGGGCAATGCCCGGCGTCAGGCGCCGCAAGCGGCGAGGGATGGCCAATCGAGTCATGGGACGAGCCTCCTCCATCACCATTGAGTCACCCCCACCGGCAGATGACGCCGGCCCCCCCGACCGGCGCCATCGGGGGAATGCGGATCAGCCCGAGATCAGCCTGCGACCAGGGCGCAGGCATCCACGGATCGCCCGTGGGCATACAGCAGGGTGGGGTTGCCCTCGCTGTCGAAGGCGTAGCGGACGTTGCCCATCGTCTGGTCGAACTCGAATCCGGGCAGGACCGGGAAGCCATGCCCATGGAAGTCGTCAAAGGACGAACCATCCGCGGCGTAGGTGTCGCCGCCCGGGCCGCCGATGTTGAGGTCGGCCGATTTGGGAGGGTTGGCGTCCAGGTTCGTGATGCGGATGTACAGGGTGCCGGTGTAGTTGTCGCGGATGGCGTTCCCATCCGCGTCGTACCAGGTGGTGAGGTACTCGCGGTTGGTCGTGAAGACCAGGTGGACCGCGAAGTCGCAGACCTCTCCGGCGGCGAAGTCGATGGAGTCGGGCAGCTCCACCGGGACGCGGTCAGGTTTGCCAATCGCGGCGGCGCTGCCAACGCTCATCGCCACCAGGGCAAGCGCCAGGCCCAAGGCCGGCACGAGTCGAGCCCTCATCAGTCTGCCTCCATCGCGGAACGGTCCTTGGTGAGCCTGCGCATGGGGTTGGGCACCTCCGGTATGCGGATGGCTCCGCGTCCGGAGCCGGCGCACACGCTGCCCCAGCGTGCTTGCCGCTCGCTTGCCGCACCTTGCCAGGGGGCCGGATTGGGCCGATACTCGCCCGCACCGATGGGCACGGCGGGAGGGAGCCATGCGCTACCGGCTTCTGGGCGTCCTTCAGGTCGAGGCCGATGACGGCTCGCCGCTGCCAATCGCAGCACCGCGCCGGCGCGCCGTCCTGGCGTACCTCCTGCTCCACGCCGGCAGGGTGGTTGGCGCAGACGAGCTGATCGAGGCCCTCTGGGGCGAGAATCCACCCCCCGCCGCCCTCGAGTCGCTGCAGGCGCACGTCTCCAGGCTGCGCCGCGAGCTCCCGGCCGGCACGATCCGCACCCGTGCTCCGGGCTATGAGCTCGCCGCGGGCGACGGGGACGTGGACGTGGCGGTGGCGGAGAGCCTCATCGCGCGCGGTCGGCGGGCCGCACGGGCCGGACGCGTCACGCCCGCGCGCGAGGACCTGGCTGCCGCACTGGCGCTGTGGCGCGGCCCGGCCCTGGACGGGCTGGGCGGCGAGCCCTTTGCCGCGGCGCACGCCCATCGGCTCGACGAGCTCCGCCTCACGGTCCTGGAGGAGCGAGTTGACCTGGACCTGCGCCTGGGGCGGCATCGCGAGGTCGCGGACGAGCTGGAGACGCTGGTGGCCCAACACCCGCTGCGCGAGGGCTTCTGGCGGCAGCGCATCCTGGCCCTCTACCAGGACGGACGCCAGGCCGATGCCCTGACCGCCTATCGCCGGGTGCGGCGCATCCTGCGCGAGGAGCTGGGCATCGACCCGTCGCCGCCGCTGCAGGCCCTCGAACGGCAGGTGCTCCAGCAGGACCCGGCGCTGGCGGCCCCCGCGTTCTTGTCCGAGGAGCCGGCCGTTCGGCTGCCACGCAGCCTGACGCGCCTCGTGGGCCGCGAGGCAGACCTCGGGGAGCTGGGCAGGCTGCTGCGTGCGCATCGGCTGGTCACCCTGCTGGGGCCCGGAGGGGTCGGCAAGACCCGCCTGGCGGTGGCAGCCGCGGAGCGGGCGGTCGCGGACCACCCGGATGGGACCCGGTTCGTGGACCTCTCGCCGGTCCGCGAGGACGCGCTCCTCCTGGCCACCATCGGCCGCGAGACCGGCGGTGGCGACCGTCCGGCGCAGGTCATCGGCGAGCGTGAGATGCTCCTGGTGCTGGACAACTTCGAGCAGATCGTCGATGCCGCTCCGGCCGTCAGCGACCTGCTGCGCCGTTGCCCGCGGCTGCACGTCGTGGTCACCAGCCGGATCCCGCTGCGCGTCGAGGGGGAGCAGCTCTTCGACGTCGAGCCGCTGGGTCCCGGCGATGCGGCCACCCTGTTCGCGGAGCGCGCGCGCCAGGCGCTGCGGCGCTGGGAGCCGGATGCCGCGGTGGGAGACGTCGTGCGACGCCTCGACTACCTGCCCCTGGCCATCGAGATCGCAGCGGCCCAGGTCAGGGGCCTCACCTCGCGTGACCTGCTGGCGCAGATGACCGGCGCCGGGGTCCAGCGCAGGGCGGGACGACGTGACTCCCCCGCGCGCCAGCGGACGCTCCATGACACCATCGGGTGGAGCTACGCCCTCCTTGGCGAGCCGGACCGCACCGCGTTCCGTGGGCTGTCAGCATTTGCCGGACGGTTCGATGCCCATGCCGCGCAGACGGTGGCGAAAGCCGATGGCGACCAGCTCCGGCGGCTGGTGGAGACCAGCCTGCTGGGCACGAGCGAGGATCGGTTCGTCATGCTGGAGACGATCCGGGAGTTCGCGGCCGAGGAAGCCCAGGCGTGCGGCGAGACGCCGGGCCTCCGCGCCCGTCACCTGGCCCATTACGTGGACGTGATGGACAGCATCGCTCGGGATCAGCCGCACCCGCACTGGCCCGGGTGGCTGGCGGCCTGCAACCGGGAGCGTGACAACCTCCATCGTGCCCACGACCACGCCGTGGCCACCCGGGACCTGCCGGCCCTCAAGACCCTCGTTCGCGGGGTGGGCGTCTATTGGCTGATGGTGGGCGCGCTCGACGTGGGTGAGAGGTGGGCGCAGACCCTGGTGGACCTCCTTCCGCCGGACGACGTTCAGGAGCGCGGCAAGAGCCTTCTGCTCCTGGCGGAGTACCCGCGCTATTCGGGAGACCATGCCCGGGCCATTGCCCTCCGGCGGGAGGCGGTGGCGCTCGCGCGCCAGGCGGGGGACGCGAATCGCCTGGCGACGCTCCTGGACGACATGTCCTTCTCGCTTGGGGCGGTTGGCGCCGTCGACGAGGCGCAGGCAGCGGCGAGCGAGGCGCTGGGCATCCGGATGCGGGCTCCGGACGATGCCCATGGGCTGGCCCATTCGCTGTCCGCTCTCTCGGACGTGGCGCTCCGCGGCGGCGACGCCCCGTCGGCCCTGGAGCTCGTCGCGCGGACGCGCGCCGTCGAGGAGAGCATGCCGGTCCTGCCGGTGGGCTGGTCGGTCGAGACGGACGAGCTCGAGGCCCGCGCGCTGCTGCTCGCCGGGCGTCGCGACGACGCGGAGGAGCGCTACCGTGGCGTCCTGCGCAATGCGGTCGCCATCGAGATGCGGATCACGCTTCTCAACGGCCTGGTGGGGCTGGCGTCCTCGATCGCAGGGACGGAGCCGAGGGCGGCGGCGCGCCTGCTGGGCATGGCGGATCGGCTGCATGCCGAGACGCGCATCGGCTACTGGGATCCGGCGGAGCCGGATGCCATCGCGGCGCGTGCCGAGGCTGCGGTGGCGGCAGCGGGCGGTGAGAGCGGCGCCCTCGCCGATGCCCGCCGCGCAGGGCGGGGGCTGGATCTCGACGCGATCCGCGCGGAGATGTCGGCTCTCGAGTAGTGCCCGGCTGGCGGCAGCGCGGGTTGCTGCTCCACGCATCATTGCGACCATGGGAGCACCCGTCGATGGTCGATTGGCTGCCATGGCTGCCCACCCGACCACGGGAAGCCCGCCATCGGTCCCTGGATGGTTGGAACGCTGCTATCGGTAACACCGGCCACGAGCTACACGAAGATGACTCCGTTGCCGGGCGGCGCGACTCCCTGGCGCAGGTCGCGCAGAACCCGACGCGGGGAGGCGGGAAAGCCAGGTCCAAGCGTGGGCTGAGCGGCGGCGACCGCCGCGCGGTTGTGGCGGGTGTCGGCCAGGACCAGGATCGACCCGGGTCATGCCGGCCTCCTCCTGCTTGCGGAGCGCGGTGCGCGCCTGGGCCTGGGCATCCGTGAGACGCGTGATGACCTCCAGGCCGACGCTAACGGCCCCGCGTCGGATGACCGCGTCGACAGACCGATGGTCGCGAGGATCTCGCGTCACGCGCTCCTCCGTGGCCCACGACCACGCCTCACCAATGCGGAGCCGCGCCCGTCGCAGGTAGCGGAGCTGACCTGCGTCGCGGAGGGCGGGGCCTGCCGGAAATGCCCGGACCGAGACGTCGAGCCCGACGGCCGCGCCCCAGGCGGCCAGGGTCGCGGGGTCGGGCGCGCCCCGATCACGCTCCCACTGGGCCAGCAGCGATCGAGAGATCCCAAGGCCATGCGCCACGGCCGCCTGGCTCAGCCCGATGGCCAGCCGTGCGTCCCGGAGCTCGCGCAGCAGCTCCCGCCAGTGCTGCGTTCCGCGCCGACGGGCTTCGTCAAGGAGATTGCGTCGAACAGGCACGCTCGCAGCATGCCCGGCCGGGCTGATCCGCCCGTTACCAGCCGATTGATGCTCGACGCATCGTCAGGACCATCAATCCTGGCCTCGATTGTCACGGCGATGCCCTGAGCAGCACCACGGCCATGGGACGGTCGACATCGGCCTTCGGATGGTCATAACGCTGCTGTGCGCGGCAGGCGACGACTGCCGTCGGCGCCTCGGGTCGTCAGATCGGCTCGTAGGTGGCGATCACGACCCCGGTGCTGGTGGCCACCGAGCTCACGAGGCGCATGCGCGCAAGCTCGCCGTCATCAGCGAAGAGGCGCTGGCCACTCCCAAGGACCAGGGGATGGATGAAGACCATCCAGCGGTCGACGAGGCCGGCAGCGGCCAACGACCGCACCAGCTCGCCGCTCCCCAGGACGACGATGTCCTTGCCGGGCTCCCGGCGCAGCCGGGCCACGTCATCGGCGCCGTCGGAAAGCAGAACGGAGTTCTGCCAGACGAGCGGCTCGCGCAGCGTCCGCGAGGCGACGTACTTGGTGGCGTTGTCCAGGACCGGGCTGAACTGGTTGTCCGTTCGCCCGTGCCAGACCTGGTAGAAGTCCTCGTAGGTGCGCCGGCCCAGCAGGATCGCGCCGGTCGTCGCCATGGACTCGGCCACTGCCTTGCCCAGCTCGACGGAGTCGGAGTACCCGACCGCCCAACCGCCGTGCGCGAACCCGTTGCGCGTGTCCTCGTCCGGTCGCGCAGGCGACTGCATCACCCCGTCGAGGGTGATGGACTCGAACGCCACGATCTGCGCCATGGGTGCCTCCTTTCGTTGTCAGCAGCACGATAGGCCGCTCGGAGGACGGGCGCAGCACGCGCGCGCGTGGTCATGGGAGTACCACAGCGACGGACGGCGAGGGCGGTGCGCCCATCCATGCTGCGTTGCTCGGCCGATTGGGCAGCCAGGCCCACCATCCCGACCGCCCAGGCTCGGCCTCACCCCGCTCGGCGGTCATACCGGTACTCCAGCCAGTGGCGCCGAGGGTGAACCCTCGCGAGAGCTACGCGCCGGGGAACCGGGCGGCGTCCAGCTCCGGCGGGATGAACGGATCGCGGCCCAGGATGAGGTCGGTCACCAGCCAGGCCGATGCCGGCCCCGTCGAGATCCCCCACGGGCCATGCCCCGCGCACACGAACAGGCCGGCGACGCCCGGTATGGCACCGATGAGCGGACGGCCGTCGACGCTCATGGGGCGCGCGCAGGCACGGACGCCGCGGATGGGCGCCTCCTCGACGCCGGGCACGAAGCGGGAAGCGCGCAGCAGGATGCGCTCCACCCAGGCCTCCGGGACCGGTTCGTCGGCGAGGAACGTGGCGCCCACCGCGCTCGTCTCGGGGAACGGCACGAGGCTGAAGTCCTGCTCCGGGCCTGCCTCCTCGCCGGCGAGCATGGAGCCGATGCCCGCCTCTTCCATGATGTGCCGCGGCGGATTCGCCAGGTCCGCCTCCACGATCACCCCCCAGCGCGGCGCGATGGGCACGCCCCGCCCCAGCGGCTCCAACAGCTCGGAGGTCCAGGGGCCGGCCGCGATGAGCACCGCATCGGCCGGGATGACTCGACCGCCCACCGTCACGCCAACCACCGCGCCGCCCGCAACGGCCAGCGTGGCCGCCCGCCCCTGCCGGATGACCGCCCCGAGCCCCTCGGCCCGGGTGGCGTATGCGTACGTGGAGGCGCCGGGAGCAACCGGGTAGCCGATATCGGCGCGGCAGGCCCACAGGCCCTCGCCCAGGGCTGGCTCCAGGCGCCGGAGGTCGCCGCCGCCCAGGACATCGGTGCGGACGTGGTCGAAGGCGGTCGTGATCTCCGCGGCCTCGGCACGGACGACGTCCTCGTCCGGGGAGAGGAAGAGCATCCCGGCGGGCTCATCGGGCAGATGGAAGCCCGAATCGGGTGCCGACAGGTCCCGGTACAGCGCCAGGGTGTCGTGGTACAGCGGGTCCAGCACCGGATCGAACGGGTGCTGGACGATGCCCTGGTTGGCGCCCGAGGCGCCCGAGGCGAGACCCTCGCGCTCCACCAGGGTCACGCGCACGCCGGCGTCGGCCAGGAAGGCGGCGGCCGAGGTGCCCACGATGCCGCCGCCAATGATCACCACTTCCGTCATGCGCGAAAGCGTACTCGCCGCGGTGGTCCCCCGGCCCGTCAGCCGCCGATGGCGAAGGTCGCAGTGACATCCACCTCGAGGTCCGTGGTGCCCACCTGGATGGGCGTCCTCGCAGCCGGCGCGGCGAGGTCGCCGGCCACGTACGGCACCGGCGCGGGCGCAGACACCTCGGTGATGGCCATGACCCCGCCCAGCGAGACACCGGCAGCACGGGCCAGGGCGTCTGCGCGCTTCTTCGCATCGGCCATGGCAGCGGAGCGTGCCTGGGCGGTGGCCGCCGTGGGATCCGAGACGGAGAAGCTGATCCCGTTGACCTGGGTTGCGCCAGCGCCCACCGCCGCGTCGATCACGGGGCCGGTGCTCTCGATCTTCCGCACCGTGATGGACAGGCTCTGGTTGGCCTGGTAGCCGGTGACGCTGGGCGGGGCGCTTCCGTTGGGCGAGTAGGCGTACTGGGGCTGGAGCGAGACCCACTGCGAGGTCATGTCGGTCTCGGCGACGCCCGCCTTCTTCACGGCGGCGATGATCCTGGTCATGGCGGTACTGGCTGCGGACTGTGCCCCGGCGGCCGTGGATGCCTGGGACTGGATGCCGACCGACACCGTGGCCAGGTCCGGCGTGAGCGTGATCTTGCCCACGCCCTGCACGGTGATCCCGGTCGTGGGCGCGCCGCTGGCGGTGGTCACGGGGAGGGTTGTGGTGGTCGCGCGCGCGACGGATTGCCACGCGCTCAGGTTGAGCGCCAGGAGCGCGAGGGCCGCGAGACCAATGGCGGCCACGAGCACGGAACGGGCAAACATGGAGCGGGGGAGCGACATTCAGGCACCTCGGGGTGGATCGTCTGGTGGAGGCGGGTTCACCTCCCAGACGGCAACGGCGCCCGGCTGGTTCCCACAGGTATGGCGCTCTGGCTCGCGGTGCGGGGCGTTGGTCACGGGATTACCCGTACGACCGGCGAGTGCGAGGCCGCGCCCGCGGCGCCCCCTCGGGCGGCCGTTTGGGTGATCAATCCGAGGAGCCGCCGGCGGCAACCACGCCTTCCCGGTGCGTTCGCCGGTCGGAAGGGTAATGGGATTACCACTCGTCGGAGCGGCGGTCAGGCTTCGGGTTCCGTCTCGCGTTGGGTTGCGGCCAGCTCCTCGGCGTACTCGATGAGGTCCAGGTCACCGGGGGAGCGGCCCTCCGCGGTGAGCAGCGCGGCGGCCTCCGAGCGGTGCTGGGTCCCGTGGTTCACGACGTGGACGAGCATCTGCCAGACCGGGACGCCTTCGTGGACATAGTTGACAAAGCTGTCCGTGAGGGTTGGCAGCCAGGCGTCGAAGGCCTCCCATTCCGCGTCGTACATGGCGATCAGCTCCTCGGGCGTCGGGAGCGGTTCGCGCTCGGGGCGCGGCGTTTCCCCGTCCTCCATGAACCCGTGGCGCCATCGCTGCATGGCACCCAGCTGGTGGACCAGGATCCCGCCCAGGCCGCGTTCGTCAACCACGTCGGTCCGTGACCAGACCTCGGGGTCCAGTCCCGGGAGCTGTGCCAGCACGCGGCGCGTCGCCCAGCGGTCGTAGGCGTAGAGGGTGCGGATTTCATCGGTCTGCATGACGCGCAGCGTAGCAGTCGAAGGCGCCGATATCGGTCAGCAATGGGGCTGCTGGCATCGAGACCGCTCGGGCGGCGGTGCGGTCGTGCCTCGGCCGAGTGCCGGGGCTTGCACGCGAGACTACGATGACGGCTCCGGGCAGCGACATCAGTTGCCGGCAGACACGATCGTGTCGGCACAGCGCTCGGGGCAGATTGGAGGGAGGGACGAGGTCCATGGTTCGCAGGGCGATCCTCATAGGCGTACTGGTCATTGCCACCATGCCCGCTGCGGCCAATGCGGCCGGCAAGCCCAGCAACGGGTGCCCGCCGGGGATGGACCTGGGCCGCATGACGTATGCACAATTCGTGGACCTGCCGCGCATCCAGGCCGGGATCGAGGCTGGGGCATTCACGGCCGATGACGTCAATGCCGGAAGCGCGACCATTGACCAGAACGGCAACGGGTACGTCTGCGCTCAGCTCAGCAATGGCTTCCAGCAGAACGGACCCTACAGCCAGTACTACTACAACGAGACCGACGACAACTCATCCAAGCGTTCCTAGACCCGTTCGGACGGACGCGGCGGCCACCCACGGTGGCCACCGGGGTATCCCGGTCACGCCAGCGCGGCGGACAGGTCCAGGGTGGCCAGGCGCTCCGGGTCGCCCAGGATGTCGAGCTCGGCGATCCTGCCGTCGCGCAGGGTGAAGGCCAGCACGGCGAACGGGCGCCCGTCGCGGATGATGACCAGCCCCGGCGTCCCGTTGACCAGGGCGTGCCGGGCGAACCGGGCCTGGGCCTGGTAGACGAGGGCGCCCCGGGCCGCGCTTTCTGCGCCGCGGAGGACCTGCCGTCCCACGGGCGTCGCGCCGAAGTCGGCTCGCACCACGACCTCGGGGTCCAGGAGCTTGAGGAGCGCGGTGAAATCGCCCGCCTGCCCCGCCGCCAGGAACGCGTCGATGACGGCGCGCTGGCGCGCCGGGTCGGCATCGGCCTGGACGGTGCCGCCGCGGACCCGTCGGCGGGCGCGGCTGGCGAGCTGACGGGCTGCAGTGGGGGATCGGCCCACGATGGAACCCACCTCCGCGAACGGCACGCCGAAGACGTCGTGCAGCACGAACGCCACCCGCTCGGCCGGGGAGAGGCGGTCGAGCACCACGAGCATCGCCAGGCCCACCGCATCGGCCACCACCAGCTGCTCCGCCGGACCCGGCGCGTCGTCGCGCTCCACGATGGGGTCGGGGAGGCGCGCCTCGAGCGGCACCTCCGGGTGGGATCGGCGCGACCGAAGCATGTTCAGGCAGATGCGGGCGACCACCGTGGTGAGGTAGCCGCGGAGGTTCTCCACGGAGCCGGTATCGGCACGGGAGACGCGCAGCCAGGCGTCCTGGACCGCGTCATCGGCCTCCGAACGGGAGCCAAGCATGCGGTAGGCGACCGCGCGCAGCTGCGGCCGATGCTCCTCGAACCGCTCTGCCAACCAGCCTTCCTGGGTCTCGGTCACGTTTCCCTCGTTCGCGTGTCATACCAGTGACCCGATACCGGGCCCCAGTGTGACAAGGAGGTGCGGCCCATGGCCGGCAGCGTCGTAACCAAGGCAACCGAATCCCAGCACGGCGGAGCTCCCGCTCCGCTCGAGCGGGCGCCATTCATCGTGCGACTGTTCGATCCGCTCACCCAGCGGCTCCTCCGAGCGGGGATGCCCCTGGGACCCAACATCCTGCTCACCGTGCGGGGCCGCAGGAGCGGCGAGCCGCGGACGGTTGGCGTGGCACTCACGACCATCGACGACCGGCGTTGGGTGGTGGGCGGCTACGGCGAGGTGAACTGGGTTCGCAACCTGCGGGCGGCGGGGGAGGGCAGCATCCGCGTCAACGGCCGTGACGAACAGGCGCGGGCGCGGGCCTACACGCCGGCGCAGGCGCTCGTCTTCTACCGCGACATCCTGGGTCCCTGGGTCCGGCGCAGCTCGCTACCGCGGCGGATCGTGAGCCGGATCATCCTGGGCGACGTCCTGGGCGACCCCGTGGCCGCCGCGCGCGATCACCCCGTCTTCGAGCTGTACCCCGTTACGCCGACGGCATGAGCCCGCCTGGCCGCGGATGAGGCTGATAGCCGGGGGTGGTAACCCAGGTACCGATGCGACCGCCGGCCTGCCGGCCGGGCGAGCCTGGACGCGTTCACCGGTCGCATTGGGTGATGTGATTACCCGCTCGACCGACGGGGACCCTGCATCCGCGCGTCGGCAGCCCCCAGCCCGGGCCCATCGGTCGTGCGGGTAGTGTGGTGACCACGGCGTCGCCAAGCGAGCGCGGCGGCAGCTAGAGCCGGGTGCGACGTCCGGCGCGCTACATCGGGCTGTTGATCTGGAAGTAGTTGCCGTCCGGATCGGCGAACGTCGCGATCCACGTCTCCTCGACGTCGCCGGGGTGGTACGGCTCGGCGATGACCGTAGCGCCGGCCGTCTTGAAGCGCTCGGAGTCGCCCGGTACGTCCGTGCTGGTCAAGTTCCAGATCATCCGTCCCGGTTCGGCGCTGGCGCCCTTCACCTGGTCGTGCGGCGCCACCATGACGGTCACGGATCCCAGCTGCCAGCCGGTGTAGCCACCGTCCTCCCAGGCCGGGTCGCCGAACAGGCGCCGATAGAACTCCACCAGGCGTCCGGGGTTCTCCGAGCCAATCATCAAGCTGTTGAATTCCATTTCAGTTTCCTCTCTCTTGGTTACCGACGAGCACCAACCTGCTCGTCCGGGGTCGCGGCGTTGACGCGCTCCGCCAGCTCCACGATGAGCCCCTCCGGGCCGTGGACGTAGCAGAGCCGATAGAAGTCCTCGTACTGCTCGACCGTGCCCACCGTGCCGTACCCCTTCGCCCGGAGCCGGGCCAGGGCGGCGTCCAGGTCGCCGACCTCCAGGGAGATGTGTCGGAAGCCGGGACGGTTCGCCGGCAGGAAGCCCGCGGCCTCGTCCGACACCGGGGCGTGGTACGTGACGAGCTCCAGGTTGCCGGTGCCATCGGGCGTGCGGACCATCACCATCTCCGCCCGGACGCCGTCGAGCCCGTTGATGCGGTCCACCCACGAGCCCCCGAGCTCCATGGGGTCGCTGGGCTCGAAGCCGAGGTCGGTGAAGAAGGCGACGGCGGCGTCGAGGTCCTCGACGACGACACCCAGGTGATCGAATCGGAGCATACCCACCCATCCGCGCTGTACGTGTTCGGTCACCATCTTGGACCGATGTCGCCCGCGAAGCTCATCGGCGTGGCTGATGTTGTCGTAAGTGGTGACCCCATCACCACAATGACCGTCGGACGCGCGGGCGTTCCGGTTTTCACGGGGTTCCGTCGTCGTTTGGGTGACCGCATCACCCGTTTGTCGGCGGAAGCGCCCGCGGCCGCCGTTCTGGCGCGTCGGTCCGGGAGTTCGGCGGTCGTAACGGTGATCTGGTCGCCATCGGTCCGTCAACGCAGCGATGAGTTCCCCCGGTTCGATCCGTCCACCAGTAGGGTTGAGACCAAGCGGAGGTGCAGGACGTGCGAACGGTCGTGGTCTATGAGCTGCTGTCCCTGGACGGGGTGGCCGAGGATCCGGACAGCTTCATCGCGGAATGGGATGCGGCGATGGACGCCAACCTGGCTGCGGTGATCGCGCCCCAGGACGCGGTCATCCTGGGTCGCGGCAGCTACACGGAGTGGGCGCGGTTCTGGCCGACCAGCGAGGTAGAGCCGTTCGCCACATTCATCAACGGGGTCACCAAGTACGTTGCGACATCCACGCCCCTCGACCGGGACTGGGCCAATGCGACCGCGATCGACGGCGAGCTGGTCCAGTTCATTCGGGATCTCAGGGAGCGGCCCGGAGGCGATATTGGCGTCCACGCCAGCATCTCCGTCGCGCAGGCGCTGCTGACCGCCGGCGTCGTCGACGAGCTCCGGCTGGTGATCGCACCGACCATTGCCGGCGGCGGGCGTCGGCTCTTCGACGGCGTGCCACGGTTGCAGCTCGAATCCATCGGGAGCGAGGTCTCGCCAACGGGCTCGCTGCTCGTGCGCTATCGGGTGCGGCGTTAGGCAGCGCGGCCGAACCAGGCGGTCAGCGCCTCCACCAGCCCCGGCATCCCAGGCCCCGGAGCAGGCCCGCGACGCTCACGAGCACATGGCGCCGCCCGAGCTATGCGGTCGCACGCTCTCACGCATCGGCAGATGCCTGGAGCAGCATTGTGGCAATCGAGAGGCCGATGGCGGCCGTTGCCTCGTCATGCGGCTGCCATGAGCATCCATACGACGATCGGCGGGCGGTTCGATGGTCGTAACGCTGCTCACAGCAGCAGACCGAGCCAACTGCGACAGACGGAAGGAACTGGGAGAATCGGCTGGCCAAGGTCAGCTACATCTCCCCTTGTGCGTCGTCGCGTCCCGCGCAACGCTTCCTCGCGCAAACGTGACCGGCCGCGTACCAATGGGGCCGGGCTGAGAGGGGAGCGGAGCATGCCGCTGGGACAACGCGCCATTGCCTGGAGTCGACGTGCAGTCGCCGGCCAGGGACTCACCGGGCGCCTCGTCCTAATCGCCGGGCTTCTCTTCATCGCGCTGCCGCTCTACCTCGTGACAGGGCTCTGGTTCGACCTGCTGTATGCGGCGCTCGGGTGGCTGGGGGGACGGCGGCTGACGCCCAGGGTTCGCGCGGTCATTGCGGCTGCCACGGTGTTCGTGCTCGTGGTTGCGGTTGTGGCGGCTTGGTCACCGCCGGCACCCTCGGCGACGCCCGGAGCCGGCTCGAGTGCCGTGGCCCTGGTCACCGCATCGCCGACATCCACGCCGACCCTGGCTCCAACGCCCGTTGCCACCCCCTCCCCGGGTGGGGCTGCGACATCGGTCCCGGTTGATCTCGACGATGGAGCAACGGGGACCGCTCCGCCCGCGCTGCCATCGCCGGCCGCGACGACGAATCCGAACGTCACGGCCATTGGCTGGCTGCCAGGCGAACCCGATGCCGCCCTCACGCCCGGGGCCCTGAACCCCGCCGTGACGCAGGCAACCATTGGCACCACGATCTGCGTATCGGGCTGGACCGCGACCATCCGGCCGAGCTCCAGCTACACCACCACGCTGAAGGTCCAGCAGATCGCCCAGTATGGGTACACCGATACGAGCACCGCGGACTACGAGGAGGACCACCTCATCTCGCTCGAGCTGGGCGGCGCGCCACGCGATCCGGCGAACCTGTGGCCCGAGCCGTACAGCGCGTCCCTCGCGGACGGCCGCGATACCGGTGCCCGCGTCAAGGACACGTTCGAGAACGCGCTCAAGCGGGAGGTCTGCGCCGGGCAGATCACGCTCGCGAAGGCGCAGGCGGAGATCGGCACTCATTGGGTCCACGCCTTCTACGGGATCCCGCTCTCCGTGACCGCGTCGACCGCACCCACAGGGACGGCGACCACGGCGACCGCGACGCCGAAGTCAGGCGCGACGCAGACGCCTGCCCCGGCGGCCACCCTCAGCGTCCGGATCACGAGCGTCGTCGATCCGGTCAAGCGCGGGACCACGGCGAGCGTCTCGGCGACGACGACCGCGAGTGCCGCCTGCACCATCAAGGTCACGCTTCCGTCGGGCCGGGTCTCGACCGTGGCCGCGCTGCTGCAAACTCGGACCGCGTCCTCGGCCGGGGCGGTGAACTGGACCTGGACGGTCACGTCCAACACCGGGACCGGGACGGCGAAGGTCAAGGTCTCGTGCGCCCGGGCTGGGGTGACAGGCGCCGCATCGACAACCTTCGCCATCACAAACTGAGGCGGATCGCGAGGCTGGATCGGCCGTAGGGTGGCATCATCCGGCGAGCCGCAGCGCCTCCTCCCACACGCCACCGGGGTTGGGGTCCCTCCCACGAAGGATGTTGATGCCTGGAGCAGCGTTACGACGATTGAGTGGCCGATGGCGGCGCTTCCGTCGTCGCCTGGCTAGCGGACGCACCCAAACGGCGTTCGAAGGGCGCCCCGATGGTCGCAACGATGCGCAGAGCATCAGGGCGTGGCTGGCGGCCACGATCGAGTGAGGCCGCGGATGGGGCAGGATCAGCTGCGCTTCACCCGGTAGTCGATGAACGTGGCGAACGGCGACTGGCGGACGCCGAGCTGCTCCAGCTCGATGCGCCGCTCGAACCCCTCGAACAGGCGCTTGCCTCCACCCAGCACGATGGGCGCGACGATGATCGACAGCTCGTCGACGGCACCGGCGGCCAGGGCCTGGCGGATGAGATCGGCGCCGCCCGCGAGATGGACGTCCCTGGCGCCCGCCGCCTCCCTGGCCCGCGACAGCGCCTCGTCCAGGCTCCCGACGAAGATGAACTCGTCGCCATCGGGCTGTTCTTCGGGCCGGTGGGTGAGGATGAAGGTCGGCACCGCCCATGGGTTGCGGTCGTCCCAGTGTCCGGCCGCCTCGTACATGTTGCGCCCGACGATGGCCGCCCCCTGGCTGCGCATCCCCTCGTCCAGGTACTCCTTGTCGACGCCGGTCGCCTCGCCCTTTGGACCGGACTCGTACGTCCACGGCCCGCCAAAGACCCACCAGTGCAGCGCCTCGCCGCCCTCGCCAAGCCCCTTGTCCGGGCCGTCGTTGGGGCCGGTGATGTAGCCGTCGAGGGAGATGGTGATGGCGGCCTTAATCGTGGTCATGCTCCTGCCTCCTGCGCATGTCTGCCCGTATGACGAACTCCATGCGCGCAAGTCATCGGGGCGAGCAGACGCTAGTAGACCTCGTCGTGGGAGCCCAGGTTGACGAGGAACGCGATGTCACCGTCCCAGCGAAACAGGACGCGGAGGTCCTCGTCCACGCTGAACGCCCAGTAGTCAGCGAGCTCGCCCTTGAGCTTGTGGGTGTGGAGGAGGGGATCCTGCGGGTCGGCAGCGAAGCGGCGCAGGGCCGCCCGCAGCATGCTTGCCTGGGGATCCTTCAGCTTCCTGGCACGGCGCACGAACCGGCTCGAGGCGGTGACGTGCATGTCACGCCCGCAGCTCGTCGATGAGCGCCTCCACGTCATCGAACGACCGCGCATCGCCGGCCCGGTACTCCGCTTCCGCCTCGCGCACCTCGGTCAGGAACAGGGCGCGCCGCAGCGCGGCCAGCTCCGCCTGGTCGCGCTCGTAGCGCTGAGGGTTCACGAGGTAGGCGGCCTTGCGCGATCGCTGGAGGACCACGGTGGGCTCGTCGGATGCGCCGATGTCGTCCAGGATCTCCGCCACCCGCTGGCGAAGGTCGCTGACCGGTACGCTCTTCATCACATCAGCATGTACGGTAGACCGTACGCCGTCAAGGAAGAGCGCGGCGGCGCATCCGAGTCAACTCGTGGCGCGCGTCCCCGCTCATCCGGTCCACGTCCACCCGGGTCGCAGACCCGCTAGGCTGAGACGCCGTGAGCGAGGCCCGACTCATTCTTACCTGCGGGTTGCCCGGGGCGGGCAAGACCGTGCTCGCAAGGCAGCTCGCCGCGGACCGGAGCGCCGTGCGCCTCACGAAGGATGAATGGCTCTGGGCCCTTGGATCCACTCCCTGGGACACGCCGGCCCGCGAGAAGGCTGAACATGAGCTCTGGCGCCTCGCTCAGGAACTCCTGCGCCTCGGCCTGAGCGTCGTCCTCGATTTTGGGCTCTGGGCGCGGATCGAACGTGATGAGATGCGATCCGTGGCGGGTGGCCTTGGTGTCGGCGTCGAACTGCACTACGTCGACGTGCCTGCCGACGAACTATGGCGGCGCATCGAGGCCCGGAACTCGGAGCCGCCCTGGGACAGCTACCCGATCCACCGCGCCGACCTCGAAGGGTGGATCCGCGTGTTCCAGGCGCCCGATGCTGCCGAGCTGGCCCTGTTCGACCCCCCGCCGGCCCCAAGCTGAGCGGCAGCCAGGATTCGTCGGAGGAGGTCTGCTCAGCCGCGCTTGAGACCGGCAGCAGGTGTTGGTACGGTAGTGGCGTTGCGATGCTGTGGGAGGACAGTCAGGTGCGGAGCGACGGTTGGCGGGGCTGGCTGTTCGGTTTTGGGGTCGGCATCGTTACCGGGTTCGCCGCGGCGCTTGGCGGCGCATTGCTCCTCCTCCTTGCCGTCGTCGTCCTCGCTCTCGGCTTCATGGCCAGGGGCAGCTACGCCTTCCTGTCCGGCGGCTTCATCGGCCTCGGCGGGCTCTGGGTGGCTCTCACCCTCCGCGCCCAGCTCGCCTGCCAGTCGCCGAGCGACCCGGCTGTCACCTGCGTGGCAACCGACGTTGGGCCGTTCCTGGCGGTCAGCGCGGGTGTCGCTCTGGTGGGCGTGCTGATTGCCCTCGCCGCGTGGCGGCGGGCAGCACCCGGCCGCTGACTCGCGGGACACACCACGCCGATCAGTCGGAACGTCCGCGGTGAGCCGCAGCTACGAGGAAGAGGCGTGTGGCGGAGGCCGTCGCACGAGCCGGACGATGAGGATCACGAAGAGCAGGAACGCAACCGGCGGCAGGAGCATCACACCGAGGGCGGTCACCAGCTGACCGAAGGAGTTGCCGTCGCCGCCTGCGGTCACTCCCGTTACGCCATGCGCGAAGGCTCGGTCGGAGATTGGCCCGAAATCGGCGGCGGACACGCCCTCCACCCGCAGCTGGTCACCGTTCGCTTCGACCACGGTGAGCGTGTCGCCCCGGAGGTTGAGGGTGCGCAGCTTGCCCTCGTCGAGCAGCCGCACCACGATGCTGAGGTCGGTGCGCGGAGGCAGGTCCGGGCGCACCATCAGGAACGCGGCCAGGACCACGACCAGCGCCGCTGCAAGCATCAGCCACCATCGCCGCCGCACGAGCGTCAGGCGAACCCGCTCTCGGATGGGCGCGGAGGCCACAGCGGGAGGCGCGGGCGCCGGAGCCGGAGGCTGGTGAAGGCGCGCGAGGAGTGCGACCCGGCCCGACACACCGAGCTTCGCGTAGATCGTGGCCAGGTGAGAGCGGACCGTGGCTTCCGAGATGGAGAGGCGGCCAGCGATGGCACGGGCGGAGAGGCCCTCGACTGCCGCGTCGAGCACATCGCGCTCGCGCGGACTCAGCTCCGACAGGTCGAGCGAGCCGTCAGTGCTCCGATGCGCACCATCGTTCTCCCCCATGCCGGCATCATGGTCCTCCTCGTGCCACCTGTCATCCTCCAAACGGAGGAAACACACAGGTGCTTCTGCCACGACTAACCAACACGAACTGCCGGTCTCAGCCGCGCTTCACCCCGTAGTCGACGAACGTTGCGAACGCCGACTGGCGGACGCCCAGCTGCTCGAGCTCGATGCGCCGCTCGGACCCCTCGAACAGCTGTCGGTGGCAGGGATGAGCCGATGGCGCCGCGTCCGCGGCGCGCACCCGAGTGAACTCGGCGCCTCGTCACATCTCGTGCACCCGTGCATCCGTGCAGCACGAAAGGTGTCGACGTCGGTAAGGTCGCCGATGATTCTGCATGGGACCGGCGGTCTCAACAGCGAACGAGAAGACAGCGCGGAGTGGTGAACATGAAGCTGATGGCAACCGAGATGCTGACCCTCGACGGGGTGTACCAGGGCCCCGGTGGCCCCGACGAGGACCGGCGCAACGGCTTCGAGCGCGGCGGTTGGACGGCGGCGCACGCCGACGAAGAGATGGGCCCGTTCCTGACCGCGATGTTCGACCGCGCCGATGGCCTGCTCCTGGGGCGCAGGACCTGGGAGATCTGGGAGCCTTATTGGCCGCTGCACGACGACAACCCGTTCGGCCACGCCATCAACACGCTGCCCAAGTACGTCCCCTCGACCACCCTGCGGGACCCGACCTGGCACAACACCCACGTCATCCAGGGCGACGTCGAGGCGGCAATTCGCGAGCTCAAGGCCAGGCCCGGCGGGGAGCTGCAACTCCACGGCAGCGGCCAGCTGCTCCGATGGCTCCTCGAGCACGACCTGGTCGACGAGCTGATCCTGCGGCTCTACCCGGTGGTGGTGGGCGACGGCCTGCGGCTCTTTCCGGAGCGCGGCCTGACGCATGACATGGCGCTCGCCGAATCGCGTTCCCTGCCGTCCGGGGTCATGCTCCTGACCTATCGGCCGGCCGGGCGCCTGGCCTTCGATACGGTCGAGTGAGGGCGAGCACGCCGCGCCGGTTCTCAGCAACCTGACCTAACGACCGAGGTACCGCCCTTCCCCGGTCGTCAGGTTATGCCCGCGTGACCTCCTGACCGATGTCGGCGCCGTCCTCGGTCGTAAGGCCCACCTTGTGAGCATCCGCATGCCCCGACGTTCGGGTCCTGCGCCGACGTGGCCGCCCGCGTTGCGCGGTCGCCGGTCAGTTGATGATCTCGCCCCGCTCGTTCTCGCGGATCGCCGCCAGGCGGTCGCGCCAGGCCTGGAGCTCTGCGGGCGTGAGCCGTGTCCAGTCCGTCACCTCGCCAAGGATCCTGAGCGGCTCGCGGCTGCGGTAGGAGCGCGTCGGGTTGCCGGGGAACTTCTTGTCGGTCACGTTCGGGTCGTCCTCGAAGGGTCCCGTCGGCTCCACGACGTAGACGCGCGGCTCGCCGTCGCCGGGGGCAAGCTCGGCGGCGAGCCCGGCGCCGTCACGCAGGGCCGTGAAGTAGACGTGGTTCATCACGACATCGGGCCGGTAGTTCGACCGGAAGCCGGCCGTCAGGAGATCGCCCACCCGCAGGGCGGCCTTCGTCCCATGGAAGAACGGACCCTCGTCCAATGCATGCCCTCCTCGCGCTGGGTCGACATTCTGCCGGTTCCGCGTCGGCGGGAGTTCGCTACAGCCACCACACCTGGTCGAGCAGTGCGTCATCCGGCCGGTTCTCGTCCAGGAGCGCATCGAGCGCGCGCACCAGGCGGCCAATGGCCCGCGTCGTTCGGGGGTAGCGGCGTGGGGAGGTGAAGACGATCCCGTAGTGCCGCCGCCCGCTGACCACCGCGGCGCGGTGCAGCTCGGCGAAGTCGGCGACGTTCTCGGTGACCAGCGCCCGGCGCTCGGCGGTGGCATGCGCCAGCAGGGCCGCATCGGTCAGTCCATGGAGGTTCGCGTCCGCACGGGCAGCCATGACGTCATGACGCCGGCGGCGCAGCTGGGCAGCGACGGTGGGGGAGAAGTGCTCGTCGAGCAGGAGCCTCATCCCAGGGCGGCACGCTCCCGGCGGGCCGCCTCCTCCTCGCGGGCGGCCGCCTCCGCCTGGCGCGCCAGCATGTCGTCAATCTCGGCGGGAAAGTCCGCGTAGTAGCGGACGGCGGCGCGCACCTGCGCGGGTGGCAGCTCCAGGTATCGGGCCGCAGCGGCCACCGAGCCGCGCGAGGCCTTCACCGAGCCGATGACCTCCCACACGTCGAGCCCGGTGCCAACCAGCACGGCGCGACGGCCGGCGGGTCCATCCACGAAGCCGATGCCCGGGTGATCGTCCATGCGCAGGCCCTCCTCGAGGTAGCGCTCCGCCAGGGCAGTACGCGTCTCGCGGATCTGGTGCGCGCGGGCCTCCAGCCGCTCGAGGGTCGGCTCCGGCAGGCGAAAGGTCAGGTGCTGCCGCTGTGCTCCCATGTGGCACAGCGTACCACAGGGACGATCGGTGACCTCAGTAGGCCGGCTGGAGCCCCGCGAGCATGGGGAAGTGGCGGACGTTGGTGGTCAGCAACCTGGCCTCGAGGCGCTGCACTGCGGCCGCGATGAGATAGTCGACGACATCGATGCCGCTGTGTGCCCTGTGGAACCGGCGGGCCAGCTCCCCGGCGGCATCGGCGAGTGGCGGATCGACGTCCAGCCAGGTGAGGCCATCCAGCAGGGCGAGGGTGGTGCCGCGCTCCCGGGAGCGCATGCCACCAATGACCTCCGTCCGGCACACGACCACGCCCCAAAGCTCGGTATCGGCGGCGGCGTGCTCCAGGGCCTGCAGCGCCGGCTCGTGCCCGCGCAGCAGGTCGATGAGGACCGATGAGTCGACGACGCTGATCACCGTGGGGCTGGACGGGCGCGGCGCTCCCGGGGCCGCGTGCCCTCCGTGAGCTCGTCCAGACCCCGACCCGTCCGCACGGTGTCGATGTACTCCGCGCCGGACGCGGTGCGGTGCTTCCAGGTACCGAACGCGGCGCGCAAGGTCGCCTGCATCTCGTCGGGCGCGGTCGCCGGCCAGGTAGCGGTCGTCGATCGCCTCGCGGATGAGGTGCGACCGGGTCCGACCGGTCCGCCTCGCCTCGCGATCCAGCGCCATCGCCTCCGTCTTGGTCAGGTAGATCTGGGTCCGTTCCACGATGTACGTATACATCGTTCCAAGGCCGTGGTCAATCCGAGCACGGGTACACGCCACCGGGGTTTGGGTCCTTCCCACGAAGGGTGTTGATGCATGGAGCAGCGTTACGACAATCGAGTAGTCCATGGCGGCGCTTCAGTCGTCGCCTGGCGAGCGGACGCACCCAAATGGCGTTCGAACGGCGCCACGATGGTCGTAACGATGCGCAGGGCATCAGGGCGTGGCTGGCCGCCACGATCAGGGTACCCTTGGCGATGTCGCGCCCACGTCGGCATGCGGCGCCTATCACGAGTGGGCCAAGAGCCCTGGCTCAAGACGATTCGCAGAGATGGTTGAGACGAGTTCGATCCGCCAGACGTCGCACCGCCCATCGTGTCAGGTATATGGAACCATGCGGCGGTGACTCAGATCTCGCCCGACTCGTCCAAGCCGCTGCTCCTGATCGACGTCGACGGCGTCCTCAACCCCTTCACCGCCCAGGTGGTGCCCGAAGGCTTCAGCGAGCACCACCTGAAGGGCACACGAGTGCTGCTCGCACCGCGCCATGGTGACTGGCTCCGCGAACTGTCTGCCGAGTTCGACCTTACCTGGGCGACGACCTGGGAGGCAGACGCCAACACCTTCATCGGGCCCCTCATCGGGTTGCCGGAGCTGCCGTTCATTCGGTTCAGCCCACCCGACCCGACCTACGAGGGCTACACGCTCAAGCTGCCCGATGTCATCGCCTTCGTGGGCGATCGCCCGGCCGCGTGGGTGGACGATGACTTGTCGGCCGATGTGCGCTATTGGTCGCACTGGCGACGTACCCAGCTCGGGATACCCACCCTCCTCGTGGATGTCTACCCTCGCACCGGCCTTGGAGAGGTCCACGTTGAACGGCTGCGCGAGTTCGCGAGGGATGTGCGCCATGGACAGCGCGGGGCCGGGGGAGAGCGCTTCAATCCGGACGCTGAGATGGACACTCATGCTTGAGCATCGCGACAACGTGACGGTTGCTGAGCGGCTGTGGTCGATGACATCGCAGCGACTGGCTCCGCGCACCACGTGCGCGTCCGGCCCCACGGACCATTGCGGGGCAACGAGGGCGGCGCATGGGAGTCCGTGACCAATGGGCCATACGGAGACCCTTGTCGCCGGTGCATCATGGGTGGTCAGGGGAAGGGGAGGATCAGCCATCGCCATCGCGCAGGCACCAGGCAGCACCGTTGAGCGGCTGCCGCTGACCCCTGAGCAGCGCGCCATCGTCGAGTACGGCGATGGGCCGCTGGTCGTCATCGCCGGGGCGGGCACCGGGCAAGACCCGGGTCATCGTCGAGCGCGTCGCGCCACCTCCTGGCCACGCAGCCCGACCTCCTCCCCGAGAACCTCCTGGTCCTGACCTACAACGTCAAGGCCGCCCGCGAGCTGCGCGAGCGCATCCAAACAGCAGTGGGTGCCGCCACCGCCGCCCGCCTCACCGTCGCCAACTTCCACAGCTTCTGCCATCGGGTCCTCACCGAATCCGGCCCGGAGGTGGGCTTGCCGGCACGGCCCGATGTGCTGGACGGCATCGGTCAATTCCTGATGCTGCGGGAGATCTGCCCCAGGCTGACGCCTCATCTATCACTCCGGGGAGTGGGCGTATGGCGACCTGGTGCGGTTCATCAACCGCGCCAAGGACGAGCTCGTCACGCCGGACGACTTCGACGCCTTCGTCGCCCGAGAGCGCGAGGTCTTCGAGGACCGATACGGCAGCTACGCAGATGCCGCCGCGGGCCTCCTCATCCAGGGCAACCTGCGACCAGTCCGGGACGTGCGCAGCGCGTATGCCCGGCTGCGCCGCAACGAGCGGGCAGAGGAGCTGGGCCAGGAGGTCGAGTACGACCCGGCCGATGTCGAGCACGTCGCCGAGAAGACCGCCCGGCGAGCCGTTGGCGGGACCGGCAAGCTCGTGCAGCGGAAGCACTTCGCGCCGGAGCAGCTGAACCGGATCGACGAACTGGCAGCCACGTACGTCACCGATGGCGCCGCCCTGGAGGTCATGCGCTGGAGCGAGATCGCATCGGTCTACCGCGCATACCAGGAGGCGATAGCGGAGCGAGGTGCGCTCGACTTCGGGGAGCAGATCGCCGCCGTCACGCAGCTCTTCAAGGCCCGCCCCAACATCCTGCGCAGGTGGCAGCGCCAGTTCCGCTACCTGCTGGTGGACGAATTCCAGGACGCGAACATCGCGCAGATCGAGCTGATCGAGCTGCTGGGACGCACGCCGGATCGCCCGGACAACGTCATGGTGGTGGGGGACGACGACCAGTCCATCTACCGATTCCGCGGCGCCAGCTTTGCCGCCTTCGCGGAGTTCGAGCGGCGCTTCAGCCGGCCGCCCGCACACGCGCCCGACAGCCCGCCGCCCGGCAAGCCGCCCATCATGCGCATCGAGGAGAACTTCCGCTCGACCGGGCAGGTGCTGGCCGCCGCCAACCGGCTGATCGTGCGCAACACCACCCGCTACGAACCGGACAAGCGGCTGCGCACCAGTCGCGAAGACGGCAGCCAGGTGGAGGTGGTGGTCTGCGCCGGGGCGGAGGACGAGGCGGTGGCGATCGTGGACGCCATGCAGGAGCACCACGAGGCCGGCACGCCCTGGTCGGAGATGGCGGTCCTGTATCGGAAGCACCGGCACCGCGAGGCCATTGTCGCCCGGCTCCAGGAGGAGGACATCCCGTACACGGTGGTGGGCGGCCTCTCGCTGTTCGCCACGCCGGAGATCCGGGACCTGGAGCAGGGCCTGCGCGCCATCGCGGATCCGCACGACGACGTGGCCCTGACCCGGATGATGACCGCCGGCCCCTGGCGCCTGGACGCGCTCGAGATCCTCCACGTCAGCCGCACCGCACGCTTCGACAACGCCCACCTGGTCGACGTGGTCCAGCAGATCGTGACCGCGGCCGAGGCAACCGCCAACGCAAGCGCCAGACGCCACCACGGAACCCACCCTGCGCGCCAAGCTGCGGCGGCTGCTGGACGTGATTCGAGGAGCTCCAGCCGCAGACCTTCCGGGAGGGACCCTTCACCATCCTCCAGCGCTACCTGGAGCTCACCGGCCAGGTGCTCGACATGGTCGCCGTGGGCTCGACGGATGCCCACAGGATCGTGGCCAACATCGCGAGCTTCCTGCGCTTCGCCGCGGACTGGCAGGCCCAGCATCCGGACGGGCACACTGGGCGGGTTCGTGGACTACCTGGATGCCTACCAGGCCGCCGGCGGCGAGCTGCCGACCAGCGTGGAGCTGACGGAGGACGTGGAGGGCGTCCGGCTCATGACCCTCTACCAGGCCAAGGGGCTGGAGTTCCGGCACGTCTTCATCCCGCAGCTGCTCGTGGACGAGTGGCCCACCCGCGAGGGCTACGTGAGCTACTTCCCGGAGGAGCTCCTGCGCGAGCGGATCCAGGGCGAGGAGATCCACACCCAGGAGGAGCGCCGCCTCCTCTACGTGGCGATCACCCGTGCGCAGGACCGCCTCATGCTCACGACCCACGCCGGGCCGTCCGCGGAGAAGGGTTCGTCGCTGTTCGTTGGTGAGGTGCTCGAGGGCGAGGACAGGGAGGTCGCGCGGGTCGACCGAACCAGCTCCTGGGCGCTCCCGGAGGAGGCTGAGCCAGACGAGGCCGAATGCTGACGCAGAGGCCGATGGCGCCGCCACCGACCGTTCCGCCACCCTCCTGCGCCGCGTCATGCCGCTGCCGTCCAAGCGCGAGCGCCGCCTGGAGCTGCGCCTGCGCGCGAACGAGCTCATCGAGCTGCTGGAAGGGACCGATGCTGCCGATGCCGAGGCGACCGCCGCCCGCGCCGGCCTCGAGGCTCGCCTGGCCGATGTCGGCAGATCCGCGGCCATGGCGGCGGACGCGGCGCGGGCCGCAGGGCTCGACCCGCTCACCCTGCGCCACGTCGCCGGCGATGGCGCTGCCGGCGCGAACCTGCTCGAGGTCGCCGCGCTGCCGGAGAAGTTCAGCTACTCGTCCCTGGACACCTACGAGCGCTGCCCGCTGCAGTACGCCTTCCGCTACGTCTACAAGATCCCGCAGCCGGACCGGCCGGCGGCCTGGTTCGCCTTCGGGAGCGCCGCCCACGAGGCGTTCGAGGCCTTCACCCGCGAGCGCCGCGAACGGCTGGCCCGCGGCGAGGAGCCGCCCACCCGCGAGGACCTGGAGCGCCACTTCCGCGAGCTGTGGGTGCCCGCCGACTTCGGCGACAGGCCAACGGAGGAGGCGTACCAGCGCCGCGTGACGGACCTGCTGGACAACTTCTGGACCGGCGAGGTGAGCAGCATTGGCCAGGCGATCGTGGAGGAGCAGGCCTTCGACCTGGTGATCGAGGATCCCGACGGCGGTCCGCCGGTGGTCATCGGCGGCTTCATCGACCGCATCGACCGGCTGCCGTCCGGGGCGGTGGAGGTGATCGACTACAAGACCGGCAAGATGAGCAGCCAGAAGGACGTGGCGCAGAGCCTCCAGCTCTCGATCTACGCCCTCGCCTGCCGCGACGCCCTGGGCCTGGGCACGCCCGAGAGGGTGACCCTCTACTTCACGGAGTCCGCCACCCGGATGAGCACCACCCGGACCGATGAAGAACTCGACGCTGCCCGGGCGGACATCCTGGCGCGGACGGCGCGGATCCGATCGGGCGACTTCGCGGCGACGCCGTCAGAGAAGACCTGCGGCCGATGCGACTTCGCGCGGCTGTGCCCGAGCAGGATCTAGCCATCACAGCGCGAGCATCAGATGGGCGATGCAGACCACACCAATTTGGAGACGACACGGCTGACGTTAGGCAACGAGGAGCGCCGCAATCGAGACTGCTAGGAACTGCTCGTGGAGGCTCGCCGTACGCAAGGCTGAGCTGGCGCCTGCCGTAGAGCGAGCCCGTCCACCGACCGTGCAGGCCCGCAGGAACCCTTCCCAGACACCCGTGGCGTGGATTCGTGCCAAAGCGCGGGTGTGCGGGCACCGATGGTGGCCTGCCGTATATTCGGCTGTGGTGCGGGCGGCAGACGCTTCGGGCTGCAGACCTTTACCCTCTGCCAGCCAGACCGCAAGATTCTGGATCAGATGTGTCAAGACATCTAGGTCTGCCAGCTGGTCGCGGGAGAACACCCCCCGTGGCCAGAGGGTCTCGCGTCCAGACACGCCGGCATATGCCGCCGCTACAAGTGATAAGGATGAACGGGCCGCAGGATCATTGGGGGGATCCCCGCGAACTCCCGGGCGCGCCGGCGTGAGGAGTGCCTCGACGTAATTGTTCTCTGCCTGAGACAGACTGAGAGAACGCAATGCGACCTCCGCGGCACGCATCCTTGCTGCGAGGCGGTCCGAAGCCACGCGCCGCTCATTCTCCGCTTCGGTCGCCTGCTTGTTTACCTCTTCGGGTGTTCGCGGGGCAGGTCCCATGTCGTCATCGCCAAGGTAGTCCTTGAGCTTCTGGCTTCTGGTTGGGTGCCGCAGCTTGCGCAGCGCCTTGGCTTCGATCTGCCGGATCCGCTCGCGTGTCACGTTGAAGTCGCGGCCAACCTCCTCGAGCGTCCGCGACCGGTCATCCTCGAGGCCAAAGCGGAGCTGGAGCACTCGCCGCTCGCGTGGCGTGAGGCTGTCGAGCACGCCCTTGACCTGTTCCTTGAGAAGCTGGTGGCTGGCGGCATCGGCCGGGGCGACCGACGCGAGGTCCGGGATGAAGTCGCCCAGATGCCCATCGAACGCAGTGAGGATACCGTCGGCGGCACGGACTGACGCCTGCACAAGCATGCCGGGTTCGATGTCCTCCTCCTCGCGGATCGGCGTTTCGAGGCTGACGGGCTCCTGGCTGACCATCATGATCTCGCGGACCTTCTCCGGCGAGATGGTCTGCGGGCCGATCGCTTCGCGCTCGTCAAGTTCGTCCTCGGTCGGCTCGCGTTGGAGCTGGTCGCGCAGCTCGCGCACGATCGCGTCGCGGGTCATGCGGCGTGCGATCTCCTCCGCGGTCGGCTCGCGACCGAGCTGTTGGAGCAGGGTGCGGTGCACGTGGATCAGGCGGTTGATGGTCTCGACCATGTGGACCGGGATGCGGATCGTCCGAGCCTGGTCCGCGATGGCCCGGGTGATCGCCTGGCGTATCCACGGAGTGGCAAACGTCGAGAACGCATATCCGCGGAATGGGTCGAAGCGCTCCACGGCACGTCGCAGTCCAATCATGCCCTCCTGAAACAGGTCAGCGAACAACATTCCGCCGCCGTGGCTATAGCGAACAGCGAGGGAGGCAACCAGTTTTTGGTTTTGCATCAGCGCCATCGCGCTGAGTTGAACATGCTCCACGGACGCGTCATTGGGTGCCATTCGCTCCAGCAGCACGTGCGCGGCGATCGCCGTGAGTAGAGCTGTTCGCTTCCCCCCATCATTGGTCGGCGGCGGCCTAATCGGTCGAGCGCTCGTGGCATAGCCGACCGCGTCAGAGACGGACCATCCTTCGACGCCAAGCACCTCGTCTGACAGCGCCGAGATCTGCGCCTCCAAGTCACCGATCGCCTCACGGCGGGAATCGTATGAGCTGAGCTTTGAAGCTGCGGACAACCGGCGGTGAAGGCGCGTCTGATCTCCGGCGCTCGGAACGGTGCTTCTCACGATATCGCGGGCTATTGCGGCGCCCGCAGTACTCAAGATCGGCGCGACTTCGGCGTCGATGGTGATCTCGCCGGTGCGGCGAAACATGCCTGGAGAGGTCTCGTCGACGCCGGATACGCTGCGAATCGCCCGGCCTAGCTGTTCGTCGGAGTACGGAGACGCTGACGAGCCTATGCGCTCCCGTATGACTGATGCCGGCAACGAGAGGTCACCAAGCAGCATGGTCTGGGCAGCGCGGGCGCCGAGAGAAAGAAGATCACCAGCGTCCATGCCGGCCGCGTGCCGGTGGCGGAAGATGGCCGCCAAGTAGGCCCTGAGTGTCTGATCGGTGCGCAGCGGGCACTTGGTGACAAAGCCTATCTCACAATCGTTGCACGAGAAGTCATCCGGATCGGCAAAGCAAGGGGTCCATCGGGGGTAGCGCACCGCCTACCCCTCTGGGAACTTGAGCTTCACCTCGTCGGGCGAATCTTCCAGAGCCGCGACATCTCGAAGATACTGATCGAAGAAGTTGAGCCCCTCATCCCCCTCAAAGGTCACAATGTCACCAGCCCGGTACAGGATGTGCTCTTGAGTTTCTGCCGCGAATTGCGTGGCCTCCCTGTTCATCTCCAGACCGGCCGCGATGCGGCGGATGTCGGATACAAAATCCAGAACCAGTACTGCATGCTTGCCCGGTGCAATCCGCAGACCGCGGCCAAGCTGCTGAACAAACACGCGCCGTGAGTGCGTCACCCTGAGAAACACAATCATGTTGACGTCCGGGATGTCGATCCCTTCGTTCAGCATGTCGACGGTGACGACTAGCGGAACGGCACCGGCCCGGAATTCCCGCAGGGCTTTCGTGGTTTCTACACGATCCAGCCGACTGTGGATGAGTCTATTCGGTAAGCCCTCCGCACTCAGCAGTGCGGCCATCTGCGAAGCGTGGTCTATTGACCGGCAGAACACAATGCAGCGCGGGTTGGGCAGCTCGTGCATGTGGTGACGAATCCGTGCGACTACCGCCTCGTCCCGCTCTGGAACGAACAACCTGGTATTGAGTTCACGAATCGAAACGACGCCGCTCAAGTGCTGCTGAACGAATTCCCAGTCGATGTTGTCCACGAGCATCCGGTAGTCGACCGTTGCCAGGTACCCGCGCTGCATGCCCTCGACGATGGAGACGGAGAACGTCGGGTCTCCGAAAACATCCGCCAGACTTTGTTCATCCCCTCGCCAAGGGGTGGCCGTCATCCCTAACAGGAAGAAGGGATCCAGTCGCGCTAGGAGCGAGCGGTAGCCATCTGCCGGCGCGTGATGAGCCTCATCAACAATGACCAGTCCAAACCGACCCGAAGCGTGGTCGGCGTTCAGCGCGGACTGCTCCGTAGAGATGGTCACGTCTCCTTCGAACGCTGGCTTCTCGGTTCCGGTTAGCTGGTGCGTCGCAACATCCTTGGGAAGATACGGCCACAGCGAACGCTCTAGTTGACTCACGAGCTGCAAGGTAGGAACTAAGAAGAGAACTTCCGATCCAGGTCTGTCGATTAGCCACTGCTCGATGACACCCGCCGCGACGCGACTCTTGCCGAGACCGGTAGCCATCGAGCAGTAGGCCGTGTTTGGCTCCGTGCAGGACCCGGTCATTAATGGCATCAATGGCGGCCTCTTGATACTCACGCGGGTCGTCGCGTCGCTGAGCGTAGCGCGAAACGCCGCGGAAGCGATCGAGAAGCACATCGCGGTTCCAGAGATAGATAGGAACTCCGATATCGCCAGCGCGCTTTTGTGCGTACTGGAGGGCGTCTGGAGCGAATCCCGTGTTGGTTGCGACCAAACCGTATGCAGCTCCGTACTTGCCTATCGCAACGGTAACCTCATCGATCGGCTCCCTATGGAGAAGCTGGCCGGCGGAGCGATATTTCGCCTGAGCTACCCAGATATTGCCATTGAGCTCGCCGATGACATCTGCTCCTAAGTCTCCGGAACCTCCAACCATGCGTACGTCGTCAAACGCGGCGTGTACGAACAGTCGTTCAATCCCGCGCTCGAGAGCTTGCCAGGGACCAAGACTTAGGCGCTCAATCCCCAAGAAGTCAGCCATCGGTACGCCATGCACTGAGAAGCCGGACGCTATACATCGCCCGGCCCAGCATGGTCTTCCACTCCTCGGTCCCTGCTTGCATACCCTCCGGATTCGCCACCCAAACAAGGTCACGCAACGGGCCAAGCACTTGATCCAGCAGGTCTTGGCGGAACTCGAGCTCCACCGCCAGATAGCCCACCGAGAAGAAGCGGCCGTCCATCACTAGCTCTGGCCACAGGCTTACCAGATCGGTAACGATATCCAAGCCCATGTAGCGGGGGAACTCCCCGCTGGCGATCACTTCGGCTACCCGCTCCGCACCGGCTCGATCGCGCCGGGCGACCTCCTTTGCAAGCTGATCGCGCTGCGCCCCGGTTAGCCGATCCTCCAACGGAGTCATGCTCCCAAGAGATTCGACATAGTGCTCGATTACATCTCGCAGGATGCTCGTTGCATCCTCATAAACTCGGCCAATTGAGGACCCTGCCCACGGGAAGTAGCGACTTCTCAGGTCGAAAGCGACTTTCGACAATGGCCATTCGCGCTGCGTGACAGAGCTGCGAGTAAGAAACTGGTATGCCAACTCGCTGATCAGGCAGTCGACAGGCTCCGTAAGCGACTCTAGAAAGACCCGGTGGCGCGGGTCATAGGCCATTTCGATGCGGCTACCCATCGCCGCGAAGGTGGCGTGCGCCCCCTCCGTCCAGAGTGCCGCTACCGAGTCGCTGTACCGACACGTCCAGCTTCGGGGATCCCGGGATCTGGGGGAGCTCGTAGACCCCGCTGAGAACACTGTCCTCTTCGAGATCCGAGACTTGCTCCGCGGATGGCCCATCAGACGCTCCCTCTTCTGTTTCAGGTTCGTCTTCTGCCGCAGGGAACTCGTCCGCGCCCGTCAGAACGTCGGGGACCTTTGCTCCTTTCCCTCCCGCGCGCGCATTCTCGGCGAGCACTACGGCTTCCCACCACTTGTCATCCGACTGGAACTCTGGGTTGCCACCCCAAAACTCGGCTGCCCAGAGTTGGGGCTCCTTATTGATTCCCCGTCCCTGGCTGTCACCCGGCACAAGCCACCGGAAGCCAGGTGGTTGCCCACGCCTGTAGCCCTGATGCAGTCGAGCGAGATATGAGGCGACACGCTCCGGGTATCCGAGGCGCTGCCGATATACCTGAATAATTGGACCTTCGCCGCGGACGGCCTGTTCGACCAATTTCCATTCCTTCGAATTCTTGTCGAAGGCGTCCTTCTGGTGGCTTGCGAGAGGGACAAAGTCGATATTCAACTCTCCAACGATTCGACCGCCCCAATGTTGTTGCTCAACGGGATACTCAATGGCCGCCTCCCCTGTTCGGGATTTGTTCAGGAAAAGAAGGTCTTCGATCGCTCCTTCGATCACCCGGCCATTCCGGACAAGATCGATGCCGTAGTCATTGAGGTCAAAGAACCGCTGGATTCCGAGCCAACCGGCGATCTTTCGATCACGTCTTCGGAGCCTCGGCGGAGCCGCAGGAAGGGCAGGAATCCTCATCGTTCACAAGCCAAACCCAGCAGTCATCGCAGTACAATTGCGCGCCGAAGTCTTCGGCGATAGGGATGACGGTGGGAACACAGCCAAACTCCGATTTGGTATCGACCGAACGCTTTGCATCCCAGACACAAAACTTGCGACTCTGCAATTCGGTGCCGGCGACAATCACCGCAGTCCTATGTCCTGGATGATCTTGTTGTAGACGCGACTCAGCTTGTCGCGCGTGGATTTGAGACCTCCCGCGGACCTCAGGTACAAACTGCGCTGTTGCTCCAGTTTTGAGATCAGTACTACTGTTCCGTGTGATTGGGACTCCGCAGCGGTCTTTGGCCGCTGAGTTATTGGCACATGGAATGTGTCGGCTCGCTCGAGCTCATCGAAGTCGATTGTGACGCCCGTCCAAGCGTCGTCATCAATTCTGGTGGTCCGACTTCGGTCCTGCCTCCGAGGCGAGCCGTTGCGACATTGAACCCCATGCCGAAGAGCCCCAACTTGTCCACAGAATTGTTGCTCGAATACCCAGCCTTGAGTGCATTCTCAGGGTCCTCAGGGTCCATCCCAGCCGCGTTGTCCGACACTCGGATCTCGCCCTTCCCAGCTCGGATGTCGGCCGCCGAGGAGATCTCCACGTTGACCTGAGGAAAGAGAACCCCAACCCCTTCACCGCGCTCGCTCAAGAAGGCGTCAACCGAGTTGTCGACGGACTCTGCTAAACATTGCCACGGCTTGAAGTCGATCTGACCGAGCATTCGCAGCACGCGCGGTGATGGCGTTAGGTTGATCTGTGTGCTTTGCTCCACTGTCGCTATCTCCCCGTTGAACTCAGCTGAGTTAACTCCGCGCTGCGGCCTAGCAGCCCCTTGAGATGCTGGCCCATCGCTTTCGACAATAGGGGCGGTACTGCGTTCCCGACTTGAGTGTACTGCGGGACTTCGATACGCCTACGGTGAGCTCCAGTAGTCTCGTTTCCGTAGAATCGGAAGGTATCCGGGAATGACTGCAACCGCGCCATTTCGCGTACGGACAGGGTTCGCGCGCGGCGCGGGTGAACGAAATCGTCGGGCAACGAAAGGACCGTGGGGGCCGGCTGGTCTTCCCTGAGGGCTCTCTGTGAGTGCTTGCCCGTGGCAAGGGCGGCGATCGCGTAGGTCAAGGCCGCATGGTTTACACCCACATCCGTCCCTGATGCGTCCCTAATGGCTCCGCCATGCGGCATGGTCAATGGCTCAGGGACGTGATTTATCTCCAGAATCTCCCGGATTGTGGTCAAGGTCGCACGAACGTCGGCTTTCTGGTACATGGCCAGAGAAAAGAGGTTCTCGCGTATGGAGTACGGGGCGAGGGCCAGAAAGAGTGCGAAGCGAGCCCGGACTCTGGGTCCATGCTTCCTCAATGTGTGGTTGGCTGGCCGACCCGAAGCAGATAGCTCGTCATCCGAAGAGACGGTTGGGAAGTCGCTGCCGAGCCGCAGTCTCTTGGCGAATTCCAAATCTGGTGGGTACTGGTCCGGATTCGAATAGAGGTAGCCATCGTCAGTTAGGTCCCCCAGGGCCTCGCCCACGGTCCGACTTGAACCGAAGTTGTGCGGAGCGAGAAGTGGGGGCTCGGTATTGCGGCTCCCGGAGGACCATCGAGGCGACGACAGAAGGGTGGCGATGTCGTCCGTGGCGTTAACGGAGAACCGAGATGCGATGTCGCCACGCAGTGCCGCGATCATGATCCGCGGTCGTCGCTGCGGAACACCGTAGTGGGACGCGTCCAATTCGAGGATCTGCGTTAGGTACCCGTCGGACCCTGTAACTGCCAAGGCCGCGCCTAGTTCCTCAAGCGCGCTCGGCTCCGTCGATGAGAAGCGCGCCCCAATACCGGTGACATTCTCGATCAGAACGGCCTTTGGCCGGAGCTCGCGGACGAAGCGCAGGAACTCGAATGGAAGTCTGTTACGTTGGTCGTCCGGATTGCGAAGGCCAGCAAGGGAAAATCCCTGGCACGGTGGACCTCCCGCAACCAGTGCGATTTCTCGGCCATTTACGGTGCGCTTGACGGCATCAAGCTCCGCGAGGACCGCTTCAGTTGATGCGACCCCGACGCCGGCCGCAATCTGGGCGGATAAAGGCTTGTTGAGATGTCGGTCCCATTCGCCCTGAGACGATGAGACGAAATTCCGAAAGTACGTCTCCGCAGCCATATCGCTAGCATCGACCGCTAACCACGGAGAGAAGCCGGCGGAGTGCAGCCCCAGCGACAGTCCACCAGCCCCGGAGAACAGATCGATCATTCCAAACTCGGAGTCGTTCATCCGAAATGCCGAAGCCCCTTACGACGCAGCGAGCGTACCAGTTGACCGTAAATGAGAGGCGCCGTACTCGCCAGATCGCAGCGGCGCTCTCCGACTGGGCGCGAACGAACGTCCGGGCGTTTCCTTGGCGCAGTTTCCGCAGTGACTACGAAGTGTTAGTGGCTGAAACGCTCCTACAGCGAACCCGCGCGGAGGTTGTTGCGAAGTTCCTGCCGGCGTTCCTCAGGGATTACCCCAGCTGGGGCGCGTTGGCTCGAGCCGAGCCAACGGCTCTCAAGGCTCGCCTTGCAGCATTGGGGCTCCAGGAACGCCGTTCCTCGTCACTGCGGGCGATGGCAGAGGCACATCTGGTTGGTTCTGCGTCTCTTCCGGGGGTCGGTCAATACATCCAGCGAGCGCGCGCGGTCATGGTCGACAACGCCTCTCTGGCGATGGTTGATAGCAACTTCGTTCGGGTGCTTCAGCGGGCCTTTGAGCCGCCGTGGTCCAGCGACTACCGCTATGACGCCCGCCTTCAAGGTCTTGCGCAAGCGATAGTTGACAGTGGAACTGACCCACGCAGGATGAATATGGCGCTTCTCGATCTGGGTGGCCTTGTTTGCGCTCCGCGTAAACCTCGCTGTCCGCAATGTCCGCTTGTGAGGCTTTGCGCCTTTAGCCAGACCAAGCGTTAGCGTCGATGCGTGGCTGGTGCACTTGGACTGCCCTCCAGACAACCCAGCAATGACCCGCGGCCGCCACGTTCCTCTGTTATCGGACCCAGCCCATCCACGGTGCGCACACGCGGCGCCAGACCTCGCTGGGCCCCAGGCCGCCGCTTCCAATTGACCGGAAAGTCACGCCAATCAGGACCTCGACCCACGTCCAGTCCAGGGCGCCGATCTGCGCGATTCGATCGCCGAGGGAGGTGAGTGTTTCCACGGAGCTGAAGCCGGCCAGCTTCGTCGGAGTGCGCGCCGCGAGCGTGGTCAGCGCACCGTCTGTCCATTGGTACCGGATTCGATCTGCGGCGCCCAGGTCCAGCGGGTGTTCGTCACCGCCTCCCTTGGGTAGCGCCGGTGCCGCTGCAACCTCGACAACGAGTGGGAGATGCTCCGCGGCCTTCGCTGCATTCCGCATCGTGCCATCCAACTCGCCAGACCGAAGTGCACGCACGAACGGGTGCCAAGTCCAGGTGCGGTCCATGATCTGATGGCGATCGCGCGCTCCGATCTGGAAGAACTCCGCCGCGGTCTCGCCCACGCCCTTCTCCATGTGGAGTCCGATGAGCGTCGCTCCGTCGTCCGCGATGGTTGGATGCTCCACGACGATCTTGCCCCGGGCGAATGCCGGGTTCGTGGTATCGGGTGAGAGCCACCACGTCGTCCGCTCTGGGTCGAATCTGCTGTACGGCAATGGGTAGAGCTTCTCCCCAGCGGCGAGGGCGGCTTGTCGCAGCTTTGCAGCCGCATCGCGCTCTGAGACAAACGCAAACTCCGGCACGCTCGCCGACTCCATAGCCGCATCCTCCCCGTTCATTATGATCTCCCGTCCGCCGCATCCACCTTGACGCCGGTTTGCCCAGAGTCCGCCTCTTGGCCGGTGTTTGCAAGCAATTCGCGGTCCCGCGCTGACCAAGATTCCGGAGGGCGTCGCTGGCAGGCGCGGCACGGCTCGTAACCCGATGCGATAGCCGCCGCGGTGGGCCACCATCCGCGCAGGCCCGGCACCCACTCGTAGAGCCCGGATCCGTTCGGTGCCCAGGGAGCACCCTCCCAGTCCGGGATGGGCTGGCCGCCATTGGCCACCGGACGGGTGTCATCTGCGTCGTTGGTCCGGTTGAGGATGGTGTCACCCCGCTCGGGGAAGATGCCGGCGCTGGCCCAGTAGCGGAAGCCGTCGGGGCCATGCCAGTAGCGGTTCGGGGTTTGGTACCCGCGCCAGTAGGCAAGCACCGTCTGGCGGCTGCCGCGGATCATGGCCAGGATCGCGTCGAGCGCGGCCGGGTCGCAGTCTTCCCACGAGCTCACCACGTACTGGTGCGGCATGGTGGGACAGAAGGACGTCTTCCACGGCAGGCGCTCGATCGCCTCGGGGAGGTCGATCCGGGTGCCATCAGCGGATGCGACGGTGCGGTCGTCGATGACCTGGGACAAGGCGGCTATCGGCGCGGTCAAGGGTGGTGGACTCAGGCGCTCAGCGCGGGCGCATCGGTCCCGGCGGGGGAGTCGACCACGTCGAGCTGGGCCTCCACGTCCTTGACGGCGCGCAGGACGCCCATCCGCATGCCGTCCAGGGTGTCGCTGACCTCACCCGCCGCCTTCGAGATGGAGGTCAGGCGGGACTTCATGCCCTGCACCTCGCCCACCTCGCGGATGATCTCGGCCAGGGCCTCCTGCACGGCCGGCACGTCGAGCTGGACCGATGACTCGCGCAGGCTGGCCAGCGCCAGCGCCCGGGCCAGGCGCACGGCGGCCTCCAGGGCAATGGCCTCGTCCGCCTCCGGGTCGTACACGCAGTAGACGTCCGAGCCGATGAGGGCCAGCGGCGCGATGGCGGCCGGCGCGCTGGCGGGCGTGAAGACGGCCAGGGCCACGCGGGCGCGGCGGTTCTCCTTCGCCTCGGCCAGCTCGGCGGCGAAGCGGCGCATGGGCACGGAGCGGTCCTTGGCCTCGATGACGATGCGCAGGTCCACGCCGCGCGTCCGGCTGGGATCGATGCCCAGCACGAAGTCGCCCTTCTTGGAGCGCAGCGCGTCGCCGGCGTCGTTGCTCGGTGCGCTCCAGCAGGTCGCCGGTCACGCGGGCAAGCTCGCCCAGGCGTGCCTCGAGCGCGTCCTCGAAGTCGGCGCCCTTGGCGGTGCCCCGGGCGCGCTCCTCGGCGCGGGCCTTCTCGCCCGCCTCGAGCGCGGTCAGCCGTTCCTGGAGGGCGCGGAACTCGCCGGTCACCTCGTTGCGGAACTGGTGGAGCGGCGAACCCTCGCGGGTCGGGTCCAGCAGGCGGGCGAGCTGTGACGCGTCGCCGTCGAAGTAGCGGCCCAGCAGCTCGCGCAGCTGGCCCATGGCGCCCTCGCGGCGGTTCGGGTCGAACAGCTCGCCCACCAGGCGGCGCAGCTTGCCCTCGTCGCCCAGGAACGCCTCCAGGGTGCGGGGCAGGCGGCCGTCGCCATCGGCGAAGTTGGCGCGCAGCTGCTGCTCCAGCGCCTCCGCCGCCCGCGCGTTCGTCTCCTCCAGGCGCTCGGTGAGGCGGGCGAACTCGGTGCGGACGACATCGGTCGTCAGGCTGACGCCGGCGTTGCAGATGGTCATCAGGCCGATGCGCAGCGCACGCTCGACCAGCCCCGCCCGCTCATTGGGGGCGCGGTCTGCGACGAAGGCGGCCAGCTGCGGGTCGTGGAGCTCCAGGTGCTCGACGACGATGCGGTCCGCCCGGATGGTTACGCTGCTAGTGCTTATCCCCTTGTCTCAGCATCGACCTCGATGCGGAGTTGGCGGGCAAGACCATCCACTCGGCTCTTGACGCCCGGTTGTGCGAACGCGTCCCATGAGCGACGCCGAATCCCCGCAACAGAGTGGATCGGGAGGAGGGCTCGATGCGACACGGATCGACCGCCATCGGCTGCGCATTGCTCATCGTCATCGCCCTAACTGCATGCATGGCGTCGCCCACCCCGCAGCCTGCCCCGGCCCGGCCGCCGGCACCACTGCCATCGGGCGCCACGGCCCTGACCCTGCCCACCGCGGCGCCGGAGGCCGTCATCCCGGTCCAGTGGGCCTGCCCAGGGAACACCGTCGTCCACGCGCAGGTGGTCCGCCAGGGAGTCGCCGTGATCTTCGTCTCGCAGGACACCGGCCAGACCATCGACCTCGTGTGGCCGCGTGGCTTCTCAGCCTGGCTGCGGAATGACGAGGCCGAGGTGGTGGCTCCGGACGGCACGGTCGTCCTCAACGAGGGCCAGGTCTTCACCGGCGTCATCAGCGGCGTGCCGAACATCTGCGAGGTCGACGGCGTGGGCTATCCCCCGGCGTCGTAGGCGCACGGTCAGCGCTACGCCACTCGGTGTGCTGAAACAAGGGGATAAGCATTACGCTGCTTTCCATGGGGGGAGTGTCTGTACCCCTCGTGACACGTTGTGTGTCGCGATTCGCGCGGCGTGGCCACCCCCTCGGGGATTTGTGGGGGGTGACTGTTGTGGCCAAGCAGGGCCCGATTGCGGGGCAGCTGCGGGTGCTGCGTGGCCGAAATGGTCATGGGGTGCAAGGATCGGCCAGGAAGAGGGGCTCGCAGGGCCGCCAGCAGGGCTTGCTTGGCCACAACGATCACGTGGTGCAAACCGGGGTGGGAGCGAGCACCGCTTTCAGGAGCCCGAAATTGTCGGGGATCCCGGGATGCCGCAGGGGTGGGGGAGAGCCACCGTGGTACCCGTGAACGAATCAAAGGCCACACCGAAGCCAGTGTTCATGGTGGAGTGTTACGCAGCGGCATCGGGTGCAGACGCCTCGGCCGCGGTGGTCGACCGCGTGCGGGCAGCCTGTGCGGACCTGCGCACAGCGGAGGCCGATGTCGCCTACCTGGGCGCGCTCGTGGTGCCCAATGACGAGCTCGCCTTCCACGTGTTCACCGCGACCAACGCCGGCGACGTGCTCGAGGTGAGCCGCCGAGCGGGTCTCCGCGTGGAGCGGGTCATGGAATCGGTCGCCATCGGCTTTGGGAAGGCGTCGCCGGCCCGCCGGCAGGCGCTACCCGTCGGTGATGAGAGTGAGCGACCCGTCGCTCACGCGCCGGGCGAGATCGGTCCGTGAGCGGACCCCCAGCTTGGAGTAGATCCGCGTCAGGTGCGCCTCCACGGTCGCGATGGTCGTGAACTGCTGCGCGGCGATCTCGCGGTTGGTCAGCCCCTGCGCGACAAGGGCCGCCACCTGTGTCTCTGCGGCCGTGAGGGTGTCGTCGTGCCGTTGCCGGGGTCGCGCCCGGCGCAGCTCATCGCGCGCCCGCGCAGCGGACGGTGCGGCACCGAGCGCGTCGAAGATCGCGATGGCTTCATCGAGGAGCGCGCCGGCGTCCCGCCGACGTCCCAGCCGGCGCAGCACGCTCCCCTGGGCGAGAAGGGTCTGCCCGAGCTCCCACCGAGCGTCGAGCCGCCTGAACTCCGTCTGCGCCTCGGCCAGGCGTGCCTGCGCCTCCTCCAGGCGTCCCGCCCCGTGCGCCACCAGGCCCAGGCAGAGGGACGCTGCCGCGTCACTCCATGGCGCCAGCTGGTTCGTTCGCGCCGCGAGCGCCTTGCCCAGCGATGCAGCCTCGTCGAGCCGGCCGGCCTCGACCAGAATCGCGACGATCTCCGGGATGACCATGGCGAATTCGGTGGATCGCGAACCTGCCAGCGCGGGCCCCTTGAGAAGGAGCGCGACGCGGTCCGCGGCCTCATCGATGCGTCCAGCGGCGTAGTCGAGCAGGCCAATGGCGAATTCGGCCGCGGCCGACATCAGCGGATCGGTCGATGCCGCCGGGGAGGCGCGTATCTCGTCTGCGTCCTCCACGGCGCGTGCATCGCCACGCCGGGCCCGCAGGATGGCGCGAAGCACCAGGTTCCTGGCTCGCCAGTAGTCCACCGCCTCGATCAGCACCTCCTCGAGGAGGCGCGCAGCGTCGTCCCAGCGCCCGCGTCGCAGGGCGAGATCCGCGCTCCACTCCTGCAGGCGCATGAGGGCTCGCTCGTCGCCTTCCTCCTCCGCCGCTCGCCGTGCCTCTGCCAGCAGGTCCTCGCTGGTGGCGAAGTCACCGCGCCACCCTCGTTCGATGGCGAAGGCCACGTGCGGTCGCCGTTCGCCGGGTGCGGGCGGGTCCGGCACGGTGATCTCCAGCGCGCGCCGGAAGCGCTCGGCGGCCCCGGGCTGGTCGCTCAGCGAAAGGACAAGCCCGGCGGTGGTGAGCGCCGAGACCAGCGTCCGCGGATCACCGGCCGCCTCGGCCATGGCGACGGCGGCGAGCGCCTCGCGCACTGCGGGCTCCACGTCACCCAGCCACGCCCCGCGCTGCCAGGCCAGCCGGGAGAGCGTCCGAGCCGCGAGGACCGGGTCATCGTGCGGTTCCGCCACCGCGGCCTCCAGGCTCTGGACCGCGACCCGTGGATCAAGCGTGGTGAGCGCCCGCAGGGCGAGGGCCCGGCAGCGCGTCGTACCGCGGGCGTCTCCTGTGAGCAGCTTGTCCACGAGCTCGCGAACCACCGCCTCGTCGCCAGCCAGGTGGAGGTACTCCGCCTGGTCGACCATCCGGCGACCGATGCCCGCTTCATCGTCCGGGGGCGTCAGGCGGCGCGCCTGGGCCGCCAGCTCGGCAGCTGCCTCGGGTGCGCCTCGCGCCCTTGCAGATTGAGCAGCATCGTCAAGGACCAGTGCGACGTCCGGGTCGGGGCCGGTGGCCGCCAGCGCCAGGTGCCGCGCCCGCCGCTCGAGAGCATCGGCCGATGCCGCGGCATGCCGGTGCAGGTCCCGACGGCGCGCCGGTGGAATCCGCTCGTACGCCCCGGCGGCGAGGAGCGGGTGGGCGAACCGGACCTCGCCGTCGCGCTCGACCAGCACGCCATCGGTCACCGCGGCATCGAGGGCGGCAGGATCCGGGAACGCGCTCACCGCCATCGGCCCCAGGACCGCGAGCAGCTCGATGGCCGGCAGGCCGGGGCGCGCCGATTCCAGCCGGCGCT
>CAWDTM010000003.1:0-735573 GCA_963805305.1 uncultured Chloroflexia bacterium
AACAGTCCGGCGGCCTCCGACTGAGCACGATTGCTCCGGTGGAATCCGGCCGGGTCCGCGTCGTTCCGACCGGCTACAGGGTACGAATAAGGGTACGGAACATGGGATGCCCACTCAAGACCGGAGTCGGCGAGAACAGCTGAAAAGAACCCACATCGTTCTGGGCCGCAACACACTCAGCCTTCCACGCCTCCCGGCCCAGCGCTGTGCTCTCCCGAGTGTGGAGATGAGCGAAATCGGCTCAGTTAATGCGCTCTCCGAAGCCGCACCTCTCCCTTTCCCACATCTGCCACCCGAAGCAGGGCTTCTGCAAAGGCTGCACGCTTGACGAGGTGACTGGTCGTCCTGGCAGCTGCAACGGCAAGGCCATCGATGCGGAGATCTGGCCATGGCGTCGGGTCGCGCGTTCACCGGCTGATCCGGGCCGCACCGCCTTCGATTGCGCGTTCGACTTCTGCGAGAGAGGCCATGGAGTGTCGCCGGGCGTCGTCATCGCCAGTGCTCCATGGGCGGCGCCGTACTCAACCGCTCGCTGCGGGTCTTCGCCGGTCATAAGGCCATAAATGAGGCCGGAGGCAAAGCTGTCCCGCCCCCCACGCGGTCGAGGATCTCGAAACGCGGCACGGGCGTTGCCTCGTAGAGTACTGGCCGTCCGCCCACGAGGGCGCCCCAGTCGTTGACGGTCGCAGTCTTCACGCTGCGCAGCGTCGTCGCGGTGACGCGGAAGTTCGGGAAGCTCGCTGCACCGCCCGCTCGATCATCCGTCGGTAACCCGTGATCGCGGAGTTCGAGTCAAAGCCTCGTCAACGACCTCAACTTCCAGAACCAAGGCATGCCGTAAAATCTTCTTCGTTGCCGATCATCACGTCCACGAGTGGCGCGAGCCGGCGGTTCACTTCCTGCGCCGGGCCTGCCCGCCGATGGACTTCCAGAGCGAGGGCGATAGTTGAGGTCGTACGAAGTGACAACCCCGTGCTCCTTAGCCTCGGACAGCGCTTCTTCCGACAACGGCGGGCGTCGTGTCGGAGAGCGCGGCAAAGATGCCCCCCGTGTGCAGCCAGCGCACGCCCTGGCGGCCGAAGAGATCGTCCCAGTCGATGTCTCCCGGCTTCAGGTTGAAACCGCGGTGTGGCCCCGATCGCTGCACGCCAACCGCGCCGCGCATGCCAAAGCCTCGTTCGGTGAAGTTGAGGCCGTTGCGAACCTCGCGGCCGACGCCGTCGTAGGGAACCCAGCGGACGTATGTCACATCGACGCCCCCTTGGAGCATCAGGTCTTCGACAAGGCGCCCCACTTCGATTGTCGGCTAGCGCCGTGACAACCGCCGTCCGCAGCCGAAGCACCGTCGAAGGCCACGGGCGACGTTGTACTCGCCACCGCCCTCGCAAACCGTGAACGATCGCGTCGTCGCGACGCGTCCCTCGCCGGGGTCGAGGCGCAGCAGCACCTCGCCGAGGGCGAGGAGGTCCCAGCGGCATTCGGCGGCGGGCCGGATTAGAAGGTCCATGGTTAAGCGAAAAGCGCGCCGAGATCGACGAGTGCCTGGCGGATGCCGGCCCGCTGGGCCTCGGTGAGATCCGGGAGCGGCTTTCGCACCGGGCCTGCGGGGCACCCGATCAGGCGGAGCGCCTCCTTGCACGGCGCAACGTATCCCGGGTCGTACTCGAAATACCGGTTGAGCGGCTGCATCGCGAGCTGGAGCCCTTTCGCCTCTTCGTAACGCCCCTCTTCAACTAAGCGATAGAGCTTGGCAAATCGGTCCGGGAGCACCGTCGCGCCGGTCGAGTAGATGCCCGCCGCACCTGCCGCGAGGGCCGGATAGTACTGGCTGTCGATGCCCGTGCAAACCGACGCGCTCTTCGGCGCTCGCGACAGAACTTCGACGAGCTGCCCAAGATCAGGGCTGCTCTGCTTGATCCCAATGATCCCGGGAACTTCCAAGAGACGCACGAGGAGATCGGGGCTCAGGCTGTTACCGGTATACAGCGGGCTGTTGTAGACAACAACGGGGAGGCCCACGCGGCTGGCGACGGTGACGTAGTGCTCGTAGAGCGACGACTCCGGCAGGGGGAAGTAGTAGGGAGCCGTCACGATGACGGCATCGGCGCCGGTGTCCCGCGCATCGACGCTAAGCGTGACCACCTCGTCCGTGGAGCATGCCGCTGTTCCTGCGATCACGGGGACGCGATTCGCAACGGCTTCGACAACTGCCCGTGTGACAAGGGCGCGCTCGTCGCGGGAGAGTGACGGGAATTCACCTGTGCCGCCAGTCGTCATTATCCCCATAACCCCGCCGGCGATCACGTGCTCGACAAGCGGGCGCACGCCCCGGACGTCGATCTCCGATGCGTCGGTTAGGGGCGTTACGAGCGCCGCGATTGGGCCGCGAAGGTCGCTTCCAAGTAGCACGGACATTTCTCCTGGCCTCCTGCAGTTCCTTACACCAAATCACCGAGACGCCCACGCGCCGCTTCGAACGCATCCAGCCCATCAAAGAACTGCGCGACATCGTCGTCGGAGTTGAAGCCATGACAGTCGACCCTCAGGCGGCCGTCGTGCTCCCATGTCCATACGTCGACCGCGCGGTCGCGCAGGAAGGCGCGGAGGTCGGCAGGCCGCTGGACGATCGCTGCGACGATTCCGGCGCGACGGACGGCGGAAGCGGGCGTGAGCGTGCTTATGCCGCGAGAGCGGAGGCCGTCCATGACGGCATCGGTGAGGCGCTCGGCCTGCAACGCCAGCGCTTTTACACCCGTTGCGAGCACAAGTTGCAGTGCGGCCCGGAATCCGGCGAGACCAGGGAGATTCGCGACGCCGATGTCGTAGCGCTGGCCGCCTGGCTTGAATATGAGGCCACCGTCTGACCCTCGTGAGGCCGCGAAATGCCCAACGTGCGGAGGCTCCCGCCCGGCCATCAACTCGGGCGACAGATAGAGGTACCCGAGATTCGGCGGGCCGCAAAGCCATTTCATAGAGAGGCCGTACGCGACGTCGACGCCGGAATCGGCCAAAGCAATCGGTGTTACGCCGGCGGATTGCGCGACGTCCACGAGTAGGAACGCTCCTTTGCCATGGGCCACGTGGGACAGAGCAGCCAGGTCGTGACGGAACCCTGTCTTGTGCGACACGTGCGAAACGCTAACCGCAGCCGTGCCGTCGTCGACGACAGATGCGATCGCGTCGGCGGGGTCGGCGCTGCCCGGAGCTGTTCGCAGTTCGATGCCGTCACGGCTCTTCAGGAGCCACGGAAACACCGACGAGTCGTACGTGGTCTGGTCGACAACCACGTTCTGGCCAGGCTGCGCGGCGATGACGGCCACCGCCAGGTTGGCTGCGCGTGAGGTGTTGTCCACGAGGGCAATGCTCGAACTCTCGACATCGAGGAGCAGCCCCAGCAATTCGCGGCACCCTTCGAGGTCGTACGAGTACCGGGATCGGTGAAAGATCGGGTCTTCCCTCCATCGATCGATCCACCCCTCCATCGCCTCGGCCACGGGTTCGGCTGCCGGAGCGAGGCCGCCCCAGTAAAGGTAGGCACGTGAGCGGAAGACTGGAAACAGCGACCGTGCGGCGAGAAGCGCTTTCTCGGTCGTCGGAGTGACCCTCGTCATTTCTCGAGTACCCGTCGGAGGAACTGACGCGATCGCGGATCACTTGGGTTGGTGAACATCTGATCAGGCGGGCCTTCTTCCAAGAACGTTCCGGCATCCATGAACACGACCCGGTCCGCGACATCGCGAGCAAACCCCATTTCGTGCGTGACGACAAGCATCGTCATTCCATCCCGTGCGAGGCCGCGCATCACGTTTAGAACCTCGCCGATGAGCTCCGGGTCCAGCGCAGAGGTCACCTCATCGAACATCATGATTGCTGGCTTCATCGCGAGTGCGCGGGCAATGGCGACTCGTTGCTGCTGGCCACCGGATAGCTGCGACGGGTATGAGGACGCCTTGTCCTTGAGCCCGACCCGTTCGAGCAGCGCATGCGCGTCGCCGATGGCAGTGTCGGCCCGATCTTTGCGGACGAGGGTAGGGCCGAGCGTGATGTTGTTGAGAACAGTGAGGTGCGGGAACAGGTTGAACTGCTGGAATATCATTCCAACCTTCGTGCGCACCGCCCGCAGATCTTTGCGCTGGTGAACCGCGACTCCGTCGACCCAGATCTCGCCGCCCTCGATCCGCTCGAGACCGTTGATCGTCCGAAGTAGGGTGCTCTTGCCCGAGCCGCTCGGGCCGATGATGACGACCACCTCTCCGGCTTGGACTCGGAGCGAAACGTCCCGGAGTACCGGCGTCGCGCGGAACTTCTTCTGCACGTGCGAGACGACGACGATGTCTTGAGCGCCGCCCTGCGTCCGCATCGGCGTTCCCTCCACGGTTGTCACGCCTGGATGCCCACGAGCGCCCTCTTTTCTAGGCGCGTCGCCACACGGGAGAGCGGGTAGCACACGACGAAGTAGAGCGCGGCCATGATGATGTACACGGAGAAGATCGCACCGGGTTCCCGCGCGACGATCGACTGGGAGACGTTCATCAGCTCGTTGAAGCCGATGATCGTGGCGAGCGACGTATCCTTGATGACCCCGATGAACAGACCGACAAGCGGTGGGAGAGCTACGATCGATGCCTGTGGGATGATCACCCGGCGCAGCATTTGCGGGAAGCTCAGCCCAAGCGACACCGCGCCGTCGCGCTGGCCGTGACTCACCGACTCGAGTCCCGCACGCACGATCTCAGCGATGTACGCGCCTGCGTAGATTACGAGCGCGACGACCGCGGCAACGAACGCGTCGATGTTGATCCCGAAGTAAGGGAATCCGAAGAATACGAAGAAGAGCTGCATGAGTAGCGGCGTCCCGCGCCCGATATTGACGTAGACATGCAGGAGCGGACCGACCACCGGCACCGCGGCGTATCGGATCACCGCGACGAGCGTCCCGATGATCCCACCGCCGACAATGGCGATGAGCGAGAGCTCGAGCGTGACGAGGAATCCCTGCAGCAGGATGTTCCGGCTCTCCCAGACCGCGGTCAGATCCATGGCCTACCCGTACGCCTCCTTCGGGAAGAGCTTCCGGCCGAGCAGCTCGAGCGCGGAAGACCCACCGTTGGTGAGCACGACGTACATAACGGTGACCACGGCGAACACCTCGAACGTCCGGAAATTCCGAGAGTTGATGACCGCAGCGGTGCCGGTGAGCTCCGGCACTCCGATCGTGGAGAGGAGTGAGGACGCCAGGACCGTGGCCACTAGGTAGTTGATGAGAGCCGGATAGACGGCTCGGACCGCCTGCGGCAGAACGATCCGAAGGAAGATCTGGGCAGCGCTGAGGCCCAGCGACTCGGCCGCCTCGACCTGCGCACTTGGAACCGACTGCATCCCGGCACGCATCGCTTCCGACATGTACGCGCCGATGTTCAAGGACAGCGCGACGATGCCGGCGAGAATCGCGTCCAGCCGGATGCCGATCGAGGGCAAGGCGAAGAAGACGAAGAAGATCTGGACGAGCCCCGGCGTGTTCCGAAAGACCTCGACGTACCCAGTCGCCGCGAACCGGAGCGGTACCCAATGGGATCGCCGAGCGAGAGCCGCGATGACGGACAGCACGAGAGCTGCGCCGAAAGAAGCGATCGAGACCTGCAACGTCACGACGAGGCCGTCCACAAGCATCGGCCAGTACCTGAAGACGGCATGCCAGTCCAGGGTCACGCGAGCCTTTCCTCCAGGCCTCGCCGGTCCTAGGATGGGAAGACCCGCTCCCCATCCTAAGGCGCCATTCCGGCACTAGTGGCATTTGAACGGGCGAGAGTCAGAGGGTTGGGTAGAGCGGGAGGATCGGATCGACGCCGAACCATTTCTTGTATGTGGCGTAGTTCTGCCCCGAGTCGTTGAAGTTCTGGATCCAAGTGTTCAGGTACGTATACCAGTCCGAATCGCCGTGCCGGCAAGCGATACCGTAGTACTCAATGCCCGTAGCCGGGTTGTTGATGATCTTCATCGTCTCGTCCTGCTTTGCCATGAACGCGACGATGTTCGAATCCTCCACGAGGGCGGCGGCCTGACCCTGCTTGACGGCGAGAAGAGCCGCTGCCGTCGTGTCGAACCGCTGGATCTGAAGCTTCGGATACTCGTCGGATAGCGCTAGGTCCTGCGTCGTGCCCTTCGCCAGGGCGACGGATTTGCCCGCGGCGATGATGTCGTCGATGCTGTTGTAGGGCTCGCTCTTGAGAGCCATGAGGATTGCCGCACCGGCTGCGACGTAGTGGTCGGTAAAGGCGACCGACATGGCGCGTTCGGGTGTGATCGTCAGTGCTCCAATGACGACGTCTACCTTGCTTGTAGTCAGGTATGGGATGCGGTCGTTGCCGGAGACGTCCGTGATCTCGACCTTGACTCCAAGGGACTTGCCCAGCGCGTTGGCGACGTCCACGTCGAAGCCTTCGGGGTTTCCGCTCGCGTCTTTCGAGCCGAATGGGGGCAGCGTCAGGATGGTGGCAACCTTGAGCGTTCCGCTAGCGATCACCTTGTCGAGGGTCGACTTTTCGCCAGTTTGCCCAGTGCCGCTGCTGCAAGCGGCCAGGACAAGTGCCAGCAGGCTTGCGAGAATCAGTGGGCGGGTCCGTAACGGAGAAAACATGTAGCCCTCCAGTGGACGTTCGGGGACCAGGGGAGTTGAGGTTCTTCCAACTGGTCCGGATGGAGAGTCGCGGCCAGCGGGCGGGGAGTGCTGCACAACCTGGCGCGGCTGCAGGCTCTTCAACTGTTCGTAAGCAGCCCTCCTCCCCAATTCCCGTGGTTGTTCGCCGCGCAGTGGGATACAATCCTATTGGCGTTCATGCAAGTTTTTGTGACCGACGTCACGTTTCCGGAGGGCTGAATGGCGCGTTCTTGGAGGGCCAAATGGACCGAACCGTATCGGCCGTAGCAGGGGAGGCTGTCGCTGCCGACGAGATCCTCGGCTATCGACCTCATCCAGCACTCACTGCCCTCGTACCAGTGTTCGAGCGGCTCGCCCGCGCGCTGGGGTCCACCTACGAGATCGTTCTCCACGATCTGCGGTACCCGGAGCGGTCGGTGTGCGGTATCGCCGGGAAGGTCACGGGGCGATCTGTTGGGGCGCCGGCAACGAACGTGCTTCTGCAGGCTGTGCAGGAGCAAGGAGATGCGGTAGAGGATGTCTTCAACTACCCCACAACGGTCACTGGTCGCCGCATTCGGTCGTCGATTCTCTTCGTTCGCGACGACGGCCACGTCATTGGTGCTATTTGTGTGAACGTCGACGTTGGTGCTCTCGACCGGCTGAGGGAAGAAGTCGACGATTTGATCGGTCTCGACAGGCTGGAACCGCCTCGCGCGGAGACCTTCGACAACTCCGTCGGCGATCTCGTCCAAGACATGCTGGCAGCAACACTCGAGAAGCTCGGCGTGCGAAGGACGCGTAGCACGCCAGAGGAGCGGATGGCGGTGGTGGCGTCGCTTGACCAGCAGGGCACGTTTCGCGTTCGCGGAGCCGTTGATCTGGTGGCTCGGGAGCTCCGCGTCTCCAAGTTCACCGTGTACAGCTACCTCCATCGACTCAAAGGGCGCGAAGAAACGCGCAGTTGAGGGAGTCCGGCCACCTGCGAATCAGGTGATCTCGCTGGGGCGGAAGGATTCGAACCTTCGAAGAGATTCGTACCCGCGCCAGGTGCCAAAGAGCGCATAAGTACCGGAGATCTCTCTCGCCGCCTGGGCCGACTCACCCTCAGGTCGGCTCGACCCCAACCGGCCATGGGGGGCCGCTGGAGGGTTATGCGCTGTTCCCCGGTGAAGACCCCGATCGTGAGTCGGGTGACCCTGCAGGGTCGCGTTAGCCCAACATCGATCCAGTTTGCGAGGGGATCCGACGTGGAATTGCCGAAGCCCTTGTACGTGTAGATACCGCATGCTCGCTTCGACTCGGTGAGTTCCACCGGAAGCTCAAACAGGGCACGGGGTAGCCGCTATCGACTGCCTAGGAATACCCCCTCTGCCCTAATGAACTCGATCAAGGTGGCATGAGCGACACCCATCTGGTCGCATACGTACGGGATCTTGGGCTTCTTGCGAGTCCCGTATTCCTCCGTGGTCACCACCGTCGACCCTGTCACCAGCCCGGTCGCGATGACGAACGGGTCTGCCCGCGAGTGAAATCCCTCGACCGCAATCAGCTTTCCGTGTGCCGCCATCACTTGTGCGACGGCCAGCTGCACATCGTCTGTTAGCGGATGGAACTCGATGTTCACCTTCACCCAACTCGCCAGGTCGTCATCAGCAGGAATAATCTCTTCTCGCACCTCTTCGCTTACGAATGCTCGGCCCTCCTTCGACAACCGAGCAAGCGTGTCCCAGTAGTCCGGCGCGAAGTCCGGTGCGTAGAGCTTGTTCCACGCATTTATGAAGGCGTTGCTATCGAGGCACCACAGGGCATCCGTCACGGCAGGGCGCCCGTGAGCTGTGTCCTTTCCAGTGAGCTGCCGCTCGATGCGGGGCAGATGCTTGAGCTTCGCCCCCAAGTAGTCCACCACGTCCGCGCCCGTAATGGCATCCGCGCGATACGCGTCGACAACCAGGCGGGCGTAGGGCTTCCCTACGTTGCGCACGACCATCTGCACGAAGCTAGGCCGACCTTTCCGGTCCACGGCCTCGCGGACAGGAAGCGTCAGGAGGTCGCGCCGTCGGGCGCGATAGAAGTCTTCGTCGGCCCGACCTAGGATCACCAACCGACGCAGTACCACCTCCCGGCTGACCCCGAAACTCAATGCCAGCTCAGCCAACACCTGCTCGTCCCAGTCCGTCGCCGAAGTCACGGAGGCAACTGCCTCGGTAGCAAGAAGGTCGTCTGCTGGGACCAAGAGAGCGCCTGCGAATCGGTTGCAGAAGGTCTCGACCGGCACATCTGGCGAGCCGAGTCGGGGTAGTCCTCTCAGATCGCATGCCGCCGAGTCCCCCAGCAGCAGGTGTCCGAACTCGTGCGCTAGCGTGAAGATGCGCCCGTTTTGCGTATCGCTCCCGTTGACCGCGATGACGGGATACGGCCGCTTCGGGATCGAGAATCCCCGGACCTCCTCCACCTCGACCCCGGTGTAATGGAAGACAAGCACGGCCAAAGACTCGAGGGCATTCTTCCAACCGTTCAAGGGCTTATAGCGCCTCGGATCCCGCCAGCTGTACTGCTCCGCCGGGGTGACGCCCAATACCTCGCGCCCGATCGCAGCTAGTTCTTCCGGGTCGCCGTCTAGCGATGCGGTTCCGACGAACTCAGCCGGAGGCGGGTTGGAATCCAGACTGAGTGCCACATCCCGCCTGAACTCCGCCAGCCGGAACGCGAGCAACAACCCGGTGGAAAACTCACCTGGCTCAATATCAGGTAAGCGCCGCGTGTCCTTCGGCAGACTGTATGTGGTGGGCGGCTCAGGAAAGTAGAAGGCCGCAAGCGGCCGCTTATAGAGCTTCGCCGCTCGTCGCAGCTGTGGAATCGTCGGCCGCTTGGGACTCGTCTCGTCCTCCCAAGCCAGCAGATTCTCTTCCTTCGTCCCCAGCCGCTTGGCGGCCGCCGCGGGAGAGAGGTTCACCCTCTCACGCAACCACCGAAGCGTCGCGGGATTGCAGTTCGCGTACTGCCGCGGCCGTGCCGTGCCGGGACGCGAGGTTTCCTCACGGCCTTCAAGCCGTGCCTCAATCAACTTCAGAGATAGCTGCTCACCTGGCCCCACGCGAGCCATCCTACGTTCCTGCGGCAATCCGTAGGCCGCCGAGCGGCAGCGCAAGACTCCAAGATCGCCGAGAGCATTCGCATAAGGGACCAAGTAAGGGACCAGGCCGCAGTCTTCAGACAGCGCAGAAGCCCGATCTGAGCTCAGATCGGGCCGAAACTGGCGAGTTTGGTACCGCATACCGGATTCGAACCGGTGATCTCCGCCTTGAGAGGGCGGTGTCCTGGGCCTCTAGACGAATGCGGCACGGCCGCCCCTCGCGAGGTGCAATGGGACGGCCGGCAGTATAGCAAGGGCTGGCCGGAAACCTCAACCGGCCGACGGGGTAGTAGATAGGGCGCGGCGAAGTTGCCGGACGGAGATCGTCGGGGTTGATGGGCGGACCGGTCGCTCTCGTGGGCACGATGTCCCGGGCGGCAGCCAGGCTGATGATCCCCAGGCCGATGTGGAGCGGCACCTGGTATCGGGCCCAGGCGTGCTCGCGGGGCCCAGGTCGGGACCGATTCTACGCACCGGACCCGGGCGCGCCGTCCCCTTCCATCATCCGATCGCATGGAGTTCGAACACGCGCCGGCCCTCCGCCGCCTCCACTGGATGGTTGAGGTCGACGCCGTCCGCGATCCGGATGAACTGCACGCCGAACGGGATGCTGCGCGCCAGCACTGGCGCACCCTGGACCCGGCGGCGTGCCCGGCTGGCGAGTTGGCGCCGTCGCGGTCGGCGTGCGGCCGACGATGGGCGCGATCTGATCGAACGGCACCGCGAAAACGTCATGGAGCACAAACGCAACCCGCTCCGCGGGAGCCAGGGAGTCCAGGACCACGAGCAGTGCCAGCCCCACCGAATCGCCCAGCAAGGCCTCCTCTTCGGGACCCAGCCCCTCTTCGGGCGTCACGACAGGGTCCGGCACGTGGAGTTCCAGGGGCGCTTCGCCACGTATCTTCCGCGACCGCAGCATGTTCAGGCAGACGTGCGCCACGACCGTCGTCAGCCAGGCACCCAGGTCGTCGATGTGGCCCGAACCGGTGCGGCTCAGCCGGATCCAGGCTTCCTGGACGGCGTCGTCGGCCTCCGCCAGCGACCCGAGGATGCGGTAGGCGACGCCGCGCAGGTGGGATCGCTGCGACTCGAATCGCGCCGCAAGCTGGTCCTGGTCCTCAATGGGCGGCATCAGCCCCCAATCCTTCGGCCCTCGATAACCCGTCGGTGTGCGACCGCCGCTAGCCTGCCGACGGGGTTGGGTACCCGCCAGCAAGCGACCCGCAACTTCGCCCCTCCATCTACTACCCCCGCAACCGGGCGGCGGGGCACTGGCACGAGCGAGCCGAACGTGCGGGTCGTGACTCCGGTCGTCGGACTCGTGGCTGGAGAATCGCGAATGATGCGCGTCGACTCCACTAGGCTGCGAGGACGCAAGGGCGACAGCGACAGGGAGGCAGAAATCAGGATGACGCGGAATGTCACGGCCAACCTCTACATGACCATCGATGGACGCGGCGAGTTCCCGGTATACCCAGGATCCGACCTCCCGAGTGGGAACCGGGACGACCCCGACGAGTTCTTCCGGAGAATGTGGACGGATCGCTACGCCGACGTCACGACCGTCGTCATGGGCCGACGCTCGTTCGTGGGCCACCGGCAGGTGCATGCACTCAGGGCCCGGAGGCCCGACGCCCCGAAGTACCTCGTCGACTACTCGCGCTTCCTCGAACAGGCCGAAAAGGTTTGCCTGTCCCGCCGGCTGAAGCACCTCAACTGGGCGAACTCGCGCTTGATGCACGGCGACCTTGCGGAGATCCTGGCGACGCTGAAGCGGGAGCAGGGCGGCAACATCATCATCGACGGCGGGCCGCGGCTCATCCGTGAGGTCATGCGTCGCAACCTGGCCGACGACTACTGGTTCCTCGTCATGCCCGTCGTCATCGGGCGGGGTCCGCGCTACTGGTTCCCGATGACTGCTCAAACGAACCTGAAGCTCCTCTCGGCGACGACCATGCCATACGGGGAGCTCGTCCTTCACTACGAGGCGCTCCGGGAGGAGGCCACGACCGGAACCGGCTGATCCCCTCGTTCCGAACATGGCCCGCCACCCCGACCTCGACGAGCCAGCCATGCGGAGTGGCCTGGCCGGATCATCGGCCTCAGTGGAAGCCGCCGATGAGCCAGACCACGAACAGGATGATGAGGATCAACCCCAACAGACTCACGCCGCCCCCGTAGTAGCCACCCCACGTGCTCCGATTGCCATAGCCAACGCCGCCGAAGAGCAGCAGGACCACCAGGACCACGATCAGAAGCCAGAGCATGGCGTTCCTCCCAGACAATGCGTTCTGGCCCGCCGTCCTGCACGATCGATGCCGGAACGTCCCGGCACTCGCGGCTGCACGGGCGCGCCGTACGCGGAAAGCGGCTCCGCGGCCGGGGAGCCAGCGTGTACCCTGCGCGCCGTCGGAAACCGAGCTCCGAGGTCCTCCATTCCGTGTCTGTGCTTCTCGCCGTCCTCCTGTTCCTGCACGTGATCAGCGCCATCGTGGCGTTCGGTCCCACCTTCGCCTTCCCCATCATCGGCGCCCTTGGCGCGCGCAACCCTCAGCACGGCCTGTTCGCCGTGGAGGTGTCGGAGGCGATCGAGAATCGCATGGTGCTGCCCATGGCGCTGACCATGCCGGTGACCGGGGTGGCCATGATCATCGTCGCCGGGATCGACCCCACCACCCCGTGGCTGGCCATCGCGATCGTGCTGTACGTGATTGCGCTGGGCTACGCGTTCTTCATCCAGGTCCCGACCGTTTCGAAGTTCGCGACGGCGCTGCGCGATCTGTCCGCCGCCGGTCCCCCGCCGGCCGATGCGCCCGCCGGACCGCCGCCCCACATCGCCGCCCTCAGCGCCCGCGTGGCCCGGGGCGGAATGATCCTGTCCCTGCTGGTGGTGGTGATCGTGTTCCTGATGGTGACCAAGCTCACCTTCACCTGAGCCTCTGCTCAGCGCGGCGCCTATCCCTGGTCCCGGACGGCACCGCCGGCAGTTCTGGACTTGTGAACGGCACGGTACCGCGACTGGTGGTCGTACCCCTCGGGTGGGGAGGATCCTCCGTCAGCGGTGGCCGGGTCCCCAGGTCCCCATCACCTGGCGCAGGATCGCCAGCTCGCCCACGTGGTAGGCGTTGTGGTCGCCGATGATCCGCACTGCGCGCAGCAGTGACCTGCCGGGCGTCAGAGGCATGGGCGCCAGCAGGTCCCGATCCGGATCCGCCACCAGCGCCCGCAGGGCTGCCTTGTCAGCCAGGAACCCCGAGACCGATGTCGCCCAATCCTCGGGCGTCGCGGTCGAATCGGCGGGCGGCCAGTATTGCCGCGGCCATTCCCGCTGACGGTAGCCGGCATCGGTCACGTACTCGAGCATGTCTCGCTGCGTGAGGCGCAGGTGCTCGACCAGGTGCCAGGGGGTGTAGTCCACGTTCGGCGGCCGGACGTTCATGCCCTCGGCCGGGAACTCGTCGACCGCCGCCTCGAACGGCATGTGGGCGTCCACGCCATCGATGAGGCGGAGAACCTGCGTGCGCAGCTCGTCGTTGGTCGCCATCGGTCCAGTCTGGCACTGGCTGGGCGCTGCCGCCACATCGCCACCCGCCGCGACTCGTCACCTGATGCCCTGAGTAGCACGGGGCGGGATGCCGTGACCCCGATCACCCGTGCGCGCAACACTCACGCTCGGGGTCGGGCCCTGCGCGGGCACGGGAGGCCCCGGATGCCGCCTGGCGCTACGGTGACATGCGCCTGGCGAGTCAGGAGCCGACGGCGCCCGTGGCTGCCGTTCGCCCGGGCCACCGGGACCCGGGCCTGCTAGTCGCGGACCCGGAAGCTCCAGACCGCGACCCCCAGCATCACGACCCCAAAGGCAAGCAGGATCCCGATCTCGCCGATCACCGGGAGCACGCTCCCGTTGATGGTGAGGCTCATGCTGTCCAGGATGCCCTGGTGCACCGGCGACCCACCGAGGAGGATCCGTCGAAGCGGATCCATGCCGTAGGCGGCCGGATCAACCAGGGTCAGACCGGTCATCCACCACGGCAGCCCGCCCAGCGGGAAGAGGGCGCCGGACAGGAAGAAGATGGGCATCATGAGGAAGTTCATCACCACCTGGAAGCCCTGCATCGAGCGCATGCGCGCCGCGATCGCCACGCCCATGGCCGACAGTGAGAAGGCCAGCACAAAGAGCAGCGGGACAACCGCCAGGATGGTGCCCACCGAGAGGCTGACGCCCACGATCGGCGCCAGGAGGAGGAGCACCAGCCCCTGGACCATGGCCTGCGTCGCCCCGCCCAGCGCCTTGCCGATGGCGACCGCCGAGCGGTCGATGGGCGCCACCAGCACCTCCTTGAGGAACCCGAACTCCCGGTCCCAGACGATGCTCATGGCACTGAAGATGGACCCGAAGAGGACCGTCATGCCGATGATCCCCGGGTAGATGAACTGGGTGTAGGAAAAGCCCGCCGCTCCCCCACCCAGGCTCCCGCCGCCCGAAAGCGCGGACGACAGCCCGGTGCCGAAGATCAGCAGGTACAGGAGCGGCTGGGCGAAGCTGGCGATCAGCCGTGAGCGGTCGCGCCAGAAGCGCAGGACGTCGCGGTACCAGATGATGTAGATCGCCCGCAGCGTCGGCATGAGGGTGCTGTGGCGCGCGCGCGGCTGGGCGAACCCCGCGCCGCTGCTGATGACGTTCTCGGGTGTGCTCATCGTCCTCGTCTCCCCCATGCGCGGCTCATCATCCGCATGTGGTCAGTGGTGCTGGCCTCTTCCTCACGAATGGCTCTCCCGGTGAGCTTGAGGAAGACGTCGTCCAGGCTGGGCCTGTGGAAGGCAACGCTCGTGACCTCCACGTCGGTCTCGCGGACCAGGCGCGGGACGAAGGCGGCGCCGTCGGGTACCTCGACCCGGATCGATCCGTTGTCCATGATGGGCTCTGCGCCGGCGATGGCCCCGATCTGCGCGGCTGCAGCCACGTTATCAGCCGTGGTGATGGTCACCACGTCACCGCCCACCATCGACTTCAGCTCGTCCGGAGTGCCAACCGCCTGGATCTCGCCGTGGTCAATGATGCCGATCCGGTCGCAGTACTCCGCCTCGTCCATGTAGTGGGTGGTCATGAAGATCGTGACGCCGTGCTCCTTCGGCAGGCGGCCGAGGTAGCTCCAGATGTGGCGTCGGGTCTGCGGGTCCAGGCCAATGGTCGGCTCGTCGAGGAACAGGACCTGCGGCGTGTGGAGCATGCCGCGCGCGATCTCCAGCCGGCGACGCATGCCGCCCGAGAAGTTCATCACCACCGAGTCCGCCCGGTCGGTGAGCTCCACCATCTCGAGGACCTCGTTGATCCGTTCCTTGCGAATCGCGGCCGGCACGTCGTAGATGAAGGCGTGGAACTCCAGGTTCTCGCGAGCGGTCAGCTGGCCGTCGAGCGAGGGGTCCTGGAAGACCAGGCCGATGCGGGAGCGAACGCCCGACGGGTCGTGGCCAACGTCGATGCCCGCCACCCGGGCAGTCCCGCCGGTTGCCTTCAGGAGCGTGCAGAGGATGTTGATGGTCGTGGACTTCCCGGCCCCGTTGGGACCCAGGAAGCCGAAGATCTCGCCGGGCTGGACCTCCAGGTCGATGCCGCGCACCGCCTCCACCTCGCCGAAGTGCTTGACCAGGCCGGAGACGGAGATGACTGCGGCATCGGTCCCGGTTGCGGTGCTCGTGGCGGCCGCGGTTGCCACCGTGGTTGTCGCGGTCATGCCGATGTCTCCTCCGCGCTGGTGGCCGTCTCGCCCTCGCCGGCATCCGAACCGGCTCCGATATCGGCATCGTCCTCCGCCAGGAGCCCGTAGAGCTTCTTCCTGGCATCGACCAGGATCTCCGCCGCCCGGCGCTGCGCCCGCGATGAGCCGACGCGCCCGACCTGCATCGATGCGCCTGCCAGCTGGAGCGCGAGCTTGCGCAGATCCGCCTGGCCGTGGGCGCCCTTGTCGAACCACGGGTGCCGGAGCAGCGGGCTCTCCTCGGCCTCGGTGCGGCCGGTGTCGGTCAGGGTGTAGACCTTGCGTCCGTCCTGCTCCTCGCCGCGAACCAGCCCCTCGTCCTCGAGCTGCTGGAGGGTGGGATAGATGGACCCGGCGCTCGGCCGCCATCGGCCTCCCGTCCGCGTCTCGAGGTCGCGGATGACCTGGTAGCCGTGCATGGGCCGATCGAGCAGGACGGCGAGCACCGCGGGCCGAACGCCCTTGCGCCACATGGCTCGCCGGATGCGGCCAGGGTCGAAGATGTCGCGAAGGCCCGGACCTCCGCCGCGACGCTCGCCGTGGGGACGACGCTCCCGACGGGCTGCTGCGTGGCGCCCCTCATTGTTTTGCTGTGTCATTGCGCTATGCCTCGTTGGTAGATGCGCGATATATCGCGCTGCATCACGATATATCGCGATAGTGCGTACTGTCAAGAGCTCGGCGCGGTTCTTGGCGATGCGACTCGTCATCTGCTGCTGTGTGCAGCGCCGGGCGGGTTCCGTCGCGTAAATCGCTCACTGCGCAAGCAGTGCACGCTCAGCGCAGCCTCCCGTACCGTCGTGGACGGACCTGAATGCTGCCTCGCGCTACGGTGACGAGCACCTGACGAGTCACTGGCCGGTGACGCCGGAGGTCAGCGCGTGGCGGCGAGCTCCGCGAGGACGGCGTTCATGGCGTGGCGACGCTCCTCGAGCCAGCCCAGGACGCTGCCGGCGACGTGCGGCCAGGTGCCGCCGCCCATGACCAACCCGAAGTGGCTGGCCGCCGGGATGTACTCGTAGGTCGCACCAAGCAGGTCCGCGGTCAGGCGAGCCTCCGACGGGTGGATCACGTCGTCCAGGCCCGCCCCGATGACCAGGGTTGGGACGTTGATGCGGTCCGGGTCGATCTCGACTCCCAGCATCCGCTCCCGCCGCGCGCTCCCCGACTCCTTGGCGCCGGTCAGCATCTCCTGCATCTTCGACAGCTCCGCGTCGTCGAGGTCCGGCAGCCAGCTCCGCAGCCGATCGGCCGGCGCGATCCAGCCCCACCACTCCGCGTTGTAGACGTCCGGTACGGAGGTGAGCTCGTGCTCGTCGGCCCGGCGCGGCAGTGCGGCAGCGGGCGGCGAGGGGGCGAGCAGGACCAGGCCCAGCACCGGGTGGCGCTCGGCGTACAGCAGGGCTGCCAGGGCGCCGATTCCCCAAGCGACGATGACCGGCGGTCGCCCGAGCTGGCGGACCGCCACGCCGATGTCGTCCGCGTAGTCGTCCATCGAGGTCTCGGCCAGGTCCGCGAGGTCGCTCGTGTAGTGGCCGCGCAGGTTCATGGCGTGCGCCTCCCAGCCCCGCTCCGCGAAGTACGCTGCGAAGCTGGACCACAGCCACGACCCGGTCAGCGCGCCGTGAACGAGCAGGAGCGGTGGCTTCCGCGACCGGCGCTCGGGCTGGTGGGTCTCGACGTAGATGCCCTCCGGCTCGATGAATACCTCGTCACGCTTGATGGCCTGGACCATGCGGCGTTACTCGTCCTCCAGCGAATAGAACGCGAGGCCGGTCAGCAGCTTGGGATAGAAGTAGGTTGACTTCTGCGGCATGACGTCACCGGCCAGGGCCACCGCGGCGAGCTGGTCCAGCCCGGTGGGGCGCATCAGGAAGGCTGCCTGTGCGGCTCCCGAGCGAACCTGGACCAGCGCATCGGCGGGCTCCTTAGTGTAGAGGATGCGTTCCCCTGCCTCCGCGACGGGGTCCAGCCCCAGGCGATCGGCGAGGATTGCGGCGTTGAGGGCGGCCGCGTCGAGGCGCTGAACGGCGGTGCTCGTCGGCTCGCGGCGCATGCGGTCGCGCAAGCCTTCGGCGTCGGCGACGAGCAGGAATCCCTCCTCGCCGGGGAGCAGCAGACCGAAGAGCGCTGTCTCGTCGCCATCGGCATCCTCGAGGCGCTCGGCAACGGTGTCGGGCGGCAGGGGGATGGACTGGAAGAGCGGGTCCGGTCCCGCCGCCAGCGCGCGGAGCCGATCGGCGTCCACGTGTCGCACGAGCCGGTGGGTGGCCCGGATCTGGAGCTGCTCGCGCGCCGCGTTGACGAGCGCCACCATGATCCAGTCCGCACCCAGGGCTCCCGGTGGGGCGCTCGCCAGCGCCGGGTTTGCGCGGAGCTCCGCCTGATAGGCGAGCGCCGTTTCATACCGATGGTGCCCGTCCGCGACGAAAAGCTGCTGGCGCGACAGGTAGCCGGCCAGGCGCTCGTCCGGATCCACGGCAGCCAGCGCGTGGAGCAGCCCGTCGCCGTCGCGTGCCCGCCACTCGTCGCTCCAGGGCCGCGCCATCACGTGCGCATACCGATCCGATTGGTCGAAATAGAGCGCCAGGACGGGCGAGAGCTGGGTCCGCGCAGCCCGGAGGAGGGCCAGGCGGTCCGCCCGGGGACCGGGCATGGTGTGTTCGTGGGCCCTCACCCCGTCCCCGTACGGCTCAAGGAGGACACGCGCCAGGACACCGTGCACGGTGGGGTCGTCGGGTGCGTCGGGTCGCGCGTGGCTGTAGGAGAAGAAGGACGGCGCCGCGGGCCGGGCGAGCACCCCGGTCGCGAGCCAGGTCGACAGGTCGGTGGCGGCCGTTGCGTAGGGATCCGGGGCCGATGACAGCTCGAGACGCACGGCGTTGTGCGGATCGCGCCGCTCGAGCGCCAGGCGCTGCCCGGGCGAGATCACGTCATAGGGCGGGCAGGCCAGATCGGTCACATCGGCGACACGGCCCGGGTGCTCGGGTCCCTCCCCGGGGAACCGGACGCGCTCCGGAATGGTCGGGGCGGCGTATCGGTCGAGGGCGTAGCCAATCGCGGAGAGGGGACGCACCGGGGGCATGCGCGGAGTGTAGCGCGGCACCCGGCGATCGCAGGAGCCGGGGATCTGCCGTCAGCTCGCCGGGGGGCCACCCCCGCGCCGCATCACGAACGGCGGTGGCTCCCCGGGCCGCGGCTGCGGTTGCGGCGGGGTGTTCCGGGCCTTGATCGGCAGCCGCATCACCACCACGGTGCCGCCGCCGGCGTTGGGCTCCGCGTGAATGTCCCCTCCGTGGGCGTCCACGATGCCGCGCGAGATGTACAGGCCGAGCCCAAGGCCGCCGAAGCGTCGACGGGTCGCGTCGCCATCGGCCTGCACGAAGAGGTCGAAGACCCGCTCCCGGAGATCGTCCGGGATGCCCACCCCGTGGTCGGCGACGCGCACTTCGATCGCATCACCGTCGCGGCGGGCGCTGATCTCGATGGGCTCGGCGGGCGGCGAGTACTTCGCGGCGTTGTCCGCGAGGTTGGTGAGCACCTGGCCGATCCGGTCGCGATCCGCCTCGATCATCAGCTCGCCGGGCGTGCTCACCATCACGACCCGCTCGCCAAAGGCGCGCCGGGTGCGTGAGGCAACGGCCTCCAGCTCGGCGGCCAGGTCGAACGGCTCGGTCTCGACGCTCACCGCGCCGCGCCGGTCGATCCGGCTCACGTCGAGCAGGTCCTCGACGAGGCGTCGCATCCGTCCCGACTGCTCGCGGATGATCCGCACCTGCTCCAGCTCCCGCGCGTCCTCGGTGTGATCACGCAGGCGCCGTTCCAGGAGCTGTGCGTAGCCGGTGATGGAGGTGAGCGGCGTGCGCAGCTCGTGGCTCACGATCGACAGGAAGTCATCCTTGACCCGCCGCGCCTCCTGCTCGCGGACGACCTGCTCCTGGAGATCGGCCCACAGTGCGGCGTTCTCCAGCGCCGGCCCGGCGCGTTCGGCGATCGCCTCCGCCAGGCGCCGCTCGCCCTCGGCGACCGGAGCGTTGCCGACGCTGCCGGCCACCAGGACCCCGCGGACGCGCCCGCGCCCCACGATGGGAACCGCCAGGAGCGAGCGGAGACCCAGGACCGCGATCCCGTCCGGATCGCCCGCGTCCGGGACTGGTGGCGGCTCCGGGCCCACGAGGACCGTCGTGGCGGTGGCAGCGGCACGTCCCACCACGCCCTCGCCCATGCGTGGGGTGCGCTCCGCGGCGTGCTGCCGCGCGGCCTCGCAGAGCGCGTCGTCGCGGCCGGCAAGATCGGCGAGCAGCAGCGTCTCCCCGTCGCCGCTGACGAGCCACAGCTCGGCGAGGTCGCCCACGAGGTCGCCGGTGCTGCCCACGATCGTCCGCACCGTCGACCCCTGGTCGAGCGAGGTGCCGAAGTCGTGGGCAATCTGCGAAAGGACCGCTTCCTCGTGGGCGCGGCTGCGGTTCCGCTCCTCCTGCTCGAGCCGGACGCTGAGCCCGGCGACCTCCATGGCTCGACCCAGGACCACGCGGGCGAAGATCCCGGCCGCCAGCCCGATGCCGAGCAGGTACACGACCCGGACCGGCAGCAGGTTGCGGGCGGCGTCGGTGGGGTCGGTGCCAAGCAGCACGACGGTGCCATACAGGAACGCGCACACCACCGACGACCAGACCGATGCCCCCAGCCCGAAGCGGACGGCGGCGCCCAGGACGACGAGGCCGTAGAAGAGGTAGGCGTCGATGGCGCCGGGTGCGACGTAGACCGCCACCGTCACGGCCACCATGTCGAGCGCGGTGGCCACGATCCCCACCTCGCGGGCCGGGAAGCGCTCGATGAGCCACAGGACGAGGAGGGAGTACGCGGCGACAACGCCCAGCAGGACCAGGAAGGCGGGCGCATCGGTCAGGAAGTCGCGGAACGCGCCCACGGCCACGGCTGCCAGCGCGGCGACGGCCAGTCGTACCGCGACCAGCTGCCGCTCCTGTGAGCGCATCTGCCGCTCGAGGTTACGGTCGAGGTCGTCCATGGCAGCGCGGATCACCCGGGGGCGGAAGCGGGGCCGACTATAGCACCGGGCAGCGCCGGGGCTCGGCGTCGGACCATGGGCTCAGTCGGGATTCAGATCCTCGAGCACACCGTCGTCGACCGACGACCCCGGCGGATGTCCACCAGGTCGCGGGGCACGCAGGAACAGGATCGCCGCGGCCACGACGGTCAGGGCCACGATGATCGGAATCCACGGCAGCCGCCGGTAGTCCACGGGAGCGACCACGCCAATCGTCTTCGAGCTCAGGTGACCCAGGGGATCCTCCGCGACCACGGTCACCACGCGGGGCGTCAGGCCGGCGCTGACCGACGCGCCGAAGCTGCCATCCGACGCGACCGGGACCGCGGTGCCGTCAACGACGACGCGCGTCCCCGGATCGGTGGTGCCGGTCACCTGCGCGTCCATGCCGAACGAGAAGAGACTCGCTGCCACGGAGAGCGACGGTGGCTTCGTGACGACCCGCACCGAGAAGCTGGCCCGGTACCCGTGGCCGGCCGGCGTGACCAGGAAGACGTCCGCCGGGAAACGCCCGGCGCTGTCGGATGGAGCGGTGACGGTCATCCTGAAGGGAGGTCCGACCCCACTGCCCGGCGGCTCACCGGCTGTCTCGTCCCCAAGCACCACCAGCTGGCCCGCTCCATTCGCCGTCGTCAGGGCCAGTGTTCCGGCCGGCGCAGTGGCCTCGACGATGAACGTGCGCGAGCCCACGAGGATGCCGCCCGCGCCGGAGGACGCCGGGTCATCGATGGCGTCGATCAGGGGCGGGGCCAGCGCACCCCCACCGACCTCCGGCGATGTGACCAACGCGAGGGGGACGATGGACGCCACGCCGGGAATCGGCGTCCGGACCAGTGGACCCCCGCGCGGGTCGAGCGCCGACGGTCCGACCAGGTCACCGGGACCCAGGGCACGCAGGAGGGCCATCTCGGCGCCATCGGCTCCAACGGGTCCGACCGGCCCGGCGCCGGCCAGCATGGCGACCTGCTTCGCAGCGGGAAAGCCGGTTGGATTGTTCCCGAGGAGCGTTCCCCCGAAGAGGAACCCGGCCGAGGCCCCCGATCTCGCCGGCCATGGCCCGACGTACGGGGTGAGGGGTGAGTCCACGAACAGGGCTGCCGGGGCCGAAGCAGCGACCCCGCGCGCGTTCGTGAGCGTCAGGTCGGGACGATCGAGCTCCAAGACAGGGGTGCCGGAGGCGTTGCGGCGCAGGACGACCCACGGGTTGGACGCGTCGCCGATCACGAACAGCGGCCGACCGCGCCTCGCGAAGGACGACTGGGAGACGACCCGGCCGGGCGACCCGGCCGGCCACGCGATGGTGCTGACCGGCGTCTCCTCGTTTCCGTACAGGATCCCCGACCTGCCGGGTCCCAGCGCTGCAGGCACCGCCATCGGTGTTCCCTCCGCAGATACGCACACGGATTCCTGGATCGGCGAGCCTGCGCGCAGCGCGATGCGTGTCAGTCTCCAGCGGTTCCCGGGGCACTCCCCCGCGGTCGCGATCCCGACCACGCCCACCTCGTCGCCGCGCAGGCCGTCCGAATCGCCCATGATCGACACCGACGCGTTGAGCGGGTCGTCCCCGCTGACCAGGATGATCGGCTGACGCGGCCCCCCGGCATCGACGAACCGGCTGCGATCCCAGCGCAGAACGGCGATCCGCATGAGGCTCGGCGAATCGGGGGCGGGCGGCTCGGCCACCGTCAGCTCGTCGACGCCGTCTCCGTCGAGATCCGCTGCAAAGACAACCCGGGCGCCGCGCCCGGTGTCCGCGACCATCCGCAGCACCGGCGCACCGCTCAGCGGGTTGGTCGCCAGCCGGTAGACGGTGAGGCAGCACGGCGGGGCGTTGTTGAACCCGGTCGCCGAGTTCACCGCCACGAGGACGGCGGTCCGGGAGCCGTCGTGCCAGGCGATGAGGCGCGCCGCGTCGTCGATCCCCACGCCGAACGTGCCCTGGGCGTCCGGGTGCGGCACCGCGGAGAGGCGCTCGTCGGGGCTGGCCCGCCGGCGCAGGGGTGCCTGGCCGGTGCTGAACCAGGTGCCGTCCACGGCCTGGCGCCAGAGCTCGACCGCCAGCTGCGCCTGGTTCGCCTGTGAATCCGCGATGGTGACCAGCTCCCGGACGCCATCGCCGTCCACGTCCGCGGCGAGCGCCCCGTACGTGACCCCGCGGATGATGGTGACCCCCGCCTCGTCCGGGACCGCCGTGACGGGCGATTCGGCGCCGGCGGTCGATGCCGGAATCGCCACGAGCACCGCCGCGAAGATCGTCGCGACAGCCGCGATCCGGGGACCTCGGTTGCCACGACGGCGTGCTCGGCTCGGGATCGGCACCATCGTCGCCGCAGCATACCGCCCCTTCGGAGGGTCTGGCATGATGCGGCCATGGCCGATCCCGCCGTGCTCTGGAGACCGCCGGCCGATGCGCGCGAGCACACCCGCGTCGGCCGTTTCATGACCTGGCTGGCGGAAAATCGGGGCCTCGCCTTCGACGATTACGACGGGCTGTGGCGCTGGTCGGTGGACGATCCCGCGGCATTCTGGCAGGCCATCGCGGAGCATTTCGCGGTGCGGTTCGACACGCCGGCGGAGCACGTCCTGGAGCACCCGACCATGCCAGGCACCCGCTGGTTCCCCGGCGCGACCCTGAACTGGGCTGAGCACGCGCTCCGCTTGCCCCACCGGGCGGACGACGACGTCGTGGTCATCGCTCGCTCGCAGTCGCGCGACGAGATCCGGCTGACCGCCGGCGTCCTCCGGGATGCGGTCGCTCGGGCGCGCGCCGGGCTGCTGCGCCTGGGCGTCCGACGGGGCGACCGGGTCGCGGCGTACCTGCCCAACGTCCCAGAGGCGGTGGTTGGCCTGCTGGCCACCGCCTCCCTTGGGGCCACCTGGACCTCGTGCGCGCCGGAGTTCGGGATTCGCAGCGTGATCGATCGACTGGGCCAGGTGGAGCCCAGCGTGCTGCTCACCATCGACGGGTACCGCTACGGCGATCGGGCCGTGGACCGGTCCGCGGAGGTGGCCGCCATTCGCGCCGCCCTGCCCAGCCTGCGCGCGACGGTGGTGCTCCCCTACCTGGCCGATGGCGACGGCATACCGGACGCGATGCCCTGGTCGGCGCTGGTCTCCGAGCCGGGCGAGCTCGCCTTCGAGCCGGTCCCCTTCGGACACCCCCTGTACCTGCTCTTCAGCTCCGGCACCACCGGCCTCCCCAAGCCCATCGTCCACGGTCACGGCGGCATCCTGCTGGAGCATCTCAAAATCCTTGCCCTGCACCACGACCTTGGCCCGGATGATCGGTTCTTCTGGTTCAGCACCACCGGCTGGATGATGTGGAACTACCTGGTCTCGGGGCTTGCCGTCGGCTCGACCATCGTCCTCTACGACGGGAGCCCCGGCCATCCCGACCTGATGGCCCTGTGGCGCATGGCGGGGGAGCTGGGCATCACCTGTTTCGGGACCAGCGCCCCCTTCCTGATGGCCTGCCGCAAGGAGGGGATCCGGCCGGGGGAGGCGGTCGACCTGGGCGCCCTGCGCAGCATCGGCTCCACCGGGGCACCGCTGCCGGCGGAGGGTTTCCGGTACGTGTACGACGCCATTGGCTCGAATCTGCAGCTTGCAAGCGTCAGCGGCGGTACCGATGTCTGCACCGCGTTCGTGGGGGCCAGCCCGCTGGTGCCCGTCTGGGAGGGCGAGATCAGCTGCCGGGCCCTGGGCTGCCGGGTCGAGGCCTTCGACCCCGACGGCCGGCCCGTGGTTGGGGAGGAAGGCGAGCTGGTGCTGACCGGGCCGATGCCGTCCATGCCGGTCGGGTTCTGGAACGACCCCGACGGCGCTCGGTACCGCGACGCGTACTTCAGCCTCTTCCCCGGCGCCTGGCGGCACGGCGACTGGATCACCATCAGCGAGCGGGGCAGCTGCGTCATCAGCGGCCGCTCCGACGCGACCCTCAATCGCGGCGGCGTCCGGATCGGCACCGCCGAGTTCTACGCGGTGGTGGAGTCGCTGCCGGAGATTGCGGATGCCATCGTCGTCCACCTCGAGGAGGGCGACGAGCTCATCCTGTTCGTCGTCCTGCGTGCAGGCGCCACGCTCGACGACGCGCTGCGCGGGCGGATTGCACGAGAGCTGCGGGCCGCCCTGTCGCCGCGCCACGTTCCGGACCGGATCGTGGCGATCCCCGCCGTCCCGCGCACGCTCTCCGGCAAGAAGCTCGAGGTGCCGGTGAAGCGGATCCTGACCGGCACTCCGGCGGAGCTCGCCGCGTCGCGCGGGTCGCTCGCCAACCCCGCCAGCCTGGACCCATTCATCGCGTTCCGCGATGGCCGCTCGACCGCGGCTCCCGACCGCTGACCGGCAGGTGACAATCCAGGGCCTCGGCCTCCGACGCGCCGCTACCCCGGACGGATGCCCAGCAGGTTGCGGGCGATCACCATGCGCTGGATCTGGCTCGTCCCCTCACCGATCTCGGTGAGCTTCGCGTCGCGCAGGTACCGCTCGACCTTGTACTCCGCGATGTACCCGTAGCCCCCGTGGACCTGGACCGCGTCGTTCGTGACCTGCCGCGAGACCTCCGAGGCGAAGAGCTTCGCCATGGCCGCCTCGGTCGAGTACGGCCGTCCCTGGTCCTTCAGCCATGCCGCGCGGTAGACCATCAGGCGCGCCGCGTCGATCTGGGTCGCCATGTCCGCGATCATGAATCCCACGCCCTGGAAGGCGGCAATGGGCCGCCCGAACTGCTCCCGCTGCGTGGCATAGGCCGATGCCGCCTCGTACGCGGCCTGCGCGAGGCCCAGGGCCATGGCGCCGATCCCGATCCGTCCCCCGTCGAGCGTCTTGAGGAAGAGCTTGTCCCCGGCGCCCTCTTCGCCCAGGAGGTTCTCCGCGGGGATCCGGCAGTCCTCGAAGAGGAGCTCGCCGGTGTTGCTGGCATGGAGGCCCATCTTCTCCTCCATGCGGCCGATCGAGAAGCCGGGGGTATCGGCCTCCACGATGAAGGCGCTGATCTTGCCCGAGCTCTCCTCCCGGTCGGTCACCGCGGTCACGATGTACGTGGAGGCGACACCGGCATTGGTGATGAAGCGCTTGCTCCCGTTCAGGACCCAGCCGTCAGCGTCCCGATGCGCCCGCGTCCGCGTCCCGCGCGAATCGCTCCCCGCGCCCGGCTCCGTCAGCCCGTAGGCGCCGATCTTCTCGCCCGAGGCGAGAGGGCGGAGGTAGCGCTCCTGCTGGGCATCGGTCCCGGCGAGGTAGAGCGGATAGCACCCCAGGCTGGTATGGGCGCTGACGATGATCCCCACGCTGCCGGAAACCCGCGACAGCTCCTCGATGGTGATGGCGTAGGCGAGCGAGTCGAGGCCGGTGCCGCCCACGGATTCGGGATAGGGGACGCCCAGCAGCCCCAGCTCCGCGGCCTCGCGGATGATCTCGCGCGGAAACTCGCCGCGGCGCTCCAGCTCGTCGGCGACCGGTGCGATGCGGCCCTCCGCGAAGTCGCGAACGGTGCGACGGATCTCCTCGTGTTCGGCTGACAGGGCGAAGTCCATGCGGGCTCCCGGCTGCGTGGGTTCGGCAGCCGGAGTCTACCAAGCGCGCGGTGTGTGCTCAGCTCGCCCGGCGCCAGTGCTCGAGCTCGCGAATGGCGCGCTGCTCGGCAGCACGCTGCGCGGCGCCCTGGCGGCGTTTGAGGGGCGCCGGGCGGGGCCGCGTTCGCTTCGCGTGCTGGGGTTTGGCCATGGCTATCCCTAGTGACGCGCGGGGGCGCTGATTGGTTGCATCGCCCAATCCGGTCAGTGAAGTCGCGGCACATCAAGAAACCGTGAATGTCAGCGGGAATTCGTTGACAGTCCGCGGTTGCGGGTGGGTATACTCCCCGAATCCACGAGAAGCCTGCTGCAACTGAGTAAGGTTCCGCCTCCCGCTTCTGCGTGGCACGAGGACCCTGGGTGTCAGAACGCGACGTCCGCCTTGAGCGGGTCACCAAGCGGTTCCACGACGTCACCGCCGTCAACCATCTCTCGCTGGAGATCGAGCGGGGTGAGTTCTTCTCCATGCTCGGCCCGTCGGGCTGCGGCAAGACGACAACGCTGCGCATGATCGGTGGCTTCGAGACACCCACCGCCGGGACAATCTATCTCGGCGACACTGACGTCACGTCACTCCCCCCGTTCCAGCGCGACGTGAACACGGTCTTCCAGAGCTACGCCCTCTTCCCGCACCTGAATGTCTTCGAGAACGTCGCCTTCGGACTGCGTCGGAAGAAGACGGCAGACCCGGAGATACGGCAGCGCGTGGGCGAGATGCTCGAGCTCGTGGAGCTGCCCGGCTATGAGCGGAGAAAGCCGAGCCAGCTCTCCGGTGGGCAGCAGCAGCGCGTCGCCCTGGCGCGGGCGCTCATCAACCACCCCCGCGTCCTCCTGCTCGACGAGCCCCTTGGCGCCCTGGATCTGAAGCTGCGCAAGCAGATGCAGATCGAGCTCAAGCGGATCCAGACCGAAGTGGGCATCACCTTCATCTACGTGACCCACGACCAGGAAGAGGCCATGACCATGAGCGACCGGATCGCCGTCATGCGCGCCGGGCAGATCGAGCAGCTCGGCCAGCCGGAGGAGCTGTACGAGCGACCGAAGACCTCGTTCGTGGCCGGCTTCCTGGGGGTGAGCAACCTGCTCGACGGGAGCGTCGCCGCGCGCGACGCGCAGGCGATGACGGTTCAGCTCCAGGACGGGAGCACCGTTCGCGCGCCCGCGGAAGGGCTGGAGGGAGCCACCGAGGTCCGTGTCGGCGTCCGCCCGGAGAAGCTCCGGGTGGTCGCCGTGGGCAACGACGCGGACGCCGCTGTCGACCCCTCGCTCAACAGCCTGGCCGGCGCCATCCTGGACGCCAGCTACGTTGGAGTCAGCACGCAGTACCTGATCGATGCCGGAGGCGGTCAGCGCCTCACGGTCTATGCCCAGAACCTCGAGACGAGCGGCTCCCGCGCCGCGCTGGCCGACGGGCAGCGCGTCCGCGTCACCTGGAGGCCGGAGCACACGTTCGTGATCTCGGGAGCGCACGAGCACCACGCAGCAGACCCGCACAGCCCTGAAGGAGAGACCGATGAGTGACGGCCAGGAGCAGCAGTCGGGAGTCGAGGCGGCGATCGCGCGGATGGTCGCGAACGGGCGTCTCTCGCGCCGTGATTTCTTGAAGCGCGCGGGCCAGGGCGGAGCGTACCTGGGAGGCGCCTTCTCCATCTCGGCGATCCTGGCCGCCTGCGGCATCTCGCCCACGGCCAGCAACACGCCGCCGCCGTCAACGGGGCCATCGGTCTCCACCGCACCCACCCCGCGGCCGACCCCGGCCGGGCAGCTCAACTTCGCCAACTGGCCGCTCTACATCGACACCGACGAGACGGACTCCACCAAGCACAAGACCCTCAACGACTTCACCCAGGCCACCGGGATCAAGGTGAAGTACTCCGAGGCCATCGAGGACAACCAGTCGTTCTTCGGCACCATCCAGCCGGATCTCTCCGCCGGCAACGATACGGGCTGGGACCTCATGGTCCTCACCGACTGGTTGATCGGCAAGATGGTGGGCCTCAACTTCCTCGAGCCAATCGATCTCGCCGGCTTCGTCCCGAACTTCACGGCGAATGCGGGCGACAAGTACAAGAACCCCACCTACGACCCGAATAACGCGCACTCGGTGCCGTGGCAGTCGGGCATCACCGGCATCGCGTACAACCCCAAGCTCACCGGGCGTGAGATCACCAGCTTCAACGACCTCCTAGACCCGGCCTTCAAGGGCAAGGTGGGCATGTTCACGGAGATGCGCGACACCATGAACCTGGCACTGCTGGGGATTGGCGTGAAGCCGCTCGACGCGACCATGACCGACGTCCAGAACGCGCAGAAGAAGCTCCTCGAGCAGGCCAACGCCGGGATCGTGCGGCAGTACTACGACAACTCGTACGCCGATGCCCTCACCAAGGGCGACATCTGGGTCACCATGGCCTGGTCCGGCGACATCTTCCAGCTGCAGTTCGACAACCCGGACCTGAAGTTCATCGTCCCCGCCGAGGGCGGGATCCTGTGGGTCGACAACATGTGCATCCCGGCGAACGCCCAGCACCCGGTCGACGCGCAGTATCTGATGAACTTCGTCTACACCCCGGAGATCGCCGCGCAGATCACCGAGTACGTCAACTACATCTGCCCAGTCCCGGCGGCGCAGGCGATCATCAAGGAGCACGCGACCGCGGCGAAGGACAGCGGGGACACCGAGACGGCGGACTACCTGAACGCCGTCGCGGACTCGCCGCTCGTGTTCCCGAGCGCGGACATGCTCTCCAGGGTCTACAGCTACAAGGTGCTGACGGACGACGAGGAGAAGCAGTGGAACGACCTCTTCGGGCAGGTCGTGCAGGGCTGATCGGATGCTCCGGCGTCTCCGCTGGGCTGTCCCCTACCTGCTGCTCACGCCGGGCGGCCTCTGGCTGACGGTCTTCTTCGTGGTGCCGATGCTGGCCATGGCATCGGTCTCACTCCAGGAGGGATCGCTGGCCAGGGGCTTTGCGCTGACCTGGAACGTGGGAATCTACCCGGACTCGATCCTGCGATGGGACACGCAGCTCATACGGTCGCTCGAGTATGGGCTGATCGCGACCGTCCTCACCATGCTGATCGGCTATCCGATGGCGTACACCATCGCGTTCCGTGGCGGTCGCTACAAGAACATCCTGCTGCTGCTGGTGATCCTGCCCTTCTTCACCAGCTTCATCATCCGCACCATCAGCTGGAAGTTCGTCCTGGCCGACCAAGGCATCTTGCTCGGCACCCTCAAGAGCTGGGGCCTCCTCGACTCGACGTTCCACCTGATCGCCACCCCGATCGCGGTGGTGAGCGGGATCACCTACAACTTCCTCCCCTTCGTCGTGCTGCCCCTGTACGTGACCCTGGAGAAGATCGACCCCAGCCTGATCGAGGCCGCGGCCGACCTGTACGCCAGCCGGTCCCGCGCGTTTCTGCGCGTGACGCTACCGCTCTCCCTTCCCGGCGTTTTCGCCGCCTCGCTCCTTAGCTTCATTCCGGCCGTCGGCGACTACATCAACGCCGAGCTGCTGGGAAGCCGTGACACGACCATGATCGGTAACGTCATCCAGCGCCTCTACCTGCAGAACAACGACTACCCGCAGGCGGCGGCGCTGAGCGTGGTGCTGATGATCGCCCTGCTCGCGGGGGTGCTGGTCTATCAGCGCATGCTGGGCGGAGCGGAGCTGACCGCAGGATGACCGCGCCGTCCGTCCCGCTCTACCGTCGGCCTCTGCGCCAGCGTGTCAGCAGCCGTGTCCTGCCGGTCTTCACCGGCCTTGCGGTGGCCTACCTGTTCCTGCCGATCGCAGTAATGATCCTCTTTGGTTTCAACCAGGTCCATGGCAAGTTCAACTTCACGTGGAACGGGTTCACCTTCGAAAACTACGGCAACCTGCTCGCCTACCAGGGCCTGACCGATGCGCTCAAGAACAGCTTCGTCGTGGCGGTTGTCGCGACGATCATCGCGACGACGCTCGGGACTCTGATCGGCCTCGCCCTGACACGCTACGAGTTCCGCGGACGCGGCCCGCTCAACGTCCTCATCTTCCTGCCCATCGCCAGCCCGGAGGTCGTGCTCGGCGCCTCCCTCCTCTCGCTGTTCGTCTCGATGGGCGTGACGCGCAGCCTGATCACCATCGTGATCGCGCACGTCATGTTCGACATCAGCTACGTGGTGATCACCGTCCGGGCCCGAATCGCCGGCTTCGACCGCCACCTCGAGGAGGCGGCGATGGACCTGGGCGCGGACGAGGGGACGACGTTCCGCAAGGTCACCCTCCCGCTCATCTTCCCCGGGATCCTGGCGGCGGCCCTGCTTGCCTTCGCGCTCTCGATCGACGACTTCGTGATCACCCAGTTCAACGCCGGGCAGACCGTCACCTTCCCGCTGTGGGTGTACGGCGCCTCGCGGGTCGGCGTGCCACCCCAGGTGAACGTGATGGGCACCCTCATCTTCGCCACCGCCGTTCTCGGCATTGGCCTGTGGATCTGGCTGCAGCGTCGCAACCTCGTACCGCCGCGGGCAGCGGCCGACGTCGAATGAGCGGCGCGAGTCTCCGACGGCCACCACATGCCCCTGCCGCACCTGCCGGCCCGGTGGGGGCTCCCCGGCCGCAGGGCGTGCCGCCCCGCGGCATGGCACGCCCGCTCAGGATTGGCGATGCGGCGCGGGCCGTGGGCGTCTCCCCCAGCGCGCTGCGCCGGTGGGAGCACGAGGGGCTGGTGCAGCCGTCGCGCTCGCGGGGACGCTATCGCCTGTACAGCCAGGCGGATGTCGCGCGCCTTCGCCAGATCCAGCGGATGCGGACCGAAGAGCGCGTCAATGCCCCGGGGATCCGCCGGTTGCTGGGGCAGGGCACTGCGGCCGGGCCGCGCGAGGCGGTCATGGACGGCGCCGCCCTGCGCGACCTCCGTCGGTCCCATGGCCTCTCGCTGAAGCAGGCTGCCGCGCGATCAGGGCTCTCCGTCAGCTTCATCAGCGCCGTGGAGCGTGGGGCGACGCGGGCCAGCGTCGCAACCCTCCAGCGTTTGACCAGCGCCTATGACCTGACCGTCGGAGCGCTGCTCAGCCGCCAGCGCGGCCGACGCGTCGTCCGGGCCGGCGAGCGGATCGCCCTCGAACTCCCGGAGGACGGCGTGCGCATCGAGCAGCTGGCCGATGGCGCGACCCAGCTGGAGCCGCACCTCTTCTCCCTGGCACCCGGCGCATCGAGCGCCGGTGCCTATCGGCACCAGGGCGAGGAGTTCGTCTTCGTGATGACCGGCTTCGTGACGATCTGGGTCGGCGAGGACGAGCAACACCGCCTTCGCGCGGGGGACGCGCTGACCTTCCCTTCCACGCTGCCGCATCGGTGGCACAACAATCCCCGGGAGGAGACCCGCCTGCTATGGATCAACACGCCACCGACCTTCTGACGCAGCAGCAGGACTGGCTGGAGCTCCGGTCGGGCGTCCCCGCCGTCTGGGCGCGCTACACCGACCTGGTGGTCGAGCGCGGAGAGGGTGCCTGGATCGAGACGGTCTCGGGCCAGCGGTACCTCGACTACACCTGCGGGATCGGAGTCACGAACACGGGGCATGCGCACCCGCGCGTGGCTGCGGCCATCGCCGAGCAGGCCGGGAGGATCATCCACGCCCAGCAGAACATCCTCTACCACAAGCCGGGCCTGCTCCTGCACGAGCGCCTGCCCCGCCGGTTCCCCGGCCTGGCCCCGGGCGAGGGAGCCGGGCTCTTCCTCTCCAATTCGGGAGCCGAGGCGGTCGAGGCGGCCGTGAAGCTGGCGAAGGCCGCCACCCGACGGCCGGGGATCATCGCCTTCCATGGCGGTTTCCACGGGCGCACGCACGGCGCCATGGCGCTCACCACCTCGAATGTGAAGTACCGCGGTCATTTCGAGCCCCTCCTGGGCGGGATACACCACGTGCCCTATCCGTACCCGCTGCGCAACCCGACCGGCAGCGATTCCCGGGCCACGCTGGCCTGGACGCTGGACGCCATCGACGAGCTGTTCGCCACCACGACCTACCCGGACGACGTGGCCGCGTTCCTCGCGGAGCCGGTGCTCGGGGAGGGCGGCTACGTCCTTCCGCCCGACGGGTTCCTCCCTGCGCTGCGGGAGCTCGCCGACCGGCACGGAATCCTGCTCATCGTTGACGAGGTCCAGTCCGGTTTCGGGCGCACCGGCCGCTTCTTCGCGACCGAGTGGACAGGAACGACCCCCGACATCGTGGTGATGGCCAAGGGGATCGCCTCGGGGATGCCGCTCTCCGGGATCCTTGCCCGCGGCGACCTCCTCGATCACTTCGCGCCGGGGGCCCATGGCGGCACCTACGGCGGCAACGCGGTCGCCTGTGCCGCGGCCCTGGCCACGCTGGACGTCATCGACGACGAGGGCCTGGTCGAGCGCGCCGAGCAGCTGGGGGACCGGCTGCGCGACGGCATCCGGGCGCGTGCCGAGGGCCGGCCGCTCGTCGCCGAGGTGCGCGGGCGCGGCATGATGATCGGCGTCGAGCTCGCCGAGCCCGGGACGCTCACCCCCAGAGCGGACCTGGTGAAGGCACTCATCCACGAGGCGTTCGATCGTGGGCTCCTGCTGCTCAGCTGCGGCATCCGGGGGCAGGTCGTCCGCGTCATCCCGCCGCTGGTGACCACCGAGGATGAGGTGGACCTCGCCGTCGGGATCATCGGTGAGGCGCTCGAGGCCATCGGCGCCTGACGCAGTGGAGCGGGACCGTCCCGACCCGCTGGCGCTGCTCAGGTGTCGGCGAATGCGGCGAGGACCGAAGCCGGTACCGGCACCAGCGGCGGCCGGGGCGTGATCCGTCCCTGCGGGTCGCCGGCGTCGAGATCCAGCCAGCCGGCGATGCGCGCTTCGCAACGCCGGCCCTGGCACTCCCCGAAGACGGCGCCCGTGCGTCGCTTCACCGCGTCGACGGAGATCCAGCCGGCGTCTGCGGCCCGGTAGGCGGACTCCGCCCCCTTCTCGCGGCAGATGCAGGAGAGCTGGCGGGGCATGGGCTCCACCGTTCGTGGATCGCCCTCGATGACCACGGCTGCCGCGTCCGTACCCAACAGCCGGAGCACGGACGGATCGGGCCGCACCAGGCGAACGCTCCGCGCCGCGATGAGCCAGGGCGTCGCATCGGTGTCCCGCAGCCGCGCGGCCCAGGCCACCCAGCCGGCATCCTCGCGCTCGAGCCAGAGGAGCGTCGCGCCATCGGCCTGGGGGAGGTCGTCGTCCACGACCAGGAGCTCGTCGACCCGCAGACGCTCGAGGGCGCGGACCGCCAGCGGTCTGCGTTGGGCCACGTCCCCCGCCCGCTGCGGCGGCTCCAGGCGATCCCAGGCCATGGCCGGATTCAGTGGCCGCGAGGTCACTCCCCCGTTCCCTCCGGCTTATGCCCGACGGGCGGCGGCGCGTCCGGCGCCAGGCGTCGATACCGGGACGCATAGTAGAGGAGCGGATCGGCATCCTCCTCGAAGCCCGCGGCCACGATCTCCCCGATGAAGATGGTGTGATCGCCCCCGTCGTGGCGATCCGCGAGGCGGCAGTCGAAATAGGCGATCGCCCCATCCAGAATAGGCGACCCGGTCTCTGCCTCGTGCCACGGTGCGTCACAGAAGCGGCGCAGCTTCGCCTCGGTCACGGGCTTGGCAAAGCAGTCCGCGAGCTGTTGCTGATCGGCGCCGAGCACGCTGACCGCGAACGAGTGGCTCTCGATGATCGCCTCGTGCGTGTCGCTCTCGCGGTTGAGGCTGGCCATCATGAGCGGCGGGTCGATGCTGATGCTGCTGATGGCATTGGCGGTCATTCCGGCCAGCAACGGCCCGCGGCGGGCGGCCACCACGGTCACGCCGGTCGCGAACCGGCCCATCATCGATCGCAGCCAACCCTTCTGCTCGTCGGAGATGGGGAGGGCGGCCGTCCCGGTGCCGTGCTCGAATCGGGTCCCCACGGCTATCGGTACCGCTCGAGCTTCTCCAGCACGGCATTGGCCAGCGACCAGTCCTCTGCCGTCGGCTCCTCGCCGCGATGCAGGTGGACGAGGGGAACGGCGTTCCATGACGGTCCATCCTCACGCGGAATGTGGATCGCCATGTCTCCCCGATCGAGGTAGGCCACGATGGTCGCGCCGCGGTCGCCACCGCGGGTCAATGCCTGCTCCATCGCCTGCGCGAAGTCCGCCGTCGAGCCGAACTCAAGGGAGATCCGGGAGGCCGTCAGCCCGGTGCGAGGAGGGAGCATGCCGCTCACGGAGTCCCTCCCAGGGCGCTAAGCAGCCACGCGAAGAAGGTCGCTCCGCCCAACACCACGAAGCCGATGATCGCGATGACCAGCACAAAGCCGATGGCGCTCGCCCAGGCGGGCACGGCCGTCCCTGCGGCGCGTCCCACCGATCCATCGGCCAGCCACACGGCCAGCGCGTCCCCGTCGACCCGCACCTCCACGTCCTCGTCGAGCGGGATCACCACCAGCCGTTCGCGTCCCCCGGTAGTCGCGTCCGCGGTGAACAGGGCCCGAGGGGTTTCGTCCTGGCGGACCAGGAGCGCATAGCTTCCAATCGCGTTCGTCAGGCCCACCGCCTCGAGACGGCCGGAATGCCCAATCGGGAGCGCCGGAAGATCAGGATCCACGGCGGGCAGGATAGCAGCCCCCCGGGCGACGGCCCGCCCGACCACCGGCCGGTCTTCAAGTCTTTAAAAGAGTTGCTGCGCCCGCGGCGGATCCAGGGCGGCGCGGGCAGGACGCCGTCCGGGCGAACGAGGTCAGTCGTCGAGCAGGCGGAGCGCGGGGGCAAGGGCCTCGATGCTCTCGACGGTGATCGGGTCGAGAACGAGCTGGACGTGCCCAACCCCCTCGGCGGCAAAGGCGCGCAGGGCCTCCGCAAGAGCCTGCGGGCTACCGTCGATCGGTTCCGGATGCGGCTCGCTGAGGTCCCCGTTGCGCCGCCCGGTGGCACCCGGAAGCCCGACCAGCAGGGCGACGGTGCGCTCGACCTCGGCGGGATCCCGGCCAGCGGCCCGGCAGGCGGCGTCCACCTGGTCCCGCAGGGCGCCGTAGCCTTCGGGCGCGTTGCCGAACCACGTGTACCACGCGTTCCAGGAGTCGACCCACGGCAGCGTCAGGGCCAGCATGCGCGGGCCAATGGACCCCACCATGAGGGGTGGACCCCCGGGGCGCGGCGGCGGATGGAGCTCGCAGTCAGGGGCGGAGTGATAGGTGCCCCGGTAGTCGACGCGCCCGTCGCGGAGAAGGCCCCGGATGATGCTGAACGCGTCGGCGAACCGGCTCACGCGGTGGTCGAAGGGCAGGCCGTAGGCCCGATACTCCGTCTCGTTCCACCCCGCCCCGAGGCCCACGATCAGGCGGCCGCCCGAGATGGCGTCCACGTCGGCGGCCATCTTGGCCATCACCGCGGGGTTGTGGAAGCTCACCGAGGCCACCAGCGGCCCGATCTGGACCTGCTCGGTGACGGCTGCCAGCGCGGCGAGCAGCGACCAGGCCTCCCAGGGCCCCCGGGCCTCGCCATCGGGGTACCGGTAGAGGAGGTGGTCGCCCACCCATAGGCTGTCGAGGCCGATGGATTCCGCGGTACGCGCCATCTCCCGCAGCTCGGACCACGGGACCGTGCGCTCCACCTCGGGGAGCTGGATCCCCACCTTGAGCGGCCGAGTCACGCGATAGGGCACCTCGCTGCGGTCACAGGTCGCGGCGGTCGAAGCTCGCCACAGCCACGGCGAGCACGCCGACCACCCACACGATGCACCAGCCAAGGTAGCCGATGGCCGGCGGCGCCGACGCGTAGAACGGGAATGCAGCGAGCTGCGGGCCGGCGACCGCCCCGCCGATCAGCACGCTGGCAGGCTCCAGACTGAAGATGGCGCCGCGCCACAGCCCGTCGGTGGGAAGGATGAAGCGGGAGATGGCACCGATCTGGCTCGTGATCGGGTCGTTGAAGGCCGAGCCGATGCCGCCAACGACACCGGCGAGCCAGGCCAGCCCGAAGAGGAGCATGGAGATGATCCCCGTCGTCACCGGGGTCAGGCGGGTGCTGAGGGCCATGGCAACCGTCAGCGTGACCAGGCCAACGGCCGCGAGGTAGATCGCCGCTTCGACCGGATGCGGCGGGCTGTAGCCGGTGGCGGCCGAGACGGCGAAGAACTCGCAGGCCGTGGCACCGATCGCGTACGCCGTCACGACGATGGCGAGCGCCAGCCATTTGCCGAGCAGCACGGACCGACGGCGCACGGGGCGCGCCAGCACGGCAAGTGCCTCCCCGCTTTCCAGCTCGCCCGCGACCGACGGGGCCGCGGCGAAGACCGCTGCGAGGGCCAGCACGAAGCTGAACAGGAACATGACCAGGATCAGCAGCTGCGAGGCCAGGGTCTGGAGCTGGATGGCGGTCAACGGGGGTCCGCCGCCGTCGGCGAGGTGCGGGAGCTGGACGTAGCCCCAGGCAGTGAGCAGCACGGCGACCAGCGAGAGGCCCGCGAGGGCCGGGAGGAGCCGCCGGCGCGCACCCTCGCGCAGGGTAACCATGGCGATGGTCCACATCTCGCGCATCATCAGTCGGGGCTTCCCAGCAGCTGGCGGAATCGGTCCTCCAGGCTCGGCTGCAGCAGCTCGACCCCGTAGACCCGAGCGCCATCGGCCACCACGGAGTCGACGATGGCGGGGACCGACGACTCGTCCACCCCGCCGAGGACAAGCCAGGCGCCGTCGTTGCTCAGCGATCCGAGGCGCTCGATTGCTGCATGGCCGGCTGGTGAGAGGCCGGTGACCCGGATCCGGACTCCTCCCGGGCGCAGCAGCTCGGCGAGGCTCCCCTGGGCCAGGAGGCGACCGTGATCCACGATCGCCACCCGGTCGCAGACCTGCTCCAGCTCACTGAGCTGGTGCGAGTTGAGGAGCACGGTGGTCCCCTGCTCACGCAGGCCGCGGATGATGCCGCGCAGCTCATGGCGGCCGAGCGGATCGAGCGCCGTGGAGGGCTCGTCCAGAACGACCAGCGCCGGACGGCCGAGCAGGGCAACGGCCAGCCCCAGGCGCTGCTGCATGCCCTTCGAGTACGTCCCGACCCGGGAGTCGGCGCGCGCTTCGAGATCGGCGGTCGCCAGGGCGGTTGCGATCTCATCCGACCAGACCGCGGGCGCCAGGCCGGCGAGCCGGGCGTGGAGGCGAAGCACCTCGCGTCCCGTGAGCCAGGCCTGGTAGCGGAACAGCTCCGGGAGATATCCGACGGAGGTCCGTGCCCTGGGGTCTCCCAGCGATCGGCCAAGGAGCGAGCCGGTGCCGCTCGAGGCAAGCGTCAGCCCCAGCGCAATCTTCACCGCGGTGGTCTTCCCGGCCCCGTTCGCACCGAGCAGCCCAAAGACCTCGCCGGGGGCAACCGCCAGGTCGAGCCCGTCCAGGGCCAGAACCTGCCCGTAGCGCCTGGTGATGCCGCGCAGCTCGACAACCGGATCCGCCATGCGCCGATTGTCGCAGCGATCAGCTGAGGACGAGCACCCGCGCGGCGTTCGTGAGCCAGGCCGCGTAGCGGGCAGCGGTCCAGCCGGCCTCCACGACGAGCAGCCGGTAAACGTCCGGCGCGGTGATGGCCCACAGGATGTCGCTCGCCTGCTCGACGTCCATGTCGGGGCGCAGGCGATCCATGGCCGACCAGGCTTCCACGAATCCGCGCATCCAGCCCCGACGCCCCTCGGAGCCCGTCCGGTACGCGGCGGCCAGCTCGGCGTCGGTCGCCCCACCCACACGCAGGGCCTCCATGATCGCCCAGTTCGGCCCCATGATGGCTGGGCCTGCCTGGCCAAAGACGGTGAGCTGGGCCTCCAGGTCGCCCCCGTCGATGAGCGCGCGCAGGTCCCCACCGGGGACCGCCCGGCGAATCGCCGCCTGCAGGTTCCGGCCTCCGACCGCGGCGAAGAGCGCAGCCTTGGATCCAAAGGTGGCATAGACCGTCTCCACCGACACGCCGGCACTCTCGGCGATGAGGCGCAGGGTCGATCCGCTGTACCCGTCTCGCTCGAGGTGGCGCGCGGCGGCATCGAGGATCGACGAGCGCGTCCGCTGTGCCTGCCGCTGGCGCAGCGCCGAGCGGTAGCTGCGCCGGGGCTTGACGGGTTCGCTCATACCGCTACAGTAGCACCATATTGGATACCGTAACACTGTAGTGAAAGGATCCGAGCATGGAGATCGGCGTCGTCTTCAAGTTCCTGCACATCACCACGATGTTCGCGGCGGTGACACTGGCCCTGGGCCCGTCGTACGTCTTCGACCGGGTCGCCAGCAGCGGGGACGTGCTCGCGACCCGCGCGTTCCTCTCGCGAATGACGATCTTCGACCGCCTCATTCCGGGCCTGTTCGTCACCGGCGCCCTCCTTGGCCTGCTCGCCGCGGCCACCATCGGCTTCGATCTCCTGGCGCCCTGGCTGCTCGCGGCCTATGTGCTGTTCGGCCTCATGATGGCCATGCACGGCACCGTCGGGAGGCGGTGGCGCACGACACTCGGACGCACCCTGGCGGCGGTGCCTGCCGGCGCGGCGACCTCGCCCGACGTCGCCAGCGTGGCGTCCGCGACCGCGGGCAAGGTCATCTACTGGGTGACGGCCGCCGTGACCGTGATCATCGTCTTCGACATGGTGGCCAAGCCGTTCAGTTGAGGCTGGCAGCCAGAACTGCCCACGGCGCGCTGCCGACCGCGACTCGTCAGATGCTTGCCTGGCTGCCACCGCCGGCCCTGCGGGACGAGTCGGCTCCACGGACTCGTCAGGCGCTGGTCAGGGTAGCGCGCGGCGCCTTCCCGTTCCGGCATGGCGCCCAATCCGCCGAGCGCCACGCTCAGCGGCCGTGTCGGGTGACTGAAGCAAGCTCCCCCAGCCGCCCCGCGCTACGGTGACGAGCGGGTGACGAGTCGAGGAACGGACCCTTCGGGCGACGCTTGACCAGCCGTGACAAGCCAGAGCGTCAGGCCACGCGCTTCGTCTTCTTGCTGACGTAGTCGACGAGCACGTACTCCCCCAGGTTCTCCGGCTCCACGTAGAAGGCACGGCCGCGGTTGATGCGGCTCATGAGGTCCACGAAGTCGGACAGGTAGCGTGAGCGCTCCAGCATGAACGTGTTGATGACGATCCCATCGCGGGTGCATCGGCCCACCTCGCGGAGGGTGGACTGCATGGTCCGGATGGTGGGCGGGTAGGCGAACTCGACCTGGCCGTTGGCGATGTGCGCCGTGGGCTCGCCATCGGTGATGACCACGATCTCCTTGTTGCCCCCGCGCCGGCCCAGGAGGCCGCGGGCGATGATCAGGGCGTGCTGGAGGTTGGTCCCGTACTCGAACTCGTACGGCGACAGCGTGGCGATCGCCTCCGGCGGGATCTGGCGGGCGTAGTACGCGAAGCCCACCACGTACAGGCGGTCGCGCGGGTACTTGGTGCTGATCAGGGTGTGGAGCGCCATGGCGACCCGCTTGGCCGCCGTGGAGCACCCGCGCAGGAGCATCGAGCGGCTCATGTCCAGCAGCAGGACGGTGCTGGAGACCGTGGTTTCCTCCGACCGGTGGACCTCGAAGTCGTTCGGCCCGATGGCGACCGGCAGCCCGGGTCCCGAGCGCGCCATGGCATTGAACAGGGTCCGGTTGATGTCGACCGCGAACGGATCGCCGAACTCGAACGGCTTGGTCTCGTCGGTCCGTTCTCCGCCCTGCCCGGAGCTCGGCAGCGTGTGGCCGCCCAGCGTTTCGCGGCGAAGGCGGCTGAAGATGTCGGCGAGGGCCTGGGTGCCGAGCTTTCGAGCCGCCCGCGGCGTCAGCTCGAGACGGCCACCATCGCGCACGAGGTAACCGGCCTCTTCGAGCGATCGAGTCAGCTCGCGGAGCTGGTCCAGGTCGGCCGCTGCATCATCGCCCGCGAGATCCCGGAGGAGCTCCGGGTCGATCCGGGCCAGGCCGTCGGGGTCCCGGGCGGCAGCAAGCTGTTCCTCCATGGTGTCGTACCGCTGCTGGCGATCGATGGCGGCCAGCGCCTCGGGAAGGCCCAGCTCCTCGCTGCCGTCGAACGGGTAGGGCTCGCCGAACGGCTGGTCGGGACGGAGCGACTGGAGATTCCCGGCCAGGCGGGCCATGTCCCATCGGAGTCGGTCGTCGCGCAGGAGGTCGTCCATCATCCGGGACAGCTCCGCGCGCATCTCCGGGGACATGGACGCCAGGAGTGAGGCCATCTGCGACGCCTGCCGGTGCAGGTGGTCGATGAGCTGGTCGACGGTCTCGATCCCGGGCGGGAAGAAGCGGCCGTGCTGGGCCATGAACGCGTCGAATTCAGCCCGCGTGTCCGCCCCGCTGGCGTGCTTCTCCAGGAGCTGGTTCAGGTCGCGGACCATGGCCCGCACCCCGTCCAGGTCCTCCGGGGTGACCTTGCTGACGCCTTCCTTCATGCCCTGGAAGTAGGTCTGCAGCATCTGCTGGCGCAGCTCGTCGGTCAGGGCGTTGAAGGCGTCACGCGCCTCGGGGTCCATGAACTCGTAGTCGCGCAGGCCGTTGAGCCGTCCCGCCACGCCGGGTGGCAGCGCGTCGAGGCGGTCGGTCCGCTGCTGCGCCGTGCGCCGCAGCACCTGCTTCGCCATGCGCGCCTGGTCCTGCTCGTCACCGGGCGGGGCATCGAGCGCCATCTGTTCCGCCTCGCCGAGGCGCCGGTCGATCCCGGCGCGCTCGGTGTCGATGATCCCCTGCAGGCGCTCCTCGATCTGCCCCAGGACGCCGCCCAGATTCGAGCGTTCCAGCTCCTCCTGCCGCCGGCGGCGAAGGTCCTCCATGATTCGTCGAAGGCCCGGGATGTCGCCGCCGCGGGTGCCGCGCATGCCGCGCTGCATGAGCCGCTGGAGGGCACGCCGTACATCGCCCTCGGCCAGGACGTCCTCGGACAGGGCACGCAGCACGTCATCGGCGTCGACGGCCGGCAGCTGCTGGCTGCCGTCCCAGCGCGAGTATCGGTACAGGCTCACCACGGTAGAGTGACAGACGTCCACGACGCCGTCCACGGACCGCGTTCCCGCGTCATCGGCCCACACGGAGCACGCCCATGTCCAGCCAGTCCGAGATCCCTGCCTCCGAGCGCCGCGAGACCGAAACCCGCGACCTGCTGCAGCGCACTGCCGACATCGTGGCGCACTACCTCGCGTCGCTTGGCGAGCGCCGGGTCCGCGCACGGGCCGATGTCGAGACCCTGCGCCGCCGGCTCAGGATCCCCCTGGGGGAGGAGCCGACGAGCTCCGCGGCGGTGATCGAGCAGCTCGCGGCGGATGCCGACGAGGGCATCCTCGCATCGGCCGGGCCACGGTTCTTTGGATTCGTCATTGGCGGGTCGCTGCCGGTCGCGCTGGCCGCCGACTGGCTCACCTCGGGCTGGGATCAGAACGCAGGGCTCTACGCATGCGGACCATCCGCGGCCGTGGTCGAGGAGGCCGTGGGCGATTGGCTCGTGGACCTCTTCGGCCTCCCTGCCGGCACCAGCATGGGCCTGACGACCGGCTGCCAGATGGCGCACTTTACCTGCCTGGCAGCCGCACGCGGCGCCGTCCTGCGTCACGTCGGGTGGGACGTGGAGGCCAACGGGCTGTTCGGAGCGCCGCCCATCGAGGTCGTGCTGGGAGCCCACGCGCACTCCACGGTCCTGGCTGCCCTCGGCTACCTGGGGCTGGGCACTGAGCGGGTGCACCGCGTCGCCACAGACGCCCAGGGCCGCATCCAGCTCGACGCGCTGGACCAGGTGCTCAACGGCATCGCGCCGGACGCCCCGCTCATCGTTTGCCTGCAGGCCGGCGAGGTGAACTCCGGCGCGTTCGATCCCTTCGGTGAGGCGATTCGGCGCGCTCGGGCGCGCGAGGCTGCCTGGGTGCACGTCGACGGCGCGTTCGGGCTGTGGGCACGCACCGTCCCGGAGATGGCGGCCCTCGCCGACGGGGTAGAGCTTGCCGACTCCTGGGCAACCGACGCGCACAAGTGGTTGAACGTGCCCTACGACTCGGGGATCGCCCTGGTGCGCGATCCGCAGGCACACGCGGTTGCCCTCTCGCCGCCGCATGCGCCCTACCTCCAGTACAGCGCCAGCGAGGAGCGCGACGAGGTGCACTGGGTCCCGGAATTCTCCCGGCGCGCGCGGGGGTTCACGGTCTATGCCGCGTTACGGGCGCTCGGCCGCCGGGGCGTGCGCGAGCTTGTCGTCAATTCGTGCCGGCTCGCACGCCTGATGGCGGACCGGGTGGCCCACGAACCCGGGGTCCATGTCCTCAATGACGTGGTGCTCAACCAGGTGCTGGTCCGGTTCGGCGTGGCGGAGATGAACGATGCGGCAGACGATCTCACCCGCCGCGTGATCGGCCAGGTCCAGGACGACGGCGTGCTGTGGCTGTCCGGAACGACCTGGGACAACCGCGCCGCGATGCGCATCTCCGTGTCGAACTGGGCAACGAGCGACGCGGACGCGACACGATCGGCAGAGGCGATCCTGGATGCCTATCGGCGCGTTCGCTGACCGACGTCAGCGCGCGTAGCGCACACCACCGGCGCGGCGGTCCTTGTTGAGCCTGCGGTTGAGATGGAGCCCTTCGAGCACGAACTCGACGCCACTGGCCAGTGACGCGGGCGCCTCCCCCACCTCCAGGCGGCCGATGGCGTGGCGCAGCTCGGGGATCTCCTCGACCAGGGCACCGTGCGTGCTCGACGGGACGTACTCCCCCACCTCGGCGGCGGCGCCGGCCTCGAAACGCTCGATGAGCGGGGTCATCTCCGACAGGGCGAAATGGCGGTTGAACACGTTGACCGTCGCCCGCGCCACGAGCTTCTCGATCACGCGGTCCTCGCGCTCCTCGTCGCCCAGCGTCTCCAGCTCGATCTTTCCCGCGGTCGAGGCGACCACGGCCGGCAGGTCGCTGATACGCGGGGCGGCGGTCGCCTCGCCCAGCCGAACGGAGCGCTTGAGGGCCGCGGCCGAGAGCGTCTCGGCGTTCGCGATGCTGACCCGCACCGAGACGCCGGAACGCTGGCTGACCTCCGAGGAGCGACGCGCCAGCTGCGAGAGCTCGGCCACGATCTCCTTCATGAAGCCCGGGACGTGGACGGAGACGCCATCGGTCCCGTCGGCGGGTGCACCCGCCTCCTGGTCGATGATCGCGATCTCGGTCGCCGCGTCCTCGGGGTAGTGGGTCCTGATCTGGGCTCCGAATCGGTCCTTCAACGGGGTGATGATCCGCCCGCGGCTGGTGTAGTCCTCGGGGTTGGCGCTGGCGATGACGAACAGATCGAGCTCCAGGCGAATCCGGTAGCCGCGGATCTGGACGTCGCGCTCCTCCATCACGTTGAGGAGCCCCACCTGGATCCGCTCGGCGAGATCCGGCAGCTCGTTGATGGCGAAGATCCCGCGGTGCGTGCGCGGCAGCAGACCGTAGTGGATCGTCAGCTCGTCGGACAGGTACCGCCCCTCCGCGACCTTCACCGGGTCCACCTCGCCGATGAGGTCCGCGATGCTGATGTCCGGCGTTGCCAGCTTCTCCGCGTAGCGCTCCTCGCGCGCGACCCAGGCAATGGGCGTCGCATCCCCGTGCTCCGCGACGGTGGCCAGCGCGAAGGGCGAGACGGGGTGGAGGGGGTCGTCGTGCAGCTCCGCGCCCGCGATGGCGGGGACCCACTCGTCGAGGAGCCCAACGAGCGTCCGCGCGATGCGGCTCTTGGCCTGACCGCGCTCCCCGAGCAGGATGATGTCCTGCCCGGCCAGCACCGCGTTCTCGATCTGGGGCAGGACCGTCTCGTCGTAGCCCAGGATCCCGGGCAGGAGCGGCTCGCCGCGACGAATGCGATCGAGCAGGTTGCCCCGCATCTCGGCCTTGACGCTGCGGCTGTGCCAGCCGGACGCGCGCAGCTCGCCGATGGTGGAGGCGGCGGGACGGGTCATGCGGAGGCTCCTTCGGAATCGCTCGGCTCGGGTCGCTCGGGTCGCGTCGCGTGTGGGTACGGCGGCGCGGCGGGATCAGGGTACTCCGAGACCGCCGCGGCAACTGCCGGCGGGTCACAGACCCCGCGCTCCGCCAGCTCGCCCAGGAAGCGAGCGCGTGCCGCGAGCTCCCCCTCGAAGGCCGTCTGGTCCACGCCGAGGCTCGCGGCAAGCTGGGCGTAGGCCGCAGGGTCGTGGACGAAGCCGAGCGCCGCGCGGCCCCCGTCGCCGGGGAGCACCGGCGGAACCGGCAGGCGCTGGGCGCCGGTCAGGCGAGGTGATCGCTCGCCGTCGATCCAGGCCAGGCGCACCGGCGCCAGCAGGCCGTCCGACCCCAGGCGCAGGTGCCAGGCCTCCTCGCAGCGGCGGTACATCCCGTGCGGCGTGCGGTACGCGGAGAACTGGAGGTAGATCGTCAGCCCCGCGAGGTCGGGATCGGTGGCGCCCACGCCCTCGCGGAGAGCGCTCAGCGCCTCGTCGAGCGAATCGGCATGCATGGTGGCGCCCAGCCCGTAGCCGCGCCCGGCCAGCTCCAGGGCACCCCGCGCGTTGCGGCCCCAGACGTAGATGGGCAGGTGGTCACTCATCTCGTTGACGAGCAGGTAGGTCCGGTCCGGTCCGTACTCACTCGTCCAGCCGAAGTCGCCGCGCCAGCCACGCAGGAAGATGCCCACCGTGCCGTCCGGCAGGAAGTCGACGAGCGACGAGAGGGTCGTGGTCTTGCCGGCCTGGGGCGCCTCACTGGCGAGCATCACGCTCCTGCGCCGGGACACGACCGCCCACAGGGTGGCCATCAGCCGGCCATCGAGGCTGCCGCTGCCCATGATCTGCACCGCGCTCATCGGCTCCGGCGGCGCCCAGTGGTAGCCCCACCACCCTTCGGGGAACCGGGAGAACCAGGCAGCCAGCGAGCCGGTCATTGGAGAAAGCACGGTACCCGCGGGTGCGGGCGGGGCGCAAGCCAGCCCGGTTAGCGCCGCCCCAGCAGAAGCCGGGTCAGGGCATGCCGATAGACGAAGACCGCGCGCATGGCGATCCCGGCAAGCTGGTCTACCACTGAGCCGATGCGGCCGTCCGGGCCGACGTGGAAGCTGATCTCGTCGGTGACCCAGGTGCCACGCCGGCCCGCCGTGAAGGCGTGGGTGTGGTCGAAGCGCGCCATCGGTCCGGCAAGGGTGCTGTCGGCGAAGCGCACGTTCTCCACGCGCTCCAGCAGGCGCACCCGCCAGCGCAGCGGCGTCCACCCGCCAATGCCGTAGCGGAACTCGAGGACCGAGCCGGCGCGCGGCGGCGCGGGGTCCACCGCGACGAGGCGCACGCGTGCCGGAGGCGGCGTGAGCCGCCCGAGGTTGGCGGGATCGTCGAAGAAGGCGAAGACCCGCTCAACCGGAGCATCGACCCAGCCCCGGGCCCGGATGGTGGGCATGTCCGCGATACGGGATCAGGCCCCGAACGGATTGACGGGCTTCGCCCCGGTGCCCACCAGGACCGCCTTCGTCTCGGTGTACAGGTCCAGGGCGTCGACGCTCATCTCGCGCCCGTAGCCGGACTCCTTGAACCCGCCGAACGGGACGCCGGGGAAGGCGGCAAACGGCGTATTGATCCCCACCGTGCCGCTCCGGATGTGCTGAGCGACGCGGTGGCCGCGCGCCGGGTCACCGGTCCACACCGTTGCCGCCAGCCCGTAGCGCACGTCGTTGGCGATGCCAATCGCCTCGGCCTCCTCGGAGAAGCGCGTCACCGTGACCACCGGGCCAAAGATCTCCTCCTGGGCGACGCGCATCTCGTTGCGCACATCGTCGATGACCGTGGGCTTCACGAAGGCACTCGCATCCAGGGCCGGGGCCAGCTCGCGGTCGGCAGGGCCCCCGGTCAGGATCCGCGCGCCCTCGGCGGTGGCGGCGTCGAGGTACCCCAGCACCTTTGACGCGTGGCGCGGGCTGATCAGCGAGCCGATCTGCGTGTCAGCGGCGAGCGGGTCACCCACCCGCAGGGCTGCCGCCTTCTCGGTGAAGGCCGCCACGAAGGCATCGTGGATCGCGTCCGCGACGAGGATCCGGGAGCGGGCTTCGCAGGACTGGCCCGCGGCATAGAAGATGCCCCACAGGGAGCCGGCCACCGCAGCCTCGAGGTCCGCGTCGGCGAACACGAGGTTCGGCGACTTGCCGCCCAGCTCAAGGGAGACGCGCTTGAGCCCGGCCGCCGCGATGGCCGCAATACGTCGGCCGGTCTCCGTCTCCCCGGTGAAGGCGATCTTGTCGATCCCCGGATGCCCGGCCAGTGCCTCGCCCACCTCGCCACCGGGGCCGGTCACGACGTTGAAGACACCCGGCGGGATCCCCGCCTCGAGGGCCAGCCGGCCGAGCTCCAGCGCGGTGAGGGGCGTCGCGGAGGCGGGCTTCATGACCACCGTGCAGCCGGCCGCGAGCGCCGGGGCCAGCTTCCAGGCGGCCATCATGAACGGGTAGTTCCACGGGATGATGGCGGCGACCACACCCACGGGCTCGCGGAGCGTGTAGGACAGCGTGCCGGGGTTGACGACGAACGATCGTCCGTGGAGGTGCTGCGCGGCCGACCCGTAGAACTCGAGGTCCGCAATCGCCTGCTTGATCTCCGACAGCGCCTGCCAGCGCGGCTTCCCGTTGTTGCGGGTCTCCAGCTCCGCCAACCTGTCCGCGTCCGCCTCGATGAGCTGGGCCAGGCGCGAGAGCATGCGGCTCCGCTTCACCGGGCTGGTGCGGGCCCATGGCTTCTCGAGCGCTGAACGCGCGGCCGACACCGCCGCATCCACGTCCGCCACCGTTGCACGGGCCACGTCGGCGAGATGCTCGCCGGTGGCGGGCGATCCGGTCGGGAAGGTGGCGCCGTCCGCAGCATCGCGGAACGCGCCATCGATCAGGAGGCGCGACTCGGCGCCGGCGGTCTGGGTCTCGGTCGTCATGGTCATGATGGTAGCGCCCGTCATCGGTAAGATGCTGCGCATGCCATCGGTGCCGGAGCGTCCCATCCTTCGCGGCGAGCAGGTCTGGCTACGACCCATCGAGAAGGAGGACCTGCTGAACAGCTCCATCGAGGACGTGGAGCTCGCCCACTACGCGGGCTTTCGCCGCTCGTTCTCGCGCATGGAGACGGAGGGGTGGCTCGCGCACATGGCCGGCGGGGAGCGGACCGGTGAGGTCATGTTCGCCATCTGTCTGCTGGGCAACGAGGTTGCCATCGGCAACTGCGGCCTGCGCGACGTCGATCGTCTCCATGGCTCGGCAGAGGTGGCCATCTCGATCGTGGATCCCGCCCAGTGGGGCAAGGGCCTGGGGACTGACGCCATGCGCACCCTCGTTGACTTCGGCTTCGGCGAGATGCGCCTGGAGCGGATCTGGCTGCGGGTCTTCGACTACAACCCGCGTGCCATCCGCTCGTACGAGAAGGCCGGCTTCGTGAAGGAGGTCCTGCTCCGGCACGACCGCTTCCACCGCGGCGCCTACCACGACGTGCACCTCATGGCGGTCATCCGTCCGGACTGGCTCGCCGAGGACCGCAAGCGCGCCTGGGACTACTGACCGCTCCACCGGCGAGCCCGCGGCACGGTCGCCTCATGACCACCTCGACCGTCGGTCGTCGCCTGGCGAGCAGTCGCAGAGGGCTCGGCGGTCGGATCGGTGACCTCCTGACCACCTCGACCGGTGGGCCTGGGCTGGCGAGAGACTGGCCATCGTTCGACGGTCGTTTCGGTGACCTCATGACCACTGGGTCGGTGTGGATGGGCCGATGCCGGCGCGTCAGGCGACGCGCGGCAGCCCGATGAGGAAGGTGGTCCCATCCGGACCCGTGCGCTCGACGGCGACCCGGCCGCCGTTGGCGCCGAGCAGCTCGCGCGCGATGGTCAGGCCGAGACCGCTGCCCGAGCGGCGCGGCCCATCGCCTCTCGCGCGTGCGCGATCGGCCCGGTAGAACCGCTCGAACACGTGCGGCAGGTCCTCGGCGGCGATGCCGGGTCCCTGGTCCGCGATACGCACCTCGACCTCCGTGGGGCTCGCCCACAGGCGGACCCGCACGGTGCCGCCTGACGGCGAATGCTGGATGGCGTTGGTCACCACGTTGCGAGCTGCCCGCGCCAGCTGGTCGGGGTCCACGGCGCTGAAGAGGGGCGTGGCCGGGTCGACCACCAGGGAGACGCCGCGCTCTCGCGCCAGGGCCTCGACGCCGCGCGCGGTCTCGGCCACGGCCGACCCGACCTCGATCCGCACCGGGCTGCGCTGGAGCGTCGCCGATTCGGCGCTGGCCAGCTCGCCCATCTGGCCGATGACACTGCCCAGGGCGGCGGCCGCTGCGCGCGCCGCCTCGAGCTGCTCTGCGTTGGCCGGCACGACCCCGTCGACCATCGCCTGCAGCTGCGTCTCGAGGACGGTGGCCGGGGTGGCCAGGTCATGGGCCGTGTCGCTCGCGGCTCGGCGGCGGAGCATCTCGGAGCGCGCGAGGCGCTCCGCCATGAGGTTGAAGGCGTCCGCCAGCTCGGCCGACTCGCGGTCGGGCCCGCCGCTGGCACGCGCCGAGGCATCGCCGCTCCCCAGGCGGTGTGCCGCGTCGACCACCGTCCGCAGTGGCCGCGTCAGACGGTTCGTGCCATAGAGGGCCAGGAGGACGATCCCGGCGACGCTCAGGAGCCCGGCCAGGATGAGCGCCAGGTTGAAGAGGCGCAGAAACCCGCGATCGGCGCCTGCGGGAAGATCGACGACGAGTGTCCCCAGGTTCGTGCCGTTGGACACCACGGATGACTCGAGATGCACAGCGTCGGCGCCGGGCGGCCGGCCCAGGGCCAGCAGCACGGTCCCGCTGGGCGCCAGCACCGTGAGCTCGCCCCCGATGCTGGTTGCGAGCCGCTGGAGCTGTGCCCGCACGCGCGCTAGGGCGCCCACGCGCGTCTGGGCGTCGGCGAGGATGGTCACCAGCCCGTCGGCGGCGGTATTGAGCCGCTCCTGCTGCTGGGTGCGCAGGGCGGACTCGTAGCCGGAGCTCACAACCCGGTTCACGACCAGGCCGGTCACCAGGAGGACGCCGAGCGAGATGGCACCCAGCAGCAGGGCAAGCCGCCAGGCGATCGAACCGCCGCGCGGCTGGGCGGAGGTGGGCGGCGGCGGCTTGCCGGTCACGGCGCGTCACGCTCGGCGACGAGGCGGTATCCGGTGTGCGGGATGGTCTCGATCAGCCACGGGTCGCCGGCGGCGTCGCCGAGCTTGCGGCGCAGGTTGGCGACGTGGACGTCCACCACCCGGTCATAGACCTCGTCCGGCCGGCGCGCGACCGCTTCGAGGAGCTGCTCGCGGGTGAGCACCATTCCGGGGTGCCGCGCCAGGGCGACGATGAGACCGGTCTCTCCCGGCGTCAGCCGTCCCTCGGACCCGCCGTCGCCACTGGTTCCCAGGGTATAGCGACGGCTGGCGGGATCGAGGACCAACCGACCCGCGGCAAGCGAGAGGATCTGCGACCGCTCCTCCGCGCGCACCGGGGCCGCACGGCGGAGGATTGCCGCCACGCGGGCGGTCACCTCGTGGGGGTTGAACGGCTTGGCGAGATAGTCGTCGGCGCCCATCCGCAGGCCGGCGATGCGCTCCGCGTCGCTGCGCTTGGCCGAGGTGATGAGGATGGGCACCGCGCCGCGCCGGCGGAGCTCCTCGAGGACCGTCTCTCCCTGCATCCCGGGCAGCATCAGGTCCAGGACCACAAGGTCGGCGCCATCGGCGTCGAAGGCAGCGAGGGCGGCGACACCGTCGCCGGCATCGGCCACGACATACCCCTCGCGCTCGAGGTAGAGGCGCAGGAGGGCGCGGAGGCGCGGCTCGTCCTCCACCACCAGGATCCGGGCGCGGGGCGGCATGGACTGCATCCTAGCCGTCGCGCTGTTCAGGAGATGTCAAGACCGCACCGGGCGATCTTGATCCGATCTTCACAGCCCGCATCGAGGCTGGACCGCAGACCGAGCGGCCGAGTCGGGCCGCGACCTATCCGATCCCTGAGCGACCAGCGAGGTACGAACAATCCCATGAAGAGTCTGAAGATCCTGGGCGTTTCCGGCGCCCTGGTGGCCGCCGCCGTGGTGGGCGGCACCCTGATCAGCGCGGTCTCCGCGAACCCGGCGCAGCCGGGCGACCCGACGAGCGGCTCGACCGTGGTCGCCACCGACACCCAGGCCGGCACGTACTGCCAGGCGTTCCTCGGCGCGTTCGCGCAGAACCTTGGCGTCGACGCCTCGGCGCTGACGCCGGCGGCCAAAGACGCCGCCAAGACGACCATCGACCAGGCGGTCGGCAACGGGGATCTGCCCCAGAAGATCGGCGACGCCATCAAGCAGCGCATCGACAAGGCGAACGGTGGCGGCTGCGCCTGGCTGAGCGCTCGTTGGCAGGCGGTCGCCCGCAACGTGGTGCAGCGCGGCATCGGCGCCGACATGCTGCAGGCCGCCGCGGGCACGCTGAACCTGCAGCCCGCCGACCTGCGCAGCCAGCTCATGGACGGCACGTCACTCAAGAAGATCGCGCAGGACGCGGGCGTCGACTACGACACGGTCACGGGCGCCATCCACGATGCGGCCAAGGCGGACCTGGACAAGATCGTGGCCGCCGGGAAGATGACCGCCGACCGGGAGAGCCAGATCCTCGATCGGATCGACCGGGCCCTCAAGGACGGGAAACTGTTCAACGGCAACGGGCCGTTGCGGCGAAACGGCGCCGGGCCGCCGGCCCCGAAGAGCTCGAGCAGCAGCGCCAGCTGACCGGCGCCAGCCCGGCGGCTAGTCGAGCGCCTCCCAGACGCTGGCGATGCCCTGGCCGACCCCGATGCACATGGTGGCCAGCCCGTGCCGGGCGCCCCGTCGTCGCATCTCGTGGAGGAGGGTGGTGACCAGGCGAGCCCCGGACGCGCCCAGTGGATGGCCGATGGCGATCGCTCCGCCGTTCACGTTCACCTTCTCCGGGTCGAGCCCCAGCTCCCGGATGCAGGGGATCGACTGCGCGGCGAACGCCTCGTTGAGCTCCACCAGGTCCAGGTCGGCCACGGTGAGCCCGGCACGCTCAAGTGCCTTGCGCGAGGCGGGGATGGGGCCCAGGCCCATGGTCGCCGGATCCACCCCGGCAACGGCGCTCGCGACCATCCGCGCCATCGGCCGCCAGCCTCCGGCGCGCGCGCGCGCCTCCGACGTCACGAGGAGCACGGACGCCCCGTCGTTGATCCCCGACGAGTTGCCCGCCGTGACCGAGCCGGATGCGTCGCGGCGGAAGGCGGGCTTGAGCTTCGCCAGCGCCTCGAGGGTGGTCTCGGGTCGGGGATGCTCGTCGACACCGACCGTCACGGTCTCGCCACGACGCCCGACCGGCGCCGCGATGGAGACCACCTCCTCCGCGTAACGGCCCGCATCCTGGGCCGCCTTCCAGCGCCGCTGGGACTCGAGCGCAAAAGCGTCCTGCTCCTCGCGGGTCACGCCGCAGCGCTCCACGACGTTCTCCGCGGTCTCGCCCATGGAGTACGGGTAGTACGCGTCGGCGAGACGCGGGTTCGTGAAGCGCCATCCCAGGGTGGTGTCCTGCAGGGTCTGCTCGCCGCGCGGGAAGGCAGCCGACGGCTTGGCCATGACGAACGGGGCACGGGTCATGGACTCGACCCCGCCCGCCACGAACAGCTCTCCGTCACCGGCGACGATGGCGTGCGCGGCATTGATCACCGTGTTCATCCCCGAGCCGCACAGCCGGTTGACGGTCGCGCCCGGCACCTCCACCGGCAGGCCGGCGAGCAGGGCGGCCATGCGGCCCACGTTTCGGTTGTCTTCGCCCGCCTGGTTGGCCGCGCCCAGGATCACGTCGTCGATCGCCGCCGGGTCGACCCCGTTGCGCTCCACGAGCACCCGGATGACATGGGCCGCCATGTCGTCGGGGCGGACGCCGGCGAGCACGCCGCCGTAGCGCCCGAAGGGCGTTCGAAGGCCGTCGACGACCACCGGCGTCCGTGCGGGGTCGCGGCGCGAGGTGTTCACGGGAGGCGACATCCTCTTATGCGTGCTGGGCGCGACGGGCGCGGGCGGGATGGGTCGCCGTCACCGCGTCGAGAAGGCGCGCCGACGCCGCCGCGATCTCGTCGACGGCGGCGCTGAAGGCGTCCTGGTTGGCGGGCGACGGCGTGCGGTAGCCACTCACCTTGCGCACGTACTGGAGGGCGGCGGCGCGGACATCGTCGGGTCCGGCCGGCTGGTCGAGGTCACGGAGGGTCTTGATGCTTCGGCACATGGCGGAGAGTCTAGACCTCCGCGAGCAGCTCCTCGAGTGAGTCGATGACCCGATCGGCGGCGGAGACATCGGACTCGGCGAACTGCGGCACGCCGATGCAGGCCAGGCCGGCGGCCTTGGCCGCCGCGATCCCCGACGGCGAGTCCTCGAGCGCCAGGGCATCCTCCGGCCGCACGCCGACCCGTTCACAGGCGAGGAGATAGATGTCGGGGGCGGGCTTGCCATGGACCACGTCGTCGGAGGTGACCACCGCGTCGAAGACGCCCGTCAGGCGTGCAGTGGCGAGGGCGGTGTCGACGAGCGTCCGCGGCGAGTTGGAGGCGACGGCGAGCGGAACCCGGCCGCGAAGCCGCTCGACGAGCTCGATGGCGCCGGGCCGGCCCTCGACCTGCTGCTGCAGGCTGGCCTGCATGATCTCGAGCATCTCGCGCACGAGCCCCGCACCCTGCTCCGGCGTGGCTCCCAGCCGCTCCGCGAAGAAGTGGGCGGTCTGGTCGAAGCTGGTGCCGATCACCGCCATCTTGTCCTCCCAGCTGAAGCTCGCGCCGTGACGGGTGAAGAGCTCGACCTCGGCCTTGTGCCACAGGGTCTCCGTGTCGAGCAGCAGGCCGTCCATGTCGAAGACGACCGCCCGGTAGCGATCCGGCAGGAGCGCGACCATTCAGGACCCCGCGAAGAACGACGCGTGGCGCTCGACGAGCGTGCGGAGCAGGGGGACCACCCGGTAGCGCCCATCCGGCACGCGCGCGTGGAGTCCCTCGAGCGTCCGGATCACGTGCTCCAGGCCAATGCGCTCGCCCCATTCGAGTGGACCGAAGGGGTAGTTGGTACCCAGGCGCATCGCCGTGTCGATTCCCGCCGGAGTCGCCACCGCCTCGACGACCGCGGAGGCAGCCTCGTTGACGATCACCGCCAAGACGCGAGCGGCGATCTGCTCGGCATTGAGCGTGTCTGGGCGCGGTCCCTCCGGCCGGCGCTCGAGGGTCGCCCAGGGCCCGGTCCGGGCGCCATCGGGCCCGTAGTCGTAGAAGCCACCACCCGCCTTGCGGCCGAGCCGTCCGGCATCCACGACCATGCGCTGGATGGGGTGCGGACGATAGCGCGGGTCATAGAAGAACTGCTCGTGGACGCTCTCGCTGACGGCGAGGTTGACGTCCGCGCCGATGGCGTCGATCAGCTCGAATGGCCCCATCCGGAACCCGATGCCGCGCATGGCGTCGTCCACGGCCTCGACGCCGGCTTCGCCCGAGCCCAGGATGCGGAGCGCCTCGAGGTAGAACGGGCGCGCCACCCGGTTCACGATGAATCCGGGCGTGTCCGCGGTGACCACCGGCGTCTTGCCCAGGCGTCGGGCGAAGAGCGCAATGGCATCCACGGCAGGTGGAGCTGTCATGGGCCCCGCCACCACCTCGACGAGGGCCATGAGCGGGACCGGGTTGAAGAAGTGCATGCCCAGGACGCGGTCGGGACGTGCCGCGGCGGCGGCGATGCGCGCCACCGGCAGGGAGCTCGTGTTGCTGGCGAGGATCGTCCGGGGCTCCGCGACCGCGTCCAGCCGGCGGAACGCGGCGCGCTTGAGCTCGAGGTCCTCGGGGATGGCCTCGATCACGAGGTCGGCCGAGGCGAGCTCTTCGAGTGATTCGGCCCGGCCGATGCGCGCCACGACGAGGGCCGCAGCCTCCTCGTCGAGCTGGCCCTTGTCGACCTTGCGCCGGATGAACCGCGCGATCCGTTCGTGTGCTCGGTCGTAGGCCCCCTCCACGGGATCGTGGACCTGCACCTCCACGCCGGCCTCGGCGACGACCTGGGCGATGCCGCTGCCCATGGTGCCTGCGCCCAGCACGCCCACGCGTTGCACCGCGTCCAGCGTGGGCCCGCTCTCCTGCACGGTCATCCGCGGCTCAGCGGCCCGTGAAGCGCGGGTCGCGCTTCTCGGCAAAGGCGGCGATCCCCTCCGCGTGGTCCGCGGTCCGCCCGGCCAGCTCCTGGAGGGCTGCCTCCGCCTCGAGCGCCGCGGCGAGGTCGTCCTGCTCCGCGCCCTCGATGAGCCGCTTGGCGTAGCCCATGGCGCGGGTGGGGCCCGCGGCCAGCCGCGCGGCGAGCTCGTGGGCCGTTGCTGCCAGCTCCGCGGCCGGGACGACGCGGGTGACGAGACCCGCAGAGGCTGCCTCGGCCGCCGGCACCGCATCCCCGGCCAGGATCAGGGCGGCCGCGCGGTGGCGACCAAGCGCGCGGACAAGGGTGCGGGTCAGCCCGGAGTCGGGAACCAGGCCGATGCGGGAGAAGGCGAGGACCAGGCGAGCGTCGTCCGCGGCATAGACCAGGTCGCAGGCCAGCGCGAGGCTGACGCCGGCTCCCGCCGCGACACCGTTCACCGCGGCGATGACCGGCTTGGGCAGGCCGCGGATGGCGCGGATCAAGGGGTTGTACTCGGTGGTGATGACCCGGCGGAACTCCCGCTCGGAGGCGCCACCGCGCAGGTCAGCTCCGCTGCAGAAGCCTCGGCCCGCTCCCGTGAGCAGGACGGCGCGCACGTCGTCGTCGCGCGCTGCCGCCTTGAATGCGGCGAGCAGCTCCCGCCGCATGGCACCGTTCAGCGCGTTCAGCGACTCGGGACGATGCAGGGTGACGGTGAGGACGCCGTCGCGGGTCCCGGTGCGGATCGTCTCGTACGGGCGGTCGTTGCGGGCATCGGCCATTGGTTCGCTGATTCTACGGTTCGGTCGGTGCGCCCGGAGCGGCCGCGCCGCCCATCGCCTGCTCCCGCGAGGACGCGGGCTGCTCAGGCTCCTCAGGCTCCTCGCCGATGCGCATCGCCGGCATCATGCGGAAGGACAGGAGGAACGTGCCGGCGGCCGCCACGACAAGGATCAGGTAGATCCAGCCCAGCCCGGTCTGCATGCCGCTCCGCTCGGCCGCCAGCTGCGCGGCCGGAATGGTCGTGCGGGCGATGGGATCCAGGATGGCGCTCGCCGTGGAGCCGACGGCCGCCGCCAGCAGCGCACCGAGAACCCCGGTGCCCACGGCGCCGCCGATCGTGCGGCTGAACTGCACCAGCCCGGTTGCCTGGCCGCGCTGCTGCCAGCTGACGGCACCCTGGATCGCCACCAGGAGCGGCGTGGTGGTGAAGCCCATTCCCAGGCCGGTCACCGCAGTGGCGGTCGCGGTGTAGGCGAGCGACTGGATCGACCCGGCCTGGGTGAGCAGCACGGTCCCCAGGACGAGGAACCCGGTACCCAGGAGCACGATGGGCCGTACGCCCCAGCGCAGGATGGCACGGCCGCTCACGATGGAGCCGATGGGCCAGCCGATGCTCATGGCGCCAACGGCCAGGCCGGCCGCCAGCGGCGAGTCGCCCATGACGCCCTGGACCAGGGGCGGCACGTACGCGGTGAGGCCGAACATGACCACGCCGGCGAGCGTCCCCACGGCCAGCCCGGCCGCAACGATCGGTCTCCGCAGCAGGGCCATGGAGATGAGCGGCTCAGCCGCCGCCCGTTCGGCGCGGACGAAGACCCCCAGCAGGATCACCGCGCCCATTGCGGAGCCGATGATGACCGGGGAGAGCCAGCCCACGGTGCTCCCCTCCGACACCGCGAGCAGGAGAAGGGCCACGCCGACGGTGAGGGAGGCGGCGCCCACGAGGTCCAGCCGATGCTGCCGGTGCTCGACGTGCTCGTGGAGGACGCCACCAATCAGGATCCCGGCCACAAGGCCAACCGGGACGTTGATGTAGAAGACCCAGCGCCAGCCGACGGTGCCCGTGATGATCCCGCCCAGTGCCGGCCCCACGATCGCGGCAACGCCCCACACACTCGAGAAGAGTCCCTGCATCTTGGCCCGCTCCCGCGGCGGGTAGATGTCCCCGACGATCGTGAAGGCGATGGGCTGCAGCGCACCGGCGCCAAGACCCTGGATCGCGCGAAACACGATGAGCATGAGCATCGACTGCGAGAGACCGCAGAGTGCGGAGCCGCCGACGAAGAGCGCGAGGCCCCCGAGGAAGATGGGCTTGCGGCCACGCACGTCGGCCAGGGTCGAGAAGACAGGGACCGTGGTGGTCGCGGTCAGCAGGTAGGCGGCGAAGACCCAGCCGTACTGCTCGATGCCGCCGAGCTGGCCGATGATCGTGGGCATGGCGGTGCCGACCACGGTCGAGTCCAGGGCCGCGACCGCGATGCCGGCCATGACCCCGGCCGTGACGAGGAGCTGCTCGCGCGTGATCCCCCGCTCGGAGCCGGACACCCGGCGATTCTACGCACGCAGCCGTCCCGCTGCATGATCACCACTCACCGGAGGTTGACTGGTGACGGAAGGTTCGGTACCCTGCAGGCACACATCCGATCCGCACGAGGGAGCACCACGCCATGGACCGCACCGACCTGGCGACCTGGCTCAGCGCGTACCGGCACGCGTGGGGCACCGATGATCCCGCCGACATCGCCGCGCTCTTCACCGAGGATGCCACGTACTCGCCGTGGCCCTTCTCGGCGCCGTGGACCGGCCGCGACCGCATCGTGGAGAAGTGGATTGCACGAGGCGATTCGGAGCGCACGTGGGAGTTCGAGGACGAGATCCTGGCGGTCGAAGGAGATACCGGCATCGTCCGGGGCCTGACCACCTATCCCGCCCAGGGCGACGAGCCGGAGGGCATCTACGCCAACATCTGGCTGATCCGCCTGGAGCCCGATGGGCGAGCGCGGGAGTTCGCCGAGTGGTGGGTCGAGAAGCCGTCGGAGACGCCGCGCGGCTGACACGCGACCGCGTGCGCTAGCGGTGGGACCGGTCGTCCTGCGCCGCGAGGGCGGCCGCGATCCGCGCGACGTTCGCACGCCACTCGTCGGCGGGGACCGGTGGCAGCAGGTCGTCCCAGACCGCGAGCATCGCGCCGCGCATCTGCCACATCCCGCGCGGCCGCGCCAGGAACCACACATGGAAGTGCTCCGACCCGTCGCCCCAGCGGTTGACGTGGACCCGACCGACCTCGGGGAGGGACGAGATGGCCGCGGCGACACGCTGGATCATGGGACCCAGCTCCGATGCGAGGTCGGCTGGCAGGTCCAGCAGGTCATGATGCGCACGCGGGAGAAGGACCATCACCGCCGGCAACCCGTGGGGCTGCTCGTGGTTGGCACGCACAATCCATTGCTCGTTCGACCAGATCGTGTCCGTGTCGGGATGCTCGCAGTTCCAGCACGGCTCGCGCCCGAGCTCGCCATGGCGATGCGGCTCGGGGATGAGCGGCGCGTCCAGTGGCTTGACCAGGATCTCGCCTTCGAGCGGGAACAGCTCGTCGTCGACCAGGTCGCCGAGCGGCAGCCGCTCCCCGATGGGAAGGCGCGCCAGGTATGGGCTGTGCTCCGGTTTCCCGCTCATCGCGGCTAGCGTAGCGCCGGTCACCGGTCCCGGAGAAGGGTGAAGACCCTTCCCGACTGCGCGAAGCCGGCGGCAGCATAGAGCCGATGCGCCGCGGCGCGGCGCGCGCCCGACTCCAGGACGACGCTCCCAGCGCCGGCCACCACGCCGGCCGCCATCGCGGCGTCGAGGAGGGCGGCGCCGGTCCCGGCCCCCCGAAACGGCTCGTCCACCACGAGCTCGGGAATCCACAGCTCGTGGGCATCCCGGCGGAGGGTCTCGCGCAGCTCCGCGGTGCAGACCCCGATGGGCACCCCGTCACGGATGGCCACCAGCGAGCGGTCGGCCTGTCGCGCGGTCAGCTCCCGGAAGGTCCGTGCGACGGCCTCCATCCGCTCCGGCACCGGAGAGTGTCGCGGCCCCATCTCGGCCACGAGCCGGGTGACCGCCTCGACATCGCCGGGCTCGATCCCGCGCAGGACCACGTCCGCCGGCGCGGGGCGCCCGCGGGTCGCCATCGGCTCCGCGCGGAAGCGGAGGAACGCTTCCTCGAAGCCCATCCGGGTCAGCAGGCCTTCGCCCGCACCCTCGTTCGGCTCGAGCTCCACGGCGAGTCGATGCCCGCCCCGCAGGCGCCACTCCTCGATCGCGACGCGCAGGAGGGCCCGGCCGATTCCGCGGCCCCGGAAGGGCTCGGCGACGACGAGCTCCGGAACCCACGCCTCCCAGGTGGCGAAGTTCAGTCGCCGACGGAAGACCAGGAGCAGGAGCCCGGCCGGCGTTCCGTCGGCAACGGCGATGAACGGCGCCGCGTCCACCGATCCGAGCAAGGCACCCCAGCGCACTGCGGCACCCTCCGCCGTCACGTCCGGTCTCCGTGCCGCGTCCCGCGTCTCGAGCAGGCGCATGACCGCCCCGATGTCGACGCGCCCCGCCGGGCGCAGCTCCACGCCCCCCGGGGCGCGCACGCTCAGCCCCCCGACCGGGCGCGTCGGTCCGTCGCCGGCCATGCGCGTCACCCGCCGCGCAGCGGGAAGGAGCTCGCCGTCGACCAGCGACCGCCTCCCTCGTGGAGCTGCCGGAGGCGACCGACCAGCGGCTCTGCCTCGGGGACGGTCACCACCAGCGCCGACTCGTCGTCTCCGGGCATGACGGCATCCGCCATGGACGGTCTACCTCCCCTTGAAGTCCGGGGCCCGCTTCTCCAGGAAGGCGGCCATGCCCTCCTTCTGGTCCTCGCTCGCGAAGAGCAGGTAGAAGAGCCGTCGCTCGTGGGCGAGGGCATCGGTGAGTGGCAGCTCGTAGGCCGCGTTGACCGCCTCCTTGGCAACCCGCAGGGCCACGGGCGAGCGCATCGCGATGGTGGCCGCCAGGGTGAGGGCGTCCTCCACCACGAGCTCGTCGGGGACAACCCGGGACACCAGGCCGCGCGACAGCGCCTCGGCGGCCTCCATCGGCTCCCCGGTCAGGATCATCTCCATGGCCCGGCTCTTGCCGATGGCGCGCGTCAGACGCTGCGTCCCGCCGGCGCCGGGGATGACGCCAATGCTGATCTCCGGCTGCCCGAACCGGGCGCCCTCGCCGGCGATGATGAGGTCGAGCGTCATGGCCAGCTCGCAGCCGCCCCCCAGGCACCAGCCGTTGACGGCGGCGATGACCGGCTTGCTGATACGCCGCACGCGGTCCCACTGGCCGATCCGGTTCTCGCGCAGCATGTCGATGGCGCTGGCTGTCGCCATCTCGCCGATATCGGCACCCGCCGCGAATGCGCGCTCGCTGCCGGTCACCACGATGGCCCGGACCTCGTCGTCGGCGTCAAGGCCCTCGAGGGTCTCGCACAGCAGGTCCATGGTGGGACCGTTCAGCGCGTTGAGCTGCCGTGGCCTGTTGAGCCGGACGAGCGCGGTGCGCTGCTCGCTCTGGCGGTCGACCAGGACGGTGGGCTCCTCGACCGGGGTCATCGGGTGCGGCCCCGTGCTGTCGACACATTTCGTGCTGCACGAGTCCTGTGCCGCACGAGTCCTGTGCCGCACGAAAGAGCGCGACGGGAGGACATTGCCCGGGCCGCAAACCGGACAGAGCTCACGGCACGCCCTCCTGGAGCGCGGTGAGGGCGTGACCGCAGCCCGGGCAGTAGTGGGCGCCCAAGGCTATGCCGGTCTCGCCGCAGTCATCGCAGGTGCGGCCCTCGCCGGCCTGCAGGGTACGGAGCACCGTGTACCTCGGCTCGCGGTTGGCGTGGAAGGCGTCGACCGCCTCGCGCGTCTCGTCCGAGGTGGAATGGATCGCCAGCCAGTCACGTGCGTGGGTGCTGGTCTGCGCCCAGACCAGGTCGCGCCACCAGTTCAGCTGCGTCTTGGTGTAGCGCACCGTCTCCGGCAGCTTGCGTCGGAGCTTGGCGGCGAGCTCCGCCACGGTCGCGTCGAGCTCGCCGCGGGTCACGACTCGCGTCACCAGGCCCCAGTCGAGCGCCTGCCGCGGGCTGATCTCCTCGCAGAGCATCACGATCTCGCGCGCCCGCCGATCTCCCACGACCAGGGGCAGCCACTGGGTGGCGCCGCCGGCCGGGACGGAGCCATGCTCCGGACCGACGTGGCGGATGTAGGTGTCATCGGCCATCACCGCGAAGTCGCAGGCGAGCTGCAGCTCCTGGCCGCCTCCCACGGCCGCCCCGTTGATACGCGCGATGGTGGGCTTCCCGATGTGCCGGAGGCGGTCGTGCATCTCGATGAAAGCGCCCATCCAGCGCCAGTACTGTCCGCTGGTGGCACCCATCCGCTTCTGCTCGTCCAGGTCGGCCCCCGAGCAGAAGGCGCGATCGCCGGCTCCGGTCACCACCAGCACGGCCACCGCGTCGTCCCACGAGGCATCCTCGAACGCCCGCGCCATCTCGCGCAGGGTCTTGAAGTCAAAGCAGTTCATCACCGACGGCCGGTTGATGGTGACGGTCGCGACGCCGGCGGCGTCCTTCGTGTACTGGATCCGCTCGAAGCCAAGCGCTGCGGGATCGCTGGCGCGTGGCGCGTCGTTCGGATCGGCCATGCAGGTGCCTCCTCAGCCGGCCGCAGTGGGCACGGCGCTCATCGTGGCGTCGTCGTCGATGGCGAACAGGGTCACGCCGGCCATCGCGAAGTTGCGCAGGTCTCGCGCGCTTTCGACCCCCGCGTCGCTGGCGATCGCCGCGTCCAGGTCGGCGCGGGTGTCGAACACCATCTCCACGGAGAGGTAGTACGGCGTCGAGCGCGGGCCAACGGGCTCGACCTTCGTGGTGCGCAGCTCGAGCAGGCCGGGGTAGCGAAGGATGATGGGCGTGTGGGCGTCGCGGTAGTGGGCGTCGAACGCGGCCGGATCCTCGGGCTGCTGGTAGAGAGCGATGAGTCGAGCGGCCACTACTTCGCGAAATACTCGGCGTTGATCTGGATGTAGTTCTGCCACTGGTCCGGGACGGCGTCCTCCGCAAAGATCGCGGTGACCGGGCATTCGGGTTCGCAGGCGCCGCAGTCGATGCACTCGTCCGGATCGATGAAGTACATCGTGTCGTCGTCCTTGGCGTGGATGCAGTCGACCGGGCAGACGTCGACGCAGCTCGCGTCCTTGACGCCGATGCAGGGCTCGGTGATGACGTAGGTCATGGCTCCGGAGCGTCCTCCGCGTGTCGTGGGTCGGGGCGAACGTTCGCGGTGACGAGTCTACACCGATGGCGGCCGTCCTCCGGACGCGCCTACGCCTCCGGCTCCATGCGCTCCACGTAGGGTCGCCGCCACTCCGCTGCGGGAAACGGCGCGGCGAAGTAGCTGCGCAACCGGGCGATCTTGCCGTCCCGCAGGTGGAGCAGCTGGACGACGTGCCAGGTCTCACCGTTGGCGTACGTGATGCGACCGTGCATCCAGAAGTCGTCGCCGGTGCCGGTGATCCGGAGGACCGTCCAGTTGGGACCTGCCACCCATTGGTCCTCGCTCCCGACGACTCGTTCGATCCGCGGCTGGACAACCTCCGGCCACGCGCGCTGCATTGCGACCCAGGAGTCGCGGCCCCTGATCCTCTCGCCCGACTGTGGGTACTCCTCGACGACCTCGTCGGCCAGCAGGGCTGACAGCGTGTCGAGATCGAGGGCGGCCAGTGCCTGCCCGTAGCGTTCCACCACCTCGTGGCCACTCAATTCGGCCATCTGCCCTCTCCTTCGTGCTGGGTCCCCGCATGGAAGCGCGTCGGCGGCCCGCTGGCAAGACCCAAGTTCAGTACGCTTCGCCCCATGCAGCCTCCTTTCCAGGCCGATCATCCGATGCTCGTGGTGGCGGCGGTCACGCCACTGACCGATGGTGGCGCCGCGCTCGACGAGCGCGCCGTCTGGCCGTACGTCGCGTTCCTCTCCGACCACGGCGCGGACGGCGTCTTCGCCTGCGGGACGACCGGCGAGGGCATCCTCCTGTCCGCCGAGGAGCGGATGCGCGCCGCGGTGTTGTTCCGCGCCGCGCTGCGCGGCGTCCTCATCGTCCACTGCGGCGCCCAGTCGACGCCGGAGACGGTGGCGCTGGCCGCCCACGCCGCGGAGATCGGCGCCGACGCGGTGGCGGTCATCCCGCCGCCGTACTTCCCCCTCGACGATGCGGCCCTTGCCGCCCACTTCGCCGCTGCCGCTGCCGCCTGCGCGCCGCTGCCGTTCTTCATCTACGCCTTCGCCGCGCGCAGCGGCTACCCGGTCCGCGCCGCGGTGATCGAGCGCGTGCGGGCCACATCGCCAAACCTCGCCGGCCTGAAGGTCAGCGAGTCGCCCTGGAGCACGGTGGAGCCCTACCTCGGCCTGGGCCTGCCGGTCTTTGTGGGCCAGGAGCCGTTCATCCCGCAGGCGCTCGCCGCGGGCGCCGTTGGTGCGGCCTCCGGCCTGGCTGCCGCCTGGCCGGAGGCCGTTCGCGCCGCGCTGGATGCCCCGGACGAGGCCGCTGCGGATGGGCTGCGCGCGCTGCGCTCCGCGATGGAGGCTCAGCCATTCATCGCATCGGCGAAGCACGTGCTGGGCCGCCGAGGCGTGCCGGTCGGCCCGCACCTGCGCCGCCCGATGCGGCCCCTGACCGCGGAGGAGACCCGGACCCTGGACGAGGCGCTGGATCGGCTCGACCTCGCGCTGCCTGCCTGAGCAGCCCGGTCGCAGCGCGCCTGGCACGCAGGCTGCTCCCCATCGGCTCATGAGAACGCTGGGAACACGAGCTGCACAGCATGACCACACCGACCGCACCGCCGCGTGACGTCACCGACGAGGCCAGCCGCCGGGGCCTTGAGCTCGCGCGCGAGGCCGGCGACGCGTACCACCGCATGGTCGAGTACTTCATCAGCGAGGTCGCCACCAGCGGCGCGCTGCAGGAGGCCGATGATTACCTCGTGGGCGTGGCCGTCGAGGAGGCGGAGCCGCTCTGGCACCTGCTCGGCGGGCGGCTGACGCTCACCGAGCCGGCGGCGGGGGCCAACGCCCACCTTGAGGTCGTCGTCATGGACCGCGCCGACCACCGCTTCGTGCCGGGGCTGATGGTCCAGGTGGTGCTCAGCGCCGCCGACGGCACCGCCATCGGCACGTATCACCTGCCGATGCTCTGGCACCCGACCATGTACCACTACGGGCGCAGCGTCCACGTCCCGGAGGACGGCGAGTACCGGCTGGCGGTGTCGATCGAGGCGCCGACCTTCGGCCGCCATGACAAGGTCAACGGCGAGCGCTACGCCAGGCCGGTGACGGTCACCTTCGACGGCATTCGCATCGAACGCGGCCGCAAGGAGTGATCCGCTTCGGCGGTCAGCCCGTCTCGCCGCCTGTCGGCTGGGCCATGGCGCTGTCGTACGCCGCGTCCATGCCGCGGAGCGGCGCCGGCGTCGTCGCGGCGTAGTTCATCTCGAACCGCGAGGGTGGTGCCTCGGTCGCCATCTGCTCGATCTCCGCCTCGCTGAGGTCAAAGCCGAACCGGATCGCCGCCACATTCTCGTCCTTGAAGCGGCGTGGCAACGACTCGCGGATGGCGGCCTCGTCGTAGTCGACGCTCGCCAGACGCAGCAGCCTGCCCAGGGCAATCATGTTGCCGAAGAGCTCCTTGCCGAAGTGCTGGCTGCCAAGCGCCGCGAACGGGATCTGCTCGTCACCGGGGCCGGCCAGTCCCAAATCCGTCACCACCTTGTGGCCGTGGATGCGGAGATGCCCCTTGTTGGCGAGCTTCAGGAGGATGTCCGCGTCCTCGATCACCGGGTTCGTGATGGGCGCGTCGTCGAAGATCACGAATGCGTCCGACATGCTGCCACGGACCGAGGAGTCGTAATCGAACAGGATCGTGACCTGCTTGCCCATCCGCGCGAGCAGGTTGCCCAGGACCCCGGCGATCACGCGGACCCCCTGTCCGCCCACGCCGTCGAGTGCGATCGAGGTCGACATCGGTTTGCTAGCCCTCCAGCTCAGCGGGATCCACGCCGGCCTCGCGCAGCGCGTCGCCCAGGCTGATCTCGCCCTTGGCGACCCGCAGCTTCACGGCAGGGTCGAGCTTCTGCATCAGCGCCAGCCGCTTCTGGCTCTCCTCGCGGCGCTTCGCCTTTTCCGAGTCATCGGTCCCTGGCGCCGGCTTCGTCTCGGCGGTCGCAGTCCGGGTCTCGGGGGCATCTGCCTTCGCCGGAGCCCTGGACGCCGTCCCGTTGCCGTCGGCTGCCTCGCCGACGGCCGCGGTACCGTCGGACGGATAGAGGATCCCGATCTCGAACGGGTTGAGCGTCTGTGCATCCTTGGGCGCGCGCTTGTAGGTCTTGCGGTAGTGGGTGAGCATCTCGTTGGCGCTCGCGAAGCCGATCCGGCGGCCGTTGTTCTCGATGCACTGGCTGGTGATGTCCACGAAGCTGAAGCCGGGGTGCTGCACGGCCTCGGAGATCACGTTGCGCATGTGCTGCTGGTGGTAGACCGTGGTCTTCGCGTAGAGCGCGTGGGGCGAGCTGCGCACGATCGCCTGCAGGTTGATGGGCGTGTTCGGATTGCCGATGGGACTCGAGAGGGTCTTGGTGCCGGTCGGCGTGGTGGGCCCCGTCTGGCCACCGGTGAGCCCGTAGATCTCGTTGTTGTTGCACAGCACGGTGACGTTCGCGTTGCGCCGGATGGTGTGGATCAGGTGGTTCCCGCCAATGCTGGCAAGGTCACCGTCACCCGACACCACGATCACGTTGAGCTCGGGCCGGAAGGTCTTGATGGCCTCCGCGACCGGTAGTGTCCGCCCGTGGAGGGTGTAGACGCTCTCGTGCTTGAGGTAGGAACCCATCCGGCCGGTGCAGCCGATGCCGGTGACGATGACGGTGTTCGTCTCGTCCAGGCCCATCTCCTCGAGGACCATGGCCAGCTGCATCATGATGCTGCCGATGCCGCAGCCGGGGCACCAGATGGTCGGGAAGAGCTCGACCTTGAGGTGACGCTTGTAGTTGAGCTCGGCCATCATCAGCTCGGGCATTGCTTCGTCTCCCTGTCCAGCTCAGCCGATGCCCAGGGGCGACGGCGCGACCCGCCCGGTGGGAGCAGGCGGTATGGGTGGCTCCGACGGCCCGCCGGCGAGGACCCGGTCGAGGCCGTCGCGCACCGCTTCGATGCTGATCCGGCCGCCCAGGAGCGGGACCCGCTTCACCGGTCGGCGAATGGCGAGCTCGACCATGTCCGCGTACTGGCCGTCGTTGGCCTCGAGAACCACGATCTCTCGATAGCGGGGCGTGATCTCGCGCAGCTCGTCGCCCAGGACCGGGAGGATGCGGATGGGGCGGAAGAGGGCGTACTCGGCGGCAAGGGGGCTCGCGACGCGGCTGACGATGCCGTAGCAGATGACCAGCACTTCCGCTTCGCGGTTCCAGCCGTGCTCGTACAGCGGATAGTGTTTGGCCACCTCGAGGTGCCGATGCTTGGCGGCGTAGAACTGGCGCAGGTACTCGTCGCCGTCCGCCGTTGCGGGCTCGCCTGCGGACGGGCCGGACTCGTACATCAGGACCCCCGCGAAGAAGCGTGGGTTGCCCGGCTCGTGGTGGGCCAGCGGCGGAATGGTGCGCTCCACGACCTCGATCCCAGACGCGAGCTCCTCGAGGTCCACGACCTCGTTGAGGTGGGCCACGAACGTATCGGCGAGGAGGATCACCGGCGACCGGGACTCCTCCGCGGCGTTGAAGGCCTGGACGGTGACGCGGAACGCCTCCTCGATCCCGTTGGGGTAGAAGGCAAGCGGGGTGTAGTCGCCGGACGAGCCATACCTGACCTGACCGATGTCGCCCTGGCCGGGCATGGTGGGCATGCCGGTGGCAGGACCAACCCGCTGCACGTCAACGAAGACCGTCGGCACGCCGACCTTCTGCGCATAGCCGACCGCTTCCTGCATGAGGCTGAAGCCAGGTCCCGAGGTCGCGGTGAAGGACTTCGCACCCGCGAGCGACGCACCGATGATCGCGTTGGCACTCGCGATCTCGTCCTCTGCCTGCAGGAACCGGAATTCCCGGTGATGGGCAGCGGCATACCCCGACGCGATGTTCAGGATCTCCGTGGATGGGCTGATGGGATAGCCGGCGTAGTAGTTGGCCCCGGCTGCGACGGCGCCGTGGAAGACCGCCTCGTTGCCCTGGATGAGCTTGCGTGTCATCGGCTCACTCCGCCCGCGTCCGCCCTGCCGCCGCCCTGGCGGCATGCTCCGCCACTGCGGAAGGGATCATCTCGATTGCCAGGTCGGGGCAGTAGCGCTCGCAGAGACCGCAGACGATGCAGTTCTCCTCCTCAAGGATCGCGTCGTTGCGCAGGACCAGCGTCGCCTTTGGACAGATCTCGACGCAGATGTCACAGCGCTTGCAGAAGACCGGATTCCAGCTGATGTTCACGTAGTCAACCCAGCGAATCCCGTCGTCGTGGTCCGCACTGGTCCCGGTGCCGAAGGCCAGCGCGTCGTGTGCTCGGTCGCGTGTCATGGGAGGCCGATGATACGCCGCAACCACGATCCGGTGCCGGTCCGCATGTCCCATTCCGCCCGTGCCGCCCGGCACCTGTCCCCGAAGTCTTCAAGTCTTTAGAAGACCTGGCCGAATGGGCAGGGAGGAGGCGGGGCTTCATCGGGCCTTCACAGGCGGGTCATACTCTGCCGCGAGCCATGGCAAGCGTGCTCCTCGTCGACGACGACCCCAAGATCCGCGAGCTTCTGCGTCTCTACATCGAGCGCGAGGGGCATCGCACCATCGCCGCGGCTGACGGCGAGATGGCGCTGGCGTCCGCCCTGCGCCAACGGCCCGACCTCGTGGTGCTCGACGTGATGCTCCCCGGCCTCGACGGCTTCGAGGTCTGCCGGCGCATCCGCGAGACCAGCGACGTTCCGATCCTGCTGCTCACGGCTCGATCGGGTGACAGCGACAAGGTGGTGGGACTGGACCTGGGGGCCGACGACTACGTCGTGAAGCCCTTCTCCCCGCGGGAGCTGATGGCCCGTGTGCGCGCACTCCTGCGCCGGCGCCGGATCGACCGCAGCGAAGATGAGCCGGTGCTCGTCGCGGACGGCCTGGAGGTGGACCCCAACGCGGTCGAGGCGCGCCTCGACGGGGAGTCGCTGGAGCTGACGCCCTTTGAGTTTCGCCTCCTGCTGGGACTCATGCGGCGCCCGGGGCGTGTCTTCAGCCGCGACGACCTGATCGACGCGATCCACGGCGACGATGATCCGGGCATCATCGACCGCACCATCGATGTTCACCTGGGACGGCTGCGTCGCAAGCTTCACGACGACGCGAACGACCCCCGGTTCATCGCCACGGTTCGTACGGTGGGCTACAAGTTCGTGGCCGCCGTCGAGAAGCGGGACCCTGCCGGGTCGCCAGCCTGAGCCGAGCACCATGACCACCCTGCGCGCCCGCCTCATCGCCTTGTTCGTGCTCCTCGCCCTGGCGGTGGCGGGCGTGATGATCTTCGCGGTCGAGCAGTTCAGCAGCGAGCAGATCATGAAGCTGGCGATGCAGTCGGGATCCTCACCCCAACAGGCCCAGGCGATGTTCGACCAGTACGTCGGCCGGGTGGTGCTCATCGGCGCCGTGGTCGGCGTGGTCCTGGGCGTGGCATCCGCCTGGTGGCTTCTGCGCCGCATTCTCCGCCCGCTGGAGCGTCTCGCGGTGGCGGCACGGAAGATCGCCGCCGGCGACCTCGCCGCCCGCGTCGCCAATCCGCCCGATCCAGAGCTGCGTGACATGGCCGATGCCTTCAACCAGATGGCCGCGACGCTCGAGCGGGTGGAGCAGCTGCGACGCGCCCTGGTCGAAGACGTCGCGCACGAACTGCGCACTCCGCTGACCAGCCTGCAGGGCTACACGGAGGCACTCGCCGATGGCGTCATCGAGCCCACGCCGGCGATGCTGCGGACCGTCAACGAGGAGATCGTGCGGCTGACGCACCTCGTCGAGGAGCTCGACCAGCTCGCCCGGGGCGAGAGCGGCGAACGGGCACAGGCCAGGGCGGAGGTGGACCTCGCGACCATCGTGCAGCGGGCCGTGGCCATCGCGTCGCCGGAGCTCGCGAGTCGCCGGATCAGCGTTCGGATCGAGGATGCGGACGCGCTGCCACGCCTGATGGCCGAGCCGGACGCCATTGGCCAGGTGGTGACCAACCTCATGCAGAATGCGGCCCGATACACGAACGACGGCGGGGAGGTCGTGATCCGCCTGCGCACGGACGGCGCGGGCGTGCGCTGCGAGATCGAGAACACGGGCGCGGAAATCCCGCCCGAGGAGCTGCCGTACATCTGGGAGCGGCTGTATCGCGTGGACCGATCCCGCACACGGGCGACCGGAGGAAGCGGGATCGGCCTGGCGATCGTGCGGCAGATCGTCGAGGCGCACGGCGGCCAGGTGGGCGCGGCTTCGGCAGAGGGCCGGACCCGGATCTGGTTCCGTCTCCCCGTGGCCGCGTTGTCGACCGGGAAGGCCTAGCGCGGAGCGGGGCTAGGGCCGCGTCGCGCGGCGCCTCACGACAGCGCCCACGACGACGAGCAGGATGACGACCATGAGCAGCCCGCCGAGCACGACCGGAGGGGCGACGCCGAACCAGGCACCGCCGAGCAGCACCGAGGGGTTCGGTGTCGGCGACGGTATGGGTGTCACCACGGGGGTGGGGGTCGGGGACGGCGTCGGGGTCGGAGACGGTGTCGGGCTGGGCGTCGGGGTCGGAGACGGTGTTGGCGTGGGTGTCTGGATAGGCTCACCGGTCACCGGGTCGACCATCGTGACGTGCTCCCAGAGGTACTCCCGAATGGTCAGCCCCGATGCGTGCACCTTCGCCGCCATCTCGCGACCCAGGTACCGGTAGTGCCATGGCTCGTAGTGGAAGCAGGCCTTGTCGTTCCACAGGGAGCCGCCCTTGCCCAGCGGATAGCTGAGCACCCACCCGTACTTCCAGGCGTTGTTCAACATCCAGCGCCCGGTTGGTGTCTTCGCCCAGTCGGGGTAGGACAGCGAGCTGGCTTCCGAAAGGGCCTTGAAGTCGATCGCTAGGCCCAGCTGGTGCTCGGAGTGGCCGGGGCGCGCGGAGTAGGTGATGGCGTGCTCGTAGCTGTCCTTGGCGACCCAGCCATTGAAAGAGGCGACCTGCTCCTTGTAGCTGCGGTACGGGCTGATCACGCTGATGGGCGTGCCGTTCTTGGCCGCGGCGGCGGCCAAGGCTCGGAGGTCGTCTATGGCCACCGCCCGGATGAGGCCGCCGCCGCTGATCCCCGCCTCGGAGGTCGGAGCCAGGTCGGGGGGCACGTAGTCCTCGGGCACGCGGAGGAGCCAGTCGACCAGGGTGGTGCTCCAGCTGTCGTAGTCGGACGGGACGCTGTAGATGTCGGCCAGGCGGCAGGCCGGCAGCGGGCCGATGGCGGCCACCGGCGACGCCATTCCGGCGAAGGGGGTGACCAACCCGCCGGCGAGGACCAGCGCGCCGCCGAGGGCACGCAGCAACCGCCGCCTTCGCGGGCGGCGGGGGGTCGCGCTTCCGGTGCAAGCTTCGTCGTGCGTCGTCGTGACTCCGTGCGGCTGGTTACGATACCGCGGTGAAGACCCCGCCGCCCTTCCGCCGAGCCATTGCGCTCGCCAGCATGGCCCTCCTCGTCGGATGCTCCACCCAGGCCCCGACGCCGTCACCCACACCCAGCCCGACGCCGTCGCCGTCTCCAACGCCCACGCCAAGCCCCACGCCGGTTCCCCCGATCGCGTTTCCGCTTGCCGTCGTGACGGGGCTGACGAACCTCAAGGCCAACATCACGCTGGATGAGCTCGCCACGCTCGGCTCCGCGGGCGCGCTCGTGGTGCCATGCGGCGTCACCATCACCGAGCCCGCCCTCGAGACGACCGCCCCGTGCCAGCCCGCCGACGCGATCGTCTCCGCGATCAGGGCGGATCCCGAGCTCGTGGCGCTCCTGCCGCCCGGGCTCATCGAGCTGGCCACCAAGGTCCTTCCCATCGCGGGCGACGGCCCGTTCGGGCTCTTCGGGCCGGACCTCTTCGGCGATCCGGCGGCCCGCGCGCTCCCCTACCCGATCACGGGGTCGGCGCCGGCCGCGGGGGCGGACGCGCTGGACCCGGCCTGGACCGCCTACGACGCCTCGCAGGTCTGGACCCTCGCCTCGGTCGGGAGCCTCTGTTCAGATCGGAACGGCGCGTACCAGGCGATCACGAAACGCAAGGGCTGGGACTGGATCTTCACGGGGGGGACGGCGAGGTACCGGGGCAAGCCGTACAACAACCCGTACCCGCCGGCGGGCGTCTCGGTCTTCCCCATCGTCGCGCCCGTCGAGACCGGCAACGACGGCGTCACCGCCGAGATCACGAAGCGCGCGGACGTCGCGCTCGCGGACCACAAGTGCCCCATCGTCCCGGACAGCACCTGGTCGCCGAACCTCAACGGGCCGCCGAGCCTCTCGGTGCCCGAGACGGTGGTCACCCGATGGCAGAGCTTCCTGGGCATCGACGCGGTGTTCCTCGCGGCCGACCACCAGAGCGACCGGGGTGTGGCGGGGATTCGCTCAACGCTCCAGATCCTGGACAAGCACGGCGTTCCGCACACGGGCGAGGGGATGAACCTGGACCAGGCCCTGGAGCCCGCCTACGTCGAGACGCACGGGCTCAAGATCGCGTTCGTCTCCTGGAACAACGTGCTCGGGCCCATCCACGCCGCCGCGGGCACGCCCGGCGTCGCCTGGCTCACCAAGGCCAACGTCGACGCGTCCGTGCAGCGCGCGCGTGCCGGTGGCGCCGACCTGGTCATCTGCGACCCGCAGTGGTGGCACGAGTATCCCGATCCCGAGTACCACCCGGACCTGGGCGTCGTGCAGAAGCAGGCGGTGACGTGGATGGACGCCGCCGGCTGCGACCAGGTCCTCGCCGGGGGACTGCACATCGCCGGGGGCACATTCCTGGACACCGGTCCGACCGGGGTGCGGGTCATCAACGCCGGGCCGGGGAACTACCAGTACGGGCAGGACTGGTGGCAGCTGACCCAGGAGGGGGTCATCCCGGAGATGACCTTCGTGGGCACGAAGCTCGTCAACCTGCGGCTGCACCCCTACGTGATGATCAACGCGGCGCGTCCGGCACTCACCGATCCCGAGGGAGACGGCCACTACGTCCTCGACAGGATCTGGAAGAACTCCGAGCTCGACTACTAGCGTCGACCGATGCCGGCCGTGGCGTCGGCGCCCGTCGCCGCCTCGCCACCTTCGGGATCCCCCGGGATCGGCTCCAGCACGCCCTCCGGCGGCGCACCCTCCTCCCGATCCCGGGGACGGCCACTGACCATGGCCACCACGGCCCCGATGATGAGCAGGGCGGCCACGAGCGTCCGTGGCGCCAGCGTCTCGCCAAGCAGCAGCGCCCCGAGCGCGACCGCGACGATCGGGTTGACGTAGGCGTACGTCGCAACCGTGGAGATGGGCGCGCTCTTGAGGAGCCACGTGTACGAGCTGAAGGCGACGAGCGACCCGAACACGATCAGGTAACCGATCGCGAGCAGCGAGGAACCCGAGTAGGCACCGAGGTCGACGTGGCCGACCTCGCCGCTGACCGTCGCTGCGATCGCGAGCAGGACCCCGCCGCTGAGCATCTCCATCCCGGTGGCGAGTAGCCCGGATCGGGGCATGGGCGCCCGGCGCGAGTAGAGCGAGCCGATGGCCCAGCTCAGGCTGGCAAAGATCACCATGCCGATGCCGAGCGGGTCGGCGGCGCTCACGCCCCCCACCGGCGCGAGCAGCACCAGGACGCCCAGGAAGCCCGCGACGACGCCACCGATCGCCAGCGTACTGGGACGGCGGCGGAGGAGGACGGCATCGAAGAGGTTCATCCAGATCGGGACCGCGGCAACGATCACTGCGGCGATCCCCGAGTCGATCCGCTGCTCGGAGAGGACCACGAATCCGTTCCCGCCCAGGAGGAGCAGACCGCCGACGATCGCCGAGGAGCGCCATTCTCGCCACGTGACCCGCTCCATGCGTGCCGCGGGCGAGCGCGAGACGCGGCTGCGGATCCACAGGAAGGCGAGCATCAGGCCCCCGGCCAGCAGGTAGCGCGAGCCGGCGCCGACGAAGGGCGGGACCGTCTCGACCATCACCCGGATGGCGAGATAGGTCGAGCCCCAGATCACGTAGACGGTGACGAGGTTGACGCCGACCGCCAGCGGTGATCCCTGCGGCGGGGGGTGTGACTGCATCGCGGTATTCTGCCGATCCACCGGGATCCGTGCCGAGACGGTCGATCCACGATCATCCCGCTCGTCGAATGTGGCAGGAGCGCCCGAGGAGGCGCCACACCGCGAAGCAGGAGACCGACTGATGCGCTACATGATGCTGATCTGCGACAACGGCGCCTGGCAGCAGCTGAGCGAGGACGAGAGCCGGGCGCTCTACGGCAGGATCGGGAGCTGGTGGAACGAGCACCAGGAGGCCGGCCGGCTCGTCGAGGGGCACCAGCTGCAGCCTCCCGACACGGCGACCACCGTCCGCCGTGGGCCCGACGGCAACGTGACCGTCACGGACGGGCCGTTCCTCGAGGCGAAGGAGGTGGTGGGCGGCTACGGGATCATCGACGTCGAGGACCTGGACGCGGCGATCGCCCTGGCCAGCGGCTGGCCGGCCCCCGATACCATCGAGATCCGGCCGCTCATCGAGCAGGCAGCAACCTAGGAGGACTCTTGGCGCAGGGATCGCGACGTCCGGAGGTCGATGCTCGCCTCGTCGCGACGGTGCGCGAGGAGCGCGGCCGGCTCGTGGCAGCGCTCGTCCGCATCCTCGGCGACTGGGACCTCGCCGAGGAGCTCGTGCAGGAGGCCCTCGTCGCGGCGCTCGAGACGTGGCCCCGAGACGGTCTCCCGGAACGGCCGGGGGCCTGGCTCCTCACGGTCGCGCGACGCCGGGCCGTCGATCGCCTCCGCCGCGATGCCCGGTATCGCGATCGCCTGGCGCTGATCGGAGAGGAGCTGCGCACCATGGGTACGACCGCTTCGGAGACGGGCGGGCCCCTCGCCACCGACGACCGTCTGCGGCTGCTCTTCACCTGCTGTCACCCCGCGCTCTCGCTCGAGGCGCAGGTCGCCCTCACGCTGCGCACCGTCGCCGGCCTGGAGACATCCGCGGTGGCCCGGGCCTTCCTGGTTCCCGAGGCGACGGTCGCCCAGCGGATCGTTCGCGCCAAGCGAAAGATCCGGGATGCGAGGATTCCGTACCGGGTGCCCGAGGCAGCCGAACTCCCCGGCCGGCTCGCCGGTGTCCTCTCGGTCCTGTACCTCGTCTTCAACGAGGGGTACCTCGCCTCGAGCGGCGCGACGTCGGAGCGCCGCGAGCTCGCGGCCGACGCCGCCTGGCTCACCTCGCTGCTCTCACGCCTGATGCCCGATGAGCCGGAGGTCCTGGGTCTCGAGGCCCTCATGCGACTGCACCTGGCCCGGGCGGCCGCCCGGTTTGCGGCCGATGGCGCGCTGGTGCTGCTCCCCGAGCAGAACCGGGACCTGTGGGACCACGCCGAGATTGCTCTGGCAACGGAGCTGCTCGATCGGTCCCTGCGCATGGGCCGGCCCGGCCCGTACCAGATCCAGGCCGCGATCCTCGCCTGCCACGCCTCTGCGGCGAGCTATGCGCAGACCGACTGGAACGAGGTCGTGGGCCTGTACGACCGGCTCCTCGCGATGACCGACAGCCCGGTCGTTGCGCTGAACCGTGGCCTTGCCGTCGCAGAGCGCGACGGACCGCAGCCGGCGCTCGACGCACTCGAGCCGCTTGGACCCCGCCTCGCCGGGTATCACCTCTACCACGCCTCCCGGGCGATGCTCCTCAGGCGGCTCGGCAGACCCGACGAGGCGGTGGAGGCGGATCGGCGCGCGCTCGCCGGCACGGACAACCCGGCCGAGCAGCGTCTCCTCGCCGAGCGGCTCGCGAGCCGGTAGCATCGGCGCGTCCAATCCTGCTCATGCGGAGACCTCATGGCCGATCAACCGGCGCCACCCTCCGGATCGCTCGACGCGAGCAAGCACTACACCGCCACCTTCAAGACTGAGCGCGGGGAGATCGTGGTCGAGCTGTACGCCGACCGCGTTCCGCTGACGGTCGAGAATTTCGTGAACCTGGCGCGAGCGGGCTTCTACGACGGAACCACGTTTCACCGGGTGATCGCCGGATTCATGGCCCAGGGCGGCGACCCGACCGGCACCGGTCGCGGAGGACCGGGTTACCAGTTCCGCGACGAGTTTCACCCGACGCTCCGCCACGACGGCCCGGGGGTCCTGTCCATGGCCAACGCCGGACCCAATACCAACGGAAGCCAGTTCTTCATCACGTTCGGTGCGACCCCGCATCTCAACGACCGTCACACCGTGTTCGGCCGGGTGACCGACGGGATGGACGTCCTGGCATCGATCCGCGAGCGAGACCCCGGGCGTGATCCGAGCCCGGGCGACCGGATCGACACCATCGAGATCAGCGAGTCCTGACGCATCGTCTACGGCGAGGGGAGGACCAGCCTGTCGGGCGGGGTGGACCGGTAGGTTTCGATCCAGCGCAGGACGTCGTCTGCGTATCGCTGCGAGCTGTTGTACGCGATGAGCGCGCGACGCAGCTGCACGGGGTCGGAGTAGTCACCTGGCTCCCGCAGGCAGAGATGCGCCGCCGCCGTCAGGGCCGCGTCGTACAGGTTGTTCGGGTCCTTGACCCCGTCGCCGTTCCCGTCGCGTCCGAGCTCCTGCCAGGTCGCCGGGATGAACTGCATGGGGCCCACGGCGTGGTCCCATCTCGCATCGCCGTCGAGGCGGCCCTTGTCGGAATCAGGGATCGCCCGCGTACCCCCGGATCCATCGAGCGTTGGACCGATGATCGGTGGGGTGACGGTCCCGTCGGGCTCCAGCGTCCGCGGGCCGTTCACCCGGCCATGATCGGATTCGACCTTGCCGAGCCCGGCCAGGATGGTCCAGTCGACCGAGCATCCGTCCGTGATCTCGGGCGCCTCGCGCGCGGCGCGCTCGTACGCCTGGAGCGCGACACCGGGGATTCGGCGCCCCGACACGTCGACCCCCGGCAGGAGCGTGACGAGGACCACGCCGCCGACGACCATGACGGTGAGCAGGGCGAAGGCCGGCAGGAGGGACCGGCGGCGGCGGGCGCCACGGCGCGCGTGTGCGGGCATCGCGCACAGGCTGACACACTCGGTCCCCGATCGCAGGCCCGACGATGGTCCCGGCGTGGACGCGCGGCGCCGCGCTGGCCGATACTCGGCGCGTGAGCGCGCGAGGCAGCCCCCTCGACCGCCTGGTGCGGCAGCCGCCGCCGGGCCTCGACCAGCCCATCCGCATCCGGTTCACGGCCGCCGGTTCGGCCATCACGTACCTGTTCGGCTCGCACGCCTCGAACGTGCGGTCGCTGTGGTGGCATGACCTGGCCAGCGGCGAGCGCCGCGTGCTTGCCCGCGCGCCGCGGGCCGCAACGCGCAGGACCGGGCTTCGCCGCGAGGACGAGCTGGTCCGCCAGCGACGGCGGCAATCCGGCCTGGGCCTCACCGACTATCGCTTCGCTCCGGATACGGACCTCCTCGCCAGCGTCGCGACGGGCCGCTGCCTCGTGTCGAGCGGAGGCGCTCCCGCGCAGCTCCTCGAGAACTGGGAGGCGGTGCAGGACGCGGTCCCGTCCCCCGCCGGGACGCATCTCGCGCTGGTGCAGGGCGGCGACCTGTGGGTCGTCCAGCTCGGGGGCGACGCCACGCGGTTGACCCACGACGCCGAGCCGGGGCGCACCAACGGGCTTCCCGAGTACGTCGCGTCAGAGGAGCTCGACCGGTTCGAGGGATGCTGGTGGAGCACGGACGGGGGCGCACTCGCCTGGGCCAGCGTGGACGAGCGGCATGTCCCCGAGATCTCGATCGAGCATCTCGCCGGCGATGGACGCGGTGGCGCGCCATCGGACCGGCACCGGTACCCGTTCGCCGGCGCGCCGAACGCGTCCGTCACCCTCAGGGTGCGGGACCTCGGGTCGAGCGCAACCCGGGACGTCGACCTGGAGATCGGCGACGGGTATCTGGCCCGCGTTCTTCCGCATCCGGGCGGCGGATGGCTGGTCGCAGTGCTGCCTCGCCACCAGCGAGCCCTGCGCTGGTGGCGCGTGACGGCCTCCGGCCATGCCGCCCAGCTGTGGGAAGAGCACAGCGAGCCGTGGGTCAACCTCGACGACGGGACGCGAGTGCTGGGAGAGGGGCGGATCCTGCGGGCGACGGAGGGCAGCGGCACACGCCACCTGGAGCTGCGGCATCCCGACGGGTCGTTTGATCGGCGCCTGACGGCCGGGGCGTGGGCGGTCACCGAGGTCGTTCACCTCGACGAGCGCCGCGGCGAGGTGCTCTTCATGGGAACCGCGGACGGCGTCACCCAGCGTCACGCCTACGCCGCCGCGCTCGACGTCGCCCGTCCCGACGACCGGCCGAGGCGACTGACGCCGGAGCCGGGGTGGCATGCGGCGGTCTTCTCTGGTGACGGTTCCCTCTGGGCGGACACGTGGTCGACCACGGAGCGGGCTCCCGAGGTCGTCGTCCGGGAGCGGGAGGGCAAGGCGAGGATCGTGATCCACGCGCCATCGGCCACCGCTCAAGGGCTCCACGTCGTGGTCCCGGAGCTGCGGACGTTCGTGGCGGCCGACGGAGAGACGCCGCTCCACGGTGCCATCTTCCGGCCACCACGTCCTGCGGCCAAACCGCCCCCCGCGGTGGTGTGGGTCTACGGCGGCCCGCACGTGCAGTCGGTCCGCGACGCCTGGGATCTCACCGTGCTGGCGCTCCGCCAGGCGCTCGCGGACGCGGGGTTCGCGGTCGTGGTCGTGGACGGTCGCGGCAGCGCCAACCGGGGCCTGCCCTTCGAGGCACACCTGTCCAGCGCGTTCGGCACCGCCGAAGTGGACGACCAGGCAGCGATCGTGGAGCGCCTCGCGGCTGAGGCCGTCCTGGATCCCGCGCGCGTCGGGATCACCGGTGGGAGCTACGGCGGCTACATGACCGTACGCTCCATGATCCGGCGGGCAGACCTTTTTCGGGCCGGGGTCGCGATCGCGCCGGTGATCGTCTGGGAGGGATACGACTCCGCCTATACGGAGCGCTACCTTGGAGATCCGGCAGAGCATGCCGACGCGTACACCCAGGCCTCGATCCCGGGTACGGCTCGGCTCCCCGACGGTGACCTGCTTGTCATCCACGGCACGCTCGACGAGAACGTCCATCCAGGCCATTCCGAGCGACTCATCGAGGCCATGGTCGCGGCCGACCGGCCCGTGGAGGTCCAGTGGCTCACGGGCGAACGGCATCGGACGCAGTCGCGCGCCAGCATCCTGCTGCGCGACAGGAGCACCGTGGCGCACCTTTGCCGCGCGCTCGGCGTCGCCGTGCCAGAGGAGATCGCCCGCGAGCTGGCGCGCGAGGAGCCGGACCCCCGAAATTCCCGGTCTCCCCGCTCCCCAGGCCAGGGGCGGAATCGCTCCGTCAGGCGGCCTCGTACAGCAGGCTGAAGGTCGTGACGGGGTCGGGAGCGAACTCGGTCCGGATACCGCAGGCGCCGCAAACGATCTCGTCCGCGGCCTCGTCGACCTCGAACGCGACCTCGTCCTCACACCACGGGCAGATGAGGTGAATGGTCATGTGCGCATCCTGGTGGCCACCCGTGACACCTCGCCTGTCGCAATCGCCGGAGCCCGCGGCGGATCGTTCATGACTTGCGTGCTTGCGCAACTCGTGAGAGAATGCCGGCGATGGATGCATCAACCCTCGCCATCGACTCTGCCCGCGGCCGTGCTGCCGCGATCGCCAAGGCGCTCGCGGATCCGAAGCGCCTGTGCGTGGTCGAGGAGCTGGCGGCCGGAGAGCGGTCGGTGGGCGATCTCAGTCGCTGCATCGGCTGCCAGGTGCCAAACATGAGCCAGCACCTCGCCGTCCTGCGCAGCGCAGGAGTCGTCGAGAGCCGGCGCGAGGGCAGCACCGTGTTCTATCGGCTCGTGGATCCGACGATCCTCGACGCGTACCGCATCTTGCAGCAGCTCGCCCGCTGACTCGGGTGAACCAGTCTTCGAACACGCGAAAGGATCAGGCAACCGATGTCGAACGTCCGTGAAGTCACCGACGCCACCTGGGACGAGGTCGTTCTCAAGAACGACAAGCCGGTGGTGGTCGATTTCTGGGCCACCTGGTGCGGCCCCTGTCGGATGGTCGCCCCCGAGATCGAGAAGCTGGCGGAGAAGTACGAGGGCAAGGTCGACGTCGTGAAGCTCGATGTCGACGCGAACCCGCACACCGCCATGCACTACGGGATCATGAGCATCCCGACGGTGGCGATGTTCTCCCCCGGCCAGCAGCCGCGCGCCGCGGTCGGGTTCCGTCCCCTCGAGCAGCTCGAGGTGGCCTTTGGCCTGGAGTCGCTGGCACAGCCATCCGCCTGAGCCAATGACCATCGGCTGACGCCGAGAGAGGCATCCACCCCCGACGGGATGGATGCCTCTCGCATTTGCGGCATACTGCCCGCCGTGAGGCGCTCCGTCACCGGCCGGCTGTTCGCCGTCGCGGCCGCGGTGCTGCTCGGGGGATTCGTGGTCGTCACGCCTCCCGCGGCCCGTGCCGCCGACACCGGACTCCAGATCGTCACAGACACCCGCTATGCGGCGGTTCCCGCCGAGAAGCGCATCGCGGTGACGATCGACGCTGTCGCGACGAACACCACCCCGGACCCGCCGAACGGCCAGTACTACTACACGGCAGCGCGGTTCGCCGTCCAGCCGGGGGTGCGCGACGTGTCCGCCTCGAGCGGCGGTCGCACGCTCGTCTCGCGAATCGTTGACAGCTCGTCGCAGTTCACGACCATCGAGGTCGCGTTCGGGCACGCGGTCTTCCATGCCCAGTCGATCAGCTTCGCGGTCTCGTTCGACATCACCGATCCGGGCGGCCGTCCGAACCGGGACGTCCGCGTGGCCGGGAGCCTGGTCGCCTTCCCGGTCTGGGCCTTCGGGACCGAGAACACGCCCGGCAGCACCGTGACCATCGTCATCCCGGCCGGCTACACGGTGACGGTCGAGGCCGGCACCCTGACAACCACCACCGGGAGCGGCGGGACGACCGTCCTCTCGGCGTCGGCGATCCCCGACCCGTACTCCTTCTTCGCCTACATCACGGCCGAGCGACCCGGCGCCTATGCAGAGACGACGGCGCCCGTGGTCCTCCCGGAGGGGACCGTCTCCGTCCTGATCCGCGCGTGGGACGACGATCCCGATTGGGGCGCCCAGCTGACCACGCTGATGACCCGCGGCCTCCCTGTCCTGCGCAACCTCATCGGCGTCGCGTACGAGGTCCATGGCGAGCTGAAGGTCGAGGAGGCGGCGACATCCCGGCTCGGCGACTACGCGGGCGTCTACAACGATGTCACCGAGACAATCGACGTGCGCTACGACACGGACGGCTACACCGCCCTCCACGAGGCGGCGCACACCTGGTTCAACACCAACCTCTTTCCCGATCGCTGGATCGGCGAGGCGTGGGCTGAGTACTACGGCGTCGCGGCCGGCAAGGAGATCGGTGCCGATGGCGACATCTTCACGCTCACGCCCGAGCTGCAGGCGGCGAAGATCCCGCTCAACGCGTGGGGGACCATCGGGAGCGAGCCGGCGAACACCGAGGACTACGCCTACGCCGCGAGCTACGAGCTCGCACAGCTGATCGCCGCACGCACGACCACCGCGGGCCTGCAGCACGTGTGGAGAGCGGCGTTTGGCGGCGAAAGCTCGTACCAGCCCGCACACGTCGTCGCCGGCGCCGCGCCGGAGAAGGGGGTTTCGGCGGACGCCGCCGGATGGCAGCGGCTCCTCGACCTGCTCGAGGAGCGGACCGGGAAGAACTACGACGACCTGTGGAGAACCTGGGTCGTGACCTCCGCGCAGGCCTCCCTGATGGATGCGCGGGTTGCGGCACGCGCGGAGTACGACCAGACGGTGACCTCCGCCGGCGACTGGCAGCTCCCCTACGAGGTGCGCTACACCCTGGGTGCCTGGGAGTTCCCCCAGGCCGATTCCCTCCTGACCGATGCCAAGGCGGTCCTCGCTGACCGGGCGCGGATCGAGAGCCAGGCGGCGACGCTCTCGCTCGGGGTCCCGGACACGCTGCAGTCGGCGTTCGAGGCGGGACCGACCTTCGACGTGGCGAAACGCGATGCGTCCGAGGAGCTCACCGCCCTGGCGGCGATCGGGTCCGCGACCGAGACCCTCAACCACGACCCCAGCCCGGTCGAGTGGGTCGGGCTGCTCTTCTCCAATCCCGGGCATGAGCTCGCCGCGGCGCGCTCTGCGTTCGCGGACGGACGGGCGACCGGCGCGACGGAGAGCGCCGATGCCGCGCGCGAGGAGCGGGATGGCGCCGCTGATGCCGGGCGGCTGCGGGTCGCCATTGCGGGCGGGTCGATCCTCGTCCTCGATGGGCTGGCCATGGGCGGCCTCGCGCTCCGCCGCAGCAGGCGCCGCGCCGTCCTCGCCCGTGCGAGCGCCCCGGTCATTCCACCGCCGGAGCAGGCAGACCCCGGCCTCCCGCCCGGCGACGATCCGCCCGCGGCGGCCCCCTGACATACGTCGGCTCGCCTGATCCGTGGGACCCCGCTACCCTGTGCCCACCGTGACCTCCCGCACCATCAATCGTTCGATCGCCGCGGTGCTGATCGGGACCTTCACCCTGCGCTTCTCGACCGGGCTGACCGGGACGATGCTCGGAACGTACCTCGCCCGATTCCCCGAGCACCAGGGTCCCGTGATCAGCGGCCTCGAGAACGGGGTCCTCGTGGCGCTCTATTTCGCCTCCGAGCTCGCTCTGTCGCCGGTCTTCGGCGTGCTTTCCGACCGCCTCGGGTCGCACCGGGTCATGCAGTGGGGTCCGGTGTTCGGAGCCATCGCGGTCGTGATGACCTCTGTCAGTACCCACTCCGTCATCCTGGGTCTCCTGCCCGGCATTGCGATCCTCGTCTGGCTCGGCGCCACGCGGTTCCTGGAGGGCGCCGCTGCGGGCGCCAGCATCCCCTCCATCCTCGGGTACATCGCCACCGTCAGCTCCGGTGACGAGGGCCTGCGCGGCCGCGTCGTGTCCCGCTTCGAAGCCGCGACGCTGGCCGGGCTGGGCATCGGCGTGGTCGCCGGTCCCGCGTTGTTTGGCGCCATCGGACCGGTCGCCTTCCTGCTCAACGCTGGCGTGTACGCCGCGTCGTTCGCCATCTATCACTGGGGGGTCGCCGAGCTCCCGGACCAGCCCGTGGAGCGGCACCCCGAGCCCCGGCGCCGGTTCGACCCGGCTGCGTACCTGACCCTCCTGCGCAGCGGAGCGCTGTGGCTGCTGGCCCCCACCTGGATTGCCCTCAACGCCGTCATCGGCTCCTGGACAAGCCAGGCCGTGTTCACCCTGGTCAAGGAGAAGAACGCGCGCTTCCCGACCCAGATGCTGAACGGCGGCGTGGATCCCGTCGTGGTCTCGGTGGCGGCAGCCATCGGGCTCATCGTCTTCCTCGCCGGGCTCGTGTTCTGGGGTAACCGCTTCAAGCGCTTCCGGCGCACCACGATCATCGGCTTCGGCATCGGCGGCGGCTTCGTCATGGCGCTCGGCATCGCGGGCGTGAACCACAGCGACTCTCTCGGATGGCCGCTGCTTGCCGGTTTGGGCGCGCTGCTGCTGAGCGGCCTTTTCGTGCTGGCCGGCGCGACGCCGGCCGCGCTGGGCCTGCTGGCCGATATCACCGAGGCTCACCCCGACGATCGCGGCGCGATGATGGGCCTCTACTCGGTCTTCCTGGGGACCGGGCAGATCATCGGCGGCCTCACGGCCGGGTTCGCCGCGGATCTGATGGGGTTCGACGGCATCGTCGTGGTGAGTATCGGGCTGCTCGCCATCGCCCTGGTGCCGCTGGGTCAGCTGCGCCTGTCGGAGCACATCGTGGACGCCCACGCCGAGGCGGGGCGCAGACGCATCCTCAGCTGACGTCCGGCTCCGGTATCCTTCGCAGACCCATGCGCCTTTCGCAGCTCTTCTTCACGACCCTGCGCGACGACCCTGCCGACGCGGAGATGGCATCCCATCGGCTGCTCGTGCGCGCGGGGTACGTGCGACAGCTGGGCTCCGGCATCTATTCGCTCCTGCCCCTGGGCTGGAAGGTGAGCCGCAACGTCGAGCAGATCATCCGCGAGGTGATGGACGGCATCGGCTGCCAGGAGATGGAGATGCCGGTGGTGCACCCCGCCGACCTGTGGCGAGAGTCGGGGCGCTACCAGAAGATCGGCCCGGAGATGGTCCGCTTCAAGGATCGGGGCGGACGCGACATGGTCCTCGCCATGACCCACGAGGAGGTCGTGGCCGATCTGCTGCGCGACATGGTGTCCAGCTACCGGCAGCTGCCGCTGCTGCTCTACCACTTCCAGACCAAGTTCCGCGACGAGCCCCGCTCGCGGGGAGGGCTGATCCGGGTCCGCGAGTTCGTCATGAAGGACTCGTACAGCTGTGACCGCGACTTCGCGGGCCTGGACGTCAGCTACCAGAAGCACTACGACGCCTACACCCGGATCTTCCAACGCCTGGGCCTGGAGGCCGTTCCCGTCGGCGCCGATGTCGGCATCATGGGCGGGTCCCTCGCCCACGAGTTCATGGTCCTCAACGAGTGGGGCGAGGACACCCTGGTCCTGTGCGAGCGCGGCGACTTCGCCGCGAACCAGCAGATCGCGACGGTCGGCAAGCCCGAACCAGCGGCGGAGAAGCCGATGGCGGTTGAGGAGGTCGCGACGCCCGGCACCGCGACGATCGCCGACCTGGCCGCCTTCCTGGAGATCGGACCGGAGCGGACGGCCAAGGCCGCCTTCTTCGTGGCCGGCGACGGGCGCCTGATCACCGCCATCGTGCGCGGCGACTACGAGGTCAACGAGACGAAGCTGGCGAACGCCGTGAAGGCCACGGCGCTCCGCCCGGCCACTGTGGAGGAGATCCGTGCGGCGGGGATGGAGCCGGGCTACGGGTCGCCAGTGGGAGCGCACGACACCGTGGTCGTGGTGGACGACCTGGCGGCGCGCTCCCCGAACCTCGTGGCGGGAGCGAATCGCCCCGGGTTCCACCTGCGCAACGTGAATGTTGGGCGCGACTTCAGCCCGGACATGACCATCGACATCGTGAACGCGCGGGCCGGCGACCCCTGCCCGGCGTGCGGTGCGCCGGTCATCCTGCGCAACGGGATCGAGGTCGGCAACATCTTCAAGCTCGGCACGGACTTCGCCATCCCCATGGGTGCCACCTACCTGGGCGAGGACGGGGAGCGACATCCCATCGTGATGGGGTCATACGGGATCGGCCTGGGGCGCGCCGTGGCCTGCATCGTGGAGGCGCACCACGACGAGAAGGGAATCGCCTGGCCCGAGGCAGTGGCGCCCTACGCTGCGCACATCGTCACCGTCGGGGCCGGACGTGATGCGGCCGTGCTGGAGGCCGCGGAGGGGCTGTACACACGCCTCGCGGATGCCGGCATCGAGGTGCTCTACGACGACCGCGATGAGTCGCCGGGGGTGAAGTTCACCGACGCCGAACTCCTGGGCATGCCGCGCATCATCACCATCTCGCCGCGTTCGCTCGCGGCCGGGGGTGCCGAGGTGACGGTCCGCGCCACCGGCGAGCGCTCGGTCATGCCCATCGCGGAGGTCGAGGCGGCGCTCGCCGCCCGCTGAGGGTGGCTCCCTCGCGGCCATCGGCGCTGGACCCCGGCCTGACACACCCAACCTATGGGCGGCCGGACGGCGGCTGGTCCCCCGCCCTCCTGCAGACGCTCGCCGCCGCGTTCGATACGCTGGCCCCCATGCCCCCTGAGGCGGCGCTTCGTCGCGCGCGGCTGGCGGCAGAGACGCTCGACGCCGTGGCGGATCCGGGTGAGACCGCGAGGCGGCGCCGGATCCGGCGTGAATCCCATGCTGACCGTCATGGTTCTGGCTGACCGCGTCGCGGAAAGCGTGCGCTCCACCACCTGACGAGTCCGGTAGCATATGCCCGTCGGCCCGCCCAATCGGGACCAAGGACCCTGCGATGGGGCAATCATTTCCCTAGGCTCTGGAGAGCATGACCGACCAACGCATCCTCGAGGCGATCGACGAGCTCGCACTTGCCCTCGTGGCCGTCACGGCCCGCGCGCTCAGCGAGGCGGTGAACGACCTGGACCTGACCCTGAGCCAGTGGCGCGTGCTGGTGGTCATCGGCCAGCGCAAGCGGCCTCTCCGTGTCGGCGAGATCGCGACCCGGATCGAGGCGTCGCTGCCCTCGACGAGCCGTATCCTGCGGCGGCTCGAGCGTCGCGGGCTGATCAGCACCCGCCGCGATGAGCGGGATCGGCGCGCAACACTGGTGCGGCTGACCGCCGCTGGCGTGAGCGCCCGCCGCAAGGTGATGCAGTCGCGGCAGCGATCGGTGGCCGCGGCCCTGGCCAACGGGGTGAGCCCCCTGCCCGCCACCCTGGTCGATGGCATCGAGGCCATCGTTCGAGCGCTGTCCCCCCTCAGCTGAGCGCGACCCCGACATCCATCAGCGCAGCTGCGGGACCACCTCGGCACCCACCCGCTCCAGCCGCGAGAGGTCCGCGATCCCGCGCACCCCGAAGATGATGTGCTGGGCGCCGGCCTCTGCCAGCCCACCGAACCGCTCCACCACCTGGCTCGGCGATTCGCGGTCGAGGTCCACCTGCTGGAGTGTGCTGCGCTCGATCTCCTCGTAGGGACGGCCGATCCGCTCGCAGTGCTCGCGAAGGACCGCGTACTTGTGCGCGATGCGCTCGGGATCCCCGAAGACGTTGGTCGCGTCCGCGTACTCCGCCACCAGCCGCAGGGTCTTCTGCTCCCCGCCGCCGCCGATCATGATCGGGATGCGAGGCCGGCTGAGTGCCTGCGGCGAGTTGAGCAGGCGGGTGGCGGTGACGTGCCTGCCCTCGAATCGCCCCTCGCTCCCCCGCTCGGCGCGCCACATCTCGTGCGCGTACTGCAGCGTCTCGGAGAGCATCTCGAAGCGTTCCTTCAGCGGCGGGAACCCGAAGCCCAGCCCCGTCGATTCCTCCTCGTTCCAGGCGGCACCGATGCCGAACCAGGCGCGGCCCCCGGAAAGGACGTCGAGGGTGGTGGTGGCCTTCACCCACAGAGCGGGGTTGCGGTAGTGGATGCCTCCCACCATGAGCCCCAGGCGGGCGCGCTTCGAGTGGGCGGCCATGTAGCCCAGGGCCGTGAACCCCTCCAGCATCGGCTCTTCGGGCGGCCCGATACCGCGGATCTGGAAGAAGTGGTCCATGACCCAGATCGAGTCGAAGCCGATCTCGTCTGCGGTCTCCACGATGCGGGCAAGGGTCGGCGCAATCGCCTCGCCGCCGCCGGGCCAGGTGAAGTTGTTGATCTGCAGCCCGATCTTGAGCCCGCTCATCGCTCGACCTCGACGCCGTGCCAGAACGCCACGTAGCCCTCGACCCGCTTCGCCTCGGGAAGGGTCTCGGGGTAGTACCAGGCGGCGTCGGCGTTGACCGCGTCGTCCACCACCACGTCGTAGTAGCTGGCGGTGCCTTTCCAGCCGCACACCGTGTGCGTCGCCGACGGACGGAGGAGCTCCGACTGCACGGCGTCTGGCGGGAAGTAGACGTTCCCTTCGACGATCTCGATGGCGGCGGCGTCGGCTTCGGCCAGGACGGCGTCCTTCCAGGTGGCGCGTGGCATTCGGCAGCTCCTCGATGACATCGACCGGTGGTCGCGGGTTGGTTGCTGCGACAAGTATGCGCCGATGTCGCTGCCGTCGCGAACGGGGCGGCCCGGACACGTGGGCCGCCCCGCCCAGGACCCCCCGGCGCCCGATCAGGCCACCACGGCCTCCATCGGAGCGGCATCAGCCGCCTCGCGAGCCCGCTCGGGCTCGTACTCGACATCCGTCAGCTCGCCGGCGAGGTAGGCGTCGTAGGCCGCCATGTCGAAATGCCCGTGCCCGGACAGGTTGAAGAGGATCACGCGCTCCTCACCCGCCTCCCTGGCCCGCAGGGCCTCGTCGATGGCCGCCTTCACGGCGTGGCTCGACTCCGGGGCGGGGATGATGCCCTCCGTCCGGATGAAGCGCAGCGCCGCCTCGAAGCACTCGTTCTGCCGGTAGGCGACCGCGTCGATGAACCCGGAGTCGTACAGGTGCGACACCATGGGCGCCATGCCGTGGTAGCGCAGCCCGCCCGCGTGGATGGGCGCCGGGCGGAACTGGTTCCCGAGGGTGTGCATCTTCAGCAGCGGCGTGGTCCCGGCCGTGTCGCCGAAGTCGTAGCGGTACTCACCCTTCGTCAGGGACGGGCAGCTCGCCGGCTCCACCGCCAGGAACCGGGTGGACGAGCGCCCCGCCAGCCGCTCCCGGAGGAACGGGAAGGCGATCCCGGCGAAGTTGGAGCCTCCTCCCGCGCAGCCGATGACGACATCGGGCCCCTCGCCGGCCATCTCCATCTGGCGGATCGCCTCCTGGCCAACCACCGTCTGGTGGAGGAGGACGTGGTTCAGGACGCTGCCCAGCGAGTACTTCACGTCATCGTGGGTGGCGGCCACCTCCACGGCCTCGCTGATGGCGATCCCCAGCGAGCCGGTCGAATCGGGGTCCTCCGCGAGGATGGTGCGCCCGGCGTTCGTCTCCGGCGACGGCGAGGGCACCACCGAGGCACCAAAGGCCTGGATCATCGAGCGCCGGTACGGCTTCTGCAGATAGCTGATCTTCACCATGAAGACCCGGCATTCCAGCCCGAACTGGGCCGCGGCGAAGGCCAGCGCGCTGCCCCATTGGCCGGCTCCCGTCTCCGTCGCGAGCTTCCGAACGCCCTCCTCGCGGTTGTAGAAGGCCTGCGGGATCGCGGTGTTGGGCTTGTGCGAGCCCGATGGAGACACCCCTTCGTACTTGAAGTAGATGTGCGCCGGCGTGTCCAGCTCGCGCTCCAGGTTGCGCGCCCGGATCAACGGCGAGGGGCGATACATGCGGTAGACGTCCCGCACGGGCGCGGGAATCTCGATGAACCGCTCCGTGCTCACCTCCTGGCGAATGAGCTCCATGGGGAAGAGGGGGGCAAGGGCCTCGGGGCCAATCGGCTCGCGCGTGCCGGGGTGGAGCGGCGGAGGCAGCGGGACCGGGAGGTCGGCGCTGATGTTGTAGTAGTGCGTCGGCATCTCGGCTTCGCTGAGCAGGAACCGGCGCTGGGTTGCGGGGGACATGAGATGGACCTCTTAGAGAACAACGCGACCCCGCCGTCCCAAAGGACGAGGGGGTCTTCTCGTGGTGCCACCTTTGTTCCCCGGTGTTCTCACCCGGGCTCGTTTCGGCCGCGGTCCACGCTCGCGCGCAACGACGGCCTCGGCTTCGCTAACGGTGCCTCTCCGCCGGTGGCTACTTGCAGACCGATGTCGCACGATCCCGCGTTCGCCGCCGGAGCTCACGGGTCCATTCGCCGGTCGCGCCGCCGCCGGGGTCTCACTGCTTCCGGCTCCCTGTCTGGCTCGCCTGACCGGGTACTCGTCCCGATCGTCGCCGTCTTCACCTGTGGCCCGGACCGTACGACCGGCGGGCAGCGTCCGTCAAGACCGTCCTGCATCGGCCTCCGCGGCCTGGTCCACCGCCGGCTGCTCCTCCGTCGGCCCGGTGGCCGGCAGGTGGGGAGGCAGGGTGATGACGAAGCAGGTGCGTCCGGGACGGGTCTCGAGCTCGATCTCCCCGCCGTGGCGGGTGACGACGTTGTGGCTGATGTGGAGCCCGAGCCCGGTCCCCACGCCGGGCTCCTTGGTGGTGAAGAACGGCTCGAAGAGGTGTCCCTGCGCGGTATCGGGAATCCCCGGACCGTTGTCGCAGATGGTGACCCGGACGCCGCCTTCCTCGGTCGGCTCTGCGCGCACCTCGAGCGCTCCGCGGCCGTCCATGGCCTGGACCGCGTTGTCGATGATGTTCGTCCAGACCTGGTTCAGCTCGCTGCCGTACGCGTCGATCTCGGGAAGGTCCGGGGCGTAGTCGCGCATGACGTCGACGCCGGCCTTGAGCTTGTGCCCCAGGATCACGAGCGTGTCGTCGAGGCCCTTGCGCACGTCGATGCGCTGGACCGGCGCCTGGTCCAGGTACGCGTAGCTCTTCACCGCTCCGACGATCTCGCTGATCCGGTCGGCAGCGGTCTTCACCTCCCCGAGGAGCGAGGTGATGGTGTTCGTTTGCGCCAGCCATGCCGCGGCATCGCCGGCCAGGTCGGCATCGAGGCCAATGAACGCGTCGCTGAGCTGCCCCGGCGTCCAGCCGGCGTCCACCAGCGATGCGGCAAGTCCCGAGTCGTCGACGAGCTCGGTGAGCTCGTCGATCCGGTCGCTCCGATCCAGGGCACCCAGCGAGGGTGAAGGGTCCGCGGGGCGCAGGTTGGTGACCGACGTCGGCGGCTGGAGCTCGTCCCGCGCGGCGATGGCCGCTTCCAGCGACGAGACCGACCGGCGGATCGCGGCGGCCGGGTTGTTGAGCTCATGCGCCAGGCCTGCCGCCAGGGTCCCCAGACCGGCGAGCTTCTCGCGCTCCTGGAGCATCGACTGCGTCGAGCGCAGCCGGTTGAGCACGACGCGCAGGACGGCAAACGCGGATTCGGGGGCTGCGGCGAACACGCCAAGGAGCGCCTCGCGCGGGATCCGCAGCACCTCCACCGGGGTGATGGCCCGTACCGACGCGGAGCGGGGCCGCCCCTCGATCGCGGACATCTCGCCCTGGATCGTCCCCGGCCCAACCCGGTTCAGCGACACCTCGGTGAGGCCGCTCTTCTTCGTGACGTCCAGGTCACCCGACACCACGACGTAGAGCGCATCGCCTGGATCGCCCTCGCGCAGGAGCAGGTCGCCGGGCGCCAGCGACCGCCGCTCGGCCATGCTGGCCAGGCGCGAGAGGTCCTCGTCAGGAAGCTGGGCGAAGAGGGGCGCCGACCGGAGCGCGTCGAGCACCATGCGTCCAGGGAGCCCCTACAGGGTCGCCAGGTACTGGTGCACGAACTGCACGGCCATGGATCCCTCACCCACGGCGCTCGCGATGCGCTTGATCGACCGGAAGCGGACGTCGCCGGCCACGAAGACACCGGGCACGCTGGACTCCAGGAGGAAGGGCTCGCGCTCGCTTGCCCATCCCGGTGGCGGCCGGCCCTCCACGAACGACTCGCGCCCCGAGAGCACGAAACCGGTGTTGTCCCGCAGGGCGAACCCCTCGAGCCAGTCGGTGCGCGGCGACTGGCCGATGAACACGAAGAGGGCCGAGATCGGCATCTCCGTCTCCGCCCCATCGGCTCCCTTGAGGGTGGCGCGCTCGAGCTCGCGCTCGCCGGCAACCGCCGTGACCTGGGTCTGGAGCCTGATCTCAACGTTCGGGAGCGCCTCCATCTGGTCGATCAGGTACTGGCTCATGGTGGCCGTGACCGATTCGCCGCGCACGATGAGCAGGACCTGACGAGCGAACCGGGACAGGTAGACCGCAGCCTGACCGGCGGAGTTGCCTCCGCCCACGACGCCGACGTCCAGGCCGCGATACAGGACCGCCTCGGTGGTCGCTGCACCGTAGTAGATCCCCGCGCCGGCCAGGCGATCCGCCTCGGGGATCCTGAGCTGTCGGTAGGAGACGCCGGTCGCGACGATCACGGACTGGCAGGAGAGCTCCGAGCCGTCGGCAAGGCTCACCACGCGATAGGGATCATCGCGCCGAATTCCCACGACCTCCTGCGGCGACAGGATCTCCGCGCCAAGGCGGCGCGCCTGGGCAAGGCCGCGCCGCGCGAGATCGCTGCCGGCCAGCCCGGCGGGGAATCCCAGGTAGTTCTCGATCCGGCTGGTGGTCCCCGCCTGGCCACCCGGTGCCTCTCGCTCGACAAGGACCGTCTTCAGGCCCTCGCTTGCGCCGTAGACGGCCGCAGCGAGCCCCGACGGGCCACCGCCCACGATGACCAGGTCGTAGAACGGCAGGGCGGCGTGTGTCTGGAGCCCCACCTTCTCCGCGATCTCGAGGGTGCTGGGATCACGGAGGACGGTGCCATCCGGGAAGAGGACGAGCGGGGCCATGAGCTCCGCTGGCTCGGGGGGGACTGCCTCGCCGGCGGTGACGGCGGCTGCATTCGCCACCGCACCCGAGGCGACCTGGGCCACCGAGGCGGCAAGCCGCCGCCCCTCCTCATCGGTCTCGGGATCCAGCCAGGCGTACGGAACCTGGTTGCGAGCCAGGTAGTCGCGGATGTCGTGGCCGCGTGGCGACCAGCGCCGGGCGAGGAGGCGAAGCCCCTCGAACGGGGGCCGGAAGTCCGCGATCCAGTCGGAGAGCAGGTCGTCGGTGACCGGGTAGAGCTTCTCCTCGGGTGGATCCCACGGCTTGAGGATGTACTGGTCCAGCCGAATCTGGTTGATGGCCCGGATGGCAGCATCGGTATCGGCATAGGCGGTCAGGAGCACCCTCTTGGCGTCCGGTTGCAGCTCCAGGGCCTGCGCCAGGAACTCGATGCCGGTCATACCGGGCATACGCTGGTCAACCACGAAGAGGCCGATGGCACCGCCCCGCACGGTGAGCTGCCGGACCACGTCGAGCGCCTCCGCACCGGATCCCGCGGCCACGATCCGATAGTCCTTCCCGTACCGCGCGCGGAGGTCACGTTCGACAGCGCGCAGCACCGGCGCATCGTCGTCGACCGCAAGGATCACCGGCTTGGTGCTCGGGGAGGCCACGGGAGCAGTGTAGGGCCCTGCATGCCCGGGCGGCAGGGAGGCGCGTCACATTCCGGGCCGGCCGCACCGGAAGAAGGGTCGCATCGGCCCTGTGGCCCGAACCCACGCACCGGCATCGTCAGATCGGCACCCGGGCATCGCCGTCCGGGGCCATGGCAGCCAGGGAGTCAGGATCATGACCACACTCGCGCCGTCGGCGGACGCGCTGAGCAGCCTGCACGCCGCGCTCGACGCAGCCACGGGCCATGCGCAGATCGTCGAGCTGCCGGCGGTGAGCTACCTGATGATCGACGGTTTGGGCCCGCCGCAGGCTACCGCGTTCACCGACGCGGTGCACGCGGTCTATGGCATCACGTACGCCCTGCGCGAGGCATTGCGGCATGCCGGCTCGAGCATCGGGGCCATCGCGCCGCTCGAGGCCCTGTGGCGCTCCTCGACCGGCGAGGCGTGGCGGCCCGAGGCGCCGCACGAGTGGAACTGGACGATCATGATCGCCCAGCCCCCGGAGATCACCCGCGACCTGCTGCGTGCGGCACGGGAGCAGGCGCGTGCCAGGCGGCGAACGCCGGCGCTCGACCGGGCCAGGCTCGAGGTCTTCGAGGAGGGGCTCGCAGGCCAGATCCTGCACATCGGGCCGTACCTCGCGGAATGGCCAACGCAGGCACGGATGCTCTCCGAGCTGCGTGCCGGTGGGTACGAACCGGTCGGTCCGCATCACGAGATCTACCTCGAGACGCCGCGCTCGACACCGGAGGAGCGGCTGCGAACCATCCTTCGGCAACAGATCCGGCACGCCTGAGGGTCGCGCCTCGCGTAGCATCGCCGGCATGCGTGGAGCCGAGCATGCCGACGTGGTCATCGTCGGCGGCGCGATCATGGGCAGCAGCGTCGCCACGTTCCTGGCGCGCCGCCCGGACTGGCACGGGCGGATCGTGGTCATCGAGCGCGATCCAACGTATCGCAGCTCGTCCACGACGCTCTCGGCCGCCTCGATCCGGCTGCAGTTCAGCACGGAGCTCAACATCGAGATCAGCCGGTTCGGCATCGAGCTGATCAAGCATCTCGACGCGTTTCTCGGGGTGCGCGGGGACGCGGCGCCGGAGATCGACTTCGTGGAGGGCGGTTACCTCTTCCTGGCCAGCGAGGCGGGCCGCGCCACGCTTGAGCACAACCACGCGGTCCAGCAGCGGCACGACGTGCCGGCGGTGCTCCTGACGCCCGCGGAGCTGCGGTCGCGCTTTGCCTGGATGCAGGTCGACGACCTCGCCGGCGGATCGCTGGGGCTCGCGGACGAGGGCTGGTTCGACGCATACGCGCTCCTGCAGGCCTTCCGGCGCAAGGCTCGGTCACTGGAGGTCGAGTACCGCACCGGCGAGGTGACCGGCCTCGGGACGAACGGGGAGCGAGTGACGGGCGTCAAGCTCGCCGATGGCAGCGACCTGGCCTGCGACTGGCTTGTCGACGCCGCGGGGCCGCGCGGTGCGTCGATCGCAGGAATGGCGGGCGTGGAGCTCCCGGTTCGCTCGCGTCGCCGTTTCGTCTACCACTTCGACTGCCGCACGCAGGTCTCCCCCGCTCCGCTCACCATCGACACCACGGGCGTCTATTTCCGCCCGGAGGGCCCCGCCTACATCGCGGGCTACTCGCCGCGCGAGGGCGAGGAGGACCCCGATACGTTCGACCTGACCTTTGATCGAGGCCCGTTCGAAGCGGTGATCTGGCCCAGCCTCGCGAACCGCGTCCCGGCCTTCGAGGCGATCCGCCTGCTCGATGGCTGGGCGGGGCACTACGCGGTCAACACGTTCGACCACAACGCCGTGCTGGGCCCCCACCCGGTCATCGGCAACCTGCTCTTCGCCAACGGCTTTTCAGGCCACGGCCTCCAGCAGGCGCCAGCCGTCGGACGGGGCCTGGCGGAGTGGATCGCGACGGGCCGATACGAGACGCTCGACCTGGCCGGGCTCGGCTACGACCGGATCCTGCGCGGGGAGGCGGTGCGGGAGCTCAACGTGGTCTGAGGCGGGATGGGATGCGGAAGCCCGCGCCACCTTCGCCCATCGTCGTCACCCCTCGTCGGCGGGTTCGCCCACCAGGACGCGCACGATCCGCTCCAGCAGCCAGCGCGCGGTACCCCGCGCCGCGACGTTCAGCAGGAGCTTGTCGGCGAGCACCCCGACCCCACCGCCGGGGGGCGCGTATTCCCCGCCAAGCCGCAGGATGTCATTGGACCAGGTGAGGTGACCGGAGAAGACCGGGAACAGGGGCGCCATCCCCGCGGCGCGCCAGGAGATCTCGACGGTGACCCCGGTGCGGTCGTCGCGAACAGACCCCAGATCCAGGTAAGCCGCCTTGTGGAACGTGACCAGGCGAGAGCGCTCCCCGACCCGCATCCGGAGGTCGATCAGGCGGCGCTCCATTCCCTCGGGGACGGCCCCATCGGCGGGTGCGACCGCGTCACCGTCGAGCCAGTCGGCCCGCATCGGGCCTAGCACCTCGATGACGCGCTCGCGGGCAGCGCGCGCGGGCGCCGCGACGTCGAGGTGGGCTCGGCCGATCCCGCCCTCGTCTGCCTCGTTGCTCGACGGTTCACTCATGGCAGCAACCCGCCCCGGGGTGCGGCATCGGCAAGGGTGATGGGGGAACGCGATCGGCGCGGCAAGGCTTCTCCTCGGTGTGGCGCAGGCTCGGTGCGCAGGTCTGCTCGGATGATGCGTGTCGTTCGGGCGGTTATAGAGGGGTCGAGAGGCGGCCGGCGAGGGCCGAATGACCCCCGTCACTCGGTCGCTGGTCACATGGAGGCGCGCTCCGCCTCCTCGCCGCGTGCTCCGGCGAGCTGTCCCGCGGGCGACGCGGGCACCTCCACGCCCACGGGCGAACGGCCCTCGCGAGGGTCACCCACCGGGACCCGGCGCGTGCCCAATGCCGCAGCCACGATCACGGCCAGCATCACGCCGTCCGACGTGGCGATCGCTGCTCCGAGCGGCAGGATGCCCGCATCCGCAAGCCCGATGAGCGCGCCACCCGCGCCGGAGCCGAGCGCGGTCCCGATGGTGAACGCAAGCTGCAGGCCCGCCGATGCCGCCCCCTCCCGTCCCGGTTCCGCCGTCTCGAGCACGAGCAGGGTCAGCGTCGAGTAGGCCAGCCCCATCCCCAGCCCGGCGACCGCCCAGGCCAGCGCCCCGGTGGCCACCGGCAGCCCGGGCAGCAGGGCCAGCGCCGATACTCCGATGCCCGTTGCGATCAGCAGGGCGCCACTGCTCACCAGCCCGCGTCGCCAGCCGCGCGGGGCCAGGCGGGCCTGGATCCATGAACCCGCGGTCCAGGTGACGGCGGCGGCGGACAACGCCAGCCCGCCAGCCTGCAGGGACGCCCCCCGCACCCCGGTGATCGCGAGCGGCACGAACGCCTCCGTCCCGAAGAAACCGAACGCCACGAGGCCGATCGTGCCGATCACCGCCGGGGGTCCGGCCCGCATCCGCAGCGAGCCCTGCGGCAGCAGGGCGCGCAGGGTCACGACGGTCAGGCCCGCGCCCACCAGCGCCATGGGCAGTGCCGCAACCAGGGTGCCCACCGAAAGGCTGCCGAGCAGGAGCGTGCTTCCGGCGGCCAGGCCTACTGCGCGGATCGCCTGACCGCGCCGCCGGGGCTGCGCGTCGGGGCTGGGACCAAGGCGCGCAATGGGCACCACGACCGCGAGGCCGGTGAGAAGCCCCACCGGGATCAGGCCGCCGAAGACCCATCGCCAGTCGAGCGCGGCCACGATCCACGCAGCGAGGGCCGGTCCCACCAGGCCGGGGACGACCCAGGCGCTCGAGTTGAGCGCCAGCATCCGCGGCATGGCACGCGGATCGTAGGAGCGCGCAATCACGATGTAGATCACCGAGCCGATGGCGCCCGCTCCCAGGCCCTGCACCGCGCGTCCCACGATCACCATGGGCATCCCCGGGGCGGCCGCCGCCAGCAGGAGCCCGGCACAGAAGAGCCCGATCCCCGCGCTGAAGGCTCGCAGTGGACCATGCCGATCCGCATCGGCCCCGGCGACGGTGATTCCCACGATGTTCGTCAGCCAGAACGCCGCGAAGGCCCATCCGTACAGGGACAGCCCGCCCAGGTCGTCGACCGTGGCGGGAAGCACGGTGGGAACCGCCATCCCCTCGAAGGCGACGGCGGTGATGAGGCCCACGATGCCGGTGGTGAGGACCCGGCGATCAGGGGACCAGGTGCTTCGGGCGAGCATGGGCGGATGCTACGCGGTCCGCCGCAGGCGGGCCACGCAACGCCGAGGTGCCGTCAGTCGCCGGGGCGATTGACGAGCGGCGGGCCTAGGAGCAGCGGTGACCCCAGCTTCCCGTCGTACTGTGGTCGCAGGCGGGCCAGATTGTACATGGTCCCCACGTCGATCTTCCGGGGGCCGAGCGCCGGATCGGGCAGCGGCGCGTGCGCGTATTTCCCATCCCGGATGGCGGCCATCCGCCCGGAGACGCCATCGGCCAGGAGGTCCATGGCGACGTTGGCGAAGGTGGTCGCCACCATCTGGTCCAGGGCGTCGGGGTCGCCGGAGCGCAGGTCGTAGGTCAGGTCGCTGTTCACCGTCTCGACGCCGGTGCGGCGGCGAAGCTCCAGCGCGAGCGCGTGGCCCACGTCGGTCTTGTGGCGGTGGCCGAACGAATCCGCCTCGCCTTCCTCGCCCAGGGTCCCCCCGCTCCAGATGGCACCCTCCGACGCGATGACGAAGGCATAACCGGACGGATTCGCCGCGCGGTCCTCCATCATCAGCTGCGCCAGCTGCTCGAGGTCAAAGCTCGATTCGGGGATCACGCACCGACCGCTCGTGACGTAGGCCGCGTACCACGCGGTGTAGCCGCTGTTCCGCCCGAAGATTCGGAAGACGCCGATCCGCTCGTGGCTGCCCAGCGTCGTCCGCTGCCGGTTGATGAGCTCGCGCGCACGGGTGACCGCCGAGGAGAAGCCGATGCAGTACTCGGTGCCCTGGACATCGTTGTCCATGGTCTTGGGGATCGCCATCAGCGGGACCCCCTCCGCCCCGAGCCGATGCCCGTAGCCCAGGGTGTCGTCGCCGCCGATGGCGACCAGCCGGTGAACGTCGATCCGCTCGAGGTTTTCCAGGACCAGCGGCGTGAGGTCGTACATGCCTTCGCCGGTCTGCATCGACGCCCGGCGGCTCGCATCGAGATGCTCCGGGAGGCTCTCCTCCTTCATGCGCGCGGGGTTCGTCCGCGACGTGTGGAGGATGGTTCCCCCGGTTCGATCGATCGCGCGGGTGGAGCGGCGGTCGAGCGGTCGGATGTAGTCCGGGTCCAGGTCGGGCCCGGGCTGCATGTGCGTGAGCCCCTTCCACCCGCGGCGGATCCCGAGCACCTCATAGCCGAGTTCCGAGGCGCGGTAGACGACGGACTTGATGACGGAGTTGAGGCCGGGGACGTCGCCCCCGCCGGTGAGGATGCCAATGCGTTGGGTCATTGCCCCTATCTTGCCGCGCGCCTGCAATGTCCGGGGCTGCCATTCGTCACCCCGGATGTTCCAGAATGGCCCCATGTGCGGCCGCTTCGCCCAGCCCCGATCGTCCGACGAGCTCGCGCGCCTGTTCCGGGCACGCCCCGTGACGGATCTCGCCGGCGAGCGTTTCAACGTGGCCCCCACCGACGAGGTCGCGGCCGTGGTCGAGCACCACGGGGATCGGCAGCTCGAGGCCTTCCGCTGGGGCCTCGTCCCGGTCTACGCGGAGAGCCCCAAGCAGGGCGCGCGGCTCATCAACGCCCGGGCGGAGACGGTGGAGACCTCCCCGGCGTACCGGGCCGCATTCCGTCGCCTGCGCTGCATCATCCCGGCCGATGCCTTCTACGAGTGGCGACGCGATCCCGACGCGACGGCCGAGCGGCGATCAAGGGGCGGAAGGTCGGAGCCGTTCGCGGTGCGGCGCCTTGATGGCGACCCCATGGCGTTCGCCGGGCTCTGGGCGGTGTGGCGCGATCCCCTCACCGCGACGCGTCTCTACACCTGCACCATCATCACCACCGCGGCGAACGGGACGTTGGCCACCATCCACCCGCGCATGCCGGTCGTCCTGGAGCCGGCGGACTGGGAGCGATGGCTCGACGACACGACCCCCGTACCCGACCTTCGTCCGCTGCTGACTCCCGCGGCGGACGGGCTCCTGGAGGCGTACGCCGTCTCACCCGCGGTCAACAGCGTGCGCAACAACGGCCCGCATCTGCTCGATCCCATCACGCGCTGGACGGAGCCGGTCCGATGACGATGTTCCGGCTTCCCGGGGACGCCCTCGTCCTGCTGGTGGGCGCGGCGGGAAGCGGCAAGACAACCTTCGCCGGCCGTCACTTCGCTCGCGAGCAGGTCCTGGAGTCCGACGACTTCCGGGCGCGCGTCGCCGGCGACCCCGCCGACCAGTCCGTCACGGCCGAGGCGTTCCGGCTCCTTCACGCCGCGCTCGGCGAGCGGCTCGCGGCGGGCCGTCTCACCGTGGTGGATGCCACGAACACGCAGCCCTGGGCCCGCGGGCAGCTGCTCTCCATGGCCCGCCGCGCCGGCCGACCCACGGTGGCCATCGTCCTGGACCTTCCACTCGATGTGTGCCTGGAGCGCAATGCCCTGCGAGCGGGCCGGCGGGTGCCGCCGGGCATCGTCCGCCGCCAGCATCGTGAGCTGGTCGCGGGCATGCCTGCCCTGGCGCGCGAAGGGCACGCGCTGGTCGCGATCCTGCATGACGCCGCCGGGGCCGACGCGGCCCGCTTCTCGCCAGGGACGGATCAGAGCTCCGTGGAGGAGCAGAGCGCCACGTCGCGGACGTAGTGCACGTCGCGGGCCCAGGCCTTCGCCAGGATGACATGGAACGTTGCCCGGCCGTTGCCGTGCGGCAGGTCGACGGTGGGGAGCCATGCGTCGGGCGCATCGGCGGTGAACGCGTGGGTCGCGAGCGGGCCGCCGAAAGCACCGCCATCGGCGTCGAGGTGTCCTCGCGCCACCACGATCTCCTCCTCCATGCCGCCGGCCACCGTGACCCGCGCGTGGACCCGCAGCTCCAGGCGAACCTCCTGCACGGGCACCGGCTCGGGAGTCTCGAGGGTCACCCCGCCGCTGAACGGCGCAGCGACGCTCAGCGGGACCGGTTCGAGGCGGATCTGGGCCGGGTGCGCATCGAGGTTGGCAGGCGCCTCCGCGAACAGCGCGTACTGGCCGGCATCCACGACGCCCGCACGCAGGAGCGCCGTCGGCTGCGCCACGCGCACGGGGAGCCGAAGCTCCGAATCTCGCGCCATCGGCCGATCGACGGTGACCCGGATCTCCCATCCACAGCGGAGCACCGAGCCCTCGAACGTGGCCGGGCCCAGGTCCGGGACGTGGAAGGTCCACTCCCACCGGAGGAGCTGGCCCGCGGCCAGCTGCCCCTCTCCCGCCAGGGTCGTCTCGACCCGTCCGACCTCCTCCGTTCCGGTGCGCTCCACCGTGTGCGTCGTCATGACGCCGTTCGCGCCGGTCGAGCTCTCGGTCTGGCGATAGCGGTAGGTCTCGGTACCAATGAGCGCCGCGCGTACGCCGCGCGTCTTCATTCCCTGCTGCGGCGTGAAGGTAATCGTCAGGCGCGCATCACGGCTGGGCAGCAGGACGGGCGGATCCAGGGTCGCCGACCATGAGCCGCCGCTGCGCTCGGTCGCATCCAGCATTCGCGTTCATCCCCTCGTGGCACGCATGGAAATGTCCCGAAGGAACTGCGCGCGATCCAACGATGCGAGATCATCGGACCGCCCCGGAACGCTTGATGCAATCGCCTGATCCGGTTGCGCTGCCCCTTCGGGACACCCAGAGAATACGAGCCGCGGAGAGCCCCCCGCAAGGGGGTTTATCCCCGAGTTGGTGGCGCCGCACCGCAGTTGTCAACATCCCATCCACGGACGGGCCATCGCCGGTCTTCGGACAGGCGAGTGCCCCGCCGGGGTGCAGACGGGGCATCGGTCGCTGGGCGGGCGACGGCTCCGACAATCCGGCCCCGGTTGACGACACTCCCGATACTCTTCGCGACACAGGAGGGTTCACGGAGGACTCGCATGGCAGCGTCCAGCGGTGGCGGCTGGGCCAAGTCGCCCCCCGAGCTCGTCGAGCGGTTCGAGGCCGGGACCGCGGGCTTCCTGGAGGAGCCCGGCGTCCGGCGTCGCCAGATGTTCGGCTATCCCGCGTGCTTCGCGGACGGGCACATGTTCACGTCCCTCTTCCGGGACCGATGGGTGGTCCGCCTCCCCGACGAGGCCCTGGCAGAGCTGGCCGGCCTGGGCGGCTCGAGCTTCGAGCCGATGCCGGGCCGACCCATGACCGGCTATGCGCTGCTGCCGGCGGACCTCGCCGATCCGTATGCCGCGCACCCATGGCTGGTCCGCGCCCTGGCCCACGCCCGGACGCTGCCGCCCAAGAAGGGCCGTGCCGTCAAACCGGCCCGCTGAACGTGTCGCAGCCGCTCGCATCGGCGGCGGCGTAGCCGGCGGAGAACCAGTGCTGACGCTCCGCCGACGAACCATGGGTCCATGACTCGGGGTTGACGCTCCCCCCGGTCTCCGCCTGGATCCGGTCGTCGCCCACGGCGGCGGCGGCGTCGAGGGCATCGGCGATGTTCGCCTGCGTGAGCGGCTCAAGGTAGCCGGTGTCCACGGCATTCGCCGACCAGACCCCCGCATAGCAGTCGGCCTGCAGCTCCGTTCGCACGGACTGCCCGCTCGCGCCCTGTCCGCCGCTTCCGGCGTCCAGCACGCCCAGCAGGTCCTGGACATGGTGCCCGTACTCGTGGGCCAGGACGTACGCCTGGGCGAACGGGCCCCCCTGTGCGCCGAACTGCGTGCGCAGGTCGTCGAGGAAACCCAGGTCGATGTAGATGAAGCGGTCTGCCGGGCAGTAGAAGGGGCCGACGGCCGTCGTCGCGGTGCCGCATCCGGTGTCGAGCGCGTCGGTGAAGAAGCGGGTCTTCGCCGGCACGTATTGCTGGCCCGCCGCCGCGAACGCATCCGTCCAGTAGGCCTGGATGGAGTTGATGTACCCCACGATCCGGCAGTCGTCGCGCGCGTTGGCGTCGGCACCGGTCTGGCATTCGGTGTCCAGTGCGCTGCTGGCCACCGCGCCGGACCCGCCGATCGCCTGGTTCAGCAGCCGGTCCAGGGTCTGCGCGTCGGACGACGACGGCGCGCCACCAGTGATCAGCGCGTAGACGACCAGCAGCAGGACGCCGAGTCCGCCGCCGCCCACGGCGAGTCCCCGACCGCCAACGCGGCCGCGCAGATCCTCGACCTGCGATGGATCGAGCCGGGCTCCACGTCGAAAGGTCATGCTGGGCTCTCCCTCGTGCTGGCGGCGCTCGCGCGATCGCCGCCGTTATTCTCCTGCACGTTCCGGGCCAGCCCGGATCCGGGGAGCAGGAACGCTGCGATCAGGCGTGCGACCTCGCCGGCGGACTCCAGCTGCACGGTGTGCCCCGCCCCGGCAATCGTAGCGAGGCGGGCACCTGGTATGCGGTCCGCCAGCGAGGCCTGGACCAACGGCGCGACGATCCGATCCGCGAGCGGGCTGACGACCAGCGTCGGCGCCGCGATGCGCAGCACGTCGTCGGGCTCGGTCGCACGCGTCGCGGCGATGAACTCCGGCAGAAATCCGCTCGTGCCGGGCCGCCGCAGCGGATCGACGTAACCGTGGGCCAGCTCGCGCCCGCTCATGCCGGTTTCTGTCGCATGACGTCCAAGGAAACGGGCGACGACGGGGCGGGCCAGCCAGGGTGCGACGCCCGCCAGGCGCAGGGTCCACAGGTCCGGCCGACCAAGGAGCAGCCGCCCGCCCGCGTCGACGGCGGCGACGAGCACCAGCCGGTCCACGCGGTCGGGGTGGTGGATGGCGACCCGCTGGGCCACCGAACCGCCCCAGCTCAGACCCACCACGTGGGCACGCGGCAGCGCGAGCGCATCAAGCAGCCGAACCACGCGATGTGCGTACGTCCGCCCGTCCAGCGGCCGCCGTGGCATTCGGGTGCTCGCGCCGAACCCGACGGCATCCGGAGCCAGGGTGCGAAACCGGTCAGCGAGCCGCTCCTGCACCGGGCGCCAGGCAATGGCGTTGCTGGGGAAGCCGTGGAGAAAGAGCACCGGCGGGCCGTCTCCCACCTCCACGACGTGCATCGCCTCACCGTCGACGTCGAGGGTTCGCTCGATGGCCGCGCTGCTCACGCGGCCGATTCTAGGGCGCAGCGGCGCGGACCCTCGGCTAGGCTTCTCGGCGCATGGCCAGCACCGCATCGCTCCACGTCATTCATACCGGCTACGTACGCGACGACCACGTGTCGGGAACGGTGAGCCTGATCGTGGATGGCGATGCGCGCCTCGTCGTCGATCCGGGGCTCGTCGCGGACCGCGAGCAGATCCTTGGGCCGCTGCGCGAGCACGGGCTGGAGCCGGCATCGGTCACGCACGTGCTCCTGACGCACCACCATCCCGACCACACCGTGAACGTCGGCCTCTTCCCGAACGCTGAGGTCGTCGACGGCTGGGCGCGGTATCGGGCCGATCGCTGGCTGGACCACGACGGCGACGGCTACCGCCCCAGTCCCCACGTCCGTCTGCTGACCACCCCGGGACACACCGAACTGGACGTCACCTGGCTGGTCGAAACCGATGGCGGCGTGATCGCCTGCACCCACGCATGGTGGTTTGCCGACCGCACGCCGGTGGTGGATCCGCTGGCCAGCGATCAGGCCCGCCTCGAGGAGAGCCGGCGCCGGATCCTCGCCGAGGCCACCGTCATCGTTCCCGGACATGGGGCACCGTTCCCCGTCGATCCCCACGCATCCCCGGAGGCGACATGACCACAGACCTGACGGCATTCGACCGCCTCGTCGACGAGCGCTTCGACACCTGGGTCGACGAGCTGCGCGACTTCTGCACCATCCCCAGCGAGACCGCCCACCTGCCGGAGCTTGAGCGCGGGGCCGCGTGGGTCGAGCAGCGCCTGCGCGCCGCCGGCGCGGAGGTCACCGTTCTCCGCGAGGACGGCGTCCCGCCGCTCGTCGTTGGTGAGATGGGCACCGGGCCGCGGACCCTGATCGCGGTTCAGCACTACGACGTGCAGCCGGCCGCGCCGCTCGACCTGTGGGAGACCGGGCCGTGGGATCCGCAGATCCGTGACGGGCGCCTCTATGCGCGCGGCGTCTGCGACGACAAGGGTGAGCTGCTGCACCGGATCCAGGCGGTCGAGGCGCTCCGCGATGCGACCGGTGCGCTTCCCTGCCGCGTGCGCTTCGTGGTCGAGGGAGAAGAGGAGTCTGACTCAGCGCACCTGGCAACGCTCCTCCGGCAGCGACCCGAGTTCTTCGCGGGGCACGGCGCGCTCATCGAGGGCGGCGGTATCGACGAGAAGGGTCGACCCCAGCTGGTCTGTGGCGTACGCGGGATGGCGTACGTCGAGCTCACGGTGCACACGGTCGGCTTCGACGCGCATTCGGGTGGGGCCCAGCTCCTGCCGAATGCCGCATGGCGGCTCATCGAGGCCCTGACGACCATGCGCACTCCCAACGGCAGCGTCACCATCGACGGGTTCATGGACGATGTGGCCCTGCCCACCGACGCCCAGCTGCAGCACCTCGCGACCCTTCCGTTCGAGGAGTCCGAGATCAAGCGCATCTACGAGATCGACCGGTTCGTGGGCGGCCTCACCGGCAGCGCGGCGCAGGTCGCGGACACCTTCCAGCCGACCTGCAACATCTCGGGAATCATCGCCGGCTGGACCGGCGTGAGCGTGAAGACCATCGTCCCCGCCCAGGCCAGCGCCAAGGTCGACATGCGCCTGATCCCGAACCAGGATCCGCAGCGCGTCGTGGAGGCGCTCCGCGCACACCTGGACGCCCGCGGGTTTGCCGATGTCGCCCTCACCGTGCACCGCGGCGAGCAGCCGTACTGGACGCCTATCGACGATCCGATCGTTGGCGCCGCGGAGCGGGCGCACGCCGGGATCTTCGAGGAAGGGCCGCTGCGCTGGTTCAGCGCCGGCGGGACGGCGCCGATGCACCAGGTCTGCGCTCCGCACGGGCTCCCCATGGTGACGCTGGGTGCGGGCGACGCGGAGGTGCGCGCCCACGCGCCGAACGAGTCCTACAGCCTGGATCTCATGCGTCGAGCGGCGCGGGTGACCGGGCGCTTCCTCGGAGAGTTCGCCGCCATCGGCGAGGGCTGAGCGGCCGCGCTGCCGTTACTCGTCGTCTCCCCAGGGGCTGTCCTCGCCATCGGGCAGGAGCGACTCGCGCTCGGGACGGACGGTTCCGGGAAGCAGGTCCTCGGGGTGCTCCGCCTCCTCGACCACGTCGAGCGGATCCTCGAGAACGCTCCGCCGGCTCCAGCGGCGTCCGGCTGCCAGCTCGTCCGCGACGCGCTCCGCCACCGGGAACGGGTACGAACACACGATGCGGGCGTCCCACTCACCTTCGACCCCGAGCAGATGCTCGCAGGCGAGGCAGACCTCAAGTTCCACCACGCCCCGCCGGGGGCAGATGACCATCCCCTCCTCGACAAGGAGGCTCCGGTCGAGGGGCGTGCTCCAGGTGAGGAGCGGGTCCGTACCGGACATGCCGGCATCGTCGCCCCGGGTGGCGCGTGGGGCACCGGCCGGATGGCCCGAGGGGAGCGGGCCGCTCGGCCCGATCGGACGGGGATGGGTGCGAGCGTCGCGGCGGCCCGCAGGGCACCGGTCTCAGGGTTCGCGGAGCGGGGTCGGCTGGCCGTCCTCGTCGATGGCCACGAACACGAAGGAGCCGCTCGTGGCCAGCTGCCGGCTGTTCGGGATGAGCAGATCCTCCACGAACATGTCGATGGAGACCGTCAGGCTGGTACGCCCTTCGTGGGTGACGCGCGCCACCAGCTCGACGAGCTGCCCGGCACGCACCGGCACCTTGAACTCGATCCGGTCGGTCGCGACGGTGACGAACGTTCGACGCGCGTGGCGCGTGGCTGCGAGCCAGCCCGCCTTGTCCATCCATCCGAGGGCATTGCCGCCGAACAGCGTGCCGTAGTGGTTGGTGTGGTTTGGCTCGACGAGCTCGAGGAGCCGCACCTCGCTGCCGGGGATTTCGGGTTCGGTGCTCACCCCGCGATGGTACCCGGCCACGGACGCTCACGGGACGAAGGCCCTGCCGATCGTGACCTATGGCCGCTGCACCCGGCCGGCGAGCCGTTCAGGCTGGTGGACCCTGCGATCCGCAGCGCCGAGTGCGAGGAGCGAGCAATGAAGACGAACACGGCCCTCCGGGTGGGCAACCTGATGTCGGCCGAACCTGTCGTGGTCGAGGAGGAGGAGCTGGCCAGCGACGCCGAGCTGCTCCTGCGCAGCTACCGGATCACCGGGCTGCCGGTCGTCTCCGGCGGCGCCCTGGTCGGCGTCATCAGTCAGACCGACCTGCTCAACGCCCGCTCCAGCGAGCTGATCGGCGAGAACTGGAGCCGCGTCCGGGTCCGCCACCTCATGACCCGGCCGCCGGTCACCGTCCACCTGGGGGCGACTGTCGAGCACGCGGCGCGTCTCATGCTCGAGGGCCACATCCACCGACTGGTCGTCGTCGACGACGACGGAAGCCCGGTTGGTGTGGTCACGACCAGCGACCTGCTGCGGGTCGTGCTCGAGAAGGACGCCGGCGGGGCCTGATCGGCCGACGCCTAGGCGGCCGGTGCCAGCGGATCGGTGACGATCCGCTGCAGGATGGGGGCCATGACGGTGACGAGGTCCTCATCCGAGACGGTGACCAGCGGGGTCACCCGCAGCAGGTAGCGGCCGAGGAAGAGCCCAACCAGCTGCGACCAGGCCATCGCAGCGCGCAGCTCCGGCTGGTCGAGGCCCAGGGCACGCACGGCGGGCAGCAGCGTGCGCTCGAGCAGGCCCCGCAGGGTCGCGGCCGCGCGCTCGTCGCGGGCCGCGGAACGGAACACGCCCACCAGGACGGAGCGCGCCTGTGGCTCCGCCCAGACACCCAGCGCGAAGCGCGCAATCCGATCGCCGACGCCGCCGACGCCGCCCTCGGTGATGGCGCCGACCAGCGCGGACGGATCGAACGGGAGCTCGATGCTCGCCACGAACAGCTGCTCCTTGGTGCCGAAGTAGTGGTGCACGAGCGCGGGATCCACCGCCGCGGACCGCGCGATGCCGCGGATCGTGGCCCCATCGAAGCCGCCATCGGCAAATGCCGCGCGCGCGGAGGCCAGGATCCGCTCGCGTGATCCCGATGCGCCCGGACGCCGCCCGGTCCTGGCCATCAGGCAGCCGCGCGACGCGCGATCGATACGAACGCCTCGTCAAAGGTCGCGGGGGCGACAGACAGCTGGGCGGTCACCCGCGCGGCACGTAATGTCGCGTCCACCGCATCGATGGCAACCCCGGGGACGCGGAGCGAGCGGCCGACGAGGGCCACCGGCTGGCCCGCAGCGTCCAGCGCGGCGAACGCCGCCTCCCAGCGATCCGCGCTGACGGTGACCGTTCGCAGGTCACCCACGATGGCCGCCAGGGTCCCGGCCGCCGCGACGCGTCCCGCGACGAGGACCACCAGCCGATCGCACTCGGATGCCTCGCTCATGTGGTGGGTCGTGGCCAGCACCCCCACGCCGCGGTCCGCGGCGTCGCGGATCGTCTCCCAGAGACGGGCTCGGGCAAGCGGCTCGACCCCGGAGGTCGGCTCGTCCAGGACGAGCAGCTCGGGATCGTGGGCAAGCGCTGCCGCGAAGGCCACCCGCCTCCGAAGGCCGAGCGGCAGATCGCGGACCAGCGTTCCCAGGACGGCGCCAATCTCCGGACCGAGGGCCGCGAGGTCGAGGGCGTGTCCGAAGGCGCGTGCGGCGAAGGACAGGTTCTCGCCCACCGTCAGGTCGTCGTACAGGCCCAGGCCCTGCGGGAGGTAGCCGAGCCGGTACCGCGTGTCCCTCGACGGATGCTGATCGAAGAGCCGCACCCTGCCGTGCGTGGGGCGCAGGAGTCCCAGGGCCAGGCGGATCAGGGTCGTCTTGCCCGCGCCGTTCGCGCCCAGCAGACCCACGACCTCGCCGGGCTCGACGGCGATATCCACGGCCCGCACCGCGTCCTGGGTCCCGAAGCGGCGCGTCACGGCCGCGGTCTGCAGGAGGCTCATGCCGCCGCCCGCGCGCCCAGCTCGACGGAGAGCTGGGCCATGACCAGCGCGTCCTCCAGGTCGGGGACGAGGAGCGAGGCGTCCGGCGGGGCCCCGCCGCCCGGCGACCAGAGACGCCACGCCGCGCCGCGCCGCCAGGCGCGCGGGTCGCGGATCGGACCGGGCACGGCGTACAGCTCACCGGGAACGCCCGCCACGATCGTTGCCGCTGTCCCGGCCGCCAGCGTTCGGCCCCTGAGCAGGACCAGGACGGATGAAGCTCGCTCCGCCTCGTCGACGTAGGTGGTGGCCAGCGCGATCGCCGTCCCCTCAGCCGCCAGCGCGGCCATGAGCCGCCACAGCTCGGCCCGGCTGACCGGGTCGACGCCGGTGGTGGGTTCGTCGAGCACCAGGAGCTCCGGTTCATGGACGACGGCCATGGCCAGGGCCAGCTTCTGGCGCATCCCGCCGGAGAGACGGCCGGCGAGGCGACGGCGTGCCTCCGTCAGCTGGGTGCCCTCCAGAAGGCGGTCGATCCGTGCCCGCGCCGTCGGCGCGGGCACGCCGTAGGCGCGCGCCGAGAACGACAGGTTCTCGTCCACGGTGAGATCGTGGTAGACGCCAGGGCCCGCGGATACGTAGCCGATCCGGCGTTTTGCGGGCCGCCGCACGCGGCCCGAGGCGGCGGCCTGGGCCCCGACCAGGGTGCGGAGCAGGGACGACTTGCCGGCGCCATCGGCGCCCACCACCGCGGTCACCGCGCCCGATCCGACCCCGACGCTGACCCGATCCAGCGCGAGGGTATGTCCGTACCGCACGCTCACGCGCTCAAGCCCCCATCCGGTGACCCTGTCCTCCGACGGTCGACCGGACCCTGCGCCGCTCACGCCGTCACCTCCGTCGTCACCGACCGGTCGCGCCGGCCGGCGGATGGAGCCAGGTCACGCTGGAATCGCAGGACGGAGAGGGCGAAGACCGCGACCGACAGGAGGAGGAGCATCCCGATCGGGAAGAGGAGCGCATCGAACGGCGCGCCGCGGACCATCACCCCGCGGGCGATCTCCACGAAGTAGGTGAGCGGCAGGACGTAGCTGATCCAGCGCACCCCGATGGCCACCGAGTCGAGCGGGAAGATCATCCCCGACAGGAGGATCTGGGGCAGGAGGGTCATGATCGCCAGCTGGATCGCCTGGCCCTGGTTCTCGCTGACGGTCGAGATCAGGACGCCCATGCCCAGGGCCACGAACAGGAAGAGCAGTGCGCCGATGGCGAATACCCACGGCGAGCCGTTGAAGGGCACGCCGAAGATCCAGAGGCCGGCCAGCACCACCACCACCAGGTCCACGACGCCCACCCCGAAGTACGGCAGGATCTTGCCGATGAACACGTCGCGCGGGCGAAACGGCATCACCGCCAGCTGCTCCATGGTCCCGCTCTGGCGTTCCCGCACCACGCCCAGGCTGGTCGCCACGGTGCCCACGAAGACCAGGATCATCCCGATCAGCGCCGGCACCATGACCACGGCGGTCTCGAGGTTCGGGTTGAAGAGGATCTCGGGAGCCGGCAGGGCCGGGTTGGCACCGAGCGCGCGCAGCACCGACTGCGCGCCGAACAGGTTTGCGCCGTCGATGAGCGTTGCCGGCGCCTTCGGGTCGGCAACGATGACCACCGTGGCCTCCGCCCGTCGCAGGACGTCCACGCCATCGGCTCGGGTCCAGTCGGCGTGCGTCGCCACGACGTCCAGGCGATCCGGAAGCTGCGCCGCCACGGCCTCGGCGTTGGGACCAACGATGATGGTCGAGACATGGTCGATGTCGAACCGCGCCGCATACCCGAAGACGACCAGCAGCACGACAGGGAGGAGCACCATCATCGCCACCGTGCGCCGGTCCCGGCGCAGCTGCCGAAGCTCCTTGAGCGCCATTGCCAGCATGGGGCGAGTCCTCCTGTTTGGTGCGATGCGGACGGCGCCATCGGCCTGGGCGGGCACCGGCCCTGCAATGCAACGTGTGTTGGAATTCTACACGCGTTGAATTCGCCGTCAAGGACCCAACCGGCGACGCGGGTGCGCGGCGGCGCGGTCAGCGGAAGCGGAAGACGTACTCCGGATCGCCGCTGTTGTTCGGGAAGCAGATCAGGTTCAGCGCGGGCTGGCCGTGGAGGTTCCAGATCCACACGGTGTACGTCGTGCCGGAGGTGAACGTCAGCGCGTTCGGGTCGCCATGCCAGCAGCCGTTGACCCCCGGCGTGCCCATCTCGGCGTCCGGGTACACGAGTGAGAACCCGCTCCAGCGCGTCGTGACGGAATAGACGTTCGCCACCGCGTCCGGCGACGGCCTGTGCTGCGGATCGGGGCAGTTCTGGTCGGACGTGTCGGTGAGAGGCCCGTCGTAGCTGACCGTGATCGTGATTCCCCCGGCCTTGAGCGTCGAGCCGAACCTGCCGTCGGTGATGACTGCGTGTGGGCCAAACGGCGGTGGGGACCAGCCCGGAGGAGGCGTCACCATGCCACCGATGGGACCCCCTGCCCGGTCCGGGGTCGCCGTCGGGCGAGGGGTGGGGCGCGGTGTGGCGGTGGGGGTCGGCTCCGGCGAGGGGGTGACAGTCGGGGACGGGCTCGGCGCGGGCGACACGGTCAGGCCGATGCTGCCCGCCTGGGCCGCGGCGCGTGGCGCCGGCGTTGCGGTGGGCATCGATGACGGCGACGCCAACGGGCTGGCGAGACCGTTCCGCAGGACGAGGGCCGAGGCCACGAGCGCAACCGCGGCCAGGGCCGCAAACCACCGGGCCAGCTCGCCAATCAGTCCGCGCACGCTCCCCTCCGTCCACCTAGCTGGTCCAACCGCGCGCCGAATCATGGCACTCGTTCAGCGCGCTCAAAGGGCCAGGTGGAACCTCGGTTCGATGCAAATGTCACTCGCCAGCTCCCGGCCGCCGCAGCGTGCGGCTTCATGGTCTCGTCACGCATTCGTCATCTTCCACGCCTACACTTCGGGCATGTTCTCGTTCCTGAACCCCGGAAAGCAGCGGATGCCCGAGCGTGCCAACGCGCTCCCCGGCCGCTCCGAGCCAATCCCGACCGCAGAGCGCCACCTCGTCAACGGCAACGCGCTCAAGCCGCCATACCCGGCCGGCACCGAGATCGCCGAGTTCGCGCTCGGCTGCTTCTGGGGCGCCGAGAAGGACTTCTGGGAGGTGCCGGGCGTGGTCGTCACCGCCGTCGGCTACGAGGGCGGCTTCACGCCGAACGCCACGTACAACGAGGTCTGCGGCGCAAAGACCGGTCACGCGGAGACCGTCCGCGTCGTCTACGACCCCGCGCGCGTCAGCTACGAGCAGCTGCTCAAGGTCTTCTGGGAGCACCACGACCCGACCCAGGGCATGCGCCAGGGCAACGACGTGGGGACCCAATACCGGTCAGCCATCTTCACCCAGACCGATGCCCAGGCCGCGGCGGCCGCGGCCTCCCGTGACGCCTACCAGGCGGAGCTGACGAAGGCCGGGTACGGCGAGGTCACCACCGAGATCGTCGCGGCATCGGAGTTCTATTTCGCCGAGGACTACCACCAGCAGTACCTCGCCAAGAACCCGAACGGGTACTGTCCGGTCCACTCCACCGGTGTCCGGCTCTCGATGCCCGTGGAGCCGGTGCGGCAGGTCTAGCGCAGAAACGCGGGAGGCACGGACGATTCCGCGCCGCGACGTGTCGGCGGCAAGATGGCCCGGGCGGTGAGCCCGGGCCATCAGTCCATCGAGTAGCGACGGGACGGCTACCCCGTCGGCGAAGCGCCGCCCATGGCGGGTCGTGCCGTGTCGATGCGGCTGCCCCACGGAACGCCCAGGATCGGGAGCAGGTAGCGGTCGACGCCGTAGTACCCGGCCACCCGCCAACCGAGGATGAGGCCCACAGAGGCGGCGAACAGGATCGGGTTGGACGATGCGGAGCCGGCGAGCATGTAGCTCATGTTCATCGTGGCGCCGAAGAAGGCGGCGATGCCGGTCAGTGCTCCCACCAGCAGGGCAACGCCGACGGCGATCTCGCCGAAGACGATCAGCCAGCTGAACCAGCTCTCCGCGTGGATGCTGATCAGCCAGTCAAGGAAGCCGCGGTACCACTCGAAGCTGATGGCCGGGCGGCCGGTATCCGGGATGGCCACCGCTCGCTGCCAGTAGCCCAGAAGGGCGGAGCCGCCGTCAAGCCAGCCGCTGCCGGTCGCCTTCTCCCAGCCTGCGACCACCCACTCGAAGCCCAGGAAGATCCGGATCGGCAGCCAGAAGTAACCAGCCCGGGTGTTGCTGAACAGGTAGCGCGTGAATGCGGGCCCTTCGACCTCGACGACCTCCGCGCCGGGGGCGTTGCGGTCCGCGAACATGAGGACCAGGACCGCGAGGGACAGGACCCAGAAGATGATGGTCGCGGCCAAGCGAATCCCGGTGCCCTCGTCGGGCGAGAACCACGGATTCTCCATGTAGATCAGGACGACCGCGGCGATCAGCGCCAACGGTGTCACCCAGGCTCGGTACCTGGCCATATGTGGAACCTCCTCCTACATCGCAGCGATCGCTCGGGTACCGGCTCGGAAAGGCCAGGAATCCCGCGGTGCGCAATCAGCGCGTATCCAGTGCATATGACGATATGCGTATATGTCCCCCGACCACAACCCATATCGGCACACTGTCGCCCGCCCGTTCGGACCGTCTTTTGGTGCCGAACGGCCCGCCGCAGCCCGGGACCGGGAGGTCAGGGCGTCGGGAAGGGCAGCCCCCCGGGCAGACCACTCGGCAGCCCCGACGGAAGGCCGCCGGGCAGGATGGTCTTGACATCCGTGGGGAGCAGCGGGCCCAGGACGGTGAGCACGAACGGTACCGTCGTGCCGCGCAGGATGTGGACCGTGGTCGAGGCGTTGAACGACTCGGTGAACCCCTTGAGCACGCCCAGGCCGGCGGTCTGGGTCAGCGTCGAGCTGGTGCCGAAGTAGGTGTCCAGGATGACGACCACGGCAGAGAGGATGAGGATCGCCTCGATGCCGCCGAAGAGCGCACCAAGGGCCTGGTCCATCTCCCTGGTCATCCCCTGTACGGACACGCGGCCCAGCAGGAACCGGCTCGCCAGGTGGAGACCGGCCAGGACGACCGGGAAGGCGATCGCGTAGCCCACCAGGTTCGCGTAGTCGGCGGGGATGCTCGGAAAGAACGCGGAGGCGATGGCACCGACCGGGTAGCGGAACCAGGCGCTGACGACGAAGGAGAGCGCCATGAAGCCGATGCCGATCAGGCGCTTGAGGAAGCCGCTGCGCCAGCCGCCGAAGATGAAGCCGGCGATCCAGCCGACCAGGAGGACGTCCATCTGCCCCTCGGGTGCTCGGGTGCCACGAGAGCCGGGTCCTCGACGCCTTCCGACCGTTTGGGCCCGGAGGCAGGTGTCGATGCGCGGCATGATGCTCCGCCGCGCACCGAATGTCACCCCCCTTGATGGGCGGCGCTCGTCCTCAGCGCTGCTGGGTCGCTGGCTGCGCCGGCTGCATGACCTGGCTGACGCCGTACGTGGCGAGTCCGGCCAGGGTCCCGGCAATCAGGAGCAGCCAGAGCTCCGGCTGGGCCAGCGAGAAGCCGATGGCGGCATCGAGCGAGAGCGAACCCGCGCCGACGCCAAGGATCGCCACCACGCCGGCCGCCAGCGCCAGGGGAAACTCGTATCCCTTCTGCCCGTTCCAGAAGCCGTTGGGCAGATGAACCTTGAGGATGATGACCGCCGACTGCGCCAGGAGGACGGCCGCCGCGAGGGGCGTCAGCAAGCCAGCCGCGAGGAGCAGACCGCCGCCCAGCTCAGCGGCCACGGAGACGAAGGCCCACAACGGCGCAGGCTGGAAGCGCATGGAGGCCATGGCCTTCTGCCAGTTGCCATAACCGGGGCCGTTCCACCACCCGAACGCCTTCTGGGCCCCGTGCGCGGCGAAGGTCAGCCCTATGGCGAGGCGAAGGGCGAGAAGCGAGAGATCTGCGAGTGTCATGCGGGTTCCGTCCTGGTGTCCTGTCTGTCCGGGTTCCTTTGGCGGGCTCAGTGTACCGCTACGTAGTTGCAGACGCAACTACGTAGCCCACCGGCGCTAGCCGCCGAGCGTGTTTCGGTGTGGTATCTCGCGGTGGCGCCGCACCACCCGGACCCTCTCGAAGGCGCCGGGCAGGACCGCCACGTTCCATCCGCCGCGGCGCGCGGCGCTGGGCACCACGAAACCATCGACGCCCAGCTCGCGGGCCACGGCGGCCACGCGGAGGCAGGCCTCGTTGGGCCGGTCGGGGCTCCATCGACCGGTGAGCTGCGACATGGACACCGAGAGTGCACGGCGCGTGCCGGCGGACCGCAGGTCGAGCACCTCGAGATCCAGCTCCAGGTCGCAGACCCAGCGTGGATCATCCGCCGGAACGATCGCGCCGCCGGTCGCGCGGGTCCACTCCGCCCACAGGGTGGCCTCGTCCAGCGCCGCATAGAGCGGCCACGGATCACCCGTGCGGTGGTACCGGCCCGGGTGCGGCGCCGGCTCCGTCGGCGGGGTGCAGGCGGGGACGTGGACCGCGGTCTGGCGCAGCGCGGGTCCGCGCAGGCGGCTCACCGGCACCGGGCCGCGCACCGTTGGCTCCGTCAGGTCGGCTCCCCCGCGGCATAGGCACCCGCGGCGCCGCGCACGAGGTCGCCCTCGCCATCGGCGAGGAGATCGATGGGGCGCCGTCCGCCCAGGTAGGCGCTGTCCGCCGTGAGCCAGGCCGTCAGCGCGCGGCGCGGCAGGTCCGGTCCAAGCATCTCCAGGATCCCGTGCAGCTCGGCCAGCCGGCCGGTGAACTGTCGTCGGCGGGGCCTCGTCCCGGCACGCCATCGCTGGACGGTGCGCGGATGAGCACCCGTCACCTGCGCAATAAGGGGCACCGGGAGACCCCGCACGAATGCGAACGAGGGGGCTGCAGCCATGAGACGGATGCTAGACGCCGCCCCCGCTCGGGACAACAGCGAGGCGACCAATGAACCTCAGACGGGGTTCGACCGGTACCGATGGCATGTCGGAGCGATCAGCCCACGTCCGCGTCGCTGACACGACCCTGTTCGTCCGCGAATGGGGACCGGTGGGTGACCCGGACGCCGTTCCATTCGTCTTCTGGCACGCGATGGGATCCGCGACCTCGGGCGCCTACCTGACCGAGATCGCTCCCCGGCTGGCGCGGCGGCACGGCCTGCGCATCGTGGCCCCGGATGCTCCCGGATTCGGCCGCTCGCCTGCGCTCGACCGCGAGGGCTATGCCGTCGACGCCACGGTCGACCTGCTCGCCTCGCTCATCGACCGCCTCGAGCTGGAACGTCCCATCCTCGCCGGTCACTCGTGGGGCGGCGTCGTCGCCAGCTTCCTGGCAGCGCGGCCCGGAGTCCGCACCCGGGGCCTGATCCTGCTCGACAGCGGTCATCTCGACTACCCCGACGCCGCCGGATTCGACCCTACCCTGGACTACGGGGAGCGCGTTGAGCAGCTCTCCGCGCCGTCGCGGCGCCTTCCACCCATCCCCTGGGAGACATTCCTTGAGGACGTTCGCGGCGAGCTCCCACGCTGGTCACCGGCGATCGAGGAGCTGCTGCGTGCGGGCGTGTCCGTGGATGGCGGACGGGTGCGGGAGATCCCCACCCCCGCGGTGAAGGCAGCCATCTGGGACGCGCTGGGCCACCGGCGGGTCTCCGGGGCGTGGGACGGGATCGCCGCGTCCGAGACACCCGTCCTCCTGCTTACCGCCACGATGCCCGGCGACGCGGCCAGCCTCAACGCGCATGCCGCCGCCATCTACGTCGCGCGCGTCCCGGGCGCCACCTGGGTCCCCGTCGACGGGGCCCGGCACGACCTTCTCCTCGACGCCGGACCGCGCGTGGCGGAGGCGATCGGCGCCTGGCTCGCCGAGGTCGGGGCGCGGGTCACCCTCGCGGTCTGACCAGGTCGCCCGGACCGCCGGGGTCGGCAAGGGCGGGCCGGCCCAGCGGCCCGTGACGGGCGGCACTGTGCGGTCTGCGTCGCCCCACCGAGGATCACGCCGGAGGCAACGTTCATGAGAAGCGTAATGGCGCCGTCGGCCGGCGTGCGGCCCACGGCTCGCCACCTGCCGGCAGCTGGCGTGGTCACCCTCGCGGTCGCCGGGATCGTGCTGGGCCCCGCGGCCATCTTCGGCGGCTGGAACCTGGCGAGCCAGCCGGACGGGTCCGGGATGCAGATGCCCCTCACCTGGCTAGAGCACTCGCCGTTCGCGGACTATTTGGTGCCCGGCCTGGTCCTGCTGGTCGTCTTCGGCATCGGCTCCTTCGTGGTCGTGGCGTTCGGGCTCTTCCGAGCGGCGGTCGCGCCGTACCTCGCATTCGCGCTCGGCGCGGGCCAGCTCGTCTGGATTGGCGTGCAGCTCGCCATGATCCGGGCCTGGCACCCGGTCATGCACCCGCTCCTGATCGCCGTGGGCACGGTGCTCGCGGTGGGCGGTGCCCTGTGGTGGAGGGCCTGGCGCCCCGCAGACTGAACGTTTCCGGCGCGCATCGGGTTGTCTTCGCATGACCGATGCAGCACGAGGGCAGTTCGACTTCTGGGTTGGCGACTGGGTCCTGAGCTGGGACGGCGGCACGGGACGGAACCGGATCCGTGCCGTCCTGGACGGGGCGGTGATCCTCGAGGAGTTCGCGGCCGATCCCCCCGAAGAGCTGCGGGGGATGAGCGTCTCCACGGTCAGCTCCGAGACGCACGACTGGCGGCAGACCTGGGTCGACAACAGCAGCGGCTATCTCGACTTCCGCGGCGGCCAGCGGGACGGAGAGATGATCCTGGAGCGTGAGGGGCTCGCGAAGGGCGAGCCCATTCGGCAACGGATGATCTGGACCGATATCGGGCCTGATGCGCTGACCTGGCGCTGGGAGCGGTCGGACGACCAGGGCGCGACCTGGCGGACGCTCTGGTTGATCCGCTACGAGCGGGCCGGGACCACCGACTGAGCGCGGGGACCGCCGGCCTCAGGCGCCGGGCGGCCCGGGGAGCGTGAAGCGCACCATCGTCCCGCGTCCGGACTCGCTCGTCACGCCGATCGTCCCGCCGTGGCCGACGACCAGCTCTCGCGCGATGGGCAGTCCGAGCCCGGATCCGCCCGACTGCGGGTCGCGGTAGAAGCGCTCGAAGATGCGCGCCGCTACCTCGGGCGCCATGCCCTCCCCGGTGTCGGCAACCGCGACCGCGACGCCGCCGCCCTCGCGGCCCGCCGTCACCCGCACGGACCCGTCCGAGGGCGTGTGCCGGATCGCGTTGGCCACGAGATTGCTCATGACCTCGCGAATCCGGATGGGGTCGAGGTCGAGCGCCGGCAGGTCTTCCGCCGTCTCCGCGGCGAGATGCACGCCGGCGAGCTGCGCCCCCCGGGTGTGGGCCTCGACCACTTCCCGAACGAGGGCGCCGATATCGGTCTGCTCGCGGTGCAGCGGCAGCTCGCCGGCCTCTGCCAGGGCGAGTGTGCGCAGGTCGTCGACGAGGCGGGTCAGCGTGCGTGTCTCATCCAGGAGCAGGGCGACGTGGGCGGGATCGGCGGCATACACCCCGTCCTGCACGCCCTCGAGATTGCCCTGGATCACCGCCAGGGGCGTGCGCAGCTCGTGGGAGACGTCGGCCAGCAGCGCACGCCGGCGATTGCTGTCCGTCGCCAGGCGCTCCGCCATCTGGTTGAAGGCGCGAGCCAGGCCGCGGATCTCGCGGGCGCCGCGCTCCGGCACCCGGACCGTGTAGTCGCCGGCCTCGACCCGGCTGGCCGCCTCGACCAGGTCCCCCACCGGCCCCGCGGCGCGCCGAATGCCGCCGACCAGCAGCACCAGGAGCACGATCCCCACGACGGCAAGCAGACCGGCATGCGGCCCCGGGGTGGCCAGGCCCAGGGCGGTGCCGAGAAGCCAGAAGACGAGCGTGCCGCCTCCCACCGCCACGATGACGAGCACGGCGACGAACAGTGCGACCCGCCACAGAAAGCGGCCGCGTCGTCGGCGCCACGGCGGACCGCCGCGCCAGTCAGCCGGGGGCCACGCCTCGCCGTCAGGCCACCACGGCGGGCGGCCGCTCGACCAGGGGGGTCGCATGCCCTCAGGCATCGGCCAGCCGGTAGCCGACCCCGTATACGGTGAGGAGGTGCCGTGGCGACCGCGGGTCGGGCTCGATCTTGCGGCGGATGTTCTTGACGTGGGCGTCGATCGCGCGCTCGTACGACTCGAAGGCCACTCCGTGGATGGCATCGAGGAGCTGCGACCGGGTCAGGACCCGGCCCGGCTCCCGGGCGAGTGCGGCGAGGAGCTGGAACTCGCTGGCCGTGAGGATCACCGTTCGTCCATCACGCTCGACGCGCATGCGAGGAACGTCCAGGACGAGCTCACCGGCGCGGAGGACCTGCTCCGCCAGCGCCGACCGCTGCCGGCGCAGGACGGCCCGTACGCGGGCGACGAGCTCCCGTGGGCTGAACGGCTTGGTGACGTAGTCGTCGGCCCCCAGCTCGAGGCCCACCAGCTTGTCCGTCTCGTCGTCACGGGCGGTGAGCATGATGATCGGCAACCCGGAGGTGCGCCGGATCTCGCGGGTCACGTCGAGCCCGTCGATGCCCGGCAGGCCCAGGTCCAGGATCACGAGGTCCGGGTGCTGGGTGCGGACCCGCATGAGCGCCTCGCGCCCGTCACGGGCACCGACCACCGTGAAGCCGGCGCGCTCGAGATAGTCACGCACGAGCTGGGTGATCTTCGGCTCGTCGTCGACGACCAGGATCATCTGCATCGGTTCGCATGGTAGCCCGGCGGGCGGCATCGGCCGCCGCCGGGCTGCGGGATGGGCGCTTACGTCAGCGAGCTGGCGTTGCCGATTCGCGCCCGGCGTCCTCGCGCTCGTGGAGCTCGCGGTGCCATTGCTCGATCGACGCGCGGCGACCACCGAAGCCGCCGGCCCCTGCCGGGCCGCCCCACCCACCGGGTCCACGATCGTCCCAGAGGTGGCGGCCCCATCGGCCCCAGCCGAACAGGGCGCGCAGCAGCGCGAACACGAGGAAGATGCCCAGGATCCAGAAGAAGATCCCGAAGAGGGGGAAGCCCCAGCCCCAGTGCGGCCCGTAGCCGTACCAGCCGTAGGCGGCCGCCGGCACACCTGACGCAGTGGCCAGCCCGGCCCCCTGGCTGACCCCGGCGTTATAGACGGCCACGCCCAGCCCGGCCAGGACGCCGACGATGACGATCGCGGCCAGGACGCGGAATGCAGTTCCCATCGAACGCTGACTCCTTTCCCGCGGCGTCAAGGTTCGTGCCATCCGTGGCGGGCGACGCCGGGTACGTCGTGCAGGTTCGGCCGGGAATGTGCGCTCACTGTGAACGCGGGAGGGAGACCCGATGATCGACCGGATCAGACCTCGTAGGCGTTGGCGATGACGAGCACCTCCACCGTTGCGCGGTCCATCTGGACCTCGGGGTGCGCGACCAGGAGGTGCTCCCGGTAGACGACGGTCAGGTCATCGGTGTCCTCGCCCTCGAGGTGGGTGCCGCACAGGCAGTCGAGGCCGACGAGCTGGCTGATCGCCAGGGTTGGAACGGGCATGGCGCGGATCTCCGCGAGCGAATTTCTTCTTCTCCGATGGTCCGATCCGGCGGGCGGAGACAGCAGTGCCGAAGGTCCCGTCCCGGTAGGCCTACTCGTGCACGAAATGGAGCTGGAGGTCGACCGTCCCGGCGTCGGCGATCGAGGGCGCGGCGAAACGGGTCGGCTTCTGGATCGCGCGGTCGGCGAAGGCACAGCTTCGATGAAGGCTCCATGAATCGGGCCCGCCGGCGTGGTGCGAAGGGACGGCATGCGCCGATTGGGAACGGGTACGCTTTGGCCATGGACCACGCGGCCGGCACTCCGCTCACGCCGCAGGCCGCGCGCGTCGCAGCGGATCTCCGGAATCGGTTCGGGTTTCTGCGCGAGATCGTGGCCGAGATGGAGCGCGCGGTGCCGTACGCCTCGGCGCTTGTCCGCTTCGGCGAGGGCGCCGGACTCGTGCTCCGCGACGGCGAGCAGCGGGCCAACCGCCTCGATCCACAGAGCGGGATCGTGCTCACCGCCTCCACGGGGTACGAGCTCGAGGAGTCCGCGAGCGACGACCTCGATCCCATCGCGGTCCGGGCAGCGGCCCGCGATCTCGTCGATCGCGCCCGACACGCCTCGTCGGAGGGTCTTCCGACGCTGGACATCGCTCCGGACGGTCCGTCCGATGCGGACTTCGCGACGGCCGTCGAGATCGACCCGGCCAGCGTACCCCTCGGCGAGCGGATCGAGCGTTTCGACGCCGTCCGGCGGCGATTGCGCCAGGCGGCTCCGCGGGCCGTGGAAGCCGTCGCAGCCCATCGCGAGAGCTCCCAGGTATCGGTCTTCGCCAACCGCATAGGACTCGCCACGCAGCAGGTCCGGCGGGCGGTGCTCGTCCTCCAGCTGTTCGTCTCGGACGGCTCGCAGCGCCAGTTCGACGTCATCAGCCGCGCGGGAACGGGCGGTCTCGAGCGCCTCGAGGTGACCGATGCCGAGCTCGTCGAGTGCGCAGCCACGGCGGAGGCGCTCCTCGATGCGAGACCGGCACCGGCCGGCGAGCACGCGGTCGTCCTCGACGGCCACACCAGCGGCATCGTGGCCCACGAGTCCTTCGGGCATGGCGTGGAGACCGACATGTTCGTCAAGGGACGGGCACGGGCTGCCGAGTACGTGGGGCGGCGCGTCGGATCGGACCTCGTGACGATCATGGACGACCCCACCGTCCCCGGCGCGTACGGGTCCTACTTCATGGACGACGAAGGCATGATCGCCACGCCCACCACCATCGTCCGGGACGGCATCTTTCTGCGCGGCATCAGCGACCTGTACTCGGCAACCCGCCTGGGGATCCCGCGATCCGCGAACGGCCGCCGGGAGTCGGTCCAGCGCAAGGCCTATGCGCGAATGTCGAACACGTTCATCGCGCCCGGCAATCGCAGCCCCGATGAGCTCATCGCCGAGCTCGATGACGGGTTGCTCCTCCTCCATCCCATGAACGGGATGGAGGACCCCAAGGGCTGGGGCATCCAGATCTGGACGCACTACGCGCGCGAGATCCGGCACGGCCGTCCGACGGGGGTGCTCTACTCGCCCATCGCGGTCACCGGCTACGTCCCCGACCTCCTTGCCGCGGTGTCGGGCGTTTCGACCGGGCTCACGTTCAGCGCCGGGATCTGCGGGAAGGGCTGGAAGGAGCTGATCCCGGTGGCATCCGGCGGTCCTCACCTGCGCACCCGCTGCCGCATCGGTTGAGCCGGTGAATTCCCGAATCGTCGACACGCTGCAGCGCCAGCCGGGCGTAAGCGACTGGACCGTCCGCCGGCAGCACGCCGCGGGTGCGCAGGTCTACGTCGCGGGCAACGCGGTGGAGGCAGTGAGACGGGTGGGTCGGGAGGCGTACGAGGTGGACGTCTATTGCGACCACGAGGCGGATGGCGAGTCGGTGCGGGGCTCGGTCACGGTCCCGGTGGGTCGCGACGAGCTCGCCGGCTTCGCCACGATCCTTGACGAAGCCGTGGCCATGGCCGGTCGCATTCACAACCGGCCGTGGCCGCTCCCGGACCCGGCAACCTTTCCCGGTGTCCCGCTCGCCGACCCGGCCCTACGCTCCGCGGACGATGCGGTCGCGGCCGCGCGGGACTCGATCGAACTGATCCGGGGCGCGCCGCAGGGCGTCAGCGGGGTGAGGCTCAGTGCCGCGGAGCTGTTCATCAGCGTTCTTGAGGAGGAGATCGTCAACAGCCGCGGGCTGCACGCGGAGGGCCGGTCGACAAGCGCGTTGCTCGAGCTGGTCCTGCTTGCGCAAGGTGACGCCGAGGAGGTCGAGTTCTTCCGGCACGCGAAGGCACGCAGGCTCGAGGACCTGCACCTGGCCGAGATGCTTGCGGGCGGCACGCGGCTTGTCCGGGACGCGGCGAGGGCGCGCATTCCCACGTCGCGGGTGGGACCGGTCGTCATCAGCGACATGGCGCTCGACCAGCTGCTGGGGCCGGGCGTCATCGGCGACGCGGGGGCCATCCTGAAGCAGGCCGGCGCCGCGGCGGCATACGCGGGGCTCTCCCGGTGGGAGCTGGGCCAATCGGTCTTTGGCGGCCGCGAGCCGACCGGTGATCCGCTGACCGTGTCCTCGAACGCGCGTCGTCCCTTTGGTGTCCTTGCCTACGAGTTCGACGAGGACGGCGTCCCGGCCCAGGACCTGGTCGTGATCGAGGACGGCATCCTGCGCGCCCGCCCGGCGCCGCAGCGCTATGCCCACTACCTGGACCTGCCCGCCACGGGACGCCCGGGCGTGCCGGAGTTCTCCCCCGGCCCCACCTCGTTCGCCGACCTCCTCGCGGAAGACGGCCCGGTCATCCACGTCGTCGCCTTCTCCTCGCCAAACGTCGAGGACGTCACCGGAGACTTCGGCATGGAGATCCGCGTCGGCTACGAGGTCGGGGCGTCAGGCACCGTCCCCATCAAGGGCGGCTCGGTGACGGGGAATCTGTTCGAGGCCCTGGCCGCCGCCCGGTACTCCTCCGAGACCGGCCAGGATGCCGGCTACGCCGGCCCGCGCGCGATTCGCTTCGAGGCGCTCCAGGTCACCGGCGCCGACGACTGATCCAGGCGCCCAGCCTGGCATGCCGGCTGCTCTATGCGGACGGCATGAGGGACCACGGACCGCGACGCCCCGCTCCAGGATCGGCAACAGACCTCCAGAACATCGAGGCGAGGCTCGAGCGCACCATCTCGTCCGAGCGCCAGCTGCTCATGCATCCCCTTTTCGGCGTCGGCGCCGCGCGCGTGATGGTTCGCGCCCGCGCCGAGATCAACCGCATCCGGCGCATCCGCAGCACGCCGCACTGAGGCCACATCGGCCCCCAGGACGCTCCGCCCCATGGGCGCGGTGAATCCGCGGTGGTACGCTCCGCTCCATGGCCAAGGGAGACCGCGTCGAGGCGGTCGTCGACACCGGACAGGGAACCCAGACCTTCCTCATCGAGGCGACCCGCGCAGGGCGCCGGATCGAGGTGACGACCAGCCGTGGCGTGGTCGAGGTCAGCGAGGTGACCCGCGGCGGCACGCCGGTCCGCACCGGACGGTTCATGTCCAGCCGGCTCATCGCGCTGGTCGAGCACCCCGCCCACGAGAACGAGGCGAAGGTCGAGGTCTCGACCCGTCGGCGCATCACGACCCAGGGATGACGGAGCGCCCGCCCCGACCGGGAGCGGGCGCCGTCATCGGTCATGGAACCGGTCAGATCGAGCGCTGGTACGAGCGGAAGGCCCGGGTCCCGAACCAGGTGGCAAGGATGGCCACCGCCACCAGCCCGCCCATCCGCGGCAGCACGAAGGACCAATCCGGATTGGCGGTGAGCGCCTCCCGCCCCGCCTCGACCGCCCAGTTCACCGGGTTGAACCTCGCGATGTCTGCGACCCAGGCCGGCACCAGGTTCAGCGGCATGAACGCGGCAGACAGGAACGTGAGCGGCATAGTGAGCAGGGTGTTGATCCCGATCACCGACTCCCGCTGCCGCAGCATGAGCGCCATCGCGTCCGAGACCGCGGCCACGGTGGCTCCGACGAGCATGGCGCACACGGTGAGCGCCCCGAACCCGAGCAGGCCGCCCTCGAATCGGGCTCCGAGCAGCCACGCCAGCGCCCCGATGAGGAGCGCCTGGACGCCAAGGGAGACCAGCTCGTAGACGTTGAGGCCGGCGATGAGGGCGCTGCGGTGGATGGGCGTCGTCAGGAACCGGTCGATGATCGACCGGTTCAGGTCCTCGATGATCGACATCCCGCTCCAGCCGCACCCGAACAGAGCGGTCATCACCAGCACGCCGGGAACGAGGTAGTCGAGGTACGTGGCCGATGTCGAGAAGCCCGGGATCTCGGCCACGCTGCGGAACAGCGCGCCAAAGAGGAGCAGCCAGATGATGGGCTGGATGAGGGCCATCATCACGAACCACGGCTGGCGCCACATGTAGCGGAGGTGCCGGGTGGTGACGTAGGCGGTCTCGGAAAGGGCAGTCATCGGGCAGTCTCCTGGCTCTCGGGGCGGTACGCACGGCCGGTGTGTCGAAGGTAGACGTCGTCGAGCGATGGGCGTGCGACCGTGACCGATGCCACGCCGAGGCCCGCCGCATCGAGCGCGCTGAGCACGGTGGGCACGGCGCTCGCGCCGTGCTCGGCCCGGGCGCGCAGGGTCCGGCCGTCCGCCATCGGCTCGCTCAAGCCCGCGAGGCGGGAGAGCACCGCGGTGGCGTCGTCCTTGCGGGCGGGCTCGCGGAGCTCGACGACGATCGCGTCGCCGCGGAGCTCCGCCTTGAGCTCGTCGGGCGTCCCCGTGGCGACGATCCGGCCCCGGTCCACGATCGCCAGGCGCCGGGCAAGGTGGTCGGCCTCCTCGAGGTAGTGGGTCGTCAGCAGGATCGAGAGTCCTTCCTCGGAGGTCAGGCGCCCGATCTCCGCCCACAGCTCGGCTCGCGCCTCGGGGTCGAGCCCGGTGGTGGGCTCATCGAGGAAGAGCACGCTGGGCCGATGGACCAGGCCCATCGCCACGTCGAGCTTGCGCTGCATGCCGCCGGAGTAGGTCCGGACGATGCGGTTTGCTGCCTCGTGCAGCGAGAAGCGGTCCAGGAGCTCATCGATCCGGAGTGAGAGCTCGCGCCCGCTCATGCCGTACACGCGTCCGTGGAGCACCATGTTCTCGCGCCCGGTGGCCTCCACGTCGATGGCCGGCTTCTGGCTGACGGTGCCGATGACCCGCCGCACCCGGTCGGGCTCGCGCAGCACGTCGAAGCCGGCGACGTGGGCCGTGCCCGAGTCGGGGCGCGACAGGGTGGTGAGGATCTTTACGGTCGTGGACTTCCCCGCGCCGTTCGGCCCCAGGAGGCCGAAGACGGTCCCCCGCTCCACGGTGATGGTCAGCCCGTCCAGCGCCCGGACACCGCCCGGGTAGGTCTTGACCAGGTCGTGCGCCTCGATGGCCGGGGCGCCTGCCAGCTGCTGCATCAGTGCGTTCCTTCGATTGCTCCCCGTACCGCAGTGGTCGCGGTACACTTGCGGCCGATTGGATCTGGACTATGAGTATCTTAGTTGCTAAGATATCGGCATATTGAGCGAATGGAAGACCGATGTCAAGCACCGATGACGCCACGCGCCTGGCAGGGCTCCTGTCCCGCACCCTGGACGCGCACGCGGTCGTCCTCTACGAGGCGGTCGCCGAGCGCCTGGGCCTGAACGCCACCGACCTGCTGGGCCTGCAGCTGATCGCCGGCGAGGGCGAGACCACGCCCGGGCGCCTGGCCGAGCTGGCCGGTATCACCACCGGCGCCATCACCGGCGTCCTGGATCGGCTCGAGAAGGCGCGCATCGTGGTCCGCGAGGCCGATCCCGATGACCGGCGCCGGGTGGTCGTGCGCCTCTCCCCCATCCGGCTGGCGGAGCTGATCACGGTCCTGGAGCCGATGGCGGCATCCGCAGCTTCGCTGCTTGCCGGGTACAAGCCCGCCGAGCGGGCGGCCATCACGGACTACCTGGGGAAGGCAGCCGCGGCGGCCTCGGAGGCGACCATTCGCCTGCGGGCCAGCACCCGTGGCGGGTTCGTGAACGACACGTACAGCGCGCCGCTGGGTGATGTCACTCGCGGGAGGCTGGTGTTCGTCAGCGGTGGACCACGCCTGTCGATGAACGTGGCGCCATTCGGTCCGGGCGCCAGCGCGCGAATCATCATGGAGCCGTCCGCGTCACGCCTGGCCTTCGAGGGGGCAGCCGACCCCGGACAGCTGGTCAGCGCGCACTTCACTGGACCCTTGCCGGACTGCCGTGTCGCGGACGGGGTGGTGACCATCCGCTACCGCCGCTCTCCGTTCTCGAGCCGCCGCGCGCGGGTGCGGCTCAATCCATCGATCCCGTGGACTGTGGAGATCTCCGGCGGCATCACCGACCTGACCGGCGACATCGGCGTACCGCTGGCGGCCCTGGAGGTGTCGGGCGGTGCGAACCACATCAGCCTGGACCTGCCGGCGCCGGTCGGCACCGCCGGCGTTCGGGTCACGGGCGTTGTGTCGAAGGCGGCCATCACGCGGCCGGGGAGTGTGCCGGTGCACCTGCTGGTGGGCGGCGGCGTCAGCCACCTGCGCCTCGACGACGTGACCGCCCGCCAGGTCAGCGGCCGCCACCACTACGAGTCGGGCGACTACGCCGGCACGCCCGACCGCTACGACATCGAGATCACCGGCGGCGCCTCCGACGTCCGCATCGTCCGTCGCTGACCCAGCGCATCCGCTCCGGTATCGGCCTGCGCGGCGCGACTGGTGGTCGCGTACCGCAGGTCAAGGGCGGATGGCGACAACTCACTGACCGAGGCGGGGCCGCGACGGCCGTTGCCAGCGGCCACCGACTCGTCAAGCGCTGGCGCGGCGAGCGTCATCACCTCCAGGCTGGACTGACTGGTCAGGCGCCGGTGTCCGTAGCGCATGACGCCTCCGAGCGGTGCAGGCGGCAGGTCGCGAAGCCGCGCTGAGCAGCAGATGGCACTCCGCCCGGGCAACCAGGGTGGCGGAACGCGCCTGCCGCTTCTATGGCTGGCAGGTGACGAGTCGACGTGCCCCCGCGGGATCTCCTGCAATGCCGAACGGAATCCCCGTCGCATCGTCGATCCGCACCAGTCCGTTGGCGAACCGCGAAACGCCCGCCACGGACGCGGGTTCCCGGAAGCTCACGAACGGGCCACAGGCGCGCACCGTCCAGGTGACGGAGCCGCCTCCGCCGGCCATGACGCTCAGGATGTCGACTGCAGGCACCGGCTCGTCGCTTGGCCACAGGGCCGTACCGTCGTGGAGCACCTCGCCCACCTTCGAGGCGACCTCGGACGCCGTCATCCGCGGATGGAGCCCGGCGGGCACGTTCACCGTGTAGGCATCTGCCGCACGTCCGCCCACCAGGAGGAAGGCGACGATCGCGGCAACCACCAGGAGGACCGCCACCAGCACCAGCACCCAGCGCGGCGTCCGGTACGGACGAGCGGCGTCGAGGTCCGCCAGCGACGGCGCGCCGCCGGAGGGCAGCCCATCCACCAGCGCGGCCAGGCGCGCGTCGAGCGCTGTGTCCGGTCGGTACGTCATGGCTCCAGCTCCCGCCGCAGCACGGCCTTGTCGCGGCTGATCCAGCTGCCGACCGTTCCGGCCGGCACGCCCAGCATCTCCCCGACCTCGGCCTGGGTGTAGCCGTCGACCACGTGCAGCACCAGTGCGGCCCGATGGCGCGGCTCCAGCAACCCGACCGCTGCCCACAGGTCCGGATCGATCGCCGGCTGCCAGGCGGGCGATGGCGCCATCGGCCTCTGCAGGACAGTCCACCGGCGACGACGCCGGAGCTCGTTGAAGGCCACCCGCAGGCCGATGGTGTAGAGCCAGGCGCGGACATCGGCTCCGTCGAAGCGAGCCCAGGCGCGATAGGCGCGCAGGTAGGCCTCCTGCGCGGCATCCTCGGCCGCGTGCGGGTCGCGCAGGACCAGGGTCAGGCGCTGCAGGAGCGCCGGGTAGTGGGTTGCCACCGCTGCCTCGAACGCCGCTGGGTCCGCGGACTCCTCCATGGCTCCTCCCGCACCAGACAACACCCGATGTCCGTCGATTGTTGCAGGGTGCCGACCTGCGTGGCGCGACTGGTGGTCGCGGTATGTGCCTCGGGGATGTAGCGGGGCGTGACGGCGTGCGTTCGCGAGCGCGGATCAGGCGCTGGGCGACGCCGGGGGCATGCTCGACGGACGTAGCGCGACTGGTGGGCGCATACCGCAAGTCGGGGCGGATGGCGACAGGTTCGGATGGCGGCGGCGGCCGACGGCGGGGAGGCCGATGGCGGCGGCTTCGGGATCAGGCGGCGGGGTGCGCTGAGGGCGCAGGGTCAGCCAGCAGCGGGCCGATCACCGGGCTCCACAGCACGCGCTCGTCGGCTGTGATGGCGTAGACGCCGTACCCGGGATGACGGGCGACCCAGTCCAGGCCGGCGATGCCCATGGCGAAGGCGGTGGTTGCGTAGGCGTCGGCGTAGGTCAGGCTTGGCCCGACGACAGTCACGCTGAGCAGCTCTGCCGGCGCCGTGTCACGCCCCGGCACCCGGATGTGGTCACCGCGTTCGTAGGCCGCAGACGTGGCGACCGCCCCGCGCCGCACCTCGAGCACGCACGCGACCCGGTCGCCGATGAAGGGATGGCGGATCCCGACGCGCCACCCGCGCCCGGGGGCGGGCTCGCCGCGAACCAGGATGTCGCCCCCGGCGTTGATCGCGAAGTTCCGCGCCCCGGCGGCGTCCAGGAGGAGCGCGGCCTCGTCCACGGACCAGCCCTTGACCACGCCGGACGGGTCGAGGGCGTCATCCGCGCGGTGGTGTCGAGCGTCGAAGTAGCCGTCGGACTGGGCGGCCAGCTCGTCACAGAGGGCCAGCACCTGGCGAACGTCCAGGCTTGCCTCGCGCTCGGGAAGCTCGCCACGGCCGACCCGGCTGATCTCGGTGTCGGACCGGTAGGTGCTGAATCGCGCGTCCACGTCACGCAGCCAGGCGAATGTCCGGTCCAGCGCGCTGAGCGGCACCCCCGCGTCGCGCACCCGGATGCCCACTGCGGTCCCCATCACCTGCTCGACCCGACTCAGCGCAACCGGGGTGTCGGGCATGGGTCCGATGCCGGCGGGCAGCTCAGCCATTGACCTGGTCCAGAATCGACTGCACCGACTGCGCGTACGCGTATGACGTGTAGGTCGCCCCGCTGATGAGGTCGATCTGGGCACTCTGGGCAGTGAGCACCTCCTGGCGCAGGATCGGCGCCACGTAACTGCTGATCTGCGCCGATCGCTGCCGGTCGTTCGGCAGCTGGAGCGCCTGCACATCGGTGATCTTCCCGTCGGAGAACGTGGCTTGCAGCTGGACCGTTCCGAACCGGGTCTGGAGCGCCGGCCCGTTCACCGTCCCGTTGGCGGTCCCGCCGCCACCCTGCTGCGGTGCCGGCGTGGTCGTGCTGCCCGGGTTCGACACCGTGCCGCCCGTCCCGCCGGTGTTGCCATCGCCGGTGCCCGTGCCGTTGCCGCCCGTCGACCCGCTGGCTGGCAGGGTCTGCACCGGATTGTCCGGCGTCTTGAAGCTGAAGAGCAGGGCGAGCCCCAGGGCCGTCATCCCGGCGGCGATGACCCCGCGTTTCGGCAAGGTTGGCACGAGCTCCGTTCTCCTAGTAGCTGAAGCGTTCCATGTGGATCTGGGCGTCCGGGACGCGCAGGGCGCGCAGGCTGCGGTGCACGGCATCCATCATGGGAATGGGTCCGCAGACGTAGACGTCGCGGTGCCGCACGTCCGGCACCAGCTTCCCGAGCTGGCGCGGGCGCAGGGGATCGCGGCGCATCTCGCGTCCGCCACGCTCGCCCACGAGGTAGTGGATCCGGTCGCCTCGTTGGCGGATCAGCTGATCCAGCTCATCGCGGAACACGACGTCGTCCCAGTCGGAGGCGCGATACAGGACGGTCACTGCACCGTGCCCTCCCGGGAGCTCCTCGAGCAGGGCGCGGAGCGGCGTGATCCCGATCCCGCCGGCCACGAGCAGGACGCGGGTTCGCCGGCGCAGCGCGCCGGTCAATGCGCCATAGGGGCCCTCCGCGAAGACGCGCGTGCCCGGCTTGAGGGCGAGCAGCCGGTGGGAGTAGTCACCCAGGTCCTTGATGGTGATCCGCAGGTTCTCGCCGTTCGGCGCCGATGAGAGCGAGAAGGGATGGGCCCGCCACCAGCCGTCACCGGCCAGGAAGCGCCAGACGAAGTACTGGCCGGCCCGGCAGGCGAGCTGGTCCAGGTTCGTCCCGGTGATGTAGATCGATACGACGCCCGGTCCCTCGGGGACCACGGCCGCGACGCGAAGCTTGTGGCGCAGCGAGAGCGCGATGGGCTGGCCGACGCGGAACACCACGATCAGCCCGGCCGCCGCGACATACAGGCCTATCCAGAAGAGGCGGGCCATGGCGTCGTCCGTAAAGTCGGTGCCAACCGCCAGCTCGTGCCCGAAGCCCAGGGCGATGGCGAGGTAGGCGTACAGGTGCAGCCCGTACCAGGTCTCGTAGCTCACCCGCCGCTGCACCGCCCGCATGGACATGACGGCCACCATGATCAGCAGCCCCAGCGCGACGGTTGCCATGAGCAGGTACGGGTACGTCGTGAGCAACGTCCAGGCCTCGCCGAGCACCGAGTTCGACACCCCCATGGCATAGCCCACCGTGGTGAGGATGGTGTGCCCCACCAGCAGCCAGAGGACGCTGAAGCCGATCCATCGGTGCCAGACCGCCAGGCGCTCCATGCCCAGCTGCTGGTCCAGCCACGGCGAGCGGGACATGAGGACCAGCTGCACCAGGGCCAGGTAGGTTCCGACCAGGGCGGTGACCTGCCCAAGCGCGGTGAGCGTGCCGGACAGGGTCGTCAGCTGGTCGAGTCCACCGTGCCGAACCCACATGCCCACCACCAGCGCGCCGACACCGAGGAGGATCCCCCCGATGTCGGCGGGCCGGATGGGCCAGAGGCGCGGAACCGGAACCCGGTTCAGGCTGCGGCTGAGGCTCGGTTGCATGCGGCGATCAACCGCCGCCCTGCGCCGGCATGGTCCCCAGGGTCAGGCTCAAGGTCAGCGTGCTGGAGCCACGCTGCACGGTGAGCTTGACCGTATCGCCCGGTGCGTGGGTGACGATCAGGCTCGACAGGTCGTGCGATGCATCGACCGTCTGGCCGTCCACCGCGGTGATGATGTCTCCGTCCTTCAGCCCGGCGGCCGCGGCGGGGGTGCCGGACAGGACCCCGGTGGACCCGTTACGGGGCGGTCCCACGAGCGCACCGTGGTCGATCGACAGGTTGTCCTGCTGCGCCAGGCCCTTGGTCACCGGCTGGTAGTAGACCCCGATCCAGGGCCGCGCCAGCGGCTTGCCGGCCAGCGCTTCGTCCATGATCCCCTTGGCGGCGTCGATCGGGATTGCGAAGCCTATGCCCTGCGCGCTCTGGTTCACGGCGGTGTTGACGCCAATCACCTGGCCGGCCGAGTTGACCAGCGGGCCGCCCGAGTTGCCCGGGTTGATGGCTGCATCGGTCTGGATCAGGTTGTTGAGCTCCTCGGAGCTCGTCTGGCTGACATCACCCGCGGTGATCTGACGTCCGAGCCCGGAGACGACGCCGGTGGTCACGGTGTTCTGGAACGTGCCCAGCGGGTTGCCGATAGCAATGGCCAGCTGTCCCTGCTCGAGATCAGCGCTCGTGCCGATGGGCGCTACGGGCAGACCCGTGGCGTCGACCTTGACGATTGCCAGATCCGTGAGCGTATCGATGCCGTACACGGTGCCGGTGAAGGTGCGCGAGTCGGCCAGGATCACCTGGATCTGCTGGGCACCCTCGACCACGTGGCGGTTGGTCAGGATCCAGCCGTTCGCGTTGAAGATGAACCCGGACCCGGAGCCGCCCGACCCCACGTTGGACCGGACCTGGATGGTCACTACCGCCGGCGACACCTTTTGCACGGCACTGATCACCGCGGAGTTTTCGTCGAGGTGGACGTTGCTCACGGTCGTGCCGCCCGCGGTCGTGGTGGATCCGGTGGCCGCCGCGGCGGCATCCCGATCGAGGAGGTTCGAGACGGCGACCGCGCTCAGCGCTCCGGAGATCATGCCGATCACCAAAGCCAGCACGACGAACGGAACCCACCAGGCCCGGCGTCGATCGGCCACGATGGCGGAATCGTGGGGCCGTTGCGGAGTGGGAGGAAGATACGCGGAGCCCGGGGTCGCGTCCGGGTTCTGCTGATCTGGCAGGTGCATCATGCCCACGAGGATGGCAGGCGATTCTGAACGTCGTCTGAGAACGCGGCTCCTGGAGGCGCTGCTGCGGGGCGCACCGGATCTGAACCTCTGTTGCTACGGATCCGTACTATCTTCCGACAGCCACGCTCCGAGCCGCACAGGGTGATCAAGCCATGACCGGGAACCGTCCGCGACCCCCAGCCGTCGCATTCCTGCTGACCGCCGTGCTCGTCCTCTCGGCCTGCTCGGCCGGTGGCGGAGGGTCCGCCAGCAAGACCCCGGGTACGAGCCGGGCGGCCGCGAGCGGAACGCCCGCTGGCACACCGGTCCCGCAGGCGCTGCCCTCCGTTGACGCGCTTCCGGGGACCATCGGAACCATCCGGGTCGGGCGCAGGCCCTGCGCCCAGGACATGAGCCCCGACGGCCGGATCTTCGTCAGCGACTACGGCCAGGCGACGGTCATGAGCATCGATCCGACGGCGGGGACCATCACCCAGCTGGCGCGCGTGCCCGGCGCCCCCTGCGGGATCGCCTATGCCGGCGGGTTCGTCTGGGTGGGCCTCGAGGGCACGCACAAGCTGCTGCGCCTCGATCCCGATACCGGCGACCTCCTGCAGACAATCGACCTGCAGGGCGACCCGTGGGACGTGCAGCCCGGTGGCGGATACGTCTGGGTGGCCGACCGCGGGCTGCCCGGGGTCGTTGGGTACGACGAGAAGACCGGCGCGCCGGGCCCCAGGGTCGTGACCGGTGACGACCCCTGCGGGCTCGCATACCGAGATAGGCACGTGTGGGTCACGCTGGTCACCCCGCACAAGGTCATCCGGCTCAACGCCGCCGGCGACGCCGAGGACTTCCGGGTGGACGTGGGGACGGCGCCCTGCTGGTTCGGAGACGGCGACGGCGACTCGCTGTGGGTCAACGATGTAACGGCAGGTGACGTCATCCGCATCGATCCCGCGACGGGCAAGACCATCGCGACCGTCCACCTGGGTGGCGCGCCGCGCGATCCCGCCGTTGCCTTCGGATCGCTCTGGGTTGCCAACGGCATCGATGGCGTCCTGAGCCGGATCTCGCCGGAGACCAACACGGTCACCGGGACGCTGCTGCTGGCACCGGGGATCTTCGTGGTCGAGCCGGCCGGCAACGAGCTGTGGGTGGAGAACTTCAAGGGGGAGGATATCTACCGCGTGGACCCGGCAAGCGTCGGCCGGTGATGCCGGCGGCGAGACGATCCGGGGTGCTCCAGTCCCGGTCCGTGATCCTCTTCGCCGCGGGCCTCGTCCTCGCCGGCTGCGCGGTCGCGCAGCCGGCGAGCCCCGGCTCGGTCTCGAACGCGGGCACGAACACGACGCTCAACGCGCTCGCGTCGGCGCAACCCGCGTCGCAGGCGTACCGGCCCTTCCTCCAGCAGTCGAGCATGGAGGCCGGCATCTATCAGCTCGCGGCCGGCGCAACGGACTCCCAGGAGACCCACCAACGCGACGAGCTCTACGTCATCCTCTCCGGATCAGCGACCCTGGAGGTCGACGGCACGCGGCAGGCGATCACGGCCGGTTCCATCGCCTACGTCCGCGCGGGCGTGCGCCATAGGTTCACCGCCATCACCAGCGCCCTGCAGGTCCTCGTCGTGTTCGCCAGCGCCCCGACCAACCCGGCGGACCCCGCGTGGCAGCTGAACGCGCGCGATGCGCTCAGCGCGGCGGCAGATCCGGACCGTAACGTCTGGTCGCCGTTCCTGCGCACGAGCACGATGACGGCCGGCCTCTACCTGCTGCCGGCGTCCGTCGGCGGCGATCACCCGCAGACCCACGCCACCGATGAGCTCAACCTCATGTTCGCCGGCAGCGCGGAGTTCGTCGTCGACGCCGGGACGTCGGTCGCCATCGGCCCCGGCAGCGTCATGAGCGTCGACGCCGGCCACCAGCATGCCTTCGCCGCCCTCGCCGCTGATGTCGTGGACCTGATCATCTGGCCGCACGCCGGCTGAGGACTGACCATAGGGTCCTGCTACCTGGACTGAGCCAGACGATCGCCGGCCCGTGCACCAACGCAGAACCAGCGGCGCGAGCGATGGGGCAGGTATACGCAGTCGGCCGCGGACGAGCTAGAGTCGTCCAGGTGAAGGTTACTGCCGAGGCGGCGCGGCGCTTTCTTGTCGCGCGGCACTACCTCGCGCCCGCGCGGTCTCTCGCGGGAGGCCTCGACGGGGTGCTCGAGGCCTTCCGGGGGCTCGGGTCGATCCAGTTCGACCCGATCGCGGTCGCCGGGCGAAGCCATGACCTCGTGCTGCACGCGCGCGTCGCCGGTTACGAGCCCGCCTGGTGCGACGCGCTCTACGAACGTCGCGAGATCTTCGAGACGACCAACAAGGCGCTGTCGTTCATCCCGGCGAGCGAGTTCCCCTGGTTCCGTGTGAACTCGGGCCGCAAGGGGCCACGCTTCCACGCCCAGGCGCTCGCCGACAACGCCGCAGTCGCGGAGCGCGTGCTCGAGCGCATCCGGGCGGAGGGGCCGCTGTCCTCGGCCGACTTCGAGCGCGAGACCGGTCCGACGAAGGACTGGTTCGGGATGCCGGAGAACGCCGTGCGCGCTGTGCTCGAGGCGTACACCGTCAAGGGCGTGATCGGCCTTGCGCGGCGGGACGGGAACCTCCGGTACTACGACCTCGTCGAGCGTCTGCTTCCGGCCGAGTTGCTCGCGCACGTGGTGCCGGTACGGGAGCAGCTCCGGCACAAGCTCCTGTCCCGCTACCGCGCCCACGGCCTGCTCGGCGCCGGCGGCGCCGGCGGCGCGTTCGCCCGCATCGCCGACCCGAAGGAGCGCAACGAGCTGCGCAAGCAGCTGGTCCAGCTCGGCGCGCTCGTGCCCGTCGACGTCGAGGGCGTGCGCGGCACGCGCTTCGTGCTCGAGGAGGAGCTCTCGCTGTTGCAGGCGCCGCCGGAGCCAGCGCCGTCCGTCGCATTCATCGCCCCGTTCGACTCGCTGCTGTGGGACGCCTCCCTCCTCGCAAGCCTGTTCGACTACGACTACGTCTGGGAGGGCTTCTTCCCTCAGGCGAAGCGCCGCTGGGGCTATTACGTGCTGCCGATCATCTTCGGCGACCGCTTCGTCGGAAGGATCGAGCCGCGCATCGAGCGAGACGAGGGCGTCGTACAGGTCCTCGACGTCTGGTGGGAGGAAGGCTTCGTGCCGCGCCGCGCCGACGGGTTCGTGGACGCGATGCGCGACGCGCTCCGCGCGTACCTGCGCTTTGCGCGCGCGGAGCGTCTCGAGTGGGCGGCACACCTCGGCCGCGAGAAGCTGCTCTTCCACGCCCACCCCTGATCGTTGCACGCGATCCACGAGCGGACCCCGGTCGCGGGCATGGCTCGCCCCGAGCGGCTACCATGCAGTTGCCGCCGTGAGCGCTCCTCCTGGCATCGCCAGCGAACGCGGCCGATGTTCGAGCGCCAGTGGAGTCCCTCTCGTGACCGATGCCCTTGGGCTGATGGCCGCATCCTGGGGCGTGCTGATGGCGGTCTCCCCCGTCCTCCAGGTGCGCCGCATCCTGGAGCGGCGCTCGTCTGACGACGTCTCCATCGGCTACCTTGCCGTGCTCGTGCCCGGGTTCCTGCTGTGGATCGCCTATGGCCTCAGCCTGGGAAGCCCCGTGATCTGGGTGCCGAATGTCGTGGCAGCCACGATCGGCCTCGCGACCATCGCCGTCGCGCTGCGCTTCCGATCCGCGGCGTCGCGCTAGCCGTTCACGAACCCGGTGGTGTTCACCACCTCGAAGTCCGATCCGGTGAGGGCCTTGAGCTGGTTCAGCTCGTCGTCGTTCCAGCGCGGATCTGAGGCGCCGGAGAAGAACCACGGCGAGCCATTGTCGGCAAGGATGATCCCGTAGCGCTGCATGGCGGTGAGGATGACCCGCATCCGCGGGCTGAAGCCGCTCATGTCGAAGGCGGCCCTGAGCCGGAGGCGGGTGCCCATCGGCGGCAGAGCGGCGCCGCTCCCGGCGCCCGCGTCGTGGCGCGCGGGATAGGTATGGGCGGAGCGAGTCTGTGGCGCGGTGAAGCGGATGGCGTGGCGGATGGCGCCCGCGGTCACCTCGTCATACCGGACCAGCCCCGGGAGGATCGGAAGACCGGCGGCATCGGCGCTCGTCCATCCGTCCGGGCGGAGGGCGTTCGAGTGCAGATCCCAGATCGCGCCCGAGCCGGCCTGCCAGCCGGTGGTGGTCTTCGTGGCCGCGTACAGCTCGTAGAGCCGGCAGGCGGCGGTGTCCCAGATGAGAAGGTGCCGGTCGCTGCCGGCCTCGATCTTGGGGTGGGCGGGTATCGGGTACGGGCCGGCATCGGACTCGTCGGCGTAGTCGAACGTAACGGACGCCTTGGGCACGCCTGACCCGACGATGTTGTAGGGGATGCCGTACCCGGCATACGAGCCGAAGTCGGGGTGCAGGTGGGCGCCCGCGCCAATGGTGGCCACCAGCGTGGCGGAGTTTGCCGCGACCGGGAGGCCGTCCACGCGGCGGTTCCAGACGTTCGTGGACGGGAACAGCGGACAGGCGCTGGTCGGAGGGGGCGGCGGCGCGGGGGTGGCGACCGGCGTGGGCGCGGGCGTCCGCGCGGGTGTTGGCGCCGGGGTCGGGATGCGAGTCGGCGCGGGCGTTGGGGCCGCCGTGGGCGCCACCGTCGGACCGGGCGTGGCAAGACCCGCGGCCTCGGTCGCTCGCGGGTCGGGCGAAGCCGGTCGCGGTGTGACCATCGCCGTCGGGCGAGGCGATGGGGAGGCCGGCGGATCGCCCACGGCCAGCGTGTCGCCCGAGGCGCCTGACAAGCCCGTCGCGCCGGCGGTCGCCGTGCCGTAGCCGGGCACGGACGTCCCGCTTGCCGGCAGGCTGCAGAGCAGCACGACGAGCAGGGCGGTCAATGCGCGCGATCGCATGCTGCCATTGACGCCGGAGCACGCTCCGCGGACAAGACCCGAAGGGGCCGACCGGTGGTGGTTCCTTTGGCGGCGTCAGCCGACCAGGAGCTTGATCGCCACCCCGGTGCCCACCACGACAATGATGGCCCGCAGCACGCCCTGCGGCATGCGTCGTCCCACCGCGGCGCCGATCTGGCCACCCGCGACAGCGCCGATGGCGAGGAAAAGCGATGCCTCCCATGCTGGGCTCGGCACGTCGAGGACCAGGGGCAGGACGATGAACAGGACCGCGGCAATGCCGTTGACGAGGAGTGTGAGCACGTTCTTGAGCGCGTTCAGGCGCTGCAGGTCGTCCGAGACAAGAATCCCCAGCAGGGCAATCAGGATCACGCCCTGGGCCGCCCCGAAGTAGCCGCCGTAGATCCCGGTCAGGTAGACCGCCACCATCAGCAGGGCCGATGGCGGTGCCCCGTGGACGCGCCGGTGCGCCATCGCTCGCGCCAGCCGAGGCTGGACCGCGACGAGCAGGCACGCCAGCAGGATCAGGTACGGGACGACGCGCTCGAACGCGGTGGCAGGGAGGGCCAGCAGCAGGATCCCGCCCGAGAGACCGCCGAGCAGGGCGGCCACCCCCAGGCGCATGGCCCGACCCAGCTGTCCACGCAGCTCGCGCCGGTAGCCGACGGCGCCGCTCAGCGATCCAGGCACCAGGCCCAGGGTGTTCGACACATTCGCGACGACGGGGGCGTAGCCGAAGGCAAGGAGCGTCGGGAACGTGATCAGGGATCCCGAGCCCACAATCGTGTTCACCGCGCCGGCGGCCATGCCGGCGGCCAGGATGGCGATGGCTTCGCCGATGCCCACGGAGCGTCGAGCTCAGATTCGGGCGATCGACTGCAGATCGGCGATGAGCACCGTGGCCCCGCCGTGCCGCACCATCCGCGGCAGCTCGTCCTGGAGACGGCCCACGACGACGAGCGGCAGCTCGACGTCGCGCTGGGAGCAGTGCTCTTTGAGGATCGACAGAATCGCGGGGACGTCTTCATCCTCCGCACCGATGAGGAGCGTCGCATTGTCGATGCGCAGGAATCCGCCGATCGACGGGATCATGGTCACCCGGTGGTGCGCCTCCTCGAGGGCCGAGATGGCCTTCTCCGCATCGAGGTTGTGGACGATGGCGATCAACAGCTTGCTCAACGGGGCGCCTCCCTGCTCCGATGCCCGGTCGGATGCGCCCCCGTGGCACACCCGCCGATCTCACGCCCGCGCGCGACCGCGCGTTTCATGCGTGTCGTGATCATCGCACCGTGGAGCCCGTCATCCATGACCGTCAGCGCCGTCCGCACCACCGGGATCTTCTGCCGCCCGTCCTGCCCCGCCTCCCCGAAGGCGGAGAACACCCGCAGCCTGCCGGGTGCGCGCGAGGCCCTGTTCGCGGGGTATCGGCCGTGCCGCCGGTGTCGCCCCATGACCGATGCCGGCGATCCCGAATGGGCCGCGACGTCGGTCGAGCAGGTCGAGGCTGACCCGGCGACCCGTCGGCAGGTCTGGCAGGTGGCCGTCACGGCCGGGACGAGCACGGAAGTCCTGGACCGGTGGATGGAGCGGACGCACGCCATGACCTTCGCCGCCTACCTGCGGGCCCGACGCCTGACACCCATCCTGCACGCCGCCCGATCCAGGAAGCGTCGTGTTCCGGCGCGAGGCCGCGTGGTGACCACGCTGATCGAAACGCCGCTGGGACCCATGCTGGCTGGCGCAACCGATGATGGCCTCTGCCTCCTCGAATTCACGGATCGCCCCATGCTGCCCACCGAGCTGGCGGCCCTCGCGAAGGCGCGAGGCAGCATCGTGGGTGGAAGCCACCCGCATCTCGACCGGCTTCGCGAGGAGCTCGAGCAGTACTTCGGTGGGCGTCGCGTCGCGTTCAGCGTCGCGCTCGACACGCCGGGGTCCGGGTTCCAGCAGGTGGTGTGGTCCGGCCTTCGGGACATTCCCTTCGGGGCGACAACCACGTACGCCGGGCTCGCGGCGGCGATCGGGCGGCCGGGGGCAGGACGCGCGGTGGGCCGGGCAAACGGCAGCAACCGGGTCTCGATCGTGGTCCCCTGCCACCGCGTGGTCGCGGCGCATGGAGGGCTTGGGGGATACGGCGGGGGCCTCGACCGCAAGCAGCGACTCCTCGATCTCGAGGCTGCCGCGGCTCGGGGATCGCGCCCGGCCACGCCCGGTGAATCGGTCGCCTAGTCCGCCGCAGGCCGGTTCTCCGCAACCTCGAGGTCGTACCCCGGCGGCAGGTCGCGACGGAGTGCCTCCAGCGCCAGCAGGATGGGTGCCTCGGATGGCCCAGTGACACGGAGCACGACGGCAACACCGGCCGGCGAGCCCGCGGGGGCTCCCGCAACCGCCTCGGGCTCCGGGGAAGCCGACGACTCGGCCGGTGCGACCGCCCGGATCGTCTGGTCGCGCCGGATGGCCATGCCGTGGGCCACGCCAGCCGCCACGGCCACGAGGACGACGCCCACCGGCATGCTCACGTCGGTCGCCACGTCGCTCGACAGGGTGACCCCGAAGAGGGCGCCGAAGAGCCGATAGAAGAGGAACCCGAACCCGCCTATTGCCCCGACCACGCTCGCGCCCAGCACGGCGAGGAGCGCGGCGCGACGCACCGCGGACCCGGCCTCGACGGTTGGGTTGGCCTGCCAGCGGCCCTGCACCCTCGACCACCCCCACAACCAGACTGCCGCACCCAGGACCAGGGCCGGCGCGGCAACCGCGACCTGCGTGCGCAGGAGATCCGATTCAACCAGCACGACTGCGCTTCCCAGCGTGGCCTGGATCGCCAGCCCGATGAGCCAGGCGGCAGCAGCGCCCATGAACGCCAGGCCCAGGAGCCCATGGCCGTACCCGTCCAGACGCGCCACCGTGGCGGCCCGCTCGGCATCCTCGGAGGACAGGGCCGCGGTGTCGCCCATCAGCCAGCCACGGTGCAGCCACCATGCCGCGGCAAAGAGGGCGGCAGCTGCCAGCGGACCCAGCGCGCTCACGGCGAGCGGGTCGGCATTGGACGTCTGCACCCCGAGGACGCGCTCGAGCAGCCTCTCCGACAGCTCGATGAGCTGGACGAGGAAGACCCCGGCCAGGACCACCCCGATTCCGGCGAAGTACGCCAGCCGCAGCCTGGCGGGGCGCTCGGCTGCGACGCGGTGACTCGACTCGGCGACCAGGCGCCCCGCGTACCACCAATGACCAAGCCAGATCCCGCCCGCCACCACGGCCGCGGAAAGGTCCGCAGCGAGCGGATAGAGCCACCAGGCAGCGCCGCCGACGGAGCCAAGCGACTGCCCGGAATTGAAGATCGCCCGGAGCGCGAGATCGACCAGGCCGGAGAGGGATGCCAGCAGGCCGAGCAGCGACACGCCGACGGCGCCATACAGGTAGAGGCGCGGAAGCCATGCCCCTGCCCCGTGGATCGAGCCCCGCCGCCAGTCCGCGAAGCGGACCGCCAGGTGATAGAGCCAGGCCGAGCCGGCTGCCGCGAATCCGGCGAGGGCGCTCGGGTTGCCGAAGACCGCGGAGCCCTGCCCGCCCAACCCGTAGATGGCATCCTGGAGCAGCTCGACTGCCCGCGTCGCTGCCACCGCCAGCAGGATGGCCAGGACGGCCGCAATGTACAGGCCCCGCAGCGCCGAGCTCCGCTCGACCTCCGCCTCCGCGCCTCCGCCACGGACGCTCCGTTCGGCGATCGTCCAGTGGATGAGCCACACAGGCAGGCCGACGGCCACCAGCGCGGCACCCAGGGTCAGCTGCTCCCGGTTCGGCTGGTTGGATCCGTAGAGCACGTCGCCGGAGCCCAGCCCCAGAACCGAGAGCAGGGCATCGAGAAGCATCGTGACGCCGACGAGCAGGACCGCCAAGCTGATCCCCGAGAGCGCGTAGACGTAGAAGCGACGGGCAGTGGCCATGCGGATCTCCTCCTCAAACCGCCTTGGGGAACGGCCAGGGACCCGGGTCCAGCCGGATCAGCAGCTGGTCAATCCGCCACGAGCCGGACTCACGCACCATGGGGATCGAGCGTGGGGAGCGATAGACCTGGCCCACGCCATCGCTGAGCTCCTCGATGCTGAGCTGCACGGTAACGCGGTCGCCGCTTCCCGCGCGACCCTCGAACACGACTCGCTGGGACGGGGCCCCGTACCCCGGTCCGTACATGGGTACCGCGGCCCGGTACTCACTCTCCGGGGCCACCGACTGCGCAGCCGACGAGAAGGAGCCGTAGGCGGTGGTGTAATCGCCGGCGTCGAAGGCGCGCAGGTAGTCCTGGAGGGCGCGCTCGGGCGTGCCGGCCTCGAAGGTCCTCGCCTGGCGATCGCCCAGGGTCAGCACCACGGCGACGGTAATCGTCGCGACGGCGACGATGGCGCCGGCGATCCACCACAGACCGCGGGTGGGTGACGCGTTGCTGGGCGACGACGCGCCCCGGTCAGCCTGGGACATGCGGCCCTCCTCCGCAGCTGTCTCGCTGCCGCCCCGCGTGGTGTGGGCGTGGCGCGAGTCTGGACCGCGACCGTACGCCTGTCCATAGCCATCTTCCGATGCCCGCACGTGTCGTCGCTCGTCTCGTCGCGGGGCCTAGAATCAGCGCTCCTGCACCGGGGACAGCACCAACCGCGATGACCCGCATCCTCGTCTACACGGGCAAGGGCGGCGTTGGCAAGACCAGCTGCGCCGCTGCGACGGCTCTCGCCTGCGCCGAGCGCGGCTATCGGACCATGGTGCTCTCGACCGATATCGCCCACAGCCTGGGCGACGTGTACGGCGTCGAGCTGGGCCCGGAACCGCGCGAAATCGCGCCGAACCTATGGGGCCAGGAGTCCGAGGTCTTCCACAACGTCGCGCGATACTGGGGCAAGATCCAGGAGTACGCGTCGAGCGTGCTGCGTTGGCGCGGTCTCGATGACGTCATGGCCGAGGAGCTCACCGTCCTGCCCGGGATGGACGAAGTGGGGAGCCTGCTGTGGATCGCCGACCACCATGACTCCGAGCAGTACGACGTCATCGTCGTGGACGCGGCACCCACCGGCGAGACGCTCCGGCTCCTCTCCCTCCCCGAGGCAGCGCGCTGGTGGATGGAGAAGGTCGAGCCCATTGGACGGCGGGTCAGCCGCCTCACCGGGCCGCTGGTTCAGCGGGTCGTGGGCATTCCCATGCCGGACGACACCGTCTTCGATGCCGGCGAGGCGCTCTTCGGTCGACTGGAGCACATGCACGACCTGCTGGCCGATGCGGAGAAGACCTCCATCCGGGTGGTGCTCACCCTCGAGTCGGTGGTGATCAAGGAGGCGCAGCGCGCCTTCACCTACTTTCACCTGTATGACTACCCGACCGATCTCGTGATTGCCAACCGCATCCTTCCCGATGCGGTGGGCGCCTACTTCCGGGGCTGGTACGACGCGCAGCGGGCAAATGCGCCGATCGTCGAGCAGACCTTCGCTCCCATCCCCGTCTTCACCGCCCCGTACTTCGAGCGCGAGGTGGTGGGCGTGGAACGGTTGCGGGAGCTGGCGGAGGCCGTCTACCACGGCGCCGATCCGACGGAGCACTTCTATCGCGGACGGCCCTACTCGGTGGTCCGGGACGGCGACGTCTTCGTGCTCTCCCTGGAGCTGCCGTTCACGACAAAGGAGCAGATCTCGCTTTCGCGCCACGCTGACGAGCTGGTCGTCGACGTGGGCACCTGGCGCCGTAACCTCGTCCTGCCCCGAGCGCTGGTACGCGCCGAAGCGCTCGGCGCGCAGTTCGAAGATCATGTACTGAAGATCCGGTTCAAGGCCCCGCCCCGCCCCGCGACGGACAGTTCGAGCAGGAGGTGATCCCCATGAGCGACGACGATCAGACCCGGGAGCTCGAGCACCGGCTCGCGACCCTGGAGCGCCGCCTTGCCAGGCGACAACGGGGTTCCGGCATCGAGGCAGCCTTCTGGGCCACGATGCACAACCTCTTTCCGACCGAGGCGCGCGCGCACATGAAGGCGGCCGGCCGCGAACAGCTCCTTGCAGCCCGGTCGTACCTTGACCACTGGATCGCAAAGCTCGATGCGGAGGAGGCCGGCGCCCAGGCGTCACGGGAGACGATCGACATCAGCTGACGGACCTCGCTCCGGGGGGTGTTCGACATGGGAGCGCTGGCGACCCGGCGACACCAGGCGCGGATCGGCGCGATCACGCTCCTTGCCACGCTGGCCGTCGCCGATCTCGTGTACCGCAGCCGCCTTGTCGAGGCCCTGGTCGGGACCAACGACCTGTCCGCCGGCCTGGTCATCGGTGCGGTCCAGGACGCCACCACGCCGCTTCTGCTCGCGGCCGTGCTGCTCAGTGGCCCGGCGCTCGGGAGCGGGTACCGGAGCGTTACCGCCGGTGCCACGTTCATCGTGGCCGCAGCCGTTGCCGCTGAGGCGTTCTGGATCTGGGCCTTCGGACCTGCCTGGCAGGTTGCCTTCGACATGCCCGACCCGATGGCGACGGCCATCTACCGCGATGCCAGCGTGGTCGCCTCGGTTGTCACCATCGCCGGATGGCTGCTCATCGCCCGCGGCATCACGGAAGGCCGATGGCGTCTTGCCATCGGCCCGACGCGCCTCGCGGTGATCGTGATCGCGGCCCTCGCTGCACTCGCCCACGTTGCCGCGCTGGCCCCACTGTACGGGACGCCGCCCAGCCCGGATGAGGCGCTGTGGCTGACGTCGCTGGTGCTCGCCGCCACCGGGTTCCTGGTCACCGGAGGGGCGGGGGTGCTGGCGCTGGCCACCGCGAGGCCGGGCCCTCCGATCGACTGGCGCTGGCCGGTGGGCATTGGGCTCGCCACCCAGGAGCTCGCCGGCGCGGCGATTGGCTGGCGATTCGTCACCGATCCGTACCACCTGCCGGACTGGGAGATCTGGCTGCACGTCTTCTGGGCAGGTGGTGCGCTGCTCGTCGTTGCCGGCTTCGCCATCGCCGTGGCGGTGCGCTACCCGGCCCAAGGTCCACCGTCGCCCGGAGACGCGGCCGCCACGGGCTCCTGACCTCGGCTCCGCCTTGCCACTTGACAGCGCCCGGTACGCTGTCATTCAGCATAGTGTGAATGGTCGGAGGGACGTGAATGGAGCGACCGACGAAGGCCGACCATCCCGCCGGGAGGCTGCCGCTGCCGCCCGAGGAGCTCGTCATCACCGACCCTGACCAGCTCAAGGCGCTGGGCGATGCGCTGCGCCTCCAGATCCTCGAGGTGATGGGCCGCCGGATTCGCCACGGCTGGAGCGTGAAGGAGCTGGCGGACGCCATCGGCACCAGCCAGACCAGGCTCTATCACCACGTGAACCTGCTCGAGCAGCGCGGTCTGCTGCGCGTGGCCGAGACCCAGGTTGTCTCCGGGATCGTCGAGCGTCGCTACCAGCCCTCCGCTCGCGGCTTCCGGCTCGACCGGTCGCTCGTGTCGGGCACCGAGGGGGGCACTGCCATTGGTCGGCTGCTCGACGTGGCCGTCGCCGAGACGCGGCGGCAGATCCTCGACAGCATCGCCCGCGGTGCCATCGATCCGTCCGATGAGACCCCCGGGCGTCGCCTCCTCCTGCTGCGCAACCGGCTGCGACTCCGGCCGGATCGCGTGAACGCCTTCAGCGAGCGGCTCCAGGCCCTGATGGACGAAGAGGACGCCGGCGACGAGCCGGGAGCTATCGAGCACGGGCTGCTCGTGGCCTTCTACCCGATGGCCTCCGAAGGGAATCGCGGGCCGTGACTGCGCCGCAGCCACGCCCCATGAGCATCCGCGAGGTCCTGCGCATCCGCGACTACCGCCAGGTCTGGCTGGGGCAGGCCGTCTCCGACATCGGCGACGGCACCACGTTCCTCCTGCTCCTCTTGGTCGTGAACGAGCTGACCCACTCGACCACGGCTCTGGCGATCATGTCCATCGCCCTGGTGCTTCCCAAGATCACCGTGGGCCTGGTCGCCGGTGTCTATGTGGACCGATGGAACCGGCGCCGGATCATGCTCGTCGCCGACCTCCTGCGCGCGGTCGTGGTGCTTGGCTTTGCCCTCGTTCAGCGCGTGGAGCTGGTGCCGCTGCTGGTAATCCTGGGCCTGCTCGAGTCGAGCATCGGCTCGTTCTTCACGCCGGCACGCGGCGCCATGATCCCGCACGTGGTTCCGTCCGAGGGTCTCCCGGCCGCGAACTCGCTGAGCCAGGCGACCATGGTCGTGGCCGGCGTCGTCGGTTCCGGCATCGCGGGCGTGCTGTTCGGCGTGTACCACACCGCGTGGCCGGGGTTCGTGCTCGACGCGGCCACGTTCGGTGTCTCGTTCCTCATGGTGCTGCGGGTCTCCGCGTCCGCGGGGGAGGTGGAGCGCGAGGAGCAGATCGAGCACGGCTCTCCTGCCGGTGTCCTGCACTCGCTCCGCGAGGGGATCCGCGTTGTGCGCGGCTCGCGGCTGCTCACCGGCACGATGCTTGGCGCCACGGTCGCCATGCTGGGGCTCGGGGCCGTCAATGTCCTCTTCGTGCCCCTCCTCGTCGATGAGCTGCACGTGTCGCCGGCCTGGATGGCCGCTGTGGACGGTGCGCAGGCCGTCTCGATCGTCATGGCGGCGGCGGTCGTGGCCTGGCTGATGGCACGGCTGTCGGCGACCACCATCATCACCGCGGCCCTGGCCGGCCTGGCGGTCTTCACGCTGGCGCTGGCCGGGGTGACCTCGATCTGGGAGGTGATCGGCCTCCTCTTCCTGGTCGGATGGTTCACCACGCCGCTGCAGGCGGCGACCGCCACGATCGTGCAGACCGCGGTTCCGGACGCCGTTCGCGGTCGGACCGTCGCGCTGCTATCTGCCTCCATGTCGACGGCGAACGTGGCCTCCATGGCGCTCGCCGGGATCTTCGGGGACCTGCTGACCACTCGCACCGTCTACCTCCTCTCCGCCGGGATCTGCGGCGCGGCGACGCTGCTGGCCTGGCTCATTTTCCGCGGCGTGCGGCCTGCCTCCGCCATTCCCGTGATCGGCGCGAGGGGCGCGGCCGAGCTTGGACCGCTCGAGACGGGCGGCGCGCATCTGGAGCCCTAGCCGCGCCGGAGGGTCCCGGATGCGACCTTGGCCCCACCAAGGACGGTGCCAACGGCACTGTGACCGGCGGCGGCGCGCATCCGATCCTGCGGCCATCGGGTCCGCGCGGCCGCTGGCAGCGCGCCGAGAGCGAGGTATACGTGATGCGCGGTCGCGACATGGCGGTCATCGGCGGCCTGGTGTCGCTCGCGGCCGTGGGCTGGGCACGACCCTGGAGATACCGGGCCTGCCCGAGCGAGCTTCTCGACAAGGTTCTCCCCGAATACGAATTCCGCGACGCAATCAGCCTCGAGATGCCAGCGGAGACGAAACGGATCATGCGGTCCGTGCGCGAGCTGCACCTGCGCGACATGCCGGCCGCATGGCTCCTGGGCGAGCTGCGGTACCTGCCGCGCCACCTCGTGGGGCGGGGCGTGGCCGCGAATCGTGAGCAGCCATTCGTGGCGCTGCTGCGGACCGGCGCCGGCAGCGTGGTCCTGGCGGAACGCCCCGACGAGATCGCGTTTGGAAGCGTGGGTCGGCTGCACGGGCTCACCGACCAGGCGATCCAGCCGCTCAGCGGGGCACGAGCCTTCCGGGCGTTCGATGTTCGGGGCTTCCAGAAGATGGCCACGAGCATCCGGGTCACGACGCTCGGACCCGGGCGCTGCCGGGTCACCGTGGAGCACCGCGTGCACGCCATGGGCCCAATGGCGCGAGTCCTCTTCGGACTCTACTGGCTCACGATCAGGCCGGGCGGCGCGTTTGCGAGCTGGCAGATGCTGCGCGCGATCCGCCTGGCGGTGTCGCGACCCGCGCAGGAGCTTCTCGATGATGACGAGCCGGTCGAGGCGCCCGAGGTGACGGAACTGCTGCGCGAGCTCGAGGCCTCGTTCGCCTAGCCCGTCGCCTGCGCGCCAGGCCGCGTCGCTTCGTCCAGCGCCGGCAGCAGGTGGCGCACGACCGTCGCGCTGTTGGTCGATGCCGCGTCCACGAACCGGGCGAAGACCACCGGGGAGGGAGCCTGTTCCCCGGCGAGGTCGCTGAGCGCGCGCACCACGAGGTGGGGAACGCCCAGCAGCTCCGCGACCTGCGCGAGTGCCGCACCCTCCATCTCGACCGCACTTCCGCCAAGCGCCGCACGGAGCCGATGGCGTTCGGCAACGGAATTCACGAACACGTCGCCGGTGAGGATGGTCCCGGCCACGATGCGCGGAACGCGGCCCTCGATGGGCTGGAGCGCCAGGCCGGCAAGGCGGGCCATGGCGGCACCCAGCACGGCCGCATCGGTCGGAAAGCCGAGCCGATCGGTGGGGTTGAAGAAGGGCAGGTGTCCGGCCTGGTAAATGGCCAGGCCGTCCGGCTCCGCCACCCCGTCGTCGTGCTGGATCAGCCGGGCCGCCACGACCACGTCTCCGACGTGAAGCGCCGGGTCCAGGCCTCCGGCGACTCCGGTGAAGACCACGAGCCGCGGGCGGGTCGCCGACAGGAGGAGGCTCCCCGTGGCGGCCATGGCCACCTTCCCGATGCCGGCTTCCGCCAGGACCACGTCGATGCCGTCCAGCCTCCCCCTCCACGCGACGACCGACTCGGCCAGGGCCACCTCCTGCGGCTGCCGCAGGGCGGCGCGCAGGAGGGCGAGCTCCTCGGGAAGCGCGGAGACGATGGCGATGGGCGTCGGCACGGCGGGACCTCCGCGCCGAATGCTAGCGCCCCTCCCACGCCCACTGGCGGTCGTCCCGAGGATGCGGAACCCAGGCGAGGCGTACAGGCGGTTGGCGTCCGTGCTGATGCCGGTGCTGACATGGGCATCTCGCACGCCGGGACGGCCCCAGCGCGCCGTTCATGGTCGTCTGGTACGCTCCGCCGTCCGTGACACGCCCCGTGATCCTGGCCGAGGGACTCCACAAGCATTTCGGCACCACCCACGCCCTGCGCGGCCTCGATCTCGAGGTCCCCGAGGGAACGATCCTGGGTGTCCTTGGCCCCAACGGCGCCGGCAAGACCACCGCGGTGCGGATCCTCACCACGCTGATCCGCGCCGATGCGGGCTACGCCGAGGTGGCCGGCATCGACGTTGCCCGCCACCCCGGCGAGGTGCGCCGCCGCATCGGCCTGGCCGGCCAGTACGCCGCGCTCGACGAGCTGCTGACCGGGCGCGAGAACCTGGAGATGATCGGCCGCCTCTTCCGGCTGCCCCCGCCGGTCGCCCGCCGACGCGCGGCGGAGCTGCTGGAGCGGTTCGACCTCGTCGAGGCGGCCGACCGGATCACGAAGACCTACTCCGGCGGGATGCGCCGCCGACTCGACCTGGCCGGCGCCCTCGTCGCCGAGCCGCCGGTGCTCTTCCTCGACGAGCCGACGACCGGCCTCGACCCGCGCGGCCGGCTCTCCATGTGGGACCTCATCGCGGACCTCGCCCATGGCGGTACGACGCTGCTGATGACGACGCAATACCTGGAGGAGGCCGACCGGCTGGCGGACGACATCGCGGTGATCGACCACGGGAAGGTGATCGCCCGCGGGACCGCGGCGGAGCTGAAGCGCCGCACCGGCGGCGAGCGGCTGGAGGTCGTGGCCGGCGTGGACGCGGACCTGTCGCGCACGGCGGCGGTGCTCGAGACGCTCTCCGGTGCGGCGGCCTACGTCGATGCGAGTGCCCGCCACGTGAGTGTGCCGGTCACGGCCCACGGCGGCCTCCTGACCAGGGCGGTCCGCGAGCTGGATGCGGCGGGGATCGAGGTGGACGACATCGGCTACCGGAGACCCACGCTCGACGAGGTCTTCCTGGCCATCACTGGCAAGCCCATCGAGGGCGCCGACTCCCCCGAGGAGGAGCCTGCGGCATGAGCCTGCGCTGGTGGCTGGCGGATTCGCTCGAGATGGTGAAGCGAAACCTGCGCCACATCCGGCGCACGCCGGAGCTGCTCCTGGACGTCACGGTGCAGCCGATCATGTTCGTGCTGCTCTTCCGCTACGTCTTCGGCGGCGCAATCGCGGTCCAGGGCACGAGCTACGTGAACTACCTGATGGCCGGGATCTTCGTCCAGACCATCGTCTTCGCCGCCATCGGCACCGGGATCCTGCTGGCCAACGACCTGTCGAAGGGCATGATCGAGCGCTTCCGGTCGCTGCCGATGTCGCAGTCCGCGGTCATCACCGGCCGCACCTTCACCGACCTGCTGCGCGGCATGCTCGCGATCGCGGTGATGACCGTGGTGGGCCTCGCGGTGGGCTTCCGCCCGGAGGGCACCGTCCTCCACTTCCTGGGCGCCAGCGCGCTCCTGCTGACCTTCGGCTTCGCGCTGGCGTGGGTGGGCGTGTCGGCGGGCGCCTGGGTCCGGACCCCCGAAGCGGTGCAGGGCCTCATCTTCCTCGCCGTCTTCCCGCTGACCTTCGCGAGCAGCGCGTTCGTGCCCACCGACACCATGCCGAGCTGGCTCCGGGCGTTCGCAGATCACCAGCCCATGACCCTCACCATCAACGCGGTCCGCAGCCTGATCCTGGGCGGGTCCGGTGGCCCGGACCTGGTGCCTGCGCTGCTGTGGAGTGCGGGCCTGCTCGTTGTCTTCTTCCCGGTCGCCCTCTTCCTCTACCGGCGGCGGACGACGCAGTAGGGCAACGGGACCCGTGACCGCGGAGCAGCTCATCACCGTCACCAGCGGGACCCTGCTCCTGGGCGTGCTCGTGGCAGGCATCGCACTCGTGGGAGGCTGGGCGGCGGTTTGGCGGGCGCGCCTGATCATCGGGCTCGTGGCGGCGGGCGCCATGGCCTGGGCGCTCCTGCGTCCCTCGCTCACCCGCGCCTTCGGCGACCTCGGCGTCTCCCTCGCGGCGGCGGCCGTCGCGCTGGCGGTGATCGCCTGGCTCGTCCGTCGCTGGTGGCCGTCCGGCCCCTAGGCGATCGTGGCCTGCTCCTCCGACACAGGCACACCCCAGGCCGCGCGCTCGACACGCGTCCGGATGCCGAGCAGCTGGCGCCGGACCATCACGAAGACGCCAAAGCCCATCAGGGGCAGGGTGTAGCGCATCCAGGGCTGCTCGTCACCACCGAACCAGGTGCGCACCCGCTCCACCAGCCGGGAGCGGTCGCCGTCGAGCGGTTCGAGGACGAACGCCCAGCTCGCGGCGAATTCGCCGGGCTGGGCAGCCGACATCGCCGCACCGGTTGCCTGCACGTTGAGGGTCGGCGCCTCCGCGCCGCCGGCCCGTGCCTCCGCGAGCTGATGCTGGACCAGGGCCGTGTCGCTGTAGACCGCCAGGGCGTGCTCCGGTTCGAGAACCTTCACCTCGAACCCGCCGCCGGGGTGGGTCGGGAGGAGGTCGCCGACGGCGAGCTGCTGGAGCTCGGGGATGATCGCGGTTGCGCTGGGCGTGCCCATGTCGATCTGGTCATAGCTGTACCAGCCGCCCCGGCCGTAGCCCATCTGCACGAGCCATGGCCAGACGGCGCTCACCGGCGCGTCGATGGTGATGCCCCGTGTCTCGGAGGTCGCCGCGTTCGGAACCAGATCATCGCCCGGGAGCGACTTGATCGCCTCGACCGGGGAGACGCCCCATGTCCTTCGCCATTGATCGAGCAGCCTCGCAACGACCACGCCCGTGGCACCCAGCGCGGCAAGGATCAGCAACAGCCTGCGCATCTGTCAAACCCTCCAACTGCGGCACGGTCGACCCTCCCGGGCCGCCGGCCATCGGCAAGGATGACGGCTCCTCCGGCGGATGGCGAGGGCCATTCAGCGTGACCGCGCGGGCGATCGGCGTCCGCGTCGGCTCTTGCGCGAAGCGATGGGGACCCTACGATGGTTCGCATGGGAGGCAGGGAACCCATGCCGGGCGCGAACCGTCTGGGTGGCGTGAAGCACGCCGCGTTGGCCGTCGGCATCGGCCTCCTGTTGACGCTCCCCGCCTGTCGCGGTGCGGGCAGCCCAACCACGAGCTCGCTCGACGGGACCTGGATTCTGCAGAGCGGGACCAACGCCGGCGTGGCGCTCTCGCTAGTCCCCGGCCGCGAGATCAGCCTGGTCATCGCGGGGGAAAAGGTCACAGGACGCGCGTGCAACCTGATCTCCGGGACGATCTCGATCTCGGGCAACGCCGTCGCGCTCAATGACCTGGCGATGACCGAGATGGCCTGCGAGGGGCCGATCATGACCACCGAGGCGGCGTACTTCGCCGCCCTGGGCCAGGTCGAGACCGCGACGCGAAGCGGCAAGTCCCTGGCCCTCAGCGGCCCCCGGGTCACCCTGCGTTACCTCCTGCACGCACCGGTCGCCGACGCGCCGCTCCTCGGTACCCACTGGGCGCTGGAGACGCTGGTCGACGGGGAGGTGGCCTCGTCGACGGTCGGCGAGACACCAACGCTCGTGCTGGCACCGGACGGCTCCGCCATGGGTTCCACGGGATGCCGCACCTTCACCGCGAGCTACCGGCTCGACGGTGATCGGCTGAACCTGTACGACATGAGCGCACAGACCGCGATGTGCACCGTCGATCTCGAACCCCAGGACCAGCTGGTTCGCGAGGTGCTGACCGGGGGCGCCACTGCCTCGGTGAGCGGCGCGATGTTGACCCTCACCGGCCCGGACGGTCGGGGCCTCGGCTACCGGGTCGCGTCCGCCGTCACCCCTGACGCGTCGCCCACGATCGCGAACCCCGATCCGGTCGAACCCAGCCTTCCCGGCGACCAGCCGTTGCCCCTGGACCCGCCCATCGTCACGATCGACGGCGTCGCGGGTCGGGTCGTGACCTGGTGCGGGACCAATGCCTGTGCGGACGGTGCCATCGACGCCGGTGCCAACCCACGGGTCACGCATCCCGGCCTGCTCGTGTTGCCGGCCACGGTGACCATGGCTGCGGTCACGGTGCAGGCGGACGCCCAGTCGGCTGGCGTCCACGTCCCGATCGCAGCGGACGGGCAGATCGGTCCCATTCCCGTGGGTGGCTGGCGCTATCTCCTGGTCCAGGCGCAGCTGAGCGACGGAGGCAACGCGTTCTACGCCTGGTCGCTCGTTCCCTGAGGCTCGCGTCCCGGGTCGCTCAGGGCTCTGGCGCCTTGATGGGCGGCGGCCCTGACGCGGACACCAACAGGGGTGCACCGTCGTGCGGAGCACCCCTGTGTGGCGGAGGACGAGAGTCGTATGCGGGGCTCTCGCGTGCAAGTGTGCCGTCGTCGTGTGAAGGGTGTGCTAACGCGGCACGAATCTTCGTTGACGTGTTGGCGGGGCGCCCCCTGAGGGCAGGCGGCCTAGCCGCGGGTGCGTTCGCCCGGCAGGCGACGCCAGCTCCCTGAGCCGTTGCCGATGCCCGGCCCGACGTGGCTCCTGGCGGGATCCCTCCGCGGGTTGCGTTGCTGGCCCGCTCCCGATCGCGAACGCGCTGGGACGTGTGCGCTCGAAACGTGGCCCGTCGCCGGACGGTGCCGGGGCGCGGCGCCTCGCTGGCCCACGCCGCTGCGCAAGCGGATCGGCTCGGGTCGCAGGGAGCGGTCCGGCTCGAAGCCGGGCACGACCTGCGACGGGATGGGCTCACCCAGCATGCGCTCGATCTCACGCAGCAGCGGAGCCTCGTCCACGCACACCAGCGAGATCGCGTCGCCGGAGACGCCGGCCCGCCCGGTGCGGCCGATGCGATGCACGTAGTCGCCGGCAACCATCGGCAGCTCGAAGTTCACGACGTGCGGCAGCTCCTCGATGTCGATGCCGCGCGCCGCGACCTCGGTGGCAACCAGGAGGGTGACTCGGCCGGCCTTGAAGTCGGCGAGCGCACGGTTCCGCTGCGGCTGGGACTTGTTGCCATGGATCGCCGCGGTGGCGATGCCGTCCTCCCAGAGCTGCTTGGCGAGCTTGTTCGCGCCGTGCTTGGTGCGGGTGAAGACCAGCGCCTGCTCGATCGCGTGGGTGCGTACCAGATGCGACAGCAGCTCTCGCTTCCGCGCGCGGTCCACGGGGTGGACCACCTGGGTGACGAGGTCGGTCGGGGTGTTGCGCGGGGTGACCTGCACCGATGCGGGCCGATCCAGGAAGCCCTGCGCCAGCGCCCGGATCTCCTGCGAGAAGGTGGCGCTGAAGAGGAGGTTCTGCCGCTGACGGGGCAGGAGAGCCAGGATCGCGCGGATGTCGCGGATGAATCCCATGTCGAGCATGCGGTCCGCCTCGTCGAGGACGAGAATCTCCACCGCACCCAGGTCGATGGTGCGCTGGCGGGCGTGGTCCAGGAGACGCCCTGGCGTGGCGACCACGATCTCGGGGCCGCGTCGCAGCGCCGCGACCTGTCCGGGAAAGCCGACGCCGCCGTAGATGGTCGTTGAACGACGCGCGCCGGCGCCGTACGCGCGGACGCTCTCCTCAACCTGGATTGCGAGCTCCCGGGTCGGGGCCAGGATCAGGGCGCGGATCCGCGGCTTTCCGGTGCCGGCAGGCCTGCTGGCTGCGAGCCGCTGCAGCATGGGCAGCACGAATGCGGCGGTCTTGCCGGTACCGGTCTGGGCGCCGGCGAGCACGTCGCGGCCCTGGAGGACCAGCGGGATCGCCTCGCGCTGAACGGGGGTCGGGGTCGTGTAGCCCTGTGCCGAGACGGCACGGAGCAGTTCGGGCGCAAGCCCGAGTGCAGAGAAGGACAAGGAATGAGACTCCTGACGAGGCCCACCCGCTCAGTGCGGGGCCCGGTCAGGGCTCAGAGGTGGATCGGGATCGGGGCGATCAGAGGTGACCGCGGCGCGGACCGGAGCGCCAATCGAACACGTTTTCGATTCGCAGCATACACCATCGGGCCATGCACATCGCCAGCGCGTGCTCACCGGCGATGTGGAGTACGCTTGTGGCCCAACGGAAGGCCGCCAATGACTTCGCTCTGCATCCATGGTTTCCGCGCCGACGAGTGCGCATCGTGCCGCGAGTGCCCGCATGGGCTCGCCGTAAGCCGCTGCGGCCGTTGCCGAGCGGCCGCCACCGCCGCCTCACGCCGACGAATCGTGCCCGCCACGCCCCCTGACACCGACACCGCCAGCTACAACGGCTTCGAGATCGTCTTCACGCCGGCCGTGAACGGCTGGCAGTACCGGACGCCGGACGACACCCTGTCGCGCGAGTCGTATCGGTCCGAGTTCCTCGCACGCAAGGCCATCGACACGCTCGCATCGGCCGGCGTCGCGGAGGCACCGCGCGCGAGCAAGCGCCGCAAGTAGCCGCTCGAGCGCGTCGATCCCGGCCGGCCTGACCGACGCAAGGGGACCCCGGAGGTCTCCGAGGTAAGGTAACCCGATGCGGACCGATGCTGAGCTCCTGGAGCTGGCGATCGCGGAGGCACGCGCGGGCCTGGCCGAGGGCGGCGTACCCATTGGTGCCGTGCTGGTGGCCGCGGACGGCACGGTATTGGGCGCGGGTCGCAATCGGCGTGTCCAGCAGGGCAGCGCCATCCGCCACGGCGAGACCGATGCGCTGGAGAACGCGGGCCGGCTCCCGGCATCGGTGTATCGGGGCGCCACCATGGTCACCACCCTCTCGCCGTGCGACATGTGCACCGGCGCGATCCTCCTGTACGGGATTCCGCGGGTGGTGGTGGGCGAGAACCGGACCTTCCTGGGCGGGGAGGACCTGCTCCGCACGCGAGGCGTCGAGGTGGTGAACCTGGACTCGGATGCGTGCGCGGCCCTGATGGGTGCGTTCATCGCGGGACACGCGGAGATCTGGAACGAGGACATCGGCGAGGAGGGCTGATCCATGAGCGAGCCGCCGGGCGCCATCCCGGGCTTCTACTGGTACGAGAGCCTGAACGTCGAGACGTACGACATTCGCCACCCGGTGGCCATGGAGGGCACGCCCATCGCGGGCGACGTGGCCTTCTACCGGGGACTCGCCGATGAGTTCGGCGGAGCGGTGCTCGAGCTGGCGTGCGGGACGGGGCGCGTGGCGATCACGCTGGCGGAGGCCGGGTTCGCGGTCACCGGCCTCGACCGCTCCGAGCCGATGCTGGCCGTGGCCCGCGAGAAGGTGGCGAGCGCCAACCCCGACGTCACCGATCGCGTTGACCTCGTCCACGGGGACATGGCGGCATTCGACCTGGGCCGCCGGTTCGGGCTGACGGTGATCGCCTTCCGCTCCTTCCAGTCACTGCTGAACCCGGCGCTGCAGGCGGACTGCCTGCGCGCGGTCCATGCCCACCTGGAGCCCGGCGGGCGGCTGGCGCTCGACCTGTTCGACCCGCTCCTGGACAGGTGCGCGCCGGGATCGCCACCCTTCGAGCATGCGATCTCCCGCGGTGACGTGTGGCTGCCCAACGGGCATGCGGTGCAGGTTGCCGTCACTGCCCGCGACGTCGACCCGCTCACCCAGGTGATGCGCGAGACCTGGCGCTTCACCGAGATCGATCCGGCCGGCACCGTGGTCCGCGTCCAGGACGAGGAGCTGCGCCTGCGGTGGACGTACCGGCACGAGCTGCGCTACCTCCTGGAGCTCCACGGATTCGCGGTGGAGGCGGAGTACTCCGACTTCGCGGGCTCGCCTCCTGCGTACGGGCGGGAGCTGATCGTGGTCGCCCGGCGCGAGGAGGTGGCATGACGGATCAGAGCGTTGAACCCCGGATCATCGACGCCGCGAACTTCCGGGCGGCGCTCGACCTGGAGGTGACCCATGAGCAGACGGCCTGGGTGGCGAGCACCGCGCGCTACCTGGCCCTCTGCGGGTACGGCGGGCTGTGGCATGCGCTGGGCCTCTACGCAGGGGACGAGATGGTGGGCTTCGCCATGTGGGCGCGCGACGACACCGACGGCAGTCACTGGATCGGCGGGCTGATCATCGATCGGCGGCAGCAGCGGCGCGGCTACGGGCGATCCGGCGTGCAGGCACTCATCGAGTGGCTGCGTCGGGAGCAGGGCGCCACGGAGATCGCGCTGAGCTACCACCCCGCCAACGAGGTCGCCCGCCACCTGTACGCCGGCCTGGGCTTCAGCGAGACGGGCGAGCACGAGGGAGACGAGGTCGTGGCCCGCCTCCGCTGATCGAGGCTGCGACTGGATTCCCCCGCCCAGCGTGTTCGAGCCGGCAGAACGTATCGTCGGCGAACGCCCGCTGCCGCGTCTCTTCGCCGATCTTCGGTACAGCTGCTCGACCGTACCGTCGCCGACGCTCGGATTTGATGGCGCGCCGGCGTCCCCGGAGACGCGATGTTCGGATCGGCGCCACACGCCGTCGGGGGAGCGCTTGACCAGTGGGATCAGGGCGACGATACGGTACGGCCGCTCGAACATCGGCGCCGCCCGTTCGCTACGTCGACGGCGGACCCAGGTGATCCACGCGCGGGGGCCGGACGCCTGTGGAATCGAGCACCTGGCGCTCGCCGATCGGCACGGACAGGTGGACGGTGAGGGTCAGGATCTTCGCATACGCGGTTCCGGGTCCCGGCAGCCAGTTGATTCCGCTGACGGTAATCGTGACGGTCGCATCGGTCTCGACCACCGCGCTCACCCACGTCGTGCCGCGCGGAGCACCGGTCGTCTGGATCTCCAGCGTCTTTTCATCCACCGCGCGGTACGCGTCCACCGGCGAGGTGTAGAAGCGCGCCACGAAGACAAGGTAGGCCCCTGCCAGGAGGGCCACCGCAAGGACGACGGCGATCCAGCGCGGCATGCGACCGAGCAACCGCCGGTCGCGCGCAGTCATTCGCGCCTGCGCGGCCGGTGTGCCGCGACCCGCCAGGCGCCCCGGAGCAGCATCAGCGCCGCGGCGACGAGCAGCTCCAGGCCGGCGAAGTCGAACGGGTGGAAGACGACGAAGCCGCCGGCCTCGTCCTCGATCGTCAACAGGACGATGCCGTCAGGGTCCCCGCCAGACCAAGGACCAGCATCGGGACCGGTCGATCCAGCCAGCGCCAAGGTTTGGGCAAGGCCGATGGCGGCGCCAGCGCGACCCATCCGCCGACCACGATCAGCGCCGCTCCGGTGCAGACGAGTGCGAAGCCAAGCGATCCGTGGGGATGCCACAGGTCGCCGTAGACCTCATCGCCGACGGCAGCCAGGCTGATACCGCCCACCACCGCCGCCGCGCCGGCGACCACGCCGATGACCCCGACCAGCGACCTCCCCCACCGCTTGACCGCATCGTGGCCGGCTGGGGAAGCGGCGTCAATGGCCGTTCAGCCCTCTGCCGAACGGCGACGCGGCGCGGGGCGCCACCAGGCCTTCGATCGGGCCACGAGCACCCCGCCGATGCACAGCGCGCCGCCGACCAGGGCGAGCGGCGGCACGACCTCACCGAGCAGCAGCCAGCCCATGGCAATGGCCAGCACGGGGACGACGTACGTCGTGGAGCCCAGGACGCCGGACCGCGTCCGCGACAGGGCGAACGACCAGGTGGTGAAGGCCACGGCCGTCGGGAAGAGCCCCAGGTAGACCAGCCACGCCAGCGAGGACGGGGCGGCATCGGCCAGGTCCGACGCCAGCTGCGGCGCGAACGGCAGGCAGGCGACCGCGCCCGAGAGGCAGGCAATGAACGTGACCTGGAGTGCGGAGACGTGGTGCAGCACCGGCTTCTGGAGGGTGACGCCGACGGCGTAGGCGAGCGCGGCGACCACACACAGGATCACGCCCCAGCCCACGACCTGCAAAGTGGCAGCGCCCCCGTCGGAGGTTGCCAGACCGATGATCACCGCGCCCACCAGGGCGATGCCGCACCCGGCAAACAGCCGTCGCGGCCATCCCTCGCCCAGGAAGAGCCCGGCCAGGGTGACCACGAAGATGGGCCCGGTGCCGACCAGCATCGCCGCCGTGCCCGCGTCGACGGTCCGCTCCGCGGTGTTGAGGGCGACGGCGTAGATGGCGAACCAGGTCAGCCCGGAGCCGATGGCGAGCGCCAGCTGGCGCCGGCTCATCGCGCCCCGCGCCCGGGGCTGCGTTGCGAGGAACGCCCCAAGCGCCAGCGCGCCCACGAGCAGCCGTCCAAGCGCGAGCGCCCCCGGCTCGATGTCGGCCGTGACGGCACGAATCCCCACAAAGGCCGATGCCCAGAAGAGCATCGAGACCGCCATGGCGGTCAGGACCAGGGGGTCGCTGCGGGACGAGGGTTTCGCGGGGTTCGAGGACACGTCGCGGCGGCTCATACAGATGGAACGCCCCAACTCTGCGCCGCGTGAGATGACATCCCGCGTCAGGTTCCGGACGAGGCGCCTCTCCCGCGCCGTGTTACGGCTGCATAACCGTTCGTCGCCAGGCGGGCAGATCCGGTCGACACCCCGACGCCGGGTTCTGCGGACGTAACGAAACACCACCAGACGTGGTCGATTCGGCTTCGGCGTGGCTCTTCCGTCGCAGGTACGTTACGGGGCAGCAACAGAACCGCCCCGGAGGGCCCCTCTCGCAGTGGGTTCCGACAATCGGTTACAGCCCTGCGACAAGGGCGGCCGGCTATCGATCAGTTCGTCGTGGCGTGGCCGAAGAGGATCGCCTGGGCGCCGTTGTCGAACCCCTCCGAGGCGATGACACCGTCGGGCGTCACGCACAGCGGCGCGATCCACGGGGCTCCGGGCACCGGTCGGTCCTCCTCAGGTACTTCGGATGGGATCGGGTACACCGCGCCCTGGTAGCCGATCGAGGTCCAGGTGACCCCGTCGGTCGAGCTCCAGGCGAGCGGTTCAGACGCGAAGTCCTGGTTGGGCCAGGGTGTCGTGTAGGGGATTCCGCCGAGGGCGACCATGTGCGTCCCATCTGACGCGAGCAATGCCCCTGCTGGTCCCGGATCGCGCTGGTCGACCTTCCGCCAGGTTCGACCGTCCGTCGACGCCCATCCCTGCAGTCGCGCGTACGGCGCGAGGGCGCCCGTGCCGTCGTCAATGCCGTAGGCGTAGAACCCGTTCGCACCGGCGGCGACCGCGGTCAGCTCCGCGCCCTTCACCTCGTTGCCCTCGACGTCCGCTGCCGTCCAGTTCAGTCCATCTGGAGAGATCCACGCCGCCGGCCAACCGGTCCCCAACGATGGTCCCGTGTTCGGCGAGTAGGTGTCCGGCTCCCCGTCGCGCCCGACGATGACGAACCCGCCGCGGCACACCACCATGTCCCGAAAGACCGCGTGAGCGAAGACAGAACCCAGGTTCTCTCGGCTCCACGTGACCATGTCGCTCGAGCGCACGATGATTGGTTTGTCGTTGGCGTCCTGGCCAATGGCCACAACACCCGCCGGGCCTCCGGCAACGGCGATCGGCCACGCGTCCTTCCACGCGGCGCTCCACCCGCCACTGACCCGTGTCCAGGTGGTTCCGTCCTGCGAGACCCACGCCAGTGGTGGGCCATTGAGGTTCTCAACGCCGTCGTAGCTGACGGCGAGCAGCGTCGTCCCGTTCGAGACGACCCACTGCCGACCTTGCCTTGCGTCGGCGCTGGCGTCTTCGTCGACCATGGTCCAATGAAGACCGTCCGGCGATGCGAAGAAGGCCTGGTGGATATCGTCCAGCCGAAGGGCGGGGTCGGGCTGGAAGGAGCCCGATCCCACATACACGCCATGCCAGCGCAGGATGCCCGAAAGGATCCGTCCTTCCTCTGGAGCTGCGGTCGCCCAGGTCAGCCGGACCCAGGTGGCGACCACCGGTGTCGGCACCGGCGTTGGCGAAGGCGAGACCGATGGCGACCCCGTCGGCGACGGCTCGCTGCTTGGCGTGACCTCGCCGCTCTGGTTGGCACTGGCGCTGGGCTGCGCGGAGGAGGTCGGCGTGGGCCCCACGTTCTCGTGCGGGATCATGAGGAACGCCAGCACGGCCACGGCCACGACGGCCACCGCGGCGGCCGCCCACCGGAGGGGCGGCGCGAACCAGGACCGGCGCGCGAGTGGCGGTGAGGCGGTGACATCGGCCAGGCGGTAGCGCAGGGATGCGGGCGCCCCTTCCCCCGCGTCCTGGCGCAGGACCGTGGTGAGGTCCTGCTCGAACCGTTCCGAGCGCTCGTCGGTCATGGTCTCGTCTCCGATCGGCCGGCGGCGTCGCGAGCCGGCTCGCGCAGGGCGGCGTCGTACGCCGCGCGCAGCTCGTCCATGGCGTAGTGCAGGCGCGACTTCACCGTGCCCACCGGAAGGTCCAGCTGCTCGGCGACCTGCTCGTCGGTGAGCCCTTCGAGGTGATGGAGGGCCACGACCGCGCGGTGCTCGGGCGTCAGCGCCGCCAGGGCCTCGCGAAGTGCGGTCCGTTCGACGAAGTCGCCAATCGCGTCCGTGCCGTCTGCCGGCTCGGCACCCAGCACGAGCTGCGCGCGGCGGTCGGAAGCTCGATGGTGTAGCCGATCACGACAGGCGTTGACGACGATCTTCGTGAACCAGGCGTCGAAGCGCGTGGTGTCGCGCAGCGCAGAGAGGTGCTGCCAGGCACGGAGTGCGGCGTCGCTCACCGCGTCCTCGGCATCCTCGCGATCGCCCAGGATCACCGCCGCCAACCGGAAGCTCCGGTCCAGGCAGCGATCGAGCAGCATGGAGAAGGCGGCAGCCCGGCGTTCCGCCGATCCACGAAGGTCGGCTCCCAGGTCCTCCACTCGTCGCTCCCCCAAAGGGACCCACTCTCCAATCACGCCCGATATGACTGCCGAGCGCGGCAAACGGTTCGAACCAGGTCAACCCTGGATGCGCCGCTACGAAGCCGGCAAGGGCCTCTCGGCCCGGGTTGCGGCACCAGAGGTCGACAGCGCAGGAGCGGGGAGCGGGCCCGAGCGTCGGCTCCTTTGCCACGCCCTCCGCGCTGCGAGCGTGCTGCCAGGTTCTGGTGCTGTAACCAATCCTCGCCGGCCGACGACTGGTCCGTCCGGTTGCCGACGCCAGGTTGCGTAAACACACCCAGGCGTTCGTTGAAGTGAGCACGGGGACCCGTCAGGGCGGACATTCGTCGCAGGCCTGTAACCCGCCGTCGCTGGGGGCGAGCCTCTGTCGTGCCGCCAGGTGAGCAACGGTTATGCGCGCGCACCCATTCCGGACCGGTCTCGAACCATGAACCTCCCGGGCGCGGGATGCGTACCAAAGGTAGTACGAATCCGTAGCACCTGTCCGAGATAAAGGAGGCTCCGATGTCCGCGACGTCCCGTCCCGCTGCGAGCCTGCTCATCGCGGTGACGCTCCTTGCCGCTTGCAGTGCCGGGGGAAACGGCGCGTCGACCGGGTCGTCGCGTTCGGCATCCGCGGCGGCGACGCCATCGGTCCAGGCGCCGGCCTTCGTCTTTGAAGGTTCCATGCCGGTGGTGAGCACCGACCTGGTGAAGTCATCGCAGGCATTCATCAACCCCGGTGCGGTGATCCGCGACGGCTCGATGCTGCACATGTTCGCCAACGCCTTCACCGCCTGGCCGGGGCACGTGGACATCTACCACCTGACCTCGACCGATGGCGTGACCTGGACTCCTGCCTCCGCAGACCCGGTCTTCACCAGCGACGACGTGCCGTACGCCATGCCCGGAGCCGATGTCTCGACCGGCTTCGTCACCGATGACGGCACCTGGGTCCTGATCCTGGAGAGCGTGAACTCGATCAAGCCCTGGGCCATCGGGCGGGCCACTGCACCTGGTCCGGACGGGCCGTGGACCGTGGAGCCGGACCCGGTCCTGACGGCGGGCGCTACGGGAGCCTGGGATGCCGGCGGCCTCTCCTGGCCCAGCGTGGTGCCCACCGCGGATGGCTGGGCCATGTACTTCACCGGCCACGACACCGTTGGCGTCGGCGGGGCGGAGGCCATTGGCATGGCGACATCGAGCGACGGGAGGACCTGGACCAAGCGCGACCAGCCGGTGCTGAGCGCGGAGGCGACCTGGGAGCTGGGCGGGCTGGATCGCCCGCGCGCAACGGTGACCCCCAACGGCTTCGCGATGGTGTACTCGGGGCGCCGCCTGACGGACCGCGGCCTGGCCTGGTCGACCGACGGCGTCACCTGGACGCGGGCCGGCGACGTCGCCGGTCATCACCCAGGCGGACTTCCCCGTCTTCGGCCAGTGCTGGGACGCCGCACTGCTGTATGACTCGGGCACGCTGACCTACTACCTGGAGATCGGCGGCGGGACCAAGGCGACGGGAACGGCGGTGTTCCGCGCCAGCGCGAGCATCCCCGGCGGCTAGGCGGCGGAGCGGTCCTCCGGACCGACCTTCTTCATGCCGTGCGCCCCGAGGACCGGCGAGCCAGCCGCGCCAGCCGCGCGACCGGCAGTGGGCTGGCCACCAGCATGGTGAGCGCGACAAAGAGGACAAGCGTGCCCGGACTGGAGTAGAGCACGGTCCCCACGTTGCGCTCAGGACCGCCGAACCCGGTCGTCGGCGCACCCACCAGGATCAGGAAGGTCCAGTAGAAGGCCAGCGGCAGTGCAGGCGGGACACCGAGCAGCCGCCACCACCCGACGGGCTCGACCACGTCGAGCCCAACCGCGAACACGGCGGTAATCGCCAATCCGGCAACGATCAGGTCCAGGCCGATGCCGATCCACGGCTGCCTGGCGAGGTACCAGTCGCCAGCAACCAGTGCCGAGCCGGCGGCGAACCCGAGACCGAGGGCCAGCGCCGCAATCCCCACGACGAATCCGGCGCGGCAGATCCTGCGCGACACCTCCATCCCTCCAGCCTCCTGCACGTGCCCGCGGGGTTGCCCGGCCCGGGCGCGTCCAGCCTGCACCCGCCGTCGGCGCAATGCAATCCCCGGCCGATCGGAGATTTGCGCTGTCGCGGCGGCGACGGTGGTGGTGGGCGACCTTCAGGCCGGCCCCCGGATGAGGCCCTCCTCGTGAGTCCTCGGTGAGTCCTCGCGATCTCCCGGGGGAACTGTGGTCCCGAAGGGCCGGGCGTCAGAAGACCGGTGCCTGTCGGACATCGCCGCCTGACCATGTTGCGGCAGGCGTAACGCATCGTCGGCGGGGTGGCCGGCTGGTGCGCCAAGCACGGTTCTGTTACGGCGGCCGTGACATGGCGTCGAAGGGTGGGCAGAGGGCCGGTCCGCGACGGTACGTTGTGCCGGGGTGAACACCGAGCTGGAGTAGATCAGGGTCGCATGGAGTCACGAAACCGGGGACGGTCGGACGTCGCCGCGGGTCCTGGGCCCGCTGCCGTCGGAGCGGATGCACCGGCGCCGGATGACGGGCCAATGGCGATGACCGCGCCCAGACTGGTACCGATATGGATCCGATCACCGACCACCCTCTGCCGATCCGTCAGTGGCGCCAGGGACGGGATCGTGACGACGCATGGAGGCGGTGCTGGGGAGTTACGGCACGGCAACCACTGCGCGGTGCCAATCTCCGCGAGGCTCGTCAGGCGGGCTGCGGGACGAGGCCCTCCTCGCGGATCTTCGCGATCTCCCGGCGCAGCTGCCGAGCGGTCGAGATGAGGCGCATCACCAGGAACGCGATGAACAGGATGCGGACCACCCGCGGAATGCGCCGGGTGCGCTCCGTCCGTTCAGCCGAAGCGAGGTTGCGGCGACGAGCCAGGCGGCTCAGGACGGCCATCAGGTTTCATCCTCCTGCACGTATCGAGAGCGTGTGCTCAACAAAACGATAGCCCCAAGGGCCGGGCGTCACCTGGCTCAACCAGTCCTGATCCGGTTGCCCTCCCGCGCGCCGCTCGCAGTCGGTCGCCGCGGCGGCCGCATCGACGGTGGAGAGCGCAGGGCACGCTATCGTGGCGCGCATGGAGGCGGTGCTGGGGCTCATCGGCTACACGTTCGTCGCGGCGGTGACGCCGGGGCCGAACAACGTGATCCTGTGGGGAATCGGGCTGCGCTTCGGCTTTCGGGCCGCGATTCCCTACCTGCTCGGTATCCCGCTCGGGGTGGGGGCCATGGTCCTGGCGGTGGCCGCGGGCGTGGGCGTGCTCATCACGACGGTGCCCGCGCTCGACATCGGCCTCAAGGCGGTCGGCTCGGTCTACCTGCTGTACCTCGCCTGGCAGGTTGCCGGCAGCGCGGTGGTATCCGAGACCGATGTCGGGTCGGCGCCCGGTTTTGCCCAGTCCGTCGCCTTTCAGTTCGTCAACCCCAAGGCGTGGTTCTTCGTCCTCAGTGCGGTGGCGGCATTCCGGCCGACGAGCCTGGACGTGCTCCCGGGCGCCGTCCTGATGGCGGTCGTGGTGGCGGTGGTCGTCCTCCCGTCGGCATCGGTCTGGGCGGCGGGTGGGCATGCCCTCAGCCGGTTCGTGAGCGGGCCGCGGACGCACCGCGCCGTCAGCGTGGTACTGGCCGCGGTCCTGGCTGCGATGGTGATCCTGATCTGGCTGTAGGGGCGTCGACCGCTCAGCGGCCCTCGAAAGCGGCGCGCAGCGTCGCCACGTCGAACTTGCCCACGACCTGCAGCATCGCTGCGTTGGCGCGCTGGGCCTTTTCCGCGTCGGGATCGGTCAGCATCTCGAGCAGGGCGGTGGGAACCACCTGCCACGAGACGCCGAAGCGGTCCTTGAGCCAGCCGCAGGGCGCTTCCAGCCCGCCGTCGACGAGCTTCGCCCACACGGCGTCCACCTCGGCCTGGTCCGCGCACTCGACCACGAACGAGATGGACTCGTTGAACCTGAACTCGGGTCCGCCGTTGAGGAGGACGAACCGCCGGCCGTTCAGCTCGAGGTCCACCGTCATCACGCTTCCCTGCGGACCCGGGCCGGCAGGACCGTAGCGGGTCATGCCGTTGATGGTCGCGTCGGGGAAGGCTGCGACGTAGTGGTTGGCGGCCTCCTCGGCCTGGGTGTCAAACCAGAGCATCGGATAGATGGGCTTCACGGCTCGTCTCCTGCGGTGCGGTTTGGTGGTGGGACGAGGCGCATGGCCGCGACTCATCGGTCCGCGACGGTGCGTGCAGATCCTGTGCCTAGCGGAGCTCCACGGATCGCTTGGCGAGGCCATACCAGTAGCCGTCGATGCGGGTCTCGGGCGGGGCGTCGGGCCGGGCCGATGCACCCAGCGCTACGAAGAGCGGTGCGAAGTGCTCCGTGGTGGGGTGCGCGTACGGCATGCCGGGCGCCTTGTCGCGGAAGGCCATCAGCTCGTCGATGTCCCCGCGGGCCAACGCCTCGGCCGCCCATCGGTCGAACTCCACCGACCAGGCCGGGGCTCCGGGCCTGCCGCGCATGTACTCGTGGACGAACGGCAGGCCGTGGGTCATGAACCCGGAGCCGATGATCAGCACCCCCTCGTCGCGCAGCGGTGCCAGCCGCTGGCCGAGGGCGAAGAGGTGCTCCGGGTCCAGGTCCGGCATGGACATCTGGAGGACGGGGACATCGGCCTGCGGGAACATGGCAGTCAGGGGCACCCAGGCGCCGTGGTCGAGGCCGCGGCTGGTGCGCACGACCTCCTCGCCGTCGGGCATCAGCGCGGCGACCTTGGCTGCCAGCTCCGGCGCCGGTGGCGCGTCGTAGCGCATCTCGTAGTAGTGGCGCGGGAACCCGTAGAAGTCGTAGACCAGCGGGACCGGCGTCGTGGCGCCCACGGTCACGGGCGCGGACTCCCAGTGGGCGCTGACGATCAGGATCTCCTTGGGGCGCGGCAGGCTGGCGGCCCACCCGGTGAGCTCCCCCATCCAGCCCGGGTCCTCCAGGAGCGGGGGCGCACCGTGGCCAAGGTACAGTGCGGGAAGGCGACCAGGTGCTGGCTCGATCATGTCGGAAGCCCTCGCGGCGCTGCGGTTTGGCGAAGTAGTTGCCCTGGCAACTATCGCACACCTGGCGAGACGGATGCAAACGGCGGCCCGGAGCCGGGGGGCAGGCCGTTCCTAACCGCGGGCGGCCCCCTCGGCGTCGCGCACCGCGCCGTTGAGGTGGTAGGGCACGTCAGTCACCACCGTGTTCGGCCGGAAGAAGAGCCGGATCTTCAGGCGCAGCGCCGTCTGGTTGTGGAGCGGGTACTCCCAGAAATGGCGCGGCACGAACTCGGCGAGGACGATCGTGGTTGGCGTCGCCGGGTCCAGGCTCTGGGTTGCATCGAGATAGGCGAGCAGCGGCGGCAGCAGGGCGCGATACGGGGATTCCAGGATCACGAGCTTCACCGGCCCGCCCCAGTCCTCCCATCGGCGCCGCATCTCGTTGAGCTCGCCGCGGTCGTCCGAGACATGCACCGCGGTGACGTCGTCGGAGATGGACCTCGCGTAGGCGAGCGCTTCGAGGGCCGGCCGGTCCATGCGGCTGATGGGCACGACCACCCGCGGCCGGCGGCGCGGGACGAAGCTGGCCGTCCAGGGCGCCGCAAGCTCGCGCTCGAGGGCACGGTAGTGGCGGCCGATGGCCATCATCAGCCCGATCAGCATCGGGATGAGGAGCAGGATCATCCAGGCGCCCAGTGCGAACTTGGCGATGCCAACGATGATCGCCACCACTCCGGTCGCCGCCGCCCCGGCCCCGTTGAGCGCAGCCCGCCAGCGCCAACCCCTTTGCTCCGCGCGGAGCCGATACCAGTGGCGGACCATGCCCGCCTGGCTGAGCGTGAAGGCCACGAAGACCCCCACCGTGTAGAGCGGGATGAGGTTCGTGACGCTGCCGGCGAACGCGACGATCAGCGCGGCGGCCAGGATTGCGAGGACCATGATCCCGACGCTGAAGGCCAGCCGGTCCCCGCGAAACTGGAACTGGCGGGGCATGAAGCGATCCTTGCCAAGGATGCTGGCCAGCCGGGGGAAGTCGGCAAAGGCGGTGTTCGCAGCCAGCACCAGCAGCAGGGCAGTCGAGACCTGGATCAGGTAGTGGTACGGGGTGCCCGCGCCCACCAGCGTCCGCGCGATCTGGCTGATCACCGTCTCCTGCTCGGTCGGGTCGGGCACGACACCCAGCTGCGCGGCCAGGAAGCTGATGCCAATGAAGATCGAGCCGAAGAAGAGCCCCATCATGATCAGAACCTGGCCGGCGTGGCGCGACTCTGGCGGCTTGAAGGCCGGCACCCCGTTGGCGACCGCCTCGGTGCCCGTCAGCGCCACCGAGCCCGAAGCGAAGGCGCGCAGCACGAGGAGCAGGCTCAGGCCCCCCGCACCCTGCGGCGAGAGCCAGCCGGACGGCGCCGAGTAGGTCGGCAGCGACCCGCTGAGGAACCGGAAGAGGCCAAAGCCGAGCAGACCGTAGATCGCCACCAGGTACACGTAGGTGGGGATCGCGAACAGGTTCGCGCTGTCGCGGATCCCGCGCAGGTTGCCCAGCCACAGGGCGGCCACGAACGCGACGCCCAGCGCCACCCGCCAGTCGAACAGCCCGGGCATGATGGACGTCAGGGCCGCCACGCCCGCGGCGATGGAGACCGCCACGGTGAGGACGTAATCGGTCAGGAGCGCGGCTGCGGCCACCAGCCCGGGCAGCCGTCCCAGGTTGTCGCTGGCGACAATGTACGAGCCGCCTCCGGACGGGTAGGCGCGGATCGTCTGCTGGTAGCTGGTGACGACCACGGCAAGGACCACCACGATCGCGATGGTGAGCGGCATGGTCAGGGCCAGGGCTCCGACCCCTGCAGCCACGACCACCCGCATGATCTCCTCGGAGGCATAGGCAGAGGACGAGATGTTGTCCGACGCGAAGACGGCCAGCCCCTTGATCGGTCCGATTCGCTCGTGCAGCTCGTGCTCGGAGGGGATGCGCCGCCCAATCACCGCCTGTCGCACCAGACTCCAGGCACGGCCGATGGGTCCGGACGGTTGCAGGACCCGTTCGGACGCCACCAGGTGACCGGGCGCCTGGCGCCGGAACTCCGAGGCGAACGGCTCGAAGACGCTGACGTACCGGTCGCCGGGACGGCTGCCCCGGCGCGACCTCAGAGCACGCAGGTCCCCGCCGGGCAACGCCTCCCCGGTGTCGTCACCTCTCATCCAGGGGTCACCCGATGGGCTCGACGGTGATGTCGCAGCCCCCGCTCCCGCGCCAGGTGCCGCGGACGGCGATGCCCAGACGTCGTCCTTCTGCCTGCACGGCCGGAAGGATCTGCTCGACGTGGTACAGGCCGACGTGGGTCACGCGCCGAGCGCCGCCGGAGGCGACCATGCGCACCGAGCCACACACGAGGTTCAGCTCCTGCCGGGCAGAGGGCCGTGACGGGCGCGTCGCGAGGTCTCGGCCGACTTCGATTGCCACGCCGTCAGCGTCCGCCAGGCCCCCAAGAGAGATCGCGGCCGGGAGACCCCGCAGGTGCTCAAGAAGTGCTCAAGATTCGGTCGCCGGGCGCCCCTCCGCCACGCGATACCCAACCCCCGGCTCGGCCACGATCAGGCGCGCCGCCTCCCCGGACGGGTCGGCCGCGGCCAGCTTGCGTCGGATGGCAGCCACATGGACATGGAGGTAGTGGCCCTCCTGCGCGTACGGCTGGCCCCACACCGCGCGGAGCAGCCGGCCACGCGTCACCACCCGCCCGGCGTGGCTGAGCAGCACCTTGAGCAGCTCGTACTCCCGCGGCGTGAGATGGATCGGCGCGCCGTTGACCCGCGTCTCGCGGCGCATCGGATCCAGGATCACGGGCCCGACGTGCAGGCGCCCGTCCTCCTCCGCGGCCGGGTTCATGCTCCGGCGAAGCGCCACGCGGACCCTGGCTCCCAGCTCGGCCATGCCGATGGGCTTGCCCAGGTAGTCGTCCGCCCCCAGGTCGAGCGCCTCGACCTTGTCGTGCTCCTGGTCGCGGGCCGACAGGACGATGATGGGGGTCAGCGACTCTCGCCGCAGGCGGCGGATGACGGAGAGTCCGTCCATCCCCGGCAGGCCCAGGTCCAGCAGCACGACGTCCGGGCGCCGGGCGTCCCACAGGCGGAGCGCCTCCTCGCCGTCGGCAGCCGCGCGGACCGCGTAACCGTGGGCCCGCAGGTTGTCCGCCACGAGCGTGCGGGTCGCCTCGTCGTCCTCCACGAGGAGGATGCCCGCGCTCAAGGCCGCGCCCCGGCCGCCTGACGGTCTGCGACGTCAGCCGGCAGATCGACCAGCACCGCGAAACCGCCCAGCTCACTGCGCGAAGCCCGGACCGTGCCCCCCATCGACTCGCTCAGGCCACGGACCACTGCGAGGCCCAGCCCGGTGCCGCGCCGCGACCCTGCCGCATCGCGCGCCTCGCGGTGGAACTTGTCAAAGACGCGTTGCGCGTCGCCACTGACCCCGGGGCCGTCGTCCTCGACCCTCATGGTCACCACTCCCCCTCCCTCCGCGCGCGTGGCCCGCACGCGGATCCGTCCTCCTGCCGGCACGTACTTCGCGGCGTTCTCCAGCAGGTTGGTGAGCACCTGGTCGAGCATGAGCGGATCGGCCAGGACCGGCGGGAGATCGTCGGGCACGTCCACCTCGAGCCGGTGCCGGGCGAGCGTGGTCCGAAGGCGATCGACCACCGCCTCCACGATCGACGCGAGCGGCACCACCTCAAGCTCGGGGTTGAGGGCTCCACTCTCGATTCGGCTCATGTCGAGCAGGTTTCCCACCAGCCGGTTGAGCCGCTGGGCCTCGGCGTCGATGGTCGCTCCCAGCGCGATCCGCTCGGTCTCGGAGACCTCGATCTGCGGGTCGCTGAGGCTGCCTGCTGCGGCCCGGATGGTGGCCAGCGGCGTGCGCAGGTCGTGCGACACCGAATCGAGGAGCGCGGTCTTCAGCCGGTCGCTGCGCTTGGCGATCTCGAGCTCCGCTGCGGCAGCGACCAGGCGCCGGCGCCGGACGGCCTGCGCGATCTGATCGGCCGCCGCGGCGAGCAGCCGGGAGTCCACGGCGCCCGGCTGGCCGAGCTCCCGGTCCCGCACCGCCCACACGGAGCCGAACGACTCCTCGCCCACCGCCAGCTCGACCCGGTAGAGGGCCGGCGAGATCTCCGGCACGCGCCGCTCCGGCGGGTGGATTCGGCGCCACGTCACGGGGCCTTCCGCGTCGTCGCGGCGCAGCAGGGCGTAGGGACCCTCGGGCCGGGGTTCCCGGGCATCCGTGTCGGCCAGGACTCGTTCCGCACTGCCATCGGTGGCCACGGCCACCCACACGCGCTGCATCCGGGTGTCCGCGGCGAGCCGTTCCGCGATCCGGACCACGGCCGCCTCCAGGGAATCGGAGCTGTTCAGCGCGCGGCTGACGGAATGGAGCGCCTGGGCCTCGCGCTCACGGCGCAGCGCCTCCCGGGCGCGGTCACGCTGGGAGCCCGCGAGGCGGCCGATCAGCGCACCGATCACCAGGAAGAGCACCAGGTTGAGAAGCTGATCCGGATTGGCGACGGTGAACGTGAAGCGAGGGTCGACGAAGGCGAAGTTGTACACCGCGAACGCGCCGAAGGCGGTTGCGACAGCCGGCGTGGCACCGGCGCGGATCGCCACCGCCGCGACCCCCAGCAGGTACACCGCGGAGGCATCGGGCAGTCCCAGCGTGCCTTCGAGGATGAGGGCCGCCACCGTGCAGAGCGCCAGCGCGCCGACGATCAGGACACTGTCGCTCAGCAGTCGATGCCGGTCGAGCGAGAAGCGCCCGCCGGCGCCGGGCAGGGTCACCCGCAGATCGTAGACCTCCGCCGGGGAGCGAATCGGCTCACCGTCCGTGACCGAGCTCCCGGCCGGCAGCGCTCACGACACTACCGCGCCGGTTCGCGGGAGAGCACCCGCCGCAGGTGCCGGCCCATGAGCAGCGCCCACACCGGCAGCACCGCGAGATAGCCGATGCTGCCCGCGAAGGTCCACGGCCCGCCGATCCCTCCGGTCAGCAGTCCGTAGCCCATGGCGACGGTGCCGATTCCGGCCAGCAGGCCAATCCATCGGATCCATGGCAGCCAGTGACCCGCGACGACGTTGCCGCCCACGATCCACAGGCCGATGTACACCAGGGCCCAGGTCTGGACGGCGAACGCGCCAGTCGCTCCATGGTCGTAGTCCACGGTGAGCACCCCGACGACCCCGAGCAGCTGGATCACGCACCAGGTGAGTCCGGAGAGCCATCCCAGGGCCTGGCCCAGCTGGGCGAGGCGGAGCGGAAACCAACCGCCGAGCTCGTAGTAGGTGAGCATCAGGGGTGGGATGGCCGCGGTCATGATCACCCGGATCGCGTCGTTGGCCAGTCCCCAGGGATGCGCACTCGAGGTCGGCAGGCCCAGCGCGAGCACGCCGAGGCTGCCGGCGCTGGCGACCACGTAGCCTGCAACCGATCCAGTGCGTGTGATGCGTCGCGTTCGTTCGGACACCGTGCGCAGGAGCATAGCGTCCAGGACGGCTCCCACCACCGGCAAGTCCACCTCGGGCGGCGGCTACGGGTGGCTCGACGGCGGGCTGCGCGGTTCGCGCAGTCGACGTTGCACGACCGGCGGATCTGGCGCATAGTCCTCGCCGCAACCCACCACGCCGCAGCCACGAGGAGGAACGAGCAGTGCAGATCAGCGTTGCCGTATCTCCCGGCCGCGCGGAGATCGCCTGACGATCTCAGCCTGAGGCGCCGCTGAGGCACCTCCCGAGCGCACGGCGCTCCTGCCCGGTCGGGACCACCCAGTCTCTCGTCCCAACCTGTGCTCAGGAGCGCTGTGTTCGTGTCATCGACGACGCCGCAGCGGCCGGCGCTCGCGTGGCCCCATGGTGAGCCATACGAGGACCTGCCGCGTGGCACCCTCAAGTCCGGCAAGGAGGCGGAGATCTTCCTGGTGGAGCGTCGCTTCGCCAGCGGTCCGCGCCTGGTTGCCCACAAGCGATATCGACCCCGGTACCCGGTCAAGGGCCAGCTGCGTGCCGAGGGCTTCTCGAATGCGACCGCGTACCGCGGCGACGCCATCTACAAGGCCGGCTGGTTCCTGCCCACGCGCGACAAGAAGGCGCTCATGGGCGGCAGCCGGTACGGGCACGAGCTGGCCGGCCACCTGTGGCCGCACCAGGAGTGGACGATGCTGCGTCGTGCCTGGGACGCAGGGGTATCGGTCCCCTATCCGGTCGAGCGGACCGATCGCGGGCTGATGATGGCGTTCATCGGCGACGACAACGAGGCGGCGCCCAAGCTCGCGCAGGCGAGGCTGTCGGCGGCGGAGCTGGCATCGGCCTGGGAGCAGATGCTCGACAGCCTTCGTGCCCTGACGGCCGCTGGCCTGGTGCACGCGGACCTGTCGGCCTACAACCTGCTCTGGTGGGAGGGGCGGCTCATCGTCATCGACCTCCCGCAGGCCGTGGAGTTCACGACGAACGCCGACGCGTACGACCTGCTCCACCGCGATGTTGCCAACGTCGGGGCCTGGTTCACGCGGCGGGGCATCGCGGTTGACGTCGAGGCCCTGTACGCGGAGCTGATTGGCATCGCGTGGTGAGCCCGTGGCTCCCGCACTACTGGTAGCGGATCCGCGGGTCGATGTACGCGTAGAGGAGGTCCACGACCAGGTTCATGACCGCGATCGCGGCGGCGAACAGCATGGTCATGGCCATGATCACGCCATAGTCTCGCTGGCCAATGCTCGTCACGTAGTACTTGCCAATGCCCGGGATCGAGAAGATCGTTTCGATGATGAAGCTCCCGGTGATCAGGAAGGCCAGCACCGGCCCCAGGATCGTCACGACCGGGATCAGGGCGTTGCGGATCATGTGCACGGTGACCACGTTCCGGCCGCGCACGCCCTTGCTCTCCGCGGTGCGGACGTAGTCCTTGCGCGTCACCTCGAGCATGCTCGCCCGCGTGTAGCGGGCGATCTGCGCGATCGGGAAGAGGGCAAGCGCGACCGTCGGCAGCACCCAGTGGCTCGGGTCGCTCCAGCCGAAGGTCGGGAACCAGCGCAGAGTGACGCTGAAGAGGACGAGCAGGAGGATGGCGGCCACGAAGCTGGGGGTGCAGATCCCCAGCACGCTGATGAAGGTGGCCACGTAATCAGGCCACGTGTTGTGCCGCAATGCCGCGACGACGCCCAGCGGGATCCCGACCACGACGGCGAGCAGGAAGGCCATCAGGCCCAGCTGAACGGTGGTGCCGATGCCATCGGCCACGATGTCGTTCACGGACCTGTCCGCGTACTTGTACGACGGCCCGAGGTTGCCCGTCGCCAGGTTGCCCAGCCACGTCAGGTACTGCTGCGGGAGGGGCTTGTCCAGCCCGTACTCGTGCTCCAGCTGAAGGATGGTGGAGGGACTGAGCCGATGATCTCCGCCTCGCACGTCGAACGGCCCGCCTGGCGCCGCGTGCATCAGCGCGAAGGTGATGAGCGAGACGACGAGCAGGACGGGGACGATCCAGAGAACCCTGCGGACAGCGTAGCCGAGCATGGCAGCAACCTCCTTGCCGGCTACAACACTGCGCCGTACCTCGTTGTTGCGTCGTGAACGAGGAGGTCGGCCCGGGCTAGCGCTTCGCGCTGCGGGCCAGGTTCTCCGCCACCCGGAACTCGACGATGCGCCGGATGAGGTCCCGTGGCAGCGGCTCGCCCAGCGGGAACTGGACCGAACCCTTGCCGGTCTTGTACGCGCTGAGCTCCGCGTTGAACGCCTCCATGCCGGTGGGGATCGGATAGAAGCCGATGTGGCGCGGATACCCGGCGAAATGGACGAGGTGCCGCCCGTTCAGGTCGAACGTCGGGATCGCGTAGCTGATCGTCTCCGTTGCGCCGGGCGCGTGCTCGGCGATGAGATTCCGCATCTCCTGGAGCACGACCTGCGTCTCCGGGGGAAATCCGGCGATGTACGCGTCGATGGTGTCGGCCATGGGGCCCTCCCTGCTGCACGCGCATCATCGCCGACCGCCCTTGTCGAGTCCACGGCATCCCGTTCGTCATACTCATCGAGCGGCGGGAAGCGCCCGCCCGCGATCCGAGGTGCGCCCAATGCCCCGATACATCCTGTCCGTCCACACCAGCGGCGAGTCGAGCACCAAGCCGATGTCTCCCGACGACATGCGTCGCAGCCTGGAAACCGTCGCCCGTCTCGAGGCGGAGATGACCGCCGCCGGGGCGCTCGTCCTCTCGGCCCGACTGGCACCGCCGGATGCGGCGGCCGTCGTGGACACCCGGAACGGCACCCCGATCACCACCGACGGTCCCTTCCTGGAGGCCAAGGAGCTCGTGGGTGGCATCTACATCCTGGACGCTCCCGACCGGGAAACCGCCATCGGCTGGGCGTCGAAGACCTCCGCTGCCATCAGCATGCCCATCGAGGTGCGACCGATCCAGGCCTGGCATGACTGACGCGCACGGAAAGTCAAACTCTTCTGTCCCGATCCGGTCATACTCAGCGCCGCTGCCGCGACGAGAAACCGGGGGTCGCCATGGAGACGACCGTGACCATCGAGGGACGAAGCAACGCGCTCCGTGACGCGTTGACCGAGGAGCTTCGCCGCCACCACGGAGCCGATACACCCCAGGTGATGTATGCCTGGTCGCGGGCTGTCCCGCCCGCAAGCGGTGCCGGGGTGGTGATGTTCGCCCGCGTGCGGTTCAACCACCGCTCGACCATTGTCGAGGCAGCCGGACCCGATGGCGACACCGCCTTCACGCGCCTCGTGCAACGGGCATCCGCATGGTTTCGCGACGGACACTCGTCACCGGCGCCGCCGGACTGAGGCCTCTCCCCGCGGCCACCGTGCGCCGGTAACCCCGTTATCGCCATGACCGCCGGGGGTTGACCGGGTGGCGCTCGAGGGGGTTCCGCGGTCGGCTTGGTAGCCCCATGACCCGAATGGCCGCCGAGGCCGCGGGGTCGAACGTGGCGCCACCACCCGGCGGTCGAATTGGTGACGTGGTTACCGGGGGCCGGGCGAATGCTCCTTCGTCCACAGGGCCACGGCCCGGGGGCCGGCGCGAGCGAGCCACGCCCCCTCGACGAACTCCGCCAGCTCGTCGCGGGTCAGCTCGCCCACCCGCGAGGCGCGGAGCAGGACGGAGGGATGCCCGTCGAAGTGGGGCGTGCTGAAGAACGGGAGGGAGGTATCGGCCAGGATGGCCTCCTTCTCCAGCTCCGAGTCGACCCAGAAGACGATGACATCGGCGTAGCGTTCACCGGTCTCGGGGTCCACGGCATCCGGGCGCGGGGTGCGGAAGAAGAGGAAGCTGCGGCTGCTGACCTGGTAGACGGGCGGATCCCGGTCCGCCATCCTCACCCCGGGAAGGGCGCGGGCGATGGCGTGGATGTCCTCGACGGTCGCTGGACGCGAAGCGACGCCATCGGCCTCGTGGGCAGCCATGCGCTCAGTGCGCGACGGCGCTGAACCACTCGGGCAGCCGCTTGATCAACCCGGGATCGCCGAACAGCGCCACGGAGCCGTCGGTGATGGCGGATCGCCAGTCCCGCGTCCCCCGAGCCAGGGGAACCAGCGCGGGGACCGCCGCCTCGATGAACACGTATCGGTCTTCCGGAAGCTTCGGGTCCTCGATGCACACCGACGGCTCTGCGCCACGCTCGGTCACGAGCCAGAAGCGCGGCCGGCCGCTGCCAGGCATGGAGATGTCGAGCACCACCGGCCGCGCGGGCACCCGCTGGACGTCGACGCGCTGGCTCAGCCAGCGAACGACGACATCGGGATCGCGTTCGACCATCGCGGGATCCTCGGGGACGAAGCGCTCCGACCACCCGCGCAGCTCCTGCAGCATCGGCGCCAGCTCCTGTCCTGCATAGGTGAGCGCATAGCCCGCCATGCCCGACCCGCTCCGGCCGTCACGCACCCGCTCGACCAGGCCCAGGTCGCGCAGCTTGCGCAGCCGCGAGGCGAGCACCGAGCGGCTGATGCCCGCGGCGCCGTCGAGCAGGTCGCTGAAGGTGCGCGGTCCGTGGAGGAGCATCTCGCGGACGAGGACCAGGCTCCATCGGTCCCCCAGGTGCTCGACCGCCTTGGTGAATGAGCAGTAGTCACCCATGCACTGATTCTCCCACCCGACCCCAAGACGGCGAGTTCGACGCTGAAACTTCCCGTACGGCGGACCGGCCGGTACCGTGCGCCCATGACATTGCCCAGCCGAACGCCAATCCTGATCATCGGAGCCGGCCAGGCCGGCCTCACCATGAGCCGGGTGCTGACCCAGGCCGGCCGCGACCACCTGGTCGTCGACCGCCGCCCCGCACTGGGTGGCGGCTGGCAGGATCGCTGGGACGGGTTCCGGCTCGTCACGCCCAACGAGTTCTCGTCGTTCCTTGGCCGCCCATATGACGAGTCGGACCCCGACGGGTTCATGCCACGCGACGAGATCGTCGGTCGCGTCGCGGGCTACGCGGAGCACATCGGCGCACCCGTCGTCCTGGAGACGGCGGTGCAGCGTCTGGTGCCCGGGGAGACGGGCGGCTTCCGCGCCGAGACCACCGCGGGCGAGATCGCGGCCGACGAGGTGGTCGTGGCCACCGGCAGCTATCACGTCCCCCGGATCCCCGCCCTGGCGAGCGGCCTCGGCGGCGACGTCCACCAGCTCCATTCGAACGACTACCGCAATCCGGCGGCCCTCCCGCCCGGGGCCGTCCTCGTGGTGGGTTCCGGCCAGACCGGGATCCAGCTGACCGACGAGCTGACCGCTGCCGGCCGGCGCGTCTTCCTGGCCGTGGGCAGCAACGGCTGGGCGCCGCGCCGCTACCGGGGGCGCGACATCTTCCGCTGGCTCGTCCGCCTGGGAGCGGATGGACCGCGGTACGACGTCAACCCGCCCACGGCCGACACCCTGCCCGACCCGCGCATGCGCCTGGCGGGAACGCCGCAGCTGACCGGTCACCACGGCGGCAGGCGCGACGTGAGCCTGCGCCGGATGGCCGTTGAGGACGGCGTGACGCTGCTTGGCCACATCGAGGGCGTCAACGGTGGCCGGGTGCGGGTCACGCCCGACCTGAACGCCCGCCTCACCCGGGCGGAGGGCTTCTTCGGCCAGCTCTTCCAGCCGATGATCGACACCTACATCGAGCGAGCCGGGATCGACGCGCCGCCGGCGACGCTCACGCCGTACGCCTACGATCCGCCGGAGCGGACGGAGCTCGATCTGAAGGCGGAGGGCATCTCGACGGTGCTGTGGACCACCGGGTACCGGATGGACCACTCCTGGATCGCTGCACCCATCGTGGACGAGATGGGGATCCCCCGCCAGCACCACGGCGTCAGCGACATCCCCGGCCTGTCGTTCATCGGGCTGCTCTGGCAGCAGAGCCAGGCGTCGGCGACGCTCGCCGGACCGGCGCTGGACGTCGCCGCCGTCACGGCCGGCATGGGGGTGCCGCCATCGGCGGAGGTGGCGGCGACCGTCGGGGCCTATATGGGCGCCGCCATCCCTGCCATGCCCTGACGCGCGCATCGCGTACCGTGGAGGCATGACCGACCGGTTGCGCATCACCTGCGAGATCGGGCCCAAGCGACGGGTGGTGGCCGGAGCGCTGGACTGGCCCGGCCTGGACCGATGGGGCAGATCCGAGGATGCCGCGCTGGAGACGCTGACCGGCTACCTCCCGCGCTACGCCGATGTCGCCCGCCGCGCGGGCCTGGCCGATGCCTTCGAGCGCGTCGCGGGTGCGCCACGCCTCGAGGTGGTGGACCGGCACCCCGGATCGAGCACCACCGACTTCTGGGGCATCGTCCATTTCCCGTCGCAGGTCGAGCACGAGGAGTTGATCTCCGACGAGCTTGAGCGGCGGCTGGCCCTCCTGCGAGCGGCGTGGGCGTACTTCGACGACGTGGCGGGGCGGGTCTCCGCCAAGCTGGCGAAGGGACCACGGGGCGGTGGCCGCACGCGCGACCAGATCATCGTCCACGTCTATGCCTCGGAACGGCACAACTGGTGGCGCAAGGTCGGCCTGCGCCTCAGCGACGAGCCGCTGCTGGCCCCGGACGAGCTGGCGGCATATCGGGCCGACTACGTCGACCGCATTCGCGCCTTCCACGCCGAGGGGAAGCCGGCCCGGACCTGGCCGCTCGCGTTCCTCATCCGCCGCACCGCGCAGCACACGCTCGACCATGCCTGGGAGCTGGAGGACAGGGACCTCACGAGCGCAGGTAGATGAGCACCGCCAGCACGCGTCGGTGCGCGGATTGCTCAGGCTCCAGGCCGAGCTTGGAGAAGATCGTGCGGATATGGCCCTCGATGGTCTTGGGCTCCAGGACCAGCTGCTCGGCAATGGCCTGGTTCGACCGCCCCTCGGCCATCAGCGCCAGCACCTCGCGCTCGCGCGGCGTCAGCTCGTCCAGCGGATTCCGCGGTCGCGCGCGACCCAGCAGCTCCCCCACCAGCTCGGAGTCAAGGACGGTACCTCCGGCGCCGACACGCCGGATGGCCTCTGTCAGATCGGTGTCACGCATGACCCGATCCTTCAGCAGGTAGCCGACACCCGCGGGATTGGCCCGCAGCAGGCGGACGGCGTGGCCGGTCTCGACGTGCGCCGAGAGGAGCAGGATCGCCGTCATCGGGAACTGCTCGCGAATGGCGATGGCTGCTTCGAGACCTTCCGTGCGATGGGACGGCGGCATGCGGATATCCAGGATCACCACGTCCGGCCGCTCGCGCCCCACCGCCTCCAGCGCCCCATCGGCGTCGCCGACCTCCGCCACGACGTCGAAGCCCTCGCCGGCGAGCAGGTGCACGAGCCCAGATCGGAAGAGGACGGAGTCGTCCGCGACCACGACCCGGAGGCGGGCAGGTTCGGTCATTCGACAGGGAGCCAGGCGCGGACGAGGGTGCCTCCCCCGGTTGGGCTCTCGATCGACAGCGTCCCGCCCACGGCCTGGGCCCGGTCGCGCAGGCCGCGGACGCCGGAGCCGCCGGCCTGGTCCGCGCCCCCGTCCCCGTCGTCGCGGATCTCGAGGTTGAGCCCCCCGTCGCTGACGTGGGCGCGGATGGTGACGCCACTGGCACCGGAGTGCTTCAGGACATTGGTGAGCGCCTCCGCAACGATGAAGTAGGCGGTTGTCTCGATGCGGTCGGGGAGCCGCCGGTCATCGAGCTCGACCACCACCGGGATGGGCGAGCTGTCGGCGAGGCTGCGGATCGCGGGAGCGACGCCATCGGCGAGAGCGGTCGGATGGATCCCGCGAGCCAGCTCCCGGAGCTCGCGCAGGCCGCGTTCCAGCTCCTGTGCCGCCTCGTCGAGGACCGCCAGGAGCGCAGGGTCGGCCTCCGCCCGTCGACGGGCCTGGCGCAGCGCGAACCCGAGCGCCACGAGGCGCTGCTGCGCGCCATCGTGGAGATCGCGCTCCAGCCGCCGGCGCCCCTCGTCGGTCGCTTCAACGATCCGGGCCCGCGACGCGCGCACCTCCTCCAGCTGCGCCCGCAGCGCCGCGGCCAGCCGAGCGTTGTCCAGCGTCAGGCGCGAGGCCGCGGCCGCGCTCTCGACAAGCGCGGGCTCCACCGCCCCGTCGTGGATGAGGAGAGCCAGCGTGTCGTCACCGGCACGGACGTGCGTGACGTCGCGAGCCGCCCCCTCGGCGGGCACCTCCACGGGACGGCCCTCCGAGTCGACGTAGCCAGGTCCGTCCGGGGCAGGGAAGGCCAGCCGGAGGGAGGGATCGTGGACCGCGCGGCCCAGCGCGGCCTCGAGGTCGCTGGTCGCCACCCCGTCGAGCTCGCGGACGAGATCGGCAATCGATGCGCGATGGAGCTGGGTCTGCAGCAGCCCGATCAGGAAGGCGACGGGCAGCAGGAAATTCCACAGCGAGGCAACAGGGCCGGTCGAGATCGAGAAGAGCAGGTCCGATCCGACCGCCCGCGCAAGAAAGTAGGTCCCGACCACCACGAGCGTGACGGGGCTCACCCAGAAGACCGGCGCCAGCGCACGACGCGCCACGGGGGATCCGCGCCGCCACTTGTCCAGGACCGTCCCGATGACGAGGAAGGTGAGGGCCAGCGCGACCAGGTTGGCCACCGGCTGCAACGCCGTGGCCAGCTGCTCGTTGGGCCAGACCAGGAACGGGTTGGCGAACGGCCACGAGGCGGGATAGGGCGTCAAGAGACGGAGTCCCACCGTGGCCACCAGGAACCATGCATACACCGCAATGAGCAGGCGTCTCGACCAGCCGACCGTGCGCCCGTCGGGGAAGGCGAGGTAGACGTTGGCCAGGACGACGGTCCCGGCCGTGTTCCACATGTCACCAACAGTCCAGAGCAGCCCATTGTCGCTCGTGCTGAGGAACGGGACGAGGCTCGCGAACCCGGTCAGGACCAGCAGGAGGCCAACGCGGTTGCCGGGCCGAGCGCGCCACGCAATGAGGCCCACGCCGACGGTGAACAGGTACGCCGCGAGCTGGATCAGCCAGGCACCGATGTCGGTCGTGTCGCGGTACGGGGTCGTCATGAGGAGGGTGAGACAGATCCCGCCGGCGACGACCGCCAGGACACCAGTCGCGACGACGACCCACAGGGCAAGGACTCGGGGCGCGTCCCCGGCGGGAAGCCGGGGTGGCGCGGTCAGAAGCGGTTCGGCGCTCACAGCCGCCTGCCGCCAGTGAACCCTTGGCCGGGCATGCGCACGATCCTCCCACCTGAGTCAACCGACGGCCGCGCGTTTCGCGAGCTTCGGTCCGCCTCAGCCTCGCGCCTGGCACCGATGCGTGGCCACCGTGCAGACCCTCGAATTCGCGGCCGTCGATCGCGGGCAGGCACCGGCGACCAGCCGATGCGCGCCGCAGACACTCGTGCCAGTGGGCCAGGACACGCTGGCCCCGCAGAAGGAGCCCCGAAATGGGAACACGAGTAGTCACACTGCCGCCATCCGCATCCGCGCATCACGCGGGACATGGGTGGAGCATCGACACCACGAAGACGATCGCGATGCTCTGGATCTCCGGCCTGATGCTCATGGCCTCGGTGGCCATCGGCTCGTTGTCGGCCTTCCAGGACGTGCAGGCGGCATCTGTCTCCGGCACCGGACCCTGGTTCGGGGTCATCGCCACGGCGCCGCCCGGGCCGGCGCCCAGTCCCGCGATCCGCTGACGGAACCCTCCTAGCGCTCGTCGATGCTGACCCAGGCTCCGCTCCGGGCGCTTTCGACGACCGCCTCGACGAGCGCCACCGCTCGGACGCCATCGGCCAGGGAGGGATATGGACAACGAGCCGGACGCCGGATCGGTGCCATCGTCAATCGCACCGTAGAACGAGCGCATCAGGTCGCGCATCGCCTCCGCCCAGCCCTCCGGATGGCCGGCGGGCAGCGAGGGCACGCCAGCGGCGGGCGGCGGCGCCAGGGGCCGGATCAGCGTCCGCTCGTCCTCGCGGGTCCCGATCCAGAGCCGCTCCGGGATCTCCTGCGCCCAGGCAAGTGAGGCGTCCGATCCGGCCAGCTCCAGGGTGAAGGCGTTCCTGTGGCCGGTGCTGACCTGGCTCAGCACCATGGCTCCGCGCGCGCCCGAGGCGAATCGGACCAGGACGGTCGCGGCATCCTCGGAGCCGATCTTCACCGGCACGCGCTCGCCCGTCGACTCGGCGAAAGCCACGGCCGCCACCGCGGGTCGCTGCCGGACCGGGATGAAGGTGGCGAAATCGGCGCAGACCGCGGTGATCTCATCTCCGCTGATGTACTCCGCGGTGTTGAACCAGTGCGAGCCGATGTCGGCCACTGCCCGGGACTCGCCCGCGGACGGCTCCAGGCGCCAGTTGTAATCAGTCTCGGTGGAGAGCCAGTCCTGCAGGTAGGCGCCGTGCACCAGACGGAGGGAGCCGAGTGCGCCACTCGCCACCATCTGCTGCGCCTCGCGGACCATGGGATAGCCGCGATAGGTGAAGGCCACCGCGCCGTGCCTGCCCCGCTCGGCGGCCAGTGCCTGGAGCCCGCGGGCATCGGCGCTGTTCAGGGCCAGCGGCTTCTCGACCACCACGTGCTTCCCGGCGCGCAGCGCCCGTTCCGCGAGGTCCACGTGGCTGTCGTTGGGCGTGCAGACGTGCACCACGTCGACATCGGCGTCTCGGAAGACCGCTTCCGGGTCCGTGCTCGCCTGCGGGACGCCCAGCGCTGCTGCGCGTGCGCGCGTGCGCTCCGGGTTGGCACCAACGAGCCAGGCCACGTCCGCGTAGCCGGCGCGCCGGATGGCGTCGACGTGGAAGGGGCCCACGAAGCCCGTGCCGATGACCGCCGCCCGCACCCGTCGCTCCGCCATGGGGTGATGGTAGCCGGTGCCCCCGCACCGCCCACCTGCCGCGCGCCTAGGCGCCGGGGGCGACGTCCGCGTCCCGCGATCGCTCCAGCCCGTCCAGGATCAGGTCCAGACCGAACGCGAACGGACCCGGCTCGTCCGCCCGGCGCTCGCGCTGGTGCTCACGGGCGTGCTCCGCAAGATGCGGCAGCGCATCGGCGTCGAACAGGTCGAAGGCGTTCGTCACCGGACCCAGGCGTTCGAGCCCGGCGCGAATCCCGACCAGCCACAGGGTGAAGCCCATGATGTGGCTGTCCAGGACGTGGTAGGCGAGATCCGTCTGCTCCGCTGAGAAGCCCGCGCCCCGCAGGCAGCCCAGGATGGCATCCATCTGGCGCAGCCGCGCGGGGCTCACCACCGGACGCGAGAGGATCATGGCGGTCGCCCACGGGTGGCGCAGGAGGACCTCGTGCGCCGATGTCGCCGCCAGCTTCAGGGATGCCTTCCAGTCGGGGCCTGCCGGCGGCAGCGTCATCTCCCGGACCACGGTCTCGACCATCCCGTCGATGATCTCGTCCTTGCCGGCGACGTGGTAGTAGACCGACATCGCCCCGGCCCCCAGCTCATCGGCCAGGCGCCGCATGGTCAGCGCCTCGATGCCATCGCGATCGGCCAGGCCGATGGCGGCACCAAGCACCCGCTCGCGGCTCAGCTTCGCGGCGGATCCTCCCCCCGGTTCTGGCTGCGGTGCCATGGCACTCCTGCTGGCGGGTCTTGACATTCGTACAGCGTACGACTACGGTGGCCGTGCGTCCTCGTACATCGTACGAACAACACGCCACCAGCGCCATCGTTCTCGGCGCAGCCGCGACAGAGGGAGCATCCGATGGAGATCCACGAGGCCCTGTACACGACCCGCGCCATGCGTCGGCTCAAGCCGGATCCGGTGCCGCTCGAGGTCCAGGCCAGGATCCTGGATGCGGCCATTCGCGCCCCGAACATCGGCCAGGGCTGGCGCTTCATCCTGGTGGACGACCGTGCCCTCATGGCACGACTGGCGCCCGTTTACGAGCGGGCGTGGGCGCAGATGATGGACGTCTTCGGCGTGAATCTCGCCGACCTGCTGGCCATGGAGGGACCGATGGGGCAGATCGCCCGTTCGGGCGATCACCTGGCACGGCACTTCGCCCAGATCCCGCTGCTGCTGGTCGCGTTCGGCAAGACCCGCGAGGGCAGCGGCGTCTATCCGGCGGTCTGGAGCGCGATGCTCGCTGCTCGTGCGGAAGGAATTGGCTCGACGCTGACCGGCGTGCTCGGAACCTTCGCCTCCGACGACGTCTTCGAGATCCTGGGCGTGCCCGGAGACGAGGGCTGGGTCATACACGGCGCGGTCCCCATGGGCTACCCGATGGGCCGGTGGGGCGTCGCCCCCCGCACGCCGGTTGACGACGTCGCGGCGCGCAACGGCTGGGAGGGCCCGCTGGGCTTCACGGTGCCGGAGCCCCTCTGGCCTGCACCGGGGGCGGCGAGGGCCTGAACGCGGCCTCGCCGGCGATCGGGCCACGCGCGTTCCACTCCACGGAGGGAGCCCTGGTCGTCACCTCTGTGCGACGCCCCGCGGTGTCGTGAGCTCGAGGCGGGGCTCCGACCGAACGGAGCCCGCTGCCCTTCTTGCCCGCAGGAGCGGTTCCCCTCGGCGAGCGAGGGCGTCGACGGAACGCGAATGCAACCAAACCTCCGCTGAGAGGCCGATGGCGGCGCCTTCCCCGACGGCGTGTTATGGGCCCGGACCCAGTCCGAGCCTGGGTCAGCCTGGGGGCAGCCTCGCTCGCCTTCCAGGACCCGATTGGTTGCAGGCGCGCACCAACACGTCGCACACGACCACCCGACCGTCCGCATCACGACATTCGGTTACGCCGACGCCTCACGGATCCGGGTGGTGCGCGCGAGCACCGTGGGTCAGGAATCGGACAGCACGCGTGGGCGGGGTGCCGCATCATGGATGGAACCCACGGGGAGGCGGAACGTGCTGCCCGTTCCTTGGCGCGTCGTCTCCATGATCGGTCGCCCGACGCGCGCCGCGGCCAATGGCGAGACCGACCTCGGCGGGCTTTGAGGAACCCATTTTGCGTAGGCTTACTTTTCTCGTGACGGTCGTGGCACTGGTGGCAATGGCGCTGCCCGCCTCGGCCCTCGCGGCACGTCAGGGCGCAGGCACCTGCTCAGGCGGAACCATGCTTGCCGACACCTACCGCGGCTTCACCGTCTCCGGCAGCTGCACGATTGCGTACGGCGCCAACGTGCAGATCAACGGCAACCTCACCATCGAGCCGGGCGCCGCCCTTGACGACCACGGCGCCGAGGCGTGGATGAACGCGCAGATCCACGTCACCGGCAACATCTACGTCGGCAAGGGCGCAGTCCTTGGCCTCGGATGGAACGGCGGGGGCCCGTTGGGCGGCGAGGGCGCCCTGGGACCGGATACGGTGGGCGGGAATATCATCGCCAACCAGCCGCTGGCACTCCAGATCGGCCAGGTCACCATTGGTGGCAACCTGATCTCGAACGGCGGCGGCGTGCTGAGCCCGTCGCTCGCAGACTTCCGCAACTTCCCGATCGAGGACAACGTGATCCACGGGAACCTGGTCGTCCAGGGATGGACCGGCGGCTGGTTCGGCGTGATCCGCAACACGATCGACGGGAACGCGATCATCGCCAACAACGTGAGCCTGTCGAACGGTGACACCGGGCCGGGGATGGATCCCGACTCGAACGAGGTGATGGGCAGTGACGCCAGCTTCATCGGCTTGGGAACCTTCCCGCAGACGATCGGTGGCAACCTGATCTGTCACGGCAACCTGCCCGTGGCGCAGATCAACCCCGCGGACGGCGGCATGTCCAACGTCGTCGGGGGCAAGAAGATCGGCGAGTGCGCCAGCCTCTAGGCTGAACCACTCCCGGCTGACACAGGAGGGCCCGCTTCGGCGGGCCCTCCTCGCTACCATCAAGCCTGTTCGCGGGCGGACTACCCCGCGGTACTTGCCTGGAACAGGTCCCACTGGCCGGGGATGCCGCGGAGGCGGACCGAGCCCAGGGCTTCGAAGGCGAGGTCGGTCCCCGTCGCCAGGTCACGGACCGTGCGGGTGACCACGACCTGGCCCTCGCCCGCGGTCTCGAGGGCGCGGGCGGCGATGTGCACGCCAATGCCGCCGATATCGGTTTCGCGCACCTCGACCTCCCCGGTATGGATCCCGGCCCGGATCTGAAGGCCCAGGCCCGCGAGCGCATCGCGCAGGCGGAAGGCGCACTGCAGGGCCCGGGTGGGGGCGTCGAAGGTGGCCAGGATCCCGTCGCCGGTGCCCTTCACGAGATGGCCGTGCCATCGGTCCACCTCCGTGCGCGCCATCTCGTCATGGCGATCGAGCAGGCTGCGCCAGGCGCGGTCGCCCATGGCCGCGGCGCGCCCCGTGGAATCCACGATATCGGTGAAGAGGATGGTGGCCAGCACCCGCGTGGTGTCCTGGGCAGCGTGCAGGGCACTGACCTGCTCCTGGGTCCAGGTGTACTCGGCGACGTAGCGGCTGGTGGGGACCTGCTCCTCCGGCTGGTAGACCAGCGAGACCACTCCCGAACGGAACCTCCGTGAGCTGACCAGGCGCAGGTGCTGGGTGTCGATGCGATCCGCGAACATGTGCTTCCCGCTGCCCAGCACCACCGGGTACACGAACAGCCGGTACTCGTCGACGAGGCCGTGCTCCATGAGCCCGGCGAGAAGGTCCGCGCTGCCGTAGCACACCAGCTCGCGGCCGGGCTGGGCCTTGAGCTTGCCGATCTCCGTTGCGAGGTCTCCGCGGATGATGTGCGTGTTGTTCCACTCCGCGGTCTGCAGCGTGCTGGAGACCACGTACTTGGGGATCTCGTTCATGCGGCGCGTCCAGTCCGGATCCCCTCCGGCCGTGGGCCAGAAGGCGGCCCAGATCTGGTAGGTGACGCGCCCCAGCAGGATGGCGTCCGCCCCGAAGAGCAGCTCCCGGTTGGCCTCCTGGGTCTCCTCGTCCTGCACGCGCAGCGCCCAGGCGTTTCGCCCATCGCGGTGCTCATCGAAGCCGGGAGCCTCGATGATGCCATCCACGGTCACGAACGCGGTGGAGATGAGTCGCACGGCGGCACGGTAGCAGGCGCGGGTGGTGATGCGCCCGTGGGCCGGCCTTTGGGCGTCAGCGGCGGGTCCAGGATCGGTACCGCGGGGGCCACGCCTCGGGGGTCTCGCGCTCGCCGAGGAGGGCATGCTCGATCACGAGCTCGTAGAGCGGGTAGGTGTCAGACACCGTGAAGAACCACTCGGCCGCAGCTGCCGAGCGCACGGCGGGATCGGTCACCAGGCGGGCGGAGCCGCGGACGAGGAACTCGTCTGGTCTCGCCGGATCCTGGTGCGCGTGGAGCGCGTAGCGCGGATTCGTTGCTAGGTCGCGCGCCTTCGCCGAGTGCCCCTGGACGAAGACCAGCAGGCGCCCGTCAACGACCCCCACGTTCAGCGGATGCATCCGCGGCGTGCCGTCGGCCGATACCGTGGCCAGGAAGCCCTCCCCGTCACCGCGCTGGTAGAGGAGCGCACGGCCCTTCTCGGCCATCTCCGGTTCCGCCGCAGCAAAGGTCGCCCAATCGTTCATGCCGCCAATGGTAGGGCCCCGCGAGGACCCTGCTGAGCGGAGACCGCCAGAAACAGCTTGCAGAGTACATACTCAGTATGCAATGCTTCCCGCCAGCGCTCAACAACGGAGGGAGGCTGTTCGGTTGTCGGTGAAGTTCGGGTTGCTGGCCCTGCTGGCGGAGGCGCCCACCCACGGCTACCAGCTCAAGACGGATTTCGAGCGCCGGACGGCGAACCAGTGGGCGCTGAACATCGGCCAGGTCTACACCACGCTCCAGCGCCTGGAGCGTGACGGCCTGGTCCAGGCGATGGGGACCGATGGCGACCGCAACGAGTACCGCATCACCGCCAGCGGACGCCGCCAGCTTGACGACTGGTTCGTGTCCCCGGTCGTCCCGGAAGGACCGCCGCGCGACGAGATGACGATCAAGGTCCTGCTGGCCGTTGCCACCGACGACCTCGATGTCAGCGCAGTGCTGCAGCGCCAGCGGACCGCATCGGTCGAGCAGCTGCAGGCCTACACGCGACGCAAAGCCCAGGCGGACCCGGTGACCGACATCGCCTTCCTGATCATGCTCGACGCGCTCATCTTCCGGACGGAGGCGGAGATCCGCTGGCTGGACGCGACCGAGGCTCGACTTCGCCACCGGGCGCCGTCCGCCGGCTCGCAGGAGGGGAACGCATGACCACCCTTGTCCAGCTCGATGGTGCCGCCCGCTGGTTCGGCTCCGGCCATACCGAGGTCGTCGCCCTCCATCCCACGGACCTTTCCGTGGCCGCCGGCGAGCTGATCGCGGTCATGGGTCCATCGGGATCCGGGAAGACCACATTGCTGTCCCTGGTTGGCGGGCTCGACCGGCCGAGCGGGGGCCGCGTGCTCGTGGAGGGCCGGGACGTGGGGGCCATGAACTCCCGCGAGCTGGCGATTCTCCGGCGCCGCACGGTGGGCTACGTCTTCCAGGACCTCAACCTGCTGGCCGGGCTGACCGCCCGTGAGAACGTGGCGATCCCGCTCGAGCTGGACGGTCGCTCGCCGGGCAGGTCGCGTGGCGAGGCCGACGCCGCGCTGGACTCCGTGGGGCTCGCCAGTCTTGCCGACCGCTTCCCCGATGACCTGTCCGGGGGCGAGCAGCAGCGGGTGGCGATTGCCCGGGCCCTGGTGGGTGGGCGCCGGATCCTTCTTGCCGACGAGCCCACCGGAGCCCTTGACTCCATCACCGGCGAGTCGGTGATGCGCCTCCTGCGGCGCCACTGCGATGACGGCGGCACGGGGATCCTCGTGACCCACGACGCGGCGCACGCCGCCTGGGCGGACAGGGTCGTGTTCCTGCGCGACGGGCGGATCGTCGATGAGGCGCGCTCCGCCTCCGACCACCACGCGGCATGAACGGCAGCGGTACGCGCGCGCTGCTGCGCATCGCGCGTCGCAACATCGGTCGCAGCCGATGGCGCAGCGTCCTGATCGCCGTGCTCATCGGCCTGCCGGTCGCCGCCATGGTCGGCGCCACCGCGGTGATGATCGCCGTGACCCCCACCGCGGGGGAGAGCGCCACCCATCAGATGGGCCGCGCCGACGCGATCGTCTATCCCAGCTCGGAGGGTGCCAGCGCGGCGAAGCTGCACGACGTGCTGCCGCCCGGGAGCCGCGTGGAACCATTCCTGTACACCGAGGACCACCTGGTCCTGACCGGGATGCAGGCCTCGGTCACCCTCCGCTCCCTGGACCTCGACGGATTGGCGCGCGGGATGGTCCGCGTGACGGCCGGGCGCGCGCCGAGGAGCGGGGACGAGGTCGCGATCAGCCAGTCCGTCGCCAGGCTGGCCGGGGTCGATATCGGTGACCAGGTCACCCTCAGCGGGCTGGGCAGGCCCACGGTGGTGGGCCTCGTCGAGGACCGCTTCGATCTGATATCACGCTTCCTCCTGGTTGATCCCGGGATCGCTGCCGCCGCTCCTGACGGCCAGGCTACCTGGCTCGTGGCCCTTCCGCCGGGCGCCGATATCGGCCCGGTCTTCGCGTCCACGAATGGTCAGCTGTTCTCCGTCACCACCCGGGCCGACCAGGTCTCGCAGGCCGACCAGGCCAGCCCCACCATCGTCGTGCTCGGCGGGCTGGCCATGGTCGAGGTGGCGCTGGTGGCCGCGGCCGCGTTCGCGGTCAGCGTCCGGCGTCGGCAGCGCGAGCTGGGACTGCTGGCCGCCACCGGCGCGGCGCCACGACACCTTGCCGGCACGGTCATCGCCGAAGCGATGTTGCTCGGGATGTTCGGATCAGCGGGCGGCGTGGTCGTTGGCCTGGTGGGCGCTGCGGCCATCTCGCCATGGCTTGACCAGCTCACCAACCGGCGGACTCCCCCCATCGGCCTCTCGCCGGCCTGGATCGCGGTCTCGATGGGCATCGGCCTGCTCGCCAGCCTGCTCGCCGCACTCGTGCCGGCCTGGACGGCATCGCGCGTCCCGGTCATGACCGCCCTGTCCGGCCGGCGGCCGCCCTCGGGCCCGGCGCATCGGACCCTCGCCGTCGGCGTTGCGCTCATTGGCATCGCCATCGGCCTGACCCTGGGTGGCTCTGCCCTTCGCCTGGCGGATGCCCAGAACCCGTTGAGCATCCCGATGCTGCTGCTCGGCGCGGTGGGTGGAACGCTGGGCTTCGGCGCCTGCAGCCCGTGGCTGGTGGAACGGCTGGAGCGGCCGGCGCGCCACCTGCCCCTGGCGAGTCGAATCGCACTGCGTGACACGGCGCGGGCGCGCGCCCGGAACGGCCCGATCATCACGGCCATCCTGGCCAGCTTCGCCGCGACGGTCGCGCTGTCCGCCTACAGCGCCAGCCTCGAAGCCCGCAACGCTGCCACCTGGCAGCCCTACATGCTGTCGGACCAGATCTACCTGCAGGGCAACGTGGGCGAGGCCGGACCCGCGGTCGCCAAGCAGCTGGGCGCCGTCGCCGCCGCTCCGTTCCCCGGCATTCCCGCGAAGGAGGGCCAGTGGCTGATCGTCACCACCGGCAGCGGCGCAGCCCGCCAGGATTTCGGCAACATCACCGTCGGCGACGCCGAGCTGCTCAAGGTGCTCCATGCCGAGGACGACACGACGGCCCTGCAAGCCGGGTCGGTGGTGCTGTTCACCGCGGAGCCCCTCGATGCCCGGACCGCCAAGCTCGCCCTCACCGACCCGCAGGGGACGATCACCGACAGCGTCGCCCTTCCCGTCACGAACGTCGTCACCACCCTTGCCGAGGGGATGGGCAACCTCCCACAGGCCGTAATCTCGACGGAAACGGCTCGCCAGTTCGGCCTGGAGGTCCCCGGGAGCGAGTCGAGCACGCGCTACCTCATCCGGCTGGGCCACGACGTCACCGAGGCCGACCTGGCCAAGGCTGGCGAGATCGCTGGCTCCTACCCCGATACCTTCGCCGACGCCGCGCTTCCTCCGAAGCTGGCCGGCGAGGGGTTCCGATGGGTGATGATCGCCGCCAGCCTGCTGTTGGCCCTGAGCGTGACGGGGGTGGCGGTTGCGCTCGGCGAGGCAGAGTCCCGACCCGAGCAACGCACCCTGCTGGCGCTTGGCGCACAGCCGGGCCTGCGCCGCTGGGTGGCGGCCGCGCGGGCTGGCTCCATCGCCCTCCTTGCCGGCATCCTCGCCGTTCCGGCCGGCCTGCTCCCGGTGTGGGGATTGTTCGCCAGCCGCAACTCCCCGCTCGTCCTGCCCGTGCCCGAGGTGCTGGCCGCCATGATCGCGTTGCCGGTGCTCGCGATCCTGGGCACGCTGCTGCTGAGCCGGCCCATCCCCAGCTGGTCCGCGTTCCGCGACCTCGAGCGGTAGCGGCTCGGCGCAGGGGTCGCAGGCGCCTTGCACCGTGCATCACGCACGGGGGGACGTGGTCGGCCGGGGGCGCCGGATAGAGAATGGCGTGCACGAATCCGATGCGAGGAGCTCCATGCCCGGGCCTCCGCCCCAGAGCGTCCAGTTCGAGTTTGCCGGTGAGCTGTGGTACTGGCGCGGCCCTTCGCCCTACCACTTCGTCAGCGTCCCCGACGAGGAGTCCGCGCTGATCCGCGCGCTGGCGCCCCTGGTCAGCTACGGCTGGGGCGTGATCCCGGTCCAGGGCCGGGTTGGCGACACCGAGTTCGAGACCTCGCTGTTCCCCAGGCAGGGTCGCTACGCACTCCCCGTCAAGGATGCCGTGCGCCGCGCGGAGGACCTCGCGGTCGGCGACGTGGTCATGGTCGAGATGACCATCCGCACCGACCGCGCCTGAGTCCAAACGCCCGGCGCATTGGTGGAGATCGTGGCCCTGCTGACCGTCTTCCGCGTCCTCTAGCCCGACCCCAGCACGGGCTCGAGCCCCATCGTATCCCAGGCCGCGGGCAGCACCGGCAGGTTCCATTCAGGGTCCGGCGTCCAGGTCTCCCATCCGGCATCGAAGGGCGCCTCGTTACGCTCGAGGCGGCCGATCACCCGTTCACCCTCGCGGCGCAGCTCGGCGGCCCACTGCCGCGTGACCCATCCGAGGCGAACCGCCTCACGGACCTCGTCTTCGTCCTTCCAGTGCCACGAGCGGTCTGGTTCGATGACGATGTCGAGCATGTTGTCCAGCGTGTCGAAGCCGATGGGGCTGCGTCGGAACGGCTCCTGCAGGTTCACGTACCAGCCTCCGAACCGCCAGTCCGGAGCCAGCCACCATAGGTGGATCGCGTGTGCGGCTCCCGGCTGGAGGAGATGGAGCAGGCGGCCCCCCGTCAGCTCCGATTCGCGCAGCGTCCACGGCCCGTGGCGCAGGCGCATCCACCTGCCGCTCACCGGGTCTGCGGGCCGTTGCCAGCGCATACCCTGAGGCAGATAGAGCGCCACGCCCTTCTCGTCATCGGCAACCATGTTCACCGGACGGGCGGTCCAGACCTGGCCCAGCGACACCTCTCGGAGAACCGCGGTCTCTCCGCGCTGCCAGTGACGTGGGTGGGCCGCAACCATCAGGACCCGCTGCCGGGGCCGCTAGCCGGGCCGCCAGCCATCCGGATCGACGCCTCCGGGAATGGGCGCCTCGGGATCGTACGGCTCGCGGGTGAACACGAAGGAGCCCATGTCGAGGTGCGTCACCCGGCCGGCCGCGTCGCGGACCGGCCGCAGAGTCTCGCCGGCAAAGTAGCCGTCCAGCCCAACCCACGTCCCGTCGCCAGCGGGCCGGAAGCGTGCGTCCCGGCTGCCCTTCCCGGCCAGCGAGGCAAGGGCGAAGAAACCATTGGCCTCCAGCTTGAGCGCGTAGCCGGTGGGTCCCCAGAACCAGGGGCCCACGAGCTCGAGCAACGAGGCATCAAGCTCGCGCATCGGCCGCCAGGGCTCCGGGATGCGCGGCTCCCGATCGGCCACGATGCCCACCAGGTCGGCCGTGAGCGCGCCGATGGCGAGCCCACTGGTGGTGTTGGCCAGGGCCACCGCTCCCACGTCATCCTCGACGCTCACCCACAGGGTGCAGACGAATCCGGGCATGGAGCCGGTGTGCCCCGCCAGCACCCGCTGCGGCGTGCGGAGCAGCTGCATGCCCAGCCCGTACCCGGATTCCCAGCCTGCGCCCTCGGGCGCGGAGCGGGGCTCGCGCATCTCGGCCACGGTGTCGGCGAAAAGGACGCCATCGGCGCCGTTGGCAAGCAGGCCGGCGAACCTTGACAGGTCCTCGACCGTGGACCACAGCTGGCCGGCGGGTGCCATGAGGCCAACGTCCTGGACAGCCTCCGGCAGCACCACGTCCGCCCAGGGGTGGACAGCCGTCCCGCCAGCGTAGGGCTCCCGGGGCAGGTACGACGTCCGGGTCATGCCCAGCGGGTCAAGGACCTCGCGCTGCAGCACCTCCGGCCAGGGCTGGCCGCGAAGCTGCTCGACCAGGCCGCCCAGCAGCCCGAAGCCGGGGTTCGAGTAGTGGAAGCGCCATCCCGGCGGGTGCTTGAGCGCCGGGTCCACGATGTCCGCGAGCTCCGGACGCAAGTCACCGGGCGTCCGCTCCCACCACGGACCGGGCGTCTCGCTGGCGAGCCCGGTGGTGTGGCTGAGAAGCTGCTTGATCGTCACGCCCCGGATTGGCGCATCGGGGAGGTGCGCTTCGAGCGAATCCTCCAGCGACAGCCGGCCCTCGTCGCGGAGCCGCATGACCAGGATGGCGACAAAGGTCTTGCTCAACGAGCCGATGCGGAACTGGGTGTCGGTGGTGGTCTCGATACCCTGCGACCAGACACGCTTGCCGTCACGGACGACGGCCGCGGCGACCGATGGCGCGCGACCGTCACGCTGCGCGGTGGCCAGGCGGTGCAGGAGGGCGCGCCCGGTTTCGGGGAGGAGCATGCGCCGATTCTAGAGGTGGGTCATCGGGTGCGTTCTTGACTCACACAGCCCGACCCTCCGACGGCCCGGCCGCGACCGGTGTGATGCTGCTCTGAGCAGCGTTGTGACCATCGAAACGCGAATGGCGGACCCTCGATGGTCATGCTGCTGCCGGAAGTGGCAGAGCGACCATCCGCGGGGCGCCTGATGGTCGTAACGCTGCGTGGAGCACCACGCAAGCGCCAAGCTCGAGTTCGCACGGCGAGCTCCGACCCTGCCGAGACTCGCCGACCTGGCGGCGTACGTGGTCGATGATGCGGATGCGTGCCCCGTGGGGCCGGCGGTTGCGTCATGATCGTCGCAGGGAGGGACGCCAGATGGACGATGCGGTGCTCGAGGCGCGGGACCTGACGAAGCGCTACCGGCGCAGCGTGACCGCGCTGGCGGGCATTGATCTGGCCCTGCCGGGCGGCGGGATCACCGCCCTCGTCGGACCCAACGCCGCGGGCAAGTCCACCCTCATCAAGACCTGGGTCGGGTTCGAGAAGCCGACCAGCGGGAGCGCCCGGGTGATGGGGATCGATCCGTGGCGCGATCGAACGGCGGCCCTGGCCCGCGTTGGCTACATCCCGCAGTCGCCTTCCCTGTACGACGGACTATCGGTTGACGATCACCTCGACCTGGCCGTGCAGCTGCGGCCGGGCTTCGACCGGGCCTACGCGGAGCAGCGCCTGACGGACCTCGAGATCCCGGTGGGCCGCGGTGCCCGATCGCTCTCCGGCGGTCAGCAGGCCCAGGTGGCGCTGGCACTGGCCCTGGGCACACGCGCCCCGGTGCTCCTCCTGGACGAACCCCTGGCCTCTCTCGATCCTCTGGCGCGCCGAGAGTTCCTGCATGTCCTGACCGATGCCGTCCGCGCCGACGGCGCCACCGCGCTGCTCTCCAGCCACATCGTCACCGACGTGGAGCAGGCCTGTGACCGGCTCATCGTCCTGGGCGTGGGGCGGGTGCTGCTCAATGAGACGGTTGCGACCGCCCTGGCCCGCCATGGGGTCACCACCACGGAACGGAGCGACGCCATCGGCTCGTTCGCCGCCGGGGATGGATCGCGCATCTACGTCGTGCGCGGCGAGGGCGACAGGCCTGCCACCCTGGAGGAGGTCGTGCTGGGCTACCTGGCCTCCGGCCGGCCGGCCGCGGCCGTGGCGTGATCACCCGGCTTCGCCTGGCGTGGCGGCTCCAACGGTATGACATCGCCTTCGTGGCGATCCTCTGCGGGTGTCTGGCTGCCGCCGCGTTCTGGCTGGCGGCGGACATGCGCTCGCAGCTGACCGGCTGCGGAACGTCGGCCGCCGTCCGTGCCTGCGAAATCATCTACGCGTTCCAGAACACGCACGGCCAGGCGGTCCAGACGATCCAGATGGCCATTGGCTTCGTTCCCTACCTGGCCGGCCTTGTCCTGGGCATCCCGCTGGTCGCGCGGGAGGTCGAGCACCGGACGGCGCCCATGGCCTGGTCGCTTTCCGGATCGCGCCTGCGATGGCTGGCCTGGCGGGTGGCGCCCCTGCTGGTTCTGACGGTGGTGCCCATCTCGATCCTCGCCGTGGCGGCCGACCAGATGGACCACGCCTACCTGCCGCACAGCGACATCGGTTTCGTGCAGTACGACGCGCGGGGGGTGCCGCTCGTGATGCGCTTCGTGCTGGTGCTGGCCGCGGGGGTGGTCATCGGCGCAATCCTCGGCCGCGTCCTGCCTGGGCTGCTGGTGGGCATCGGCGTCTGCGTCGCCATCTCGATGGCCCTGAGCTGGGCGTTGCCGCACTGGGTGCCGTCGACGGAGCTGGCCGCGGCCGACTCGGTGCAATCCGGGCAGCCCGGGTCCCTCAACACGGACCTGCGGTTCCGAATGCCGGACGGCACGTGGATCGACAACCAGGCCGCGGAAGAGCTGATCTACGCCGCAAACGCGACGGGCGAGAGCGCTCTACCGGACCCGTCCACGGTGCCCCACGAGGTCTTCTTTGGCATCGCCGCCAACCGGTATCCCGACGTGCTCACACGGGAGACCGCGGTCATTGGTCTGGCCATCGTGGGCATGGGAGCGGCGGGCGCCTTCGTCATCGGGCGCCGGCGACCCGAGTGATGCGCACGTTCCTGCGCCTGACGTGGCGCCTTGGACGCTGGGAGATTGCCGTGCTCGTCGGTGGGTCGCTGCTCCTCGCCGGGGTCGTGGCCCTCGTCGCCTGGCAGCTGTCCGTCAGCGCCGCAGCGCTGGCGGCCTGCTACGCCAACACCTCGGGCACGCCGCTGCCGGTGTCGTGCAGCGCGGCGATCGAGCGAGCCAACACCCTGGGCACGGTGGCGCCGGTCCTGGAGGGCGCGACGACGGTGGTCCCGTTCATCGTGGGCATCCTGCTCGGCGCCCCGCTCGTCTCGCGCGAGATCGAGAAACGGACGGCGGGGATCGCGTGGTCGCTGTCACTCTCCCGGACCCGCTGGCTCGTCCTGCGCGCCGGGCCCCTCCTCATCGCGATTGCCCTCGCCCTTCTGCTCCTCGGCCAGGCGAGCGAGGCGCTGATCCGGGCAACCCCGCCCGGCGAGCTCGGGTATCGGGTCTTCGCAATGCACGGCCCGCTGATCGCCATGCGCGGGATCGCGACGTTCTGCATCGGGGTGCTGGTGGGCCTGCTGATGGGCCGCATGCTGCCGGCGATCCTGCTGACCGGCGCGCTGGTCGTCGCGGTGCTGGTGGGGCTCGAGCTGGCGCGGGACCAGGTCATGCGGGCGGAGGCCACCTGGATCCGCAGCGACGCCGCCGACTTCTCGGGAGTGCTGATCTACGGGACTGGCTACGTGGACGACACCACCGGCGCCGTCATCGACTTCGAGGAGGCCTACCGGCGCTACCCCGACGCGTTCGGGCCGGAAGGCCCCGGGATACCGCCCGGGATGAGCCAGCTGTACCTGGCGACGCCGCCCGACCTCTACCCGTTCTTCGTGGCCGGCGAGGGCGCCGCGCTGCTGGTGATCAGCGTGCTGGCCAGCGGCGCCGCACTGTGGGCCCTGCGATCCCGCCGTCCGGACCTGGGCTGACGGCCCGTCAGCGCGGGTCGTCGCCCGCCGGCCTCCCGTTGCGCCAGACCAGCAGGGCCACCAGCAGCGCGGCAACGAGCGCGGTCACCAGGCCGGCAACCAGACCGGGCTGCAGCGACGGGTTGTAGGTCCCCGTCCCGGTGTAGGTGATCCCGATGAGGCTTGAGCAGACGGTCGTGAAGGCGCCGCCGACCTCGCCGCGAGCCTCGCAGGACAGCGGCGCCACCGCGAGGTAGCCCAGGATGAACGCGAGCACCCCGGCCATGGGCGGCCAGTAGATAAGCGGCCGATGCCGGAAGGGGCCCAGCACGAGCATCGCCACCGCGACGAGCAGGACGAACAGCCCGATGCTGAAGCCCGTGAGGAACCCCAGCACCAGCAGGACGACGACCGCCAGCCAGTAGGTCACAGCCCACAACCTGCTACTCACAGTGAGCACATTACCGGCGGCAGCCGCCGGGGTCAACCCCTGGCGGACCTGCTGCAGGCCATCCGGCAGTCGTCGCCCTGGCGAGCCGATGGGACGCGAATGCAACCGAATCTCGGCGGACAGGTCCGCGACGCCCGTTTGCCGACGCAGAGTCGCATGTACGCAACCAATCGAGGCGTGGGCGGGGTTCGGTTGGGGTTCGCCGGCGGCTCAGGCGTCAATTGGGTACCGTGGCGTGACACGGCGTCGTTGCCAGCGGCATCTCGGGCCCGCCCCCGACATTCGGTACCACGGGTCGATCAGCGGGGAATGCCGAGCGCATCGGCCTCGAGGCAATGGCGGCTTCCGCCGCGCTGATGGGCGCCGGTGGAGCGCCGGACTAGCGTCCCGGCGCGGACGGGTCGTCGCGCACGATGGCGAGGATGTCGTCGCCGTAGCGCTCGGCTTTCACCGGACCCATGCCCGGCATGCCGAGCAGCTCCGCGTGAGTGGAGGGCCGGGCCGCGGCAATGGCCCGCAGGTGCGCGTCGTGCGCAACCACGTAGGCAGGCACCCCGTCACGGCGCGCGCGCATCCGTCTCCATTCCATCAGGCGATCCACGAGCTCACGGTCCGCGTCGGCATCCGACTCGTTGGCCACGGGCCGATGGCGCCGTATCTGCGGTGCCCGCCGGACCTCCTTCGACGGCCGGGGCGGCAGCAACGGCTCCACGAATCGGCTGACCGTCCGGCGCTCGGCCCTTCCCTTGGCCGAGTCACGCAGCCGCGCCCAGCTCAGGGCCAGGCTCGATTCCGCGCGGGTGATGGCGACGTACAGCAGGCGGCGCTCCTCCTCCATGGCTTCCGGGGAGCGGAACGCGAAGTGGATGGGCAGCGTCCCGTCCTCGAGCATGGGGACGAAGACCGCCGGCCATTCGGCGCCCTTGGCGCCGTGGATGGTCGAGAGGGTGACGCCCTCGGCCGCCTCATCGGTCTCCACGGCTGCCTGCCGCTCGAACTCGGCAACGACGTCGCTCACCGCTGCCCCCGGACGAGCCACCGCCACGGAACGCACTACCCCGAGCAACGTGTCGAACAGCTGGCGACGCAGCGCCGCCTCCGGGTCATCGGTCACCGGCGCATCCGGTTCGAAGCCCAGCGGTCGCCAGCGGCGGAGCGCGAGCGAGACCAGGTCCTCGCCATCCTGCGGCGCGGCACCGCGCAGCGCCCGGATGGCGCCGCGGACCTCCGGGGTCCGATAGAACGGCGTTCCCTGGAAATGGAAGGGCACCGCAGCCGCCCGCAATGCAGCCGCCATCGGCTCGAGCTGGACGTTGGTCCTGGTCAGCACCGCGATCTCACCCGGTCGCGAGCCGTTCGCCAGGAGCCGCTGGATCCGGCTCACCAAGGAGGCGAGCTCGGTGGCGCCATCGGCGAAGGCCTGCATGCCCGGCGCCTGCCCGTCCGGTTTCGTGGCGCGCAGGGTGGGCCCGGCCGAGCCGGCCACCAGCCGGTTGGCGAGCTCCAGGATCTGCGGCGTGCTCCGGTAGTTCTGGACCAGGCTGACGACGGTGGCGTCCGGAAACCGCCTGGCGAACTCGAGCAGGTACCGCGGTGTGGCACCGGTGAAGCTGTAGATGGTCTGGTTGGGGTCCCCGACCACGGCCAGGTCCCGGCGGTCCCCGAGCCAGGCATCGAGCAGGGCCTGCTGCAGCGGGTTCGTGTCCTGGTACTCGTCGACGCTAAACCACGCGTAGCGCCGGCGGACGAGCTGCGCTGCCTCCGCATCCTGGCCGTAGAGCCGCACGGCCTCCTCCAGCAGATCTTCGAAGTCCAGGACCCCGGCTCGCTGCTTCGCCCGGTCGTAGTCCGCGTAGAGGCGGCCCATCAGGTCGATGGGGATGGGCGGCGTTCGATCCGTGGCGGCCGCGACGTCCGGGTACTGCTCGGGTGCGACGCGCCGGTTCTTCGCCCACTCGATCTCGTCCGCCAGGTCGCGCGCCGGGGTGTAGCGGTAGCCACCGGGAAGGCGGCGCGCCAGCGGGCCGATGAGCGGGAGCTTCGAGGTGATCAGCGTGGGGAGCGCCGTTCCGTGCCTGATCGGCCAGAAATGCTCCAGCTGGCGTTTGGCCGCCGCATGCAGCGTCGAGGCGCTGGCGCGGGTCAACCCGAGACGGCGGAGGCGCCCGGACATCTCGTCAGCCGCCTTGTTGGTGAACGACACCACGAGGATCTGCCGCTCGTCGACGGCGCCGATGGCGACGGCATACGCCACCCGGTGGCTGATGACCCGGGTCTTCCCCGTTCCCGCCCCGGCCAGGATCATCACCGATCCGCTGACGGCGGTGGCCGCCTCGCGTTGCTCCTCGTTGAGGTCGGCGAGGATGGCCTCGGGATCGAGCGCCCCGGACGTCACCCCTGGAGAATCGGCTGGTACACGGCCAGGATGTTGCCGGAGCCCTCGAACGTCCGGCACGAGAGGAGCTTCAGCGACATCGGCGGGCGCCCGGTGAACAGCGGAATCCCTTCGCCGCCAATGACCGGGAAGATCGTGAGATGCAGCTCGTCGATGCACCCGTGGAGCAGCAGGTCGTTCCAGAGCTGTCGGCTGAGCTGGATGACGATGTCCCGGCCGGACCCCTGCTTGAGCGCGTCCAGGGTCTGGAAGTTGCTGACCAGCAGCTTGCGCATGAACATCGCTCCTCGGCATCGGGGCCCGAGTGTAGAGGGAGGGGCGTTACCGCTGCCTTCGACACGTCAGGCCCGGGGGACGCGTCAGCCCTGGGCGGCCGAGACGAGCGAGTAGAAGCTCACCACCGCGACCGTGAGCTGGATGCAGAGGGCGAGCGCATAGAAGCCCAGCGACCCGACCGCGATCGCGTTCGCCCAGAACAGCACCGTCGCCGTGGGCCCCAGCGCGTAGAGCACCATCGCGGTTCCTGACGGCTTGCCGCCTGCCCGCAGCAGCTGGCGTCCGCGCCAGATCACGATTCCCGTCGCGTAGACGGCCACGACCGCACTGGCCACCACGAGCGACGCTCGCACGTCGCCCCGCCAGGCGTAGACGATGGACGGCACCAGCGCCTCGAACATCACGTTGAAGCTGGTGGACACGATCGCCCGCTGGCGGATGCGCATGACCGGGGACCACGAGCCGCCGGGCGGCACGAGGCTCGACGTCACGCCGGTGAACCCGGCGACCACGACCGCGATCGTGGCGATCCCGATCAGGAGCGGCTCACCCGGCATGCCGCGGAGTCTATCGCGAGCCCCGATCTCGGCAACGGCCGGAATGTCCAGGCCACGGTGATGGACCGGCGCCGATCGCACCATCTGCAGCGCCGATGGAACGGGAACGCAACCGAATCTCCACGGAAAGGCCCGGCACCACCGCTTCACCGACGGTGGGTTGCACGTCCGCAACCAACCGACGCCTGGGAGTGTTGTGCGAGGGGTCCGCCATCGGTTCAGGCGGCCATTGGTTGCAGGGGCGTGACACTGCGTCGCGGACCGCCCCGTCCGCGCCCGAAGGGCGACACTTGGTTACACGGGGCGATCAGCGCCGGGTGGCGAGGAGGCGGCCGGGTTGAGCAGCCACGTCGACATGATGCCCTTGCCCTTGACCTCCACGCCCTCGCGGCGCTCGAAGGGATAGCGACCGCCCAGCAGGCGGCAGGTCTCCTCGGTCGCCTGGATGCAACCCGGGACCCCGCTGGACTCCATGCGGGCTGCGGTGTTCACGGTGTCGCCCCACAGGTCGTAGCTGAACTTCCGCTCCCCGATGACGCCGGCGGCCACCGGTCCGGAGGCAATCCCGGTACGGATCTGCAACTGCCCGCCGAGGACCGCAGGCAGGCCGTCCACGTGACGATGCATGGCCAGCGCCATCTGCACCAGGACGGTGGCGTGATCGGCGCGAGGCTCCGGCACGCCCGCGACGACCATGTACGCGTCGCCAATGGTCTTGATCTTCTCGAGCCCGAACTCGTCGGCCAGGCGATCGAACGCGGTGAAGAGATCGTTGAGCGCTGCGAGCGTCTCCCGCGGCGAATGGGCCTCCGCCAGGGGCGTGAAATCGACGATGTCCGCGAAGAGGACCGATGCCTCGTCGAACTGGTCGGCGATCACCCGCTCACCGGCCTTCAGGCGCTGGGCGATGGCCTCGGGGAGGACGTTCCGGAGCAGGGCATCGGATTCGCGGCGCGCCGCCAGCCGCTGCCCGTCGATGTAGCGAACCAGGCCGTAGGCGATGGCCGATGCCCCCAGCACGTTGATCGCGGTGGCGAGGACGATCTGGCCGTGCGGCAGGGCCTGGTCCTTGGGGATGAGCGGATCCAGCAGGACGCTGGCGACGACGACGGCCACCAGACCCAGGTAGGCAGGCAGCCCGGCGCGACCGCTGACCAGCAGGATGGCGCCGAGCGGCGCGATCACTCCCCAGGCGACATTGGCGCCTGAGAAGGCCAGCCCGCCCAGGGTGAGGACCCCACTGAAGATGGTGATCAGCCCAACCCCGATCAGGATCCAGGTCACGGTCTCCAGCCGGCGAACCCGATGGAAGATCACCAGGTTCAGGCACTGCGTTGCCATCTGGATGACGGCGAACACCGAGACGAGCGGCCGGTCCGTTCCCAGGCCGATGGCGAGGTAGACGACGCCCACGACGAAGAGCGCCCACAGCGTCCCCATCGCCGTCCGCTTCCGCAGCGCGAGATCGGCGTCATCAGCCGGGTCCGCCCCGATGTCGAGCAGCCGCTGCCACTGCATGATCGGCGCACGATACGCCCTCGCAGGCCGGGACCGGCGCCTCCTCAGGCGTCTGCCGGCAGGATCCGGAACGGACGGCCGTTCGCGGCGCGCAGGACCCGGAAGTGTCGTTCGTCCAGCGTCAGGATCTCCCGGATGGCGTACCGATGGGCGAGCACCACCAGGGAGGCATCCGCCAGGCCGATGTCGAGATCCGCATGTCGCGCGATGAGCCGCTCGGCCGCCTGCACATCCTCTGCGTCGAAGCTCTCGAGGCGGAACACGCCGCGCCCCACCTCGGCGAGCAGCGCTCGCTCCGCAGCCTGTCCCACGCGAGACGCCAGCAGGTAATCGAGCTCCGCCAGCACGAACGGTGAGAGCAGCCAGGGCGCCGGCGCATCGTGCAGGGCCGCCACTGCCTCGGCGTGCCGCCGCTGGCTTCCGTCGATCGCCGCCAGCAGGCCGCTGGTGTCGAGGATGATCACCGCTCGCCGAACCCCGCGAGGAGCTCGTCAACGTGACTCGCAAGGTCCGGCTGGCCGCTCTCGAAGAGCGGCAACCGGGGTTCGGCAATGCGATGGGTGCCCGTCACCAGGCCAATGCCCTCGCGGATGAGGTCCGCCTCGCTCCGGCCGGTCGAACGAGCGGCGCGACGGAGGGCCTCCTTGAGGTCATCGGGCAGGTACACCGTGGTCTTCTCCATGCCACCCATTGTGCCATATGGTAGGTGGCATGCCTACCACCCGACAGCAGGTCAGGTGAGCACCTCGACAGTGACGCCGGCGCCCGGCCAGCGGGAATCGGTGGTGAGGACGCGGTCCGCCTGCAGGTGCAGCGCGACGCGCAGCTCACCGTGACGCTGACCGATGGCCGCGAGATCAGCGCCCCGCTCGGGGAGTTCCCGTTGCTGGTGGCCGCCACCCCCGCACAGCGTGCCAACTGGCAGATCGTCGATTACCGCACGGCCATCACCTGGCCCGACATCGACGAGGAGATCGGCATGGCTGGTCTGCTCGGTGTCTCCGAAACAGCCGTCGAGGAGGCCGCCGGCTTCACCATCCTCAACCGCGAACCTGCGCGGTAGCCGACCGTCTGTCACGGCGCCACGCCGGGCCAGGTCACCGGTACGCGTTACGAAGCACCGCTGTGCACGCCGGGGAACACGGCGAGGATCTCTCCGGTCGCGTCGTCGATGACGAGCGTGCCCTGGGTGGACGGAGCGAGGCAGGCGCACGCCGCCGATGACGGGTTGGCGCCCACCTCCTGCGAGAAGTTGCTCGACCAGGCATGCACGCGAAGGTTCAGGTAGTCCCCCGCGCCCCTCGTGACCCAGACAATGGCATCCGACGTCTCGTGCGGGATGCATGTGTCCAGGGTCCACGCGTCCGACGCGCGCACCGCCCAGACCTGCCCGATGTTCGCGTGGATGTGGAGCTCGGGGGCTGCGATCTGCGGCGTCTGCTGCGCCAGGTAGTCGCGCGACAGCGATACGGCATCGGCGGCGGTCAGCCGAGGCTGAAGGCCGGGCGCCACCGTCGTGGTGTACGGCCCGTTCGTCGGCTCGGCACTCGGCCCGATGAGCCCGCACCCAGCGATCAAGAAGCTGAGCGCGCAGACAGCAGTTGCGGCGAGCCGGCGCGCACATTCCCTGCGCTGGCGTCCTGGTCGGCGGGCGGCCGTGGATTCATACCGAGGCCCGCGAACGCGTCATGGTTGTGGCGCATCACACCGCTCCAGATGGGCAGAACGGGCTCGGTGGGAATGCATCTTCATCCACCTCCGCGATCTTCCCGGCCGCATCGATGACGAACCACCGTGTAACGGGCTGGATGCCGCCGCTGGGCGGTGGTGCGGACGGATCCACGGCCGGCGGAGTGGGCACCGCGAAGGTCAGGTCGAGCCTGTCGGTGGGCGTGGTAATGCTGATGGTCGACATCCCCCGACTGAACCCTCGCGCGTACTCCCTGCATGGCGTGATCTCCTCGGTCCCGGATCGGCCGGCATAGCTATCAGGCGAATCCCACCGGAACGAGCCGGTCACACTGCCCAGGTTGGCGATGCGGATCAGGCCGTCGGCCGGCGGTGGCCCGCAGCCCGCAACGAGAACAACCACGACGGCCGCAGCAATCCACCCGTGACGCCGACTCTCGAGGCGCACTCCCAGACCCCCAGCACATACGCTTCCCGGCAAATCCTACTTGAGCGGGGCGCTACCCTTGCGGAAAGCGGCCCAGCACGGGGGACCTGAGCCGATGCCGCAACCGACTTCCGGCCGCACCATGGCATTCCTCATCGTCCTGCTCGTCGTGGCCGTCGCGTTCGTGGTGCTGTCGAACAGCGTGGTCGGGTCCCGGAGGTCTGACGCGACTCAGACACGCAGACCCTTACCCCGGAACGCGCAACGCACCGACCATTACGTAAGTACGGCATTGAGCGCTCCACGCGGTTGCTAGAGTGGCCAGAATGCCCAAGGGGAGGAGCCAGAGCCAGTGATCCGCTTCAGCGATCCACACACCGCGCACGCGCCTGCGCACCACGCACATGCTCAAGGATGAGAAGTGGCCGGTCGCCCGGCTGATCCCCATCACCTCTGAGACCGGCGTCCACGCCAAGGAGCGCAACGCCGCTTCGGCCCTGCTGGCGGTGATGACCGCCGTCGACGAGTTCGGCCGCGCCCTTCTCAAGCCGCTCGGCGTGCCGAACGGCCGCATCGAGGCCTTCGTGGAGGTCCCCTTCAAGCTCGACCGCAAGGACTTCCGACCAGACGGCGTGATCCTGGTCGCCCGGGGCCAGAAGCACTGGAGCGCTCTGCTCGAGGTCAAGGTGGCTGGGAATCCGGTCCAGCGCGAGCAGATGGAGGCGTACCTAGACATCGCCCGCCAGATCGGCGCGGATGCCGTCCTCTCGATCTCCAACCAGTACACGACCAAGTCGTCGGACTACCCCATCCCCATCGACCGCAAGAAGCTCAAGAAGCTGACCCTCCAGCACTGGTCATGGGTCAGCGTCCTTACCGAGGCCGTGGTCCAGCGCCAGCACCGCGGGGTGAAGGATCCCGACCAGGCCTACATCCTCTCCGAGCTGATCCGATACCTCAGCGATCCGCGCTCCGGGGTCGTTCTCTTCAACGACATGGGCGGCAACTGGACAACCGTCCGTGAGCAGGCCCGACTCCACATGCTGAAGAAGACGGATCCTGCGGTGGCCGATGTCGCGGACCGATGGGACCAGCTGGTCCGTTACCTGTGCCTGGACCTGACCAAGGAGCTGGGCCGGGACGTCAAGCAGCTTCTCCGCGGATCGGAGTCCGCGTCGGCATCGGCACGCCAGCAGGCCGTTCGTGACTCCCTAGCGTCAGCGGGACAGCTCACCGCCGAGCTGCAGATCCCCGATGCGGCCAGCCCACTCGAGGTCGTGGCCGACCTCTCGACTCGCCAGGTCACCGTCTCCGCCCGCCTGACGGCGCCACGCGACGCGAAGTCGCGCGGCCGCGTTTCATGGCTGCTCCGACAACTCCAGAAGGCACCGCCCAACGTCGCGATCGAGAGCCTCGCCGCCTGGAAGTCCTCCATGAACGCCACCCTCGCGTCTGCCCGGGAGGACCCTACGCTCCTTGTGCCGGCCAACGGGCGCGAGATTCGCGAGTTCCGCATCAGCCTGACCCGTGACCTGGGCCTCAACCGCGCCGCCGGCCGCGGCGGTTTCATCGACAGCGTCATCGGCGCCGTGAAGCTCTTCTACGGCGAGGTGCTCCAGAACGTCACCGCCTGGAAGCCACGAGCACCGCGATTGCCTCAGTCCTCGAAGGTGGCTACCGATTTGCCCGATGAACTCGAGGGACCAGTTGGTGCCGCTGAAGCCGAGATGGCTGTCGGGGCAGACACCGTGAAATCCGCGTGAGCGGACCGCCGCAGACCGTCGTCATCACCGAGCGAGGCGGCCCCGGATGCCTGGTCCGAGTGATCTGGTACCTGTTCATCGGCTGGTGGCTCTCCGGGCTGGCCATCGGTCTTGGCTGGTTCTTGGCGGTCACCATCATCGGCCTGCCGCTGGCGTTCATGATCTTCAACCGCATCCCGGCGATCATGACCCTGCGCGCCCGCACCCTCGAATACGAGGCCGATGTCCGCGACGGTGTCACCTATCTGCACGGCCGCAATCCCGACCAGCGTCCGCTGATGGTGCGAGCCATCTGGTTCCTGCTCGTTGGATGGTGGCTCGGCGCGATCTGGATGGCCGCCGCGTGGCTCGTCAGCCTGCCGATCATCACCCTCCCGCTGGGGATCTGGATGATGGACCGCATCGGCGGCGTGATGACCTTGCTCCGGTATTAGTGCGATGTTGGTCGACGATTCCGATCATGCACGGCAGGCTCGTGAAGCAGCTGCCTCCCCATTCAAGCCGGACAACGTTCGCCTTCTCCTTGTCGCGGAGGCGCCGCCTGCGGCACTCGACCGATACTTCTACTTCCTTGACGTGTCGAGCCATGACTCCCTGTTTCGATATGTAGCCCGGCTCGTCCTGAACGCCGAGCCAACTCGATTCAACAAGGCCAAGTTGTTGGGTAGGCTGCGCGACGCCGGCGTCTTCCTTATCGACCTGTGCCTGGATCCAGTGGCTAGTCGCAGGGAGCTAAGGGGAGCGGTCCCGGACCTCGTCCGTCGCGCAGCGGAGCTCAATCCAGACCACATCATCCTGATCAAGGCGACTGTCTACGACACCGCGCTCGAACCCCTTCGGCGAGCCGGACTGCCGGTCGTGGACGTCCTGGTCCCGTTCCCCGGCTCTGGGCAACAGCTCCGATTCGAGGAGAACATGGCGAGAGCCCTTGATGTGATCGGCTGGAGGGACGGCGGGCTGTCGCGATGAAGCTCTACGCGGGAACGACCGAGCAGTTCGTGCGAGACGCGATGCAGCACCGCATCGCGGAGAAGCTGGCCGTCGAGTACAAGGCGGAGCTCGGCCACAAACCCGGCGCGGCCGAGTACACCTCCTGGCAGAACTCCCTGACCAGCCTGGGCTGGCTCGTCGACCACGCGGGGCTCAAGGACCACGGGATCATCCTCGAGTACCAGCTGCCCCTGAGCTCCCTGCGCCTGGACGCCATGCTCACCGGCCACCAGACGACCGCCACCGGCCCACGCAACGCGGTGATCATCGAGCCATTGAAGGTTGAGGCGTAACGGCGGTGGACGAGCTGCTTCTCATTCGGCTTGGCATCCTCGCCCTCGCTGCGGTCGGGATGCTCCAGGCGCTCTGGCTGGCGCGCCGCAGCCCCGGCCCAACAGTTGCGTTCGGCCCGTACCTGATCGAGAAGCGTAAGTGGATTCGGCTGGTCGTCGGATGGAATCTCATTGGCTTGCCCCTCCTCGCGTTCTTCATGTTCGTCGTGTGGAACCCATGACGGGAAGCCCGCAAGTGCCCAATGCTGAGCCTCTGCAGCCGTGAGATGAAGACCTCGCCAAGCCGCCAGATGAAAGAAGATCTCGAGGCCGCGCGCGCGGCGCGGCTCGGCCCGCGTGCCGCGCGCCTAATGCGGTTCAACGACTGGTTCTTCGAGCACTACCTGATCGGGATGCTCATTGGGGTCCCGCTGGGACTCGTGGTCATCGTCCCCATCATGATGGGCTTCTTCGCCGCCTGGGATGCCTTGCCGATCGATCCTGTCTTCAGGAGCAAGGCCGCGACTGACCTCGCACTGATGGCCTCCATCGTGGTGGGCGGCACACTGCTCAACGTCGAGGTTCGCCGACGCATGGCGAGAGGGATCCGGCAGCGGACCGGGGTGCCCGTGGCCTGGTGGCGGATTCCGCGGGACCGCTTTGGGGTGTGGCAGTGGCAGTCCGATCCGCGAGTCTTTGACGCCTGGCTGGAGGAGCAGCGGGCGCAGCCGGCGAGCACCGGTTCCAGGTGGCACGACGGGCTCCCCTCAATGTGGTTGCTGGTGGGGGTTGCGGCGTTCGCAGCTCTCCTCTTCTGGCATTGGCAGATCGGACTGCTGGCTGGCGCGCTGGCTCTGCTCCTCTTCGCACGACCGCGGAACCGCTAACCGACGACGTCGCAGCGGGAAGCACTTCACAGGCCGCGGACGTCTGATAGCCATCTGGCTGCTCGCGGCCGCTTCGCCGGTCAAACCACCGGCAGCGGGGACACGTCGGCGTGATCACCCGGGAATACCGCGAGGATCTCTCCGCTCGCGTCGTCAATAACCAGCGTCCCGCTGTCGGCCGGAGCCAGGCAGGCGTAGGGCTTCCCCCACGCGTGGTCGCCGATCTCCTGGGTGAAGTTGCTCGACCAGGGATGGGCGCGGAGGTTCAGGTAGTCCCCGGCGCCCCGGGTGACCCAGACAATGGCGTTCGATGTTTCGTGCGGGATGCATGCATCGAGCTTCCAGGCGTCCGACGCGCCAACGGCCCACACCTGCGAGATGTTGGCGGGCGTGTGCATCCCGGGCACGGCGAGCTCGGGGGTCTGCTGGGCCAGGTACTCGCGCGTCACAGACACGGCATCGGCGGCGGTCAGGCGCGGCTCGAGCCCAGCCGCAACCGTGGTGGTGTACGGGCCATTTGTCGGTTCCGGGCTCGGGCCAATGAGCCCGCAGCCCGCCACCAGGAATCCGACGATGATGACCATGCAGACGGCCAGCCAGCGCACCCCTTATTCCCCATGCGCACGCTCGGGCAAATTCTACTTGAGCGAGGCGCTACCCTTTCTCGGAAGCTGCCCAGCACGGGGGACCCGAGCCACGGCTAGTCGTAGGCGTTCACAGGCACCAGGGACGCGGTCGACCGCACCGACGAACCGATCGAGCCGTTGGCTGTCCGCGAAGGTCCTCGAGGGGATCTTCCTGATTGTCTTCCTCATCGTGCTCGCCTTCGTGGTCCTCCCCTGGGCAGGGAACGGCCTGATCGACGTTGCCCATAACGCCATGCACTCGACCACACCGTGAAGCTCTACGCGGGAACGACCGAGCAGTTCGTGCGGGACGCGATGCAGCACCGCATCGCGGAGAAGCTGGCGGTCGAGTACAAGGCGGAGCTCGGCCACAAGCCCGGCGCGGCCGAGTACAACTCCTGGCAGAACTCCCTGACCAGCCTGGGCTGGCTCGTGGACCACGCGGGGCTCAAGGACCACGGGATCATCCTCGAGTACCAGCTGCCCCTGAGCTCCCTGCGCCTGGACGCCATGCTCACCGGCCACCAGACGACGGCCACCGGCCCACGCAACGCGGTGATCATCGAGCTCAAGCAATGGACCGATGTCGCCCCCAGCAACGTCCCCGAATGCGTCGAGACGTTCGTGGGCCACGCCACCCGACGCGTCCTCCACCCCAGCGTCCAGGTGGGCCGATACCAGCAGTACCTGCTCGACACCCACACGGCGTTCTACGAGGGCGGCATCGGCCTGGCGGCGGTCAGCTACGTCCACAACATGGACCACGCCACCGGGGAGCTCTTCGCCCCACGCCACGCGGACGCCCTGAAGGCCAATCCCCTCTTCACCGGCGACCTGGTCGACGACCTGGCGGACTACCTCCTCGAGCGCCTGGACGGGGGCGACGGCAACACCGTCCTGGCCGAGGTCCTCGCCTCGAAGTACCGCCCGTCCAAGAAGCTCCTCGACCACACCTACCAGATGGTCAAGGGCCAGACCGAGTTCGTGCTCCTGGACGAGCAGCTCGTGGTCTTCAACTCCGTCCTGGCCGCGGCGCGCGAGAGCTTCGCGGAGACGAAGAAGGGCGTGATGCTGGTCAAGGGTGGCCCCGGCACCGGCAAGAGCGTCATCGCCCTCAACCTGGTGGGCGAGCTGGCCAAGCAGGGCTACAACACCCAGCACGCCACCGGATCCAAGGCCTTCACGGAGAACGTCCGCCGCATCGTGGGCAGCCGCGCCTCCACCCAGTTCAAGTACTTCAACTCGTACGGGCCGGCGGAGACCAACGACATCGACGTCCTCATCTGCGACGAGGCCCATCGGCTCCGCGAGACAAGTGCCAACCGCTACACGCCAAAGGCCAAGCGGACGGACCTGCCGCAGGTGGACGAGCTGATCCGGGCGGCGAAGGTAAGCGTCTTCTTCATCGACGACCTGCAGGGCGTGCGCCCCAACGAGGTGGGCACCACCGACCTCATCGCGGAGGCGGCGCTGCGCAACGGCGCCGCCATTGACGTCTTCGAGCTGGAGACCCAGTTCCGCTGCGCCGGCTCGGAGGCGTTCGTCAGCTGGGTCGACAACACCCTGGGCCTGGCGGAGACCGCCAACCCGGTCTGGGAGGGCAACGAGAACTTCGACTTCCGCATCGTCGACTCCGTGGAGCAGCTCGACGCCCTGATCCGCACCCGGGCCGCCGAGGGCCACTCCGCGCGCCTGACCGCCGGCTTCTGCTGGCGCTGGAGCAACCCATAGCCCGATGGCACCCTCGTCAACGACGTGAAGATCGGCTCCTGGGAGATGCCCTGGAATGCCAGGGCCGATGCCGGCCGCCTGGCGGACGGCATCCCGCCCGAGCGCTACTGGGCGTCGGATCCCGCGGGCATCAACCAGGTCGGCTGCATCTACACCGCCCAGGGCTTCGAGTTCGACTACGTGGGCGTCATCATCGGCCGCGACCTGCGCTGGGACCCCGCCTCAGAGGACTGGATCGGCGACTCCTCCGAGTCCTTCGACTCCATCGTCAAGCGCTCCGGCGACCGCTTCACCGACCTCGTCAAGCGCACCTACCGCGTCCTCCTCACCCGCGGCATGAAAGGCTGCTACGCGTTCGTTGAGGACCCCACGACGAGTCACCGGATCAGATCGAGAATCGCCGACAACGTCAGCACGACGCGAAACGGGTAGGCACGGCCCAGCCGATGAACAAGGACTCCGGACCACCGGCTCTATTCTCGATCGGCCTCAATGTAGGCGGTTTGAACCCAGCGAACCGCGATGTGTATGAAGCGCTCGCAGCATTCCAGCGCCGAGTTGTCCGGGAGCGAGAGACATTCGTCAACGAAGGTCTGAGGGTCAATCTCGTCTTCGATATTCCAGGCCAGTTCTTCCGCCCGGATTTCGAGGGAGTTGTCGCCACTCGGTTCGAGCGCAAGCGCGCTCACCTTCTTGTGCTGGCCGCTGTCCCGGACAAGCCGCGGCCGGCGGACACTGGGGCTTACATCAGCGGAGTCCTCGACACGGTCCGGCGTGAGGCGCACGCCTACGCCGCAAGGCGACGTCTCCGAGTCGATCTCACGAATCTGGATGCGCTGCTGACCAGGCTCCAGCTGCCTGCAGCCGGGCCGCCCTTTCAGGCCGGCGAACATGTCGTGTTCTTTCCCGCGGTCTTTGCTGATGTCTCCGATCCGATCTGGGCAAGCTGGGAGGAGGCCGTAATCGACGACATCAACGAGGCAGCGGAGACCTTCGGTTTCCACTTTGTCTCAGATCCGGGAACGCGCCACGCACAAGGGCTGGAGAACGTGGTGCGTCCGACCCCCAACTACCGAGCGTGGCGAGCAGCATGGGACTTCGCATTCGCACGGACAGGTGACGATCGCCTGGCGGATGCCGAGACTCGGTCTCTGTGGCTTCGCGTGCTTGCTGAGCACCCGATCCACGGCCTCGACCCAGCACGATTCCGGTAAGGACCGAAGCGCCTAATCACAGGCACGTCCCCGGGCAATCAACCATTACGGAAGTACGGCATCCCGACGTGGCAGTTGTTGCTAGAGTGCACGCACTGCCCAAGGGGAGGACCGGCGAGTGATTCGCCTCCGCGTTCAGCCCACCGCGCGCATGCCCGCGCGCCACGGCCATGCTCAAGGATGAGAAGTGGCCGGTTGCCCGGCTGATCCCCATCACCTCTGAGACCGGCGTCAGCGCCAAGGAGCGCAACGCCGCATCGGCCCTGCTGGCGGTCATGACCGCCGTAGACGAGTTCGGCCGCGCGCTGCTCAAGCCGCTCGGTGTGCCCGCCGGCCGCATCGAGGCGTTCGTCGAGTGCCCGTTCAAGCTCGACGGCAAGGAGTTCCGCCCGGATGGCGTGATCCTGGTCGCCCGCGGCAAGCGCCATTGGAGCGCGCTGCTGGAGGTCAAGGTCGCCGGCAACCAGCTCGAGCCCAAGCAGATGGAGTCGTACCTGGACATCGCCCGCCAGGTTGGCGCCGATGCCGTCCTCTCCATCTCCAACCAGTACACGACCAAGTCGTCCGACTACCCCATCCCCATCGACCGCAAGAAGCTGCGGAAGATGACCCTGCGGCACTGGTCGTGGGTGAGCGTCCTGACCGAGGCCGTGGTCCAGCAGCAGCACCGCGGCGTCAAGGATCCGGATCAGGCCTACATCCTCTCCGAGCTGATCCGATACCTCAGTGATCCGCGCTCCGGCGTCGTCCTTTTCAACGACATGGGACCCAGCTGGACAACCGTCCGGGAGCGCGCCCGGGTGCACATGCTCAAGCGGTCCGATCCCGCGGTGGCCGACGTCGCAGACCGATGGGACCAGCTCGTCCGCTACCTGTGCCTGGATCTCACCAAGGAGCTGGGTCGCGACGTGAAGCAGCTGCTGCGCGGGTCGGAGTCGGCGTCCGCATCGGCCCGTCAGCAGGCGGTTCGCGACTCCCTCGGCTCGGCCGGACAGCTCATCGCCGAGCTCCAGATCCCCGACGCGGCCAGCTCGCTCGAGGTCGTCGCCGACCTCTCGACGCGCCAGGTCACACGCTCGGCCCGCATGAGTGCCCCTCGCGACGCGAAGACCCGCGGCCGTATCTCGTGGCTCCTGCGCCAGCTCCAGAAGGCACCGCCCGACCTCGCCATCGAGAGCGTCGCGGCCTGGAAGTCATCCGTCAGCGCTACCCTCGCCGAGCCCGCGAGGACCCCACGCTCCTCGTCCCGGCCAACGGCCGCGAGATCAAGGAGTTCCGCATCAGCCTGACCCGTGACCTGGGCCTCAAGCGCGCCGCCGGCCGCGGCGGCTTCATCGACAGCGTCATCGACGCCGTGAAGCTCTTCTACGGCGAGGTCCTCCAGAACGTCACCGCCTGGAAGCCCAGGGCGCCTCGCCTTCCGCCCCCGGCGCCGGAGGTGCCCGCCGGTCTCCCCGAGGAAATCGAGAGGCAGTTGGGGCCGCCGAACGGGAGATGGAGGCCGAGATCCCGTTCATCGATAGCCCATGACGACAAGACCCTCCTCAACGCAGGCGAGTTCGGCGGATGCGGCATGAGTGACAAGCGACCGGCATCGACCTCTGTCAGTCCATGGCGGATCTTCATCTACGTCCTGATCACATGGCCGCGATACAGGTTCCAGTGGTCCTGCAGTTGCCCCTATGGGTCGGCCTCGCCTTGGCACCGCTGCAGCCGGCATCACCTGGTGGCTCGTCAAGGGCGCCGTCGTGCCTGAGCTTGTGCTGGTTGCATTGATGATCGTGTGGGTCATCGGGCAGCGCGTGGCCCTCAGATGGGTCGCGCGTCGCTGGGCGGATGAGCGCCTACCAGAAATCTCCAGACTGCTCGACCTGCTGATCGTGACCTCGGCAGTTCGAGCATTTCGGGTTGGGACCGTGATAGTTGCCGTGAGGAGTCGCGGATCCCGAAGGCCATCCTCGGGCACGCGTCAGCATGACTACTCGATCTTCGCGGTTCCTGGCCCTCGTGATCTTCGGCTGTCGGGATGACTGCTGCCACGTACGCATCGGCACACGGCGTCCGCGGGCACCTGCAGGCGAACGGGCGAAGCAGCGGAACAGGTACGGAAGCCATGACCCCAACTGCGGCGACGCGTGATGCCAAGGCCGATGCCGGCCGCCTGGCGGACGGCATCCCGCCCGAGCGCTACTGGGCCAGTGATCCCGCGGGCATCAACCAGGTCGGCTGCATCTACACCGCCCAGGGCTTCGAGTTCGACTACGTGGGCGTCATCATCGGCCGCGACCTGCGCTGGGATCCCGCCGTCCGAGGAGTGGATCGGCGATCCCTCCGAGTCCTTCGACTCCATCGTCAAGCGCTCCGGCGACCGATTCACCGATCTCGTCAAGCGCACCTACCGCGTCCTCCTCACCCGCGGCATGAAGGGCTGCTACGTGTACTTCGAGGACGGTGTTTCTGGGGATTCCACAGGAGACGCAATACGCTCCTCAAGGCACGTGTCCAAGGAGTACAACGAAGGTGGCTAGCCGATGAAGAACGCTCGGGCTCGGCGGGCGGCTGGCGCAAAACGCGCCCCGATCGTGCCGGCAGTGAGGACAGATATCGACGACAGCGTCGACGCCTTCTCGGCGGGTCTAGGCAACTATCTGTCGCACCTCGACTTGCCGGTGGAGTCTGTCCTGGTGCCACCAGAAGAACGGCTACGTGTGCTGAACAACGTTCCCGTCATCGCCGCCGAGATGACTCCAGACCAGCGCCAAGAGGCGTACTACATCTCTAAGTTTGTCGCTGCATGCTCCGTTGGACTTTTCGACGCGGCGATCAACTTTCTGTGGAACGAGACCATAAGCAATTTGCGCGGCAAGGTCGCGCAGTTCGATCTGGACTACTTCCTAGACAGCCTGATCACCGATTCGAGTCGCCGCGCGCAGTTTCGGGGACCAGATGACCTCGATAAGCTCGAGGATTGGGAGCTCATTCGAGGCTGCCTGGAAACGGGCATCATCAGCGACCTAGGGTTTCGCCACCTGGATCACATTCGGAACATCCGAAACTATGCAAGCGCCGCCCATCCGAACCAAAACCAGCTGTCGGGATTCCAGGTTCTTGCGTGGCTTGAGACATGTATTCGCGAAGTTCTCTCGAAGCAGCCCGGTGGCGGCGTAATCGAGGTCCGGAAACTTCTGCAGAGTCTCCGCAACGAGACGCTGAGTGAGGTCGACGTTGGGCCGATTGCGGCGTCGCTTGCCACGCTGCCGGACGAGCTGGCGCGCGCCCTACTCCGTGCCGTCTTCGGGATGCACACCGATCCGAGCACGGCAGCCACGACCCGAAATAACATCCTGCTCATCGCTCCGGCTCTGTGGCGGGTCAACCCTGACACTGCCAGGTACGAAGTCGGCGTCAAGCACGAGACGTTCGCCGTTAATGGCGAGGTCGCTCGTCGCAGCCTCGCACACCAATTCCTCGAGGCTGTGGACGGGCTTGCGTATCTTCCCGCCACTGCCCTGGCTGGCGAGATCGAGGCGGCCCTGGATGGTCTTTGGCGCGCGCACAGCGGGTACAACAACTTCTACAACGAGCCTCCATACGCACGGATTCTCCTGAAGCTTGTACCGAACAGTGGTCGTGTCCCTCTGCCTGTGGAGCGCAAGTATGTGAAGGTCCTGACGATGTGTCGGATTGGCAACGGATATGGAGTGTCCGAAGGAGCAACGGCCACGTACGACGAACTGATCGGCCGCTGGTCCGAACGTCACGTCCTGCACCTTCTTCGCCTACCGGTTGAAGACGCAGAGTTCAATTCACGATTGCAGTTCGAAATGTGCGCCCGGAATCTGAGCGACTTAGCCGCAGATCTTCGGGTGCGCACGCCCAATAAGCTCGTCCAGCGTGCTTTGGACCTTCTTATCGCGAGCCCACCAGAGCGGATGCACCGGCTGCGCGAAAACGGCCGTTACCGTCAAGCGACACAGGACCTCTAGAAAGGACGCAGTAACCGGCCGGTAAGGGAGCATCTGTGAATCTCCAATAGGCCGGCGTGCCATGGCAGCGTGATTGTCCCCACGCCAGCACTGAAGCCGGCCCATTGCCTCGGGTCCGGACGACAACGCACATGGGTTCTCGTCAGAATTCGGTGCCGGTCTCGTCTTGAATGAGACCGTAAGGTGGTCTTGCCTCGTCCGCAGAGTAACGGACGACGACAAAGTGCTCCGCTCTCGGTGGGGGCGTATTGTCGACCACTATCACCTGGGCGGCCGCGCCGGATTCCCCAACCCAGCGGATGAGATGCTGGTAGATGCGATCGTGGATCGCTTGCTCCCGGAAGTCTGGATCCGCCGTGTCCGGCGAAAGGTTCTTCTGGGGAGAGTCGATCATTAGAAACCCGGGATGGGGCCGATCCTGCTCCAATGCCAACTCGAACATGGCGAGCTGCCAGGCAAGAGAGATTAGCGTGAGAGCTCCGGAGGAGCCGATGCTGCGGTATAGACGCCCTCGTGCGTGTGGCTGATATCGACCATCGATGTCCACACCATAGAGCTTGGGAAACCCGAAATCGCCCAGAATAGATTCGAAGCGGGCACCAAGGTCCGCAACGAGCACGTCCCGGGAGGGCCGGTTCCGACCGGCCGTCTGAAGTCGCTCGCGGGTCGTCTCGATCTCGCGGTCCAAGGTGCGGATTCGCTGATCACGTTCAGATACGCCCTCGTTAAGAGCGCGCGCTTGAGGAAGAGCTGCTAGATCCGCCTCCAGCCCCTGCTCCCTTTCGACCAGCTGATCTCGCTGAGCCAGGAACGGCACAACGCGAGGAGACGTTTGGTCGTCAAGTGCTATCTGGGCCCGGCGCTCCGCCTGACTCGCTTCGACGAGTTGCAAGCGAAGGCTCGGGATTTCCTCCTCAACTTGCCCGATGTAGCGATTGATCTCGGCCAGCTTGAGCCGCAGGCTCCTCATCTCACGCGCGACATCAACCTCGGCAGGCGGATCCTGTGGGAGTTGCTGGCCACACAGCGAGCATTCGCCGCCAACGACCGACGCGGAGCGGGGAAGCTGCTGCAGGCATGCGGGGCAAACGGACACACCGAGCGGGTCAAATAGCCTCTTGGCTTCGTCGAAGAAGATGAGCCGCTTCTCGTCCGCGGCATACTGCCCCCGAAGCGGAAGGAGTCGGTCTAGAAGTGTCTGTCGATCTCGCAGTTGCGCCGCGAGATGTCGTGCTTGGCTCGCGAGCTTCTCGTGCCGTGTACGAAGGTCTTCAGCAAAACTTGTGGTCGCGCGAAGCTGTTCATCAAGATGCTGCCTCTCGCCGCGGACCGAGGCCAGCTCGGCGCTTCTCGCTTCATGCTCGCGTTCGATGTCCTCCGTCGACGGGACATGGTTTTCGATCAGGAACGCCCGCAGTGTCCGCAATTCCCCTTCGAGTCGATTCCGCCGCCCTTGGAGATCATCGAGAAGGGCACTGAGAGCGACCACCGTTTCATCGTGAACTCCGAAAACAAGGTCGATAACCTGGCGCAACTTGGTGAACCGCATCGGTTCGTTTTCGAACAAGAGGAAGAGGTTGTCGAGCCGGTGATTCGGTAGGAACGCGAGAGGCATTACGTCTCTGAAGCTTAGCGGATCGGAATCCGATTCCGCCTTTGACGGCGCCTCCTTGAGTCGCACCCCCGCCAGGTCTAGTTGTTCGAGCAATAGGTAGGAGAGCGAGTCTTCGGAGCCGGCAGGCTCAATGACGCGCCGCTCTGATCTGTGAGGTTGCGACATCCGCTCCAGCGACGTGTAGTGCACCGTCGCATATGCGCGTGTGGTGAACAGTGGACGCTCGATGACGGCGACCGCGTCGCGCAGATCGAGCTCGAGGAGCGCCGATCGAGCAGTCTTGGCGATTTCCGGATGCTTGGGGTGGTCCGAGGCGCCTAGACACCAGTCGATCAACTCAAGGATCGACGATTTCCCCGTGCTGATCTCTCCGGCGATGACTGCCAGGGCGGCGGTGTCCCTACCGCCAATGCTGAAGCGGACCTCGTAATCCTGGGTTACGCCCAAGAGACGGAGCGCGCGAACGCGTATCCGGGCCATTAGTCGTACAGGTCAATGAGCAGTGACTCAGCCCTTAGCCACTCCTCAGCCTGTGTCCGGAGGCGGGCGTCACTGAGACGGGCCAGCCGCTTCACGACGATGGCCGCACTAGCCCGGTAGGAAGCCGCGTATTCAGCACGGATCCTCCTGCTGACGGATTGTCCGAATTGTGTCGCCTGGTACGAGATCAGGCCATCCCTTGGTTCCGCCCGAACGAGGTTTAGAGCGACGAGCACGGCCATATCATGCTTGAGCCGGTGCCGACGGTTCACGAAGCGCTGAGCAGAACTTTGATAATCGAGCGATCGAGAGGAAAACCCTGCGAGCCTGAGATCAACGCGCGATTGGTCGGATTCACCCACGACTAGAAATGGGTTTGCCGCGAAGAAGTCGTAGTAGCCGAGCCGGTCCAGGCCCAGAGGATGATCGACGACACCGGCAACCTCAAAGAGCAGGAGCAACTGGGCCAGTCGGAACTCGAGAAGAGTCTCTGGCCGAATGGTGGGTTGTAGTGTCTCAAGAGCCGAATGCATCTCGCACGACCTCCCACTCCCGTATCCATCCCGCACTTCCCCGGTCCACCGTCTGATGCATAACGCCGAAGGCGTGAATCACGCTGGCTGGCAGAGCGCGAAATGCGCCACGAGGGTACTGGGCGGCGATGTCAGCCATGACCCGTTCGTGCAGCCCCGGTAGCAGTGGATCCGCAGATGATGAGCAGGCACCCGAGAATCGATGCTCCCAGAGGGCTGCCACCTCGGCCCTAACGAGCGCGAGCTCCTCGACTTCGGCCTGAACCGACTTAGCGCCCACTTCTCGTTCCAGGATCTCCGCATTGAAGAACTGCTGCTTTGCTGAGTCCAGCTTCGCAATTTGCGCCTCACGCAGCTGTCGAACGAACAGCGCATCGTCGTATATCGTCGGATCTGTGAGCTCGGCGATCCTGGGGGGTGGTGGCGCGCCAGCATCCCCGAAGAAGTGCCATGCGACCGCTGCCGCATCAGGAGCGATGAGAGCTCCCACGAGAACGTCGGAGTCCCATAACGCGATCCGCAGGCCATGCTTCCTCTCGTTTCGCTTCCGGAATCCATCCCACCACTTGGCAATGTCGGGAGGCATCAAGACGGGAACGCAGAGGGTCCAGGCGGACAATTGGTAGCCATTGACCTTGGCTTTGGCGATCGCGCTACGGAGCGCGTCTCGGATCTGGTTCTTCTGAACCTCTCCAACGCCGTCGATGAAGTACTTCGATTGCCAGATCGCAACGACTCCGTCGAGATCGCCAACGAAGACTTCGAGTCCCCAGTCGCCACTCTTATCATCGAGGCGCCGCACGCCGCGATGGCGCACGCGAACCAGTTGGCTTACAAGTTCCTCGAATCGGTCGCGTGCACCCGCGTCCCCGTAGGTGATGCGGAACGCCCGAAAGTCAATGCGCGGTGCCGTCAAGAGCAGGTCGCCTTCCTCTGGCCTCGGAATCAGGTTGCGGGCAACAACGCCGGCTGGCGTCGTCAGGTCACGGGGCGAACATGAACTGTAGGGTCCAGATAAGTGCTACACAGATTTCCATCGTGCAGCATCCTAGGTGTCGCGCACGGCCTCGAGACACTCCCTCACGACGACAGGGTAGCGCGCCCGATCATCTGCGGCGACCGACTTCGCGACTCCCCACGGATGAGCAGGCTGGGCTGCGGTCCGTGCTCGTGGATTGCCTCGACCCCGATCGCCTGGGCGCGACGGCCCCCGGCCGTCAACTCGGCCACTGCGTCCGCGTCACCGATTCGGCCATCCCCTCACTCTTCAGTGGCGCTAACCGACCGATGCGGGTAATCGGCTCAAGACGTGACTTGCCTGAATGCGAGCGTTACCGACGACGCCGGGCGCTCAGCCCGACCTCGTTCTCTGCGTGAGTTAGGGAATCACCTTTCCTGATCGACGTTCCCGGGCAGCCCGCAACTGCGCCCTCTGAGATGTAGCTACCCGTAATTGCCGATCGATATTGACCCGTGCTGCGGGTCGGCACCGCCTGCTTCACGGTGCGGCCGGATGCCGCCGAACCGCCGCGATCGTGACTGATCGCCGGGTGCTCGCTGACCGATTGACTGACCTTCTCACTGTGCCATCCTCGTCATGAGCAGCCCGAGGTCGCGCCGCAGTTGATGCACTTGTAGCAGGACCCGTTGCGCACCATGATCGAGCCGCATTCGCTGCACGACGGCGAGTCCGCGGTGTCGAAGATCACCGTGGGCTGACCAACCGAGAGCCGCTCGTCGCGCGCCTGGGCCACGATCTTCAGCCCATCCAGCAGCCCGTTCTCGTGCTCCTCCCCCACCTCCTCGGAACCCGGCGACCCGGACTCCGTCGCGGGCTGAGCCGAGGCTGCGGTCTCGTGAACTGCTTCATCTCCCCGTACCGGAGCTGACTCTGTCACTGGTTGGGCTGCGGCGGAGGCGGCGCGGCCGCCGACGTGGCGAAGCCGGACGCGGCCGGGGTCTCCGCAGCAGCCTCCCCAGCAACCGCTGGGGCTTCGGCCAGGGACATCTGCCGATTGACAACGCCCACCACGTCCTGCTCATCCCTGCTGAGGAACTTGCTGGCCAGGTACCGGAAGATGTAGTCGACGATGCTCTTGGCCATGGGCACGTCCTGGTTGGACGTGAACCCGGCCGGCTCGAAGCGCATGTGGCTGAACTTGTTGACCAGGTCCTTCAGCGGCACCCCGTACTGCAGGGCCACGCTCACCGCGATGGCGAACGCCTCCATCATCCCTGCGACGGTGCTCCCCTCCTTGGAGATCCGGATGAAGAGCTCGCCCGGCTGCCCGTCGTCGTACAGGCCAACGGTCAGGTACCCCTCGTGCCCGGCCACGTTGAACTTGTGGGTGAACGCGCAGCGCTCATCCGGCAGGCGCCGGCGGACCGGCTTGTAGACGGTCTGGACCGATGCTGCCGCGACATCGGTGTCTTGGCGGCGTCGCCGCCTTCCTTCTTGGTGTTCAGGGGCTGGCTGCGCTTGGAGTTGTCCCGATAGACCGCGATGGCCTTGAGGCCCAGCTTCCAGCCGTCGATGTAGACCTGGGCGATCTCCGCCGCGGTCGACGCCTCCGGCATGTTCACCGTCTTGGAAATGGCGCCACTGATGAACGGCTGGACCGCGGCCATCATCTTGAGGTGCCCGTTGTAGTGGATGGAGCGGGTGCCGTTGGCCGGCTTGAAGGCGCAGTCGAAGACGTCGAGATGCTCGTCGCGCAGGTGCGGCGCGCCCTCGATGGTCTCGTGCTCGTCGATGTAGCTGACGATCTCCTCGACCTGGGTGGCGCTGTAGCCGAGGCGCTTGAGCGCCTGCTGGACCGTGTGGTTCACGATCTTCAGGTACCCGCCGCCCACGAGGCGCTTGTACTTGATGAGGGCGATATCGGGCTCAACCCCGGTCGTATCGCAGTCCATCATGAAGGCGATGGTCCCGGTGGGGGCCAGCACGCTCAGCTGCCCGTTGCGGAAGCCGGTCTTCTCGCCCAGGGCCACCACCTCGTCCCACGCGGTCAGCGTGGCGTCCAGCAGGTCCTCCGGGGACCTTCTTCTCGTCGATGCGGTAGGCCGCATCGCGGTGCATGCCCATCACCTTGAGGTACGGCTCGCGGTTGACGGCGTAGCCCGCGAACGGGCCGCCCTGGTCGCGGGAGATGCGGGCGCTGACTGGAGCGCCGCCTCCGCCTGCATCAGGGCGGTGACCGCCGCCGAGTACGAGCGACCGGCATCGGAGTCGTAGGCCAGGCCGCGGTTCATGAGCAGCGCGCCCAGGTTGGCGTAGCCCAGGCCGATGGGGCGGAAGTCGCGGGAGTTCTCCCCGATCCGCGGCGTGGGGTAGCTCGCGTTGTCGACGATGATCTCCTGCGCGGTGAACACGATGCGCACCGCGTGGCGGTAGTCCTCGATGGCGAACTCGCCGTCGTCCTTGACGAACTTCATGAGGTTCAGGCTGGCGAGGTTGCAGGCCGAGTCGTCGAGGTACATGTATTCCGAGCAATTGTGAACACTGATTCCGTTGGCAACGAAGTGATTCGTTACTGATTCGGTGAGGTCGTAGACCAGCTCCTCGCCGAGCGGAGTGGCTGCCGCGAACTCGTCCAACAGCTCGTCGCTGTAGGTTCCGACGCGCTCGTTCAGGCGCGCGAGCTTCTCGGCCTTGGGGCTTTCGGGCGCAAAGCCGATCTCCTTCTCGAATCGCAATCGCGATGCGCGGGTGATCCGGAGCGAGTGCACCGGCTTCACTGGGTACTCCCGCATGCCGCCGCGTCCATCCGGAAGCAACTTGCTCAGAGTCCCAGGCTGGCGGTCTTGGTACAGCCGTGACTTGATGCCAAATCCAAGCAGCATTCGCTGCGTCTGCAGCAGAAGCTCGAGTGAGGTTGAGTCGAGGCCGACATATGCAGTCGTGGCGCTGTGCCCGACTGTTCCGTCGGCGGTGAAAAGTCCACGGAGGAGATCAGCCGTGCTGCGCCGATCGAGGCCGAATGCCGCATCGGTGAAGCGCTTGGCATCCGCGTGCTCGTCAAGGACCGCGTACTTCAGGAATTGCTCGACGACGGGGCGAGAGGCGAATGCCAGCCGCGACCCCGTGGAACTGCGCGTGACATGAACCGCATCCGGTCGGCCCGAGGAGCCAACCGCGCGCAGCGCACCCTTCTGCTCGTTCACTTCCCTGGCGACCATCTCGAGCACGCCGAACTCATCGGCATGCATGGTCAGGATCACGGATCGGAACTCGCGACCGTCGATCGTCTGGCGCGTGACGTAGCCATCGCCGACCGCCAGCCCGATCGCTTCCGCCAGCTGCGGCGAAAGCTCCTCGCGGCCGAAGCCGGGGGCGTTCAGGAAGATGCGGTCGTCGTCGCGGAGGTCCTTCACCGCGACGTCGCCGCGCTGGGTGGCGACCAGGTGGTCAGCGGTGATCTTGACCCGATACCCGGCGCGGGTCTTCAGCTCGTAGACCGGCTTGACCCCTGTCGGGAATATGCGGTCGACCGGGTGCGGCTGGCCATCGGCGCCGATGATGTTCGCGCTCTTGCCGACCAGGCTGTCGATGCGGCGCCAGCCCTCATCGGTCGCCACCAGGGTGTCTCCTGTCACGCACGGGTTGCTGGCATTGATGGGGGACGTGTTGGCGGAGGTGTGCCAGCGGTTGACGTTGTCGTGGTACTGGATCCCGGGGTCGCCGCAGACCCAGGCCGCCTCCGCCATCTTGTTGAGGAGGTACCGGGCCTTGACGGTCTGCATGGGCTCGCCGGTCTTCACCGCGTGGGTGGTCCAGTCGCCGTCGCGCTCGACCGCGTCCATGAAGCCGTCCGTCACGCGCACGGAGTTGTTCGAGTTCTGGAAGAAGACCGATTCGTAGGCGGCGCCGCCGTTGAAGTTGCCGTCATACCCGGCGTCGATCAGCGCCCAGGCCTTCTTCTCCTCGACCAGCTTGCAGTCGATGAACTCCTCGACGTCGGGGTGGTCGACGTTGAGGATCACCATCTTCGCGGCGCGTCGGGTCTTGCCACCGGACTTGATGACGCCGGCGAAGGCGTCGAAGCCCTTCATGAAGCTGACCGGGCCCGATGCGGAGCCGCCGCCCTTGAGCCCCTCGTGGCGGGAGCGCAGGGTGGACAGGTTGGAGCCCGTTCCGGAGCCGAACTTGAAGAGCATCCCCTCCGTCTTGGCCAGGGTCAGGATGGACTCCATGGTGTCTTCCACCGAGTTGATGAAGCACGCGGAGCACTGCGGCTTGACGTCGATCCCCACGTTGAACCAGACCGGGGAGTTGAAGGAGGCACGCTGCTTGAGGAGGATGTCCTTGAGCTCGTCGCGGAAGGCGGCGGCATCGGCATCGGTCGCGAAGTAGGCGTCGGTGATGCCCCAGTCCGCGATGGTGTCGGCCACCCGGTCGATCATCTGGCGGACGGAGTGCTCGCGCTCCGGGGTGCCCATGGTGCCGCGGAAGTACTTGGAGGCGACCACGTTGGTGGCGAGGGCCGACCAGCTCTTGGGGAACTCCAGGTTCTTCTGCTCGAAGACGACCTTGCCGTGCTCGTTGGTGATGGCGGCTTCGCGCCTGTCCCACTCGACGGTGTCGTAGGGATGGACCCCCTCGCGGGTGAAGCGGCGCTCGATGGCCAGGCCCTTCCAGGTGCGGGCCGCGCCGGGCTCCAGCTGTGCGTAGCCCGTCTTGCGCTTCGCAACCCCGGTGGCGGTGGCGGTCCCGTGGCCGTTCCCGTTGTGGCCGTTGCCGTTTCCGTTCCCGTTGTGGCCGTTGGTCTTGGCGGCTGCGGCCGTGGTGGGGGTCGCGGAGCGTGCCATCTGTTCTGTGCCCTCTGCCTCCGGGCGCCGTCCGGCCCCGGCCTCCTCGAAACGTCGTCCACCGGCCGTTTCCGATGCTCCCCCGCGATTTCGGCGCCCCTCCGGGACACAGTTCGCCCTACCCGCGGGTAGGTTGGGGAGACCCGGGGCGCTGCCGGCGCCGACGGTTGCGCTGGGCGTCACTGCGGCCCTCATCGCCAGCCGCTCGACGCCAAAGTCAGGAGCGATAGTGTAGGACGCACCCCCACCCGCGTCAAGCCGAAAACCACAACATCTGGTGGTACCTTCGAGGGGGTGGCCACAAGATGATGGATGCCCGTAGGACAACTGTGGACATCGTGTTGACGGCCTGTGGACCGACGGTGGACACCCGCTCGGCCGGACCGCGCCGGGCAGGGGCCACCTGGAGAAGGCTCCCGCCGGCGCGGCTGGGTTGGGTGCGCACGAATCATGGCAGCCGATCCTGCCCGTTTCCGGCAGGAATGGGTGCCGGTTCCGTGCACGACGACGCCGGTGTCACGCTGCCGTAACCGATTCTCGGCGGAAGGGGTGCGGGACGCGCCTTCCGCGACGCAGGGTTGCAGCGCTGTACCCAAACGAAGCCGGAGGCGGCGGTCAGGCACTCCCGGGCACCGATTGGGTGCAGCAGCGGAACATGGCGTCGCCGGCGAGCGGTATCGGACAGGCTCCCCCGCCAAACGGTTACAGAACCGTCCCACCGGCCGTGGAAGCAGCGGAAGGGGCGGGTGTCGGACTGGCCGATGGCGTGGCGGTGGGCGTCACCGTCGGCGTCACCGTCGGCGTGGCCGATGGCGTGGCGTCTGGGCTCAGGGTCGGCATCGGCGTCGAAGTCGGCGTCGGACTGGCCGATGGCGTGGGCCTCAGGGTAGCGGCGGGCGTCGGGGTCGGCGTCGAAGTCGGCATCGGCGTCGGACTGGCCGATGGCGTGGCGTCAGGGGTCAGCGCCGGGGTGGGGACGGGCGTTGACGAGGAGGTTGCCGCTCCCTGGGTGCTCGAGCTGCCGCCGGGCGTGGTGCCGTCGTCGATGGACTCGCATCGGGCAAAGGAGTCGTGCCGGGATCCGATGCAGACGTCGGTTCCGTCGCCGCCGTCCAGGCTGTCCTTGCCGTTCCCGCCCTCGGCAACGTCGTTGTCGCCGCCGCCGTGCAGGACGTCGTCGCCGTCGCCACCGAGCAGCACGTCCTTGCCGTTGCCGCCGGCGAGGAGGTCGTTCCCGTCGCCGCCAACGAGGCAGTCCTTCCCGTTCCCGCCGTAGATCGTGTCATTGCCGCCCAGGCCGAAGATCAGCGCCCCGCCGTTGCCGGCGTGGATCGTGTCATCGCCGCTGGTGCCGACGATCACCTGGGCGAAGGTCATCCCGGCGCACTCGGGCGGAGTGGGCGGAGGGGTTGGATTGACGAAGGGCCCAACGGTCACCGTCATGCCCGTCGAGACCGCGTCGGTGAACGTTGCCGCCGATGCGTCCGGAACGGGCAGGACAACGCCCAGCAGCGGGATCGTCGCGAGGTACCGGCCCACGACCCGGACGGATTGCCCATCCCAGTTGTCGGGCACGCGGTTCGCGTCGCCCTGGGTGACCAGCCCGCCGTCCGCGGTTATGGTCACGACCCGGTGGGTGACGACCTGGTCGCCGATGAGCATGACGACCACCATGCCGGGCTCGACCTTCGTTGGCGGTGGAGCCACGACGATGAGATCTCCCCGTTCGATGGTCGGCGCCATGGAGCCGCCGGTGACCTTCACCACGCGGTACCACGGGTTGCCGACGATCCCGATGGCGAGGAACGCAGAGAGCGCGATGGCGCCGATGAGGATGGCCTCGAGCGCGGCGCCCAGCAGCCACGTCCAGCGCGGCTGCACGCGGTCGCGTGTCGCGTGGCCCGCCCGGGCCTCCGCGGCGCTGTCGCTGGCGGCGAGTCCGGGCGGCTTCCCGCCCAGCCGGTGCTTCATGTCGGGTGATCCGTACGGTGGGATGGCAGGCGCCCGGGGCAATACCGCATCCCGAGCGCCTGCCATCAGCCTGCCTAGTTCGCCGTGATCCGGACGGCCGGCATGTAGCCGACGAAATCGTCACCCGGACCCGTCGGCATGTTCGTCACTGGGCCGCTGAACGGACCCGCTGGCGAGTGGCCGGCGCTGAGGTACGTGGATACATCATCCGGTACCCAGGACCCGACCTCTGCCGGCGTGGCAGTGCCGTTTCCGGGATACGTTGCGATGTTCAGCGAGTCGGTGGGAGCGTTCGAGCCTCCCAGCGGACTGTACCCATAGTGATCCGTGTCGAACGCGATCCCGAAGATCACATTGTCCGGAACGGTCTCACCCGCAAACGCGAACGTGATGTTCACCGCCTGGCCATGGACGCAGGAAGAGCCGTCGTACCACGCCCCATCGTCGCCTGGGCAGTTGGGGTCATTGCCGGAGGGCCGATACGGGATGGTGAAGGTCTGCTGCTTGCTCGTAATCAGCGCGCCCACGCTGTTGCCCGCACCCACGGCGTACACGTTGAAGGTGATGGGCACGTCGTAGGTGGCTCCGGGCGTGGTGACGCAATCGTGCGTGCTCCAGCTCCCGGTCTCGCAGGCCCAGCTGCTGAGCGTCACCGTGGCAGAGGTGAGGTCGCGGGCGGTGCCCGCAAGCGCAACCTGGCCGCCCCATTCGTTGAAGGCGTAGGCCTCCGGCCCGTAGCTCGGGAGGTTCGACGGCAGGACGCTCGCCGTGTTGTCGAAGACGGCCTGCGCCTCGTTGCAGGCTACGGTCCAGGTCATGGAGCCAACACGCCCGAGGTCGGAATTGTCGAGCTCCGTCCACTGGATACCGGTGCTGATGACCTGCGTCCCGTTCGGCGGCACGAAGATCGGTGAGGGTGTCGCGGGGATGTCCGAGAACTTGGAGGTGAGGTTGCCGGTCTGTCCGGTCTTCGACACCGTCAGCACCTGACTAATCGACCCAGTGTTCTTCACCGTGAAGTTGAACGGGGCGCTGCTGGCGGCCGAGCTTTCGATGGTCGGGGCGCTGTACGAAACGGACGTTCCGTCAGGCGAGATGGTCCCGTCGCTCGGTGCAACGATCTGGCACGCGAACGTGCCGACATTGATGCTCTCGGTCCCCGTTAGCGTCCGGTAGAAGCTCGCGCCTACACCCGACCCGAGGAGACCGATGATGAGTCCAGATACCGCCAGGAATGCGGCGGCCTTGCGCAGTGTCACGATGGGTTTCCTCCCAAAGATGCTGTGATGCGCTTGAAAGGGTTCCGTCCGGTTACGGCCCGGACGGGGGCGGTGACTTCCTGTTCCGGGCCCTCACCTCCTTCCTCGCCTCGAGGCCGATCGCGAGCACCAGGAGCAGGCCGGCCACCAGCCAGATCGGCCGCTGCACCTGCGTCAGCCAGCCGATGGCCGGGATGACGGCGACGAGCCGATAGGCGTTCGCGCCGGCAAGGACGACCTGCCACGGGTCGTCGACCGGATTGGCGTCGCCGCGCGTGGTGATCACGCCATCGCGCACGGAGGTGACCCGATGGATGACCGGGGTCGACTCGTTCGGCGGCTGGAAGTCGATGACGTCACCGACCTGGACGGATGCGACGGGGATCGCCCGCGTCACGACCACGTCCCCGGCCGAGAAGGTCGGCCGCATCGAGTTGCTCAGGACCGTCTGGAGGTGCATATCGGCGACGCGCATGGCAATGCCCATCGCCAGCACGGCGACGCCTGCGATGACGAGCAGGCCGGTGACGATGCGGGACGGGGTCATCGTCCGCATGTGCGGTTGATCAGGCGCGTCGGCGATGCCAACACCGTGCACGGCGCAAGCTCCCAGAAGGTCAGGGGGTTCTGGAGCCTGCAGTACGATGCGATCGACGTCGTGGACGGACTGGGCAAGTACGGTCGCGCGTCGCACGATCGGGCGTGCTGCAGGAACGAGTGGTCGGACCTCGTCAGGCCATATCCCCTCCTCGCGGCACGTCCGGTCGCTGCAGTACGGGCATCGACGCAGGGCCAATGCACCTATCGTGCGAACGGGAAGCTCAGCGCACCGATGGCCGGTCTGGGCAGCTGGGCCGTCCCATCTCCGTTGGTTCTCCGGCAGCCCGGCAGCCTCTCCCTCGCCCGAGGGAGGTCCGCGGCTTTGCGTCCCCGCCTCGCGGCGGGTTTGCCCTGTGCGGATCGGCGAATGGCCGACCCGGCCATGCTAGCAAGCGGGTGATGGCAAGGAAGGGCCTTTCGGCACAAACGGGCATGGGGCCAGCACCGTCCGAACCTGGACGGCGCGACGCGGTTGCGCGCCGCAGGCAGAATCGGTCCATGCACGCATGCTGGCCATCCCTGCGCAGGCGTTCGGGCGGACCGCCGGGTCTGGTCGGCAGCCCGGCTGGCGTGGCCATGGTGCTCGTGCTGGGGATGGGCCTGGCGGCGTGCGACGGTATCGGCGGGGACGCGCAGGGAACCGTCCCATCGGTCGACGCATCGGCGGTGGCGACCCTTCGCGTGACCTCCACCGCGTTCCGGGACGGGGCCACCATCCCGGCGCAGTTCACCTGCGACAGGAAGAGCGCCGGCGCAGCCGTCGTCTCGCCCGCCCTGGCCTGGATCGGGGCGCCGGCCACCGCGGAGGTCATGGCGGTGGTGGTCACCGATCCCGATGCGAGCAACTTCGTCCACTGGCTGGCGGCCAACGTCCCGCCGGGGAGCGGCGGTTCCGGGTTCCTGGCGCAGGGGGCATCGGGCAGTGAGGCGGCCGGCGTGGAAGGGCGCAACTCCGCGGGGAAGGATGGATGGACGCCGCCCTGCCCGCCCAAGGGGGACGGGAAGCACCGGTACCAGGTCACCGTCTACGGGCTCAGCGCGCCACTCTCCGTTGCGGCGGGCTTCTCACTGTCGGACCTGCAGGCGGCCATGGACGGCAAGATCGTCGCGACGGGCACCATCACCGGCCTCTATGCGCGCGCCGCCTAACCGGCGCAGCCGGGGACCAGCGCAGCCGGGGACCAGCGCCGCCGCGCCATCGGCCTAGACCAGGGCAACCCCGTTCCCACCCGGATCGCGTCCTTCGTGCAGGGCGGCCAGCACGGCCCGTCCATCCAGGGGCAGCTCGTCGCGGAGGAGCTCGCGGACGGCCGGCAGCGAGCGGCGGTTCGCCGGCGTGTCCGCCAGGACCACCACCAGGCGGGAGTCCGCGGGGCCACCGTCACGCCACTTCAGATGCACGGCCCGGAGCTGGGCCTGGGCATCGGTCAGGCGGGTGATGACCTCGATGCAGACGGTGATCCGCAGGCGAGGCTCGCGCAGCACGAGGTCGAACGCACGCAGGTCGCCGGGAATCCTCACCGGCACCTCCAGCACGAGGCGCCAGCTCGGTGAGAGGCGCTCCCTGAGGCGACCGGTCACGGCCAGCTGGGCCACGTCGCGGAGTGGCGGCCCCGCCGGGAAGGCGCGCAGCTGCAGCCGCAGACCGACCACGGCGGCCAGCACGGACAGGTCGGCGGCGGGAGCGCGGGGCGACCGTCCAACCTCGATCCGCGCGACGCGCTGGCGGGTCCAGCCAAGCCGCGCGGCAACCTGGGCCCGGCTCATGCCTGCGCTCGCGCGCGCGCGACGTACCTCCTCCCCGACCTCGCGCACCAGGGCGACCCCGGTTCGCCGAGCTTCGGCGACGAGCCGGAGATGGCTTGCCATGGACCGATGGTGGCGCCCCGCCATTACCACCCGCTTATGCCGGCATTACCGTCTGGCGTTGTTGCGCCGATGTAACCGAATCGCGGTCTGCTTAGCCTCCGCGGGCCGCTCCGCGACGACATGTTGCGCGCGCGGCACCAAAGTGGGCGGGAACGAGCCGGGGGGAGCCCTCCAGGCCCTAATTGGTGATGCCGGCGAGACACAGCGTCGGTGAAGTGGCCGAATCCCCCATCCCGGGCGAGATCCGGTTACGGCCCTGGAACACGACCCCTCGAGGGACCGCGAGGGGCGGGCGGGCACGCCCCGCCGGGCACGCCCCACCGGCACTCGGGGCCGGGGTCTGGGCCCGGATTCCCCCGCCCGATGAGCCACTGGTCCCGAAGGACGATCCATTCGGCCTGTTGCCGTATCGGCATAAATGCTTAAAACATATACCGTGCAACGGCCTATAGATGGGCCGGGCAGCCACAAGCGGTCGACCGGGAGACCGGGACGGCCGGGGCATGGAGGCGGGTTCACATGCAGACCACGACACGGCGACGGCCCTGGTACCGCCGCCTCTTCTCATCGCCGGACTGTCTGTGCTGGCGGCTGGGCTCGCTGGCCCTGCGGCTCACGTCGAGGCGCTGAATGGCGCTGAGTGCGGACCCGCGATCGACACGCCGAAGCCGGAGGAGCTGACCGTGCTGCGTGCATCGGAAGACATCTACGCTATCCAGGCGTCCATTCTGCGCACGCTCGGGAGCGCTCGCCGGCTGGAGATCATCCACCTGCTGGGCGAGGGACCCACGGAGGTCCACCGCATCGCGGAGGCGCTGGGGGTCAGCCAGCCCACCATCAGCCAGCACCTGGCCGCGTTGCGCGGTGCCGGCCTGGTCGACGCCGTCCGGGACGGCCGGGACGTCCGCTACGAGCTCACCGACCCGGGGATTCTCCAGGCGTGTGAACTGATGCGCGACGTCCTGTTCCGGCGCCTGGGCCGTCTCTCCAGCCTGGCGGCCACCTTCGTCACACCGGAGCGCCCGTACCGGCGCCCGCAGCGCCGTCGCGCGCTGGAGGTTTCACACCGATGAGCGAATCCCTCTCCCTCGTCCTCAGCTCGGGGACGGACGACAAGCTCGAATCCGCGGCGATCATGGCCGCGGGCGCAGCGGCGCTGGGCAAGCAGGTCACCATCCTGCTCCAGTTCTGGGCGCTCGACGCGTTCCGCGCCGATCGCATTGACGCGGACCACGGCCTGATGCCGGAGGCGGGCGAGGCCGGCGTGGCCGCCGTTCGCGGGCACACCAAGCACGGCAGGCTCGAATGGCAGGAGACCCTGCGCCAGGCAAAGGAGCTTGGCGAGGTGGAGATCCTCGCCTGCACGAACTCCCTGGAGCTCCTGGGCATCGACGCCATGGATCTCGATCCGATCGTGGACGGCGCCGGCGGCATCGCCACGTTCCTTCTGAAGGCCGAAGACGGCCCCATCGTCTTCATCTGAGGAGTCACACCGAAATGGCAGACCACGAGAAGCTCGTCTTCATGGTCACCCATGGACCGGAGCACCCGGAGCACGCGACGATCCCGTTCGTCATGGCCTGCGCGGCCCTGGCGTCCGACGTCGAGGTCGTGATGGGCTTCCAGGCCGATGGCGTCTGCATCGTCCGTTCCGGCGAGGCGGAGCACGTCGAGGCGCGGGCCTTCCCGGCGCTGGCAAAGCTTATGAATGACTTCCGCGAGCTGGGCGGGACGATGCTCGTCTGCGGGCCGTGTCTGAAGGGTCGCGAGATCCCCGAGACCGAGCTCGTCGAGGGCGCCGAGGTCGTGGCAGCCGGACGCTTCATCGCCGAGATCACCTCGGCCACCAACGCCCTCGTCTACTAGCCGATCAACCACCCGGTCCGCGGTGCGCGGATCGACCCAAAGGAGCCGACATGGACACCACCATCACCCAGCCGCTCGAGAGCATCACCGCCGCCAAGGTCGTCGACGCGCGCGGCGCCGCCTGCCCCGGTCCCCTGCTGGAGGCCAAGAAGGGCATGGGCACCGTCGCCATCGGCGAGGTGATCGAGATCTGGTCCACCGATCCGGTGACCAAGACCGACATCGGCGCATGGTCCGGCAAGGTCGGGCACGAGTACCTGGGCGCCATCCAGGACTCCGGCTACGACCGCGTCTTCGTGCGACGGATGAAGTAGGACGAACGGCAGTGGTCCGGGGCGTGGCTGCCGTGCCCCGGATCCGAGCCCACGGGAGTCGATACCGATGAGCGCGCAGACGATCGCCGAGGCCCCGGTGGCCCGTACGGACCCACCCAGGATCCTGGTCTTCTCCACGAACAACATCAGCGACCCGGGCATCGACCTGGCGGGGAGTGCCCACATGCACTACTCCCCGGGCGTGAAGGTCATCAACCTGCCCTGCACCAGCGGCATCCGCCCGTCGTGGATCCTCCACGCCCTGGAGACCGGCTTCGACGGCGTGTTCGTGGCGTCCGACGGCGACGAGTGCGCGTATCTGCCCGACTGCGGCAAGCGCTCCTCGCGGATCGTTGGCGAGGCCCAGGCGGCCATGAAGGAGCGCGGCATCGACCCGAACCGGGTGCGGATGGCCGCGATCTGCTCCGTCTGCGCGGAGCCATTCGCGAAGCACGTCACCGGGTTCTCGAGCGCGTTGGCCGAGCTTGCGCCCGGCGACCGCGAGGTGATCTAGATGACCAGTGCCTGCGCGGTTCCGGCCGCGAACAAGGTCGACTACGACGTCATGGTCGTGGGCAGCGGGATCGGCGGCATGGAGTCCGCCCTGAAGCTGGGCGACATGGGCTACAAGGTCCTGCTGGTCGAGAAGGAAGCCAGCGTCGGCGGCAAGATGATCCTGCTGTCGAAGGTCTTCCCCACCCTCGACTGCGCCAGCTGCATCAGCACGCCAAAGATGGCAGCGACCATCCACCACCCGAACATCACCGCGCTGACCTACGCGCAGGTGGACGGGATCCGCAAGAGCGCCGACGGGCGCTTCCACGCATCGGTCACCAAACGCGCCCGGTTCGTGGACATCGACGCCTGCACCGGCTGCCAGAAGTGCGAGACCGCCTGCACGGTCGCCATTCCCGACCAGTTCAACGCGGACCTCGTGGCGCGCCGCGCGGCGTACATCGCGTTCCCGCAGGCCGTGCCCAAGAAGGCGGTCATCGACCGACAGGGCAGCAGCCCGTGCTCGTACGCGTGCCCGGCCGGCATCCAGGCCCACGGCTACGTCTCGCTGATCCGATCCGGCGAGTACGAGAAGGCCTACGACCTGGTGCTCGACGCCACGCCGCTGGTGGGGACCCTGGGACGCGCCTGCTACGCCCCTTGCGAGGGTGAGTGCACCCGCGGCTCGCTGGAGGGGACGCTCCCCATCCGGCGCCTGAAGCGCTTCATCAGCGACAAGCACGACGAGACCGGTGCGGGCACCGGGATCGAGATCGCGCCGCCGAACGGCAAACGCGTGGCCATCGTGGGCTCCGGGCCCACCGGGCTCACCGCCGCCTGGCAGCTGGCCCGACTGGGCTACGCGGTCCGAATCCTGGAGTCGGCGCCCGTCCCCGGCGGCTTCCTGCGGCTGGGCATCCCGTCCTACCGCCTCCCGGACGCCGTGGTCGAGCGTGATATTGCCAATCTGACCGATGTCGGCGTGGAGATCGTCACCGACACCACCGTGCGCGACGTGACCGCACTCAAAACCGAGGGCTTCGACGCCGTGCTCGTCGCCACCGGAACCCACAAGTCCCTGGGCCTGGGCGTACCCGGCGAGGACCGCCTGGGTGTCCTGGGCGGCACGGACTTCCTGCGCAAGGTCAAGCTCGGCACCCCCATGGACCTGTCCGGCCGCAAGGTGGTGGTCGTGGGCGGCGGCAACGTGGCCATGGACGCGGCGCGCACCGCGCGGCGCCTGGGCGCCGCCTCGGTCACCGTCGCCTACCGGCGCGGCCGGGACGAGATGCCGGCCCACCACGTGGAGGCCACCGACACCGAGGCCGAGGGCGTGGGGTTCGAGTTCCTCCTGGCGCCGACCGAGGTGATCGGCGACGACAAGGGTGCCGTCAACGGCCTGCGCTGCCAGCGCATGCGGCTGGGCGAGCCGGACGCCTCCGGGCGCCGACGCCCGGAGCCGATCCCCGGCAGCGACCACGTCATCGACTGCGACCTGGTTATCGCCGCCATCGGCATGCGACCGGACCTCTCCGCCTTCGGCGGCCAGCTGGCCACCAACGACCGGGGCCGGCTGCAGGCCAACGAAGAGACAAGGCAAACGGGCCTCGAGTACGTGTTCGCCGCCGGCGACGCGGTCCACGGGCCCACCGACATCACCCGCGCCGTGGGTGAGGGACGCCGCGCAGCGCACATGATCGACCGCTGGCTGAACGACCAGCCCATGGACGGCTTCGATGACCGGCTGCCGGTGGTCGACAAGCAGGCGGTCCTGGCGCGCCAGCGCGAATACAGCCTGCGACCGCCGACCCCGGACGCCACGACCCTGGTCGCGGCACCCACCGACTTCAGCGAGGTCGAGGCGGGGCTCACCGAGGCGGAGGCGCGTGCCGCGGCCGGGCGCTGCATCGACTGCGCGGTCTGCAGCGAGTGCCGCGAGTGCGTGGCGGCCTGCCCGGTTGACGGCTGCATCGACCTCCATGCGCGTGACGAGACCTTCGAGGCCGATATCGGCGCCGTCGTGGTCTCGACCGGCTTCAAGCTCTTCCCCGCGGACCTCAAGCCGGAGTACGGCTTCGGTCGCTTCACCAACGTCATCACCGGGATGCAGATGGACCGCCTGCTGGCGCCCACCCGTCCCTTCAACACGATCCTGCGGCCGGGCGACGGCAAGGTCCCGGAGCGGATCGCCTACATCCTGTGCACCGGCTCGCGTGACGAGACGGTGGGCAACCCCCTGTGCTCGCGGTTCTGCTGCATGTACTCCATCAAGCAGAACCAGCTCCTGATGGGCGCCCTGCCGCTGGCCGACGTGACGGTCCACTACATGGACATCCGGGCCCCCGGCAAGCGCTACGACGAGTTCTACGAGCAGGCGAAGGCCATGGGCGCCACGTACGTCAAGGGCCGTGTCGCCGATGTCAAGGAAAAGCCGAACGGCGACCTGGTCCTCAAGTACGAGGACATCGAGAACGGCGGCAGGATCGTGGAGGCGGAGTACGACCTGGTCGTGCTGGCCGTGGGCGTCCAGCCCAACCACGATGCGGAGCAGCTGTTCGAGGTGGGCGAGCTGGGGCTCGACGAGTGGAACTACGTCGGCGAGCCCGAGGAGGACCTCAACCCGGGCCAGACGAACATCCCCGGGGTGTTCGTGGCCGGGGCGGCCTCGGGAGCCAAGGACATCGCGGACTCGATCGTCCACGCGGGGGCCGCTGCGGCCCAGGTGGCCGCTCATCTCGAGCAGACGAAGGTCGAAGCCCCCGAGACGGAAGCACTCGAGACAATTGCGATGGTGACGGCATGACCACCAAGAAGAAGGACGAGGCGCGCCGGATCGGCGTCTACGTCTGCCACTGCGGCGGCAACATCAGTGACTACGTCGACGTCGACAAGGTCATCAAGGGGATCGAGGACGACGGCGACGTCGTCGTGGCCAAGACCGCCATGTTCGCCTGCTCGGACGCCACGCAGGGCGAGATGATCGCGGACATCGAGGCTCAGAAGCTTGACGGGCTGGTGGTCGCCAGCTGCTCGCCCAAGCTCCACACCTACACGTTCCGCGGTGTCGCCTCGCGCGCGGGGCTGAACCCGTACGAGTACACCCAGGTCAACATCCGCGAGCAGTGCTCGTGGGTCCACACCGATGACACCGCGGCGGCCACCGAGAAGGCGACGGACCTGGTCCGGGCCGGCATCGCGCGGACCCGCCTGACGACCCCGCTGGAGCCCATGGTTGTCGACACGCTGCCGCACACCCTGGTGATCGGCGCCGGGATCGCCGGCCTGCGAGCCGCCATAGGCCTCGCCGACATCGGCCTCAAGGTCACCATCGTGGAGCGCGAGCTGGAGGTGGGCGGTTGGGTCCGCGACTTCGGCCCCATGTACCCCCACGGTCGCAAGGGCAGCGAGCTGATCGCCGAGCTGGTGGCCGAGATTCGCAAGCGACCGTCCATCACGGTGCTGACCGGAGCCGAGGTGGTGGGCAAGGCCGGCAGCTTCGGCAACTACCAGGTCAGCGTCCGGGTGGGCGACCCGGGCTCCGCCACGATCGAGGTCGCTGTGGGGACGATCATCACGGCGACCGGGTTCGACAGCTACGAGCCCGAGGCCGGCGAGTTCGGCTACGGGATCGACGGCGTGCTCACCCTGCCGCAGTTCAAGGCCATGGTCGACAACGCCGGCGGCCCGCTCACGCACAACGGCCGTCCGGTCCGCAGCGTGGCCTACGTCTACTGCGTGGGCAGCCGGAACACGAACGGCTGCTCGAACGCGTACTGCGCGCGGTTCTGCTGCGCGGCCACCGTGCAGACGGCGGTCGACGTGGCCGGCCTGGATCCGACGGTCCGGCAGTTCCACCTGTACCGCGACATGCGCACCTACGGCAAGTTCGAGCCAATCTACGAGGAGGCCCGCAAGTCCGGCTCGGTCTTCATCAAGTTTGACAACGACGCGCCGCCCGCGGTCGAGCGCAGCGATGCCGGCGAGATGACCGTCACCGTGCGCGACCTGCTCACCGAGAATACGGAGCTGGCCATCCCGGTCGACCTCGTGGTCCTGGTGACCGGCATGGTCCCGCGCGAGAACGCGGAGCTGGTGGACGTGCTCAAGCTGCCGGCCGGCACCGACGGCTTCTTCAACGAGATCCATCCCAAGCTCCGCCCGGTCGAGACGGTGGTGGACGGGGTGCTGATCGCCGGCGCCTGCCAGGGCCCCAAGACCTCCGCCGAGAGCGTGGCCTCGGGACTCGCCGCCGTGACGCAGAGCGCCGCGGTGCTCAAGAAGGGCTACACGGAGCTCGACCCGCTGGTCGCGACGGTGGACCCGGTGGCCTGTACGGCCTGCGGCGACTGCCTCACCGTGTGCCCGTACGACGCGATCTCCATGGCCGAGGAGGGTGACGGGCACTTCGCCGTGATCAGCCCCACCGGCTGCAAGGGGTGCGGAGGATGCGTGCCCATGTGCCCCGAGAACGCCATTGACCTGCTGGGCTACACCGACGCCCAGATCAGCGCCATGATCGAGAGCCTCGTGGAGGTGCCCGTATGACCGGCAGCAACAGGGACGTCCGCGAGGTGATCCGGGAGGAGCCCGTCATGCGCGGCCGCATCCTGGCCGCCCTCGCAGAGGGCCCGCTCACCGTTCCGCAGATCGCAACCGCCATCGATGCCCCCACCCACGAGGTCGTCTTCTGGGTCATGGGCATGCGCCGCTTCGGCTGGCTCGCCGAGGTCAAGGGCAGCGACGGCGACGGCTACTTCAGCTATGAGCCGACCGGGAGGACCTCCTAGATGACTGCATCGGCCACCCCGGTCCCGGCCACGAGGGTCGACCTGGGCCTGTACCCCGACATCCAGCGCTTCGGCGCCGCGGATGTCTCCGCCTGCTTCAGCTGCGGCACCTGCACCGCCAGCTGCCCGCTGTCCGAGACCGATACCGCCTTCCCGCGCCGCGTGATCCGCTTCGCGCAGCTTGGCATGAAGGACGCCCTGCTGTCGTCGAAGGAGCTGTGGACCTGCTACGCCTGCGGCGGGTGCAGCGAGAGCTGCCCGATGTCGGCAGAGCCGTCAGAGTTCATGGCCGCCGCCCGCCGCTACGCCATCGCCAGCTACGACCACACCGGGCTCGCCCGCACCATGTACACCATGCCGGTGATCGGGACCGGGATCGCCCTGGTCCTGGCCGCCTTCTTCGCGGCGTTCATGTACGCGTCGCACGGCCCCCAGGACGCCGCCACCCTGGCGCTCTTCGGGTTCATCCCCAACGAGCTGATCCACACCATGGGCCTGATCGTGATGGCCGTGGTCTTCCTGGCCGGGCTGGCCGGGATCGTGACCATGGCCCGGCGCCTGGCCATCGTTGAGGGCGTCAGCCTGCGCTCGACGCTGGGCAGCCGCGCCGCGCTGGCCCGCAGCGGGAGGGCGCTGTGGAGCGCCATCGGCATGGAATCGCTGGGCCAGGTGCGCTACCGCGCCGACTGCGACGCGGAGGCCGAGGCGGCGGTGCCGTGGTATCGGCGCCGCTGGTTCATCCACGCCATGACGATCTGGGGCTTCCTTGGCCTGCTGGGCGCGACGATCGCCGACTACGGCCTGGAGATCATTGGCTGGAAGGCAACCGGCACGCCGGTGCCGATCTGGTACCCGGTGCGCCTGCTGGGGACCGTGGCGGGAATCGCCCTGATCTACGGCACCAGCATGCTGATCGCGGACCGCCTGCGGAAATCCCACCGTTCGGTGCGGACCTCGGCTCCGGCGGACTGGACGCTCCTGGTCCTGCTCTGGATCACCGGCGTCACCGGGTTCGGGATCGAGCTGGCCCTCTACCTGCCGGATGCGCCGGCCTGGGGCTACTGGGTCTTCCTCTTCCACGTGGCGATCGCCATGGAGCTGGTCCTGCTGGCGCCGTTCATGAAGCTGGCCCACGCGGTCTACCGGCCGGTCGCCCTCTTCTTCTTCGCCCTGCGCAGGGAGCGGGCCGGGTCGCCCGCACAGTGAGGACAGCCTGCCGCCCGGCGGGGCCATCCGTCGGGCGGCTTCACCCTATCTGCCGGAGGCCTCTACACTCCTCGGACACATGAGCGGATCCACCGGCCGTCGGGGTTCGGCTGAGCGCGAGTCCGTCGCCTCGGCCCGGGACCGGAACGGCAACCCCATCCACCACGGCTGGGCGCCCCTTGGCGGCCGTCGGCGCTGGATGGAGCCGTTCATGCTCGTCCTTCTCGCCGAGGGCTCGGCGCACGGGTATGCGCTCGTGGGCCAGCTCGAGCAGATGGGCGTGGCGACCGGCTCGCAGCTGGACTTCGGCCAGGTCTACCGGACCCTGCGCGACCTCGAGGAGGCCGGCCTCGTCCGCTCCACGTGGTCGACCGAGCCGGCCGGACCGCAGCGTCGCGAGTACGAGCTGACCGATGCCGGCTACGCCACCCTGGACGAGTGGGCCGCGGTCATGCGCGAGCGCGCGCGGCTGATGGCCGAGTTCGACGGGCGCTACCTGTCCGCGGTCGCCCGACCCCCGAAGCGCTCGCGGAGCTAGATGGGCTGCGCCATGGCGTGGTCCAGGGACTGCGCCAGCGCGTCGCGCTCCTCCGGGGAAAGGCTTCCCTCCAGGACCGCGAGGTAATGCTCCTCCTCGGCCAGGTGGACCTTGTACATGGCATGCAGCCGGTACAGGACCCGACGCAGGCCCATGGCCTCGCCCTCGTCGAGGCTGCAGGCGGCGATCCTGGGCCGGTAGTCACCCAGCGTCGCGATCAGGCGCCGCAGCTCGCGGTGCTCGTGGCGCATGGGGATCATGGAGTGTCGGTTCTGGAGCAGCCGCTCGAGCTCGGGGTAGATGCGACGCTCGACCGCGTCGATGTGCGGCAGCATCTGGTCGTGGATGAACCGGTACTCCGCCTCGAAGCGTGCGGCGAAGGCCTCCGGCCGGACCGTGTCGATGGTTTCCGCCAGGGCCGGTAGCGCGTCGATGTGCGGCATCATCAGCTCGTGGTGATGCTGGGTGGTCTCGGGCAGGGAGCGCATGGTCGCGATCAGTTCTCCGTGGCTCGACCCGACCGACCGCCGGCCAGGACTTCGACCGCAGCATCGCCCGGGGCCGTGGAGCTTCCGTAGGGCCATCCGGCCCGGATCGGGGGCCGGCCGGGCCGGGCCGTCCCGATCAGTCCGGGCGAGCGGTCAGAGGGGCTCCGCGCTGGCGTGGTCGATGGCGCGGGCCAGGGTCGAGCGCTCCTCGGGCGAGAGGTTGTGCTCGAGCACGCCAATGTAGTGCTCCTCCTCCGCGAGGTGCACCTTGAGGATGGCGTAGAGCCGATACAGGACGCGGCGCAGGCCGGTGGCCTCCGCGGCGCTGAGGCGTCCGCGCGCCACCTGCTCGCGATACTTGCCGAGCGAGCCGATGAGGCGGTGGATCTGACGATGCTCGTGGCGCATGGGCAGCATGGAATGTCGGTTCTGCATGAGCCGCTCCAGCTCGGGGTAGATCGTCTCCTCGATCCGCTCCACGTGCGGGACCAGCTCGTCGACGATGAACGCGTACTCGGCCTCGAATGCAGGCGCGTAGGCGTCGGTGGCACCCTCCGCGACCCGCTCGGCCAGACCGCCCAGCGCGTCGACATGGGGCAGGATCAGCTCGTGACGCTGGTGCTCGGTCTCGGGAAGCGACAGCATGGCAATGTTCCTCAGCTACGGGCGCGGTCCGGGACGTTGGGCGACCTTTCCTCACCCGCCGCTCTCCGAGCCAAGGCTGCGCGCGACGTGGGCGTCCCCGCCAGTGCCACCCGGACCGCCTCCGGGGGTCGCTCCGGACCCCATTCGCTGCGCGGGTCGGCGGCGCGCGCGGGGTGTCAGCGAGCCGATGGCGCTGGGACGGCGGTCGAGGACCCCGACGCGCCGGCGGGTGCCGGGGCCGGCGGCGCCACGAGGCGGAAGAGCATGGGTCCCAGCGTCGAGGACACCGCGGCGAGCAGGACGATGCTCGACTGGAGCTGGCGGTCGATGACCCCCAGGCGGACGCCCAGCTCCGCGACCGCGATGATCAGGCTCAGCCGGGCGGAGAGCAGCAGCCCCGCGGCGAGGACAGCGCGCATCGGCAGCCCCAGCAGGCGCAAGGGTAGGGCAGCGACGACCTTGACCGCCAGCGCCAGGGCGATCAGCGCCAGCGTGATGCGCAGCGCCATGGGGTCGCCCAGGGCCGAGAGGTCGAACCGGATCCCGACGCCAATGAAGAAGACCGGGATCAGGAATCCGTAGGCGAAGCCGGCCAGCTTCTGGTCCAGCGTCCCGCGGTACGGGAAGACGAGGGCGAAGACCGATCCGGCCATGAAGGCGCCCAGGATCGGCTCGATCCCCAGCACCAGCGCCAAACCAACCAGGACCAGCATCAGGGCCAGCGTGGCGCGGATCCCGACCTCCTCCGGATCGTCCACGTCGAAGAGGCGCCGGAACGACTCCGGCCACCACCACGCCAGGCGGCGGACCGCGATCAGCCCGAAGCCGATGACCGCGAAGAACGCGGGGACCGCCAGCAGCGAGACCGCGCTGCCGGAGTCCGTCACGAGCGCCAGGCAGGTGACCGCGATGAGGGTCAGGAAGTCAGCGACCAGCGCGGAGACCAGGATCGCCTGCCCCAGTGCCGTCCCCATGTGGCGCGTGGTGCGCAGGGTGGGCACCACCATCCCCACGCTGGTGGTGGCCAGCACGAACATGGTGAAGAGCCCGTACCCGAGCAGCCAGACCGATCCGGCCGAGGCCGCCAGCGTGATCCCGAAGACGAGCAGCCCCACCGCCAGCTGGGTCCGCGCCCGCCGGCCGAACCCGGCCAGGTTGATCTCGAAGCCCGACAGGAACATGAGCAGGAAGAAGCCCAGCTCGCCGAGCTGGCTGATGAAGTCCGTCAGGCTGACGAGGTGCAGCACCGGACCCACCGCGGCGCCGAAGAGGATCTCCAGGACCGGGGCGGGCACACCCACCCGGCGTGCGACGAGGGGCAGCGCGAACGCGGCTACCGCGATGACGATGAGGGTCGCGGCGGCGCTCGAGTCCACGGCCCTAGCTGCCGCGCTCGGCCGGCGGTGTCGTCCTCGTGGGGACCCCGGGGACGAGCAGGACCGAGCACGGCGCGCGAAGGACGAGGTGACCGGCGATGCCCGGAGCCCAAACCCGCGGGGTGGTTGACGGCAGGCCCATCACCAGCAGGTCCGCGGTGGCCGCCTCCGCCCGCAGGATGCGGACCGGGTTCCCCTCGCGGACCATGCGGCGGAGGTGGATCCCCTGCACGGACGCCGCCTCGCGCATGCGTCCCAGGGCCACGACCGCCTCAGCGCGGGCCTCGCTGCCGGCCATGAAGGTGGGCGGTCGGACCGCGATCCCGGTGAGCCCCGCCTTGCTCTGCACGGCGAGGTCGATGGCCGCCTGCGAGGCGGCCCTCCCGGCCTGCGTCTCGCGGACGGGTGCCAGGATGGTGCGATAGCCGCCGGTCGCGCCGCTGGCCAGCAGCACCGCGACGTGCTGTGCCAGCGCCGCGCGCAGCAGGCCCACCGTCGCGAACCGGCCGCCCGGCGCCGGCAGGACGGCAACGCCGGCATGCGAGGCCCGGGCGGCGGCGATCACCGCCTCCGCGGAACCGGACTCGAGGGGAGCCTCGGTGACGGTGATTCCCTCCGCTCGTTCGGTTGCCGCGTCGATCAGGGCCCGGATCTCGCGCGTCTCCGCGGAGGGCTCGGGGCCCGGCTCGTCCGGACGCTGGTCTCCGTCGTCGTGGACGTCGCCGTTCCCGCCGGACACCTCGGCCGGCGCCTCGACGCCGTCCGCCATCGGCCGATGGAGGAGGAGGAGACCCTCCGCCGCGCTGTTGCGCACGAGGTGGATCGCCTCCGGCACCAGCCGCTCCAGGTCCTCCGGCGAATGGAGGCGCACCGCCACCAGGCTGCCGAAATCGGCGGGGAAGCGGGCGGTGGCCGTGGTGAAGGTCCGAACCACCATGGGGTAGTCGGCCGTCGCGCAAACCACGGTCACCAGGTCGCCCTCCTCGAGGACGGTGGCGCCGTGCGGCACGATCAGCGCGCCCCTGCGGCTGATGGCGGCGATCAGGGTGCGCTCCAGCTCGAGCTCTCGCAGGGGGCGGCCGACAAGCGGTGAGTCCGCCGCGATCCGGAACTCCACCGCCTGCGCCATGCCCTCGGCGAAGGCCGCGGAGCTGACGCGACGCGGCTCCAGCTGGATCTCGAGCCGGCGCGCGGTCAGGCGTGCCGGCGAGAAGGCGACGAAGTCCTCGCCCCGGTAGGCGTTGATGCTCTCCGGTCCAGCAGCCACCGCGGCGATGCGGGGCACGCCCGCCGCCTTCGCGATCCGGCACACCTCGAGGTTGGCCCGATCGTTGCCCATGGCGGCCACCACCGCATCGGTCCGGTCCAGGCCCGCCCGCTCGAGCACCACCCGGCTGGTGCCGTCCCCCAGCTCCAGGCGTGTCTCGCCGGCCGCTCCCGGCGAGCGGTCGGATCCGTTGGCGGGCACGCCCGCGCGCACTCCGCGAAGGAGGTCAAGACGCTCCCGGTCGTTGTCGACGACCGTGACCTGCCAGGCCTCCGAGAGGCCCCGCAACAGGTCGCGGGTGATGCCACCCGCCCCGACGACGATGAGCTGCACCGATCCTCCGACCCTGGGCGTGGTACCGGGGGTTCCGGTTGCCGCGCATTATCCGGGACGGCGCACCGCTGATGTGCGCGGCGGGGGCGGCCGGCGGGTTACCCCTCGGCCGGGGCGGCGGGAGCAGCTGCCACGGACCGTGGATGCGTGCGCGCGGCGCGGGCGCGACCCAGCGCGGCGAGCTGGCGCCCCAGCTGCGCCGCGGGCACGGGCCTGCTGAAGAAGTACCCTTGCCCATACTGGCAGCCGAGCGCCCGGAGCCGGGCAAGCTGATCCCCGGTCTCGATCCCCTCCGCGACCACCACCATGTCAAGGTGGCTCGCCATGTCCACCACCCCGCGGATGAGGGAGTCGGCGCGCGCGGTGGTGGCCGCTTCCTCGTGGACGCTCATGACGAAGCCCTGGTCGATCTTGACAATGTCGAAGGGCACCCGTGCCAGCTGGATCAGCGACGCGTACCCCGTGCCGAAGTCGTCCAGCGCCAGCCGGACACCCGTCTCGCGCAGGCGGCCGATAATGCCCGTCGCGGCCGCGTGATCCAGCCGTGAGCTTTCCGTGAGCTCCAGGAGCAGGCGGTGCGGCTCCAGGCCTGTCTTGGCGAGCGCCGCACGAATGGTCTCCTCGAACTCCGGGGCGACGATCTGCAGCCCGGAGAGATTCACGCTCACGAACCAGTCCGGATCCGCGGCCGTCCGCCGGGCCCAGCGGGCCGCCGTCTGGCATGCCTCGCGCACGATCCACGCGCCCAGCAGCGGGATGACACCGGTGGACTCGGCCATGGGGATGAAATCGAGCGGCGGGAGGAGGCCCCGTGACGGGTGCCGCCAGCGGACGAGCGCCTCGGCGCCCACCGCCGCCCCCGTGGCGAGATCGACGATGGGCTGGTAGTGCAGCTCGAACTGCTGGTCGCGAATGGCATGCTCAAGCTCGGCCCGGAGCGCCAGGGATCGCATGATCTCCGCGTGCTTGGCCGGCTCGAAGACCATGGAGCGTCCCTTGCCCTGGCCCTTGGCGACGTACATCGCGATATCGGCCTCGCGCAGGAGCGCGCCCGGGTCCGCGATACCGCACAGGCCGCTGGTGATCCCGATGCTGGCGCCCATGGTGAAGTCCGGCTCGACCTGCGCGGCGCATTCCCGGATCGCCGCCTGCAGCCGGTCCGCGAGGCGCTGCGTATCGCTGACCGCCTCGGGGTGCTCGACCAGGATGGCGAACTCGTCGCCGCCCAGGCGCGCGGCGGTGTCCTCCGACCGGATCGAGCGGTCCAGGGCCGTCGCCACGCTTCGCAGCACGCTGTCGCCCATGGCGTGCCCGTAGGCATCGTTCACCCGCTTGAAGTCATCGAGGTCCAGGTACAGGACCGAGACGGCCCCCTCGCGGCGGGCGAGGGAGTGACGCAGGCGGTCGTTGAAGAGGGTCCTGTTGGCGAGCCCGGTGAGCGGATCGGTCAGCGCGCGACGCTGGAGCTCCTCCTCCAGGATGTGCCTGCGGCTCAGGGCCAGGCGCAGCTCGCCCACGACGCCGGAGAGGCGGGCGATGACCAGCAGGAACAGCACCACCGAGCCGGCGGCGATGACCGGGACGTCCAGGGTACCGCCTCGGGCCCATTGCACCAGGAGCACGGCAGGCGCCATCAGCGACGCGCCGGCCAGGAGCGCCAGGCGGCCGCCACCCAGGTGAGTCTCGGTGCTCTCCACCGGTGCGGAGGCATCGGCCATGGAGGGGTGCAGCGCCGCGGCACCCCAGCAGAAGGCTGCGAGCAGCCATCCGGCATCGATGACCATGCCCACGTGGTATCCGTCGTCGAGGGCGAGCAGGGCGAAGGTGAAGTCGGCGGCCAGGTATCCGACGAGAGCCGCGATGAGGAGCCACAGGGCCGGCGTGCGCCTGCCTGGCGCAAGCAACAGCCGAACGGTCACTGCCAGGGCCGCCAGGTCCAGGACGGGGTACGCCAGCGCCATCGCCATCGCCAGCGACGACTCGTTCGAATCCGCGGCGGTGGGCGCCATGATGAAGACCCAGCTGAGGAGCGCCGCGCCAACCGAGATGATGGCCGCGTCCAGGAGCCCCGCGCGGTCGCCGCCGGGGATCCTGCCCTTTGCCAGCCAGACGACGGACCCGAGGATGAAGACCTGCCCGGTGACGTAAAACAGGTCGGCCACGGACGGGAACGGCTGGAGATCGCCGGCGGTGAAGTCGTAGGCCACCCAGGTCCAGTCGCCGGCGGTGGTGAGCAGCAGCCCCGCGGCCATGAGCAGCCAGGGACGCGCATGAGCAGGCCGATGGATGGCAATCCCCGCCACGATCGCTCCCACGGCGAGCGTGCCGGGCGCCTGGTAGACGACATCCTGCACGTTCCGCGAGGGAATCAGCAGGTAGGCGGCCGTGGCCACGACGCCAGCGGCCAGGAAGATCAGCCAGGCAGAGGCCCGGACGGCGGGTGACGCGGGCAGCCGGCGAAGGATGCCTCCGTCCGGCACCCCGTGCTCGTCGCTGCTGTGCATGGGCCGATTCCCCTCGGGTCGTGCTCGCGGCGCGGAATGCTCCGCCGCCACCTCCTGACCCTACCGGCCATCGGGCGGCCCCGGGAAGCACCCGATCGTCATGGCCGCGTCGCCAGCGGTACCGGGCCATCCGAGGAGCGGCATCGGCCGTAGACTACGCAGGCCCGTGGCCCGCTCCGCACCCCAGCACGCCCGCGACCTTCTCCGCCGGCACATCCTGATCGACGGGCACAACGACCTGCCGTGGACCATCCGCAACGCGGAAGGTGCTCCCAACGACGTGGCCGCCTACGAGCTGGTCCGCGAGCGGCGCCAGCCCGGGACCGGGCGCGGGCACACGGACTTCGCCCGCGCCCGGCGCGGCGGTCTGGGCGGCCAGTTCTGGAGCGTCTACGTCCCCGGCGAGGGTGGCATGGACGCCCGCCCGGCGCGGACCCAGCTGGAGCAGCTCGACCTGGCCCGCCGGCTCATCGAGCGATACCCGCGTCACCTGCGCTTCGCCTGGACCGCGCGCGAGGTACGCGAGGCGTTCGCCGCGGGCCGGATCGCGAGCCTGCTGGGCATGGAGGGCGGCCACGCCATCGAGAACTCGCTGGGCGCGCTGCGCGCCTTCGCCGACCTGGGCGCGCGCTACATGACCCTGACCCACAACAAGACCAACGACTGGGCCGACTCCGCGACCGATGCGCCGCGCCACGACGGCCTCTCCGACTTCGGCCGCGAGGTCGTCCGCGAGATGAACCGGATCGGGATGCTCGTCGACCTCTCGCACGTGGCGCCGTCGACCATGCACGACGCCCTGGACACCAGCGAGGCGCCGGTCATCTTCTCCCACTCCTCGACGCGGGCCCTCTGCGACGTGCCGCGGAACGTCCCCGACGAGATCCTGCGTCGCGTGCCGGCCAACGGCGGGGTGGTGATGGTCACCTTCGTCGCGGGCTTCGTCTCCCCCGACGCCGCGGCGGTGCTGGTGCCGGCCATCGCCCGCGTCGGCGAGCTGCTGGCAGGGGTCACCGATCCCGCGGAGCGCCGCGCCATCCAGCGCCGCGAGCTGGAATCCCTGGACATGCCCATCCCGCCGCTCTCCATGGTTGCCGACCACGTGGAGCACGTGGTCCGCCTGGCCGGCGTGGAGCACGTTGGCCTGGGTGGCGACTTCGACGGCACCGTCTTCCTCACCCGGGGACTGGAGGACGTCTCCGGCTACCCGAATCTCTTCGCGGAGCTCATCCGGCGTGGATGGACCGATGGCGACCTCGCCCGCCTCGCGGGCGGCAACGTCCTGCGCGTGATGCGCGAGGCGGAGGGAGTGGCGGCGCGCCTGCAGCGTGCCGGTCGCCAGCCGTCGCTGGCCACCCCGGCCACGCTGGCCTGATCCCGCGCTAGAACCGCCAGCAGCGCACCAGGTTGTAGAAGACCCACAGCCCGGCCGCACCACCGGCGACATTCACCACGATCCCCGCCGGCACCGCGACCCACCACCCGGCCCGGCGGACGAGCGAGGCGGTGGCCACCAGGCTCCCACTGGCGCCGACGCCGGCGAGGGCGCCCACGCCCACGCATCCGAGGATGTACAGCGCAGGGCTTGCCAGGCCATCGGCAGCGCACTCGGTGCCCGTCCCTGCGGCGAAGACGAAGAGCCAGGTCACCGCCAGGCCCATGAGCAGGCCCAGCACCACCGCCGCGGTGGCCCGCGGCACGGGTGTCGCGTCGTGCAGCAGCAGGCCCCCGGTCACCGGCGCCATGACCCACACCGCGGCCAGCAGCAAGGGCAGTGGGAAAAGCTGGTCGCCGTACCAGCGGTGCTCGCCACCGTAGATCAGGACGATGTACGCCAGCACGACGAGCACGACGGGTGCCACCACGCCACGCAAGAACGCCCGGGTCGTCATGGACGAGCTCCCTCCCTCGGTGCGAAGTATGCGCCTGGACCGATCAGGTGAGGAGGGAGAGGACCAGCAGCCCCTGCCCGAGGTGATAGGCCACGCGCCGGGTCAGGCGGCCGCCGGGCACGGGCCGCAGGAAGCGATCCCAGCCCAGCAGCCCGTCCGACACGAAGAACGCGACCGCCCCGGCCGCCGCGGTCGCGTTTCCGGTGCCCGCCGCCCCGGCGGTCATCAGCGAGATGACGGCGAGGTAGACCGCCACCGCGGTGCCCAGCCGCCAGCCGCGGGCCGCGGTGGCGCCCCGCACGATCCGGCTGCCGACCATGGTGCCGCTCAGCCAGACGAAGACGGCGCCCACGGCCAGCCCGCCGGGCGACCGCTGCTCCCCCACGAAGGCGCCCAGGTAGGCGAGGTGCGCGATCAGGAAGAAGCCCAGCCCCACGCCGAACCAGCGTCGCTCCCGAGGTCCCCGGACCAGGAGGGCCACGTCGCCGGACAGGGAGCAGGCCAGGGCGATGGCGAACCAGCTCCGCTCGGCGGCACTGGCGGGATCCATGGCCAGGGCAGCGGCGAGCAGGAGCGCCAGCACGGCCGGCTTGCTCACCAGCTCCACGCGGCGGCGCCCGGTCCCCACCGCGACCCAGTCGGCGATGGCCGCCAGCGCGGCAAGCAGCAGCAGGATCGTCGCCGCCAGGGTCATCGCGCGCATCGTACGGCGCTGTTGCGCGGGAATGGCATGATCCACGCCATGCCCGCGACCGTACCCGCGACGTGAACGGGATCCTCGACGGCATCGGGACTGCCCTGCCCGCCATGGGCTGGTCGCTCCTCGCCCTGGGCGTGGTGATGACGGCGCTCTGGCTGCTGAGCCTGCCCCTGCGCAACGCGAGCATCGTGGACATCGCCTGGGGGCCGCTCTTCGCCGTCCAGGCGCTGGTCTACCTGGCCGCGACCCCCGACGGGTTCGCGGGTCGCAACGTCCTGATCACCGCCCTGGTCGCGGTCTGGGCGGCGCGGCTCGCCCTGCACGTCGCCTCGCGCAACATCGGCCACGGGGAGGACTCGCGCTACGTCGCCTGGCGCCGCGCCGCGGGCCCCAGCTGGTGGTGGCGCTCGTACCTGCGCGTCTTCGTCCTCCAGGGCCTGCTCGCCTGGGTGATCGGCCTGCCCATCTTCGCCGCCATGGCCGGCGGGCCGCAGCACTGGACGCCGCTCGACGCCATCGGCGCGGTGGTGTGGGCCATCGGCTTCATCTTCGAGGCGGTTGGCGACTGGCAGCTGCGCCGCTTCATCGCCAACCCGGCCAACCGGGGCCGGACCATGCGCTCCGGGCTGTGGTCGCTGACCCGCCATCCCAACTACTTCGGCGACGCGACCCAGTGGTGGGGCTTCTGGCTCATCGCCCTTGCGGCCGGGGGCTGGTGGAGCGTCTTCGCCCCGGCGATCATGACCTTCCTGCTGGTCCGCGTCTCCGGCGTTGGCCTGCTGGAGCAGACGATCGTGCAGCGCCGCCCTGACTACGCCGACTACATGGCCAGCACATCGGCCTTCATCCCCTGGTTCCCGCGTCACCGCAAGGAGGGGCCCGCCCAATGATCCTCAGCACGCCCGAGACGATCCGCGCCTACACCGATGCCGGCTGGTGGGGCACCACCACCCTGCTCGACCTGTGGGAGGCGAACGTCGCCGCCCACCCGGAGCGCACCGCGCTCGTCGATCCGCCCAACCGCGCCGACTTCACGGTGGGCTCGCCCCAGCGCTGGACCTATGCCCGGGCCGATGCCCGCGCCACCCGGCTGGCGGCCGCCCTGCGCCACGCGGGGGTGGGACGCGACGACGTTCTGATGGTCCAGCTCCCCAACGTGGTGGAGCTGGCGCTCGTGTACCTTGCCGCGCTGCGGCTTGGCGCGATCGTCTCCCCGCTCCCGGTCCAGTACCGCCAGCACGAGCTGCGCCACACCATGGGGGTCGTGGAGCCGCGCGCCTTCGTCACCGCCACCCGCTGCAGCGGCTTCGATCACGTGGCCATGGTTCGAGCCCTGCGTGGCGAGGTGCCCTCGCTCGGCGTGGTGCTGGCGCTGGCAGAGGACGGCGAGACGTTGCCGGCTGACGTGCTTCCGCTGCGCGACATCCTCGAGGCCGATGGCGCCCTTCCGGCGGTCACCGGCCCGACCCCGGCCTGGGACGCCAACGAGATCAGCACCATCTGCTGGACCTCCGGGACGGAGGCCGAGCCCAAGGGGGTCCCGCGCAGCCACAACATGTGGCTCTCGATCGCCTACGGCACCACCGACGGCGCCCGCCTGGCCGATGGCGCGGTGATGCTCAACCCGTTCCCGCTGGTGAACATGTCGGGCATTGGCGGGATGCTGGTGCCCTGGCTGGAGGTGGCCGGCACGCTGGTCATGCACCATCCCATGAGCCTCCCCGTGTTCCTGGCCCAGGTCGGGACGGAACGGGCGCAGTACACCGTGGCCCCGCCGGTGCTGCTCAACATACTGCTCGCCAACGAGGCGCTCCTGGCCTCCGCCGACCTGTCGTCGATGCGCGTCATTGGCTCGGGAAGCGCGCCGCTCTCCGCGTTCATGGTCTCCGGCTGGAGGAACCGCTTCGGGATCGAGGTCCTCAACTTCTTCGGCTCGAACGAGGGAATCGCGCTGGTCGGCGACCCGGCCACGATCCCCGATGCGGGCGAGCGGGCGCGCTACTTCCCGCGCTTCGGGGCGCCGGACGACGACGGCGCCGCCTGGGGCAACCGCGCCGCGCTGGGCATGGAGACCCGCCTGCTCGATCCCGTCTCCGGCGAGCCGGTCACCGAGCCTGACCAGCCCGGGGAGCTCGCGTTCCGGGGACCCAACCTCTTCGCCGGCTACTACCGGCGTCCGGAGATGACCGCCCGTGCCTTCGACCCCGACGGCTTCTACCGAACCGGCGACCTGTTCGAGATCCCGGCCGGGCGCCCCGACCGGCTGCGCTTCGTGGGACGCGCGCGCGACCTCATCATCCGGGGCGGGATGAAGGTCGCCCCGGAGGAGCTGGAGGCGCTCATTGCCGGTCATCCCGCCGTGGCGGAGGTGGCGGTGGTGGGCACCGAGGACCGCCGGCTGGAGGGCGAGCAGCGGATCAGCGCCGTCGTGGTGCTTCGGCCGGAGACGTCGCTGACCATGGGCGAGCTGCGCGCGTTCCTGGCCGGGCAGCAGATCGCGGCCTACAAGATGCCCAAGGAGCTGCTCGTCGTGGACGCGCTGCCGCGCAATCCCGTGGGCAAGGTCCTCAAGCGAGACCTGCGCATGCGCCTGGAGGGACGCGGCACCCGGCGATCGGTCGCCGAATCTGAGCAGGACGCCGCTCCTGTCTCGCTCAGCGGGACGCCCGGCCCGGCAGGCAAGGCTCTTGCGCGATCCGTCCCGCTGGGCGGGACCCCTGGCGTGGAGAGCGAGGCGGACGAGGAGGAGGAGGACGGGGCCGCCTCGGGCCTGATACGCCGCCCGGCGGGCCGGCATGGCCCCTAGACTGGGCTGCCGAATGCAGACGCCTCCACCCGGACTCACCCGACTGGGCACGCTGGACGTGATCCTGGTCCGCCACGCGCGGCCGGTCCCGCCGGGCTCCCCGGGCTGGGAGGCGCGCGACGACGAGCGCCCCCTGGATGCCGCCGGGCTCCGCGCGGCCGACGAGCTGGCCGACGAGCTGGAGCCGTATGGGCTGCAAGCCATCTACTCCAGCCCGTATCCACGCGCGCGGCAGACCGTGGAGCCCGTGGCGCGGCGGCGCGACCTTCCCATCACCGAGCTCATCGACCTGCGCGAGCGACTCCTGAACCCGGATGCCCCGCGCGACGACTGGCGCGAGGTCCTCAGGCGCAGCTGGGCCGATCCCGACTTTGCCCTGCCCGGCGGCGAGTCGGGGCGTGCGGCCCAGCGCCGGGCGCTGGCGATCCTCGACCTCCTTCGGGTGCGCTATCCCGATGGCGGGCGGCTCCTGGTCGCCAGCCACGGCAACCTGATCAGCCTCATCCTGCAGGCGCTGGAGCCCGATGTCGGCTTCGAGTTCCACCTGGCCATGCCCATGCCGGCGATCTACCACCTCGAGCACGACGGCATCGGCTGGCGGGTGATGGGCGGGTACGGCTTCGTTCCGCTGGCCACCACCAACTGACGCACGGGGCGACGCGGCCGCGCCGGGTTCAGGCGTCGCGGGCGAGCAGGTCCTCCAGCGTCTCGCGGCGGCGTGACAGGCGAGCGACGCCATCCTCCACCGTGACCTCCGCGGCGCGCGGGCGGCCGTTGTAGGTCATGGACATCACCGCGCCGTAGGCACCGGCGCGGCCCAGGGCGAGGAGCGCGCCCCGGCCGCATTGCGCGAGCTCCCCGGGGTCGAGCCAGTGACCGAGATCGTGCGCCAGGATGTCCCCCGCCTCGCAGACCGGCCCGGCGAGATCCACGCGTCCAGTGGCCGCCACCACGTCCACCGGCTCCCCGGGCACGACCAGTGCGACAGGATGCTCCGCGCCGTAGAGCATGGGGCGAAGGAGATCGGTCATCCCGGCATCAGCCACCAGGTAGGTCAGGCCGGCATCGGTCCGGGGCTGGACGCGCAGTACGCGGGTCACCAGCCAGCCGGCATCGGCCACCAGGCTGCGGCCAGGCTCGCAGATGAGCCGATGGCGCCCGAACCGCGCCCCCGCTGCCTCACCCACGGCGCTCAGCACGGCGGGGTCAGGCGTTGAGAACCCCCCGCCGATGTCGACCCATTGCGGCGCCAGTCCGACGGCGGACGCCGCCGCCGCGGCATCGGACAGGCGGTCGAGGAGGTCGAGGTACGACCCGGTCCCGGCGATATCGGAGCCGATGTGGGCGCCCAGCCCGGCCAGTGCCAGGCTCGCGCCACGCAGCATGTCCAGCGCCGCGGTCAGGTTTGCGGGTGCGATCCCGAACTTTGCTGTCGACGCGCCGGTGGCGAGATGGGGATGCGTGGCCGCCTCGAGCGCGGGATTCAGCCGGATCCCGATCCGAGGCTGCTCGACGTCCCGTGCGATGGCCACCAGCGCCGCCAGGTCGCCGAGCGACTCGGCGTTCACCAGCGCGCCGGCCGCCAGGCCCTCGCGCAGCTCCGCGTCCGTGCGCCCCACCCCGTTCATCACCATCCGCCCCGGCGGGCACCCGGCGCGCATGGCCAGGGCCAGCTCCACGCCGGTCACGACCTCGCAGCCGGCGCCGTGGGCCACGAGGCGCCGGAGCAGGTGCGGATCCGTGTTGGCCTTGACCGCGTAGGCAACCAGCGCCCCGGGAAAGGCGTCGCGCACGGTGACCAGGTTCGCGGCGGCGCGGTCGAGGTCGGTGATCCACACCGGCGTCCCCCATTCCTGCGCCGTCCCGGCGAGGAGGCCGGCCGGCAGTGCCCGGGTCATCTGCCCTGCGAGGTGATCCCGGATGCCTCCCCGCTGGCCGAGCGCTCGGGGCGCTGCCGGCCCGTCGTCGCGTCCGGTCGCCACGCCCGCGAGCGGTAGGTCGCAACGTACGCGGACGCACCTCGCTCCTCGAAGAAGGCGTCCGCGGCGGCCGCGGCCCCGTCCGCCTCTCCGAACCGCCCGGCGGCGGCATGCCCAACCGCCAGCCGCAGGCGGGCCAGCAGCGTGAGCTCCCCCACCTCCTCGAGCGCCCGCTCTGCCGCGCGGAATGCGATCCGGCCCTCCTCCCAGCGCTCGTCGATCAGGGCCTGCATCACGACGCCCAGCTGGTGCATGGCCCGCGTCCCGTGGGTGTCTCCCTTTTGCGTCTCCGCGAATGACTCGAGCGCCGGCGCGATCCACTCGCCACGTCCCGCGGCCACGGCGGCAAAGAGGATGTCGGCGGTGCCGGCCGTCGCAGCGTCGCCCACGGCCTGTGCGGTCCGTCCCGCGTCGCCGGCCTCGTCCCACCGCCCCAGGGCGATGAGGATCTCGCCCTGCGTGCCCGCGAGACCGGCGCTCGCCTGTGCGCTGTTCCGCACCACGTCCCGTGACGCGCAGGCGCGGAGCCGGCCCTCCGCGTCTGCCGGATCGCCGCGGTAGATGTCGCGACGGATGACCTCGGACTCGAACCAGGTCAGGTAGAACTCTGAGGCGGCGGCCCGTTCGGCCTCCATCGCCGGAAGCCACCCATCCCAGTCGCCGAGGTCAAACGAGGTTCCAAGGGCGACCCCGATCGCCTGCTGCACCCACGTCCGCTGGCCGAAGCGCTCGGCGATTTCGTAGGACTCGCGGGCGAGCGCCAGGCTGGCGCGCATATCGGTCACGGCCACCATCCCCTGGAGGTTGTTCCGGGCGCGCAGCGCGTTCATGGGGTTCCCGACCTGGTCAGCGACGGCGATGCAGCCTCGAAGCGTCACCTCCGCCTCGGTGACCATTCCGGCGTTGAGCAGCGCGGTGGCACGGGTGATCAGGATCTCCACCAGGTCGTTCTGGGTCAGGACGGCCTGCTGCGCCAGGACGCGATCGCACCACTCGATCGAACGCGTGTCGCCGGAGATCATCAGCGCCCTGGCCAGCTCCGCCTGGGCGCGGGCAACGTCGCGCGACGGCGGGAGGTCCCGGGCGTCGGCAAGCGCGGACTCCAGGATCTCGATCGCAGACCGGTCCCCGTGCTCGGCCAGTCTTGCCGTCGCCTGCAGCGTGCGAGCGCGCAGGATGCCCTGGCGGTCGCCGAGCTGACGGCCTATGCGCTCCGCCTCCTCCGCATGTGCGATCCCGGCCTCGACCCGGGCAGCGTAGATCGCGGCGTTGGCAGCCCGCTCGTGGAGGGCGGCCTGCTCCGCGGGATCGGCCGTGACCTCGAGCGCCTGCTCCAGGTACTGCTCGGCCCCGACGAGCGAATGGAGCGCGATGGCGCGGTCTGCCGCTGCGCGCAGCGCGACCCGGGCCTGGGCGGCAAGCGCGTCGGCCTCCGCACCCGCCCCGGTGGCCCGGTAGGCAGCCAGGTAGTGGCTGGCCAGCACCCCGGCGATCTCGTCCTCCCCCAGCGCCTCGTAGTGGCGCGCCGCGGCGAGGTGCTTCGCTCGTCGGTCCCGCCGGGCGAGGGACTGGTAGGCAACCTCGCGCACGACGCCCTGGATGAAACGGTGCTGGCCGCGCTCGGGAGAGCGCGGGTCCACGTCGAGCACGAGCATCTCGCGCCGCACGAGGCCCGCGAGGCGCTCCGCAAGTGCCGCCCGGTCCAGGCCGCTGACCGCAGCGAGCGCCTCGGGAGAAAACGAGATGCCCAGCACGGAGGCGTCGGTGACGAGGCTGCGCTCCTCGGGGTCGAGCCGATCGAGCCGGGCCGCGATGAGCGCATGGAGCGTCTCGGGCACCGCGAGCTCCGGCAGGTCGCGGACCAGGACGTAGCGCCCGTCCTCCGCGTGGAGCGCGCCGCCGTCGAGGAGCATGCGGAGCGTCTCCACGGCGTAGAGCGGCACGCCCTCCGCGCGATCGACGATCGCTGCGAGGGCCCGCTCCGGCATCCCGGGCACCAGCCCGGTGAGCAGCAGCCGCATGTCGTCATCCGAGAGGGGCTCGAGATGGATGGAGGTCGCCGCCCGGACGCCCTGGCCCCAGCCCGACCGCCGCTCGAAGAGCTCGGGGCGTGCCTCGGCGAGGACGAAGATCGGCGAGCTTCTGGCCCAGGTCAGCAGGTGCTCGATGAAGTCGAGCAGCCCCTGGTCGGCCCACTGCAGGTCCCAGAACACCAGCAGCACGGTCCCCTGCGCCGCCATCCGCTCGAAGAAGGTGCGCCAGGCGGCGAACAGCTCCTCGCGCGACTCCTCCGGCAGGGTCTCCAGGCCCAGGAGGCCGGCGAGCCGCGGCTCGATCCAGCGGCGCTCCGCCGGGTCCGTGACGAACTGCTCGACGGTTGCCTGCAGCTGGTCGCGCGCGGCGGCCGTGTCGTCGGACTCCGCGATCCCCGCCCGGCCGCGAACCATCTCGGCCAGGGCCCAGTAGCTGATCCCCTCGCCGTAGGACGGCGACCGGCCCTCGTGGAACCAGATGTTCTCGACCACGCCGTCGAGGTACTTCTCCAGCTCCCAACCGAGGCGGCTCTTGCCGATGCCGGCTTGGCCGATGACGGTCACCAGCCGCGGCTTGCCCTCGCGTGCGGTCGCGTGGAACTGCTCCTTGAGCGCCCGCAGCTCCTCGTCGCGGCCCACGAACGGCGGCTCCAGCTGGGCCGCGCGCCCCGACCCCCCGCGCCGGGCGACGACCGCGGTTGCGCGCCAGACGGGCACCGGCGCGGCCTTGCCCTTCAGCTCGCGCTCCCCGGCTTCCTCGAAGGCAATGGCTCCGGAAGCGGCACGCATGGTGGCCTCGCCGACGAGAACGGTACCCGGCTGCGCCGCGGACTGGATCCTGGACGCGGTGTTGACCAGGTCGCCGGCGACCATGCCCTGGTTCGTCGCGCCAATGGTGACCGCGGCCTCCCCGGTCAGGACCCCGGCGCGCGCCTGGAGGCTGTCGTCGCCGACCTGCATGCCGCCCACCGCGGCGACCAGCTCCAGCGCGGTCCGCACGGCGCGCTCCGCGTCGTCCTCGTGGGCGGTGGGCGTGCCCCAGACCGCCATCACCGCGTCGCCGATGAACTTCTCGATGATGCCGCCGTGGCGCTCCACGATCTCCTGCGCGGTCTCGAAGTAGCGGCTCAGCAGGTCGCGGGTCTCCTCCGCGTCGTGGTGCTCGGAGACCGTGGTGAAACCGACCAGGTCGGTGAACAGGACCGAAACGAGGCGACGCTCGGCGACGGCGGCGGTGGGCTGTCCCTCGCCACGCGCGGCGCCCGCCACCGCGGGCGGCTCAGCGGGGCTGGAGGCTCCCGCCATGGCAGTGCCGCATTCCCGGCAGAACTTGGCCCCGCCGGGGTTGTCCGTGCCGCACGACGGGCAGGCGACCGCCATCCGCGCTCCGCACTCGATGCAGAACTTGGCGCCGGCCTCGTTGGACGTGCCGCAGGCGGTGCAGGTCAGCATGCTCTCCGGGTGCTCGGGATCTGAGCTGGGAGTATGACGGGTGCTAACGCCCTCGCCTACCCCGGATCCCGCACCCGGAGGAGGGTCAGCCCGTCGCCGATGGGCACCAGGGCCACCTCGACGCGCTCGTCGGTGGCGAGCTTCGCGTTGAGCGCGCGGATGGCGAGGGTGCTGCCGTCGTCGACCGCCGGATCCGCCACCCGGCCCGACCACAGGACGTTGTCGATGGCGATCAGACCGCCCCGCCGAACCAGGCGCAGGGTCCGCTCCACGTACCCGTCGTAGTTGGGCTTGTCCGCATCGATGAAGGCGAAGTCGAAGGTGCCGGCGGCGCCATCGGCGAGCAGCCCGTCAAGGGTGTCGAGCGCCGGACCCAGGCGCAGCTCCACGCGGTCGGCCACGCCGGCGGCCTCCCAGGTCTGACGGGCGACATCGGTCCATTCCGCGCTCACGTCACAGCAGAGCAGGTGCCCGTCCGGCGGGAGCGCCAGGGCCACGGCCGTCGAGCTGTAGCCGGTGAAGGTCCCCACCTCGAGGCAGCGCCGCGCACCGGTCAGCCGCACAAGGAGCGCGAGGAGCGCGCCCTGCTCGGGTGCGATCTGCATCCCGTGCTGCGGCAGGGCCGCCGTCCGCTCCCGCAACTGGCTGAGCACCCGGGGTTCGCGCACGCCGACGCTGAGCAGGTATTCGTGAAGGGCCTCGTCGAGGCCGATGCTGGCGTTGGACATGCCGTGGATGGTAGCCGTCCGCCGGCCCTACAGTCCGGCGAACAGGGAGTCTTCGCGCTCGGTGGACGGGGCATCGTGGCCGCGCCAGGTGGCCAGAACGAAGTCTTCGGTCGAGAGCGCTCGGGTGACGAGGTCCTCGGGCATCTCCAGGAGCCAGCCGAAGTCCTGGCGCTGGGTGCGGTGGCAGTCCATGCTGCGGTGCTTGAGCGCGATCCACGGCGAGACGTCGATCCTGGCGGTGACGTCGGCGTCCGGCGTGCCGAAGGCGCCCGGCTCATCCCCGGACGCGAGCATCTCGGCGATCTGTCGCATGGCGTCGACGTTCGTGGGGTTCAGCGCATCGGGCCCGAGCTGCGCGGCAGCTGCATCGACCTTCTCCAGGGCGTCGCCGAAGTCCCACGGCAGGTTCAGCCCGCGCGCGCGGAGCTCGAGCATGAGACCCAGCAGCGCCTCCCGGTTGAAGGCGGTCTCGTAGCGCTTCGCGACGGTGTGCGGCTCGCCCGCATCGCGGTACCGCCGGGGGTCCGCGGCGGCCTCGAACGCGCCAACCGCCACCTTATGGGCGTTGATATGGTCCGGGTGGCCGTAGCCCCCATTGCTGTCATAGCTGACCAGGACCGCCGGCCGCGCCTCGCGCGCGATACGCACCACGCGCCCCATCGCCTCCTCGAGGTCCTGCCGCCAGAAGGCGTCGGCCCGCTCGTTGGAGGGGGTTCCCATCATCCCCGAGTCGCGGTACCCGAGCAGGTGGAGGTGCAGCTCGCCGCCGTTGGCCGCCGCCTCGCCCAGGGCCCCGATGGAGCATTCGAGCTCCGCGCGCCGGATCTGGCGCAGGCGCGGCCGGGCCAGGTCGGGGTCAAGGGCCGGATCGTGGATCTCCCCTTCCTCCCCGCCGGTGCAGGTCACGAGGTCCACGCGGCGACCCTCGGCCAGCGACCGCGCGATGAGACCTCCGGTCGACATGCACTCGTCATCGGGATGAGCGTGGACGAGGAGGAGCCCTCCGGATGGCACGGCGCTGGTCATGGGCAGAAGGGTCTCCGGCTGCGGGAAGAGGTCCGAGGTTTGCGGATCACGAGGGGGCGCGGTGCTCCGGGCACTGGCACAGCTCGCGGAGCCGCGCGTACGTGTAGAGGCCCGTGTCGTGCCCGTCGCCCCAGATGGGAGCGAGCGCGTATCGACCGATCCACTGCACGCGTTCGATGGTCGTCTGCTCCGGAGTGAAGTACGTCTCCAGCGTGACGACGCCCGGCATGCTGCCCTCCCCGGAGCACAGGGCGCACGGGCAGGCACGGCGCAGATCGGTCCACTGCCATTCGCCCAGGTGGCCGTCGTCCCACCGGATGCGCAGGATGCGGGCCGTCTCGTCGAGCTCGACCCCGATGGGGTTGACAACCTGTGGTCGCGGGCTCATGGGCGGCGGGGTCGCATAAACGGGATCATGGCTGCCAGAATTGTGCGACACCCAGCCATTCCGCGCCGAAGCTCGCCCCATTGGCCGTCAGCTGCCTGGGCTTCTTGCCGTTCCCGAGGTCCCAGACGTACAGGTCCTGGCGGACGCCGCCGTTCGCCGAGTTGATGCCCAGGGTGAAGGCGACGTGGTCTCCCCTGGGCGACCAGCGCAGGTGGCTGAGCAGCCCCGTGACCTGGACGCGGGAGGTCGTGGCGCCCGTGGCATCCACGACGGCCAGCGTCGAGATCGCGCCGTTCTCCGCGATGGAGATGCGCCGGGTCCCGTCGGGCGACCAGAGGACCGGTTGACGGGCAACCGCGATCGTGTCGCCGCTGACCGGGTCAATGCGCCACTGCCCGGCGTTGGCGACCCACAGGACGACGTTGCCGTCGCTCGTGGCGTAGAGGCGATCCATGCCACCCTCGTCGAAGAAGCGCGCCTCGTCCAGCTGCGATCGCTGCTCGGTGGCCGGGTGCGCGAAGTTGATGGTCGACAGCGTCGTGGTGGTCCCCGACGCGAAGCCGATGGCGTAGACCGTCGCATCATCGTTCGCGCCGCCGCGGGTCACCTTCACCGCATACACCGTGCTCGCGTCGCCGCCGAAGGTCACCGCGTCGACGCCGGTCGCCAGGGGCCGGTCCGGCTTGCCGGGCGTGATGGCCAGCAGCTTGCCGTTCACGATGGCGACCATGACGGTCCCGTCGGGCGCCGCGGCGTAGTGCGCGATGTCCAGGTTGGACTTGGCCACGACCTTCGCGGCCGCCGAGGTCGCGAAGTCGTCGCGGTACAGCTCGCTGGCCCCGAGGGCCGTCGGCCGTGCCAGGTAGAGCATCTCCAGGGTGCCGTAGGTGGGTGTCGGTGTCGGCGCCGGCGTGGCAACAGCGGATGGCACCACCGTCTCGGTTGCCGCGGGGACCGATGACGGGCTCGAAGCGAGCGAAGAGGACGGCAGGAGCACGCTGCTCGGGGCGTGGCTCGCCGCAAAGCCGCCGTTCGCCTCGGTGTAGATGAGCGCCATGAGGACGATCACGATCCCCGCCAGCGCCAGGACCAGGCCGATGAGCCAGGGGACCGCCTGCTCGGCGGTGGTCGGACGCCTGCGGTCCCCGAAGCGCCGCGTATCCCAGAACTGGGTCGGTGCCTGGGGTGCGGCCTCGACGACCTCCCCACCGGCCTCGGCCGCTGCGGCATCCGGGGCCACCTCGCGGGGCTCGTCGTCCGCATCCGCGGGGTCCGTCCAGCCAGCATCGGCCGGTTCGTCGAGATCCTCGGACGGCCAGGAGAGACCGTCGTAGGCCTCGAACGACGCTTCCTCGCGCGGATCGCGCGGATCGCCCGCGTCGCGGGCATCGCCGGGGTCCCGGGGATCGCCCGGACCCGTCACGCAGACACCCCCGCGGCTGTTCGGCTCATTGCGCTCGATCATAGCGAAGGCCGGGACCGCCGGACCCGGTGCCGGCGCCCCAGCCAGCGCTCCCACCAGGCGGCCGGGAGCGGCAGTGGCTCAAATCGGCCCGAGTAAGATGGCGCGCATGACGGTCAAGGTGGCGGCCTGCCAGGTGGATCCGCAGCTCGGCGAGGTCGACCGCAACCTGGAACGGATCGAGCGTGCCGTCGAGGAGGCGGCGCGCAGCGGCGTCCAGATCGCCGTCCTGCCGGAAGCGGCGCTGACGGGCTACGCGTTCGATTCCCGCGACGAGGCCATGCCGGCGGCACGCCGGGCCAAGGCGGTCGGCGAGGATCGCCTCCTCGAGCTGGCTGCGCGCCACGACATGGCCATCATCTGCGGCTCACTGGAGCCCGAGCACGACGAGATCTACAACCTGGCCCACATCATCACCGCCGACGGGCGCCGCTTCCGCTACCGGAAGACCCACCTCCCGTTCCTGGGCGTCGACCGGTTCGCGACTCCCGGGCCCGATGCACCAAAGGTCTACGAGCTTGCCGGCCTCCGGGTCGGGGTCCTGGTCTGCTACGACCTGCGCTTCCCCGAGGCGTCCCGGATCCTGGGCCTGGACGGCGCGGACCTCATCGCGCTGCCCACGAACTGGCCGGTGGGCGTGGAGTTCCACCCCGAGCTCTTCGCGCCGGCGCGCGCCGCGGAGAACCACTGCTACCTCCTCGCCTGCGATCGCGTGGGGACCGAGCGATCGACCACGTTCCTCGGCCGCTCGATCCTGGTCGACTATGACGGGCACCGGCTCGCAACGGCCAGCGATGTCGAGGAGGTCGTGCTGGTGGGCGAGGTGGACGCTGCTGCGGCGCGCGCGACGCACGTCCGGCTACGCCCCGGCGAGCACGAATGGGACACGATCGCCGATCGCCGGCCGGGCCTCTACGAACGACTCCTGTCCCCCGGCGCCGACCGCCAGCGACCGCCGAGCGCGAACCTGTACTCCGGTGACGTCGAGTAGCTACTCCGACGCAGCCCACATGATCAGACCCACGGTGACCACGCCCGTGACGAGGCCAATGAAGGCGGCCAGGCCCTCCGGGCCATTGCCATTCACCGTGGGGGCGATGTTGTTGATCGCCGCGAGCCCGATGGCCATGTAGCCAAGCCAGAGCACGGTCGCGACCGCGGCGATGATGCTCCGCCGCGTACGGTCCTTGGACATCGCGCGCATCGTAGCAGACGCTCAGACGGCCGACGACGCCAGCCGAACACGCTCCGGGACACGGTGGAAGAGCGCCGGATCAGCGCGTCCCGGCATGACGCGGAGCTTGGCCGCTGCGGCCAGGCCAATGGTCAGCGCCGGCCCGGCCTCCTCACCCCGCAGGGTCATGGTGCCGAGGTGATCGGCCACCTCGACGACGGCGAAGACCCGCCCCGGCCGCACGGCGTGCTCCTGGAGGAAGGTGAGCAGCCGGGCGTCCTCCTCAGCCTCCTCGGTGACGCGCAGGATGGTCACCTCCGAGCCGTCGGTCGCCGTCGAGAGGGGGATCCCGGAGGGGCGTGCAACGGTCCGGCCGTCTCGCGGAATGGGGTTGCCGTGCGGGCAGGTCTCCGGCCGCCCCAGGAGCTCGTCGATGCGGTCCGTCACCCGGTCCGACAGGGCGTGCTGGAGGTGGTGCGCCTCCTCGTCCGCCTCCGCCCAGCCCAGCCCCACCACCTCGGTGAGGAGCCACTCCGCCAGAGCGTGGCGGCGGAACGTGCGCTCGGCGGCGCTGCGGCCGGGATCGGTGAGGTCGAGGCTGCGGGTCTGCACGTCGACGCTGAGCAGGCCCTCCCGCACGAGGCGGGTGACCATGGCGCTCACCGTGGCCGGGCTGACGCGCATCCGCTCGGCGAGACGCGCCGCGATCACCGGCTGCCCCTCGCCGTGCATGTAGCGGATCGTCATGAGGTAGTCGGCCGCGGCCTCGGTCGTCTCGTGGGGTTCGGTGCCCGGCCCGGAGGGTCCCTGCGCCATCGGCCGATTTTAGCCGGGCCCGGCGACCGTTCGTGGCTCGGTGCCCACCTGCAGAGCCCGCGTTCGCGCGCCGCGACTCGTCAGGTGCTTGCCTGGGTAGCACAAGGCGCCGTCCAGGCCGATGTCGGCCGTTCCCCGATCCCCGGCCGAGCGTGGAACGGCCACCGCCGAGCGGTGTACCGATGAGGGAAACCGCCTAACGCTACGCACGTAAGCAGGTGACGAGTCAGGCGGGGCCGCCGGGCCCGGCGCGGGGCTCCGGCGCGGGGCTCCGGCGCAGGCGCGCGGCGGCCGCCGACGTGACGCCCGCTACTCCTCCCCCGACCCGGACTGGTCGCGGATGGTGTTCACCACGCCCGCGTCGGCGAGGGTCGTCACGTCGCCCAGCGGCCGCTGCTCCGCGAGATCGCGGAGGAGCCGCCGCATGATCTTCCCGGAACGGGTCTTGGGGAGGTCCGGGGTGAACATGATCTGCTTGGGCCGCGCGAACTTGCCGATCATCTCCGCCACGTGCTCCCGCACCTCCCGGGCGAGCGCGTCGGAGGGCTCCGATCCGGAGCGCAGGATGACGTAGGCGAAGATGGCCTGGCCGGTGAGCGGGTCGGACCGGCCCACGACGGCGGCCTCCGCGACGGACGAATGGGAGACGAGCGCCGATTCGACCTCCGCGGTGGAGATCCGGTGCCCGGAGACGTTCATCACGTCGTCGACGCGACCCAGCAGCCAGTAGTAGCCGTCCTCGTCGCGCTTGCAGCCGTCGCCGGCGAAGTAGCGGCCGGGGAAGCGCGACCAGTAGGTCTGGACGTAGCGGTCGTGATCGCCGTAGATCCCGCGCAGCATCGCGGGCCACGGGCGCTCCAGTGTCAGGTACCCGCCGCCGCCGAGCGGGACCGGACGACCGGTGTCGTCCACGACATCGGCCTTGACCCCCGGGAAGGGGAAGGTCGCGGAGCCGGGCTTCAACGTCGTCACGCCGGGGAGGGGCGTGATCATGATCATCCCCGTCTCGGTCTGCCACCAGGTGTCGACCACCGGGCAGCGCTCAGCGCCGACGTACTTCCAGTACCAGGCCCACGCCTCGGGGTTGATGGGCTCACCCACGCTGCCCAGCAGGCGAAGGGACGAGAGGTCGTCGCGCTCGAACTCGGACGCACCGTACTTCATCAGGGCACGGATGGCGGTGGGGGCGGTGTACAGGATCGTGGCGCGGTACTTCGCCGCGATCTGCGCCCATCGGTCCTTCTCGGGGAAGTCGATGGCGCCCTCGTAGATGATCCCGGTGGAGGCGTTGGCGAGCGGTCCGTACACGATGTACGAGTGGCCGGTGACCCAGCCGATGTCGGCCATGCACCAGTAGACGTCGGTCTCGGGGTGGATGTCGAAGATGAGCCGATGGGTGGTGCTGGTCCCGACCAGGTACCCACCGGTGGTGTGCATGATCCCCTTGGGCCGCGCAGTGGTGCCCGAGGTGTAGAGCAGGTACAGCAGGTCCTCGGAGTCCATCGGCTCTGCATCGGCCGATGTCGGCTGGTCGGCGATCAGCTCGTGGTACCAGTGGTCGCGGTCGGCATGCCAGGCGATCTCCTGGCCCGTCCGCTTCACGACCACGCAGTGCCTGACCGATGTCGTCCGCTCGATCGCCTCATCGGCGTTGGGCTTCAGGGGAACCACCGAACCCTTGCGGTTGCCGCCGTCCGCGGTGATCACCACGGAGCACTCCGCGTCCTCGATCCGCCCCGCGAGGGCATCGGCGGAGAAGCCACCAAAGACCACCGAGTGGGGTGCGCCGATGCGGGCGCAGGCGAGCATGGCCACCGGCAGCTCGGGGATCATGGGCATGTAGATCGCGACGCGGTCGCCCTTCTTCACGCCCAGTCCCCGCAGGGCGTTGGTGAGCTGGCAGACCTCGGTGAGGAGCTCGCGGTACGTGATCGTCCGCGTGTCACCGGGCTCGCCCTCCCAGTGGTAGGCCACACGGTCACCCAGACCGGCATCCACGTGGCGATCGAGGCAGTTGACGCTCACGTTGAGCTTGCCGCCGACGTACCAGTTCGCGTACGGCAGATCCCAGGTGTAGAGCTCGTTCCACGGCTCCATCCAGTCGACCGTGCCGGCGGCCTCCGTCCAGAAGGCGCGGAAGCCCTCCTCGGTTGCCGTGCGTTCGTGGATCGCGGGGTCCGCAACCACCGCGCCGGCGGTGAAGGCTGCCGGGGGCGGAAACGTCCTGTCCTCCCGGAGCAGGTTCTCGATGGTCGCGGATTCGACGTGCTCGTCGGACGGCATCGGGGCGGTCGCCTCCTGTTCGCGGGTTCGCGGGTCGCAGCGCGCACTCGGCGTGTCCACCGATTCTAGTCCCGCGCCCTCGCGACCCAGCGGCAGCGGGCGCGAGATGACCGCTGCGTCCGGGCCCCCGCCCGTTGCACCTGTGCAACCGAATCTCGGTTCGGGGACGTTGGGGCACCCGACCGCGACACGGCGTTTCACCCGGGGCAACCGATTGCCCGCCGGGGGCATGCCGCCCGCCCTCTCCGCCCTTGATCTGTTGCAGCACTGTGACCCCGCGTCGGTGCGCGGGTGCGGTGGGGCGGGCCGGCCGCGGATTGGTTCCGTCGGCGCACCATTGCCGGTTGCGCACCCGAGGCAAGGTCCGCGCCGGCCGCTCCGCGGCGAGGGGCGACGATCAGGCGAGGAGGCTGCCGGTTCGCTCGGTGCCCGGGCGCATCTTGTCGAGGATGGCAAGGAAGGCCGCGGCCGCGGGCGAGGGATCGACCGCGTCCCGTCGACGCGCCACCACGATCTGGCGGCTGATGGGCGCGAGGTCCGCGACGACGACCGGGGCCAGGCGGCCGGTGCCGATCTCCATCTGCACCGACGTCCTGGGCAGGAGTGCGATCCCCAGCCGCGCCTCGACCATCCGCTTGGCGGCGTCGATGTTGTCCACCTCGATGGTGCCGCGCGGCGCGATCCCCGCCTGGCGGACCAGCGCACTCGTCAGCTCGTGATAGCTGCTCGTGCGGTCGAAGAGGATGAGGTGCTCCGTTGACAGCTGCGCCATCCGGACGGTCCCTGACGACGCGAAGGGATGGCCATGGTGGACCACCAGCGTCAGCTCGTCCGTATAGAGCAGGACGCTGCTCACGTCGGCGTGGGCGATGGGCCGCATGAGCCCCAGCTCGATCTCCTCGCGGAGGACCATCTGGAGCACCTCCTCCGAGTGCCCGGCGCGCACGGCGAGCTGGACGCGGGGGTGGCTCTCCTGGAACTGATGGAGGACCGCCGGCAGCACGTAGGTGCTGACCGCCGGCGCTGCGCCGATGGCGAGCCGGCCGGCCGCGCCGGACGCCATCTCGGCCACCTGCTCGCGTCCGGCCGCCAGGACGGCCCGAGCCCGCTGCGCGTACGAGAGGAAGGCGCGGCCGGAATCGGTCAGCCGGCTGCCGGTGCGACCGCGCACCAGCAGCTGCGCGCCGAGCGCCGCCTCGAGCCCGTGGATCCGGGCCGTCACCGCGGGCTGGGTGACGAAGAGCCGGTCGGCCGCGGCGCCAATGCTCCCGGACTCGGCGACGGCAACCAGGGCATCCACCTGGGCCATGAGGAGCGGTTCAGTCCCCGACCGGCTCGTGCTCTTCCGCGCCATCACACATCAGCGTCCTTTATGACTCCCATCGGAAGAATTGCTTTGACTTATGCTACGCCATCGGCGAGGGTAGATCCATGATGTACCGAACGATGACGGCGCCTGCGCTGCCGCGACCGCGGCTCGGCACGCGAGGCAAGCCCCGAATCGCCGCGATCCTCGAGGGTCTTCGCCTGCGCCGGCCCCCCATCGACGAGCCCGAGGTGATGACCACCGCGGAGCTCGCCGAGTGCGGCTGCCCGGACTGGTGCCACCGCGACCACCAGAACGAATAGAGAGGTCCTCAGTCCCATGGTCGTCACCCAGCTCCCGCCTGCCCGCCGCACGACGGCGCCCGCGTCGCGCCTCGTCGAGACGCCGCTCCTGCCACCGGGCTTCGTGGTGCCCGCCTCGCGCTGGGAGAATCCGTCGACCCGCATGCGTCGGCTGCTCGAGACGGAGCCGTACCTGTTCGGCCCGGGCGTGTACGACCCCATGGGAGCGCAGCTGGTCATGTACCACCGGTACAAGGCGATCTACTTCAGCGGCTACTCGTTCGCGATCGGCCACCTGGGGACCACCGACATGGACCTGTACTCAGGACCCGAGATCGCCGACGCCGCGCGGCGCACCGTCAGCGCGCTGCGCAAGTTCCAGCTGACCCAGGCGGTGGGCGATCCCGAAAAGGGGGTTGCACCCCGGCACCTCGAGATCCCGCCGGTCGTGGTCGACATGGATGGTGGCTACGGGAACATCTTCAACGTCCAGCGAACCACCGAGCTTTACGTCACGGCCGGCGTCGCCGCGGCCCACATCGAGGACCAGGTCCTGCCCAAGCGCTGCGGCCACATCGGCGGCAAGGCCCTCATTCCGGCGTCGGAGATGATCGGCAAGCTGCGGATGGCCCGCGCCGTCGCGGACGACCTGGGGAACACCGACTTCGTCGTGATCGCGCGGACCGACGGCCTTTCGGCGGTGGATGCTCCCGAGTCCGCGCGCGGGCTGGACCTCGCCGTGGAGCGCGCCCTGCGCTACCTGGACACCGGGATTCCCGACCTCGTGTGGTGCGAGTTCCCGACCTCGGATCGCGGGCCGGTGGAGGAGTTCTCGCGCCGCGTGCGGGATCGCTTCCCCGATGCACGCTTCGCGTTCAACTGGTCGAGCAGCTTCAAGTGGTTCCGCGATCCCGAGCCGATCACGTTTGCCCAGCTGTCCGAGCTTGGGTTCCGCTTCATCTTCATCACGCTCGGCGCGCAGCACGCCACCGGCTACGGCCTCGACCAGCTCCTGGCGGAGATGGCCGATGGCCAGCAGGACGGGTACATCGCGCTCCAGCGCCGGGAGTGGGAGGGCGGTCGGGACGTGCCCACCCGCTCGCACCACCAGTTCAGCGGCGTTCCGTACCACCACCTGCTCGGCAAGGCCTACGACGCCGCCCGCCTTGGATCGGAGTTCGTCGAGGAGCTCGACGAGGAGCGCGTCGTCTAGCGGTCCCTTCCGCGCTCTCTCACGCGTCCGGGGTGCCGTCGATGCCCGGCGCGGGCGGCGACGCCGGACGCTCCCGGACCGAGGCCACCAGGAGCGCGGCGCCCACGTAGGAGCAGGCCATCACCCCGAAGGCCACCGGGTAGCTGAAGGCCTGGACCGTCTGGCCGATCACCCAGGCCCACGCCGCGCCGATGCCGAACGCGGCGGTGAAGTAGACGGAGAACGCCACGTCGCGCAGCGGCCCGGCGGCACGGTCGGCCAGGAAGGCCTGCAGGACCGGCGATTCCGAGAAGACGGCGGTGCCGAAGGGAAGCAGGAGCGGGACCAGGATGACGAGGTTCGATCCGGCCGCCAGGAAGGCCGCGATCCCCGCGGCCATGAGGCAGTAGTAGACGATCAGGGTCCTGCGCCGGCCGTATCGGTCACTGATCCAGCCGGCCAGCAGGGGACCAATGACCGCCCCCACCAGCAGCAGCGCGTAGAGCGCTGCGACCGTTCCGGCGTCGAGTCCCAGCGGACCCGACAGGTACAGGAGCATGAAGGGCGCCAGGATGTCGAGCCCTCGCCCGCCCGCGGCGACCAGGGCGGCGGCCAGGATGGAGCGCAGGTCGGGGCGGGAGAGCACCTCGCGGACCTGCCCCCGCACGGAGCCCTGCGCGCGCGCCGCGCGCCGGTAGGCATGGTGGTCCTCGCGAACGAACACCAGGATCGCGATCCCGACCAGCACGGCGGGCGCCCCGAAGAGGGCGAGGGTCGCCTGCCAGCCCACGCTGTTGATGAGCGCCACGCCAACGAACGGGACCGCGATGGTGCCGACGTTGCCGCCGCTGATGTGGGCGCTGATGGCGAAACCGCGCCGTTCCGGAGGGTAGACGTCGGAGAGAAGCCCGTTGCCGACCGGGTGCTGCGGGCTGCTCCCGATTCGCGAGACGCTGATGGCCGCCAGCAGCTGGCCCATGCTGCGCGACAGCCCGCCGGCCATGAGGCTGACCCCGAACAGGACCTGCCCGACACCGAGCAGCACCGGGCGGGCCACGTAGCGGGTCAGCACCCCGTACGAGAGCTGCATGAGGCCGCCGACCGCGGTGGTGATGGCGATGAAGAGGCCGATGTCGCTCGGCCGCAGGCCGAACTGGACCACGACGACCGCGTAGATCAGCGGCAGGAGCGCGGACGTGGCATGCAGGACGGCATGCGCGGTCGCGAGCAGCGCGAGCGTCAAGCCCCGCTGGCGGGTGCTACGATCGGAGCCGATGTCGATCTCCACGCGTCCCTCCGCCGGTTCAGAGCCCGCCCCCGGCTCGCTCGACGGCCTGGAAGCGTGGCTGGTCGCGACCATTCCCCCGGTGATGCGCCATCTGCTGGCCCATGCCCGGCGACGACCAGCCTGGGCCGAGCTCACCTACCAGCAGTACAACGTGCTGCGCATCATCGACGGCGAGGGGCCAACCGCGCAGGGCGAGATCGCACGGCGGTTGATGGTCTCCGCCCCGGTGATCACCCGCCAGGCGGCCGCGCTGGTGGATGCCGGGCTCGTCGAGCGGCGCGCGGACCCCGCCGACCGGCGCTCGGTGAAGCTGGCGCTCACGACGCGTGGTCGCCGCAGGGTGCGCGCCATGCGCCGCGAGCTGCTTGCGGCGGCGGGCGAGCTGCTGGCCCCCCTTCCGGATGACCAGCGCGAGAACCTGGCCGCCGCGCTCGAGCAGCTCCGGGTCCTGCTCCCTGGCCGTGGTCGAATGGCGGAGGGCACCGCGGACCAGCCGCGTCGAGCCTAGGCGCCGCCCGCGACGGAGGCTGCCCGCCGCAACGCTCGGCGCCGGACCAGAAGGCCGAACCCCACGAGTGCCAGCACGACGCCCGAGATCGCGCCGCCGGCAAGGAACCCGGCCGGGGCCCCCCACACCTCCGCGACGGCCCCCGCGAAGAACCCGCCAATGGGCGTTGAGCCGGCAAAGACCGTCACGTACAGGGCCATCACCCGGCCGCGCAGCTCGTCGGGCACTCCGTACTGGACGGATACGTTCACGGAGTTGACAAAGAGCATGGAGCTGAGCCCGACCAGCAGCATGAGCAGATACACAACCCCGGGCTCGCGCACCAGGCCCAGGCCCGCCTCGAAGAGGACGAACGCGGCCGTTCCGCCCAGGATCAACGGCATCAGCGGCCGGCGGCCGCCGGAGAAGGCCAGGAAGAGCGAGCCCGTCAGCGATCCCACGCCCATGACCGCGAAGATGGCGCCGTACCCGCTGGGGCCAAGGTGCAGGGTGTTCTGGGCATAGAGCGGGACCAGGGTCTGGAAGTTCATGCCGAAGGTGCTGACGCCGCCGAGCAGGACCAGCGGCCAGAAGACCGTCGGCGTGCGCACCGCGTAGCGGAATCCCTCCGACAGGCTCTGGAAGACCCCGATCCGCGGCGGACGCTCGATGCGGTGGAGGTGCCCGGGGCTCATGAGGACCAGCGCCAGGAGCACCGCCAGGTAGCTCACCGAGTTGAGGCCGAAGTTGAAGGCCGGGCCGGCGACCGCCAGCGTGAGTCCGGCGACGGCCGGGCCAATGACGCGCGCCAGGTTGAAGCTCGCGGAATTGAGCGCGATGGCGTTGACCAGCGCCTCGCGCGGCACGAGCTCGGCGGCGATGGCCTGCCGCAGCGGCAGGTCCACGGCGTTCACCATGCCCAGCAACCCGGCGAGCACGAAGATGTGCCAGATCTGCACGGTATTCGTCGCAGCCAGGACCGCGAGGGCGCCGGCCTCGACCATGGCCACGAACTCGGTGACGATCAGCGCCTTGCGCTTGTCGACCCGGTCGGCGAGAACGCCCCCGAAGGGCGCCAGGAGGGTGGAGGGCAGGTACTGCAGGGCCAGCACCTCACCCAGCTGAATCGGGGTGCCACCCAGCTGGAGCACCAGCCACGGCTGGCTGACCGACTGCATCCAGGTCCCCACCAGGCTGACGATCTGGCCGAACCAGTAGAGGCGGTAGTTGCGGAAGCGCAGCGCTGCGAAGCCGCGGGTGAGGCCGTCCCAGAACGTGACGAGGCCGGGCGGCGCGGCACGCTGGGGAGGAGCAGGTTGGCGCATCGGTGGCGAATCGTAGCGTTCGGCGTTGCCGCGCACGAGGGCGCGGCAGCCGGATCGCTCAATCCGTGCGGATCGCGATCCCGGGTTCGTCTGCGGGCACGGCGCCTGGGGCGTCCGCCTGGATAGCCGGCTCCTCGTGGGCCAGCGATGGCGGTGTCACCCGGCTGATCAGCTGCCAGGCGGCGAGGACCAGGAATCCGGCCGAGAGCGCCCCGCCCAGGACGAAGCCGGCCGGAGCCCCGAAGAGCTGGGCAATCCCGCCCGCGAACAGGCCGCCAATGGGCGCCGAGCCGGCGAACACGAACACGTAGAGGGACATCACCCTGCCCCGCAGCTCGTCCGGCACGCCGTACTGGATGATCACGTTGATGGTGTTGATCATCAGCATGGACGACAGGCCCACCAGGATCACGAGCGCGTACGCGGGCGCGGGGGATCGGCTCAGGCCCAGCAGCACCTCGGCGGTCACGAAGCCCGCTCCGCCGCCGACGATCAGGGGGATGAGCGGCCGCCGGCTCCCCGCGAAGGCGAGGCTCATGGAACCGGTCAGCGAGCCAATGCCCATCACCGCGTAGAGCGCGCCGTACCCGTGGGCATCCAGGTGGAGCGTGTTCCGGGCGAAGAGCGGCAGGAGCGTCTGGAAGTTGAGCCCGAAGATGCTGATCCCACCCAGGAGCACGAGCGGCCACAGGATCCCCGGCGTGCGCAGCGCGTACTCGATCCCCTCGCGAATCCGGTGCAGGACGCGACCGCGCACCGGCTGCGTGACGGTGTACATCGTCTTCGGGTCCATGAGCATCAGCCCGGCGAGCACCGCCCCGTAGCTCACCGCGTTGATCCCGAAGTTCACCGCGGTGCCCCACAGCGCCAGGGTGATCCCCGCGATGGCCGGTCCCACGATACGCGCCGCGTTGAATGAGGCGGAGTTGAGGGCGATAGCGTTCACCAGCTCGCGTCGCGGCACCATCTCGGCGGCAAACGCCTGGCGGACCGGCATGTTCACCGCGTTGATGCACCCGAGCGCCGTGGCCAGGAAGTAGATATGCCAGATCTGGACAACGCCGGTGACCGTGATGGCGAACAGGACGAGCGCCTGGAGCGCGGCCGCGACCTGGGTCCAGATCAGGGCCTTGCGCTTGTCGAAGCGGTCAGCCAGCACACCGCCGTAGAGGGACAGGATCGTCGACGGGGCGAACTCGAGGGCGAGCACGATGCCCAGCTGGAGCGGCGTGCCGCCCAGCTGCAGGACGAGCCACGGCTCGCTCACCGACTGCATCCAGGTCCCGACCAGGCTCAGCACCTGCCCTGACCAGTAGAGCCGGTAGTTTCGATGGCGCAGCGCGGCAAACACGCCTCCCGGTCCGGGAGGCGTGGGGACGATCGGCGCCGGGACGGAGGCCCGGCGCGAGGATCGCAGGGGTGGCGGGATGGCGGTGGCGAGCCGCCGGGTGAGGTCGGCGAAGGTCATCGTGTTCGTTAGCAATGCTAACAAATTCGCCCACGTCCCGCCACAAGGGCCATTCGGCCCCAAACGAGCTCCGGCGACGGCGGCTCAGGAGCCGAAGAGGATCTCCCGGATGACGGGCGTGGGCGGGGTGCCGTGGGCCAGCACCGATTCGAGGAAGGGGCGCCACGTGAAGGGGCGCCCCGCGACATCGGCGCGTCGCCGGGCCTCCCGCTCGAGATCGGTCATCTCCACCGCGCCCAGGAAATACTCGCACAGCTGCGTGCTCGAGAGGCGCGCACGGTCCCACTTGTTCGCCGCCTCGGCCTCCTCCTGGAAGCCACCCTCGACCATGAGCCGCATGGCGTCGTCGCGGTCCATGGCACCGGCGTGGATGCCGATGTCCATGAGGGCGTTCGTGATGGCCCGCAGGTAGAACTTCCAGTGGACGAGCATCAACGCGGGATCATCCGCTCCGTACCCGACGTCCATCATCACCTGGGTCACGTACACCGCCCAGCCCTCGGCGAAGACGCCGGACTGGAAGGCGGCGCGGACCAGCGACGCGGTCCGGTTCGAGTAGGCGAGCTGCAGGTAGTGGCCGGGAACGGCCTCGTGGATGGTGAGCAGCCGCAGCATCCGGTCGTTGTCCTCGCGCAGGTAGGACTCGCGCTGCTCATCGGTCCAGTCGTCGGGCATGGGGCTGATGGCGAAGAACGAGTCGAGGCCCCGGTCGAGGGGCCCGGGCGGCATCAGCATCGCCCCACCGAAGGCACGCAGGAATGGCGGCGTCCAGATGATCTGCAGGGGCTCGTCGGCGAGGCCGATCAGGTCGACCTCGCGAATGAACGCCTCGATGCGGGTGTTCTCCTCGCGGCAGTAGTCGAGCAGGTCGGCCGGGTCGGGGTGCTGCGCGCCGATCGCGTCGAGGACCCGTCGCACCATGGCCCCGTCGTCGGCGGGCATCGGCGCACCGCCACCCCACGCCGGCCACAGGTCCCTGGCCAGGCGCACCATCTCGGCCCGCACCTCGGCGAATGCGGCCGCGGCTCGCTGCTCGAGCTGCTCCGGGGTCTGGCCCGAGCGCAGGGCATGGCGGAACTTGGCCGCATACATGTCCGCGCCAAGCCGGAAGTCACCGGTGGCCTTCGGCAGCAGCTCGTCCCGCAGCCAGGCGACGTAGGCATCGATCGCCGAGACGGCGAGCCGGGACGCGTCGACCACCGCCTCGCGGAGGGCGGCATCGTCGAGCGATTCTGCCATCCCCGCGGCCGTGCGTGCCAGGTCCGCGACCCCGGGCATGGTCGACAGGGCCTTCTCGGCGTGGAAGCGGCTCACCGGGCGTGCCGCACCGCCCGATGCCGTTCGCGGCCCGCCCAGGTTGGCCCGCGCGGCCTCCAGGAGCGCGGGCACAGCCCGCATCCGTGCCGCGGCGCTGGCGAGCCGCTGGGCGAGGGGCGCGAACTCCCGCGAGAGCAGCGCAAAGAGGCCCCCGCCCACCAGGTAGACGTAGGCCATGGGGTTCCAGCCGCCCTCGTGGAGCTCCGTGTCGGCCCACGCATCGGCCTCCAGCTGGGTCTGCAGGATCCCCCGGTCGAGGACCTCGTTGGCGCTCAGGGACGCTGTGTCCAGGGCCGCCAGCCGGTCCAGGGCCGAGCGGGTGAACGCCAGCCGCTCGGCACGGCCGGCATCCGTGAGGTCCGGCCAGGCACCGTCATGCTCGTGGTTGCCCAGCTCGGTGGCGTGGACCGGGGAGAGGCGCAGGTACTCGGCGAGCAGCTCGTCGACGAGCGCAGGGAAGGTCAAGGCAGGATCCTCGTGGGTGCGGTGCCGCACATCGTAGACGCTGGCACCGGCGCCGCAGAAGGCTCGTGTACCCTCCCGCCATGACCGAGAGCATCGCGGCCACCGAAGCGTACGCACGCACCTGCACCGCCACCGTCACCGCCAGCTCCCCCGAGGGGGTGATCCTGGATCGGACCGTCTTCTACCCCGGTGGCGGCGGCCAGCCCGCGGATGCCGGCTGGCTCAAGGCCGATGGAGGCGCCACCTGGACCGTCACCGCCGCCCGCAAGGCGGGCGGAGAAATCGTCCACGCGGTCGAGGCGACCGGGGACGGGTCACTGCCGGAGGTTGGCGCAACCGTCACGGCGGAGGTCGACTGGGAGCGGCGCCATCGGCTCATGCGTACCCATTCCGCCCTCCACGTCCTGTGCGGCATCGTCTGGCGCGATCACGGGGCACAGGTCACCGGCGGCAACATGGAGCCGCTGTCAGGTCGCATGGACTTCGAGTTCGAGACGATGCATGCCGACCTGGTGGCGGAGATCGAGCGGCGCGTGAACGAGGAGATCGCCGCGGACCGCGAGATCCGGGTGAAGATCCTCCCGCGCGAGGAGGCGTTCGCCATTCCGGACCTGATCCGCACGAAGATCAACCTCCTGCCGGAGGGAATCACCGAGGTGCGGACGATCGAGATCGTGGGTCTCGACCTCCAGGCCGATGGCGGCACGCACGTCGCCCACACCGGCGAGATCGGGAAGGTGCGCGTCACCGGCTACGAGTCGAAGGGCCGCATCAACAAGCGGATCCGGATCGCCGTCGAGGACGGATGACATGGAGACCTGGGACGCGATCAACACCGTGCGCGTCGTGCGGGACTTTGCCGATCGGCCACTGGCGCCGGGGCACGAGGCTCGCATCCTGAACGCCGCTCGCCGGACCGGCAGCTCGAAGAACGAGCAGACCTGGGCGTTCATCGTGATCCGTGACCGCGATCACCTGCGAGAGCTCACCGCCGTCGGTCGCTACGCGGACCACCTGGCCGGCGCCGCCATGGCGGTCGCGCTCGTGACGCCCCAGGAGAGCGCCGGGTGGCGCAACACCCGGATGTGGGACCTTGGTCGGGCAGCCCAGAGCATGGTGCTCGCCGCCTGGGAGCTGGGAATCGGCAGCGCGCCGGCCACGGTCTTCGAGCCCGAGCTTGCCGCTCGGCTGCTCGGCCTGCCAGCCGACCGGCGCTGCCACTACCTCCTCTCGTTCGGCTACCCCGCGGACCCGTCCGTCCTTACCCGGCCCAACCGGGCCGGCGGAAGAGTGGCGCTCGATGCGGTCGTCCACGAGGAGCGCTGGTCCTGACGGCCGCCATCCGCCTCCGCCGCGGCGAGCCTCGTTCGCGCTGACGCCTCAGTCCAGGACGAGCACGCGAGCCTGGATGGGCGGGATCCCGTCGTACGTCTCGGTCAGCGGGTCCATCGTCGCCGAGGGAACCTCGAGCGCCGCGAGGGCGGCATCGGTCAGCAGCGCGTAGGGATGCGCCCCGACCACGTCACGGGCGTGGTTCTTCAGGAGCCGATGAGCGACGATGACCGCGGGGCCGGCAAGCTCCTCCCGCCCGAGGATGCGCTGGAGGACGTAGTCGCCGTGGTGGAGGACGAACTTGAGGTCCAGCCCGTCCACCAGCGCGCAGGCGTTGCAGGTGCAGGTCAGTTCCGCGCGTCCCTGTCCCCGGCGTTCGGCGAAGGCGGCGTAGCAGGTCCGCAGGCAGGCGATGACGGAGTCACCCCGCACCGATTCGGGTCCGTCCGGGGCGACCGCGAAGATGGCATCGCCCTCGAATTTCATGACCTCGAACGACGGGGCGAGGACGCCGGCCATGGTGTCGAGCAGGCCCGAGAGCAGGGAGTAGACCGGCGGCGGGTCGTCCGGGTCCGCCACGAGCTCCGCGTGCGCAGCAGCGATGCCCTGCAGGAACCCGGTGTAGCCCGAGATGTCCGCGAGCAGCAGGGCTCCCTGCTGCCGCGAGGACGTGCTGAATGCGGGGGCCATGAGCGGCCATTGTCGCCCATTCCCGAACCACCGCGGGAATCCGGATGGAGGTGGTGGGACAGCCGGCGGCGATGGGCACGGACGGACCGTGCACAATGGGCTCCCATGACTGATCCCGCGTCCGCGACCCCTGCCCTCGAGGCTGTCGTGTCCAGCGGCGTCTCGCACCGCATCGTCCGCACCACCCTGCCCAGCAGCCCGGAGGAGAGTGCGGCATTGCAGGGGATCCCGGTGGGCGCACTGCTGCGCACGATTGTCGTGCGACGCGGGGAGGACGACTATCTCTTCGTGCTCGTGCCTGCCGGGCGCCGATTCGACTGGCCCCGGCTTCGCGCGCACCTGGGTGTGAAGCGGCTCTCGCTGCCCGACCCGGACGAGGCGCGCGCCGTGACCGGATACGTGCGCTTCACCATCACGCCCTTCGGCGCGACCCGGGCCTGGCCGGTCGTGGTGGATGCGTCGGCCAGGACGTATCCGGTCGTATCAGTGGGTGGCGGGATGCGCGGGGTGAACATCCACATGGCCCCGGCCGACCTCGTCTCGGCGCTGAGCGCAGAGGTGGTCGACGTCACGAACGCCGAGCCCTGAGCAGCGGCACCGGCTCATACTCCGTGCCATGAAGATCCAGCAGGTCACCCTCCCAGACGGCAGGAGGCTCGACGTGTCGGTCGGCGGAGCCGAGGCCGCGCCCATGGCGCTCATTGCCCACCACGGCACGCCGGGCGATGGGACGAAGTTCACCGACTGGGAACCGGCCGTCGCCGAACGTGGCCTGCGGCTCATCGGCTACAGCCGGCCGGGTTATGCAACCTCCACCCGGGACCCCGGTCGCAGCGTGGGCGACGCCGCGGCCGATGTCGCCGCCCTCGCCGACGCGCTGGGCGTCGAGCGCTTCGTCTCCATCGGCCGCTCGGGAGGCGGTCCGCACACGATCGCCTGCGCCGCGCTCCTGCCTGCCCGATGCCTCGCTGCCGCGGCGCTCGTCACGGTCGCGCCGTGGGGCGTGGACGACCTCGACTTCTACGATGGCATGGCTCAGGGCAACGTCGAGGAGTTCGGTGCAGCACTCGAGGGAGAAGCCGCCCTCCGGGCGTGGATGGCCACCTACGGAGAGCCCCACCGCCACGTGACCGGCAAGACGATCGCCAGCACCATGGGCACCCTGCTGCCGCCCGTCGACCTGGCGGTCCTGACCGGTACGTTCGCGGAGGAGGATGCAGCGGGCATCCGTCGTGCGCTCGAGCATGGGTTCGACGGCTGGATCGACGATGACCTGGCCTTCACCCGTCCCTGGGGCTTCGACGTGACGGCGATCACCCGGCCGGTCCGCATCTGGCAGGGCGAGCTCGATCAACTGGTCACGGTCGCCCACGGGCAGTGGCTGGCGGACCGGATCCCCGGCGCGACCTTCAACCTGGCGAAGGGCCACGGCCACCTGTCGCTCGCACTCGAGCATCGCGACGCCATCCTGGACGACCTGCTGAAGGCCGGCGGCCTGCCACACTGACTTCGTCGGGCGCCCTCAGGCAGCTGGCGGACGTGCCGGCCGGCCGGCACGTTCCGCCGAATCAGGGTTCGCGGTCGGTTCGGCCGCCTCCGGGTCGCCGAAGGGGCCCATCGGATCGGTATCGAGCTCGATGGACTGGCCAATGCGGGTGACCCCCATCTGTCCCCGACGCGCTGCGATCCACCACCGCCAGGCGACCAGGGCGACGCCCGCCACGCTGATCACGCCACCCGCCAGGAAGGCAGCGGGGGCGTCCCATCGCTCCGCCACCACCCCCGCGAAGATCCCTCCGATGGGCGAGGTGCCGGCGAAGACCATGACGTACAGGCTCATCACCCGCCCCCGCAGCGCATCGGTCACGTTGGCCTGCACCGTCGCGTTCACCGTGTTGATCATGAGCATGCTGAAGAGCCCGGCGCCGAACATGAGCGGGATCGCAGGCAGCGTGGCGTGGGCGAAGGCGATGAGGATCTCTGCCACCCCGAACAGGACTCCGCCGCCGAGCATGAGCGCCACGGCGCGCCGCTCCCGCGTGTATGCCAGGCTCAGCGCGCCGGTGAGGGAACCGACGGCGGTCATCGCGTAGAGGGCGCCATAGCCTATGGGGCCGAGGCCCAGAGTGCCTTTCGCGTAGAGAGGCACGAGGATCCGGAAGTTCAGGCCGAACGTGCCAACAAGGCCCAGCAGCACCAGCGCCCACAGGATGATCGGCGCCCGGGCGGCGTACGCGACCCCTTCCCGGAGACTGTCCAGCACCGCCGGCCGCTGCTCAACCTGCGGCATGACCCGGATCTGGCGGGGGTCCATGCGCCAGATGCTGTAGATGACCGCGGCGTAGCTGATGGCGTTGACCGCGAGGTTGAAGGCGATGCCGGCCAGGTCCGAGCCGAACACCTCGGCGCCGATGGCGATGATGACCCCGCCCAGGGCCGGCCCGATGACACGCGCCCCGTTGAAGGCCATGGAGTTGAGGGCGATGGCGTTCGGCAACAGCTCGCGAGGCACGATGTCGGCGACGAGGGCCTGGCGGACCGGCATGTCCAGCGCGTTCACCACGCCCAGCGCGAACGAGAGGAGCATCACGAGCGGGATCGAGACGACCCCGCTCACGGTCAGCGCAAAGAGGATGACCACCTGGACAGTGGCCAGCGACTGGGTGAGGAGCAGGGTCCGGCGCTTGTCGATACGGTCCACCAGTACGCCGCCGAACGGGGCCAGGACCAGCGCTGGGACGAACTCGAGCGCCGCGACGACGCCCAGCTGGATGGGAGAGCCGCCGAGCTGCAGGACCAGCCACGGCAGGCTGATCTGCTGCATCCAGGTGCCAATGCGGCTGGTTCCCTGCCCGAGCCAGAACAGCCGGAAGTTGCGGCTGCCAAGCGCCACGAAGCCCCTCCCGAGGCCCGCACGGTCGCCGCCGCGTCGACTCCGCCATCCCATTAGTTAGGCATGCTAACAAACAGGGCTTGTTCGTCCCGCTCGCGGGAGTTCGTGGAGGTCAGGTCGCGGCTGCGGACCCCGATGGAGCGGGCGACGGCGTGGGGGTGTGCGACGGGGTGGGCGGTGGCGGACCGGCCATGACCTCCAGGTATCGGGTGTCGCCCTTGGCCCCGGCCACGTAGCCGAGGAGCGGCTGGTCGTTCGCCGTCTGGACGGTCTCGACCTGGTACCAGGTGAAGCCGCCGGCGGTGCCGGCCTCCGCACGGATGCGGACCACGTCACCGAAGAAGAGCGCGCCCAGCGGGGTCGCATCGGCCTTGGCGCTGATGCGGACCCGAAGGCCATCCACGATGACCTTGGCGTAGGCTCCCTGGCTGAGGGTCCCGCCCGATGGCGACGACGCCGGGGTTCCATCGCTCGCCGAAGCCTCCGGAACCGAGCCGGTCGGCTGCGCGCTCGGCACGTCGATGGGCGCCGAGGCGCTCGGCGAGGGAGAGCCGAACAGGCAGCCGCCGAGCAGCAACGCGGCAGCTAGGCCGGCAACGCCCACCGCGGCGATGCCGCGACGCCGGGGTGTCACGACGCTGCTCCCGCGGTCTGGGTCAGCACGCGGTACAGGCCCCATGGGTACAGGCTACGCCTTCGCCATCACCGCCCGCTCCGCCAGGGCAATGGGCAGGTCGCCGCTGGACACCAGCGCGTCGTGGAAGGCGCGCAGGTGCGGCACGTCGCGGATCGTTGCGCCGCGCTTGTCCAGGAAGCGCTGCCGGATGCGGACGATCTCCAGGCACCCGGTGAGGTACGAGGACGCCTGGGTGGGCCAGCTGCAGTAGCGGGTCACCTCCGCCTGCGCCGTCGCCTCGGTCAGGCTCGTGTTGGCGAGCATGAACTCGAGCGCCTGGTCCCACGTCATCTCGCCCATGTGGAGGCTGGTGTCGACCACGATCCGTGCGGCGCGGAAGATGGTGGCCTCGTACTGGTACATCTCCGCGCGGGGGTCCGTGAAAAAGCCCTGCTCGCGCATCATGCGCTCCGCATAGAGGGCCCAGCCCTCGCTGAAGTAGCTGGTTCCCAGCGACTGGCGAAGGTGCGACGGGTTGAGCTTGGCCATGGACAGGTGCCAGTGATGGCCCGGGTAGGCCTCGTGGACCGCCGTGGTCGGGATCCCCGGGTAGGAGTTGTACTCGAGCCGCTTGGCGACGTCGTCGGGGCTTGCGCCGTCCGGCGGGAACGGCACGAAGAAATGGCCCTTCATGGACGGCGCGAAGGCGGGCGGGTTCTGGTAGCTGGCCACGGCGATGACCGGCCGCTGGAAGGGCGGCGAAGGCTCGACAGAGCAGCTCTCGCCCGGGGCGAAGCTGACCAGCTCGTGCTCCGCCAGGAAGGCTCGGGCCTTGGCGGTCCAGTCCTCGTAGCCGACACGCATTGCCTCCGGCGTGGCCGGGCGGTCCTTGTTCAGCTCAGCCAGGACGGCGTGCCAGTCATCGGTACCTCGCAGGGCATTGGCGCAGCGGCGCAGCTCGCCGGACAGCTCCTCGAGCTGCTGGCGGCCGCGCTCTCGCAATGACCGCGCGTCCAGGTCCAGGAGCTCCGCGTCGCGAAGGACCGCGCTGTAGCGCTCCTCGCCAAAGGCCCAGTCGCCGGTGGCCTTGGGGCGCATCTCGTCCAGGAAGGCGGCGAAGTCCTCGTACGCGGTGGCGGCGACCGCACCGGCTTCCGCGAGGTCGGCGCGGGCGTCGGCATCGGCGACGGCTGCGGGCAGCAGCTCGCGCGCGTAGCGGGCGCCGGCCCTCGCCTGGTTCACGGCACGGTCGAGGAGGATGGCGGGGACCAGCTCGGGGCGCAGGTTGCGCTTGCCGTCCTCCAGGTTTGCGGGGACCCCGCGCAGCCGGGTGGCCGCGGCTGTGGCCAGCTCCGCCTCCGGGCGCAACTGGTGCAGGAAGAGCCCGAACACGCCGTTCAGGCCCGGGCCCAGGTAGGTGTCGGGATGGCGGCGCCAGACCTCCCACTCCTCGAAGATCCGCCGCCGATGCAGGCTGGCCAGGACCAGGTCCCGGTCGATCGCGTCATCGAAGCTCAGAGTCTCGGGGTCGATCGCGCTGAAGGTCTGCGTCCAGCGTGCGACCGCGGCGGCGCGCCGGGCGTGGGCAGCCTCCGACAGGTCATCGAGCTGGTCGTCGTACTTGGTGAGCCCCAGGTGGCTCGCGCCCACGGGCGATTCCGCGTACTCCTCCTCGAGGAAGGCACGCGCAAGTTCGGAGAATTCGGGCACGGATGATCCCCTCGAATTAGGACGGTGAGACGAAGGATAGGCCGATGCGGGCGCGCTTGGCGCCCCCAACCGGATGGTTCTTCATCATCCCTCCGGCGGCGATGGGTAGATCGGGTGTGGCATACGGGTACTCCTGCGACGATCGCGCACAATGTAGGTGCGCACGCCCGCGACCCAGGCCACGAAGGCGGCACCCCCGAGCAGCCCGGCGGCAAGCGGCATGGCATGCCCCAGGGCGAGATCGGCGGCGATGAAGACGAGGACAGCCGCCACCACCCCATCGACGATGCCCACGACCGCGGGGGTGGTGACCAGGCCGAAGAGGGTCGGGAAGTCCGCCCACCCCCCGGTGACCATCAGGCCGCGCGCGTCGTCCGTGTGGCCGGTGACGAAGACCTCTTCCAGCTCGGGCGCCAGCTCCAGGTACTTGGCCCGGATGCGGTTCATGCCAACGACCCAGCGCGCCTCGTCGTTGTTCGCGGCGACGAGGCGCACGAACGAGGCCACACCCAGGAAGCACACGACCGGCAGGATGACGAGGGCGAACACCTCGAAGCCCTCGCCGAACTGCGTGGCCTGCGCCACGAGCGCCAGCGCGACCACCGCGGCGGACAGGACGGAGAGGAACATCTGGGCCCGCGCGAAGCTTTCGTTCCAGGTCAGCGACCGCGTGGCCAGCAGGCTCCAGTGCTCGGTCGACAGGATCTGCAGACGCACCGATGGCGACGCCGGCTCCGCGGGCGCCGGCCGTTCCTCGGGTGGCATGGGACTGCGCTGCTGATCCATCGTCACGTTGCACCCTCCTCGCCGGCGCCCGGCGTCGCGGCGGCGCCTCCGCCCCTACCCAGCCTACCCGGCTTGTCACATCGGGCCGCCGTGCCGAAGGTGAGACCACACCAGACCGGGGATCAGCGGGGCGCGGGGACCAGGCGGGCGAAGCGGGCCGGGTCGGCAGCCGCGGCAACCTGGATCGCGTTGAGTGCGGCGCCCTTGCGGAGGTTGTCGCTGGCGACGAAGCAGGCGAAGCCGCGATCCCGGCCGGGGATCGCGCGCAGGCGGCCCACCAGCACCGGGTCGCGCCCCTCCACGTCGAGCGGCATGGGGTGACGCCGGCTGCCATCCGCGGGCCGGTATTCCAGCCCGGGGGCCGCGCGCAGCGCCGCCTCGAGGGCCTCGACACTCGCCGGCCGGGCGGTCCGGAAGTGCAGCGCCACGGAATGGCCGGTGTGCACCGGCACCCGGACCGTCGTGGCAGCCACGTCGAGGTTCGGCAGGTCCAGGATCTTGCGTAGCTCCGCGTGGATCTTGCGCTCCTCCCCGGTCCAGCCGTCGTCGGCCAGGACGTCGATCTGGGGCACGACGCTGTCCGCGATGCGCCCGTGGAACGGCGATCCCGCTGCCTGCTCGCGGTCGTCGCTGCCGCGCTCCGCCAGGAAGGCGTCCAGACCGGCACGACCTGCGCCGCTCACCGCCTGGTAGCTGGCCAGGTCCACCGATTCCAGGCCGAAGGCGTCACGCACGGCCGCGAGTGGAACCACCACTGCAGCGGTCGTGCAGTTCGGGTTGGCGACGACGTTGCCGGACCTATGCCGCAGCACCGCACCGTTCGCCTCCGGGACCACCAGCGGCACCGCAGGGTCCAGCCGGAAGGCGCTCGAGTTGTCGACGACTAGGGGCACGAGGCGCCCGGGTCCGGCGACGATCTCCCGGCTGACCGGCGCATCGGTGGCCAGGAAGAGCACGTCGAGCTCGCCCGCGGCTGCGTCGTCGAGGATCCCCACCGGAAGGTCGCCATCGGCGTAGCGGACACGACCAGGCTCGGTCCCAAAGACCCGTAGCTGGCCGGCGGGCAGGCCGGCATCGGCCAGGATGGAGAGGAATACGCCGCCCACAACCCCGCGGGCGCCCACCACGCCGACCGTGGGCCACCCGCTCACGAGGGGCCGCCAAACAGGATGGGGCGTTCGCCGGCGACGAGCCGCGCCAGGTCGGCGTACACCGCGCCGGCCGTCACGCGCCCTCCGGCGCCGGGACCGGCGACACGGAACATGCCGGCCGCCCGGACCTCGATCTCGAGGAGGTTCTCGATACCGGAGACGCGGGCCAGGGTGCTGTCCGGCGCCAGCTCCTCGGGCGACACGACCAGCCGGTCCTCGCTCGCCTCTGCCATGAGCCGGATCGCCTGCCCCTCGGCAACCTCCAGGCCCCGGATCCCGTGCCGATCCACCGCGGACTCGGCGCGGAACTCGCCCCACGCCACGCTGGCCAGGATGGCGAGCTTCTGGGCCGCGTCGCGCCCGTCCACGTCGAACGACGGATCCGTCTCCGCGTACCCCGCCTCCTGCGCTTCCCGCAGGGCGTCGCCGTAGGTCCGTCCTTCCCCCATCGCGGAAAGGATGTACGTCGTCGTCGCGTTGAGGACCCCGCGCAGGTGGCCGATGGCGCCCGTTGCCGCGAGGTGGGTCACCGTCTCGATCATGGGCACCCCGCCGCCCACGCTGGCCGAGCCGAGCAGGGCAGCCCCGTTCGCCGCGGCGAGCGCAGCGAGCTCATCCCCGTGGTTCGAGAGGAGCGCCTTGTTGGCGGTGACGTACGGCAGGCCGCGGGCGAGCGCCAGGCGAGCCCAGGCCAGTGGCGCCTCCGTCCCGCCGGCCAGCTCGACGACGGCGTCGAGCGCCATGGCGGCCAGCTCCTCAGGCTCGGCCACGGGGACGCCCGCCGGAAGCGGCGTTCCGCGGCTCCGCGCCTGATCGCGAACGGCGACGCCGGCGAGCTCGAGCGGCAGCGGGCCGGCCGCAACCAGGCGCCCCAGCGAGGCACCCACGGTGCCCCAGCCAATGAGTCCGATCCGCAGGCGTTCCATTTCGCGGATGAGTCTAGCGATCCGGATGCGTGGGCAGTCCTCCTCGCCCGGCCGTTCGGGTATCCTCCTCCCCAATGGGTGCCACCGAGACCGTCGACCTGTTCATGGAGCTGATCAACGATGATCGGCGCGAGCAGGCCGTGGACCTCCTTGCCGAGCACGCGGTGCTGGGCATCTCGACCCCCGGATCCGACGAGCGAACGAACCTCCGCGGACGCGACCGGGTCGGCGGCTGGTTCCTGCGCGCGGGGGACGGGTTCCGGATGTACTCGAACGACGGGCGCTCCATGGGAAGCAGCTACATCGCCGACGTCACCGTCATGCGACCTGGCGCCGACTCGATGCGCGTCGAGGCGAACTTCCGCGTCGAGAACGGGGAGATCGTGGCGCTCTTCCTGCAGCCGATCTCCGGCAGGCGCTGACTCGGGGCGCCCGCGGCTCAGTCGTGACCGTGGCCGCGCCCATGCCCGTTGCCGCCCCCATTGCCGTGGCCCGCGCCGGCTCCGCCCTCGGAGGCGCTTGCGGCCGCTGACCGGCATGCCGCGGTGAGCGCATCGACGTAGCGTCCGGCCGCAGCCTCGCCCATGGCGGCCAGCTGCCGCGGCGTCACGGCGGCAGAGGCCGCATCCGATCCACAGTCGCGCCGGTAGGCCTCCGCGAGTGCGCTCGCCCACGCCGGCGCCGTCTCCGGGGCCGAGGGGCTCGGCAGCGGAGCGGCCGCTCGGCTCATGGCTCCCAGGCCGGCGAACCCCGCGATGCCGCCAATCAGCAGGACCAGCGCGAGCCCGGGGGCGACCAGGGGCCGCAGCCGGGCCCCGCGCGGCGGATGGGCCCGGAGGGATCTCGGAACGGCAATGGCGGTCCGCGTTGCCTCCTCGAGGCGTACCGGTGCGGGGGCGTCGCACGCCAGGGCCGGGGCGGCATCGCCGGCGAGCCAGGCCCGGAGCGCCGCGGCCACGATGCCGGCGTGGCGAGGCCGCTCCTCGGCGCGGCTGCGGAGGCAGGCGCGCACGACGGCCCGCAGCGCGGGATGCACGCCCGGCAGGGCCGGCGGGCCGGATGCCTGCGCCTCGAGCAGCCCCACCGGGGACCCGGCCTCGTAGGGAGGGTGTCCGGTGACCATCTCGTGGAGGACCGCACCCAGCCCGTACAGGTCGACGCGCGGGGTGAGCGGTTCGCCGGCCAGCTGCTCCGGGGCCATGTAGCGCAGCGTCCCCATCACGAGACCCGTCTCGGTGCGCCCCTCCGCGCTGTCGCCCAGCACCCGGGCGATGCCGAAGTCGACCAGGCGCGGGAGGCCGTCGCGGGCGAGCAGGACGTTGCCAGGCTTCACGTCGCGGTGGATCACCCCATGGATGTGGGCGTGGTACAGCGCATCGGCCAGGGATGCCGCGATGCCCGCGGCGATGCGGGGCGCAAGCCATCCGTCGCGCCGGAGGCGAGCCGACAGGGGTTCGCCATCGACGTGCTCCAGCACGATCGCCGGGCGCGGACCCGGGTCGATGTCCAGCACCCGGATGATGCCCGGGTGCGAGAGCCTCGCCACCGCTCGCGCCTCCCCGATGAGCCGATCACGCGACGCGGCGTCCGGCAGGAGGTGAGCGTGCAGGAGCTTGACGGCGACCGTGTGGCGCGTGGCTTCGTCGAAGGCCCGCCAGACTTCGGCGCTGCCGCCAACCGCCATCAGCTGCGTGAGGCGGTATCGGTACAGGATGCGCGTCGGCGCAGACGGGGGCCGCGCGCCGGGTGGATCGACGGTCTTCACGTCCGGAGACGGAGCACGCACCGTGCCACCTGCTAGGCTCGGATGGTGACCTCCCCCAGCGATCGGCTGCGCGAGCTTGGCCTGGCCCTGCCGCCGGCCATGGAGCCACCTCCCGGCACGCGGCTGCCGTTCGGCTGGTCACGGGTCGCCGGCAACCGCCTGATCCTCTCGGGCCACGGGCCCCAGGATCCGGACGGGCGCCTGACCGGACCCTTCGGGCAGGTCGGCGCCGAGGTGAGTGAGGAGGAGGCCTACCGGGTCGCGCGGCTGATCGCCCTGTCCATGTTCGGCACGATCCAGCACGCCATCGACGACCTTGGCCGGGTGACCGCCTGGCTGCGCGTCTTCGGCATGGTCAGCTCCGCCCCGGACTTCACCCGCCAGCCTGCGGTCATCAACGGCTTCAGCGACCTGGTCCTGGACGTCTTCGGGCCGGAGATCGGCACCCACGCGCGCTCGGCCGTGGGGATGGCGGCCCTGCCCTTCGGGCTCCCGGTCGAGGTCGAGGCAGAGGTCGCCTTCGCCTGAGCTCCCGCGATCGGCTACGGGAAGAGGTCGTGCGAGCGGTCCATCACGATCGCCGACGCGCCCGCGTCCTCCCCCTCCCGCGGAGCGGGCACCGGCGCCACGTACCCGCGGACCAGGACCACCGGCCGCTGCCCGGTCTTGCCCCCGGCCAGGTCAGCCGCCGAGGCGAGCTCGTCGGCCACGGCGATCACCGTGGACTGCATGACCCGACCCTGGGCGTCCGGCATGCCCCGCAGGTCCACCAGGGCCGAGATTCCCGCGGAGCCGATGGCGACGTTCACGATGCCGTTGCGCCAGGGCCGTCCGAACGAGTCGGAGATGACCACCGCCGGCGGCGTGCCCACGCGTGCGCCGAGCGCTTCTCGCAGCGCTCGAGCCGATGCGTCGGGGTCGACGGGAAGCAGGGTCGCCGTGTCGCCGTCGCCCACGTTCGACTGGTCGACGCCGGCGTTCGCGCAGACCAGCCCGTGCCGGGTGCGGCTGATGATCAGGCCGCCATCGGCCCAGCGCACGATCTCCGCGGACTCGCGCAGGACCAGCTCCACCTGCCGCGCGTCCCTGTGCCAGCGGTCGGCCCAGTCCCGCGCCGTTTGCGAGGGATGCACGCTGTCGAGCGCCACGATCCGTCCCTCCGCCTTGGACACGATCTTCTGGGTGACCACCAGGACGTCGCCTGCCGCCAGGCCGATGGCGGCGCCCTCCAGGGCCGTTGCGATGATAGCGGCCAGGTCGTCGCCGGGCACCACCTCCGGAATACCGTCGAGCGCGAGGAGCTCGAGGCGTGGGGCGTCGCCGGTCACGCGGTGACCCCGGTCGCCAGCCAGCGGGTGAGGTCGTCGGGCGTGTCGAGGTCGAAAGCGAGCCCGGGCCGCTGCACGATGACCGGGGTGACCCCTGCCTCCAGGGCCGCGGCCTCGTGGGCGGCCCGGCTGCCGGTCCCGAACGCGAACCTCATGACGTCTGGCGGTCGCAGGGCGAGCCCGTTCGTGCCGGTTCCGGCCCGATCCGGCGCGATCGCCACGCCACTCGCGCCACGGATCGCGTCCGCGAGGGCGGTCACGTCCTCCACGGTGAGCGATGGCAGGTCGCCGTGCAGCACCACCAGGGTCGTGATCCCGTCCGCCACGGCAACGTCGCGTGCCTGCTCCAGTCCCTCGTTCAGCCCCATCCCGCGCTGGACGGCGAGGCGCGCGCCGGCCGCCTCGACGAGGGGTGCCAGCGCCGCGGACGGCGAGATCACGACGACATCGGGGAGCGCGATGAGCGCCATGTGCAGGACCCGTCCGAGGAGCCGCGCGGCCAGGTCGCTTCGCTCCTCGACGGTGAGGACCGGAGCCAGCCGAGTCTTGGCTGCCGCCAGGCCGCGGTGCGGAACGATGACGCGAACGCTCACCGGGGGAGCATACCGACTTGCTCAGGCGGGCAGGATCGCGCGGGCCAGATCCGCGCGGTCGTCGTCGCTGCCCATGATCGTGGGGAGGACGCGAACCGCCATGCCAAGCGCCTCGATCGCCGGGCCGAGCGCGGCATCGGCCTCGTCGATCACGAACGTATCGAGCAGTCCGGCGTACAGCCGCGCAACGCCCACGGCGCTCGACTCGTGGCCCAGCGACACGAGCATCCTGTCCGCCGGTCCCTTGAGGGCCCGCCCGCCCACGATGGGGCTCACCCCGATGCACGGCACGCCACGCTCGCCCGCGGCCCGGATGGCCTCGCGGATGCCGGGGAGGGCCAGGATCGGACCCACCGAAACGATGGGGTTCGACGGCCCGATGACCACCAGCTCCGCCTCGTCGATGGCGACCAGGACCGCCTCGCTGGGCCGCGCGTCCTCGACGCCGTCGAAGCGCACGTCGCGCACGTCGGGCTCCTGCCGACGCCCGACGAAGTAGTCCTGGAACTCGAGCTCGCCGGCATCGGTCCCGACCACGGTCCGCAGGCGGTCGTCCGTGGCTGGCAGCAGGCGGCTCGGGATGCCCAGCGCCTCCGCCATGGCCCCGGTCGCGTCGGTCAGGCTGGCACCTTCGCGGATGAGGCGGGTCCGTCGCACGTGGGTCGCAAGGTCGCCGTCGCCGACCCGGAACCAGGTCGGCTCGCCGTAGCGGCCCAGCAGCCGGAGGGCGGTCCAGGTGTCGCCGGCCACGCCCCACCCGGTGTCGGGGTTCAGGATCCCGGCCAGCGTGTACAGCACCGAGTCGACATCGGGCGAGACGTGCAGCCCGAAGAGCTCCGTGTCGTCGGCGACGTTGACGACCACGGTCAGGTCGCCGGCGGGCAGGACCTGCTGGAAACCGTGGGCCAGCCTCGCGCCGCCGGTGCCTCCGGCGAGCAGCGTAACGCGCATGCGGGCAGCGTAGCCCCTGGACGCCGCGCCCGCTGCCGGCGCGAGCAGGCATCGCCATTCGACGCGCTTCCGACCTGCCTGGCGCGACCACCAGTTGCGCTCCTTGGCTCCGCGATGGGACACGGCGTCCCACCGGCCGGTCTCAGGCGGACTCCAGCATGGGCTTCACCTCGCGGACCAGGCGGTCCAGGCTTTCCTCGTCATACGGCGCCGGGAAGCCCACGGTGAAATGGTGGAAGCCGATCTCCCGGTACGGACGCAACATGTCGGCGACCTGCTCCGGCGACCCGACCAGCTGGTTCTGCCAGGGCCGCGCCTGGCCGTTGTGCGCGAAGATGCGGTCCATCACGCGCTGCGCCTCGGCCGGGTCGTCGCGGATCACGCAGACGCCCACCCCGGCGGTCCGCTCGATCTCCGCTTCGTCGCGCCCCACCTCCGCGCAGTGCCGGCGGAGGACCTCGTCCTTGTGCCTGACGTTGTCGAGCCCTCCGCCCACGTTGCAGGCATCTGCGTAGCGGGCCACGATCCGCAGCGTCCTTCGCTCGCCGCCACCGCCGATGACGATCGGCAGGTGGTCCTGGACGGGCGCGGGAAGGTTCCGCACCCGCTGCGCGCGGTAGTAGCGGTCGCCGGACGGCTGGGTGCCACGGAGCATGCCGTGCATGATGCCGACCGCCTCCTCGAGCCAGCGCAGCCGCTCGCCGGGCGACTCGCCGAACTCGAACCCGAAAGCCGTGTGCTCCGTCTCGAACCAGGCGCCACCGATGCCCAGAACCGCCCGGCCGCCTGAGATGTGGTCGAGGGTGGTGGCCATCTTTGCCACCAGGGCCGGGTTGCGGAAGGTGTTGGCGCCAACCATGAGGCCGATCTTCGCCTGCTTCGTCGCCTCGGCCCAGGCGGCCAGCGTCAGCCAGCCCTCGAACATCGGCCCGTCGTCCGACCCGACGATGGGATACAGGTGGTCCCAGGTCCACACGCTAAAGAAGCCCAGTTCGTCGGCCCGGACTCCAACGTCGTGGAGCGGCTTCCAGTCTGTGTACTGGTTCCAGAAGAGCGCGCCGAGCTTCACGTCTGCCATGACGCGAGCGTACCGGATCGTCGCCGCCTCCGCGTGGGAAGGGCCAGCGCGGAGGTCCCGGCGTCAGCCGCGCGGTCTGACGATGTCGACCGAGATCTCCACCGCCGGAGCCGCTCCCCTGTTCTCGAGCCAGTGGGTCGTGCTCCGATCCTCCGGCCAGCCCACGCCGGGTCCGTAGTCCGTGGCGACGCGGTTCCGGTGGTCCGTGATCGTCCCCTCCAGGATGTAGACGATGCCCGGCCTGCCGACATGGTCGTGCAGCGGGCCGAAGACACCGCCGGGCTCCATGGTCACCATCCGCATCCGGAGCTGGAGTCCGGCCAGGGCCTCGATCTCGGGACCCAGGTCAACGCTGCTCAGCAGCTTCGTGGTGACGCCTCGCGTCTCCGGCGCCTGCTCCTCGCTCATCGCGCTCTCCTCGGCGTGCTGCGGTCAGTCCTCCGCGGACCAGCCATGGCGGACGACCTTGTCCACCTTCACGCGGATCGTGAGCCGCTGCTGGCCGTTGAAGCCGTCCGGGTCATCGCCGTAGCGGAGTGCCAGCGCGCGGATATCGGCCATTGCTCGCTCGCGGTCATCGTCGAGCTCCACGCTGCCGCGCAGCGCCACCCAGGTCAGCTCGTCCTCGAAGCAGAGGCTGACGCGCGGGTCGCGGCGCAGGTAGCGCGCCTTGGCGCGCCCTTCCTTGGTGTTCATCAGGATGGTGTCGGGGCGATCCGGGTCGAGGTCGAACCACATCACCGACTGGCTGGGCGCCCCTTCGTCGGTGAGCACGCCAAGAACCGGGAAGCGCAGCTTCGCGGCGAGCCATTCGCGCAGCTCGTCGGAAAGCGCACGCTCGATCGTCAGGTCGGGATCGGTCAAATCCGCCTCCATGTCAGGGTGCCTTGCCATGCGACGCCGATCGGCGGGCGTTCGCCCGCGCGCGGGCTGGCGCCGCTGCCCAATCCTAGCCCGATGGCCCGGCGAGCGCCCTCAGCCGTCTGCCGCCGCCGCCGCATCGGCCTCCGCCTCAGCCCGCGTCGCCTCCTTGATGTTCGGGATGAACAGGCTGAGGATCAGGCCCAGCAGGACGAAACCGGTCGCGAAGCGCGACGCGTTGCGAGCGCCGTTGACGAACGAGTCCTCGACCGCGGAGCGGATCACCGGGTTGAGGTAGGGGCGCGCCGCATCGGGAATCTGTGGGCTGGTCAGGACCTGGGGCAGTGCCTGGCCGAAAGTGGATTCGATTGGCCCGGCGATGACATCCACCAGGCGGGAGGGTGGCATCGGCAGCTGGGCCACCGCCTGCGGCGGCATCTGCGCGAAGGCGGCCGTCAGGCGGTCGCGCGTCCCGCTGCCCAGGCCCACGGCCAGGACCGTGCCCAGGATGGCGATCCCCAGCGCGCTGCCCACCTGGCGCAGGGTCGAGGTGCCCCCCGACGCAACGCCGGACTCGTCGCGCGGGATCTCCGCAAGCGCGACGTTGGTGAGCTGCGCCGTGGCCAGCCCAACGCCGATCCCGTAGACCCCAAGGGGTGGCACCAGGGCCCACACGGACAGGTCGGGGCTGAAGAGCAGGCCGATCCAGAAGATGGCCGTCGCCTCCAGCGCCATGCCGGCGGTCACGACCCACTTGGGGCCGATGCGCGCCGAGAGGGTGCCGGCGGACGGGCCGGCGATGAAGGTCCCGATGGCGAGCGGCAGGAGCGCGAGTCCGGTGTCGAACGCCGAAAGGCCAAGCATCCCCTGCAGGAAGAGCGGGATGACGAAGAGCAGGCCGAACTCGCCCAGGCTCAGGACCACCGCCGTCAGGTTGCCGAACCGGTAGCCGGGGTGGCGGAAGAGGCGGAAGGCGAAGATCCCGCTGAAGTCGTGGCGCCCCTCCTTGCGGAGCTCCCGGACCGTGAAGGTGGCGAGGGCGACGGCGGAGACCGCGAAGACGAGCGGGACGACGCTCACCGCCCAGCCGGTCGGCCAGGTCAGGCCGAAGAGGCCGAACGGCTGTGACTGGCCCCACCACCCGTACTTGTAGCCCTCGATCAGGCCGAAGACTAGCGAGCCGAAGCCGACCATGGTCAGCAGGGCGCCTGTGACGTCGAAACGACGCTGCGCGTGCTCGTCGCGCGACTCGTTGATGTAGGCGAGCGTGCCGATCACCGCGACGGCGGCGATGGGCAGGTTGATGAGGAACGCCCAGCGCCAGGACGCATTCGTCGTCAGCCAGCCACCGATGAGGGGTCCGATGGCGGCCATGCCGCCGATGACCGAGCCCCAGATGCCGAAGGCGATCCCGCGTTCCCGGCCACGAAACTCGCTCGACACGATCGACAGCGTGGCGGGCGAGATGGCGGCACCGCCGAGCCCCTGGAGCAAGCGGGCCACCAGCAGCAGGTTCCCGTTGGGGGCGATGCCCGCCAGGAGCGAGGCCGACGCGAAGGTGACGAGGCCGATGATGTACATCCGGCGCCGGCCAACGAGGTCACCGACCCGCCCCAGGGTGACGAGCAGCGCCGCGAAGACGAGGCTGTAGATCGTGTTCACCCACTCGGCGGTGGTGAAGTCGATCTTGAGGTCCTCGATGATCACCGGGATCGCAACGTTCACGATCGAGGCATCGACGATGATCATCGAGAGGCCCAGGCTGAGCATGACGAGCCCGAGCCATCGGTTGCGGTTGCTGCTGGCCATGGGTGGTGGGTGCGTTCCTCGTATGGCGGTGATCCGTGACCGGTACGGCAAGCGCAGCGGTCGCAGATCAGTTTCGGTACGAATTAGTTTCTTGCGGAAACTACGGTACACTTCGCCGCATGGCACGGCAACCACGGGCTCGCGGCGAGCGGCTGAGCCGCGGTGCGTACGAGGTAAGCGAGCTGCTGGTTCGCGCCCAGGAGGCCGGCCGCAGCACCCACGCCCCAGGCGCCCCGGAGCCGGCACCCATGTCGCCCCACGCCGTCCGCGCCGCCATTCACCTGGCCATGGCGGAGACCGAGACAGTGGGTGAGCTGGCCCATGGACTGGGCGTCAGCGTGGGCTGGGCGAGCCGCATCGCCAACGAGATGGAGCGCAGCGGCCACCTGGTCCGCGAACGCGAGACCGATGACCGGCGCGTCGTGCGCCTGAGCCTCTCCCCCGAGGCACAGCGCCTCATCCGCGCCTACTACGCCTGGCGCGGCCAGGCCGTGGAGCGCGTGCTGGACGAGCTGGGCGCCGGCGAGCGTGACGCCGTCCGCCGCTTCCTGCGACGGGTCGCCGAAGAACTCGAGCGCGGACCCACCGCCGGCTGAGCGCACGTCTGAGCCTTGCCGAGCCGCAGGGAGGTGTCGCCATCGGTCTGCCGACCCCTACACTCGGGGCATGAGGATCGGCTTCAAGACATCGCAGACCAACGTCGACTGGGCCACCCTGCGCGCGACCTGGGAGCTGGGCGACAGCCTCCCGGTGTTCGACTCGGCCTGGATCTTCGACCATTTCGTGGCCCTGGGCCCCGGCGGGGGCGGGAGCCACGAGGCGTTCGTGACCCTGGGGGCGCTGGCAGCGCTGACCCGTCGGCTCCAGCTTGGCCACCTGGTGCTGGGCAACACCTACCGGCACCCGGCCCTGGTCGCCAAGTCCGGCGCCACCCTCGACGAGGTCTCCGGCGGCCGTTTCGTGCTGGGCCTGGGGGCCGGCTGGCATGAGGCCGAGCACGCCATGTACGGCATGACCCTGCCGCCCATTGGCGAGCGAATCACCATGCTCGAGTCGTCGGTGCGGGTGATCAAGGCCCTGTGGGGCTCACCGCAGGGCGTGAGCCTGGACGCGCCGCCCTATCGGCTGGAGGACGCCGTCTGCGAACCTCCGCCCTTCACTCGCGGCGGTCCGCCCGTCTGGCTGGGGACGCAGGGCCTCAGGCGCGGGCTGCGCATCGTCGCGGAGTACGCCGATGGCTGGAACCACACCGGCGACCCGGCGAGCTTCACGGAGAAGCGGGATGCCCTGCTCCGCCACTGCGAGGCGGTTGGACGCGATCCGGCGGAGATCGAGATCAGCGCGCAGGCCTTCGGGCGCGATGGCCCGGCGGCCATGCTCGAGCTGGCGACGACCTACGTCCGCCAGGGCGCGCAGCACGTGGTGCTGATACTGCCGGCCGCGGACGGGCCTGACGGTCTCGAGCGGCTGGCGCACGAGGTGGCCGAGCCGCTGCGAGAGCGATTCGGCTGATCGAGCGACCCGCCCAGGCCGGAGTCGGAGAAGCTCGTTGCGACTCGCTGTCGAGGTATTTCGTGCTGCACGACGGCACGACTGCCGGAACGGTGACGACTGCACCGATGGCGCACCGACGCCCGTACACTCCCCCGCATGGCCACGACCCCGACGGCGCGCATCCTGAGCATCGGCACGGAGATCCTGTTCGGCGAGATCGTGGACACCAACGCTGCGTACCTGGCCGGCGAGATGGCGCGACTGGGCGTGACCCTGACCGGGACGCGGCAGCTGGGCGACGACCGCGCCCGGATTGCGGCCGCCTTCGCCGAGGCCCTCCGTGATGTCGACCTGGTGGTCGCGACCGGCGGCCTGGGGCCGACCCACGACGACCTGACCCGCGAGGGCCTGGCTGAAGCCTTGGGCGAGGAGCTGACAGAGGACCCGGCGCTGCACAAGCGGCTGGTCGAGCGTTTTGGCGGCGCGGGCCGGATGCCGGCCAGCAACCTGCGCCAGGCGCTCCGCATTCCGTCCGCGGAGGCGCTCGACAACCCCATCGGCTCGGCCCCCGGCTGGTGGGTGGAGCACGAAGGGCGCGTGGCGGTGCTCATGCCGGGCGTGCCGTCGGAGATGCGACGGATGTGGCCGGAGCAGGTGGTGCCCCGGCTCGCCGCGCGCCACGCGCTGACACCGCTCCGGGCCAGGACGGTGAAGACGTTCGGCATCGGCGAATCCGCGGTGGTGGAGAAGGTGGGCGACCTTCTCGAGCGACCAGGGGACGGCATCCAGGCCGGGATCTATGCCAGGGACGACGGGGTGCACCTGCGCTTCAGCACCCGCGTCGATGGCGGCCGGCTCGATGTACCGGTGGCCCGGGCCCTGCTGCTGCTCGGTAATGACGTGTACGGCACGGACGATGAGACCCTCCCGGCGGTGGCGCTCCGAGCGCTGGCGGGCGCGGGCTGCGCGTCGCTGGCGACGGTCGAGTCCGGCACCGGTGGCGCCCTGCTGGCGATCCTTGCCGGCCACGCGCCGTCCGCGGGCGAGGCCCGCTTTGCGGGTGGGATCCTGGCAATGAACGGCCAGCCCCGAGCAGACCCGCCGCGCGCAGATGCAACCCTCGCCGTGGAGCTGGGCGAGCCCGGCACCCTGGGCCGCAGCCGCGTACGAGTCACGCTGGGTGCCGCCGCGGCGGGGATGGGCTTCACGGAGCGTGAGGTGCGGATCCATGGCTCCGGGCCGCAGCGCCTGCGCCGCGCTGCCTTCGCCGCCCTGGACCAGGTCCGCCGCGGAATCTCGGGGACGTGAAACGGGCCCGCCTGCCGGCGGGCCCGTTCTCATACCGTGGCGGATCAATCCGCCATTGGAGGTCTAGTAGCCGAAGCTCAGGTCGTAGTCTGCGTAGTCCGACACCCCTTGTGGCGCGTCGTACGTGATGACGAGGACCAGAGTGTTGGAGCTGCGCAGCGCCTCCCTGATGTCGGACGCGGTGGCGGTCTCGCTCGCGTCGTCCGTCATCAGGTGCAGCACCTTGGTGTTCGCGTTGTGGATGCTGCCGTAGTGCGGCAGTGACACAAGGTCGACGGTGAAGTCGACCGGGATCGGCGCGTAGTAGGTGATGTCCTTGAAGGCCGATGGATCAGATCCGTCGCTGATGAGGGTGTTACCAACGGCGACTTTGTCGATGTACCAGTTCGGGTCGTCGAGGACACCGTTCCCATTCGTGCCCCAGTCAGACATGAACCGGAACCCGACCAGAATGGACTGGCCCGCATAGGCCGACAGGTCGAAGGACTCTGTGAGCCAGCCGCCGCTGTCGCCGGTAAAGCCCTGCCCGCCGGCTTCCAGGATGCTGCGGATCGCCGGGTAGCCGTCTGGGTCGAGATAGTCGACCGTGTCAGCGTTGGTAAGCGCCGTCCAGGTCGCGCCACCATCGGCCGAGACCATCACGAACCCGTAGTCCCACCCATCTTCGATGTCGAACAGGGTGTTGAAGCTCAGCGTGCTCGTCGCACTCGGCGTCGTTTCGAAGATCGCGAAGCGGGAAACCTCGTCGCCGCTCCCAGACCACAGTACCGGATTCGCCGCGTTCAGCGGATCGGCGACAGACGTCCACGCCGTGTCATGGCTCAGGAAGTCCACGCCGTTGAAGTCAATGGACTTCACCTTCTTCGGGTTTGGGATGGAGATGTAGTCGCTGCCCCACGGCGGTGCGCCCGGCGTGTTGTATGCCTCAGCGTTGAGGACGACCGGCGACGGAATGTCGCGCAGCTTGTAGTCGCCCTTGTTGGCGAGCACGAGCCGGGCGATCGCGAAGTCGTGGTACATGTTGGCGAAGGTGTCGTTCACGCCAATGGTCGCCAGCGCGTCGTTGAAGCCCGCAATGCCGAACAGGTCGTCCCTGAAGAGCGCCTGCATGGCAGCTTCGCCATATTGCTGGTAGAGGTAGTGCATGAACATGAAGGCTTCGCCGTAGTCCGCGAGGATCTCCGTGCCCTGGCCCTGGTCACCCCAGCTGGTCAGGGAGTTCTCGGCGTATTGCTGTGCCGTGTCCCAGTGCCCGTTGGGAATGCCGTAGCCGACCAGCCACTCCGTCCAGTCGGACAGGCCCTCGTTGACCCAGTTCTCCTCGCCAGGATTCTGGTCGTTGTGGAGGAGGTGCTGGTATTCGTGGGCGAAGGTGCCCTCGTACAGATACGCGCGGTCGTTCGCCGGGTTGCTATCGCGCCAGGGCGAGGTGTTCGGGCCAACACGGTTCGCCCAGTCATACGCATCGATGGTGATGACGTTGCGATCCATGTAGGCGTTGATCGTCGGGCTGAAAAAGCCGGCGATATAGACGGGGAAGGTCGGGTCGTAGAACGCATCGTCGCGAACATTGCCCACCAGGGCGATGACCCGGTCCTTGCCATCGTGCGAGACGAAATCGTAGGGCAGCAGGGCGTTGGTCCCGTCACGGGTGGCGGGTTCGCGCCAGAACTCCGATTCCTTGGGATAGATGTTGTTGTCGAACTGGTCGACGAGGTACGCGATCTCCGCATCGGTGACGACAACCGGGTTACGCGGATCCTCCGCCCCGGAGCACGGCGCCGGGGCACCCGCCTTGCAGAAGTCAGCGTTGTTCTGGACCCAGACCTCAATGTGCTCGCCGATGGCGCGCACCGTGTAGGTGGCCAGGAAGTAGCTGCCGAGATAGTCGTTCAGGCCGACGCCCACAACGGTATCGCCCGTCTGGTAGTCCGGCGAGCCGTCCTTGGCATTGGTCGCCGCGCTTGCCGCGGCGGACGCACCCGATGTGTCCAGACGGCTGAAGTCCGGCGTCGGGTTGGTCACCCATGCGGGTGCCGCGGTGGGTCGGTAGTTCGGCAGCGGGACCTTGGCCGAGACGCCCGCAGGCGCCAGGGCACCCACGATTAGGCCGAGCGCTACCAGGAGCCCCAGGCCCCTGCGTCGGTAATGGAGCACTGCTCCCTCCTCCGGTGCAGTAGCGTGTTCGCCGGGAGAACCGGCAGATTGGTACGCACCGGAGGCGAGTACGCGTGGGCGGCAGTCGCACGGGGCTGATCGCGATGGACGTTTGGGCGGCTGCGCCGGCCTCGCCTGCCGGCACGTCGTGCGGTTGACTCTAGCGAATCAGCCTCCTCACGCGGAACGGGAATCGACCGATCCGGTGCGCGGACGCACCCCTTTCGACGGTTGCCGGCTAGCGCCAGGCGCCGATCATGCGCACGGCCCGCGGGACGAGCGAAACATCCCACCGCAGAGCCGACCCGATGAGGTCGCCGTCCGCCTGGAGCGGCAACAGGCGCTCGTCGAGCGTCTCGACGGTGGCGGCGGTCCCCGGCATGCCCTGCGCGCCGGGGTTGCTGTGCAGCAGCCAGCGGGCGGCCTCAACGGCCAGGCGCGGCGCGGGACCGGGGTAGACACGCAGGGTGAGCCGGCCGGCGTCCGGCCGCGCGCCGGGATTCACGATCATGCCGCGACCGTAGTAGGGCGTGGTTCCCACCACGAGCAGCTCCATGGGTCCCTCGTGGACCTGTGTGCCGTCCACGGTCACCCGCACCGGGTACCGGCGGGCCAGCTCGCCGGCGGAGCCCGCGATCGCCGTGGCCCAGCCGCGGAGGCCCCGCGCACCGGCAGCAGCGTAGCGACCGGCAACCACCGCGTCCCACCCCATCCCGGCAAACAGGGCCAGGCGGCCATCGACCCGGATGAGATCGAGCGTCCGTGCGTCTCCGGCGGAGAGCACCAACGCCAGGCCCTCGGGTTCGCGCGGGATGCGGAGCAGGTGCGAGGTCGCATTGCCGAAGCCGGCGGGGATGTAGCCCAGGGACAGGTCGCGGCCGGACGCAACGTTGAACGCGATTCCCAGCGACCCGTCCCCGCCGGCGATCACGGCCGTCGCATAGGGGTCGATGCGCTCGCGAAGGAAGGCCTCGAGCTCCACCGCGTCCCGGGTGGCGATCACGTGCAGGTCCGCGTCGAGTGATCGGCGCACGAGCGCCACGGCCCGCTGGACCCGCGGGCTGCGCGCGCTGCCCGCCCCCTCGTTGAGGAAGACGGCGGCCGGTCGGTTGGCGGTGTCGCTCACGGGTCACCGATTCTACGGCCATGCCGAAGGGCCGCCCGGCGGGCGGCCCTCATCGGTCCTGGAAGGAGGAGCCCCACTCAGGGCAGGGCGCTGAGGGCGTCCGCCGCGGGACCGGCGTTGCCGGTCACGAGGAAGAGCACGTCGTTCGTGGGATAGAGGTAGATCTGCGTCGTGGGGTCGGACGGCTCGCTCGCCTGCTGGACGGACTTGCCGCTCACGGTCGCGGACTGCCAGTCGTAGGGCGTGTCACCCTGGGCCGCGGCCGTCTTGAAGACCGTCAGTAACCGGTCGGCCCCGGCACCGGGGGCCTTGAAGGCGAAGACGCCAAGCGCCGACTGGTTCGCGATGTCCACCCCGAACCCGAAGGCAACCGAGATGTCGGCGGGCGACACCCCCAGCGCGTTGAGGAACGCCTGGGTCTGCGGATCCGCCTGGGCCGAGCCCATGAACTCGTTGCCCTTCATGGAGTACTTCTGCAGCGTGATGCCGCCGATCGTGTCGGGCAGCAGCGCCTCGAGCGCCGTGTCGCTGTTGCCGATGGACGGGAACGGGATACCGCCGCTGGCGGTCTCGCTGGCCGCGGGCGTCGCGGTCGGCTCCGGGGTCGGACTGGGCGTCGAGCTCGCGCCCGAGTTGCTCGAGCAGGCGGCGATGGTGACGGCGAGGATGCCGGCGAGGCCGGCCGTGCGAATTCGGTTCATTGGGCTCAGGGCGTCCTCCGCATCAAGTTCAGCGCGGCACCCGCCCGGGGCGGGCAGCCGCCGAAGCATAGCGGAGCGCGGGTTGGCCGGATAGAGGGTTCCCCTACTGCAGGAACGGACTCCGCTGCCGCCGGATGAAACGCCCGTCCCCGGCCTTGCCGAGCCACTCCTCGCCGTCCACGATGATCTTGCCCCGGCTCAGCACCACGTCCGACTTGCCGGTGATCTCCAGGCCCTCGTAGCACGAGTAGTCCACGTTCATGTGGTGCGTCTTCGCGGAGATGGTCCAGGTTTTCTTCGGATCGTAGATGAGGATGTCGGCATCTGCCCCCGGCGCGATCACGCCCTTCTGGGGCATGCCGAACATGCGCGCCGGAGCAGTGGAGCAGACCTCCACCCACCGGTTCGGGCTGAACCGGCCGCCCACCACGCCGCCGTGGTGGATCAGGTCGACCCGGTTCTCGACGCCCGGCAGGCCGTTGGGGATCTTCCGGAAGTCACCGCGACCCAGCTCCTTCTGGCCGTGAAAGTCGAACGGGCAGTGGTCGGTGGCCACGATCTGAAGGTCGTCCTTCACGAGCCCCTGCCAGAGCTGGTCCAGGTGGTCGGCCGGCCGGAGCGGCGGCGAGCACACGAACTTCGAGCCCTCGAATCCGTTGCCCATGTCCTCGAGGGTCAGGAACAGGTACTGCGGACAGGTTTCGGCGAACGCCGGGAGCCCCTCGTCGCGAGCGCGCCGGACCTCGTCGAGGGCGTCCCGGGACGAGAGGTGGACGATGTAGACCGGTGACCGGGCCACCTCGGCCAGGCGGATCACGCGGTTGGTGGCCTCGCTCTCCATCACCGGCGAGCGGCTGACGCCGTGCCAGTACGGGTCCGTCTTCCCGGAGAGCGCGTTCTGGTTGGCGACCACGTCGATGGCCATACCGTTCTCGGCATGCATCAGGATCATGCCGCCGTTCTTGGCGGTCTGCTGCATGGCGCGGAAGATCGACCCGTCGTCGGAGAGGAATACGCCCGGATAGGCGGTGAAGAGCTTGAAGGTGGTGACGCCCTCGTCGACGAGCTGGTCCATCTCCGAGAGGACGTCGTCGCGAACGTCGCTCACGATCATGTGGAAGGCGTAGTCGATGCTGCAGTTGCCGTCCGCCTTCTCGTGCCAGGCGTCCAGGCCCTGGCGGAGCGAGCCACCCTTGGGCTGCACGGCGAAGTCGATGATCGTGGTGGTACCGCCGAAGGCGGCCGCGCGCGTACCGGTCTCGAACGTGTCCTTGGCAAAGGTGCCGCCGAACGGCAGCTCCATGTGGGTGTGGACGTCGATCCCCCCGGGGACGACCCACTTGTCGGCAGCATCGATGGTGCGATCCGCATCCACGGTCAGGTCCTCGCCCAGGAGCGCAATCCGCTCTCCGTCGATCAGGACGTCGGCCCGGGTCGTGGCATCAGCGTTGATGATCGTGCCGTTCTTGATGAGCGTGCGCATCGGTCTCCTCTTCGCTCGTTCGGGTGAGGCGCGCGGGTCTGCGATCTGGGGATGGCTCGGACTGCCCATGGTACCGCCCACCCGTCCCCCCGGGCCCCGTTTGCCTCGCGGCTCGGCGGGCCGGCTGCGGCACCCGCCGCGCGCATCCACGGCGCGCCGTCGTCCGTAACACCTTTACGAGGGCGCGCGCGGCTGATAGCGTCCGCGTCCAGATGACCCGAGCCACCGGCATTGCCGCCTACCGCTTCGCCTTTGCGCTCCTCGGCGTCGCCGCGGTGGCGACCCAGTTCGCCGATCTCGCGTCGCGCGGGGTCCTGGATCCGCTCCACTTCTTCAGCTACTTCACCATCGAGAGCAACCTGCTCATCGCGGCGGTCTTCCTGGTCCTTGCCGTGCGCGCGGGGCAGCCGCGCTCGGCACGCATGGAGCTCGTGCGCGGAGGCGCGGTCGTGTCCATGACGGTGACCGGCGTCGTCTTCTCGGTCCTGTTGGCCAACACGAACGTCGACACGGCCATTCCGTGGGTAAATGACGTGGTGCATTCGGTGATGCCCATCGTGGCCGTCGTCGACTGGCTGCTGGATCCGCCGCAGCTGCGGCTCACGTACCGCCAGGGCCTGCTCTGGCTCTCGTTCCCGGCCGCGTGGGTCGCGTACACCATGGTCAAGGGGCCCCTCGTGGGGAAGTACCCCTACCCGTTCCTCGATCCGGCGAACGGCGGGTACGGCACAGTGGCGCTCTACAGCCTGGCCATCCTGATCGGGATGACGCTCCTCTGCCTGGCGTTCGTCGCCCTGGCCAATGCGGCGGGCGGAGCGCGCACGATCGAGCCCGCGACCTAGCCTGCCGCGGCTGCGACACCCCGCATGATGGGGATCACCTCACGACCGTATCGGTCGAGCTGGGCTTCCTCATCGCCGTTCATCAGGTAGATGTTGAACTGGTCGACGCCCGCGTCCGCGAGCTCGCGAAGCCGCGCCACGTGCTCCTCCGCCTCACCCAGCACGCAGAAGCGATCCGTCACCCCGTCACCCACGAAGGCAGCGTTGTCGGATCCCACCTCTGCGTGATGGCGATAGTCGTATCCCGTCCGATCCCGGACATATCCGGTCAGCGTGTCCGGGAGCTGCTCCCGCGGGTAGCGGTTGACGAGGTCCGCGACGTGGTTGCCGACCAAGGCCGGAAACCAGCGCGTGCGCTCCCGGCCCTCGACCCGCGGGCCTATGTGCGCCGGCGCCGCGGCCTGGACCCGCACGCTCCCGCGCTCGCGACCGGCTGCCGCCTCCGCCTCGCGAACCTGGGAGACGAACCATCGGACGAGGTCCGGGTCGGCGAGCTGCAGGATGACGCCATTGGCGACACGACCGGTCATGGCCAGGGCCATAGGCCCGTAGCCGGCGACCCAGACCGGGAGCGTCCAGTGTCCGGCCCACGGCAGCTCGATCTCCGTGCCCTCGTACGTCACCGCGCGGCCCTCCACGAGGTCGCGGATGACGCCGATCGCCTCCTCCAGGCCGCGGATCGTGGTCGGCGGCTTGCCCAGGACGCGCCGCGCACTGTCGCCGCGGCCGATGCCCAGGTCCATGCGCCCGTCCGATACCTCGTCGAGGACCGCGAGCGTGGACGCGGTGACGGACGGCTCTCGCGTGGCGGGGTTCGTCACGCAGGTCCCGAGGCGCATCCGTTCCGTCGCCTGGGCCATCAACGTGAGCAGGACGTAGGGCTCGCGCCACAGGACATGGCTGTCGAAGAGCCAGCCGTACCGGAAGCCGTTCGACTCGGCACGGCGGGCGAGATCAGTGGTCCGCTGGAGATCGTGCTCCGGCTTGAGCGTGAAGCCGAAGTCCATGGCCCGGTCCTCCTGCTCGGTGCGAGCGCTTCGGTTCGAGGGTGGCAGGGTACATCACCGCGTCGTGTGGCCCGCTGCTCTCCAGTCCTCCATCGGACGGGCCCAGCCGATGCCGCCGGTCGGGCAGTCCGCCGCCCGGGCCACGCCGATGGGGGCGGGTTTGCTCCTCAGGCGCCGCGGCGGCGAGACGGGCGGTCGCGGTCCCGGTGGCGGAGCCAGTCGAGATAGGCCAGCAGCTCGGCTTCCTGTCCCGGGTGGAGGCGGGCGCCGGCGTAGAACACGGCGTGGGCGCCGGCATCGGCGAGTGGATCCACCTGCTCCGCACCCCCGGTCGCCCGGAGGGCCCACTCGAGCCGCCGCACGCCCCATGCCACGAGCGAGGCGCTCTCCCCCAGCGTGGCCTGCAGATCCGCGAGCAGGGCAAGGAACGCGGTCTGCGCCGCGCCGAACGCCCGGCGCCCGTCCTCGCTGAGCTCCACGACCCGAGACCGCCGGTCCGTGGGATGGGCGCGGACGCTGACGAGCCCATCGCGTTGCATGCCGCCCACGATGCGCGACATGGACGGGCTCGGAACGCCGGTGACCGCAGCAATCTCCCCCGGCGGGGCCGGGCCGCGCGTGGAGAGGACGGTCGCCACCTCGAACGCCCTCGGCGAGAGGCCCGTCCCTGCCAGTCGCTCTTCCAGCAGGGCTCCGAGCAGGTCGCTCACCACCGATGCGTGGAAGAGGACGGCCTGGTCAGGATTGATCATTTCATCCGGCATGATAGTAGTGTTAGATGATACTGACTCCGCACCGCGACAGGAGGATACGGCCGATGCGTCCTGCCGAGCACCCCACGCGCGTTCGCACGATGGCGATCGTCGCGCTTGTCGGGCTGGTCCTGAACGCCTGCAGCAGCAGGCCAGCCGGCAGCGCCGGGCCTACCGGGGCGCCGTCCGCCTCATCTGTTCGATTCACCTTCGCCGCCTTCGGCGGAGGTGGAGCGCAGCTGACCTGGATGGTCCGCACTGCCAGGGCCTGGGCTGCCGACCACCCGGAGATCAACCTGACCACCACCACCGGCAACTTCTACGCGAAGCCCGTGCCCTACCAGGCGCTGCAGGAGGCGTACTTCGCCTCGCCGGCGCCCGACGTGGTCGCCGGCTTCATTGGCGGGTCCATGACCGCTGACGCGGCGTCGGGCAGGTTCGCCGACCTCACCGATCTGTGGCAGTCGCTGGGGCTGGACGACGCGATCCCGAGGGCCATCGCGGATCTCGCCATGGTGAATGGCCACCGCTACTGGATCCCGACCCTCGCGCAGTGGAACCCGGTCTTCTACCGCACGGACGTGTTCGCCAGCGCAACGATCGAGCCGCCCGCCACCTGGGACGAGCTGCTTGCCGACTGCCGCGCGCTGCGGTCCGCCGGCATCGACCGGCCCATCGCGCAGGCCGGTGGTCAGAGCTGGTCCCCGCCTGCCGCACGCTGGTTCAGCACCGTCGATCTGGCCATGAACGGGGCCGATTTCCACGAGGCACTCGCCGCGGGCAGGGTGGCCTGGACCGACCCGCGGGTGAAGGCCGTGTTCGCGAAATGGAAGGACCTGTTCGACGCCGGCTGCTACGGCGATCCGGCCCTCCAGGCCTATGGGGATCCAATCCTTGAGCTCAAATCGGGCAGCACTGCCATGGACAACCTGGGCGAGTGGATCTTCGAGAATGCCGCCCTGACCAACGACCTGCCCATCGACTTCTTCCGGCCGCCGGTCATCGATCCGGCGGTGCCGCGGACCGACATCGTGCTGGCGTACGGGCTCGCAATCCCCGCCGATTCGGCCCATCCCGAGCAGGCGGCGGCCCTCATCCGGGCGCTCGTCAGCGCCGATTCGCTGCGGACCGCCTACCAGACCGTCCCGCGCGTCATCCTGGACACGCGCGTCGACCCAGGCTACCTGCCCCGCCACGCCAGGGGACTGCAGCTTCTGGAGGACGCGGACCGGGTCGTGGAGCTGTGGGAGTTCACGGCCACGGAGCCGCAGGCGACCATTGGACTGTCCCTGTTCACGGCGTTCCTGCAAAATCCGACCACCCTGGGCGACGACCTGGCCGTGGCGGAACAGGCGAGGATGGCGGCCTACGGTTCCGCGAGGGCCGGCTCGTGACGTCCGACGACCCCCAACATGCCGACGGCGCTGCCGCCTTCGACTACCTGATCGGCTCGTGGTGGGTGCGACATCGGTTCTGGAGCGAACGGACCGGACGCTGGCTTCGGCTGCAGGGGCCCTACCGGCTGGAGCCGCTCCTGGACGGGTCGGCCAACCTGGACCGCGCAGAGATCGCCGACATGCCGCCGTACCCGTTCATCGGCAGCTCGATCCGGGTCTACGACCCGGGGGAGGAGCGGTGGAGCATCGGCTGGATCGACAACCTCTCCCACGCTTTTGGCGTGATCGTCAGCGGAGCCATGCGGGGCGGGCGGGGCGAGTTCCACGGGACCCGCCCCGGTCGAGCCGGGACACAGCTCGTCCGGTTCCGCTGGCGGTTCCTGGCACCGGATCGCGCGCGCTGGATCCAGGGCGTCTCAGACGATGACGGCGCGACCTGGCGGGCGACCTGGGCCATGTCCTTCCGGCGCGAGCCGGACGTCGCTCAGGGCCGGACGAGGTCCTCGTAGGCGTCCGGCCGTCGATCGCGGAAGAACTGCCAGGTCTGGCGCACCTCCTCGATCATGTCGAGGTCGAGGTCGCGGACCATGAGCTCCTCGTCGTGCGCGTCGCCGACATCGCCCACGAACTGGCCGCGCGGGTCGCAGAAATAGGACTGTCCGTAGAAGTCGTCGTCCCCCAGCGGCTCGATGCCGACCCGGTTGATGGTTCCCACGTAGTAGCCGTTCGCCAGGGCATGGCTGACCTGCTCGACCCGCCACAGGTATTCCGAGAGCCCGCGCGACGTGGCCGACGGGATGAAGACGATCTCCGCCCCGTTGAGGCCCAGGGCGCGCGCGCCCTCCGGGAAGTGGCGGTCGTAGCAGATGTAGACACCGATCTTGCCGACCGCGGTGTCGAAGACCGGATAGCCCAGGTTGCCGGGACGGAAGTAGAACTTCTCCCAGAAACCCTTCACCTGCGGGATGTGCGTCTTGCGGTACTTCCCCAGGTAGCTCCCGTCCGCGTCGATCACCGCGGCGGTGTTGTAGTAGATCCCGCTCGCGTGCTCATCCTCCTCGTACATCGGCACGATGAGGACCATCCCGGTCTCCTTCGCGAGCTCCTGCATGCGCTTCGTGGTCGGACCGTCGGGGATGTGCTCCGTGTAGCTGTAGTACTGCGGATCCTGGACCTGGCAGAAGTACGGACCGTAGAAGAGCTCCTGGAAGCACATCACCGTGGCGCCCTGCTTTGCGGCCTCGCGCGCGTAGCGGACGTGCTTCTCGATCATCGAGTCCTTGTCGCCGGTCCACTCCGCCTGGAGCAGGGCCGCGCGGACGATTCGTGCCATCTCAGGTCGGCCTCCATCTCGGTGCGTTCGGGCTCGCAAGGAGCCGCATGAGAGGCCGATACTCTACATCGGTCCACGACGAGGTCGACCCATGCGAGAGCTGGACATTGCGCTGCCCGGCGGTGGCGTGTTGCACGCCTACGACTCGGGCCCCGTGCCGGATGGAGACGGTCTGGCTCTGATCTGGCACCACGGCACCCCGAACATCGGCCTGCCACCCGAGCCGCTCGATCCGCTGGCGAAGAGGCTCGGCATCCGGTGGCTCGGGTTCGATCGTCCCGGGTATGGCGGGTCGAGCCGGGCCCCGGGCAGGACGGTGGCCGGCGCCGCAGCCTGGGCGGGCGCGGTGGCCGATGCCCTGGGCATCGATCATTTCGCGGTGATGGGCCACTCGGGCGGGGGTCCCCACGCCCTCGCCTGCGCGGCGCTCCTTCCCGAGCGGGTCACCGCGGTGGTGAGCGTCTCCGGCCTCGCCCCGATCGATGCGGAGGGCCTCGACTGGTTCGCCGGGATGGCCGACAGCGGCGCAGCCGCGTTGCGGGCAGCCACGGCGGGGCTGGCGGCAAAGGAGCGGTACGAGGCCGCCGCTCCCCAGGGCGAGCCGGGCTTCACGGCCGCCGACGTGGCCGCGCTGGAGGGGGAGTGGGGCTGGTTCGGGACGGTCGTTCGGCCCGCGCTGGCAGGTGGGTCGCAGGGCCTCGTCGACGACGACCTCGCGTACGTGGCGCCGTGGGGCTTTGATCTCGAACCGGTGCGGGTGCCGGTGCTGCTCCTCCACGGCGCTGCCGACAGGATCGCGCCGCTCGCCCACGCGCAGTGGCTCGCGAGCCGGATCGCAGGCGCCGAGCTGCGGGTTGGGCCCGGGGACGGGCACATCTCCATCCTCCGCTCGGCCGGCGACGCGCTCGAGTGGCTGCGTACTCCGGACGGCGGCGGGCGCCAGCCCTGATGGGGACCGGCAGCCGCCCTGCCGGGTTCGCCCCGGCTGGCTAGACTGCCGCCGATGAGCTCCTCCCGGGCACGGCGCCTTCTCCCCGTCCTCACCCTGCTCGCGGTGCTTGCCGCCGTCCCGGCTCCTGCTGTGGCGGGCTGCCCGTTGATACCGACGCCGGACGACGCCCTCGCCCGGGCCGGCGTCGCGTTCGTGGGAACGGTCACGGGAGTGGCCGATGACGGGCAGACCGCAACCTTCGACGTCGCGGAGATCTGGAAGGGAACGAACCTCGCGAATCCCATCACGGTGTACGGGCTTGGCGTGGATACGGCGGGAGCGGCGGCCGGCGGACGGACCTGGGCGGTGGGGACGAGGTACCTGGTCTTCCCGACCCTGGACAAGAACGGCAACCTTCTCGACCGCGGGTGCTCGCCAAGCGTCGCGTACACGGCGGCGCTCGACGGGTTGCGGCCGGCATCGGCGCATGCCCCGCAGGGTCCGCCGACCTCGGGCGTGCCCGGCGACCCGCCCATTGCGGCGGTCTTCCTGGTCATCGTGATCTTCGGAACGCTGGGCGCCGTCTTCCTGTGGCGGATGGGCAGGGTGGAGACCGAACCCTAGGCGCGCCTATCGGCGCCGGATGCGGCATGGCACAATCCGGGCATGCCGGCCGGGCTCCGCTCCTTCTTCCGCGTTCCGCCGATGCTACGGAGGATCGTGTTCCACGCCCGGCGCGTTGGCGGGTCGGTGGACCGCCACTTCTTCTTCGCGTTGGCCGGCGGGCTCGTCGGCTTCGTGGTGCTGGCGGCGGTTGCCATCACGTTCCTCGAAAAGCCCTTCACCCTGGGTGGCTTCGGGCAGTCCTTCTACTGGGCACTGACGACCGTCCTGGGCCAGGGAGACAGCAACTACGTGACCTCGCCGGGCGGATGGGTCGTGAGCTGGCTGCTCGTCCTGTTCGGCGTCGCGATCGTGGGCGCCATCACCGGCGCATTCGTCGGGTTCGTCATCGACTTTCTTCTCAAGGAGGGCCAGGGGATGGGAGCCGCGGGTTTTCGCGACCACATCGTCATCTGCGGCTGGAACACGACCGCGCGGGAGATGGTCAAAGAGCTCAAGACCGACGAGTACCGCTCCAAGGTGGTCGTCCTCCACGAGGCGGAGCGCAACCCGGCCGGGGAGGGTGTCTATTTCGTGCGCGGCGACACGACCACGGAGCATGATCTGCAGCGGGCGGGCATCGAGGAGGCCTCCGCGGCGCTCGTGGTTCCTGCGGATCCGTCCAACGAGGCGGACATGCGCTCGATCCTGACGACCATGGCGATCGAATCGATCGCCCCACAGGTGCGGACCGTGGTGGAGGTCAACAACCCGGCGCACGTGGAGCACCTGCGACGGGCGCACGCCGACGAGGTGCTCGTCACGTCGCGCCTGGCGTCGAGGCTGCTCGCAAGGTCCGCGCTGTACCCGGGCCTTTCCGAGCTGGTGACCGACATCGTCTCCGGCGGCGAGGGCTCCGAGCTCTACCGCGTGGCGCTCCCGGACGACTACTGCGGCCTGAACGTCGACGAGCTGTCCGCGCGCCTGCGCGCGGAGCACCGCGCGACGCTGCTGGGGATCAGCCGCGACGGATCGGCCCATGTGAACCCTCCGGCTGATTTCCGCCTCGAGCCGGGCGACGACGCGGTCGTCGTGGCCGAGTCGCTCGGGACCCTGGCCCCCCTGCGGCTGCAGCACGACTGACCGTCGACCCGCCGCATGAACCTCCTGGACCTCGCCGCCATCGCGATTCTGGCGGCGGCGGTCGCGCTGGGGGCGTGGGCGGGCTTCTTCCCGCAGCTGCTGGGACTGGTCGGGGCCGCCGCGGGGTTCGGCGTTGCGCTGGTGGCCACGAATGCGCTGCACCCGACGCTCGCCGCCATCGGCCAGCCGCTGCGCGCCGTGGTGGCTGCGTCCGGCCTGGTGGCATTGACCCTCCTCGGCGAGGCCGCCGGCTCCGCCCTGGGGAGTCGGGCCCGGGCCGCCATGCGCGAACGACTCCTCGCGACCATCGACCTGGCCGGGGGTGCGCTGATCGGGTTCGGACAGGGTGTCCTGGCGCTCTGGCTGGTGGGCGGTCTGATCCTGGCGGGAGCCATGCCCGGGCTGGAGCGCAGCGCCTCGGACTCGGTTATCCTGGGCGCCGTCAACCGCGTGCTCCCCGCGCCCGGGGGAGTGGCGACCCAGATCGTGAGCCTGCTGGCGCCCACGGAGTTCCCGCAGCTCTTCGCCGGCATCGAGCCCCCGCCGGCACCGGCCCTGGACCTGCCCGATGGCGCGACCGCTCGCGGGCTGACGGCGTCGGCAGAGGCGAGCACCGTGCAGGTTCTCGTGATCGGTTGCGGTCATGAGCAGCTGGGGACCGGCTTCTTCGTGACGAGCGATGTCGTCGTGACCAACGCACACGTCGTCGCCGGCGGCGACACGATGTCCGTGGCCCTCGGGGGCAGGACATACGAGGCGCTTCTCATCCTCTACGACCCGAAGCAGGACATTGCCCTTCTGCGGGTGCCCACCGCTTCTGCGCCGGCGCTGCGCCTCTCCGACACGACGCCCCAGCGAGGCACCGCGGCGGGCGCGCTTGGCCACCCCGGTGGCGGTGACCTCACCGTGATCCCGGCGGTGGTCACCGCCGAGTTCGACGCTGCCGGCCCCGACATCTACGGCGGCGGCTCCGTGACCCGCAGCATCCTCGAGCTGCGAGCCGACGTCCGGCGCGGCGATTCGGGCGGGCCGCTGCTGACCGCGCCGGGTGTCGTGGGAGGAGTCATCTTCGGTGCCTCCCGCGTGGACCCCGGGGTGGGGTACGCGCTGGCCGTCTCGTCGATTGCGACGGAGATCAGGGAGGGGTCGACCCGGACCGCGGGCGTCGACCCGGGAGCGTGCGTGAGCGAATGAGGAAGACCCAGCATGAACGCGGTCCTGCGCACCATCGGCTCATGAGGGGCTGGTTGCGTGTGGTGTAATCGGGATCTTCACCGACGTCCCACGCCGAGGAGGCTCACATGGCCATCACGCGTGATCGGCTCAGCACCGACGAGATCCTGCGGCTGAACCGCGAGTACACCTTCTTCTCCTGGTCCGCCCAGGCGAAGGTCAACCCCATCGTCATCGATCGCGCGGAGGGGATCTACTTCTGGGACCCCGACGGCAAGCGGTACATCGACTTCAACAGCCAGCTCATGAGCGTGAACATCGGCCATGGCGATACCCGCGTGGCCGATGCCATCACCGCGCAGGCCCACCAGCTGGCGTTCGCCGCTCCGCAGTTCGCGACGGAGGTCCGCGGCCGTCTGGGGAAGCTCCTTTCCGAGCTGACCCCGGGTGAGCTGAACACCTTCTTCTTCACCCTGGGCGGCGCCGAGGCCAACGAGAACGCGCTGCGGATGGCCCGCCTCTACACCGGGCGCCAGAAGGTGATCGCGCGGCATCGGTCCTACCACGGCGCGACCGCGGGGGCCATCAGCGTCACCGGCGACCCACGCCGCTGGGCGAACGAGTCCGGCGGCGTCCCCGGCGTGATCCGGGTGCTCGACCCGTGGCGCTGGGGGCACGGCGAGCCGGAGCCCCTGGACCAGCACCTCGCCTACCTGGAGGAGGTGATCGGGTACGAGGGTCCGCAGACCATCGCCGCCTTCATTCTCGAGACGGTGACCGGCACCAACGGAATCCTGATCCCGCCCGATGGGTACCTCCAGGCCATTCGCGAGCTGTGCACCCGGCACGGCATCGTGATGATCGCCGACGAGGTGATGGCCGGATTCGGGCGCACCGGGCGCTGGTTCGCGGTGGACCACTGGGACGTGGTTCCCGACCTGCTGACCATGGCCAAGGGGCTGACCAGCTCCTACCTGCCGCTGGGCGCGGTGGCCATGAGCCCGGAGATTGCCCACGCCTTCGACGAGCGCGTCTACTTCGGCGGACTGACCTACTCCGCTCACCCGATGAGCTGCGCCGCCGCCATCGCCGCGGTCGAGGTCCTGCGCGACGACGACCTGGTGGGCAACGCCGCCCGCCTGGACCCGGTCCTGCGCGAGCTGCAGCACGAGCTCAAGACGAAGCATCCGAGCGTCGGCAACGTCCGAAACATCGGCCTCTTCGGGATCGTGGAGCTGATCCGGAATCGCCAGACGCGCGAGCCGCTCTCCGCCTTCAACACCACGGCACCCGAGATGAGCGCCTTCGACGCCCGCCTCCGGGCCGATGGCCTCTACACGATGACCCACTGGAACGGCTTCTTCACCAATCCCCCGCTGTGCATCACCGAGGAGCAGCTGCGGGAGGGCTTCGCGATCATCGACCGGGCGCTTGAGGTGACGGACGCGGCCGTGGTCTGACCTATGTCGACGGAGGAGGTGCCGGAGGGCTCAAGGGATGCACGCGACCTTGCGTGGGGGTTGATCGCCATCGGTCAATGAAGGACGCACCGGAGGACGCCCATGACAGCCGCGACCTACGAGGAGACCATCTATCCCGACGGTCGGCACGAGCTGACGCCTGAGACCCAGGCAGCCGTCGAGCACAGCGCGCTCTACAACGAGGACCTCGCCCCGGTACGCCTGGAGCGGCGCGTCTGGAACACGTACGCCTACCTGGCACTCTGGGTGGGGATGAGCGTCAACATTCCCAGCTGGTCGCTCGCCGCCGGTCTGATCCTCATCGGGATGGACTGGGTCCAGGCGGTCGTCACCGTGATGCTGGGCAACCTGATCGTCCTGGTGCCGATGCTGCTGAACAGCCACGCCGGGACGAAGTACGGCATCCCCTTCCCGGTCTTCGCCAGGGCATCGTTCGGGACCGTGGGCGCGAACCTGCCTGCGCTGCTGCGCGCAGGAGTGGCCTGCGGCTGGTTCGGGATCCAGACCTGGATCGGCGGCGGCGCGATCTTCGTGCTGGTCGGCGCCATCCTGGGCCAGGACTCCTGGTGGGTGACCGCCTCCACCTTCAAGCTGGGCTTCGGCATTGCGCAGCCGTGGACCCTGTGGCTCAGCTTCGCCATCTTCTGGGTCCTGAACCTGTACATCATCCTGCGGGGCATGAACACCCTGCGGATCTTCGAGAGCTGGTCCGCCCCGTTCCTCATCGTGATCTCGCTGGGCCTGACGATCTGGATGATCTTCCAGGCTCATGGCCTGGGCGACATCCTTGCGGCACCCAACAAGTTCGGCGGCTGGACCGGTGACTTCTGGAAGATCTTCTTCCCATCCCTGATGGGCATGATCGCGTTCTGGTCGACCCTCTCGCTCAACATGCCGGACTTCACCCGGTTCGGACGCTCGCAGCGCGACCAGACCATTGGCCAGGCGCTGGGCCTGCCCACCACCATGACCCTCTTCGCGATCTTCGCGGTCCTGACCGCTTCGGCCTCCGCAATCGTCTACGGCGAGGCGATCTGGGATCCGGTGCAGCTCGTGGGCCGCTTCGATAACGTGATCGTCATCGTCGTGGCTCTCTTCGCGGTGGCCCTCGCCACCCTGACGACCAACGTGGCCGCCAACCTGGTGAGCCCGTCGTATGACTTCAGCAACGTCTTCCCCAAGCTGATCAGCTTCCGGACCGGCGGGATCATCACCGCCATCGTCGGCATCCTGATCCAGCCGTGGTACCTGTACAGCAACGCCGAGATCTACATCTTCACCTGGCTCGGCTTCTACGGCGGCGCAACGGGTGCCATCGCCGGCGTCCTGATCGCCGATTACTGGCTGATCCGGCGCACCGAGCTGCGGCTGGCCGACCTGTATCGCGCGTCCGGCATCTACCGCTACATGTCCGGCTGGAACTGGCGGGCGGTGGTGGCCCTGCTGGTCGGCATCGTGATGGCGGTGGGCGGCGCATACTCGAACGTCAATGCGGATGGGTCGAAGACCGGACCCTTCCCGGTTGACGGGCTGATCCCGTTCCTCAAGCCGCTGTACGACTACAGCTGGGTCGTGGGCCTGGCCGTGGCCTTCGTCCTCTACTGGATCCTGGCGATGGTCGCCCCCATCGGCGAGGCGACCACCGAGGCAGCCGCCGAGTCTGCCGCCTGACAAGACCGATGCCGGCGCCACGCCGGCCCTCATCTTCGAACGAGACCCCTCCCCGCGGAGGGGCCTCGTCGTTGCCTTGTCAGCGTTGTAGCTGTGCAGCACGCAGGTTGGGTGACAGTGCTCCGTCCGAGTGGCGGAGTGCTTAGGATCGGTGCGTGGCCTCGACAGCCGGCGCGGCATGGCGAACGAGGCGCGGAAGCAACGGCGGAACGAGCAGCGTGGTGGCCACTGCCATCCCCACCACCACCGAGTAGAGGGATCCGGAGATCGCGCCGGCGGTAAACCCCAGGCCGGCGACCACGATTCCCACCTCACCGCGCGGCACCATCCCCCAGCCGACGAGCACCGCCTCACCGCGCGGCAGGGACCAGCCTCCGAGGAATGCGCCGCCGAACTTGGCCACCACGGCAACCGCGGACACCCCGACGAGCAGGCCCAGGGTGGGAGCCGATGCCAGGCCCGCGAGATCGATCTGGGCACCGATGCTGCCGAAGAAGAAGGGTGTGAAGAACGCCGCCACCGGTGCGACCTCCTCTTCGAGGGCATCACGCTCCGCTGACTCTCCCACCACCATGCCGGCCAGGAATGCCCCGATGATCGCCGCCAGCCCAATCCACGCGGCGAGGGCGGCCAGGCCCAGCATCAGGATCATGCCGGGCAGGAACGGCGTCTCCGCGAAATGCGGCACCGTGAGCAGGGACCGATGCCGCCGAAGGATCCCGGTCCCGGCCAGGACGGTCACCCCGATGAAAGCGACCGCCATGGCGATCAGCAGGGCGATCCGTCCGGTGCTCACCCCGCCCGCCGCAAGCCCCACGGCGACCGCCAGGATGAGCATGGCCAGCACGTCGTCGATGATCGCGGCGCCCAGGATCACGCGGCCGGCCCGGCTCCCGAGGGCGCCGAGAGCGCCGAGCGCGCGTGAGGTGATGCCCACTGAGGTGGCCGTCAGAGCGGCTCCCAGGAAGATGCTGCCCGCCAGGTCGAGGTCCATCAGCACGCCGATCCCGAAACCGGCTGCGAAGGGCACCGCCACCCCGAAAGCCCCAACGCTCGCCGCGGTGCTGCCCACCCGCAGCAGGTCCGCGAGCCGGGTCTCGACGCCGACCTGGAAGAGGAGCAGCACCACGCCGATCTCCGCAAAGAGCGTGGTCTCGGGGTTGATCGCGTACCAGCCGAGGACCGCCGGACCGACGAGCACCCCGCCCAGGATCTCGCCCACGATGGGTGGCTGGCGCAGGCGCTTGAAGAGCTCGTCGCCGACCTTCGCTGCGAGCAGCATTACGAACAACTGGGCGAGGATCTCGGAAATGTGCTCCATCAGGCTAGAGGAGGTAGCGCAGCCAGAGGTATCCGCTCGAGACGACGATGCTGACGAAGGTCACCGGGATCGCATAACGGGCGAAGGCCAGGAACGAGATCGGGTGCCCCTCGCGGTCGGCCATGCTCGCGAGGATGACGTTGGCGGACGCGCCGATGATCGTGGCATTGCCGCCCAGGTCCGCGCCGGCGGCGAGCGACCACCACAGGGTCTTCGTCCCGTGAGGGGCGGAGAGGTCGTGGATCACCGGCAGCATGGTGGCGGTGTACGGGATGTTGTCCACGATCCCCGAGACCACCGCGGAGAGCCACAGGACGAACATCGACGCGACGCCCAGCGAGCCGCCGGTCAGCGATGCGAGCTCGCGGCTCACCACGTCGATGGCCCCGATCTCGATCACGCCCGAGACGAGCATGAACAGGCCAATGAAGAAGAAGAGGGTGGGCCACTCGATCTCGCGCAGCACCTCCTGCGGCTCCTCGTGCGCCACGACCATGAGCACGATGGCGCCGGCCAGGGCGATCGTTGCCGGCTCCAGGTGGAGCGCGCCGTGGAGGAGGAAGCCAAGCATGGTCAGGCCCACCACGATGAGCGAACGGAGGAGGAGCGACGGGTCGCTGATCATGGCGCGCTCGTCGAGCGCGAGCAGGCTGTCCCGCAGCTCCGGATCCGCAGTCAGCTGCCCACGGAACATCCAGCGCGCGGCGACGAGGAATCCGGCCAGGATGATGACCGCGAGGGGTGCCATGTTCAGGGCGAATGTCGTGAAGTCGATCCCCGCCGCCGACGCGATGAGGATGTTGGGCGGATCACCGATCAGGGTCGCCATCCCGCCGATGTTCGACGCGAGGATCTCGCTGACGATGAACGGGAGCGGGCTCATCCCCAGGCGCCGGGCGAGGAAGAACGTGACCGGACCAATGAGGACCACGGTCGTCACGTTGTCGAGCAGGGCGGAGGCGACCGCGGTGATCACCGACAGGATGACGAGGAGGCGGTAGGGCTCGCCGCGGGCGATGCGGGCGGCGCGGATCGCGATCCATCCGAAGATGCCCGTCTTCCGGAGGATGGCGGCCAGGATCATCATCCCCGCCAGCAGGAAGATGACGTTGAAGTCGATCTCCTCGAACGCGCGCTCCTGGCTGACGACGCCCAGCATGACCATCGCCACCCCGCCGCCGAGGGCAGCGATGGTCTTATGGACCCGCTCGGTCGCGATGAGGAGGAAGGTCGCGGTGAAGATGAACAGCGCCAGGACCACGGTCATGCCGGCTCTTCCTCCGGCTCGAGCCGCAGGCGGCGCGCGAGCGGTCCTGCCGTGGTTCCCTGGATCATGAGCGTCAGGAGCACGCAGCCGAAGACGATCCCCTGCAGCAGGTTCCGCTGCGGCAGGTCCGAGGGCAGCGAGAGCGCCAGCGCGACGGACACGGCACCGCGCAGGCCCGACCACGCGATGAGGTGCAGCCACCCACGCGGAAGGCGACGCGCCCACCCGAACGCGTGCGCCAGCCGGTAGGTGCCGCCCAGCAGGCCGTAGATGATCAGCGCCCGCGAGACGATGAGGGTCACCAGGGTCGCCGTCGCGGCCCCGGCAGCCGCCAGGAGCTGCGGGATGCCGATCGAAAGGCCAATGAGCAGGAAGACGAGCGTCGTGGCCAGGAAGCCGATGAACTCCCACACGATGTCGATGGCGTCCTGCGCGCGCTGGCTGATCCCCACCCGCCGCCCGTAGCTGCCCAGCACGAGCCCGCAGACCACGCTCGCGATGAGCCCCGACTCATGCAGCTGCGCGGCGATCAGGTACGACCCGTACGCGGCGACGAGCGACATGGTGAGCTCGATGAGGTGGTCGTGGATGCGGGCCAGGAAGCGCGAGATGAGCAGGCCCATCACCGCGCCGATAGCCGTCGAGGCCAGGGTGCCGACCACGAGCCCGCCCACGATCCCGCCCGGCGAGATCCCTTCCTTGCCGATGGCCTGGAGCGCAATGGCGAAGATGACGACGCCGGTGCCGTCGTTGAAGAGGCTCTCCGCCTCGACCAGGGTGGTGAGCGGGCGAGGGGTGCCGAGCGGGCCCACGACGGCCAGGATCGCCGCAGGGTCCGTCGCGGCAAGCATGGTGCCGACCAGGAAGCTCAGCCCGAAGTCGAGGCCAACCGCCAGGTTGAGCACCGCGGCGATGAGCAGCGCCGTGATGAGCACGCCCGGCACGGCGAGCAGGATCACCGCTGGCAGCTTGGGCCACAGGATCCCGATATCGGTGCGGTAGGCGCCCTCGAAGACGAGTGCGGGAAGCAGCACTGCAAGGAGCAGCTCCGGGTCGATGTGCACGTCGAGGCCCAGCCGCGAGGCGGAGACCGCGACGCCCAGCACCACGAGCGCGACGCTGTACGGGATGACGGCGATGCGACGCATGAGCACGGCCACCAGGCTGGCCGCGGCAAGCAGGAGGACAAAGACCTCCACCGCACCGACGGTTCCGCTTCCCATTACCGCTGCTCCCACATAGCGACAGGAGACCACGCGATGCGCGCAGTCTCCACCTTGGCGCTGCGGTAGAGGCGCGCGCCCCGCCTGGATCGGGACCTGGCCCGACCGGGGGCAAGGATACCCGACGCGTCGCCGCTATCATCGGTCAATGGAGGCTCCCGGCGGCCTGGCGCTCACCCTGCTCGCCTCGCTGAGCGTGGCGCTGGTGCTGGGAGCCGTCGCCAACCGGCTGGGCCTGGCTCCCATGATCGGCTACGTGGCGGCCGGGCTCCTGGTGGGGCCCTTCACCCCGGGCTTCGTCGCCGACCGCACGGAGGTCCTGGCCCTCGCGGACATCGGGGTTGCGCTGCTCATGTTCAGCATCGGCCTCCGATTCCGTCTCGGCGAGCTGGCCTCCGTGGGCCGGCTTGCCCTCTTCGGGACGCCGGTGCAGGTCGCCGTCACCCTGGGCCTGGGGCTTGGTGCCGCACTGCTCCTTGGAGCGGAGCCCATCACCGCGGCGTTCATCGGGGGCGTCGCCTCCATCTCGTCAAGCGTGGTCCTGGTCAAGATCGCCGGCGAGGAATCGCTGCAGGCCACGCTGCATGGCCGCATCGCCATGGGCTGGACGGTGGCGCAGGACCTCATCACCGTGGTCCTCGTGGTGGTCCTCGCCGCCCTGGCGGGCGGCGAGTCCGACATGCTGCTGCGGATGGGTCGCTCGGTCGCCCTGGCGCTCGCGTTCGTGGCGGCCACGCTTGCCATCGGCTCACGGGTCCTCCCCCGGGTGCTCGCCTGGATCGCCCGGCTCGGATCGCGGGAGCTGTTCATCGTGGCGGTGGCAGTGGTCGCCATCGGCACCTCGTTCCTGGCCGGCCTGCTCGGCGTATCCGTCGCCCTGGGCGCCTTCGTGGCGGGCCTCGCTCTCGCGGAGTCCGACCTCGCCGCATCGGTCCTCGGCGAGGTCGTCCCCCTCCGCGAGCTGTTTGCCACGTTCTTCTTCGTATCCGTGGGACTCCTGCTCCAGCCATCGGCGATCGCGGAGGGCTGGCTGGCGGTCGCAGCCCTGCTGCTGCTCATCACGATCGGGAAGGCGCTGCCCATCGCCGGGATCACCATGCTGGGCGGCCAGCGCCCGGGGCCTGCGTTCCGGGCCGGCGGGCTCCTGGCCCAGAGCGGCGAGTTCAGCTTCGTGATCGCCACGCTCGGCCTCCAGCAGGGCGCCCTGGGGGGCGGCACCTTCTCGCAGGCGATGGGCGCGGTCGTGATCAGCATCCTGCTCGCCGGGCCGATGGCCGCGGTCAGCGCGCGAATCGGCGACCGGCTGGATCGCCGCCGCCAGCCGAGACGCGACCGCAACGCCACGACCGATGTCGGCGCGGAGCTGCACCGCCATGCGCTGGTCCTCGGCTACGGCCGCGTCGGCAAGACCGTGACGCGCATCCTGGAGGCGCGCGGCTTTCCGTTCATCGCGGTCGACGCGGACTATCCCCTGGTGCGGGCCGCTGCCGCCCGCGGGGTGCCCGTGATCTACGGCGAGGCCGGGTCGCCGGCCGTGCTGGACGAGGCCGGGGTCGCGCGGGCGCGCATCCTGGTCATCGCCCTCCCCGACGCCCTCGCCACCCGGCAGGCGGTGACCTACGCTCGCTTCCGGAACGCGCGCATCGAGATTGTGGCGCGCGCCCACTCCGAGGCGGACGAGCTGGCGTTGCGCCGGATGGGCGTCGAGCGGGTGGTGCTGGCAGAGCGGCAGCTGGGCAACGAGCTGGTGCGGCACGCGCTGCGCCGCTACGGCATCAGCGAACGGGAGGTGGACGCCATCCTGCGGCGCGACGGATGACGCCGCGACATCGGTCCGTCAGGCGATCCAGGCCTCGCCGATGCGCTCGACGCCCTCCGACAGCGTATCGACGACGAGCGCCGCGCGAGCTCTGGTTGGAAGGTCCCCGATCAGGCCCCACGGACCGCGACGGATCCACACCGCGCGCATACCGGCGGCTGCGGCGGGGATGACGTCGTTGTCGACGCGGTCACCCACGTAGGCGACCTGGCCGGGATCAGGCTCGCCCAGCAGCGCCAGGGCTCGCGTGAAGAAGGCGGGGTCCGGCTTCGCAACGCCCATCTCGTCGGACATGGCCATGACATCGGGGTCGAAGCCAAGGGCGCGCAGCTCGGCGCTGCGACTCACCGGCTGGTTGGCGAGGATCGCGACCCGGTAGCCCTCATCTGCCAGGGCCCGGGCCGCGGGGAGGGCATCCGGGTAGAGGTCGTCCTCCCGGAAGCCGCCGTAGGCAGCGGTGACCGCTTCGTAGCGCGAGCGCCAGTCGGGAAAACCCAGGATGCGGAACACCTCGCGGTGATCGTCGCCGCGCGCGATCGCCGCGCCGAGGGCAGCCATGAAGGTCAGCCGCGACACCCCCAGCTCGTCGGCCCAGACCGACCAGATCCTCGTCTCGTCGATGAGGGTCTCTCCCACGTCGAGAATCACCCAGCGCTCGCTCACGACGCTCAGCGTACCGCGGCCGCCGGCCGGCCTGCCTGGATCACGTCCCATCCCCGGACCGCCGGATTCGTCACGACCGCTCCGCGGACGCGCACCTCGGAGAAACCGGTACGGCCGGGACGGCCTCAGGCCTCCTTGACGCCGGCCACGAGCGCCTGGACGGACGCCTTCGCGTCACCGAAGAGCATGGCTGTCTGGGGCTCGGAGTAGAGCGGGTTCGCAATGCCCGCGAAGCCCGACGCCATGGACCGCTTCAGGACCACCACGTTCTGCGCCTTGTCCACGTTCAGGATTGGCATGCCGTAGATGGGCGAGCCCTCATCAGTGCGCGCGGACGGGTTCGTCACGTCGTTGGCACCAATGACCAGCGCGACATCCGCGTCCGCGAACTCGTCGTTGATCTCGTCCATCTCCTTGAGCCGGTCGTACGGCACGTTCGCCTCCGCGAGGAGAACGTTCATGTGCCCGGGCATGCGCCCCGCCACCGGATGGATGGCGAATTCGACCTCCACGCCCTTGGCGATCAGAAGGTCCATCAGCTCGCGGACCGGGCCCTGGGCCTGCGCGACCGCCATCCCGTAGCCCGGGACGATGATCACCTTCTTGCCGTAGGCCATGAGCACCGCGGCGTCCTCTGCACTGATCTCGCGAGCCGTCTGCTCGCCGGCAGGGCCGGAAACCGTGACCCCACCGCCGGTCCCGAAGGCACCGAAGAGGACGTTCATCAGGGAGCGGTTCATGGCCCGGCACATGAGCTGGGTCAGGATGGCGCCCGAGGCTCCGACCAGGGTGCCGGCGATCAGCAGCGCGTAGTTGCCGATGACGAATCCCGTGGCGCCGACCGCGATGCCCGTGTAGCTGTTCAGCAGGCTGATGACGACCGGCATGTCCGCGCCACCGATGGGCATCACGATCAGCACGCCCGCCGCGAGGGCCACCACCACATACGCCATGAAGAGGGCGACGTTGTTGGTGACGACCGCGAGCAGGATGGCCATGACGAGCAGGCCGCCCAGGACGATGCTGGCCACGACGTTCTGCGCCGGGACGGTGACGGGTCGGGCCGGGATGTTCCCCTGCAGCTTGCCGAAGGCGATGATCGAGCCGGTGAGGCTCACCGAGCCGATCACCGCGCCGGCCAGGGTGGCGATCATGGGCACCAGCGGCAGCAGGTCCGAGGCGGGCCGGCCGTTCACCGAGAAGAGGAACTCGGACATGGCAACCACCGCGGCGGCACCGCCGCCTGCGCCGTTGAAGATGGCGACCATCTGCGGCATGGCGGTCATGGCCACGCGGCGCGCGCCCAGCACGCCGATCACGGCACCGATACCGCCCGCCACGAGCAGGATCCACCAGTGCTGGAGCATGCCGTCGGTGGTGACCAGGGTCCAGGCCACGACCAGAGTCATGCCCGCGGCACCAAGCAGGTTTCCGGTCCGGGCCGTCTTCGGCGAGGCCAGGAACTTGAGGGCAAGGATGAAGGTGGCGGAGGCCACCAGGTAGACGAGGTAGGTGACGATCGTCAGCGCGTCCATCAGCGGTCACCCGGCCGCTTGCGGAACATCTCGAGCATCCGGTCGGTCACGACGAAGCCGCCCACCACGTTGACCGTGCCCAGGAAGACCCCCAGCAGGGCCAGGACGATGCGCAGCGGATCGTCCGCCGTGGCCGCGACGAGCATGGCGCCCACCACGATGACCCCGTGCACCGCATTGGCGCCGGACATCAGCGGGGTGTGCAGCATGGTGGGCACCTTGCTCACCACCTCGTAGCCGACGAACGCGGCGAGGACCAGGATGAAGAGCGCGTCGAGCAGCGCGCGCGGGTCGAGCGCCTCGGTCACGACGCGCTCCCTCCGGTCGGAGCCGGTTCGATGCCCAGCGCCTTTGCCGTCGCTTCGTGGACCACCTTGCCTCCATGGGTGACGGTGGCCCCGGCGGTGATGGCGTCCTCGAAGTCGAGGACCAGCTCACCGGCGGGCACCAGGTGCTTGATGAGGGTCTGGATGTTCTTGCTGAACATCTGCGTCGCGCTGCCCGGCATGGTGGCCGGCAGGTTCGTGAAGCCGATGATTCGCACGCCGTTGTCGGTCACGATCTCCCTGCCGGGCTGGGTGAGCTCGCAGTTGCCGCCAGCCTCGGCCGCCATGTCGATGATCACGCTGCCGGGACGCATGGTCTTCACCATCTCAGCGGTGATCAGGCGCGGCGCCGGACGCCCGGGGATGAGGGCCGTGGTGATGACCGCATCGGCCTCGCCAACGCGGGATGCGATCAGCTCCGCCTGGCGTCGCTTGTAGTCCTCGGTCATCTCGCCGGCGTAGCCACCCGCGGTCTCCGCGTTTGCCTTCTCCTCCTCGGTCATCTCGACCTCGAGGAACGTGCCGCCCAGGCTCTGGACCTGCTCCTTCACGGCGGGGCGCACGTCGGTTGCCTCGACCACCGCGCCCAACCGCTTGGCGGTGCCGATGGCCATCAGGCCGGCGACGCCGGCCCCGAAGACCAGGACCCGCGCGGGTCGAACGGTGCCGGCCGCCGTCGTCAGCAGCGGCATGAACTTGGGCAGGCGCTCCGCGGCGATGACGACCGCCTTGTAGCCACCCACGGTGCTCTGGCTCGAGAGCGAGTCCATGCTCTGGGCGCGGGTGATGCGCGGGATGGCATCCATGCTGATCGCCGTGACGCCCTGGTCGGCCAGGGCCTTCGCGACCTCGGGATGGGACAGCGTCCCCAATGTGCCGATCAGGACGACACCGGACCGGAGCTGCTTGATCTCCGCGTCGGAGGGCCGACCAACGTGGAGCACCATCTCGGCGTCCTTCTGCAGCGCGGCCGCGTCCGGCACGATGGTCGCGCCCGCCTCGCGGTACGCCTCGTCGCGGATGAACGACGCCTCGCCGGCGCCGGCCTGGACGATCACCTGGTTGCCGTCGGCGATGATCTGGCCGACCGCCTGCGGCGTGAGGGCGACGCGCGTCTCTCCCTCTGCCGTCTCGCGTGGGACAGCGATCTTCATTCGAATCCGTTCCTGACAGGTGGCATGGAGGAGCCGCCGATTGCTGATGCGAGGCGGCTCGGGATTCGAAGTGTACCAAAGGCGCCGGCCGACACCGGCCGGCGCCGGCAGGTCAGCCGGCGTACTCGGCCGGATGGTCGTCGCGGTCGATCTGCAGGGTCTCCTCGAAGGTGTCGAGCATCTCCCCCACGCTCACGCCGTTCTCGTCGGCCGCTGCCTTGAGGTCCTCGTACCGGATGTTGTGCTCCCCCATGTCGAGGTGGGCTCGCTTGCAACCGCAGGTCAGGCACATCGGGTCACGCTCCTTTCGATGACGCGCCATGACGATACGCCGCGCGTGCGCGCCCGTCCGGTGCCGCGGCCCGACGGGTGGCACTGGTGCGTGCGGAAGATCGAACCAATTGCCCGGCGAGCGCATCTTCAGTGCAGACGCGCCACCACGACGAGTCCCGAACGAGGGAGGCCCGATGCTCCGAGCGCTTGTCGACCGAGCGAAGGAGGGCGACCACGAGGCGTTCGCCGCGCTGACGAGCGCGACCGGCGACCGCTGCATGGCGATCGCATTCCGGATCCTTCGCGATGTCGACCTCGCCGAGGACGCGGTTCAGCACTCGTTCGTCACCGCCTGGCGGAAACTGCCGTCGCTTCGGGACCCGGAGCGCTTCGAGGCCTGGCTGCATCGGCTCCTCGTCAACGCCTGCTACTCCGAGGCCAGGAGGAGCCGGCGGCGCTCCCAGAACCTGTACACCACGGCGGACGACGGGGTGACCCCGGACGAGATCCTGGGCGTGCATGACCGCGACCAGCTCGAGCGGGGTTTCAGGAGGCTTCGGCCGGACCATCGCGCCGTCCTCGTCTTTCACTTCTACCTTGATCTCAGCCTGCCCGAGGTCGCCGACCGCCTCGGAATACCGCTGGGAACTGCCAAGTCCCGCCTGCACTACGCGTCCGCGGCCCTGCGCGCGGTCCTCGAGGCCGATGCGCGGATGCCCGGCGTCTCGAGGGAGCGACCCGCATGAGCAGCCTGACTGAGCGAGACGCCGATCGCGCCATCGCCGCCTTCCTCGAGCCGGGCCCCGCCGCCATGCCCGACCGCGTGCGGGACGCGATCCTCGATGACATCCAGGAAATTCGACGGCGGGGCTCCAGGGCCCCGTGGAGCCTGCCCACCATGAACCGAAACACGCTTCTGGCCGCCACCGGTGTGGCCGCCATCGCCGTCGTGGCAATCATCGTCGCGGTCAAGGCCATCGGACCTGCGCAGCAGAGCGGCGACCACGGCCCGACACCGACCTCCACCGCCACTCCCGCGGCCGCCCTCCTGGCACCGCTCGGCTATCACGGCACCGGTCTGATCACGTTCTTCGGCCCCGATCCTGTTCTGGGAGACGATGTTGCCTGGCTGATCCACCCGGACGGGACCGGCGCGGAGCGCCTGAAGGTCACCCCACCACTCGGCGGCCACGCCCTCGCGCTCCCGGCAGGCTGCTGCTCCCTCTTCTCGCCGGATGGCCAGCGCATCGCCGTCACCTTCGACGAGACGGACGGGACCGGTGGCCCGGGTACGTGGACCCAGACGGCGATCCTCGACCTCCTGACCCGCCAGGCCAGCAGCGTGCCGGCCTTCTGCGGCGGCTGCGCCTCGATCCAGGGCGTTAACTTCGTGCCGGGAGCCTGGTCGCCGGACGGGCGGCTGCTGGCGATCGAGGCCTGGAGCGACGCCGACCCGACCCGCGACGGGATCAACCTGGCCCAGGTCAAGGGCACTTCGGATTGGGACGCACAGGTGACCGGGCAGCATCGAGACGTCCCCGTCGCGTTCTCGCCCGACGGCACCCGGCTGCTGTTCGTGCGCCTCTCGGGTAGCGACGCGTCAGGCGGCAACGACTCCGGAACGCTGATGGAGCTGACCGTCCCGCCGCTGACCGGGGCCGGCAGCAGCCCAGCGTCGCCGGCGGTCCGCCAGGTGGCCCCCGATACCGCACGCGTCGTGGTCAACGGGTACTTCGGGCCGGCCGCGAGCTGGTCCCCTGACGGGACGCAGATCGCCTTTGCCGCCACGGACGCTCGCGGCAGCACCGGCTGGATGCAGGTCTATGTCGTCGGCGCCGCCGGCGGGACTCCCCATGCCCTGACCCAGCCAAAGGGTTTCCTCACGACCGCGAAATGGTCGCCCGACGGTGCCTGGATCGCATTCGACCAACCGGCCGGGAGTCTGCACGACCTCCTCGTCATGCATCCAGACGGATCGGGGCTTCGCAACCTCACGGAGTCGTTCAGCGCCGGCGTCTGCTGCGCCCGCTGGTCGCCGGACTCCACGGCACTGCTGGCGGCCGGGACCGGGGGCGACAACGACCGTAGTGAGCTGCTGATCGTGCCGGTCAATGGCGATCCGATCGCCCAGGTGACCACGATGCCCGCGTTCTACGAAGACTTCTCGTGGAGCCCGGCTGCCGGAGGCCCCTAGGCGACCGAAAGGCCCGGCGGGCGTCCCCGGTCAGTCCTCCGCATGTTGGGTCCGATTGGCAGGGTGACATCGGCCTCCGCTACCCTATCCCGTCGTGAGCCTTGTCATCGACAACCTCGTCAAGACCTTCGGGGCGGTCCGCGCACTGGACGGCATCAGCTTCACCGTGGAGCCGGGGCGGATCTTCGGCCTCATCGGCGCCAATGGTGCCGGCAAGACCACCAGCATGCGGATCGTGCTCGACATCCTGCGCGCCGACTCCGGGAGCGTCACCTGGCAGGGCCAGCGGAACACGGACCTGCCGCGCCACACCTGGGGCTACCTCCCCGAGGAGCGCGGGCTCTACCCGCGTATGAAGGTCATCGAGGTGCTGCGCTACTTCGCCGCGCTGTACGGCGTGCCGGAGGCGAAGGCCACCGCGGAGGTGACCGACTGGCTGGCGCGCTTCCACGTGCCCGATTACCGCGACCGCAAGGTCGAGGAGCTTTCGAAGGGGAACCAGCAGAAGATCCAGTTCATCGCGGCCATCCTCCACGACCCGGACGTCCTGATCATGGACGAGCCGTTCTCCGGGCTCGACCCGGTGAACGCGGGCCTCCTCAAGGAGGCATTCCTGGCCATGCGCGACCGCGGCAAGACCCTGATCTTCAGCACCCACCAGATGGAGCAGGTCGAGGAGCTCTGTGAGGCGATCGCGATCATGGACCACGGTCGCCTGGTCGAGTCTGGAACGCTGCGCGATGTGAAGCGACGCATGGGGCGCCAGGTCGTCCGCCTGTCCGTGGAAGGCACCGATGGCGACGGGGCCGACGGGGCCGCCTGGGTCGACCAGATGCCCGGCGTCAGCGTCTCGCGCCGGGGCGAGGACTACCTCGAGATGCACGTTGCCGCAGGGACCGACCCCGAGACGATCCTGGCGGCGGCCCTGCAGCGCGGCGACCGCGTGACGCGCTTCGAGATCGCGGATCCGTCGCTCGAGGAGATCTTCATCGAGAAGGTGGGCCACATCGAGGTCGACCAGGAGCGCCACCTGGCGGGGAGGGCCGATGCATCCGCGGCGGACGGCGAGGTGCTGCCGTGAACCCGATCCTGGTCCGCATCCTGAACACCCTTCCCCTGGCGGGCGGGCTCTTCCCGAACGCGTACTTCGTCGCGCAGCGCGAGTATCGCGTGCGCGTCCGCAACCGCACCTTCGCCATCCTGACCATTGGCCTGGCGGTCGTCGGCCTGGCCCTCACCCTCCTGCCGCTCGGGGTCAATCTGATCGGTGGCCAGAAGCCCGTCAAGGTCGCCGTCTACAGCACGGCATCCGACCTTTCCGTGGATCCCGCCACGACCGTCCAATCGGTCCTCAACTCCCTCGCCGGAGGCTCCGGCACGACGGGCGGATCCAGCTCCCAGACCGGTCAGCGCTTCTCCGTCACGTCGGTGACCGATCCGGCCGCGGCGAAGGAAGAGGTGCGACAGGACAAGCTCGAGGGGCTCCTGACCATCTCCCGGGGCACGGACGGCGACCTCGCATTCGACGCATTCACCAAGGCCTCCGCCACCGACCAGAACGTCGCGCTGGTGCGGCAGGCCGCGACCTCCATCGCAATCTCGGATCGGCTCGAGCGGGCGGGCGTCTCCGCGACGGATCGCGGGCGGATCTTCGCGCCCACCGACTTCACGACGACGCCGGCCGATCCCAACGCGGCGCGGCAGAACCAGGCGGACTACGTTCCCTCGTACATCCTTGCCTACGTGTTCGTGATCCTGGCCTTCATGGCGATCCAGGTCTACGGCAACTGGGTCGCCGCCAGCGTCGCGGAGGAGAAGAGCTCGCGGGTCATGGAGCTGCTCATCACCGCGGCGACGCCCCGCCAGCTCCTGTTCGGCAAGGTGCTGGGGAACGGCGCGGCAGGACTCACGCAGTACGGCGCGGTGCTTGGAGCGGCCCTGGTCGGCTTCCTCGCCCAGGGCGCGCTGAGCGACTGGGCACGAGCACAAGGCCTGCTCGAGCAGGCGTCGAGCGCCTCGGTCCAGGGGCTCACGCCGCCGCTTGTCATCGGCTTCGGGGTCTTCTTCATCCTGGGCTTCATCCTCTACTCGATCCTGTACGCAGCCGCCGGCTCCATGGCGAGCCGGCAGGAGGACGTCCAGCAGATCGCCGTGCCGCTCACCTTCCTGGGCCTGGGGGGCTATCTGCTCAGCTTCATCGCGCTGCCGCTGATCGAGGCGCCGTGGGTCAAGGTCGCCTCGTGGATCCCGTTCGTCTCCTCGTTCCTCTTCCCGGCACGGATCGCCCTCTCGCCGCCCGCCCCCTGGGAATACCTGCTCAGCATCGGCCTGCTGGTCGTCGCGATCTTCGGGGCGCTCTGGGTGGCCGCGCGAATCTACGCCGCGGGGGTCCTCCTCTACGGTCAGCGGCCGACGATGCGGGCGATCCTGCGGGCGACCCTGCAGGGACGCTGATGGGGGTCCTCACCATCGCGGGGCGGCGCCTCGAGCTGGTGACCGGCGACATCACGGTGCAGGAGGTCGACGCGGTCGCCAACGCGGCGAACGCCGCGCTGCGGGGCGGAGGCGGGGTCGACGGCGCCATCCACCGGGCGGCGGGACCCGCGCTCCTCGACGAGCTCCGGAGCCGGTACCCGGGGGGCACCCCAACCGGGAGTGCGGTCGCAACGGCGGGGCACGGCCTGCGTGCGCGCTGGATCCTCCACGCGGTGGGACCCGTGTGGCGCGGGGGCAGCCACGGGGAGGCGGAGCAGCTGGCTGCCGCCTATCGGTCGTGCCTGGCGCTCTGCGACGCACTGGGCGCCCGAAGCGTCGCGTTTCCGGCGATCAGCATGGGGATCTACGCCTACCCCGGCGATGACGGAGCCCGGATCGCGCTCGACGCGGTGGCCGCCCATTTCGCCGGACCCACGACGGTGGAGCTGGCGCGCTTCGTCCTGTACAGCGACGACACGTACGCCCTCTTCGACCGCGCCCTGGATGGCGTGCGGCACCGGGACGCCCAGCACAGCGCGGACGCCTAGCCGGCGCCGTCGCCCGGCGGCCCCGCCGCCGAGGTCCGCATTCCCCGGGCGGGCGTCCGGTCCCGGAGGGCGAACCGTTCGTCCGGGGGTGCCAGCGCCGCCCTGCCGTCTCCGTCACCGGTGACCAGCGCGCTCAGGTACTCGCCGATGACCGGCCCGTGCTTGAAGCCATGGCCGGAGCCTCCGCCCACCACCCAGGCGTTCTCCCAGCGGGGCTCGCGGTCAATGATGAAATGGGTGTCCGGCGTGGTCTCGTACTGGCAGACGCGCCCCTCGGCCACGGGCTGCGCAGCCAGCGCCGGGAAGCGGTGGACCAGGAGCGCCCGGGCCGCATCGACCCGCTCGTCGCTCAGACGACGCTCCTCGTGGTCCGGATCGACGATCGGCCCGGGCCAGTCGGGGGCCACCTTGAAGCCGCGCCCCTCGATCGAGGGGAGCCCGTAGAACGCCGCGTCGTAGTCGACCCAGGTCGGCAGCGAGCCGGCGTCGAAGCGGCCATCGCCGGGTGGCGTGGCAAAGAAGACGATCTCCTGGCGAGTCACGCTGATCTGCCCCGCCAGGGCGGGGACGAGACGCGGCAGCCAGGGCCCCGCGGCGAGCACGAACGCATCGGCTTCGAGCAGGTCGCCATCGGCTGTTCGAAGGCGACGGAGCCTCCCGCCCGCGCCATCGGTGTCGTCCGGAGGGAGGATCCGCGCCCGCAGGAGCGTGCCGCCGTCGCGGACCACGGTGGCGGCCACGGCGGCCACCGCCCGGCGTGCCATGAGGACCACCGCCTCCGGCTCGTGGAGCACCCAGCCAATGCCGTCGATCGCGACCTGCGGCCAGCGGCGACCGAACTCGTCCACCGAGAGCCGTTCGGCCGGGATCCCCAGCCGGGTCAGCGTCGCCAGCGACTCGCCCTCGAAGCCGTCGTCGGCGTGCGCGAACCAGGTCACCCCGGTCTCCACCACCAGAGGCTCGTGGGCGGTCTCCTCCAGCTCGCGCCACTGCATGAGCGCCCTTCGCTGCCAGCGCGCGTAGAGCTCATCCGATCCATGGGCCGATCGCGAGACGCGCGTATCGCCGCCCGAAGTGGCCAGGGACGATCCCGGCGCGTACTGGTCGACGAGGACGACGTCCGCGCCCCGACGGCGCAGCCAGAGCGCCGTCCAGGCACCCATCACCCCGGAACCCGCCACCACGATCCGTGCGCCGCTGCTCATGCGCCGATGGTAGCGGTGACCGTGCAACGGCTGGGATACGCTTACGCCAATGGACGCCCAGGCAGCCCGCCCCGTGCCGCACGCTGCCGCGACGGTGCCGGCCGAGGTGATACAGACCGATCATCTGACGAAGCGCTACGGCTCCGTCAGTGCCCTGACCGACCTCACCCTGGCGGTCCGGCCCGGCGAGGTCTTCGGCTTCCTCGGCCCCAACGGCGCCGGCAAGTCGACCATGATCCGGACCTTGCTGGGGTACCTGCACCCGACCGGCGGCGGCGCCACCGTTCTGGGCCTGGACATCGCACGGGACAGCGTGGAGATTCGGCGGCGCACGGGCTACCTCCCCGGCGGGATCGCCCTGTACGGGTCACTGAGCGGCATGGACGCGCTGCGCTACCTGGCCGATCTCCAGGGCCAGCCCGCGGTGCGGCGCGACGAGCTCTGCGAGCGCCTGAAGCTGGGCACGCGCGACCTGCGCCGGCGCGTTCGCGACTACTCGCGCGGGATGCGACAGAAGCTGGGCGTGATCCAGGCGCTCCAGCACGACCCCGAGCTGGCGATCCTCGACGAGCCCACGGAGGGCCTCGATCCCCTGGTCCAGCATGCGTTCTACCGCATCCTCGACGACCTGCGGGCCGCGGGCCGGACGGTCTTCTTCAGCTCTCACGTCCTGCCCGAGGTCGAGCGGGTCTGCGACCGGGTGGCGATCATCCGGGCGGGGGAGCTGATGACCCTGCAGACGGTCGAGGAGCTCCTGTCCCGCCGGAAGCGGCGCATCACCCTGCGCTGGCGGGGGACGGCGCCGGACCTCTCGTTCATCGCGGGCCTCGAGGATCTCGAGGTCCGGGGAGACCGCGCCACCGCGACCCTCCTTGGCGAGGTGGGGCCGTTCGTGCGAGCGGTCGCCTCGCCGTCCCTGGAGGACCTGACCATCGAGCCGGCGAGCCTCGAGGAGGCGTTCCTCGAGTACTACGCCGATGGCGACGGACGCTGAGCCGATGGTGAACCGGACCCTGCTCCTGCGCACCTGGCGGTTCGCATGGCTGCGCGTGCTGCTCGTCTCGGTGGTCACCTTCGCCTGGGGCTGGCTGCTCCTGTTCTTCTACAGCCAGTTCAGCGACGCGATCCGGCAGCTCGTCTCCTCCAACCCGATCTTCGAGCAGTTCGCCAACTTCGGGTCCGGCAACCTGTTCACCGTCCCGGGCGCCATCACCCTGGGGACCCAGCACCCGTTCCTCATCGCCCTCATCGGCATCTTCGCGGTCGGCTCGGCGGCCCTGGCCATCGCCGGGGAACGGCAGTCAGGCACGCTGGAGGTGCTCCTCGCGCGGCCCCTGCCGCGTCGCACCTACCTCGTCACCCAGGCGGTGGCGATTTTCGTCATTGCGGGCCTCCTCGTGGCGCTGCTGCTCGCGGGCATGGCCCTGGGCGTGCGCACCCAGGGCCTGGGGAACCTGCTGGACCTCGGGCAGCTGCCGCTGGTGTGGGTGAACGGGTTCCTGCTGTGGGCCGCCTTCACGGCCTTCTCGCTCGCTGCATCGGCCAGCTTCGACCGATCCGCGCCCGCATTGAGCCTCTCGCTCGCCTACCTGCTGCTCAACTACTTCCTGGTCATCCTGGGCTCGTTCTGGGCGGACGCGACGTGGGCCCAGAGCTACTCGCTCTTCGACCACTTCCAGCCCCAGGAGATCCTCACCGGCAAGGCCGACCCGTACGACTTCGCCCTGCTGACGCTGCTCACGGTTGTTCCGCTGGCGTATGCGCTCTGGGTCTTCCCGCGCCGAGACCTCGCGGCGCCCGCCTAGGCCGGCTCGGGCGACAGGGGCCGCGGGACCGCCAGGGCATACGCGACGACCTCCTCGGGCGTCATACGCTCGCCCTCCGCCCAGGCGTCGGCGAGCATGGGATCGGATTGGAGACGTGCCGGATCGAATCCGACCAGCTCCCGGTTCCCAGGGTTCAGGCCGGTCCCGCTCTGCCGCTCCAGGCTGGCGACGGCGCCGGAAACCCGCGCCGCCCGGTCCCGGTCGCCGACCGATGCCGCCAGAGCGGCGTAGGCATCGAGCACCAGCGTGTACCCCGACACGTCCTGGGCGTCCGCGAAGATTCGCAGTGCCTCCTCCAGGTGCTGCGCCGCCGTTTCCGGGTCGCCGTCACGGACCGCGAGAAGCCCCAGGTCGTACAGCGTCCAGCCCAGCAGGAAGAAGTCGTCGAGGCGGCGGAAGATGGGCATCGCCTCGTCCATGACCTGCTTCGCGAGATTCCAGTCCCCGGTGCTCCACGACATGTTCCCTTTCACCCACAGCCCCTTCCCGATGCCCAGCTCGTCCGATGTCTCGCGCCAGATAGCCAGCGCCTCCTCGATGAGCTCCGCGGAACGCTTCGGGTCGCCGGCGCGGCCCGAGAACGGGCCCAGGGCGAAGGACAGGTTGTACAGCGCCTCCGCTTCCGCCTTTCGGTCGCCCAGCCCTCTCCGCAGCTCCAGGCACGCCTCGTAGTTGGCCTGCGCATCGTCGAAGTCACCGCGCCACCAGGCGAGACCCCCCGCCGCCTCGAGGGCATCGGCGCGCTCGAGCGGATGATCCGCCACCCCCGGCATCGCCAGGGCACGCCGCATCCGCTCCGTCGCCTCCGCCAGGTAGCCCCGCATGTGCGCGAACCGCCAGAGGTGCGCGACGATCCGCAGCGCCGTCGCCGTGTCGCTGGTCTCGACGACCCAGTCGACGGCGGCGCGCAGGTTCTCGCGCTCCGCCTCGAGCTGGTCGAGCCACTGTCGCTTGTCCTTGGCCAGCAAATGCGGGGCCGCCTCGCGGGCGAGAGCCGAGAAATACTCGGCGTGGCGGCGTCGAAGCTCGGGGCCGGTGCCCGCTTCATCGAGCCGCTCGATCGCGTATTCGCGGATGGTGCCCAGCATCAGGAAGCGCGGCTCGCCGTCGGCGCTGGCGACCTGGCGCAGGAGGCTCTTCTCGACGAGCGAGGCGAGTCCGTCGAAGATGGGCGTGTCCAGGTCCTCGTCGACGTGGATGGCCTCGACCGCATCGAGCCGCGCACCACCGACGAAGACGGCAAGGCGTCGGAAGAGGCCCCGCTCGTCATCGGTCAGCAGATCGTGGCTCCAGTCGATGGCGCCTCGCAGCGTCTGCTGGCGCTCCGGCCGGTCACGAGCCCCGCCCGAGAGGATGTCGAGCCGATGGCCGAGCCGGGCGAGCATCGCCTGCGGAGAGAGGACGTTGCTCCGGGCCGCGGCGAGCTCGATGGCAAGGGGCAGCCCGTCCAGGCGCGCGGTGATCTCTGCGACCGCCGGTGCGTTGTCGTTCGTCACCTCGAAGCTCGGCTTGACGGCCTTCGCGCGCTCGATGAACAGGGTGACCGCCTCGTACTGGCTCAGCGAGGCCGCCGTCGCCGCCTGGCGCAGATCCGGGATGCCAAGCGGCGGCACCGGGTACTCCCGCTCACCGTAGAGCCGCAGTGCGCTGCGGCTGGTCGCCAGCACCGCCAGGCCCGGTGCGGCGGCGAGCAGCTCGCTGATGCGCGGTGCGGCATCGGTGACCTGCTCGAAGTTGTCGAGGATCATGAGCAGCTTCCGCTGCCGCAGGTGGTCGATGAGGGCCGCCATGGGCGACAGGCCACCGCGCTCCGGAAGGCCCAGCTCCTGCGCGATCGTCCCCGGGACCAGCTCCGGATCTCGCAGCGGCGAGAGCGGCACGAAGAAGATCCCGTCGGGAAAGCGCTCGGTCAGCCGGGCCCCGATCTGGAGCGAGAGGCGCGTCTTCCCGGTCCCGCCCGGGCCAGTGAGGATCAGGAGTCGGGTCGTCTCCATGAGTGCGGTGACCTCGGCCAGCTCACGCTCCCGGCCCAGGAAGCTCGACATCTGGATCGGCAGGTTGTTCGGGGTGGCGTCCAGCGTCTTGAGCGGCGGGAAGTCCGACTGCAGACCCTCGATCGTCAGCTGATGGATCCGCTCGGGTCGCGAGAGGTCCTTGAGCTGCCGCTCACCGAGGTCGCGGAGCGTCACGCCATCGGGAAGGCTCGCCGCGGTGAGGATTCGCGTGGCGTCCGAGAGCAGGACCTGGCCGCCATGCCCGGCCGCGGCGATCCGCGCGGCTCGGTGGACGTCGATGCCCACGTAATCAGGCCCGGAGAGCGCGCCCTCCCCGGTGTGCAGCCCGATGCGGACCCGGATCTCGGCGCCCGCCGGCCATGCGTGGGATGCGAGCGCCCGCTGGGTCGCCACGGCCGCAGCCACCGCCCCAGGTGCGCTGGGGAAGGCCGCGAAGAACGAGTCCCCTTCCGTTCCGACTTCGACACCGCCGGACGCGGCGAGCGCGTTCCGCACGATGGCGCGATGCGCCTCCAGCAACGCGGGCCATTCGTTTCCACGCTGCTGCGCCAGGACCGTGGAGCCCTGGATGTCGCTGAAGAAGAACGTGACCGTTCCGGTCGGCAGGCTCGGCATGTCGCGGCCTCGTACGGTGACCGAGAGTTTCCGTCCCCGGCGTGGTCCCGGCAAGACCCCCAGCGGCCCGGCTCAGGTCTTCAAGTCTTTAAAAGACCGGTGCTGAGTCCTCCGCGGCCGAGGCCGCGCGGGTCCTGTAGGCTGCAGCTTCCATGGCCGTTTCGACCCCATCCCCGCGCCCGGCGAACCCCGTGGTGGCCCTGGCCCATCGCCCGGTGCTGACCGCAGTCCTGGGCGCGCTGTGCATCGCCTTCTCCGCGGTGCTCGTGCGTCTGTCCGGCACCTCGCCGGCGACCGCGGCGATCTTCCGCTGCGCGTACGCGGTCCCTGCCCTGGCCCTCATCGCCTGGCTCGAGCGGCGCGCCTACGGTCCGCGCCCATTCGCGCAGGTGCGCCTGGCGTGGATCGCCGGGATCCTCTTCGCGGTGGATCTCGTCGTGTTCCATCACACCATCGAGCTGGTGGGGGCCGGCCTCGCCACCGTCCTCGGCAACACCCAGGTCGTCATCGTCGCCCTCCTCGCCTGGCTCCTGCTCGGAGAGCGGCCCTCGAACCGGGTGCTGGCCGCCATGCCGATCGTGCTGGTGGGCGTGGTCCTGATATCGGGGATCATCGGCTCGGACGCGTACGGCACCAACCCGGGCCTTGGGGTTCTGACCGGCGTCGTCACCGGGATCACGTACGCCGCCTTCCTCCTCGTCCTGCGTCGGGGGAACGCCGACATCCGCCGTCCCGCGGGACCTCTGCTGGACGCGACCTGGGTCGCGGCCATTGCCGCCATCGGCATCGGGCTGCCGCTCGGCGAGGTGAACCTGGTGCCCAGCTGGCCCGAGCACGGCTACCTGCTCGCGCTGGCGATCAGCTCCCAGGTGGTCGGCTGGCTCTTCATCAGCGTCTCGCTGCCGCGCCTGCCCGCTGCGCTGACGAGCGTCATCCTCACCATCCAGCCGGTGGGTGCGGTGCTCCTCGGGATCATCCTGGTGAACGAGCATCCGTCCACGGTGCAGCTCCTGGGGGCGGGCACCATCCTGGTGGGCCTGATGATCGCGACACTGCGGCGGCGGCCGAACGCGGAGCCCATCGCCGAACCGGAGCTCGGCTAGGCCGCTATCGTGAGCGCCATGGCTCCGCGGACTGTCCTGCTCAGCGGCAGTGGCCGGCTCTGCGTTGCCCAGCGTGTCGCCGGTGAGCCGCCCCGCGTCCTGTCGCCGTGGGCCATGCTCGTCCACGAGGGGCGCGTCACCTGGGTCGGCGACCCACGGGAGATTCCGCCCGAACCCCGACCCGACACGGTCGAGGACCTGGGCTCGGCCCTGGTGACGCCCGGCCTGGTTGATGCCCATACCCATCCCGTCTACGCCGGTGATCGGTCGGACGAGGCCGCGGCACGCCTCGCGGGCGCCCCGTACTCCGGGGGCGGAATCCTGCGCAGCGTGGCAGCCACGCGGGCCGCGGCAGATGCTGATCTCCGGGGCCTGGTTGCCGCGCGGCTGCGCGCCGAGCTGGCGGCCGGGACCACGACCGTCGAATGCAAATCCGGCTACGGCCTCTCGACGACCGAGGAGGTGCGTGCCCTGCGCATCATCGGGGAGGCGGCCGAGGGTCTGCCGCTCCTCGTGGTCCGGACCCTCCTCGGCGCGCACGCCGTGCCACCCGAGGCGGGTTCGGCAGCCGCCTATGCCCGGCTGGTGGCCGACGAGATGATCCCGGCCGTGGCGCGCGAGGGCCTCGCGCGGTTCTGCGACGTCTTCTGCGACCGTGGCTTCTTCTCGATCGACGAGGCGCACCTGGTGCTGGCGGCCGCGAGCGCGAACGGGCTCGGGATCCGGCTCCACGCCGAGCAGCTCGCGCGCACCGGGGCAACCGAGATGGGGATCAGCCTCGGCGCGGTCAGCGTGGACCACCTGGAGCAGCTCGACGCGGAGGGGGTCGGGGCGCTGGCCGCGTCGGGGGCAGTGGCGACTCTGCTGCCCGCTCCGGCACTCGTCCTGCGTGGCGGGCTGCCGCCGGCCCGCGCGCTCCTTGATGCCGGCGTGACCGTGGCGCTCGCGAGCGACGCGAACGCCGGCACGTTCAGCGGCTGGGGCGCCATGCCGCTCGTCATCGGGCTGGGCGCCACGGTCCTGGGCATGACGGCGGCGGAGGCGCTGACTGCAGCGACCGCCGGCGCGGCAGCATCGCTGGGCCTCGGGAACGACCGCGGACGCCTGGCTCCCGGACTCGCCGCCGATCTCGTCGCATGGGACGCCGAGCACGAGGGCGCCTTCGCCCTGCGGCTCGGCAACGTCCCTGCCTGGCGAACCTTCATCGGCGGCACGGAGGTGAGCGCACCGCGCGCGGTGGCCTAGAGCGTCAGCAACCTGGCGAAGAAGGACCGATAGCGCTGGAGCGCGATGCGCAGGTCCTCTGTGGAGGCGTCACGGCCTTCGGACCACTGGTCCTCGAGGCCCGCGCGCTCGTTCGCGAAGGTGCGCGCCAGGTCCTTCATCACCTCGGCGACCAGTCCGTCTGCCCGCGTGACGGCGCTCCTGGGATCATCCACGAACGCGGTCTGGACCTCGTCCCACCGCGAGCGATAGTCGCCGATCGCGTCGGATCCGAAGAGCGGCGTGGGGGTCTGCTGCGCGGGCTCGCGCGGGTCTGGCTCGCGCTGGTCGGACTCTCGCTGCGGAACGCGGTCCATGCCGGTGCCAGCAGCCTCGGGCCGCTCCTCCGCGGCCGCGATGGCGGCCGTGCCGTCGCGCTGGCGGGTCGGCGCGTCCGTTTGGGTGTCGCCGGGGCGACGGTCGAAATCGGTCATCGGGAACCTCCTGCCGCGAGGGCGGCCTCGTCGTTCTGGGTTTCGAGCAGGTCGGAGAAGAGCGCCCGGTAGTGCACCAGGGCCCTGCGGAGCTGCTCGGTATCCACGCCGACCGTTGCGTTCCGCTCGGCAATGGCGTGCGCCGCGCGGTACTCGGCGACCACGTGGGGGTGGTCGACGGAGACGTCGGCGGCGCGCTGCTCGAAGTCGGTCACCGGGTAGCCACGATCGCGCATCACCTCCTGCACCAGCAGGTCGGCCGCGCTTATCGCCTCCGAGGGATCGTCCACGAAGCGCGCCTGCGCGGAGCGCCACTCCTCCACGTACGCGGACTGCTCCTCGCGGGTCAGGAGGCGCAGGTTCAGGGCACGCACTCGCTCCCGGCGCGCCTCGAGCTCCCGCTCCGCAGACCCGCGATCACCGGTCGCTTCGAGGGTGGCCCGGTATTCCGGTCCGTAGTCTCGTGTCAGTTGCTCCGTTCGGCGGCGGCCGCGCATCAGGAGCCACCCGCCGATCGCGAGCACGGCCACCACCACCACGATGGCGGCACCGATCCATAGCTGTTCCATGTCTCCTCCTCGCCCGGGTTTCGACGGGAGGAGATGCACGCAGCGTGCCGGGGCGGCGGATCGGTCTCGTCAGTGCGAGGGCGGCTCGACGATCATCAGCTTCTCGCGCGGGATCCCCCGGCCGATGAGCCGGGCGAACCGGTCCGGGACCCACCAGCGCAGAAAGAAGAGCCGGCAGCCCAGGCAGAACCCGGTGCCGGCCAGGAGGGACTGGAGCGCGACCACGGCGAGGACCGGCAGCCAGCCCCACGGCGTCAGCCCGGTGGCGAGCAGCACGGTCCCGATCGCCAGGAAGCTCGCGCCCAACGCCTGGGCGAAGCGGGGCGGGATCTCGTGCTCCAGCTCGGACGGGCCGAGCGCGACGGCCCGCCGGATGAGCGGCCAGGGCCGCGAGAACGGGAACCAGCGCGTCCCGAAAGCGGACGAGGCGGCCAGCGCGATTCCCACCGCGGTCATCAAGAACCACCAGCCCGTGGCGACGGCCAGGATCAGGGTGGCGGCGGAGGTGGCAGCGCCGAATCGCTGGCCTCGGGGATCGATCCAGCGACCGGCGACGGGTCGCGCCTCAGCGGCAAGGGATGGAGAGATGGTTACGGGCCTGGAACGGACGATGAACACGAGCTTCTCCTCGGGGCGCGCTCGCGGGTACGAGGGCGCCGGGGCCGGGAATGACACATCGCGCGAGGAGCGGCAGGGGCGGCGACCGGGCGCGACGGGGCCCGGCAGCGGGTTACGCGGCGGCTCCCCGCCACGTACAGGTGGAGGGCTCGCCTTCCAGGCGGCACAGCAGGTCGACCGCACTCGGAACCGTGCGGGCGGCGGGAAGGTGGCGTCGCGGGCTGCCGTGCATCACGCCGCAGGATACCGCGCTCGGCGCGTGGGCACCAGCGACCGTATCATGCGCGAATGACTGACCGATACGACATCGCCGTCATCGGCTCCGGGGCCGCCGGTGAGGCGGCCGCCTTCCTCGCCGCCGAGCGCGGCGCGTCGGTGGCCGTCATCGAGCGCGACCTGCTGGGGGGCGGCTGTCCGTACTGGCAGTGCATGCCGTCCAAGGCGCTTCTCCACGCATCCTCTGTCCATCACGCCGGTGGCGACTTCCCGTGGCGGAAGGCGAGCGATTTCCGCGACTGGATGATCAACCGCGAAGGGATCGCCTACCCCGACGACACATCGCACGTGCAGGCCCTGACCGATGCCGGCGCGACCGTGCTCCGCGGCGTGGCGCGCTTCACGGCGCCAGGGCGCCTGGAGGTCATCCGTGACGGAGCGGAGCCCGTCTCCATCGAGGCCGGCGACGTGATCGTGGCGGTCGGCTCCCACTCGAAGGTCCCGTCCCTTCCCGGGCTCGACCAGATCGACTACTGGACCAACAAGAAGGGCACGGCCGCCCGCGACCTGCCCGATGGTCTCGTGATCCTGGGGGGCGGCCCGTCCGGCGTGGAGCTCTCGCAGGTCTACGCCCGATACGGCGTGGACGTGACCGTCGTGCACCCCCGCGACCGGATCCATGACCGTGAGCATCCGCGCAGCTCCCGGTATCTCGCGGAGGGCCTCGAGCGCGATGGCGTGACCCTGCGGCTCGGCGTCCGCGCGGTCGGTGTGCGCGGTGGGGCGGGCACGAATGGGCGGAACGTCGTGGACCTCTCGGACGGCTCGACGGCCGAGGGCGAAGCCGTGATGCTCACCATCGGCCGCGAGGTGCCGCTCGGGGACCTGAACCTGTCCGCCATCGGTGTCGAGACGGAGACCGGGCGCGTCAGATCCAACGAGCATCTGCGCATCGCAGACCATGTGTACGTCGCCGGGGACGTTGCCGGGCCGGAGCTGCATACGCACACGGCGCACTACCAGGGAGAGCTGGCTGCCATGCTGGCCCTGGGCGACGACGTGCACGTGGACCTGCAGGCCATCCCGCGGGCCACCTATACCGATCCCGAGACCGCGTCGGTGGGCCTCCTGGTCGAGCAGGCCGCGGAGCGCGGGATCGACGCGGTGGAGTTCACCCAGGACCTCGCGAAGTCGGCGCGGGGCTACGTCATCGAGGCGCAGGGCCACGTCACCATCGTCGTGGATCGCGCCAGCCGGGCGCTGGTCGGCGCATTCATGGCCGGACCGGCCGTCAGCGAGACCATCCACGAGGCGGTGCTGGCGGTGAAGGCCCGCATCCCGGTCGACGTGCTGGCCGACACGATCCACGCCTTCCCGACCACGTCACGCGTCTTCGGCACGGCCTGCATCGAGGCGGCGCGTTCCCTCCCTCGGCCCTAGCGGGGTGCACTCCCGCCCGGAGATCGGCTGATGCCCACCCTCGAGCAGGCCCTGCTCCTCACCGCGCTCTTCTTCGCGGCGGCGGTCCTGTACGGGATGGTGGGCCACGCGGGGGCATCGGCCTACCTGGCGGCCATGGCGTTCGTGGGGCTGAGCACCGAGGTCATGAAGCCCACCGCCCTGGTCCTCAACATCCTGGTTGCGATCCTGGTCACGACCCGGTTTGCGCGGGCCGGCTTCGTGCGACCGCTGGCCATCATCCCGTTCCTGGTGGGATCGGTCCCCATGGCGTTCGTGGGCGGCGCCATCCAGCTGCCCGGGGAGCTCTACCGGCCCCTCGTGGGCGTGGTCCTGCTGATCGCGGCGGGCCGGTTCGGCCTGGTGCGCGCCCAGCCCGAGGAGTTCCCGCCGCGCGCCCCCTGGCCGCTTGCCCTCGTTGCGGGCGCCGGACTGGGGCTGCTGGCCGGGCTGACCGGCACCGGTGGCGGGATCTTCCTCACTCCGCTGCTCATCGCCGCCGGCTGGGCCGGTACCCGCTTCGCGGCCGGCGCATCGGCGGTCTTCATCCTCGCCAACTCGGTGAGCGGGCTCGCCGGCGCCATCGGCTCGGCGGCCGCATTGCCCGCCTGGCTCCTGCTCTGGCTCCCGACGGTGGCTGTCGGCGGGCTCATCGGCTCGGATCTCGGCAGCCGGCGACTGCCCGCCTCCGGGGTGCGCCGCGCCCTGGGGGTCGTGCTGTTCATCGCGGGCCTCAAGCTCATCTTCTTGGCCTGACCGGCGTGCCCTCAGGGGAGGGGCGCAGGAAGCCGCCCGCCGCCCGTACCATCAGGTCCACGAGGCGCGCGCGGGAAACCCGGGGGTGGTCAAGCGACCACAGGGCGAGGCCGGCCATCGCGCCGCCCAACAGCTCGGCCACCGGTTCGACCTCTGCTTCGGGCAGGGCGAGGTCGGGCTGATCGCGGAGGACCGCCGCGATCACCGAACGGGCGTTGGCCTGGACCGTTGCGCGTGCCGCGCGAATTTCGGAATCGCCGGTCGTATCGCGGAAGATCATTCGCCACGTCTCGGGGTGATCGCGCACCGCGCGGAACCACTCGTCCAGGAGCTGCGGGAGGTGCGCGGGAAGCGATCCACTTGCCACCGCAGCGCGCCCCGATTCGCCCTGCGCCGCTCGGTGGCCCTCCAGGAGATGCAGGTAGAGCGCCTTCTTGGACGGGTAATGCCGATAGAGGATCGGCTTCGTGACTCCGGCGGCGGCCGCAACATCGTCGAGCCGCGTTCCCCCGTAGCCGCGCTCGGCGAACAGCCGGGCCGCGGCCTCCTCGATCACCGCTCGTCGCCGGGCCGCGGGCAGGCGCGCGGGCGCTCTTCCATTCATGGCTACTCGATGGTAACAACGTGTGCTATGTTACTCAGGAGTATATATAGCAATCGTCCGCGAACCTGGAGGAGACTCGTGCGCCGAGCCGCGTTCATCGTCCACCGTGTGTTTGCGTGGGCATATCTCGCCGGTGGGATCGTCGCGTTCTTCGCCGCGGGTCTCGCGGTCTTCACCCTCAACGCCGCGGCGAGCACCGGCACGGCCATCGACGACGCGTCGTTCGACCGAGCCTTCGGGGGCCATCTCCTGCTCGGGGACGCCCTCTTCTTCGTCGCCCTCGCGGTGGCCATCGCGGCGCTGCTGGCCCGGCCCGGCCGGCACGTGATCCTGGCCAGTGTCACGCTCCTCGTTCTGGACATCGTCCAGGCAACCCTGGCCTTCACGAGCGCGACTGCGGTGCGCGCCCTCCATCCGGTCGTCGGCCTTCTGCTGCTCGTCACTGCCGCCTATCTCGTCGCCGGATCGCCTCCGGTGCCGCTTCATCGCGGCACGTCCACCCCGGGCAAGTCCTGAGGGAACGGCCCTTCGACGGAGCGGAGACCTCCGAGGCCGCCGTTCCATCGACGTTTCATCGGTTCTCAGGCACACCCAACCCATGGGGTCCTGCGCCCGCCGCCCATCGGTGGCACCATGGCGCCCCTGATGCCGCCAATCGTCCGATCCCCCGAGCCAGTCCTCGACGCGCGCGCGCGGCCGCTGCACGACCTGCGCATCTCGGTCACCGACCGGTGCAACTTCCGCTGCGTGTACTGCATGCCACGCGAGGTCTTCGGCCGCGACTGGGAGTACCTGCCTCGCGAGGAGATCCTCACCTACGAGGAGATCAGCCGGCTGGCAGGCATCTTCACCCGCCTGGGAGTCCACAAGGTGCGGCTCACCGGTGGTGAGCCGCTGGTCCGGCGCGACCTGGAGGCGCTGGTCCGGATGCTCTCCGCCAACCCGGCCATCACCGACCTGACCCTGACCACCAACGGCTCGCTCCTCGCGGCGCACGCGACAGCCCTGGCGGAAGCGGGCCTCACCCGGGTCAGCGTCTCGCTGGACGCTACCGACGACCCCACCTTCGAGCGCATGAACGACGCGCACGTCCCCGTCGCGCGCGTGCTGGAGGGGATCGAGGCCGCCGAGGCGGCCGGCCTGGGCCCCGTCAAGGTCAACATGGTCGTGAAGCGCGGCTGGAACGAGCACGCGGTGCTCCCCATGGCACGCCGTTTCCGACGGACTGGCCGCGTCATCCGCTTCATCGAGTACATGGACGTCGGGCACTCGAACGGCTGGCGGCTCGACGAGGTGGTCCCGGCATCCGAGATCCTGGCGAGCATCGCGGCCGAGTTTCCTCTCGAGCCGATGGCGCCCACCCGACGGGGCGAGGTTGCGCGCCGCTACCGCTATGCCGATGGCGGCGGTGAGATCGGGGTCATCGCCTCGGTCAGCCAGCCCTTCTGCGGCGACTGCGTGCGGGCCCGCCTCAGCGCGGACGGCAAGCTCTTCACCTGCCTCTTCGCCGTGGTGGGCCACGACCTCAAGCGTCTCGTCCGTGACGGGTCGAGCGACGACGAGCTGTCGGCGCGCCTCCGGCGGCTGTGGGCCGTCCGCGACGACAACTACTCGGAGCGCCGATCGGCCCAGACCGCGGGACTGCCCAAGGTGGAGATGAGCTACATCGGCGGCTGAGACGCCGCCGCGTGAATCGGCCCGCCGGACTCCCGCAACGGGCGGCCGGTGTGGCCGCGCTCCACCGCCAGGATCTCCGCCACGATGGCAGCGGCCACCTCTTCCGGCTCCTCCGCACCGAGATCGAGCCCGGCCGGGGCGTGCACACGCTCGCCATCGGCCGCGGTGAGAGCCACCCCATCGGCCGCCAGCTCGGCAAGCAGCTTGGCGGTGCGGCCCCGGGGACCCAGCAGGCCCAGGTAGCGCAGGCGCGCGATCCCGGCCCGCGCGAGCGACCGCAGGTGCTCACCGTCGCGCAGGTAGTTGTGGCTCATGAGGAGCACCGCGGTCCGGTCGTCCGGGACAATGGCCTCCGCGATGACGGGCGGATCGGCGTCGATGAACGCGCTCGCCTCGGGGAACCGCTCGTTGTTCAGGAAGGCGCGCCGTACGTCCGCCACGACGACGCGCCAGCCCATCGCGGCAGCCTGCCGCACGAGCGGGATTGCATCATGACCGGCGCCGCAGACCACCAGGCGAATGGGTGGTCGCGCCACCTCCACGAACGCCCGAGCCACGCCGCCCTCGGGGAGCGGCAGCTCGACCAGCTGCGACCCGCCCGAGTCCAGGCCGTCCTGCGCGGCCGCGCGCGCCCCGGCGTCCACCGCGGGCGCGATGCCGCCGCGAACCGTGCCGTCGGCGTGGACCAGCAGGCGTCCACCGGGACGGGCCGTCGCGGGGGACGTGGACTCCACGACAGTGACGAGCGCCGCGGCGCGGTCCTGCTCGATCGCCGCCCGCAGGGTCGCCGCGGTTTCCAGCGCCAGCGCCGCCGGCTCCACGAACACGTCGATGGCGCCGTTGCAGCCCAGGCCGTAGCCCCACACGTCCTCGCCATCCGCGGTCATGTCGAAGGTGAGCAGCTGGGGCACGCCGGTCGCCATCACGGCGCGGCCGACACGCGCCACGTCGTCCTCGAGACAGCCGCCGGAGAGGTTGCCGGTCAGCGGGCCGTCCTGCGGGATGAGGAGCCGTGCCCCGGCGCGCCGGTACGTCGACCCGCGGGTGGCCACGATCGTCGCCAGGGCAACCGGCTCCCCGCGTGCAGCGTGCGCCTCGATGGCGGCGAGGACGTCCCGAACTTCGCTCACCGGCCGATCGTAGCAGCGAGCCGGGCCGGCCGGTGGCGGTCGCGGGCCGATACGATAGCGAGGTGACATCGCCGAGTCGGTACCCGCTCCGTACCGCCCGTCTGCGCCTTCGCCCGTTCGAGATGTCCGACCTGTCGGCGCTCCACGCGCTCTACGGCCGCGAGGATGTGAATCGCTACCTACTCTGGGGGGCGCAGACGCTCGACGAGGCCCGCGCCATGCTCGATCGCATCATGCCCATGACCGCGATTGGTCCGGACGCGGATCGGCTGCGCCTGGCGGTCTGCCTGCCGGACCCGGAGGGGCGAGCCGGCCCCGTCATCGGCGACTTCAGCCTGTGGCGGACGAGCGCCGAGCACAACCAGGCCGAGATCGGCTTCGTGCTCCACCCCGATCATCACGGCAACGGCTACGCGCTCGAGGCAATGACGGAGATCCTGCGGCTGGCCTTCGGCGACGGCGGCTTCCACCGCGTGGTGGGCCGCTGCGACGCGCGCAACGCCCCATCGGCCCATCTCATGGAGCGCCTCGGCATGCGACGAGAGGCGCACTTCGTCGAGAACGAGTACGGGAAGGGCGAATGGACCGATGAGCTCGTGTACGCGATCCTCGACCGGGAGTGGCGCGCGCGCAGCTGATCCGGCCCTACCCGGTCTGATCGGCGAACAGGACGCCCGGGTTGAGGAGGTTCCCCGGGTCGAGGGCACGCTTGATGGCCCGCATGGCGGCGACGTCGGCCTCGCCGCGGTCGCGGAGGAGCCAGGCCACCTTGGCCACCCCGATCCCGTGCTCAGCGCTCACGGCTCCGCCGTAGGCGACGGCCAGCCCCAGGACGGCGTCGTCGACCCGCTCATCGTCGGGGTCGGGACCCAGCACGTTGACGTGCAGGTTGCCATCGCCCACGTGCCCGTAGATGAAGATCTGCGCGTCGGCGGCCACGCTGCGGATCGCCTCGCGGACCGCAACGTCGAAGGCGCCGATGCGACCGATGGGCACGCTCACGTCCAGCTTGTGCGGCACGCCTGCCGCGTTCACCGACTCGGTGTGCCCTTCCCGCAGGGTCCAGAGCCGATGGCGCCCGTTCTCATCGCTGGCGGCGACCGCGTCCCGCGACGGAAGGGAGGCGAGCGCGTCCACCAGCTCATCGGTGGGGTCGGATGCGCCGGCACACTCGACGAGCAGGTAACGGGGGTGTCGTGCGCGGAATGGCGCCTCAGCCCCGGTGTGGGCCATGACCAGCCGCATCCCGTCGTCGTCGAACAGCTCCGCGGCGGTCAGGCTCGCGAGCGAGCGACGCAGCTGCGCGGCGAACGCGGCCGCCTGCCCGGCGTCGTCCACGGCCAGGAGCGCGACCGCCCGCTTCGGGAAGAGCGGCACGAGGCGCAGCCGGACCCGGGTCACCACGCCCAGCGTTCCCTCCGATCCGGCAAGGAGCGCCGGGAGCGGATAGCCGGTGTTGTCCTTGTGCAGCCCGGGCAGGCGTCGGATCGCGGTCCCGTCTGCGAGCACCGCCTCCATGCCCACGATCTGCCGGCGCATGGATCCGTGGCGGAGGACGTTCACGCCGCCGGCGTTCGTCGCCACCATGCCCCCCACGGTCGCCGACTCGCGCGAGCCCATGTCCACCCCGACGTCCCAGCCGGCGCCGACCGCGTGCTCGCGCAGCGTGGCGAGCGTCACGCCGGCCCCGGCGGTCACCTCTCCGGCAACCGGATCGACGGGCTCAATCTCGCGAAGCCGGAGGGTCGAGACGATCACCTGCGGGCGCGGAGCACCGTGGGCGTCGCGCGGCGGCACGGCGCGGGGGATGCTGCCGCCGACCAGACCGGTGTTGCCGCCCTGGGGCACCACCGCCGCGCCGACCTCCGCGCAGGCGCGCAGGACCGCCGCGACCTCGTCCACGGAGCCGGGCCGGACGACGGCCGCTGCGGTGCCGTGGAACCGCCGCGACCAGTCCAGCTCGTACGTCGCCCGCAGGTCGGCGTCGACGAGGACGCGGGTCGCACCAACGGCCGCTCGCAGCGCGGCGAGCAGCGGTTCGGAGATGGCGGCGCCATCGGTCTCGTGGCTCACCCCGAGATGATGGCGCAACGCTCCCGGTCGCCGGCAGCCAGAATGGAGCAATGACCGAACCGCAGATCAAGATCCGGGCCGCCGCGGCGGGCGACACCGGGCCGATCGCCCGGCTGTACGCGGAGCTGCACGACGCCGAATGGAACGGTCGCCCGCCCTTCCCGATCGCGGTCGAGGCGTTCCTCGAGGAGGTCGAGGCGGCGATGGCGGCATCCGACGTACGCGTGCTCGTCGCCCTCGCGGCCGGCGAAGTGGTCGGCACGGCGCGGGTGGAGCTTGCCTCGCGGCCCTACGGACCCATCGCGGAGATCCGCCGGGTCGTCGTCACGCAGGCATGGCGACGGCATGGCATCGCGACGCGACTGATGGAAGCCGCGGAGGACGCCGCGCGCGCGCTCGGAACGGACAACCTGCGCCTCACGGTCGTGTCGGGCAATGCCGAGGCGCGGCGCTTCTACGAGCGACTCGGGTACAGCGAGTTCGCCGTCCGGTACCGCAAGCACGCGGGGAGCGCAGGCGACATCGCGTGAGCGCGGCGGCGGGCCGGGGCCCGCCGCCGCTCGATTGCCCGTCCGGAGGGGAGACGGACCGCGGATTGCGGGCCCTGGCGCGGACCCGCCCGGGTCAGTGCGGATCGCGCCCGAACCCGTTGTTCACCTGGTCGGTGGCGCGCTGGGTCACGTCGGCCTTGCGGGCATCGGCCTGCGCCTGGGTGATCCGGCCGGCGGACACGTCGGCCGCCAGCTCATCGAGCCCGTCACGGACGAGGGCGGCGATCACCGTCTGCGCGGTGACCCCATGCTCGGTCGCGACCTGTGCGGGCGTTTTGCCGGCCTGCAGCTCGGTGAGCAGCTGCGACTCGGTGATCCCGATGGCCTTGGCGATGACCGACGAGTCGCTCACCGTCTCGGCGTGACCGGGACCCCCGTGGCCACCGGCGTGGTCGCCGTCGCACGCCGTCGGGGAGCTCGTGGACGAGTCTGAGTCCGACGCTGACCCCGACGAGGCGGGAGCTGTCGAAGCGCTTGCGGTCGGCGACGCGGCGTTCGCGCTGAGCGGGCCCAGCAGGGCGGCGCCGGCGGCACCCCCCACGAGGAGGGCACTGAGCGCCAGGGCCCTGGCCGATCGGCGCACGCGGCCTGCTGGGCGGACCGGCGCGGCCGGCATTCCGTTCTCGACGGCAAATCCGTCCGGGACGAAGGCGCCTGGGTGGTTGTCGTTGTTCATGAGGGGTCTCCTGGATCGTTGCTCGGTTGGTTTCGGGTGCATCTGCACGCACGCATCCTGGCGAGCCGCGCCTTGCGGTCTCGTTACAGGGGTGGCCGGGTGCGACAATGCGCAGCGCGAGCGCCGCACGGCGCCGTTCGATGGGGTGGAGCGTGGTTCCCGAGCTGTTCGACCGGCGATCCGATGGAGGCGTCGAGACCGATCGCCTCGCCGAGCTCGTCGCGAGCCATGAGCGCGACCTCCGGCGCCTGGCCACAGCCATCACCGGCGACCCGCGTGCCGCGGCCGAAGCGCTGCTCGCCACCTGGATCCTCGCGCGCCGGCACCTCGCATCGCTGGCCGGTTCTCCCGGGGCGCGGACCTGGCTGCTGCGCACCGTCGATCGCCTCGCGTCGGCTCGCCTTCGCCGGCCGTGGTGGGAGGGGCCGGTGAGCTGGGCTCGGCCTCGGCGACGCGGTCCGGATCCGGATCCCGGCGCTGACCACGACCTCATCGGGATGCTGGCCGCGATGACGGTCGAGGATCGGCGGATGGTGGTGCTGGCCCACGTCGTGGGCCTCCCCACCGAGGAGATCGCCAGCCAGCTCCAGCTCACTGGCGCGGGAGTCCGGACCCACCTGGCCGACCTCCGCGGCCAGCTGCAACGCTCCCTCGGGATCGCCGATGAGGAAGATCCCGGTCAGCCGCTCCCCGACCGCGAGGTGGAGCGGCGGATAGGCAGGCGGCTCATCGCCCACCTCGACCGCGGGACGGCGCCGGTCGACGCGGGGCAGCTTGCCCGAGCCATCGTCAGCCGTCGAACACGGTCGGTGCACCCGCGCCGCCGACCACTCCTGGTCGGCGCGGTCGTGGTGGCGATGGTGGCAACCGCGGCGGGGCTCGCGACTCTCGGGCCGCTCGGCCCCGGCGAGCGGAGTGCGCAGCCCACGCCGTCGCCGGGGACCCTGGTGCCCCTGACGGGCTGGTCGGAGAAGGTCCTGGCCAACCTGGCCGGGGCGGTGCGGGTCCTGTCGTGGGCGCCGGACGGCGAGCATGTCGCCGTCCTCTCCGATCCGGCGAGCGAGATCATCGTCTTTGACCGTAATGGCGACACGGTGCGGTCCTTCGCCGGCCGGGACGCGGTCTGGATCGACGGCGAACGGCTGCTCGTGCAGTCCGGCAGCGCGACCAGCTCCTTCGGCGCTTCGACGCTGACCGTTCGCCCAATCGACGGAAGCGCCGACCTTCTTCTCTCCGGCGAGTCTGGCCAGACCGTGAGCGGCCTGCGCGGCGGCGGCGGCGTGGCCGCCATCACCGACCCGCTGGTCGCGCCGGTCGACCAACCCGGATCCACGTTCAGGATCCTGCGTGATGGCACGTTCTCGGATCCCATGACCGGCATCCCCCTCGCCTGGACGCCCGACGGCCAGCGCCTGGTGTACCTGTCGTCGGCTGCACCCTTCGGGAACGCCTACCGGGGTATCCTCCACGTGCTGGACGCGGAGACGGGCACCGATCGTGACCTCGGGCTGGCCGCGGAGGACGGGGTGCTGAACACGATCGACCCCTCCGGTCGCCGGCTCCTCACCTGCGTGCCGGCATCGACCGGCGCCGGCACGTGCCACCTGGGGGTGGTCGATCTCGATACCGGATCGCTGCAGACCTCGTCCCTCCCGTCGTCCGGAGCATTCGCGGCCTGGACCGGTGACGGCTCGCTCCTGATCCTCAGCGGCCGCACGCTCATGCGCTGGTCGGCCGATGACGTCCCTGTGGCTCTGCGCTGGCAGCCGGACCGCACAAACCTGCCCACCCTCCTCGTGCTTGCCGGCGACCGGGTTCTGGTCGGCCTGCCTCGGGCTCCCACTGCCGCGAGCGTCGTGGCCGGAACCACTCCATCGCTGATCGAGATTCCCGGTCCTGGGGCGGTGACCTCCGGGGCTGTCTCACCCGACGGCTCGCGGCTGCTCTACGTCCGGCAGTCTGGCGGCACCTACCGTCTGATTCTGGCCACCCTCCCTGCCGAGCGCACTCCCACCCCGGCGGCCTCGGGTTCCGGGACGCCGGCTCCCACCGCCGGCCCGTCGATTCACGGCCTGCCGCTCATCGCCCTGGGCGCCACCTTCCAGGTCGACGCCCCGCAGGATGGCTTCCTGGTCACGAGCTGGGGGACGCACGCCTACCTGCGTTCCGACAGCAGCACAAACTTCAGCCGACTCGACCTGCTGGACCTGGCGACCGCGGAGGGTGGCCCCATCGAGGTCCCGCTGGAGTCAGGCGAGGAGCTGGGCACGGTTCAGACCGATGGCGACTTCCTGGTGGTCACCACCCAGCAACGCCTTGGCCCACCCGGAGACGGGCGAATTCCCTGCCCGAGCGAACTGGAACAGCCGCTGGCCTGGCGCATCCTCGTCGCGCGGCTGGATGCCCACGGGCGGCCCGTGTCCGGATTCACGGTCCTCGACCACGGAACAGCCTCACGGGCGTACACCGCCGGACAGTCGAATGGGCCGGGCTGCGCGAGCACCTCCGGGCCCCAGCTCTCGGTGAACGGCGGCCAGGTTGCCTACGCGGTCGAATCGCCCACCTCCGCGCAGCCGTGGCGGTCACAGGTCATCGTGCGGCGCCTCGCCGGCGGCGCGGCGACGGTGACGCAGGCGGTCCCCTCGCCGGTCGCGTGGATCGGCCTGGATGGCGGGACCGCCGTGTGGACGGAGCAGCCGGACGCCAGCATCGCACCCGACGGAGCCTGGACGCTCCACGCCTGGATCGCCGGCATGCCGGATCCGCGGGTGGTGGCCATCCCGCCCGGCCCGGGAGCCCCGGTGGCGCCGTACTTCGAGCTCGTCGGGAACACCCTGCTGTACGGGGTCTACCCCGTCGGCGCCTCGAACGAGCCGACATCGGTGTGGCGCATGAACCTGGCGGATGGCACCCGCCAGCGGCTGTCACCGAACGACGGATCGGCCTGCTTCCCGCAGGCCAGCGCTCCGGGGCTGGTCTTCATGGCGTGCGGCGGGCAGTACGGAACCCAGTCCCTGCTCGTGTGGCGCGACGGCGCGGGTTGGTCGGCACTGGACGGGATTCCCGATCCCGCCATGGTCGTGGCCAACGGCGGTTGGGTCATCATCATGGGACAGGCACAGACGACGAACACGATCCTTGGCCTGCGGCTGAGCGACCTGTCGCCACCGCCCTAGGCGCCGCCTGCGAGCGGGATGCTGCGCCCCAGCAGCGCCCCGATGTTGTCCAGCGCCTCGCGCACGGTCCACGGAGAATCAGGGTGCGCGAGGTTGTTGAGCCCGGTGTCGTTGAGCATCGCCTTCAGCGACGGGGCGAGCTGGCCCCCGAGGTCGGCCGTGCCCACCAGGACGATCCGCTCGTGCCCGCTCCCGTCGATGAAGAGCAGCACCGGGGTGTGGTTCACGTCGTATGTCTCGGGCTGGTGCGTGTACCAGTCAACCGGCGCCGGGCTGGCAACCGGCTGCTGCTCGTGGGTGACGCCGAAGAACTTCCAGAACCGGTCGAGGTTGGCCGGGGTGCCGGTTAGCAGGGTCCAGTCCGCGGAGACCAGGTCCGCGTACGCGGCGAGCCGCTCGGGGGTGTCGCGCTGCGGGTCAACGGTCACCTCCCAGAGGGCCACCCTGTCCTGCAGGCCCGCGGCATGGATCGCCTCGGAGATCTGGATGAAGGCGCCGGTGGTCATGGGGCACAGCTCATGGCAGGCGGTGAGGAACGGGTAGATGACCACGATCTTTCCCTGCGCGTCGGAGAGCTGCACCGTCTGGCCATGCTGGTCCACCAGCGGGACGTCCGGGACCACCTGGTCGAGCGGGGTGCCGGTGATGGCCGGTGGGGCTGCGATGACGAGCCGCCACAGGAGCAGCGCGACGGCGACGACCGCAACCAGGCCGATGGCGGCGACAACGCGGAACGGGACAGGGAGGCGCACGGGCTCGGTAACCCTCGAGCGGGGCTGGAGGCGGCGCCTCAGATGATAGCGCCGCTCAGGCGTTGCGACCCAGCAGGCCGCTCGCCATGGCCATAGCCACCAGGATCAGCGCGGCGCCCAGCAGCTGCTCAAGCGTGAACCGCTCGCCCAGGAGCACCCAGGAGCCGATGGCGGCGGTGGGCGGATTGAGCAGCAGGAAGGCTGATGCCCGGCGAGCCTCCAGGCGGCGCATCCCGATCACCACCGCGATCGCCGCTGCGGCGCCCGGCCCGATGGCGAGCCAGACCACGCCGAGCAGCGCATCGGCCCGCAAGGGCGACGGAAGTACCGGCGCGGAGGTGAACGGCAGGATCACCGCGGCGGTGACGGCGGTGAGCCCAAGGGCGGCCGCGCCGATTGCCGGACCCGGCAGGTCGTAGGCGTGCGACCAGCGGCGCGAGAGGACGAGGAACGTGGCGAACAGGACCGCGGCGACCAGCGCGACGCCCACCCCCAGGCTCTCGTCGCCGGCCAGGCGCAGCTGACCAAGCAACGCCGCGCCGGCCAGTGCCAGCACCAGGGCGCCCAGGGTCAGGCGCTCGAGCCGCTCGTGGAGGATGGGCACGGCGATGAGCGCGGTGAGCACCGCGTAGAGGCCGGCGACGAACGCGGTGATGCTCGCTCCGGCCAGCGACACCGCGGTGTTCATGGCAAGGACGAAGGCCGATCCCCCGACCCCGCCCAGGACCAGCAGGCGCCAGGCGGACGCGCGGGTAATCCGCCGCGGTCGAAGGGCGGAGTGCGTCGCGACGGTGATGAGGAATCCCAGGGCAACCACGCCCAGGCCCCCGCGCCACAGCGCGGCGGTCAGGGGTGTGAAGCTGCGCAGCGCCAGGGCCGTGGCGACATAGGACGTTCCGTACAGCACCGCTGCGGCGGCCGCGGCGGCGGACCCGGCGGGGTCGAGTGACGGTGTGCGCTGGGCCATCGGCTTCTCCGGCTCCGCGGCGTGTTCGATCTTGCCTGGACGCGCCGCATGGTACGGCCGCCACGCCCCCGGAACCGGTCACTGCGCAAAACCGCGGCCGGCCATACACTCACCCCATGAGCGGATTCAGCGACGCGTTGATCGACGATTTCCGGGCCCACGACGGGCACACGACGAACGGTCCGTTCGTCGGAAAGCCTCTCCTCCTGCTCACGGCGACCGGGTCCCGCAGCGGCACCCGGCGCACGACGCCGCTGGTCTACACCCGCGACGGCGATCGCTACGTGATCGTGGCATCCAAGGGAGGGGCGCCCGAGAACCCGGCGTGGTACCACAACCTGCGTGCCAACCCGATCGCCGAGGTCGAGGTCGGCACGGAGCGATTCCGCGTCCGCGCCATCGAGGCCGATCCCGCCGACCGGCGTCGCCTCTACGACCAGCAGATCGCCGTGCTCCCCGGCTTCGCCGAGTACGAGAAGCGCACCCCGCGCGTCATCCCGGTGGTGCTCCTCAAGCGGCTCGCCGACGGCGACGCCGGCTGAGGTCGCCATCGCCTCGGGCCGCCCGGCTCATGCGCCCCGGCTGATCGTGGTGGCGTAATCCGGGAAGAAGCGGGTGATCACGGTGAGGTCGAACTGCCGCATGATCGACCCGGGGGACTCGCGCTCGAGCAGAAAGCGCATGCTGCGTTCGACGAGCGATTCCGGAGCCTCGCCGGGTCGCCCGAAGCGGGCGAGCTCGTCCCGGCTGAGGCTCACCGTGTGTCGGCTCACGTGGTCGCCGTCGCGCAGGGCGACGTCGCAGTCCCATCCCGACGCCGATGGTGCCGCGAGCACGCTGATCTCGTGCATGCCACGAGCCTACCGCGCCACGCCCGCCACGTCGCGGGTCGCTGCGTCCCGGCAGTCACTCGGCGGCGTGGGCCTGGGCTGCGGGCACCGGGATCGCAGGATCCTCGTTCGGCCCGGTCACGACCACCTCTCCGTGCTGCTCGGTCCCGTTGGAGCGCACGAGGTAGGCGTGGTGAATCTCCGCGCTGCCCGTCGACAGGGTGCCGCCCACGCTGCAGTAGCGGGTCGCTGACAGCTCGATGGCGCGCCGCACCGCCTCGACCTCGACGGATGGACCTTCCACGACGTGGAGGAGGTCGACGCGCGTGAAGATCGAGGGGTTCGCACTGTCACGCTGGTCCCCGGTGGAATCCACCTGGTAGCGCGTCACCTGCTGGCGCTTCTTGCGCAGGATGGAGATGACGTCCATCGCCGTGCAGGCCGCGACGGCCACCGGCACCAGCTCCGCCGGGCGCGGGCCGGTGTCTCCCTCCCCGTCGTCGAGAACGAGGCGATGGCCGCTCCCCGTCGTGGCCACGAAGCGCATCCCGTCGCCGTCGAGGACGACCTGCGCGGATTTTCGGCTCATGTGCCGCTCCCCTCCAGCGAACCGATGGCTCGCGCAAGGCGCTCGCGTGCCTCGGTGGCCATTGGTGCAACGTCGGGATGGTCGACGATGCCGAGCGCCGAGAGCGGATCGATCGCCTCGACGACCGTCTCGCCCGCTTCCTCGCGGAGCACGACGTTGCAGGGAAGCAGGGCACCGACCGACGGATCCGCCTGCAGTGCCCGATGAGCCAGCGGCGGGTTGCAGGCGCCGAGGATCAGGTATGGCGGCCAGTCCACGCCGAGCTTCGCGCCCAACGTGGCGCGGACGTCGATCTCGGTCAGGACGCCGAAGCCCTCGGCCTTGAGGGCTGCCTCGACGCGCGGGCGCGTCGAGGCGATCGGTCCCGACAGGCGGGTGCCGAAGGTGTACGTGCTCAGTGTTCGCATTGCGTACCTCGTCCGGATCAGGCGCCGGCCCGCACCAGGGGCCGGCTGGTCGTCTCGAGTGTCCGGCGCCGGACGATGCGGTCGATGACGTCGCACGCCTCGACGATCGCCGGCTCCGCCAGCTGGTAGCGCACCGTGGTCCCAACCCGCCGTCCATCGACCAGGCCCGCGGTGCGGAGCACGGCGAGATGCTGGCTTGCGTTGGGGAGGGTCACGCCGACCATCTCGGCCAGCGCACCCACCGACCGCTCGCCGCCCCGCAGCAGGTCGAGCAGCATGAGCCGCTTGGGGTCGGTCAGGACGCGGCAGAGCGCCGCATGGCGTCGGTAGTGGTCGGGATCGCGATCGGCGTTCATGCCGCGGCAAGCCTAGCATGTAGTTGCGTGATTGCGCAAGTCGCGGAGCATGGTGCCTTCTCAACCGACGCGGCGCGGGCGAGCGCGCCCGGCGGCGTAGGATCGGGGCCATGAGCACACGACCGGCGCATCGCCGACCCGGCCGGGTGTCGGTGCTCCTCGCCGGGGCCATCCTGCTCGCCGGCTGCACCGGCACCAGCGCCCCGTCGTACCCGATGGAGAGCAACGCGCTCGCCGCCGGTGAGCGGATCTACGCCGACGGGATTGGCCCGGACGGCGCGCGCATCGGGCGAATCGGGGGCGTGGCCATGCCCATGGCCGGCGACGGATGCGCCGCGTGCCACGGCACCGACGGGCGCGGCCGCACGACCATGGTGATCACGGCCCCGGACATCACGTATGGCAACCTGACGGACCGCGGCGGCATGCTCGAGACGGACGGCTCGCGCGGGCCCGTGTACACCGACGCGCTGATCCGCCGGGCGGTGATCGCCGGCGTCGGCGCCGATGGCGGCGAGCTCGACCGCACCATGCCGCGCTGGCAGCTGAGCGAGCAGGCCTGGACGGAGCTGCTCGCCTATCTCAAGACCCTCTGAGGCCGGGCCCCGGCGGATCAGCCGAGCGTCCGGTCAGCTCGGCGTCGGCGTGGCGGGAGCGGGGGTCGGGGTCGGGGCGGGCGTCGTCGTGGGCACCGGCGTGGCTGCCGGCGTCGGCGTCGCTCCCGGAGTCGGCGTGGCCGTGCCCGCGGGGGTGAGCGTCGGCGAGGAGGCCTGGCTGGCGCTCGGCACGGCGCTCGTCCCCGGCGCACCGATGATCGGCGGCAGGTTGTTGGCCGGAGCCTGCGTGGGGCGCTGGCCGTACCCGAAGGCGAGCAGCACCCCGAGGAAGGACACCACGGCGAGACTGGCAACCCCCGGCCAGAGGACGGCGCGGCTCATGGATCCGTTGCCCAGCTGCTGGGCAGCCTTGCGCCGCAGGCTCGGAGGAGGACGGGTCGGATCGGTCACCGCGTAGGCAACCGCCGAGCCGTAGATGACGAGGCTCCACACCAGGAGGGAGTCAACCGTCAGCGTCAGGGTGGAGAAGCCCGCCTTCCAGAACACGAGAACGGCGAGGGTCGCCGCTGCCAGCGAGAGGAGGAGCTCCACCCAGACGAGCCGCAGCGAGCTGGCGGGGCTGGAGCCACGGAACTTGGGGGTGCGCAGGAAGACGGCGCCCTCCTCCACGAGCGCCCGGACGCACGCCAGCGTCACGATCCATGCCAGGCTCAGGTTCACGCGAAGGGCCGCGAACGATTCGCGGAGGCCCACCCGACTGGCGATCCGCAGTCCCCACAGGTAGCGTACGAGGCCCAGAGCGAGGTACAGCAGGGGCAGCACCAGCGCCGGCCCCGCCAGCAGCTGGACCACGAGCGGGCGGCCCAGGATCACGCCGATGCCGGTGGCCGCGATGAAGGCCAGGAACCCGAGCGTCAGCAGGTCGTTGAACCACCAGAACCCGCCCAGCAGGTAGTCACGGCGCTGCCGCTGGGTGAGGCCGGTGCGGGACCACGGCAGGAGCCGGCGCCAGTGCTTGCGCAGGATCTGGATTCCGCCGAACGACCACCGATAGCGCTGCTTGCGGAGCCCTTCGTAGGTCAGCGGCATGATCCCGGCCCCGAAGGCATGCGGCACGTAGACGCCCCGCCCCCCGCGTTCGAGCATGCGGAGGCTGGCCTCCGCGTCCTCGGTGATGATCTGCTCGTCCCAGCCGCCGATCCCCTCGAGTGCCTGCCTGCGGATCAGCCCCATCGTGCCGGCGAAGATGATCGAGTTCCGATAGGCGCGGCTCACCATGCCCGCCTTGAAGAAGTACGCCAGGCCGGCGTGGCAGGCCCGGTAGAACGCGCTCTCCTCCCACTCGCGGTACTCCTGCGGGGTCTGGACGAACGCAACGCTCGGATCGCGGAACTGCGGTACGGTCGCGCGCAGAAACGCGGGCTGGACGACGTAATCGGCATCGACGATGGCGACGATCTCCACGTCGTCGGGCAGGTGGGCGTTTCCCCAGTTCAGGGCGCCGGCCTTGAAGCCGGGCCAGTCGGTGAGGTGGACGAAGTCCACGCGGTAGCCGGCATCGGCGAGCCTCGCGCATTCAGCCTCGAGGGGCCGCCACAGCTCGTCCTCGGCGGTGTTGTTGTCGATGACCTGGATGAGCAGCCGGTCGCGCGGGTAGTCCAGGGCTGCGATCGAGCGGATCGTCGCGATGACGAGGTCCGGAGGCTCGGCATGGGCGGGCACCTGGATCGCGACGGTCGGCCACTCCCCGGGCGGGTCCGGCAGGCCGGGCAGCCGATCCGGCCCGCACAGAGCATCCACCATCTCGAAGACGCTCAGGACCATGAGGACCAGCGCGGCGATCTCAAAGGCCAGGAGCGCGATGCCTAGGACCAGGCCAATGGGTCCGGTCGCCATCACGAAGGTGATCTCGGCGAGGTACACGATGTAGACGCCGGTGGCCACGATGAGGCTCGCGAACGAGAGGCTTCCGATCGCCCACCATCGGCGCGGCGCGAGGAGGGCGAGCAGAAGCACCGAGGCCGTCACCACCACGAGCGGGTCGAAGGGATCGCCCGGGAGAACCCGGTCCAGCCTGTGGCCGGTCAGGAAGCCGATGATCCAGCCCACGCCCACGATCACGAGGGCTCGGAGGGCGTACGTCGGAAGCGGAAGGCGGCCGGCCACGAGCAGGAGCACGGTGCCGGCCAGCGCGAACGCGGCGCTCAGCGAGAGAAGGTCGACGATCATCCGCGTCCGGGCTGCTGCAAGATCGGCGCCATCCCTATCGCAACCTGACATTCGCGGGCAGGAATGGCGCATAGGCTTGTCGCGTGACCGTCCCGCTGGTACCGCCGCCGGCCGAAGGCAGCATCCTCGACCGCTGCACGTTGAACCGCACGCTCCTTGCCCGGCAGCATCTCCTCGACCGGGTGGTCACGCCGGTCCCGTCGGCGGTGGAACACCTGGTGGGCCTGCAGGCGCAGAACCCGCGCGACCCGTACATCGGTCTCTGGTCACGCCTGGCCGGGTTCGACCCGATGGAGCTGAGCGATCTCCTGGAGACGCGCACGGCGGTGCGGCTGACCGTCATGCGCGGCACGCTCCACCTGGTGACGGCGGCCGACGCAGGCGCGCTCCGCACGGTCATGCAACGGGACGTCGCGCGCATGCTGCGCTCCAGCATCTTCTGGCGAAACCTGTCCGGCGCCGATGTCGACGCGATCGTGTCGGCGGGGACGGAGCTCGTCGAGGAGCAGCCCCGCAGCGTCTCGGAGCTCGCCCGGCTGCTGGCGGCGAGATGGCCCGACCGCGACCCGGACTCGCTCGGGTACGCGGTGCGCTACCTCGTGCCGCTGGTCCAGGTAACCCCCCGCGGCCTGTGGGGCAGGAGCGGAACGGCGCGGGTCACGACCATCCGCGCCTGGCTGGGGGTCCCGGCGCTGCCGACGCCCGACACGGAGACGGCAATCCTCCGATACCTGCGGGCCTTCGGCCCGGCCAGCCCGGCCGACATCCGCGCCTGGTCGGGGCTGACGGGTCTTCGGCCGGTCCTGGATCGCATGCGGCCGCGGCTGCGGAGCTACCGCGATGCTGCCGGCCGCGAGCTGCTGGACGTCGGCGATGGCATCTTCGCCGATGGCGCCGCTCCGGCGCCCGCGCGCTTCCTCCCGGAGTTCGACAACGTCTTCCTCTCCCACGCGGACCGCTCACGGATCACCGGCGACGGTCGCTGGGATGCCCGCTACGCGCGCCGGGGCGTGCTCCTCGTCGACGGCTTCCTCGCCGGGGCGTGGCGCCTGGAAACGCGCGGCCGTGAAGGAGCGACCCTGAGCATCGAGCCGTTCGGCGCGCTGCGTGCCCGCGCGCGCGATGAGCTCGCCGCAGAGGCGGACGCTCTCCTGCAATTCGTCCGACCGGAGGACCGGTCGCGTTCGGTTCGGTTCGCAGGGTCCGGATGAGCCAACCGGACTGTTGACACCCGCGCGACCCGCGTTATTCTTAGACCGACAGTCGGTCTGAGAATTGGAGAGCGCACCGTGGCCCGTACCGTGAACCCGCAGACGCACGCCGTCCGGCGTGATGCGTTCGTGGATGCCGCCCTGCGCCTGATCCAGACCCGAGGCTACGAGCAGATGAGCATCCAGGACGTCCTCGACGAGACCGACGCCTCGCGCGGAGCCTTCTACCACTACTTCGACTCCAAGGCCGCCCTCCTGGATGCGGTCATGGAGCGGATGCTCGACGCCGGCACCACCATCGCCCGCCGCGTGGTGGCGGATCCGGCACTGAGCGCGACCGAGAAGTTCGGGGCCGTCTTCACGAACATCGCCAGCTGGAAGAACGCTCGGCGCGAGCTGATGGTCCAGCTCCTCCAGGTCTGGTACTCGGACGAGAACGCCATCGTCCGGGAGAAGCTGCGCAGGGGCATGGCGGAACAGCTCACCCCCGTCCTGGCCGAGATCATCCGGCAGGGCTGCCTCGAGGGCGTCTTCACCGTCGACTCGCCGGACGACGCCGCACGCATCTGCGTCGCCCTGATCCAGGGCACCCAGGAGATCGCAGCCGACCTGTACCTCGCCCGTCAGGCGGGGACCCTCCCGCTCGAGACCGTCGAGCGCATCCTCGCCTCGTTCGCCACCGCGTACGAGCGGACCCTGGGCGCACCGCCCGGGTCGCTCACGTTCGTCGACGAGGAGACCATCCGGCTCTGGTTCGGTGACGAACCGGCCGTCGCTTGAAGGAAACCAATCCCATGAACGCCATCATCGAAACCGAGAAGCTCACCAAGTCCTACGGGGCGCACCGCGGCATCATCGAGGTGGACCTGCAGGTCAACGCCGGCGAGGTGTTCGGCTTCCTCGGCCCCAACGGCGCCGGAAAGACCACGACGATCCGGACGCTGCTCGACCTCATCCGCCCGACCAGCGGCGTGGCGCGCGTCTTCGGCATTGCGTCGAGCGCAGACCCGGCCGCGATCCACGCCCGGGTGGGGTACATCCCCGGCGAGTTCACCCTCTACGACCGCCTCACCGGCGGCCAGACCCTGAACTACTTCGCGAACCTGCGCGGCGGTGTCGATCGTGCCTACCAGGCCGAGCTCATCGAGCGCTTCGAGATCGACACGAGCCGCCGGTTCAAGGAGTACTCGAAGGGCAACAAGCAGAAGATCGGCCTCGTGATCGCGCTCCAGCATCGGCCGGAGCTGCTGATCCTCGATGAGCCGACATCGGGGCTCGATCCGCTCGTACAGCAGTCGTTCTATGCCCTGGTCCGCGAGGCGAAGGGCGAGGGAAGGACCGTGTTCCTCTCGAGCCACATCCTCTCCGAGGTGGAGCGCACCTGTGACCGGGTGGCGATCATCCGCGAGGGGCGCCTGGTCAAGGTCGACAGCGTGGAGGGTCTCCGCGACCTCGCCCACCACCAGGTGGAGCTCCGCTTCGCGGGCCCCGTGCCGGAGGACGCATTCCGCGGGCTTCCCGGCGTGACCGATGTCGCAGCCACCGATCACGTGCTGCGCATGCGCGTGTCCGGCGCCATCACCCCGGTCGTCCAGGCAGCCGCGAAGCACGAGCTGCTCGACTTCGTGAGCCGGGAGCCCAGCCTGGAGGAGACCTTCCTGGCCCAGTACGGGCAGGCGACCGGGGAGGCCACCCGTGAGCGCTAACGCCGCCATCGGCGCGCGGGTCGTCAGTCCGCCGTCACGCTTCAGCCGCATCTACGGATTCGGAAGCCTCTACGCGAAGACCCTCCGGGACTCGCGCGTGGCATTCGCCATCGCGACGGGGCTCCTGGGCGGGCTGGCCCTCTTCATGGGCGCCGCCATCTCCAACGTCTTCCCCACGCCCGCATCGCGGCTGGAGGTCAACGCCCTCATCGGCAGCATGCCGGCGGATCTCGTGAACCTCTTCGGGAAGCCGGTCGAGCTGGGAACCCTAGGCGGCTACATGACCTGGAAGTACGGCGCCCTCTTCGCGTTGGGTGCCGCCCTCTGGTCGATCTTCGCCCTCTCCGGGACGCTGGCCGGCGAGGCCGGCCGCGGCAGCCTTGACGTCGTCGCGGTTGCTCCATTCGGACGCCGCCGCATCGCGCTCGAGAAGCTCGCCGCCCACGTGACGATGCTGGGCCTCGCGATGGCAATCGTGGCGCTCTGCATCACCGTGAGCTCCAACGTGTTCGGCGACGCCGCGCTGGGCGACCAGATCCCGCCGCTGTCCGCCATCGGCTTCGTCCTCTGGGTCGGCGGCCTGGCGCTCTGCTTTGGCGGCCTGGCCTGGGCCCTGGGACCCGTCCTGGGCCGGGCGGGTGCCGCCGGGCTGGCGAGCGCCGCCATGGTCATCCTGTGGATCGCGAACGGCTTCACGGCACTGAACCCCATTGCCGTCTTCAGCCCGTTCCGCTGGACGTCGGACCACATCGCACTGGTCGGCCGGTACGATTGGGGTGGCCTTCTCCTCGTGGGTGGCGTCGCCGCAGTGCTTCTCGCCACCGGCATCGCGCTGTTCGAGCGCCGCGACCTTGGCGTCACGGTGGGATGGTCGCTCCCCGGCATGCCAACGTGGATCCTGGGCGTGCGCGGGCCCATCAGTCGTGCGTTCGGCGAGCAGCTGCCCCGGGCAACCTGGTGGGGCATCGGCATGGGGCTGACCGGGATGATGCTCGTCTCGATCGTCGGCTCGTTCGCCGAGCAGATCGCCAAGGATCCAAGCCTCGGGCAGACGTTCAGCACGATCTTCCCCGGATTCGACACCCGCACGGCTGGCGGCTGGCTGCAGCTGTACGCACAGCTGCTCGTCATCGCGGCGGGCTTCGCCGGTGTCACGTTCGTCTCGAAATGGGCGAGTGACGAGACCGGCGACCGGCTCGAAGAGCTGCTGGCGACGCCCATGACGCGGAGCCGATGGGTGATCAGCGGTGGCGTGGCGGCGCTCGGCGCGGTCGTCGTGCTGAACGTGCTGCTGGCCGTGGGCATCGCGCTCGGGTCGGCGGCAGGCGGGGTCTCGGCAAGTGACGCGCTCGTCGGGTCCCTCTCGCTCGGCCTGGTCGCGGCGGCCATGGTGGGCGTCGGATTCGCCATCGGGGGCTGGTGGCGCACGTCACTGGCCGCGGAGATCACCGCGGTGGTCGTGGTCCTCACCTACCTCATCGATCTCCTCGGCCCACCGCTCAAGCTGCCGGACTGGATTCAGCAGCTGACGATCTCGAGCCACATGGGCCAGCCCATGATCGGGCAGTGGGACGTCACGGGGATCATCCTCGCGGTTGTGCTGGCGGTGGGAGGGATCCTGCTGGGTGCGTGGGGTCTGTCCAGGCGCGACGTCTCCGTGTAGGACGCGTCGCACCCGCGTCATCGGTCAGGTCCCGAAGCGCCGCTCCCGCGCCTGGTAGCTGCGCAGTGCGCGCAGGAAGTCGATCTTCCGGAATGCGGGCCAGAAGACGTCGCAGAAGTAGTACTCGCTGTACGCGGACTGCCAGAGCAGGAACCCACCCAGCCGGATCTCGCCGCTGGTGCGGATGATGAAGTCGGGATCCGGCTGGTCGGCGGTGTAGAGGCGCGCGCTGATCTGCTCGGCGGTGAGGCCCTGCTCGAGCTCCGCAAGGCTTCGGTCCTCGGAGACGGCCTCCCGGAGCATGGCACGCACCGCATCCACGATCTCCTCGCGGCCGCCGTAGCCGACCGCGATGTTCAGCTGCATCCCTTCGTGCGCCGCCGTTGCGGCCTCGAGCCGGCGAAGGGAGTCGAGCACGGGCTGCGGGAACGACTCGATGCGGCCGATGGCGCGGACCCGTACCCGGTTCTCCCGGATGCGCCGGTCGTGCGCCATCCGCTCCGCCTCCTGCTCGAGGAGCCGCAGGATGTGCTCCACCTCGCCCGGGTCGCGCTTGGCGTAGTTGTCCGGGCTGAGCACCCACAGGGTGACCGTGGGGATCCGCATCTCGAGACACCAGTCGAGCACCTCGCGGGCCTTGGACACCCCGAGGTCATGGCCCAGCTTGATGTCCGCAAGGCCGGCCAGCCGCGCGAAGCGCCGGTTTCCGTCCAGGATGAGCCCCAGGTGGCGCGGTACATCGCCGCCGCGAAGGGTGGCCTGCAGGCGGCGCTCGTACAGGGCATACACGGGCCCCGGCAGCGTCCGCCACAGGAAGGCGGCGGCACCACGGGCTCGTGCCATGGCGGTGCCCGCTGTCTGCTTCCGACCAACGACCTGCTGACCCATCCGGAGACCTCCGAAGATGGATGGTACGTCGGACCGCGCTCCGGGGCCGAGCCGCGGGCGCGGGTCACCCGTGCAGGCGGATTTCCCGGCGGCCGAACCGGTATGCACTCTCGATCCCGGCTGCCAGCCCCACCATGGCCACGAGCACCCAGAGCTCCCCGGGTGCCGAGGTCGCCGTCTGCCACACCAGCGCCCCCAGTGCGGCGCAGCAGGCGAGCCCGCCGACGACCGAGATCCAGGCGCGGCTGCGGGTCTCTCGCGACCGGCGGACATTCGCTGCGTTGACCGCCGCGAAGACCAGGAGGAACCCGGCGCTGCCCAGGGTCGAGATGCTGCTCAGGTCGAAGACGTTGGCCACGAAGAGGGTCAGGGCGGCGGTGATGAGCAGCCCCTCCAGCGGCTCGCCCCAGACCTTGCGCATCAGGAGGCTGGGCAGCTCGCCGTCGGTGGCGATGGAGTAGCTCAACCGCGCCGCGCCGTAGAAGGTGGCGTTGATCGCGGATGCGGTGGACAGCATGGCCGCGATGGCGATCAGCGTGAACCCGCCCTGCCCCAGGAACGGCCGCGCCGCCTCCGCCAGTGCATAGTCCTTTGCGGCGATGATGCGGTCCACCGGCAGGTTGCCCACGGTGACGAGGGCCACGAGCACGTACAGGACCAGCACAGAGCCCACCGCGATGTAGTAGGCCCGCGGCAAGGTACGGGCCACGTCGCGCACGTCCTGGGCGGCGTTGGCGATGAGCTCGAAGCCCTCGTAGGCGAGGAAGATGATCATGCCGCCTGCGACCAGCTGGAGCGGTGGCGACCATGACGGCGGTGCGACGTTCGCCGCCCGGATGCCGGCCACGCCCGCCCCCACGAAGAGGCCCAGGATGGCGATCTTCAGCGCGACGATCCAGGTCTCTGCCCTGCCGATCACATTGGCGTTGAAGAGGTTGAGGCCGGTGATGACAAGCACGACCAGCGTGATCAGCACGTGCCGGCCGCCGTCCTGCCAGCCGGCGGGCAGGAAGGTCGCGGCATAGCCGCCGAACGCGAGCGCGTAGAGGGACAGCATCACGATGTAGCTGAGCCAGAGCAGGACGTTCAGGCTGCCGGTGAGGGGGCCTGCGCCAAAGGCGCGGTCGAGGAAGGTAACCGTCCCGCCCCGGCTCGGGTAGGTCACCGAGAGCTTGGCGTACGCGTACGTGGTCAGCAGCGCGACGACGCCGGCGACCGCGAACGCGACCGGCGTGCCACCGCGCGCGAGCTGCACCGCCAGCCCCAGCACCGCGAAGATCCCGCCGCCGACCATGCCGCCGATGCCGATGGCGACGACACCCCAGGTCCCGATGGTGGCGTTGTCCCGGCCGCTCATACGTTCCTGCCCTGCGGAGCCCGGGAGGCTACGACGCGGGCGTTCCCGGGATCGGCGCGTTCGCGCGGACCAGCTCCAGCGCGCGGGCCACTCCCCCGTTCCACGGCTCGCCGTGCCCCGGCAGGACCCAGGTGGCGCTGATGCCGTCGAGGGCCGCGAGCGCCGAGAGGGCTGCGGCGCGGTCCACGGTGAACGGTGCCTGGGCCGGCCCGGCGACCCCGGTCAGCACCGAACGGGTGGTCAGCGCGTCTCCCACGAACACGGCGTCGACCGCCGGTACGTGGTAGGCGACCGAGCCAGGCGTGTGGCCCGGCAGGGCAATGACGCGGGGCGCGCCGGGGAGATCGAGCGTGGTCCCGGCGTCGGCGATCCGGACCTCGCGGATCGGGATGCTGCGCAGGCCGCCATGGGTCATGCCGAACCACACGAATCGAAGAAGCGGCCATACCTTCATTGCGTCGCGTTCCGCCGCCGGCTTCTTCGCCTCACCCTTGGCTTCGGCCGCATCGGCAGCGCCAACGTAAACGGGAACGCCATGCTCCCGGCGGAGGCGTTCCGCGAAGCCGGTGTGATCCACGTCGCCGTGCGTCAGGAGCACGGCCCTGATGTCAGTGGGCGGCCTGCCGATGGTGGCGAGCTCGCGGATCAGGTCCCGCCACTGGCCGGACACGCCGGTGTCGATGACGGTGATCCCCTCTGGCTGCACCACGAGGTAGCTGTTGACCAGGCTCGATGAGCCGATGCGGTGGAGCGACGGTGCGAGCTGCATGGGTGCGATCCTCCTGGAGCGCCGCTAGACGGCCTCGTCGACCATGGGCTTCACCTCGCCGATCCAGCGCTCGAGCGTCTCGTCGTCGTAGGGGGCGGCGAACTCCCCGATGAAGGTGCCGTAGCCCAGCGCGCGCCGCGCGATCATCTTCTCCGCGAGCTGCTCGGGTGTCCCGACCCAGAACGTGTCGTCGTCTTCGACGTCGGCCATGGGTGTCCGGTTGTGCTCCATCTGCGCCTCCCAGACCCGCCGAGCCTCGGCTTCGGTATCGCGGATCAGCGGTTTGCAGCCCACGGTCCATTCGATCTCGGACAGATCGCGGCCAACGGCTTCGCAGTGGACCCGCAGCACGGAGCCCTTGTGCTGGAGCTTCTCCACGCTGCCCATGGCGTTCCACATGTCGGCATAGCGGGCCACGGTGCGCAGGGTCTTCCGCTCGCCCGATCCGCCGATCATGATCGGCATGTGCGCCTGGCGCGGCGCTGGCAGCAGGCGGAGGTCATCGAAGGCGTAGCGCCCGCCCGGGGCCGAGGTCACCGGTTCGCCGTCCAGCAGCGTCCGGAGGGCGCCCACCGCCTCGTCCAGCCAGTCGAGCCGCTGTCCGAATCCGGACCCGAAGTCGATGCCGGCCGCCTGGTGCTCCGCCCCGAACCAGGCCCCACCGATGCCCAGGATCGCCCGGCCCTCGCTGATGTGGTCGAGGGTGGTCGCCAGCTTCGCGACGACGCCCGGGTTGCGGAAGGTGTTCGCCCCGACCAGGAGTCCCACCCGGGTCCGGCGGGTCATGGCCGCCCAGGCCGCGAGCGTGGCCCAGCCCTCGAAGATGGGCTGGTGCGGGTCGCCGAAGATCGCGTACAGGTGATCCCAGGTCCACAGGTGGTCGTAGCTGAGCTCGTCGACCCTCCGCGCCGCGGCGGCGAACGCCGGCCACTCCGTCGCCTGGCTCCAGAGCAGCACCCCGAGCCGCGTCTCCATGCTCCCGTCCTTCCTCTCATCGAATCTGGTGCTCCGATTGTAGGGATCGCCGGGGGGCGACCTCAACGGCAGGTCAATAATCGGTCGCATGCCAGCATTCGATCCGCATCTGGTCCGTCCCGAGTTCCCGTCACTGGCCCGCCAGCACCGAGGCCGGTCGGTCGTGTACCTCGACGGGCCCGGCGGCACGCAGGTGCCGCAGCGCGTCGTCGACGCGGTGAGCGACTACTACCGGTACAGCAACGCCAACGAGGGCGGCGCCTTCGCGACGAGCGCGGAGACCGATTCCATGGCGGCGGAGGCGCACCAGGCGGTCGCGGACCTCCTGGGTGCCCCCGGGCCGGACGGCATCAAGTTCGGCCCCAACATGACCACCCTGACCTTCCACATCAGCCGATCCATCGGCGCCCGGCTCACGGCGGGCGACGAGATCGTCGTGACGCGGCTCGACCACGAGGCCAACGTCTCGCCCTGGCAGGCGATCGCCGCAGACCGTGGCCTCGTCGTGCGCATGGTCGACGTCCGCGCCGAGGACGGGACCCTGGACCTCGACGACCTGGACCGGACGCTGGGCCCCCGGACCCGGGTCGTGGCCGTTGGCTGCGCCTCGAACGCGCTGGGCACCATCAACCCGCTCCGCGAGATCGTTCGGCGGACCCACGCCGCCGGCGCCCTCACCTACCTCGACGCGGTGCACTACGCGCCGCACGGCCTGCTCGACGTCACCGAGCTGGACACGGACTTCCTGGTGTGCTCGGCGTACAAGTGGTTCGGCCCGCACGTCGGCGTCCTCTACGGAAAGCCGGACCTGCTCGCGGACCTGCCCACCTACAAGGTCCGCCCGGCGCACGACCGGTTCGAGACCGGCACGCTGAATTTCGAGGGGCTGGCCGGCACCTCGGCCGCGGTGCACTACCTTCGATCGCTCGGGACCCGCTTCGGCACCGGACCGATGGCGACCGCCCGCGACGAGATCGCGGCCGGTATGGGCGCCATCGGCGCACACGAGCGAACGCTCACCGAGCGCTTTCTGACGGGCGTCAGGACCATCGCCGGGATTCGCCTGTGGGGGATCGGCGACGTCGCCCGGATTGACGAGCGCACGCCGACCTTCGGCCTGACGATCGACGGGGTCACGCCGCGATCGGCCGCGGAGGCGTTGGGAGACCAGGGCATCTTCACCTGGGACGGCGACTTCTACGCCCAGGGGCTCGTCGAGCGCCTGGGCCTCGCGGAGTCCGGCGGCCTGCTGCGGATCGGCGCCGTCCACTACAACACGGCGGACGAGATCGACCGCGTGCTCGATGCGCTGGCGACGATCGCAGCAGGCGCCGGCAGGCAGCGCCACTCCCGCTGAGCGCGCCCAGCATTCCCCGCCCGGCTTTGCGCCGGGTTCGGGGTGGTGGGACCCTGTGCGCATGACCGGACGGAGCGGATCGCCTTCAGCTGCGAGTGCCGGTGCTCCACGCCTGGTCGCAGTCCTCGTCCTGGTCCTGGCCTTCGTAGCCATCGAAGTGGCCGGCGGCATCGCCACGAGCAGCCTGGCCCTTCTTGCAGACGCCGGGCACATGCTGACCGACGCTGCCGGCATGCTCCTCGCCCTGCTCGCCATCTGGTTCGCGAGGCGCCCGGCGACCGCCGGGAAGTCGTACGGCTACTTCCGGGTCGAGATCTTCGCCGCGGCCATCAACGCCGTGGTCCTCCTGGCCGTCTCGGTGTTCATCGGCTATGAGGCCCTCCGACGGCTGGGCTCCCCGCCGCACGTGATTGGAGCACCCCTGCTGGCCATTGCCGCCCTGGGCCTGGTCGTGACCGGTGTGTCGCTTCGGCTCCTGCACAGCGGGGCGCAGGCCAGCCTCAACCTGCGCGCGGCGTACCTCGAGGTGCTTGGCGACCTGCTCGGCATCACCGCGGTCATCGTGGCCGGCGTCGTCATCCTGGCCACCGGATGGGCACCCATCGACCCCATCGCGTCGCTGGCCATCGCCGTCCTCATCCTGCCGCGGGTCTGGAGCCTGCTGCGCGACGCGGTCGACATCCTGCTGCAGGCCACGCCGCGCGGCGTGGACCTTGGCGAGGTGCGGACGCACGTCCTGGGGACCGCCGGCGTCGTCGACGTGCACGACCTGCACGTCTGGACGCTGACCTCGGGCATCAACGTCGTCTCGGCCCACGTCGTGGTCAGTCCCGACGCTGACACCACGAGCATCCTCGACGAGCTGTGCGGCTGCCTCGCCGAGGACTTCGACATGGACCACTCGACCATCCAGCTCGAGCGGACCGACCGGCGGCGCCTGGAGCAGACGACGCATCCCTGATCCGCGGGCGGCGGCCCCATCGGCCTACGCTTTCAGCCGTGCGAACGCTCGACCGCAAGTGGCTGATCCTCTCAAGCGTCTCGCTGGGGACCTTCATGGCGACGCTGGACGGGAGCATCGTCAACATCTCCCTCCCCAGGATCCAGGGTGCCTTCGGCATCGGGATCTCGACGGTCGAGTGGATCTCCGTCGGCTACCTCCTCGTGGTCGGTGCCTTTCTGCTGCCGTTCGGCCGGCTGGGCGAGATCCTCGGCTTCAAGCGGGTCTATCTCACCGGGTTCGTGCTGTTCACCCTGGCCAGCATCCTGTGCGGCCTGGCCCCAAACGCCGCGTCGCTGATCGCCTTCCGGGCAGTCCAGGGCATCGGGGCAGCCATGCTCCAGGCGATGGGACCGGCAATCGTCGCTCGCACCTTCGGGCCGGGGGAGCGCGGGCGCGCCCTTGGCCTGAACGCCGTCAGCGTCTCGATCGGGCTCAGCATTGGCCCTGCGCTGGGCGGGCTCCTGACCGAGATCGGCACCTGGAGGGCGATCTTCTTCGTGAACGCGCCCGTGGGTCTGCTCGCCGTGCTGTGGGCCAACCGGATCCTCGATGCCGAGGAGGGCGCCGAGCATGTCTCGTTCGACCTGGGCGGCGCCGCGCTCTCGAGCGTGGGCCTGCTGAGCCTGTTGCTGGCCCTCAGCCAGGGGCAGTTCTGGGGATGGACCAGCCCCCTGGTGCTGGCCCTCCTGGCGGTCTTCGGCGTCTGCGCCATCGTGTTCGTACTGGTCGAGACGCGGGCGCGGCAGCCGATGCTGGACCTGCGGCTCTTCCGGATCCGTCCCTTCGCGGTGGGCAACCTGAGCGTGATCGTGGCCTTCATCGGCCTCTTCACGGCCACCTTCCTCCTCCCCTTCTTCCTCGAGAGCGGCGCGCACTTCTCGCCCCTGGATGCCGGCCTGCTCCTTACGCCGGTGCCCATCACCCAGGCACTGGTGGCACCCTTCAGCGGCGCGCTCTCGGACCGGATCGGACAGCGGATCCCTGCCTCGCTGGGAATCGCGGTCCTGGTCGCCGGGTTGCTGAGCCTCACCTGGCTGCCGACGGACTTCGTCATCTGGGACCTGGTCTGGCGCCTGGTCCTCGTGGGCTTCGGCATGGGATTCTTCATGAGTCCCAACAGCAGCGCAGTCCTGGGCTCGGTCCCGCGCCCGAGGATCGGGACGGCATCGGGTGCCCTGGCCCAGATGCGGATCAACGGCCAGGCGCTGGGGATCGCGCTGAGCAGTGCCGTCGTCGCCATCCGCCTCCCGGTGCACGCGGCGAGCGTCGGCCAGGCCGGGGCCCTGGTGCTGGCCATTCACGATGCGTTCGCGATCGCGGCGTTGATCGCCGCCGTCGGGATCGTGGCCAGCTTCTTCGGCGGCTCCGTGCGGCGCGATGCTGAGCCGGATGGCGGCTGAGCGGGGTTGCCCGGCTCAGGCCCGCGCCATCCCTGCCGACCACCGTCCCTTCCTCGCCGGAAGGCGCTGACGTAGGATGCGCGTCGTGGCGATCCACCCGACAGACATGACCGAGCTGCCCCGTCGATGACCGCCCCGTCCGCGGCGGGACTCAGGGCCCGCACGCTCATCGCGCGCATCAGCGCCGTGGAAGCCGGGACGCTGGCCGGGGTTGTTGCTGCCGTCGTGCTCTGGACCGTGGCCCTCAACCGGGTCGACCTGTCCAGGATCACAGACCTCGGGCTGATTAGTGCGCTCCCGCCGCTCCTCCTCGCCGCCCTCGTCCTCGTCACGTTGAGCTTTGCGGTCCTGGTGACCCTGCGACCGCACGCGGGATGGCTGGTCTGGCTGCACGTTGTCGCGCTGATCGTGATGCTGTTCGCGATCACCGCCATCGTCGAGCCCGCGCCCCGATTCAGCGTCGCGTGGCGGCACGTGGGGATCATCGAGAACCTGACCCGGACCGGGCTGGTGAACCCCGGGATCGACGCCTACTTCAGCTGGCCGGGCTTCTTCGCCCTTGGGGCGCTCATCTCGCAGGCGCTGGGATTGTCGTCGGCCCTGGATCTCACGCCGTGGGCTCCCCTGGTCTTCAACCTCCTCTACCTGCCCGCGATGCTCCTGATCCTTCGATCGGGGACCACGAACCCGCGAGTCGTCTGGGTTGGGCTCTGGATCTTCTTCATCGGCAACTGGATCGGCCAGGACTACTTCTCGCCCCAGGGATTCGACTACTTCATCTACCTCCTGGTCATCGGGATCCTGCTGACCTGGTTCCGGAGCGCTCCCCAGGGGGATGGCCGGTTCGCCCGTTGGTTCCAGCCTGTCGACGAGCCGGCGTCGCCCTCCCTCACCGCGTTCCAGCGAGCCGGCCTCATGAGCATCGTGGTCTTCCTGTTCGCGACCACGGTCTACAGCCACCAGCTGACGCCGTTCGCCCTGCTCGGCATCACCATCGTGCTGGTCCTGGTTCGTCGGCTCTCCGCGAAGGGACTCCCGACCCTGATGGCCGTCCTCCTCGGGACCTGGCTGAGCTACATGACCGTGACATACCTGAGCGGGCACATCGCCAGCCTCGTGTCACGCGTCGGCAACGTCGACACGACGGTCGCGGCCAACCTGACCGAGCGCGTTCGGGGCAGCGACCTGCACCTGATCGTCATTGCGGTGCGCCTCGTCAACACGGCGGCCATCTTCGCCCTGGCCGGGCTTGGCGGCCTCCATCGGCTGCTCACGCATCGGCGCGACCTGACCTGGCCGCTGATGGCTGCCACGCCGTTCGGTCTGCTCCTCCTCCAGGACTACGGCGGCGAGATGCTCCTGCGCGTGTACCTGTTCAGCCTGCCGTTCGCGGCCTTTCTCGCCGCCTACGCGCTCGTGGAGTGGGGCCGGATCGGCGAGCGGTGGAGCCGTGCCATCCCGGTGGCGCTGGTGACCACGCTGCTCCTGGGCGCGTTCCTCGTGAGCCGATACGGCAACGAGACCATGGACCTGGCGACGGCCGACGAATCGACCGGGATGCATCAGCTCTACGAGATCGCACCAAAGGACTCCGTCCTCGTTGCCGCCGCTGGAAACATCTTCTGGAAGTTCACCGACTACGAGCTGTACCACTACCGCATCGTCACACCGGCGGTCACCACGTTCGACCTGCCCGCCATCGTGAGCCTCATGCGGCAGGACCAGACACGCCCGGCGTTCATGATCCTGTCGCGGGCGCAGGAGAACGCTCTCGAGCTGCAGTACGGCTTCACAGAGGCCGACTGGCAACGATTCGCGGGGATGGTGGCGAGCGATCCGTCACTGAGGATGGTCTACAGCAACCCGGATCTGCAGATCTACGAGCTGAACCGGAGCGCGCCGGCATGAGCAGGGGGCTGGGTCCATCGGTGATCCTCGTGCTCCTGGCCGGCGCCACAGAGCTCGTGGTCTTCTCTGACGGCCAGGGTCCCATCCGCATCAGCCTGGTCCTTGCCTTCCTGGGCACTGCACCGGGGTGGGCGATCCTGCGTCTGGTCGACCTGGAGATGGCCCCATCCGCCCGGATCGCCGTTGCCATCGGGGTCAGCGCGGGAATCGACATGGCCGTGGCCAGCGTCCTGCTGTACGGTCGCCTCTGGTCGGCCGACCTGGCGCTGACGATCCTCGTCGGGATCGTGGTCGTGGCCGTGCTCGTTGGTCTGCCGTCGGCCCGCCGCGCGATCGTGACGACCGCACGCCAGGCGCGCGCAGCCCTGAGCGAGCTCGACAACCAGTGATGCGCAGCGGCGGTGCCGCCTGTCACCGATAGCCGGACCGGCGCGCTTGACCTCCACCGGGACCCCGGATACCTTCGTGCGTCGGCAGTGCGGCGCTCCGGCTCCTGCCGATGGGACGCCGCCGCAGATCGGGACCAGACGCCGCTTGCCGGGGTGGCGAATCCGCCGGGTCATCGCGAAGGGACCGCCCGCCACGCCATCGCCCACAACGTCGTCGCCAGCCCACCGGTCCGCGCTGCCTGTCACGCCGGGACGCCCCGGTCGACCGCGGGTGCTGTACGTCACACCACGCTACGCGCCGTTCGTGGGCGGGATCGAGACCCACGTCTCGGAGGTCGGACGGCGCCTCGCCGCGTGCGGCTTCGACATCACGGTCCTGACCGTCGATCCGGACCGGGCGCTCCCGCCCGAGGAGGAGCGCGGCGACGAGCGGATCATCCGGGTGGGCTCGACGGGGGGCGACCTGTACTGGTCACCGGCGCTTTACCGCACCATTCGCGAGGGACGGTGGGACCTCGTCCATTGCCAGGGCATCCACACGCTGGTACCTGCCCTGGCCATGCTTGCCGCGCGACGCACGAGAACGCCGTACCTGGTCACGTTCCACACCGGCGGGCACGATTCGCGGGTGCGGATGAGGCTGCGCTGGCTCCAGTGGCTTGCGCTGGCCCCGCTGCTCCGCGGTGCCTCCGCGCTGATCGCGGTCTCGCGGTTCGAGGCCGCGCTGTGGCACCGCGTGCCCGGGCTGCGCACGGTCCCGATCCAGATCATCCCGAACGGTGCGGGCATGCCCGTGGTGGATCCACTGCCCGACCCGGATCCGAATCTCGTCGTGTCCGTTGGCCGCCTGGTGCGCTACAAGGGACATCAGCGGGCGATCGCCGGCCTCGTGGAGCTGCGCCGAACGCGACCCGCGGCCCGACTGCGCATCGTGGGCAGCGGCCGCTACGAGGGCGCACTCCGCGACATGGCGGCGAGGCTGGGCGTCGCCGAGCAGGTCAAGATCGCGGGGATCCCCGGAGAGGACCGCATCGGGATGGCGAGGCTGCTGGCAACGGCCGGTGCGGTCGTTCTGCTCAGCGAATACGAAGCGCACCCGGTTGCGGTGATGGAGGCCGCCTCCCTGGGCCGACCGGTGATCGCGGCCGAGACCACCGGACTTCGCGAGCTCATCGCGCGAGGGCTGGCCCGTGGCGTCGCACTCGACGCGAGCCCCCTCGCCGTCGCGAACGCCATGGCCGATGCACTCGACGCTCCCCCGCCGCCACGCGTCCCGTTGCCACGCTGGGACGATTGCGCCGAGGCACTGCTGCAGCGGTATCGCTTGCTCGTGGAATCAGCGCCATGACGGTCCACGCGATTCGGACGGAGAACCTCACGAAGCGCTTCCGGCGCCTCGACTCGTACCGCGACCTGGTGCTCTACCCCTGGCGGCGGTCCACGACGCTCGCCGTGCAGGAGATGACGCTGACGATCGAGCCCGGCGAGCTGTTCGGGATCCTCGGCGAGAACGGGGCGGGCAAGACGACCCTGATTCGACTCCTGTCGACCACCCTGCTCCCCTCGAGCGGCCGGGCCGAGATCGCCGGCCACGACGTGGTCCGCGAGCCGCACCAGGTCCGTCGCCTGATCGGGCTGGTCACCGGCGATGAGCGCTCGTTCTACTGGCGGCTGACTGGCCGCCAGAACCTCGCGTATTTCGCGGCGCTCTACCACGTGCCTCGCAAGCGCACCTCGGCGCGGATCGGCGAGCTGCTCGAGACGCTGGCGGTATCCGAGTACGCGGATCGAGCCTTCAACACGTACTCGGCCGGGACCCGCCAGCGCTTCGCCATCGCCCGCGGATTGCTCACTGATCCCCAGCTGCTCTTCCTTGATGAGCCAACGCGTTCGCTGGACCCCATCGCCGCGGACGAGCTGCGGCAGTACATCTCCGAGCAGATCGTGCGGCGGCTGGGCCGGACGGTGCTGCTGGCCACCCATACCCTCTCCGAAGCGGAGAGCATCTGCAGCCGCGTGGGCATCATCCGCCACGGCAGGCTGGTGGCGGTGGGCTCGATGGCGGAGCTGCGTGCGCGGACCAGGCTCGCATCCGTTCTCGATCTCACGCTGGACCGGGTTCCGTCGGACCTTCCGGGACAGATCCACAACCTGCCCGGCGTACGAGACGTGATCGTGACGCAGCAGACCGACGACATAGCGCTCGAGGTCGATCACGATGGCGAGGACGGGGTGGTCGATGCCGTCCTGCGGAGCGTGATCGCGGGTGGTGCCCGGATCCGCTCGACCGTCACTCGCGATCCCACCCTCGATGACATCTACCGGGCGGTGCACGCGCGCGATGAGGACGAGTCCTGACATGCCGGCCATCGCCGAGTCCTTCCGCGTCGTCTGGGCCGCGTTCGTTCGAGATCGCCAGACGGCGCTGAGCTACCGGGCCGCCTCGGTGCTCAGCCTCGTGGCCTCCGTGGTGAACATCCTCGGGGCGTTCTTCCTTAGTCGGGCCTTCGGATCGGCGGGCAGCACGCTGATCGCCGGCTACGGCGGCAGCTACTTCAGCTTCGTCATCATCGGCATTGCCTTCGCGAACTTCATGGCCCTCGGCCTCGGGGGCATCAGCACCCGGGTCCGGGAGGGGCAGATGATGGGCACCCTGGAGCTCATGCTCCTCAGCCCGAACCGGCTGGGGGTCCTTCTCCTGAGCTCCTCGCTGTGGAGCCACGTCGTCTCGTTCTTCACGCTCCTCATCTACCTGGCCGCCGGAGCGCTCCTGGGGATGGACCTTGGACAGGCCAACCTGCCCATGGCGGTCCTGTCGCTGGCACTCGCCATCGTGAGCTTCAACGCGCTGGGCCTGCTTGCCGCGAGCTTCGTCATCGTGCTCAAGCAGGGCAACCCGGTGACGTGGCTGATCGGGACCGCCTCGGTCCTCCTCAGCGGCGTCTTCTACCCGGTGAGCGTCCTCCCCGGCTGGCTGCGGGAGCTGGGCCAGCTCCTCCCGCTCACCCAGGCGCTCGAGCTGCTGCGGCGCTCCATCCTCAACGGAGAGGGCATGACCACGCTGTGGGGTCCGTTCCTGACCCTGCTGGCGCTGACCGTGGTGCTGCTGCCGACCGGCCTGTACGCCTGCCACCTGGCGGTCCGCATCGCGCAGACCGATGGCAGCCTGACCCAGTACTGATGGCCCGGACCATGACCGCCCCCGGCACCACGACCCTCGGCAGCTGCTCCGGCTTCGAGGTGCAGACGGACCTCCCGTTCCGCACCCTCCGCGCCGCGGACGACGGGATGCCGCTCAGCGTCCTCGCCGCCGACGGGCCGCAGCCCGAAGGGCAGCTGGTCGGCGAGTGGCTGCCACGGGCTGGCAACCCGTTCCATGGTCGGCTCCTCCGCACCGGCGACGGGTATGCGTTCTGGGCCAGCGACGCCGGCTGGTTCCTGGTCGATCCCGGCGAAGGGTCCATCACGCTCGAGGCCGGCAGACGGCCGCTGACCCTCACCCGCGAGGTGCGAATGTTCGGCGTCCCGGCATCGATCATCGCGACGGCCAGGGGCGACGTCTCCGTCCACGCGGCCGCGGTCCAGATCGGTGGGCGCGCGGTCCTGCTGGCGGGACCGAGCCGGCACGGCAAGACGACCCTGGCCGCGGCCCTGGGTGCGGCCGGTCACCGTGTCCTCTGCGAGGACATGAGCCGCTGCACCGATCGCGGCGAGCTGCTCGTGTATCCCGGCCCGGCGGTCATGCGCCTGCGGGCCGACGTGTCAGACGCCCTGCGGCCGGGGGACAGCGCCGAGGCGGTGGCGGAGGGAGAGCGCCTCTTCGTGATGCCCGACCCCGCCCTGCGTGGCGATGGCGGCGCCGTGCCTCTCGCCGCCGTCCTGGTGCTGCGCGAGTCCACGGACCGGGTGGAGCTGCAGCCCGTGCCGGCGGTGGAGGCGATCCGCGACCTGTGGGCGCTTACCTTCTGGCTGCCGACCGATGCCTCCCGAGCAGCGGTCTTCGAACGGGTCACCGACCTCGTCGGTCGGGTGCCGGTCCTCGACCTGCGTCGCGAGCTGAGCCTCGACTCGCTTCCGCGGGTCGTGAGGGCCGTGGAGGACCTGGTCGGGGTGCCCGACGATCGGGCGGGCTCGTGATGGAGCCGCGCTCCGACCGCACGCCAGCCCGCCAGCCCGATCCCGGGGTCGGTCCACGCCCGCTGGGCGTCACGGGCCGGCTGCGTCTCCTGGCGCGGGTCTGGACCACGGCGGCCCTGGTCCGGGTCGCGCTGCGGAGGAGCAGCCTCCCCGATCTGGTACGGCGCCTGGGCCCCGCCGATGGCCGGAAGCCGATGCCACCCGCCCTCCTCAGCCGCGCGGTATCCCGGGGGTTGCGCCTCGGACCCTGGCAGCCGACCTGCCTGGTTCGGGCGCTGGTCCTCTACCGGCTCCTGCGAGAACAGGGCGACAGACCCACCCTGATCATCGGCCTGCACGACGAGCGGCCGACCACCGAAGCACACGCCTGGGTGGAGCTGGACGGCCGGGACATCGGCCCGGCACCGGGAGCCTTCGGGCATCGTGCCCTTGCCCGCTACCCGCTGGACGCGGGCGACGGCGATGGCACCGACTGAGCGGACCGGCGCACTGCGACGCCGGCCCGGGCGGCGAGACGCCGCGCAGGCGGCGGAGCTGGTCCGCCTCGGTCTTGGATTTCCCAGCGAGCTGGACCACCCGCGTGCGCGCCAGCTCATCGCGAGGATCGATCCGGCGGAGCTGGTCGCGTTTGCGCGCTACCACGGTGTCGCGGGCCTCCTGTACGAACCGCTGCGGCTGCATGGCGGCGCGCCCGATCCCCTCCTCGAGGCGCTGCGTGCCAGCCACGACGCGTCCGTCCACGGGCACATGCGTTCGATGTGGGAGCTGGCGCGGGTTGCTGGCGCGCTGACCGCCGCCGACGTCGCCTGGGTCGTGGTCAAGGGACCGGCCGTCGTCGAGCTCCTGTACGCGGCCCAGGGAGGCCGGAGCTACCAGGACCTGGACCTCCTCGTGGACCCGTCCGTCTTTACCGATGCCCTCACGGCGCTCGAGGCGGATGGATATGCGCCGATGGACCGCAACTGGTCCGTGCTGCGCCGCGAGATGCGGGGCGAGGTCCACTACCGCGGAGCATCGGGGCATGAGCTCGACGTCCACTGGAATGTCGTCAACATGTACCGCGGCCGGATGCGGGTCAGCACCCGGGCGCTGCTGCGCCGTTCCGAGCCCGTTTCGCTCGCCGGCGTGGCGGTGCGCACCCTGGATCCGACCGACACCCTGATCCATCTCGCGCTCCACGCCGCGATCTCAGGGGGAGACCGCATCCTCTGGCTCAAGGACATCGAGCGGTCCGTCGCCGTCCGTCCACCCGACTGGGGGGCTCTCGTGACCCGGTCGCACGGCTGGCGGGTCGGCGCACCGGTGGGGCTGCTGCTGCGTCGCGCGGCCCGCTTCCTGGGGGCCGCCGTCCCCGAGAGCGTGACGCGCGACCTGCTGGGATCCGCTCCGCGCCTGATCGTCGGCGCCGTGGATGAGCTCTTCCCCTGGGAGGCGGCGCTGGGACGGCTCGTCTCGCCGAACCGCCTGCTCGCGCGCAGCATCGGGCAGGGGTTCGCGGGCGCCTCCGCCTGGCTGGCCGTTCGAAGCATTCGCAACCTCGACCCCGGGCAGGAGCGGGCCGCGTCCGCGTTCACGCCGGGCGGCGATGCCGCCGATCGGGCCGCGTTCCTCGCCGCGGTCGAACGAAGCGAGCCGTGACGCCGGGCGGGCGTGGCTGAGGTGGAGCGCGAGACGCCGGATCTGCCCGTCGTGGTCGGCCTGCTCGACGGCGCCGGGATCCCGACGCTGGTCGTCGGGGGCGAGGCGCCCGGCCTGCCGGACGGGCGTGGGATACCCGAGACGCGCGTCCGAGGTCGCATCGAGCTGCTCGTCCCCGGGCCGTCGTACGGGGCGGCGATGCGCCACTTCGACGCCCTCGGGTGGCGCTATTCGTGGTCGGCCGGCGGACTGCTGCGCCTGCGGGCGTCGGCGACGTTCCTGTGGGATCGGGGCCCGGACGTAACCCTGGGCTGGGGGGTGGCCGCAGCCCCGCTCCCGCCGTCGTGGATGCGCGATCTCACCGCCCTGCTGTGGCGCACCGCCTCCCGCGGACCGGACAAGCTCCTGCGCCCGGACCCTGGAGCGCTGCTCGTGCACCTCGCGGCCCAGTCGTGCCGGCCTGGCCGCCACCGGGAGGCGGACTGGGCCGCCTTCCTCGCAGGCTACCGGCCAAGCACAGACCGGGCAGCACTCGAGCGGATGGCACGGGAGGCACGCGTGACCCGCGCTCTCCAACGCTGCATGCTGGCAGCCGAGCGGGGTGACCCGCGACCGGGACCGGGAGCGCTGTACGTCGGCGCCCGCGATCTCGCATGGCGGATCGCGGTGGGTGCGCAGGTCAGGGCCCGTCCGCCGCGGGTCCGGCGCCTGCTGGCGGGTCAGCCCTCGTTCGGCGACGCACCCATCCGCTGCCGCATCGACCGGATCGAGGTGCAATCCGGTCCGGGCGTGTTCGTTCCGGCTGCCGAGGCAGACATGCTCGTCGAGGAGGTCGCCATGCGCATCGAAACGGTGGGCGCCCCGCTCGTGATCGAGGTGGGCACCGGCTGCGGTGCCATGGCCCTCGCCATCGCGGCGAGGCGACCGGACGCGGAACTGCACGGCACGGACAGCTCTGCCGCCGCGATCCGCGAGGCTCGGCGCAACGCCGCGCGCCTGGCCCAGGAACGGGTCACGTTCCACGCCGGCTCGATCCTTGCACCACTCCCCGCGCGCCTCGCGGGCCACGCCGATCTCATCTTCGCGGACCTCCCGTACATCCCCGCGTCGGACGCGCTGACGATCGGCTCGGTTCCGAGCAACACCATCCTCGGCACGGGCGCGGACGGCCTCGATCTCGTGCGGGAGCTGGCCCGCACGGCACGGCCCCTGCTGCGCCCGGGGGGCGAACTCGTGGTCCAGATGCTTGCCTGGCAATGGGAGCACCTGGGGCCGGAGCTGACCCGGATGGGCTACCGTCCCCTGCCGCCACGGCTGGCGGGGGCGTTCGCGATCGGCACCGCCCGGCTCGAGGGCACAGGCGACTGAACGGCCGGTCAGTCGACGAAGATGAGCCCCCGTGCCTGTGCGCCGTCGAGGAACGCCAACACGTCGTCCCCCACCGCGGGCGGCGGATCCTCGATCCGTCCGCGGACGCCGTCGACGAGCTCCGCGACCGTCCGATGGCCGTCGATCAGCTCCCAGACCAGCCAGCCAACCGGGTTGAGGCCGTGGTAGGCGCCCGTCTCGAGATGGAGGAGCACGGCGCCTGCCGTGTCGCTCAGCTCGCGTGCGACCACGCGGGGATTCCGCCGCACGACCGTGTCCGGATTCATTGGTCCCACTCTGACAGGAATGCGTGGACGTTGGCCAGCTCTCGTGCCCAGACGAAGTCGAGCTGGCTCAGGGACTCGGTCTCGATCAGCTGGCCCAGCATCGCGTATCGCACGCCCGCGATGCGGTGCGCGGGGGCGAGCAGGTAGCGCCCCAGGGTGGCGTAATCGATCTCTGCCATCGCTGCCTCGTCGAAGACGGTCTTGTCCGTGCGGTCCAGCACGACGTCGGGAACGCGCCCCCGGAGGAGGTCGCGAACCAGGCCCTTCGCGCGAAGATCCGGGAACTTCTGCTCCGCCGGAACGCTCAGGAACAGCTCCCACAGGTCCACATCCGTCCAGGGCCGGCGCGTCCGGACCCCGGTAACCGCCTGGCAGACCTCCTCGGCTTCGAGCGCCATGCCGGGCCCGATGAATCCCAGGAGCTGCGAGTGGCGCCAGCGCTCGCTCACCCGAACGGGTTCCTCCTCGGTGGCCCTGCGAGCATCCATCCAGCGCGGCACGGTCGGCGGGCGCCGACGGCCGATCGCGTTTCTTGCCCCCAGCAACCAGTCGGGCGACATGGCGCGACCGGCGAGCCGGGCCAGCGAGAGCCAGGACTCGCCACGGGCATGGCGCGCCGCGAGAAGGCGCCGGGCCGGGTCCCACCGGCCGTGGGTCAGATAGTGGTCCAGCGTGTTCCAGTGCAGCGCGAACACGAACTCCGCGTGCTCACCGCTCAGGATGGAGCGGAAGCCCAGGGTTCGGGCGCGCTGGTAGTCCTCTGCGTACTGCGCCAATGCGGCGCCGGGGAAGGGCGTGTCGGCGAGATGGGTCCAGTACGCCAGGTCGGCAAGCGGGTTGACGCTCTGCTCGTAGGTGTGGAGCGGCATGCCGAACGCATCGGCGAGCAGCGCCACGTAGCGGCTCTCGTCCACGGACGGGTAACGGGGATAGACCACCGAGATCGCCTGCAGCGGCGTACCGCTTCGCTCCAGGTGACGGGGCGCCGCGAAGGCCGCGATGGCCGGCGAATCGATGCCCCCGCTCAGCGACACGGCGTCGTGCCCGGTCAGACAGCGCGTCACGGCCTGGTCCATGAGCGCGCTGAACCGGTCCTGCAGCTCGTCCGCCGAGAAACGTCCGGTCTCGAGCAGCCGCTCCGGGTGCCAGTAGCGCCGCAGCCGCACGCTCGCCCCGTCCGAGACGATCGCGGTGGCCTTCGGCAGGCGGCTCACCCCCACGAGGGCGCAGGGGGTCTCGTCGGTGACCGTTCGGAAGAAGATCCGTTCCACGACCGCGGGGTCGGGCTCCCGCGGAATCCCCGCGCCGGCCACGATCTGCTTCGCTTCGGTGGATGCGTAGAAGCCCGTGGCGTCGCGGCGGTAGAAGAGGGTGCGATAGCCGATGTGGTCGCGAGCGCACCAGACACCCTCCCCGTCGCTGATGGCCACCGCGAAGACGCCGCGCAGCCGCGCCGCCAGGTTCTCGCGGTGGACGCGAAACGCGGCGGCCAGCAGGGCCTGGAGGTCGCTGCTCGCGGTTCGCAGCTCGCGCGCAAGGTCCTCGGCGTTGTCGAGCGTGCCCACGAAGGCAACGGCCAGGTCGCCGCGGACCCCGACGACGGCATCGGCCAGGTCGTCGGTGTTGCTGCAGGCCAGCGAGCAATGGCCGTGGACGACGACGTCGCGCCGTTGCCCGCGATGCGGCGCGGCGGCGCACATGGCCTCGACCACGGGCCGTGCCGCGTCCGGGCCGTCAGGCAGGAAGACGGCGATCGCGCCCACGGAGACCCTCCCGCTCGGCCGTCAACAGCAAATGACCGGGCCCTGAGGCCCGGTCATGATCTGCTCCGGATGAAGGGCTCAGCTTCCCTCGGTTGCCGGGTGCGAATACTCGCCCCACTTGTCCGTCAGGAAGGTCGTGTCGCTCGACTTCGTGCCCTTGCCGGGTGTCTGGAACGTATGCGCGGCGATCGACCCGTAGTCTTCGATCGCGGGGGCTTCGTAGACGATCTTCATGGAATACTCCAAAGGGCCGGGTCCTATCCACCGACGGTACCAAAGTACCGGCCCCCATGACGTCAGTCAACGGCCGAACCATCCTGGTGGTGCACTGGCGCACCGACCTCGCGGACCGTGCCGCGGGCAGGCGGCTGGTCACGAGCCCCCGGCCGGAATGCGGCCGCCCGCACGGCCCAGGAGGCGCTCCGCGATGCCCGACCACGGCAGCTGCACCAGGTAGTAGCCCGCGAGCGCATATCCGGTCCCGACGATGAGGTCGACGACGAAGTGGTGGCCGAGGTAGACGGTCGCGAACCAGATGAGGACCACGACCGGCGCCCAGGCCAGGGCCAGCCACCGCGACCGCTCGCGGAGGAAGAGCAGCACGATCACCGGGTACGCCGCGTGCATCGACGGGAAGGCGGCGTACGGGTTGCCGAGCAGGTGGACGTAGGCCGATGCCGGCGCGCTCCAGCCGAAGCTGCGGCTGACCTCGGCCATCACATCGGTCACCGGAAGCGGGCTGCCTGCGAGAACGGTGAAGCGTGGCGGTGCGACCGGAAGCAGGAGGAAGGTGAAGAAGGCCGCGAAGCTCACGCCAAGGAGCGTGAGAGCGAACCGGTAGTACCGGACCCGATCCCCGCGCCAGAGCCAGACCGCGAACGCCACCGGGTAGACGAAATGCGCCAGGTAGACGAGCGACATGCCGATGTCGAGCGGAGAGATGATCCCGGGCAGGCGAAGGGCATCCTGGACCGCCACGGCGGGAATGATGCCTCCGGCCAGCGTTCGCTCGACCCCCACGATCAGGTCTGGCGGCACCAGCTCGCCGATCTCGGTGGTGATCCCGCGCTGCGCCTCCCAGCCGAGCAGCACGATCAGGAGCGGGCCCCAGTCGCGGACGAACGGGATGCCCCGCGCAACCAGCAGGACGCCGATGCCGGCCAGCAGCACCAGGACGTCGGGCTCCAGCTCCTCTCCCGCGGCGAAGATCGCGAACAGCACGAACCCGACGTAGACCAGGACGACCCACGTCGTGAACCGCGTCAGCGCGGCCGGGCCCTGCGCAGCAGCAGCCGCGGGCACGCCCAGCGTGCCTTCGTGCTCGGCGCGCTCGTCCCCCATCACCGATCTCCACCTCCGGACGTCCTCGCGCGCAACGCCGGCTTGCCCATGACGCCAATCGTATCGAACCTGGGAAGCCGCCCCTTCGCGATCACTCGATCGCCTGCAGGCATTGCAGGCATGCCCGGGATGCCCGGTCCGGCACCGCGATCCGGGCAGACCGGTTGTGCCACAGGCTCGCTCGCGCGTCCCCCGTGCCTCCGTCGCACAGCACCAGGACCGCTCCGAGGCGGAGGTATCGATCATAGAAGCCGCGGGTCCCGTCGAAGCCATGGGTCGCGAACAACGCCTCGTCCTTCGCATCCGCCGCGAGGCGAAGGCTGCGGCTCACCTCGCTCAGGTCGAGCACGGCCGCCCGGTCGCCGTCGATCTCGACCACCAGCGCATTCGGCACGCTCGGAGGCAGCTGCCGCAGCTTCGCCAGCAGGGTTCGACGCAGTCCCTCGGCGCCGGGGATCCCGCGCAATCGGGTCACCTCGAGATTGAAGCCGGGCCCGCCACGGTAGCCGACGGTGAAGTCGGGCCCGCCCCGCGCAGCCCCGTAGGCCTCGAAGGCCAACTCGATGCGGCGGTCCCGCAGCAGCAGGTGGGCGACCCGAAGCTCGGCGCGGACGTCGCGTCGTGCGTCAGGGTCCGCGGCGCCGCGAAGCTTCTTGCGGACCTTGTCTCGGTGCTCCTCGACGAATGCCCGAAAGCGCGCCGACGCCGACGTCCAGTCGCGCAGCTCCTGCGCCAGCGGGTCCTCGCCGATACCGTCGAACAGGCTGGCCACCAGCCGTTCGGTGCGGGTCGCCTTCCCCGCGCGCTGCGCCATGGGCCAAGGCTAGCCGCTCCACGTCGCCCCCCAGACCCCGCGCCGCGCGGATGGCAGGCCTGACGTGCGCAAGGTGGCCCCTACGGCTGGCCCGCGTCGGTGCTCGACGGCGCCGTCGGCCGGACGCCGGCCATCAGCAGGCCGATCTCCTCGCGGCTGGTCGTGTGCGGATCGGCCGTGCCGATGATCGAGCCGCCGTACATGACCAGGATCCGATCGGCGAGCGCCACCTCCTCGTCGAGATCCTCCGAGATGATGAGCACGCCCCTCCCCTCCTCGCGCTGCTCGAGGAGCCGCCCATGGATGTACTGGGCTGCGGCGACGTCGATGCCGCGGGTGGGCTGCGCAACGAGGAGAACGCCCGGCTCGCGGGAGAGCTCCCGGGCGACAATGAGCTTCTGGATATTGCCGCCCGATAGGTTCCTGGCGGGTGTGTCGAGCGTCGGGGTCTTGATGTCGAACGCGGTGACCAGCTCCCCGCACCGCTGCCGGATCTGCCGGCCACGCAGGAAGCCCCACCGCGCGTACGGCGCGTGCTGACTGTCGACGAGCATGAGGTTCTCGGCAACGGTGAAGTCGGCGACCACGCCGTCCCGCATCCGCTCCTCCGGGACGTAGCCAAGGCCGGCGGACCGAACGGCAGCGGGACTGCCGTTCGCAAGGGGCACTCCGTCGAGCGTGACCGTGCCGCTCGTCCATCGGCGCAGCCCGGCGATGGCCTCGGCGAGCTCCCGCTGGCCGTTCCCCGACACGCCGGCGATCCCGACCACCTCGCCTGCGCGCACGTCGAGATCGAGGTCGCAGACAGCGTCGGTGCCCCGGTCGCCCTTGACGGTCAGGCCGCGCACGCTCAGGCGCACGGCACCGGTCGCAACCGCGAACGGTGCGCGGGTCGGTCGGTCGTCGGAGGCCCCGTTCGCCGCGGGCTCGCCGGCCGAAACGGGCACGACGGTCGTGTCACCCACCAGGGCCGCCTCACGCCGGGCCACCGCATCCGCGTGGCCGACGGGAATCGTGTGCCCGACCATCATCTTGACGAGGGTGTCGCGAGACGCCTCCGCGATTGGGAGCATCCCGACGTTCCGGCCGTTGCGCAGGACGGTGATCCGGTCCGAGAGGCCAAGCACTTCGCGGACCTTGTGCGAGATGAAGACGAGGCCCGTACCGTCGTGCGCCATCTCACGCAGCACGCGGAAGAGGTCCTCGACCTCCTGCGGCGTGAGAACCGCCGTGGGCTCGTCGAGGATCAGCAGTGACACGTTGCGGTAGAGAGCCTTCAGGATCTCGACGCGCTGCCGCTCGCCCACGGAGAGCTGCCAGACCTGCGCCCTGGGATCCACCTTGAGGCCGTACCGGTCAGCAAGCTCGGAAAGCCGAGCGGCCACCCGGTCGAGGTCGGTGAGGGGTCCGCGGCTCGAGCGAAGCCCGAGACCGATGTTCTCGGCGACGGTCAGGGTGTTCACGAGCATGAAATGCTGGTGAATCATGCCGACGCCGCTGCGGATGGCATCCATGGGCGACAGGATCGCAGCCGATCTGCCGCCGATGCGGATCTCGCCCTCATCGGGCCGGTAGAGCCCGTAGAGGACCCGCATCAGGGTGCTCTTGCCGGCGCCGTTTTCGCCGAAGAGGGTATGGACCTCGCCGCGGCGCACGTCGAAGTCGATCCGGTCGTTGGCGACGACCCCGGCGAACCGCTTGGTGATGCCGCGCATCTCGAGGAGCGGGGCGTCATCCGAGACGGTGTCGATCGCCGGGGTCGTCGCCTGGAGGGTCACGGTGCTACTCGCGCTCCATCCTCACTGGGGAACGGAGATCGTCCCGTCGACGATGCCCTTGATGATCTCGTCAGCCTTGGCCTTGACGTCGGCCGACAGGGCGTAGCCGTCGTTGAACTGGATCACCTCGCCGCCGTTGCCGAGGGAGATCGTGTACGTCGCTCCACCGAGCGTGCCCGCGTTGATCGCGGTGAAGATCTGGCTCAGGATTGGCGCCCAGGTGTAGACCTGTGCCGACACTTCGTTCTTCGGCGCGAGGGTCGACTGGCTCCACTGGGTGCCGAACCAGGGAAGATTGTCGTCGCGTGCCACGCCAATGGCACCAACGACCGACTGCGAGCTTCCGGTCAGCACGTCGGCGCCCCCGGACACGAAGGTCTTGGCGGCAGCCGTCATGAGGCTCGCGTCGCTGAAGGATCCGGTGTAGACCGGGGTGGCGGAGATCGACGGGTCGATCGACTGGGCACCGGCCACGAAGCCGTCGACGTAGAGCTTGGCGTCCCCGACCGCGATCGGCCCGATGACCCCGAGCTTGTGCGACTTGCTCATGAGCGCAGCCATGGCGCCCTGGACGTAGCCGCCCTCATTCGAGGCCGCCTGGTACGCGAACACGTTCGGCAGGTTGAAGGTCGAGCCGGCGGTGCCCCAGGCGAACGAGACATCCGGGAACTGCGGCGCCAGCTGCTCGATCGTGGAGCCGTACTGCGAACCGTGGGCGATGACGAGGTTGTAGCCCTCGGAGGCGTACTGCTGGATCGCGTTGCCGGCATCTGCGACGACGAACGCGTTGTCCGTGATCGCGATCTCAAGGTTGTACTTGGTCTGGAGGCTCTGGACGGCCTCTACCATCGACTGCGTGAATGCGAGGTCGTTCTTGGCGCTGGGCGCCACCAGGGCGACCTTCAGGACCGGCGCCGACGCTGCCGGGCTTCCCGCGGAAGCCGCGGACGTGCCGCTTGGCGACGTCGAGGTGCCGGTTGGCGACGGCGAGGTGCCGCTCGTGCCGCACGCGGCAAGGACGAACGCCAGGCCGAGCACGAGGACGGTATGGATGGACTTTCCCCTAGGCATGGTTGCTCCTGTCATGGTGACGGGTGTGGCCGGCTTCCCTCGACCGGATGGAATGGGACTGATTCGTGGCGACCGGTTCCTCACGCTCCCCTCTCGTACGGCTTGCCGAGGGCCGCTGGCTGACGGAACCGGCGCCCCACCGAAAGCAGGGCGATGACGGTGAGCACCGCCGGCGCGGTCGCCGCCAGGTCCGAGGCGCTCAGGGGGATGATCCCGAGCGACTTCCAGGCCAGGACGATCGCGGCGACGAGCCCGTAGAGCAGAGAGCCGCCCATGACGCCGGCCGGGCGCCAGGCGCCGAAGTACACGAGCGCGACGGCAATGAAGCCCTCGCTCTGGGTGAGGTTCATCTGGAAGATCCCGGCGTAGAGCATCAGGCTCGTGCCGGCCAGCCCGGCGAGGCTGCAGCCAATGAGCACCGTCGACCAGCGGATCCGGGCCACGCTCACGCCCATGCTGTCCGCGGCGGCGGGGTTCTCCCCCACGGCCTTGATCTTCATGCCGTACGTCGTCCGGTTGAGGACGTAGGCGACGATGGGCACGAGCAGGAAGGCCAGGTAGACGAGCACCGTCTGCCGGAAGAACATCGCTCCCACCAGCGGCAGGCTGTCGAGCACGGGTATGGACAGCGGCTTGAGCGAGGCGATCGGCAGCGGGGTCCCCACGAGCTTCTGGAAGAGCAGGTCGCTGAATCCAAGCCCGAACAGGTAGATGCCGATGCCGCTGATGCCCTGCTCGGCCTTCAGCGTGACCGAGATGAACGCCGTGACGGCGCCCATCAGCAGGCCGATGGCCGGACCGGCAAGGATCGCGAGCGGCAGGTTGCCGGTCTGCAGGGCGACGTAATAGCTGCCGAAGGCGGCCAGCAGCATGATCCCGTCGACGCCCAGGTTGATGACGCCGCTGCGTTGGCCGAGCGTCTCCCCGAGCGCAGCCAGGAGGAACGGCGTGGCCAGGGCGATGCCGGAGGCAACCGTCGCCGTCAGGATCGCCGATGAGAAGAACTCGGTCATGCGTCCTCGTGCCTCTCGGCGCGCCGCGGGGGTGCGCTCCCGGCGGCATCCCGGCGCTCGCGGGCGGCCGGCCCCATGGCGACCAGCGACCGGGCCCGGGCCTGGCGGCGGGTGTATTCGATGGCCACGATGAAGACGACCGCCAGGCCAATGAGGGCCGTCACCAGGTCGGAGGGGACGCCGGTCCTGACCTGGAGGGAGCTGCCGCCGACAACGAAGCCTCCGAAGAGGAAGGCCGACGCGGTCGTCCACAGCGGATTGAGCCCGCCGAACAACGCCACGACGATGCCGTTGAATCCAGCCGAGCCGGTGAACCCCGTCAGGCTGCCATCGGTGACCAGCCGGTGGGAGACGCTGCCGAAGACCAGGAGCGCGCCCGCGAGGCCGCACATCGCGCCGCTGAGGGTCATGGCCAGGGTCATCGTCCGCTTGACCGGCATCCCGGCGTACTGGGCAGCCTCCACGGACAGACCAACCGCGCGGATGCGATACCCCAGGCTCGTGCGCCAGAGGAGGACGTACACCCCGACCGCGGCCAGCAGGGCGATGGGCACGCCGAGATGGAGCCGCGTGCCGCCGACGAGGACCGGCAGCCAGGCGTTGGAGGAGAGGAGGGCGGTCTGGGGGATCAGCCCGCCCGCATCGCCGGCACCCTTGTCGATGAGGGGTCCGCCCAGCAGGTAGTTCATGAGCTGCACGGCGACGAGGTTGAGCATGATGGTGCTCAGGATCTCGTTGACCCGGAAGTAGGCCTTGAACGCGCCCGGGATGGCGCCCCAGGCGGCCCCGCCCGCGGCGCCGGCGAGCAGCACCAGCGGGATCAGGACCAGGCTCGGGAGACCGGGGAGCGCGAGCGCGACCGTGGCGCTCGCCAGCCCGCCGATCGCGATCTGGCCCTCGCCGCCGATGTTGAACATGTTCGCCCGGAAGGCGATGCAGATGCCGACCGCGACGAGGAGCAGCGGTGCGGCCTTGACGGCCGTGCTGGCCAGCGCGGGCCCGCTGCCGAAGGCCCCATGGATCAGGGCGCCGTAGCCATCGACCGGATTCGCGCCAAGGACGACCATCATGACCGCGCCAATGAGCAACACGGCCACGAGGGCGAACGGCAGCGTCAACCAGGTCAGGGCGAAGAGCCGCCAGTCGCGCCGTCGCGTCGTGGGCGCACGAACGGACGTCACCAGGCGAACCCGGAACGGTCGACGGGGAAGCGTGGGAAGCCGATGCGCAGATCCACCCTCATCCCCTCAAGATCGGCAGACGCTAGTCATCTGACATCGGCCCATTTGTGGCACCGGCCGCGGCGACGCCCAAGTGCCATTCGGCCTGTTGTCGCCCGGGGCCGCGCGTCTCGCCGCACGGGGCGAGCCCGGCGGCCCAGCAGCCCAGCAGCCGGGCAGCAGAACAGGCAGATTGGCCCTTGCCGTCATGGATCCGACGTGGCAAAAGGGCCCTGTTGTCAGATGACTAGCGAGTAGGCTGGTCAGGCCGGCGAACGGGCCTCGGGCCCGGGAGGAGCATGGACGTGCGATTCGAGAGTGCTGCCGTCGGGCGGCCAACCGCGCCGGGAACCGCGCAGCGATGACCGAGCCCGTCGCCCGCGTTACGCCGGGCATGGTCTGCGCGCATCACCACATCTACTCGGCGCTGGCCCGCGGCATGCCGTCGCCACCTCGGACGCCGCGCTCGTTCCGGCAGATCCTCGAGCAGATCTGGTGGCGGCTCGACAGCGCGCTCGACCTCGAGATGCTCGCCTGGTCGGCGCGGCTCGCCGCCCTCGAGGCGCTTGAATCGGGCACGACCGCCATCGTCGACCACCATGAGTCGCCGAACGCGATCGAAGGCTCCCTCTCCGTCGTCGCCGATGCGTGCGCAGAGGTCGGAGTGCGTGTCGTGTGCGCCTACGGCGTGACCGACCGGCACGGGCCGGACGGCGCCGCCCGCGGGCTCGAGGAGAACCGGCGGTTCCTGACGAGCGGCGGCCGTGGCCTGGTGGGCATCCACGCGGCATTCACCTGCAGCGACGCGACGCTCGAGGCGGCCGCCGGCCTGGCGGAGCAGCTCGGAACCGGCGTCCACGTCCATGTCTGCGAAGGGACCGACGACGCCGATGCGCCGGACCGCCTGCGCCCCCTGGCGACCGACCGCTGGCTGCTGGCCCACGGTGTGCACCTGTCGACGGATCACGGCCTGCCCGGCACCATCCTCCACAACCCCTTCTCCAACCTGAACAACGCGGTCGGCTACGCGGATCCGGCCCGCTTTGCCAACCCGGTCGCGCTCGGGACCGACGGGATCGGCGCCGACATGCTGTCGACGTTCCGGCTCGCGTACGCGCTGCATCGATCCGTGGATGTCACCGCCTCGCCGGAAACGGCCTGGGCGTGGCTCGAAACGGGCTGGCAGCTCGTGCCCGAGGCTCGCGATGACCGGGTGACCTGGTCCTACGAGCCCATGGATCCGTGGCAGCTGGCGTTCACGCCCGGCGTCCGTCCCGAACGAGTCGAGGTGTCGGGAGAGGTGGTCTGGGAGAACGGCCAGCCGACTCGGGTCGATGCCGCCGAGATACGCGCCAGGGCGCGCGAGCAGGCGGCTCGCCTCCATGCCCGGCTCTGAGATCTGCCGCCAACGCGGCGGCGCGACCACCTGACCCGAAAACCGCGGAGGGATCCAACAGCGATGTCCGACCGTTTCCAACCCATCTCGATGGAGCAGCTGACGCGGTGGGTGTTCACCGAGCTGGAGCGCCGGGATTCGCTGTTCAACATCCCGCGCCGGGCGTTCTTCGCGCCCCGGCCGGACCACCGCTATCGGCTCACGGAGCACGGCGTCGAGCTCGACACCCCGTTCGGCGTAGCCGCCGGCCCGCATACCCAGCTTGCCCAGAACATCGTTGCGGCGTGGCTGGTGGGGGCCCGCGTCATCGAGCTCAAGACGGTCCAGACCCTCGACCAGATCGACGTGCACAAGCCGTGCATCGACGTCGAGGACGAGGGCTACAACGTCGAGTGGTCGCAGGAGCTGCGCGTCCACCAGTCGTTCGACGAGTACCTGCGGGCATGGGTCCTGATCCACACCCTCCATCGACGATTGGGCTGGCCCGGGGAGCGGCCCGGCGTCCTCTTCAACATGAGCGTCGGCTACGACTACGCCGGGATCCAGCAACCGAACGTGCAGTGGTATCTGAACGCCATGGCCGACGCGTCGGAGTGGCTGCCGGCCTACGTCGACATCGTCGCGCAGGTCGAGCCGGCCGTTCGCGAGATCGAGATCCCGACCCGGCTGTCTGACACGATCACGCTGTCGACCATGCACGGCTGCCCGCCGGGGGAGATCGAGGAGATCTCCCGCTACCTGATCGAGGAGCGCAACCTGCAGACATCGGTCAAGTGCAACCCCACGCTGCTGGGCGCCGATCGCGTTCGCCGGATCGTCAACGACGACCTGGGCTACCTCGACGTGCAGATCCCGGACGAGGCCTTCGGGCACGACCTGGCCTGGGCAGACGCGGTGCCCATGTTCGGCCGCCTGCGCGAAGCCTCTGCGACGCGGGGCCTGACGTTCGGGCTGAAGCTGTCGAACACGCTCGAGGTCGAGAACGGACGCCGTACCTTCGACCGCGACGACACGATGTACCTCTCCGGTCGGGCGCTGCATGCGGTGACGACGAACCTCGCCTCGGCGGTGGCCGAGGAGTTCTCGGGTGACCTGCCCCTCTCGTTCGCCGGCGGTGCCGACGCGTTCAACGTGGCCCACCTGCTCGGATCGGGCGTGCGCACCGCCACCGTCGCGTCGGACCTGCTCAAGACCGGCGGCTACCTTCGGCTGCTGCAGTACACCGAGCAGGTCGACGCCGCGTTCGACGAGGTCGGGGCGCTCGACACGACCGACTTCATCCAACGCACGGCAGCCGCGAACGGATTCGCCGGCGACACGGGCGATGCCGCCGCGTGTGCCCGCTTCAACCTGCGTCGGTACGCGGAGTTTGTGCGCACCGACTGGCGGTACCAGAAGGCGTCGTTCAGAACCGACCGCAGCAAGACGGTCCGTCCCCTCGGCACCTTCGACTGCATCGAGGCGCCCTGCATCGACATGTGCGCGATCGATCAGCAGGTGCCCCGCTACATGGACGCCGTGGGCCGGGGCGATATCGCGGAGGCCGTCCGGGTCGTCCGCGAGGACAATCCCCTGCCGATCATCCTGGGACGGGTCTGCGACCACCTCTGCGAGAACACCTGCGTCAGGACGCACCTCGATCAGCCGCTCGCCATCCGCCAGATCAAGCGCTTCATCATGGATCGCGAGGAGACCGACCCGGATCCGCGTGCACCTGAGCGCAGCGGTGCGGGGCATCGGGTGGCGATCGTGGGCGCCGGTCCCGCCGGGCTTGCCGCCGCCGAGGCACTTGCACGGCTTGGCGTCGCGGTCACCATCTTCGAGGCCCGGCCGTATGCGGGCGGCATGGTCGGAAGCGCGATTCCGGCCTACCGGCTGCCGGGGGCCCGGCTCGAGCAGGACCTTGCCCGCGTGGAGCGCCTGGGCGTGGAGATCCGCTACTCGATGCACGCTGGGACCGATGTCACGATCGACGGTCTGAAGGCGGACGGCTACGAGGCGGTCTTCGTGGCCATAGGGGCGCAGGTCGGTCGCCGGCTCGGGCTTCCGGGCGAGGATGCGGCCGGGATCCTCGACGGCATCACGTTCCTGCGCGACGTCCGCGAAGGCCATCCCCCGAGCGTCGGTCCGCGGGTCGGCGTCATCGGCGCCGGCGACACAGCCATGGACTGCACCCGGACCGCCATGCGCATCGGTGCCACCACGACGTCGCTCATCTACCGGCGCACCGTCGACCAGATGCCGGCGGATCGCGAGGAGATCCACGCCATCCGCGAGGAGGGCGTCCAGATCGTGGAGCATACGCGGCCGGTCGGGCTGCGCGTCGTCGACGGCCGGCTGGCCGCCCTCGTCTGCGTCCAGACCGAATACCGGGACGAGCGCGACGGGTCCGGTCGCAAGATCCCGTTCGATGTGGAGGGCTCCGAGTTCGAGATCGAGCTCGACACCCTCGTGCTTGCGGTGAGCCAGCACGCCGCGCTCGACTGCTTCGGCGATTCGCCGCCCGAGGTGACGTCGAGCGGATACCTTGCCGTGGACCCCGACACGCTCGAGACCTCGGTCCCCGGGGTGTACGCCGGCGGGGACGTCTCCGCCCACGGGCCGGCCTCGATCGTTCGAGCCGCCGCGGACGGGAAGCGCGCCGCTCGCGCGATCGCCGCTCGCTTCGGGATTGGCGACGGGGATCACGATCGCGACGAGGGGCCTGTCGACCTCCAGGAGCTGCAGCTGCGACGCGGCCGGCGCCAGTACCGCGTGCCCGTCGCGAGCACGCCGATCGAGCAGCGATCGGGCTTCGAGGAGACGATCGTGGGCTACTCCCCGACCGAGGCGGCGGCCGAGGCGGCGAGGTGCCTGCGCTGCGACCAGCTGTGCAGCCTCTGCGTTAGCGTCTGCCCGAACATGGCCCTCCTCACCTACGAGGTCACGCCGGTGCGCGCGACGCTCCCGGAGCTGACCCTTGCCGGTGATCGGCTGGTGCCGACCGATAACGTCCCGTACGCCGTCGACCAGCACTACCAGATCGCGCTCCTCGCCGACTGGTGCAACGAATGCGGCACGTGCGTGACGGCCTGCCCGACGGCGGGCGCGCCCTACCGGGACAAGCCGCGCCTCTACGTCAACCGCGAGGAGTTCGCGGCCGAGGAGGCGAACGCCTTCCTGCTCCTGCCGGGAGGCGCCATCGAGGGCCGGTTCGCGGGAGCGACCCACAAGCTCGAGATGGGCGACACGCTCCGCTACACGGCCCCGGGCGTGCAGGCGGTCCTCGACGCGGAGACCCTGGCGCTGCTCGAGGCGACGCCGGCGGGGGCCGTGGAGGGAACCGCCTACTCGCTGCTTCCCGCGGCGACGATGGCCACCCTGCTCAGCGGGCTGGCGCGCTCCGCGCCGCACCTGCCGAGCCTCAGCGGGACGCCGGGCTCGTTCGTAGCCGATCCGCAGCCCAGCTGAGCGGGCCGCCGGGAGACGGCGCCCGTTTCAGCGACGTGCGCCGGTGAAGAGCACGCCCACGCGTTCGCGGGCATCGATCACGCCGCGGTCGCGGAGCGCGAGCAGGCCTGCGAGTCCCGACGACCCGGTTGGGTCCACGTCGATCCCGGTCTCGTCGATGGCCGTCGCGTTCGCCCGCTGGAGCGTCTCCTCGTCCACGACGAGCGCGCCGCCGCCGGAACGCAGGAGGCCCTCCACGACGGCGAGCCAGTCGTAGGTCTCGTCGTCGAGGATGCCGTGGGCAATGCTCCGCGGTTCGTCCTCCCAGGGCCACATGAACGCCGAGCGGTGGCGAGACGCGTAGGCGAGTGCCGCGTCGATGTCCGCGGCAGCCGGCTCCGTGGGGAGACGCTCCGCGATGCGCTCGAACGCCCGGGGCAGCGGCCATGCGCCCCCCGTCTGCACGGCGTGGAATCGTGGCGTGCGGTCCAGCCCGCCAAGGGCCACCGTCTCCGCGAGTGACTCGAAGCAGGCACTTGCCAGGGCTCCGCCGCCAACCTGGACCACGAGCCGGTCAAGGCCCGAGGAGCCATCGGGCCGCGAATCGCCGGCGAGCGACGCGGCGATCTCGTAGCCCAGCGTGAAGCCGCCCTCGACGGCGAGCCCGTTCTCGTTGCCCTGGCAGGTGAACGGCAGGGCGCCCGCGGCGATCGCCGCCCGGAGGCGGTGGTATGTCGGATCTCCCGGGACCCCCCGCTGTCGCGGGCAGACCTCGATGCGCGCGCCCAGGTCCTGCAGCCGGGTGACGACGTGCGGATCCGCGTCCGCGGGGACGAACACGTCAAGACGGCGCTCTCCGGCCGCCGCGACGACGGCTGCCGCAAGGGCGGCATTGCCGCAGCTGGCGATGGCCAGCGCTGGTCGGTCGGCTGCACGCACCAGGCCGATCCGCTCGGCGACCTCGAGGTAGACGAGCAGCCCGAAGAGATGACGAGCCTTGTGCGAGCCGGAGACGTTGCCGGTCTCGTCCTTGACCCAGACCCCGCCGTCAGGGGCAAATCCCAACCGCTCGCTGAGACGGTCGGCCCGTGCGAACGGGGTGACCCGGAAGCCATGCCCGTCGACGGCCGCGACGCGTTCGTCGAGGCGCGCCACCAGCTCCACGTACTCCGCGTCGGCCATGCCGAAGGCACGACCCAGGTGGTACGCGTGGAAGAGGCGGCGATAGGTGACGTACGGCGATTCGTCCGCCGGCCCCGGGCCCGGCAGACCGCCAATCGCCGAGAGGTCGAGGCGCCGGCGCAGGACGTGGTCGGTATCGTCGTCCCGTCCCGCATTCGGGCAACGGAACGGGTACGGCTCGCCCGCCGCCGGCGACGCGCCGCAGCCCGAGCAGACGAGGCTCGTCCCCCGGACTGTGCGCAGGCTCACCGCGCGCCGACCGCGCCGGCCGCCTCGAGCGCACCGGTGCGCTCGTTGAACTGCTCGATGAGGCGATCCCAGTCCTCGACGATCTCGCGCATCCCGGTCCAGAACTCGGGCTGCTTGCGGACGCGGAACTCGTCGATCGAGATGCCCTGCTGCTCGACCCAGGTGAAGTAGCCCAGGTTGAAGATGCGCTCCCGGTCCTCGCGCGTGAGCTCGAGCAGGTGGTCGGTCGTCGCGCCGCGGAGGTGCTCGCCGAAGACCTCCCCGGCAGCCACCGTGTCGAACGCGCCGCCGAAGTACTTGGCGACCGCCATGTCGCGCTCGCTGTGGTACATGGCCGCGCTGTCGGTGGCGACGGTCACCATGACGTCATCGGGGCCCATCTCGTAGTACTTCGCCGTCTTGATCGCGCCCAGCACGTTGGCGATCGAGGAGAGCCCCAGCGACGGAAGTGCTTGGAGCGTCTCGACCGGCACTCCCTGCCGCTCGGCAAGGTAGTCGCGCCCGACTGCGGTGTTGAAGAGCACGCCGAGCCGATCGGTCGCCCGATCCGAGACGGCCAGGGCGACGTCGGTGGCCATGACGTTGTGGATGAGCGGGATGTGCTTGTCGCCGATGCCCTGGATGTTGTGCTCGCCAAAGCCGTTGCGCAGCATGGTCGGGCACTCCAGCGCCTCGACCGCCACCGTCAGCGAGCCGGCCTTCTCCTTGAGATAGTCGCCCGCGGCGATGGTTCCCGCGGAGCCGGTCGCCGAAACGAAGCCGCGCAGGCGCAGCGAGGGCTGCTCCTCCCGGAGCGTCTCGAAGACGCGCATCAGCGCGCTGCCCGTCGCGAGGTAGTGGGCGATGTGGTTCCCGAACTCGGAGAACTGGTTGAAGATCACGTTCTCGGGGTCAGCCGAGAGCTCGTTGCACTTGTCGTAGATCTCCTTGACGTTGCTCTCGGTGCCCGGCGTGCGGATGATGTCCGAGTCGTCGACGACCCAGTCCGCGAGCCAGTCGAAGCGCTCCTGGCTCATCCCCTCGGGCAGGACGGCCACGCCCCGGCAGCCCATGATCCGCGAGATCGCGACACCGCCCCGGCAGTAGTTGCCGGTCGAGGGCCAGATGGCCCGATGGCGGGTTGGGTCGAACTGGCCGGTGATGACCCGTGGCGCAAGGCAGCCGTAGGCAGCGAGAACCTTGTGCGCGCCGATCATCGGGAACCGGTCGCCGAGGGCGACGACGATCCGGGCCTCGACGCCGGTCAGCGAGGTCGGGAGCTCGATGTAGGCGGGCACCTCCGCGACGCCGACTCGCGATGCGTCGTTGTACCAGTGGACCCGGAACAGGTTCAGCGGATGCGCGGCATCGGGGTCGATGCCTGCCAGCGCCTCCCGGATGGCCTGCGGGATGCGAGCGGGATCCGCCAGCTGGGCGAACGTCGGCAGGGCGATATGCGCGTCGCGGAAGCGTGCGACGGTGTTCTCGAAGACGGTGGGATCGACGAGCTCTCGCTCGAGACCAAGGCGTTGCATTGCTGGCGGTACTCCTATGTCGTGCTGACTGGGGCTGCTGAAGGAATGCGGGCTCGGACCAGGCCGCTGGCCGCGCGATGGGCGGCCGCCGCGATGGCGGCCTCATCCGCGTTGACCAGCCTGCCGTCCCGGACGACGGGCCGGCCCTCGACGAGGGAGTGGCGGACCCGGCCGGGCCAGGCGAGGACGAGGCCGGCGACGGGATCGGCCTCGATGCCCGCTGCCGCCAGGCCGGTGATGTCGAAGAGGGCCACGTCGCCGCGCATGCCGGGCTCGAGCGAGCCGAGGTCGTCCCGGCCCAGGCATGCGGCACCGCCCCGGGTGCCGAGCCAGAGGGCCGCCCGAGCGCCCATCGCCTCGGGACCGCCCCGCGACCTCGCGACCAGGAGGGCCTGACGGACCTCGCCCAGCATGTGCCCGCCGTCGTTCGACGCGGAGCCGTCCACGCCAAGACCAACGGCCACGCCGGCCTCGCGAAGCTCCGCGACCGGTGCTGAGCCGGACCCGAGGCGCATGTTCGACGTGGGGCAGTGGGCGACGGCGGTCTGCGACGCTGCGAGCCTGGCCACGTCGCCGGCCGAGAGGTGGACGGCGTGGGCCAGCCAGACGTCCGGACCCAGGAAGCCCAGCTCATCGAGCAGGTCAACGGGGCGACGGCCGAAGCGCTGCAGGCAGAACGCCTCCTCGTCGGGCGTCTCGGCGATGTGGGTGTGAAGGCGGACGCCCAGGCGGCGCGCGAGCCGTGCCGATTCCCGCATCAGGCCCTCGCTCGCCGAAAACGGGGAGCAGGGCGCGACGCCAATGCGGACCATGGCCCCGGGGGCGGGATCGTGGAAGCGGGCCACGGCCTCCTCCGTCCCGGCGAGGATGGTGTCGGTGTCCTGGACGACGCGATCGGGTGGCAGACCGCCCTCCGAGGCGCCGAGGTCCATGGATCCGCGGCACGGGTGGAAGCGGAGGCCGATCTCCCCGGCCGCTTGGATCGCGGCGGCCAGCAGGTCACCGGCGCCGACCGGAAAGACGTACTGATGATCGGTGGAGGTCGTGCAGCCGGAGAGCGCGAGCTCGGCGAGGCCGGCGGCCGCAGCGACGTGGACCCACTCCGCGTCGACGTTGGCCCAGACGGGATAGAGCTCGGTCAGCCAGCCGAAGAGGCCGCTGCCCTGCGCCCTGGCCCTGGTCAGGCCCTGGTAGAGGTGGTGATGGACGTTGACGAGCCCGGGCAGCGCCACGCAGCCGCGCCCGTCGACGATCTCGGTGCCCGGCATCTCCGGGGGGCGGCCAGCACCCAGCCAGGTGATCACGCCGTTCTCGACCAGGATCGATGCCCCGGCCAGCTCGGTCCCGGCATCGTCCATGGTGACGACGATGTCGCAGTCGGCGACGAGGAGGCGGCTCACGCGGCCGCCGGGCTCATGTCAGCGCCCCTCCGACGCGGCGCGCCGGGCGCGGGCGGCAAGGCGTGGCACGGCGGCCCGCGCGGCAGCCGAGTCGCTCATGGGCAGCCGGGTCCGGCGAATCCCGTCGAAGGCGTAGAGTGCGCCGGCGACCGCCGATGCGGTGGGCACCAGGGCGATCTCGCCCACCCCCTTGGCCCCATACGGGCCGTAGGGCGACGGCTCCTCGACGAAGATAACCTCCACCGGCGGCATGCCCGTCGGCGGAATGATGCCGAGCGACTTGAGCGTCATGGTCATGGGCCGGCCGTCCTCGACGACGAACTCCTCAGTCAGGGCATGGCCGAGCCCCATGTGCACGCCGCCCTCGATCTGCCCCTCCAGGAGGGTCGGGTTGATGGCCTTGCCGACGTCATGGGCGGCGACCACCCGCTCCAGCCGGCCCTCGTCATCGAGGATCACCACCTGCGTCGCCCAGCCGTAGGCGAAATGGGTGACCGGATCCGGCGTCGTCGCCTCGGGTGGCGTCGTCCAGTCGACCTTGAACTCGCCGTAGAACTCGCGCCCGGCGAGAGAGGCAAGCGGGGCGCTGCCCAGCTCCTCGCGAAGCTGCGCCGCGGCGGCAATGACCGCCCGACCACCGAGCATCGTCGAACGCGAGGCGGTCGTCTGGCCGGTGTCGAGCTCGTGCCGCGTGTCGACCCGGACCGTGACCTCGCGGGCCGAGAGGCCCAGCTCTTCGCAGGCGATCTGGGCCAGGACGGTGTCGCAGCCCTGGCCCATCTCCGTCCAGGAGTGGAACAGGGTGAGGGTGCCATCGGCCTCGGGCCGCAGGATGACCCGGCCGCGCTCCATCATCCCGTTGCCGATGCCGGAGTTCTTGACCGCGCAGGCGATTCCGGCGTAGCGCGCCCCGCGGTACGCGTCGCGCACGGCCAGCAACGTCTGCTTGATGCCAACGCCGGGCCCCAGCTTCTGGCCCGTCCCGTACCGGTCGCCCTCGGCGACAGCGTTTCGCCAGCGGATCTCCCAGCCGTCGATCCCGACGCGCTCGGCGAGGCGATCGAGCATCCCCTCGATGGCGAAGTTGGCCTGGTTCGCCCCGAAGCCGCGCATGGCCCCGCAGGGCGGGTTGTTCGTGTAGACGGCCCGGGCCTCGACGTCGACGTTCGGGACGCGGTAAGCGCTGCAGGCGTGGCCGGTGGCCCGCTCCAGCACCTTGGCACCGACGCTCGCGTAGGCGCCGGTGTCACCCACCATCCTGGCCCGCACCGCGACGAGCCGGCCCTCCTCGTCGCAGGCAACCGTGTACTCCGACGTGATCGGATGGCGCTTGACGTGGAACCGGAGGCTCTCGGCCCGGCTCAGCGTCACCCGCGCGGGCCGGCCGGTCAGTCGCGAGAGGAGTGCGGCATGGCACTGGACACCCAGGTCCTCCTTGCCGCCGAACCCGCCGCCGCTGGCGACCATCCAGACCCGGACGCGATCCTCCGGCTCGCCCAGGAACGAGGCGATCTGGCGTCGATCCTCCCAGATGCCCTGACCCTGCGAGGAGATGTCGATGGATCCGTCCTCCGCCGGAACCGCGAGCGATGACTCTGGCTCGAGGAACGCATGCTCGATGAACTGGGTGTGGAACGTTTCGCTCATGACGTGGGCCGCCGAGGCGAGGGCCGCGTCGACGTCGCCGCGCCGGACCCACGAAACGGACAGGACGTTGCCATCGGGATGCAGCGCCGGCGCGTCGGGCTCCATGGCGGCAAAGGGGTCGACGACCGGGCTCAGCACCTCGTACTCGACCTCGACGAGCTCGGCAGCTCGGCGTGCTGCATGCCGAGTCTCGGCCCCGACCACCGCCAGGATGTCGCCGACGTAGCTCGTGATCTCGCCCTCCGCCACGAGCTGCCGCCAGTCCTGCGTGATAGGACCCTGGGTCCGCTCGCCCGGGACATCGCGGGCGGTTGCGACGGCGACGACCCCGGGAACGGCGAGCGCCTTCGAGACGTCGATGCGCAGAACGCGGGCACGGGGATGGTCCGAGAAATGGACGGCCCCGTGAACGAGCCCGCTGACCGTGAGGTCGTTGACGTACGGCTTGTCGCCGAGGGCCAGCTCACGGCCGCGCAGGCGGGCGGAGCGCGACCCGACCCGGCCGCTGGTGTCGATCTCGGGCAGAGGCTCGCCGCGTCGCGCGCCCGCCGCCAGGCTGATGGCGTCGATGATCTTGACGTAGCCCGTGCAGCGGCACAGGTTGCCGGAGAGGGCGTGGGCGATCTCGTCGCGCGTCGGGGTGGGGTTCCGCGCGAGCAGCGCCTCGGACTTCATGACGATCCCCGGCGAGCAGAAGCCGCACTGCGAGGCGCCCGATGCGACGAAGGCATCCGCCCACAGCTCGCGATCCGCCGCCGAGAGGCCCTCCTGGGTCACGACCGCCCGCCCGGCGACCCGCGTCGCGGGCTGGGCGCAGGTCACGACCGCACGCCCGTCCATGAGCACCGTGCAGGCGCCGCATGAGCCCTCCGGCGCGCAGCCATCCTTGACCGACGTCACGCCGCACGTCTCGCGGAGCAGCTCGATCATCGTCAGGTCCGGCTCGATGTCGACGCCCATCTCGACGCCGTTGAGGGTGAAGTCGACGTGCGCGACCCCCTCGCTGGTCTGCTCGCTGCCCGGCACCTGCCTCACGCCTCCTTCCGCTCGGAACACCCGCCTGGACGTGCTCCCATCACCGCACGATCCGGGTTCCCGCATCACCCGCCAGGGCCCGCTCGAGGTTGTCCGGGCTGGTGATGATCGCCTCGCGCCCGCCGCTCTCGAGGAAGCCGATGCAGGCCTCGATCTTGGGCGCCATGCTGCCCCCCGCGAAGTGCGTTCCCTCGGCGAGGTAGGCCTTCGCCTCCGCAAGCGTCAGCCGGTCCACCCAGCGCTGCTCCGGGCGGCCCCAGTCCAGCGCGACGCGGTCCACCGCGGTGCTGATCATGAACACGTCGGCGCGGATCTGGGTTGCCAGCAGCGCGGACGCGAAGTCCTTGTCGATCACCGCGGCCACCCCATGGAGGTCGCCGTGCTCGTCGGCGACCACCGGGATCCCGCCACCACCGACCGTGATTGCCACGTACCCGCCGGAAAGGAGCGCCTTCACGGCCCCCTCCTCGACGATGCGCAGCGGTCTCGGCGAGGCGACGACGCGACGCCAGCCGCGCCCCGCATCCTCGCGGACGTCCCAGCCCTCCTCGCGACGGCGCATGGCCTGTGCCTCGTCCATGAAGGAGCCAATCGGCTTGGATGGCTTCTTGAAGGCGGGGTCGTCGGCAGCCACCTCCACCTGGGTCACCACGGTGACCGCCTGTCGGTCGAGCCCCTCCCGCCGGAAGTCGTGCGCCAGGTTCTGCTGCAGCTCGTAGCCAATGGCCCCCTGGCTGTCCGCGTTGCAGACGTCGAGGGGCACCTCGTGCAGCTCGTGGGCGGCCAGCTCCGACCGGCGCAGGATGAAGCCGACCTGCGGTCCGTTGCCGTGGCCGATGGCGACCTCCCAGCCGTCCCGGATGATGCGTGCGATGTGCCCGCTCGTCTCGCCCAGTGCCAGGTACTGGTCCGGGACGCTCATGTGCTGCGGGTCCTTGATGAGCGAGTTGCCGCCGATGGCGACCACCAGCCGGCTCATCGCATCACCAGGGCCATGACGGCCTTCTGCGCGTGGAGGCGGTTCTCCGCCTCGTCGTAGACGACTGACTGCGGACCGTCGATGACCGCATCGGCGACTTCGACGTTGCGATCCGCGGGTAGCGGGTGCATGAAGATCGCCTCCGGGTTTGCGAGGGCCATCCGGCGCTCGTCAGTGATCCAGTCGGTGTACTTCGACGCGATGGCGGCGCCATCGGCCTCGTCGGTGGCGGTCAGCATGGCGCCCCAGCTCTTGGCGTAGGCGACATCGGTCCCGCGGAAGCCGGCATCGAAGTCGTCGAGCATCTCGAAGGAGCCACCGGACGCCTTGGCGTTCTGCGCCGCCTCGTCGACGAGCTCGGGCATGAGCTTGAACTCCGGCGGGTGCACGAGCCGCACGTTCATGCCGAAGCGGCTGGCCAGCAGGATCAGGTCCTGCGGCACGCTGATCGGCTTCTGGTAGCTCGACGCGTAGGCCCAGCTGACGGTGATCGTCTTCCCGCGCGGGTCGCCGAGCTTCTCGCGGATGGTGAGCAGGTCGGCAAGCGTCTGGTGCGGGTGATACAGGTCGCACTGCATGTTCAGGACGGGGACGCGGGACGCCTCCGCGACCTCGCGGATGTACTGGTTTCCGACGCCCCAGTCCACGTGGCGGATGGCGATCCCGTCGTTGTAGCGACCCAGGATCTCGCCGATCTCCGTGGGTGTGTCGCCGTGGGCGATCTGCGTCGTGCGGCTCTCGATGAACTGGGCGTGCCCACCCAGCTGGGCCATGCCGGCCTCGAAGCTCGCACGGGTCCGCGTGGAGGAGAAGAAGAAGAGCATCGCCAGCACCTTGTCGCGGAGCAGGGGATGTCCGATCCCCAGCGCCCGCTCGCGCTTCAGCTGCGCGGCGACCTCGAGGACGGTCTCGATCTCCTCCGTCGTCCAGTCGGACAGGCTGATGAGGTCTCGACCGCGAAGTCCGGTCTGCATCTGTCGTCCCCCCTTACTCTGCCGCGCCGAGGATCAGGGTCAGGAGCGCCATGCGCAGCGGCACCCCGTTGAAGGCCTCGACCCAGTAGCGCTGGTGGCGGGTCTCGTCGACATCGGCCGGCAGCTCGTCCATGCGTGGCAGCGAGTGCAGGATGATCGAGGAGCGCTTCGCCTCGTCGCGGAGCAACTCCCGGGTGACCCGGTAGGCTTCCGGGGTCAGTCCGGTCTCGCCGCCGCGCTCGACGCGCGACTGCGTGTAGTCGGCCTGGACCACCGGCTCCATGTAGATGACGTCCGCCTCGCCGATGGCCTCGGCCACCGAGTCGGCGACCCGGTACGCGACGTTGAGCTGGTCGAGCTCGGCGGTGAACTCCGGCAGGAGGCTCATCTCCGGCGGGCTGACGATGATCGCCTCCGCGTCGAACTGCGAGAGCGCGTAGAGGATGGAATGCATGGTCCGCATCCGCATGTCACCGACGAGCATGTAGGTCAGCCCGTCCAGGGTTCCCAGCTCGGACCAGATCGTGTACAGGTCGGTGAGGACCTGGGTCGGATGCTCGCCCCAGCCGTCGCCGCAGTTGATGACCGGGACACTCGCCCAGCGCGCCGCCTCCGCGGGGGCGCCCTGCTGGAAGTGGCGGATGGCGATGACGTCGCCGTAGTACTCGAGCATGTGGAAGGTGTCCTTGATCGACTCCTGGTAGAAGTCGCCGGCGCGCGTCATCTTCGCGTCGGAGAAGCCCAGGACGTGGCCGCCCAGGCGGTGCATAGCCGCCTCGGTCGAGAGGCGGGTGCGGGTCGAGGGCTGGTAGAACGCGGTCAGCAGCGACTTGTCCCTTGAGGAGATCGGTGTTGCGCCGATCTCGCGCGAACTCCTTCAGGTCCTCAGCGACACCGAAGACCCGGAAGAACTCGTCGCGGCTGAAGTCCTTCAGCGAGAGGATGTCGCGACCATTGAAGCTGCGCATTGCGGTGGAACCTCCTTAGGAACCGGTACAGACGATGGACCTGGATGTGGTGCTCATTCGCGGGCGGTGAGCTGGTTCACACGACGGTTCACGTGGAACCGGAAGTGCCCGGGGCTGAAGTAGCTGAGCGAGTGGTCGACGACGCTTCCGTCCTTTGCGAACAGCTGCGCCGTGAGCTTGAGCAGGGGGTCGCCCACGCCGATGCTCAGCCAGCGGGTCAGCTCGCGGTCGGCGGCCACCGCGCTGAGCTCCGTGCGGGAATGGCCGAGGGGCCCATCGGGACGCCGAAGCAGCAGGTCGAGGACCGACCCGTGGAACTCGTCCCGCAGCACGCGCGGATCGAGCGTGCCCGCCGGCAGGACGTCGATGAGGTAGGCGATGGGCAGCTCACCCGAGACGATGACGCGCTCGACGGCGAGCACGGGGCTCCCCTCGGCGAGCTTGAGGTTCTCGCCCTCGCTGCGCGTCGCGGTCCGCTCGTCGATCCTGCACTCGCCCATGTGGATCTCGACCCCGATCCGCTCCGCGAGCGTCTCGAGGCTTTCGAGCTCCTCGAGGCCGGCCTCCATGAGCGGATGGCCCGGCGTCAGGAACGTCCCGATACCGTGCCAGCGGACGATCAGCCCACTCTGCTCGAGCTGCGAGAGGGCCTCGCGCAGCGTGGCCCGGCTGACGCCCAGCTGCTGGCTCAGGATCGCCTCCGACGGCATGAGCCCGTCCTTGCCCCCAAGGGTCCCGGAGCGGATGCCCGCAACGATCTCCAGGGCAGCCTGGCGCGCGAGCGTCGGGGTGCGCCGAACCATCTAGCTGCCTCCTGCTCGCGTCGCCCGCTGGTCGTCGCCGCGGCGGACGTTAGTCATCTGACGTCTTCTTGTGACACACCGCCCCGGCGGGGCCCTAGTGCCGTTTGGCCTGTTTCGTCAGATGGCCTCTTCACGAGGCCGGTGGAGGGAGATCCGAGCGTGTCCGGCACAGCGCGGCTGCGCCGCCGGGAAGCAGGGGCGCCGGCAGCGGCGTCCCCGGGGCCTAGGAGCCGGCCGTCTCCGAAACGAGGCTGCATCGCTCGCATCCCCGGGCCACCTGCCGGAGGCGATACCCGAGCGTCGCGACCAGGAATCCCAGCGAGACGATGCCGATGATCGGCTGAATCGGCGCGAAGACGGTGAGCGCACCGGTCGTGCCGAGTGCCACGAGCACGAGCTTGTTGCAGACCGGGCAGCCGATGGCGAAGAAGACCGCCAGCCCGCCGGCTCCGAGGCGGAGCTCCTCGCCCCGCGCATGGTCCGAGCGGTGTGGCCGGACGGCGTACGTCGCCAACGTCATGCCGAAGAGCGGCGCGGCCGCGAGCCAGATGGCCACGTCGCTCGGACGGGTCGCAACCATCCGCCCGAAGACCGGGTTGGGAATGATGGCGCTGGGAAGGCCCAGGACGAGGAGCGAGAGCAGGGCGCCGCCCGCGGCGGCGAGCCAGAACCGCGGTGACCGCAGGAGGGCGCCCAACGGGGCAGCGGACAACGGTCCGGCGACGATGGTCATCCTCTGCGTATCGCTCAATGGGCCTCCTGGCTGCGGGCCGACGTGAAGCGGCGGCCACGGAACTCTAACCCAGCGCTCATCAGGTGCGCGGCTCCAGGATCACGACCGCGGTCTGCCGGGACCGCCGTCCGGCCCAGCCTTCGAAGTTCGCCCCGTTGTAGAGGGCCCATCGTGCCCACAGGCGCGGCCGCTCGTCCGACGTGGCGACACGCCCGCGCACGGACCGCGGACCGCCCGGCAGCTCGACGGTGACCTCCGGCTGCGCCTGCAGGTTCAACCACCAGGCCGGCTCCGGGTCGCCCCAGCCGTTCATGGCCAGGGTGACCAGGTTCGGGCCGTCCTCGAAGTAGGCAAGGATGGCGATACGCTCGCGGCCGCTTCGCCGGCCGCACGTGTGCAGCCGCATCATCCCCCACTGCGCGGCGTTCGGCTCCTTGAGCCCGAACCGGCCGCCGGTTACGCGGTACAGCGCCCGGTGGATGGCCCACGCGGTCCGGATGAACCAGCGGGGTGGTAGCGGGGAGGGGCGAACAGGCCCGGTTGGCGTTGGTGCCGTCATGCCGGGGCTCCTTCGGGTGCGGGTCGCGGGGCGACGTCTGCGCGGGATCCGATCCCGCGAATCAGAAGCCAGGCCATCAGTGCCAGCTCGGCAATCGCTGCCGGCATGGCGACAAAGGTCGACAGGCTCGACGTCGGATCGGTTGCAGCCATGCTCAGGGCGAACGAGCCGAGGTAGCTGACGGAGCCGAGGACCAGGCCCGTGCCCAGCATTTGCGGGAATGCGCCGGATCGGCGGACTGCGATCCCCAGCGGGAGCAGCCACAGCCCGAAGAAGACCTCGGCGACGAGGTAGCCCCATCGGTGCAGGTCGAGGAACAGGGCGGCCAGCGCATCGGCGCCGCCGGCGCCCAGTGCGATGGTGTAGGCCGGGTCGGTGGCGACGACAATGGCCCCGACGTGGTTGACGAGGTCGATCGCCATGATCGCCACGGCGATCGCGTTGAAGGCGAGGAACGCGCCCGCCATGCCGCGGCTGGCCGGCGCCAGCAGCCGGTACAGCAGCAGGGCGACGGCCAGGAAGGCCACGACGTTGACGACGTCCGCGACGAAGCCGATGCGAAGCACGGTCTCGGACGCGCGGATGCGCTCCGCGGTGGCCGCCGGATCTCCGGCAACCACGAGGCCTGATCGAGCACCGAGCTGGGCGAAGCCACCGGCCACCGCCACGACGAGATACAGGAGACCCGCGAGGCGGGCCATGGACTTGGGCGACATCGGTCTGGTGTCCTCCTGGGACATACGGTGTAAACTTAGTGCGTAAGGTAAGACATACGCCGTAAGTCTGTCAAGAGGGACCTACGCCGTACGCTAGAGTCAACCCATGGTCACGCACGGAGAACCCGGCACCCGGCGCCGGACCCCGCTGAGCCGGGAACGGGTGCTGGCTGCCGCCGTGGAGCTGGCGGATCGCGAAGGCATCGACGCCCTGAGCATGCGGCGCCTGGGCCAGGAGCTGGGCGTGGAGGCGATGTCCCTCTACAACCACGTCGCCGGCAAGGAGGACCTGCTGGACGGCATGGTCGATCTCATCGTGAGCGAGATCGATCCCCCGGCCAGCACCGGTCCGTGGAAGAAGGCCCTGCGCGGCCGGATTCTCTCGGCACGGCGCACCATGCTGCGCCACCCGTGGGCATCGGCCGTGATCACCTCGCGCAACAACGCGAGCCCGGTCGTCATGAAGTACATGGACACGACCGGCGGCATCATGCGGGCAGGTGGCTTCAGCGTGGACCTCATGCACCACGCCTTCCATGCGCTGGGCAGTCGTGTGCTGGGCTTCAGCCAGGAGCTCTACGACGACAGCGGGAGCGACGCCGATCCCGAGCAGATGGCGGTCATGGCGCGCCAGATGGCCGACCAGTTCCCGAACATCGTGGCGGTGATGGAGCAGATCACCCACGACGATGCATCGGTCGTGGGCTCCGGCTGCGACGACCAGTTCGAATTCGGGTTCGCGCTCGACCTCATCCTGGACGGGCTCGAGCGCCAGATGGCCTGACTACGGCCCCGACGCAGCCGTTCCGTCGATCCGTACACGTCACGTTGCGTCACGAGCATGATTGCGTTGGGATGGACCCGATACGAACGGTACGCCCCGGAGGTGGAACAGATGACGACGATCGTGCCCCCTGAGGGCGGCAGGGAGCTGGTGGCGCGCGGCAGCCGGATGCTCTTCAAGGCGGTTGGCGCCACGACCCGCGGACGCTTCTCGCTAATGGATCGCACACTCCCGCCCCGCGGACGCGCGCCCGCTGCGCACCGTCACCCGGAGACGCTCGAGATGTTCGTGGTCCTGGAAGGCACTCTGACCTTCATCCTCGAAGGGAAGCGAACCGCGGTGGGCTCCGGGAGCTGCGTGATCGTCTCCGACGGAGACAGCCACACCTTCGTGAACGAGTCGGACGTGGCGGCCCGCGTCCTCATCATCCATGCGCCGGCCCTGGACGCGTACTTCGAGGATCTGGCCACGCTGTGGGCTGGGGCCGAGCCACCGAGCCCAGATGAGGAAGCAGCCAACATGCGGCGGCACGGCCTCGAACCGGACCGTGGGTGAACTGGCTGGGGCGGAAGGATTCGAACCTTCGATCTCCTGATCCAGAGTCAGGCGCCTTACCGCTTGGCCACGCCCCAGCGACCGCCCCGAAGGTCACACCGGGGCCGCGTGATCTTACCCGGCACGCGGTCCCTCCGCAGCGCCTGCGCCTACCGGCCAACGCCGTCAGCCGCGGTCGATGAGGTCCGCCGCTGCCCGGACGAGCTCCCCGTTGCCGCGGGCGAGGCGACCATCGGGCAGCCACGGAACGTCCTCCAGGCCGGTCCGGATGCCGCAGCGGCGGCCGATGCCGTAGCGGTTGACGTCCCAGCAGGCAATGCCCTCCCCGTGGTAGATCCGCTCGATGGCCACGCCACCGCGGTCGAGCACCTGGTCCATGGCCGCGGCGTGGGCGACCGCCACGCGCGGGTCCGCGTCGAGCGGCTCGAGGAGGACGCGGACGCAGCGCGGCGCGAGTCCGGAGGCCACGAAGGCCTTCGCATCCTCGAGCTCCAGGATGCCCGCCTCGATCCCGATGCCGCGTTGCAGGAGGAGCTCGCAGAGCTCGCCGATTCCCGCCTCCCCCTGGTTCGCCGTCACGAGGTCCGGCAGCTCTGTCCACGAGGCCACCGCGACGCGAACCTTCTGCGGGTCCGGCTCGATGGCGGCGAAGGTCGTGAGCGAGATGGGAATTCCCGGGCATGCGGCCCGCACGGCGCGAATGGCGGCGGCGGAAGGCTCCGCCGCGAGCGTGAGGCGACCGTCCGCATCGTACGGGTGAAGGTGCACCGATATCGCTCCGGCGTCCACGGCGGCGCGAGCCTCGGCCGCCAGCTCGGACGGCGTGCGGGGCACGGCCGGGTGGTCGCGGTCGCCGTTCAGGGCGGCGAGCAGGGGCAGTCGCGCTGATCGCATCGTTCGCAGGCGCACGCTCGGGTCTGGGACCGGGAAGTGGCTGGCGCGCCAGGATTCGAACCTGGAACCCCCTGATCCAGAGTCAGGTGCTCTACCGTTGAGCCACGCGCCAGCGGGGCCTCCATCCTACCAGAGGCACCCAGCTCACCCGCCCTGGCGAGCCTTGACCTTCGCCCACGTGTCCTTGAGGGTGAGCGTCCGGTTGAACACCGGGTGACCTGGTTGCGAGTCTGCATCGGGGCAGAAGTAGCCCAGGCGCTCGAACTGGACCGTCTCGCCAACCGGCGCATCCGCGAGCGACGGCTCGACGAAGCCATGGACGACGACCTCCGAGGTCGGAGAGAGATCGGCGAACAGGTCGCCATCGGCTCCCGGATCGGGCCGGCTGAAGAGGTGGTCGTAGAGGCGGATCTCGGCGGGGATCGCGCGGACGGCGGAGACCCAGTGGAGCGTGGCCTTGGGCCGCCGTCCGTCGGGCGCGTCACCCCCGCGCGTGGCCGGGTCGTACGTGCAGAGCAGCTCCACGACGTTCCCCGCGGCGTCCTTCACCACCTCGCGGCAGGTGACGAAGTAGGCGGATCGCAGCCGCACCTCTCGTCCCGGAGCCAGCCGGAAGAACTTGGGCGGGGGGTCCTCGCGGAAGTCATCGGCTTCGATGTACAGCGCGCGCCCGAACGGGACCGTCCGGGTGCCGGCCGCCGGATCCTCGGGGTTGTTGATCGCCTCGAGCTCCTCGACCTGGCCGTCGGGGTAGTTCTCGATGACGACCCGCAGCGGGTCCAGCACCCCGAATCGGCGCGGCGCGGCCCGATTGAGGACGTCGCGAACCGCGTGCTCGAGCACGCCGACCTCGACGACGCTGTCGTTCCGGGACACGCCGATCTCGGTGGCGAAGCTGCGGATCCCCTCGGCGGGGAAGCCGCGCCGGCGGAGCCCCCTGATGGTGGGCATCCGTGGGTCGTCCCAGCCGCGCACGTGGCCCTCGTTGACCAGCTGGAGGAGCACCCGCTTCGAGAGCACGGTGTAGGTGAGGTTGAGGCGGGCGAACTCGTACTGGCGCGGACGAGACGGGACGGGCAGGTTCTCGATCAGCCAGTCGTAGAGGGGCCGATGGTTCTCGAACTCGAGCGTGCAGATCGAATGGGTGACGCCCTCGATGGCATCGGACTGGCCGTGGGCGAAGTCGTAGGTTGGATAGATGCACCACGCGTCGCCGGTGCGTGGGTGCGCGGCGTGGACGATCCGGTACAGGACCGGATCGCGCAGGTTGAGGTTGGGTGAGGCCATGTCGATCTTCGCCCGCAGCACCCGGGCCCCGTTCGGGAACTCACGCGCCCGCATGCGCGCGAAGAGGTCCAGGTTCTCCTCGACGGACCGGGCCCGCCAGGGGCTCTCGCGCCCGGGCTCGGTGAGCGTGCCGCGATGCTCGCGGATCTCATCGGCCGAGAGGTCATCGACGTAGGCCCTGCCGGACCGGGTGAGGACGACCGCCCATTCGTAGAGCCGCCCGAAGTAGTCCGATGCGTGGCGGACAGGCCCGTCCCAGGCGAAGCCCAGCCAGCGCACGTCGGCCTCGATGGCGTCGATGTACTCCTGCTCCTCCTTGATCGGGTTCGTGTCGTCGAAGCGCAGGTTGCAGTGGCCGCCGAACTCCTCCGCGATGCCGAAGTTCAGGCAGATCGACTTGGCATGGCCGATGTGGAGGTACCCGTTGGGCTCGGGCGGGAAGCGCGTCACGATCGTCGAGCGCCGGCCCTCGCGGAGGTCGGCGGCGACGATGTCGCGAAGGAAATCGGTCCGCTCGGGCGGAACCGGGGACTCGATGCTCACGGGGATGCCTCGACGTCAGCTGGGACGGAGGCAGCCTACCAAAGGCAACCGCGGTCGTCGCCAATGAGAGCGTGGCGTCGACTATCCTCCCGGGCGTGAGCTACGCCAGGGACCCGCGGGTCGACGCGTACATCGCGGCGCTGCCAGCGTGGCAGCAGGAGATCTGCGCCGCGGTGCGGGACCTCGTCCACGAGGCCGACCCCGCCGTGGAGGAGACGGTCAAGCGACGCGGCCAGCCGTCCTTCGTCCTTGACGGCAACGTGGCCGCCCTGCTTGCGGCGAAGGACCACGTCAACGTCTTCCTCTACGACGGCGCGATCGTGCCGGATCCGGAGGGGATCATCACCGGCGGACACGGCAACGTCACCGCCCGCACGGTGGCGCTCCGGCAGGGCGAGCCCGTCCGGGAGCCTCCCCTGCTGGCGATCTTCCGCCAGATCATCGCGAACAACCGCGCCGGTGGCTGGCGCCGGATGAAGGCCGGAGGCGAGACAGCCGAGCCGGCAGATCCCTAGCCGATGTCGAGCAGCACCGAGCAGGCGAAGGCCGCCGCCAAGTCCCGCGCGCTGAAGTTCGTACTTCTCGTGGGTGCGATGAGCTTCTTCGCCGATTTCACCTACGAAGGAATGCGCGGTATTGCCGGGCCGTACCTCGCCCTGCTGGGCGCGAGCGCCACCGCGGTGGGCGTGGTGAGCGGGCTGGGCGAACTGCTGGGCTACGGACTCCGGCTCGTCTCGGGGCGGCTGAGCGATCGGACCGGCCAGTTCTGGCCCATCACCATCGCCGGCTATGTGGTGCAGATGGTGGCCGTGCCGAGCCTGGCCCTGGCCGGCAGCTGGCCCATGGCGGCCGCCCTCATCGTCCTGGAGCGCGTGGGCAAGGCGATCCGCAACCCGCCGCGGGACGTGATGCTCTCCCACGCCGCGGGGGAGCTGGGCTACGGGTGGGTGTTCGGCATGCACGAGGCGCTGGATCAGCTGGGCGCCCTCTCCGGGCCGCTCGTCATCGCCGCGGTCCTCGCAATCCACGGCGACTACCAGACCGCTCTGGCCTGGCTGGCGGTCCCCGCAGCGCTGACCCTTGCGGTGCTCGGTTTCGCTCGCTGGGCCTACCCGCGGCCGGAGGAGATGGCGACCGACCTGCCCGATGTCCACACGGAGGGCATTCCGCCGGTCTTCTGGATCTACCTCGCGGCTGCGGGCCTCGTTGCCATGGGTTTCGCGGACTTCCCCCTGATCGCGTACCACTTCGCGCGCGAGTCGGTCGTGTCCACCGCCATCGTGCCGATCTTCTACGCGGTCGCCATGGGCGTCAGCGGCCTGGCGTCGCTCATCTTCGGCCGTCTCTTCGACCATCGGGGCATAGGCATTCTGATTCCGCTCACGATCGTCTCGGTCCTCTTCGCTCCGCTCGCCTTTCTCGGCAACGCCTGGGTCGCCCTCGCGGGCGTGGCGCTGTGGGGGATGGCCATGGGCGTCCACGAGTCCATCATCCCGGCCGCGGTGGCGACCATGGTGCCGCGAGATCGGCGGGCATCGGCCTACGGGCTGTTCACCGCCGGCTTCGGGATCGCCTGGTTCGTCGGCAGCGCCGCCATGGGCCTGCTCTACGACATCGCCTTCCCCGCGCTCATCGCATTCTCCATCGTGGCCCAGCTGGCGGCCGTCCCGTTCCTGGTCGTCGTGGGCCGGCGGCTGGGGACCAACGCAGAGCGCCACCCGGGTTGACCGCCGGCCCCGGGGTCGCGCATCCTCGCCATGGCGATGGCGTCCGCCGGGATGCGGGGCCGCGAAGGCGCCGCGTCTGAACCGCTCGATGACGAGCTGATGGTGCCTGCTGCTGACTGTGGAGAGGGCCGCTCGCCGGTCCACCAGGCGCGGAGGCACGCATGCAGGACCCATCCGACGGGCGGACCCGGGAGGCCCGCCGACGGCGCCCCCGAGAGTCGAGTGTCTGGGTCACCATCGAGGAGGCCGCCGGGCCCGGCCTCGAGCTGGCCGTCGATCGCTCGCGACCGGGGCCCGTGCTGACCGGGGCCCGGAGCGGCGGGACCTTCCTGGGCTTCGACCGCGCCGCGGTGCACGAGACCGATGGCGGCGACGGCACCCCGCTCGCGGCGGTCGTCGCGCTCCCCTCCTCCGCCTCGGCCGGTTGCTGGCTCGAGGCCCGGGTGTGCGGCGTCATGACCGATGGCGCCTCTCGGGCGGTCCTCGTCACCGCCCTTCGGGGCCACCCACTCCCGGTCGAGCCCATCATCCGGGTCGCCGCCCGCATGCCCGGCGGGGAGCTGCTCGGCTTCGAGGAAGCCATGGTCGTCGTGCGGCGGGCCAACGAGCGATTCCGGCGGCGGCGCGCGGCGGGGCGGCGGCCTCTGCGCCCGGCCTGGCTGCCCATCGATCTCGAGACGCGCGCGGTGACCGGCGCGTCCATCGCGTCGTCGGCGGAGCGCGGTCTCAGCCACCTGCCGCCCCGCTTCGTGCGCGGTCTCGTCGACCTGCTCGATGCGGACGAGCGCATCCTGGCCAGCATCGAGCGGCCTCCGGACACGTCGGGTGGCATCCTTGCCTGGCGGCGGGCGGGCGACCGCCGGGCGGCCCTGCTGGTGCTCACCGACCGCCAGGTCCTGTGGCTCGTGGACCACGTCCCTCCGAGCCGATACCTCCTCGACTGGGGCGTCGACGCGGAGCTGCTGCCGCTCGAGCGGCTCGTGGACCTGAGGATCCGTTTCGGCGAACGGCCGGCGGCCCCAACCGGCCTTGGGCTCCGAACCGACGCGGGCGAGACGATCTTCGCCCTGCCGGCCGACCTCGAGCAGGAGGCACGAGCCTTTGCGCTCCTGCTCGCCCGGTTCCTGCCGGGGGATGGGGCGGGCGTCGTGCGTCGCCGGTACCCCATCGAGCCGCGCCCGTTCGACCCGGAACCCGCGTCGCGTTTCCGCCAGGGGGACGAGGCAGCGCGCCGGGTCGCCGCCCTGGGCACCCGTGGCTCCGCCGAGCCCATCGCCGCCTTCTTTGCGCCGCGCCGCGACCGCGTGAAGCGATCAGTCGCGGTCGTCCTCACGCCCGAGGAGCTGCTCGCCGAGGCCGGCGGCGAGGTCGTCCAGCTGCCGCTGCCCGCGTTACGCCTCATGGGCGTGGCGCTCTCACCGCTGGTTGGCCGCGTCGAGCTTCACGGCAGCGGCGGCAGACCGCTGCGCTTCACCTACCCGTCGCCCCTTTCCGAGGCGGCGACCGCCTTCGCCCGCACCTGCCGGCGAGCATGGGCCAATGCCACGGCAGGATCGGCTCGCCTCAGTGGATGAACGGAAGCTCGCCGATGCGGGTCACCATCCGCCCGTGGACCCGGTCTTCCACGCGCGCCGGATGGCAGGTGTGTCCGACCGGGTTGTCTTCGCCGCACAGCGGGCACGAGGGTGAGCGATGCGCGGAGCCGCGCGGGACGCGGCGTGAGGGAGTCCGAACGCGCAACGAGGCGAGCCTGGCCGGGCGCGCCGGGTAGAGGTAGATGGCGAGGGCCAGCGGTCCGACGAACATGGCAGCCAGAAACCACGGGAGCGGATCGCGGCGCCGTACAACGGCGGCGCGGTGGACGAGCGGGAGAACCGCGAGAAGGGTGACCGGGAGCAGCACGCCATAGGCCACGAGGCCCACCGTTATCGCGTCGGTCATCGCGGCTCCTCCCGGTAGACACTCCGCCTGATGCGGATCATGGACCGGCAGGCAGCCGTGTGCAATGGCGTGGCACGTCTTCTGCGCTGCCGGCCGTCATGAGCACTCCAATTGGCCGCACGCGATGGGCGATCGCGGAAGGCTACATTCCCGACAAGAGCACCGGCCCGCAGCCCGCGATGCTGAGCCACGAGACCGCCTGCCTCCTCAATACCGCGGACGTCGAGGCCCGGGTGACGATCACGATCTTCTTCGAGGATCGCGAACCCGCGGGTCCCTATCGCATCCGCGTCCCGGCCCGCCGCACGCGCCACGTCCGTTTCAACAACCTCGACGATCCGGATCCGATTCCCGTTGCGACCGACTACGCGTCGCTGATCGAATCGGACGTCCCCATCGTGGTCCAGCACACTCGCCTGGACTCGCGCCAGGCGGAGAACGCGCTCCTCTCCACCATCGCGTTCGCCGACGGCGCCTGACCACGGTGCATCGCCGCGCCCCCATTGGTCCGGGGGCGGATAGCCCGGTCGGCCCGTGGTGCAGCCGCGCGCGCATCGGTATGGTCCACGCAGGGCACGCGAGACCGAGCCCAGGCCACGGCCCACAGGCCAGAGCGAAGGAGCGATTGAGACCGATGCATGGCGTCCAGGCACGCGAGTGGCGTCGATTCGGCTTCGGTGGGCCACCCGAGCCGTGGGAGCAGGAGGCCCAGCGAGAGCTGGACCGCCTCGCGACCTCGTACTACCTCGACGTCGTGCAGCTCCGACCTCGCGCCTATGCAGCGGCCGATGATCCCGAGGCACGGCGGCGGATCGACGAGCTGTACGCCACGGCCGTCCGCCACAAGCACGAGATCGACTTCACCCTTCGCCACTGGGCGACACCGGTCGAGCGCGCGCGGGTCGAGGACCGGCTGGGACAGCTGATGCGCATCGGACGGCGGTTCCGCTCGTTCGTGGGTGCATCGGCGCCGGACGACGACGACCCGGACCCGGCCGACGAGGCTCGCGCCGTCGCCTGATTGACTTGTGGGGGTCTTGGCCTTCGTGGCCGGGGCCCCCACGCCATGCCTCCCCTGGCGCCCACTCCCCGCATCGGCGCCCGATACACTCCCCGCATGCCGCCCCGAGTTCCCTCCCCGAGCGACATCCTGGCGGCGGCCGCTCGGCTGCGGGGCATCGCGCTCGAGACCCCCCTGGACCCTGCGCCAGCCCTCGCTGCCGCATCCGGCGCTGCGGAGGTCCGCCTGAAGCTCGAGGCGCTGCAGCCGACCGGGAGCTTCAAGACCCGGGGCGCTCACAACCGGGTGGCCCTGCTCGCCGCCGCCCGCGACCGCGGGGACGGCCCCGACCTGCCGCTGGTGACCGCGTCGTCGGGCAACCACGGGATCGCGATGGCTCACGCGGCCCAACGCTACGGGATGCGGGTGACGATCCTGGTGGGCAGCTCCGTGTCTCCCGCCAAGCTGGAGTGGCTCCGATCCCTGGAGACCGACGACATCACCGTCGAGGTCGCCGGGCGCGACAGCGACGACGCCGAGACGGAGGCGAGGCGCCGCGATGACCTCGGAGCGGCTATCTACGTGGGTCCCTACAACGACCCGGACGTCATCGCCGGACAGGGCACCATCGGCCTGGAGATCCTCTCCGCGTGGCCGGAGTGCGACGCGATCCTGGCACCGGTCGGCGGGGGCGGGCTGATCTCCGGGATCGGTACCTGGGCCAAGAGCGTCCGACCCGACCTGAAGCTCATCGGCATCCAGCCCGCCGCGTCGCCGCCCATGTACGTCTACCTCCAGACGGGGTCCACCAAGCCGGTGCCCATCGCGCCGACGCTCGCCGACGGCGTGGCGGGCGGCATCGAGCGCACGAGCATCACATGGAGCCTCTGCCGCCGCCTCGTCGACGAGGTTGTGCTCGCCGACGAGCAGGAGATCGCGGCCGCCATGCGCTGGGCCATCGCCGAGCAGCACCTTCTCCTCGAGGCGAGCGCCGTGCTCGGCGTCGCCGCGCTGCGGGGCGGGCACCTCACGGGGATCGACGGGCGGCGCGTGGCGGTGGTCTGTACCGGTCGCAACGTCGATGCCGCCACCGTCCAGCGCGTTCTCGCCGCCGAGGATTGACCGGCCTCCCTGGCGGGTGCCGCGCGGTACCACGCCCGCAGGTCTTCAAGTCTTTAGAAGACCTCCGGTGGATCCCGCCTGCGGAGCCCTTGCCGCGCAACCTATCCTGCCCTGACGTATGGCGCGCACCCGGCTGACCATCCAGGCGATCGACCTGCACTGCGGGGGTGAGCCACTGCGGCTCATCACCGCTGGATTCCCGCTGGTTCCGGACCTGCCCATCCTCGAGCGCCGCAGCTGGGCCCGCGAGCACGCGGATCACGTCCGGCGGGTCGCGATGTACGAGCCGCGGGGACACCGGGACATGTACGGCGCCGTGATCCTGCCGCCTCACCGCGACGACGCTGACCTGGCGATCCTGTTCATGCACAACGAGGGCTTTTCCACGATGTGCGGCCACGGAACGCTCGCTGTGGCCACCGCGCTCGTGGAGGAGGGCCTCTTCCCGGCGACCGAGCCCGAGACCGTGATTCGCTTCGAGACACCGGCGGGGCTGGTGACCGCGCACGTGGACGTGCGCCGGACCGATGGCGGCGCCGCCGAGGTCACCGAGGCCCGCTTCGCGAACGTGCCCGCCTACCTCGCCGCGCGTGACCTGGAGGTACGGCCCGATGGCGTCGCGCTGGCGGGCGAGGCGGCTGCGCGGGGCGCGCTCACTGTCGACATCGGCTTCGGTGGCGCCTACTACGGGATCGTCGAGGCCGCGGAGCTGGGCCTGGAGGTCGTCCCGGCCAACGTGGCGGCGCTGACCCGCGCCGGCGCGGCGATCAGCGAACAGCTGCGGGTCGACCATCCGGTCACCCACCCCGTGGATGCGGAGCTGAGCTTCATCTACGGAACGATCATCGTGGAGCGGCGGGCCGCGGGCCCCTGGCGCAACGTGACGATCTTCGCCGATGCCGAGGTGGACCGCTCACCGTGCGGATCAGGCACCTCCGCGCTCCTGGCCCAGGCCGTGGCACGTGGCCAACTGCGCGTGGGCGACGAGATCGCGAACGCATCCATCACCGGCGCCGTCTTCACCGGACGCGTGGACGGCGACACGACCCTTGGCCCGTATCGCGCGGTGGAGACCACCGTCGGAGGCAGCGCCTACCTCACCGGGTACCAGACGTTGGTCGTGGACGAGCGCGATCCGCTGGGAGACGGGTTCCTCCTGCGCTGACGCTGCGCGCGAAGAGCATCGCCGGGTTCGGCCGGTCCGACTCTTGTGCCAAGCCCTCTCCGTGCCTAGCATCCGCGCCATGACCACTCCGAACCCGTCGCCGCTCGCGCCCGAGGAGCATCGCGGGAGCGGTGGGGCCGCCATCCTGGGCGTGCTCCTCATCGTCCTGGGCCTGATCTTCCTGGCCGGCCAGTACCTGAAGTTCGACATCGGTCAGTTCGGCTGGCCCTTCTACGTCATCGGTCCCGGGCTGGCGCTCATCCTGCTTGGGCTCACCCAGCGGAACGGCAGCGGGCTGGCCATCGGCGGGTCGGTGATCACCATGGTCGGGCTGCTGCTCTTCTACCAGAACGTCGCCGACTACTGGGAGAGCTGGGCCTACGCATGGCCGCTCGTGGCGCCCGGCGGCAGCGGTCTGGGGATGGTGCTGTACGGGACGCGCGCGCGAAACGCCTCCATGGCCCGCACCGGGTTCTGGCAGATCATCACCGCCCTGGGCCTCTTCGCCGCCGGGTTCGTCTTCTTCGAGGGCATCCTGGGCATCAGCGGACGGAGCTTCCCCCTCCCGGGCTGGGTCCTGCCAGCCGTGGTGATCGTCCTGGGCCTGCTCATGCTGGCCCGCGGCTTCACCGCGCAGCGCGACGTCCATGCCGGCGAGTCGGACGAGCCGGTCTGGCACGCCGGGTCTGATCACGGCGGGTCGGACGCGGACACGCACGCGGACGTTGACCCACGGGAGGGGTGACCCTCAACGGCTCCGGGACGCGGCGCCGACACGAGACAGCCAGTGAATGCGCAGGCCGCCGACCGAGTCGGAGGAGCTGCGCGTCCGGAGCCGTCCCGATCGTTCGCGGGTGGCGCGGGCCCGGTCGGCTGCCGCCATGAGCGCGTACGTGATGCGGTCTTCCAGCATTGCTATCTCCCTTGATCCGTCACCGGTCAATTCCCTTTCACTGGTGACGTGTGAATCATACGGCGCCGACCGTCACCTGTCAATGGCAATTGACTGGTGATGTACCATTGGCGCGTGATGACGGACATCGACCGAGACGAACCCGGGGGCCGGGAACCGGCGCCCTCGGAGGCGCTGCATCGGCTCCAGGCGTTCGTGAACACCAACGACATCGAGGGCGACGAGGACGAGCTCGGCACGCCCGGCCTGCTGCGCGACTGGCTCATCGCCGGCGGTGCTCTCCCCGCGTCCGGCAGAGTGACTGCCGGCGAGCACGCCCGGACGATCGCAGTCCGCGAGGGTCTGCGCGCGCTGGGGCGGGCGAACAACGACGAACCGCTCGACCACGGGCTGGTGCGGGCCATGAACGAGGCCGCGGGGCGACTGCCACTCGTGGCGGGCGTCAGCGACCCGTCGAGCTGGCGGCTCGAGCCGACGGACAGCGGGGTCGATGGATTCCTGGAAGGGATCCTTGCGACGCTCCTGGCCGCCATGGCCAATGGGAGCTGGTCGCGGGTCAAGGCCTGCCGGAACGACACCTGCCGATGGCTCTTCTTCGACAAGTCTCGCAACCGCTCCGGCACGTGGTGCACCATGGCGATCTGCGGCAGCCGCATGAAGGCGCGCGCCTACCGGGCCCGCAGGCGCTCGATCCCGACCGCGAGCGCGTGACGCCCGCCCGGCTCGACATCCTGCCGCTCACTCCCGACCGATGGGAGGACCTTGCCGCGCTCTTCGCTGAAGCCGGCGCCTACAGCCACTGCTGGTGCACGTGGTGGCGCCAGCCGAGTGCTGCCTTCGATGCCGGCTGCACGAATGGCGGTGCGGGAAACCGCGCCCTCCTGCGCCGGCTCACGGACGAGGGCCGCGAACCGGGCCTGATCGCGTATCGGGAAGGGCGGCCGCTGGGCTGGGCGAGCGTCGGTCCCCGGCGCGAGTTCGGCCGCATCCTGCGTTCGCCGATCCTGCGTCCGGGCCCCGACGAGGATCCGAACGATCCCGCCGTCTGGTCGGTGGTCTGCTTCTGGATGCCCCGCCCGGAACGGGGCCGTGGCCTGGCGACGGCGCTCCTGGGGGCCGCCATCACGCACGCCGGGCAGCACGGCGCCAGGACCCTGGAGGCCTACCCGGTCGACACCGGCGGCGAGCGCCGCGCCGGTTCGGGGCTCTTCACCGGGCCGCTGGCGCTCTACCGCCGCGCGGGTTTCGAGGTCGTGCCGGCACGCTCGGCGCGGCGCCCGGTGGTCCAGCTGGCCCTCCTGCCCGGCTGAGCCCGGGCGCCGGATTGCTCGCGACCTGACGGGCGTGCATCCGCCGCCTATCCTGTGCAGTGATGAACCCCCGCGACCCGGCCGCCGGCGAGCAGCCCACAGCATCCGTGACCGACAACCTGAACCTCCTCAACGCCGGGTACGTCGCCGACCTCTACGAGGCGTATCGATCCGACCCCGCCTCGGTGGATCCGGAGTGGCGTGCACGCTTCGACGCGGGTTTCGCCGGCCTGGAGCCGATGGCGCCGTCCTCCCCGCCCATCGACGGCAACGGGTCCGCCCCGCCGGCACGGACCGCGGAGGCCGCAGGAGCCGCTCCGCCCACCGAACCGGACCTCCCGCGGGGCGCCGCGCCCATCCGCGGTCCTGCGGCCCGACTGGTGACGAACATGACCGCCTCGTTGGGGGTCCCCACCGCCACCAGCTTCCGCGACACCGAGGTGAGCATCCTGGAGGCACGCAGGCGCGAGCTGAACGCCCAGGTCGCGCCGCGCAAGATCAGCTTCACCCACCTCATCGGCTATGCCCTCGTCCGCGCCGCCGCCGAGCAGCGGACCATGACCCACGCCTTCGTGGAGGCCGCCGACGGCCAGCCCCTGCGCGTCGATCCTGGCACGGTGAACCTGGGCCTGGCGGTGGACGTCGAGCGGCCCGACGGCAGCCACTTCCTGGTGGTGCCCGTCATCAAGGGCGCCGACGACATGGACTTCGCCGCCTTCCACGCCCGCTACGAGGAGCTGGTGGCAGGCGCGCGCGCCAACCGCCTCTCCCCCGACGACTTCGCTGCCGGGACCATCACCCTCACCAACCCGGGGACCCTGGGGACCACTGCCTCCGTCCCGCGGCTCATGGCAGGGCAGGGCACCATCGTGGCCACGGGAGCCATCCGCTCCTTCGCCGGCCAGCGGCTGATGACCATCACCAGCACGTACGACCACCGCATCATCCAGGGCGCGGAGTCCGGCGGGTTCCTGCGACGCATCGACGATGCCCTGGCCGGTCGCGATGGTTTCTACGAGGAGGTCTTCGCCGCCATGGGCGCGGAGCTCGGGCCCGCCCCGGCGCCGGCGCCCGGTTCGCTGACGGCGGCGCCATCGGTCGCGGCCGCACCTGCGGAGCCGCGCGCGCAGGCCCCCGGTGCCGCGGCGGACGACCTGCGCCACCTGGCCGCCGCCATGTCGCTCGTGGGGGCGTTCCGCCTCTACGGCCACCTGGGCGCGACACTCGACCCCCTGGGCGGTGAGCCCCCCGGCGACCCGGCCCTGGACCCAGCGTTCCACGGGCTCACCCCCGAGATCATGGATCGCATTCCCGCCGGCCAGCTGGGGGTCCACGTGCCGGGCGAGACATTGGGCGAGGTGCTCGCCGCGTTGCGCCGAACCTACACGGGGACCATCGCCTACGAGGTGGAGCACATCGGCAACCACGCCGAGCGCGCGTGGCTGCGGCGAGTCATCGAGTCCGGTGAGCACCGCGCGCCGCTCACCGCGGACGAGCAGCGACGCCTTCTGGGTCGGCTCACCGCCGTGGAGGGGCTCGAGCGCTTCCTCCACCGCGCGTACCTGGGCCAGAAGCGGTTCAGCATCGAGGGGCTGGATGCCATGGTGCCCATGCTCGACGTGATCCTGGAGATGGCCGCCGCCCAGGGCACCCGGCGCGCGGTGATCGGCATGGCGCACCGCGGTCGCCTCAATGTGCTGGCCCACACGGTCGGGATGAGCTACGACGCCATCCTCGCGGAGTTCGAGGCGGGGCGCCCGGACGAGGCGGTCATGCCGGACCGCTCCGAGGCGGACGATGTCAAGTACCACCTCGGCGCCGATGGCGTCTTCCCCTGCGCCGCGGGCGCGGTCTCCGTTTCAGTGATGCCCAACCCGTCCCATCTCGAGGCGGTGGATCCGGTGGTGGAGGGCAGGGCGCGCGCGGAGCAGACTGACCGGTCCGGGCCGCTCGCCGCGGTCGATACCCGGGTGACGCTGCCGATCCTGATCCACGGTGACGCGGCGTTCGCCGCGCAGGGCGTCGTTGCCGAGACCTTCAACCTCTCGCGCCTGCCCGGTTACGCGAACGGCGGCACGGTCCACATCATCGGCAACAACCAGATCGGCTTCACGACCGGCGTCGACGAGGCGCGCTCGACGACCTACTCCTCGGACCTGGCCAAGGGCTTCGACGTGCCCATCGTCCACGTCAACGCCGACGATCCCGAGGCCTGCCTGGCCGCGGCTCGCCTGGCGATGCTCTACCGCGCCGAGTTCGACGCGGACATGGTGATCGACCTTGTCGGCTATCGGCGCTTCGGGCACAACGAGGGTGACGAGCCCGCGTACAGCCAGCCGCTGATGTACGAGCGGATCGCGACGCATCCCAGCGTCCGGGAGCGGTACCTGGAGCACCTAGCGGCCGATGGTGTCGTCAAGGCGGACGAAGCGGAAGAGGATGCCCGGGCCCTGGCCCGTGCCCTCGCGACGCGGCAGGCCGCCGTTCGCAAGCGGGTCGCCGAGCCTCCCCTCGATCGCGGCACGGACGCGCTGCCGCGCGACACGGTCAGCGAGCCGGAGACCGCGGTCGCGGGGGACGTGCTGCGCACGCTGAACGAGCAGCTCTACCGCTGGCCGGACGCGTTCAGCATCAGTGCCAAGCTCGAGCGGCAGCTCGAGCGCCGCCGCGCGGCGCTCGATGCCGATGAGCCGCGGATCGAGTGGGCCCAGGCGGAGTCCCTCGCATTTGCGTCGCTCCTGCTGGAGGGGACCCCCATCCGGCTCTCCGGCCAGGACACCGTCCGGGGAACCTTCAGCCAGCGACACCAGACGCTGGTCGACACCCAGACCGGGGAGCCATACACGCCGATCCAGCACCTGTCCGGGGCCGCCGCCAGCTTCGAGCTGCACAACTCCCCGCTGTCCGAGTACGCGGCGCTGGGCTTCGAGTACGGGTACGCGGTCACCGCGCCGGAGGCGCTCGTGCTGTGGGAGGCGCAGTACGGCGACTTTGCGAACGGCGCGGAGATCATCATCGACCAGTTCCTCATCGCCGGGCTGGCCAAGTGGCGGCAGACGTCACGGCTGACCCTCCTGCTCCCCCACGGGTACGAGGGCCAGGGACCGGAGCACTCCTCCGCACGCCTGGAGCGGTACCTGGCGCTTGGCGCCGAGGGCAACATCCGGGTCGTCTATCCCACGACCCCCGGCCAGTACTTCCACCTGCTCCGCCGCCAGGCGCGACACACCGAGCTGCGTGCGCTGCTGGTGATGACGCCCAAGTCCCTGCTCCGCCTTCCCGCGGCCTCGTCCGGCCTTGCGGACCTGGCCGATGGCGCCTTCCGACCGGTCCTCGATGACCCGGAGCGCTCCGCCGACGACGCCGCGGCGGCCATCCGTCGCGTGATCCTGTGCAGCGGAAAGCTGTACTACGACCTGGTCGGGTCCGAGCACCGTGCCGCGATGCCGGAGGTGGCGGTGGTGCGCGTCGAGCAGCTGTACCCGTTCCCGACCGAGGCGCTGCGGACGATCCTGGCCCGCTACCCGGGCGTGGAGCTCGTGGCCTGGGCCCAGGAGGAGCCGCGGAACATGGGCCCGCGCAAGTTCGTGCTCCCCAAGATCCGGCACCTTGTCCCGTTCAAGACCCCGCTGGGCGACATCTCCCGACCGGAGCGCTCGCGCCCCGCCGAGGGCTACCCCGGAGCGCACGCCCGGGAGCAGGCGCGGATCGTGAAGGACGGCTTCGGCGCCTAGGCCGGACGGCTCCCCGCCGGACGGCGCCGGCGGTGATCAGTTGACGCGCTTCTCGCGACCCTCCCAGTAGGGCTCGCGCAGCTCGCCCTTGAGGATCTTGCCGGTCCCGCCCTTGGGCAGCGCCTCGCGGAACTCGATGTCGCGCGGGACCTTGAACCCGGCGAGCTGGGATCGGACGTGCTCCTGGATCTCATCCACGCTGACGGCGGCTCCCTCCTTGGGAACCACCAGGGCCACTGCCACCTCCCCCCACCTGTCGTCGGGTGCGGCGACCACCGCGCACTCCAGGACGGCGGGATGGGAAACGATCGCGTTCTCGATCTCGACCGAGCTGATGTTCTCGCCGCCCGAGATGATGATGTCCTTCGACCGATCCTTGATGAGCAGGTAGCCCTGCGCGTCGATCACCGCCATGTCCCCGGTGTGGAACCATCCCTTCCGGATCTTCTCGTCGGTCGCCTCGGGATCGCGGTAGTAGCCCTCCATCACCACGTTCGAGCGGACGACGATCTCGCCAATCTGCTCGCCGTCGGGCCGGACGTCGGCGCCGTCGTTGTCGACGACCCGCAGCTGCGTTCCGGCCAGCGCATAGCCGGTCATCGCCTTCCGGGCGGCTCCCATCTCCGGCGGCTCGCTCGCTGTCAGGTGGACCCTGGGACGGGCGAGGGAGATCACCGGGGTCGTCTCCGAGAGCCCGTAGCCCACGATGGCCGTGCAGCCCAGCTCGCGCTCGATCGCATCGACCAGGGTGGGCGAGGCCGGAGCCCCGCCGATCATCGCCTCCTTCAGGCTGGAGAGGTCGCGGGTGGCGTGGTCCGGATGGTTCACCACGGCGTTGAAGATGGTCGGCACGCCGAGGAGATGCGTCACACTTTCCGCCTCGACAAGCCGCAGCAGCTCCGCCGGGTCGAACTTGCGGAGCATCACGTGGCGGCCGCCAACCAGGGTCATCCAGTGCGGCGAGCCCCAGCCGTTGACGTGGAAAAGGGGCACGACATGCAGGATCGTGTCGGCATCGGTCACCCGCAGGGCGATCGCGACCTCGAGGCCATGCAGGTACAGGTTGCGATGGGTGAGCGCCACGCCCTTGGGGCGCCCGGTGGTGCCCGAGGTGTAGAAGAGCTCCGCCATGGCGTCCTCGTCGATCTCCGGAGCGCGATACTCCGTCGACGCGGCGGACAGGAGCGCCTCGTACTCGTCCGACGGACCCTCCATCCGGACCCAGCGAACCTCCGCGGGCAGCGAGGGCCGGAGTGCGGTCACCATCGGCTCGAAGTCGGCGTGGTAGAAGACGACCCGCGAGCCGGCATGCCCCAGGATGTAGCCGATCTCGGCCGGCGCCAGGCGCACGTTCAGCGGGTTGAGCACGGCGCCCGCCTCGAGGACTCCGTAGTACGCCTCGAGCAGCTGGTGGCTGTTGTAGCTCATGAAGCTCACGCGGTCGCCACGGCCCACTCCCAGTCCCCGCAGCGCGTTCGCCAGCCGATGGGTGCGCTCCGCGTACGCGCCGTAGGTGAACCGTCGGTCTCCGTCGACGACCGCCTCGACGTCGCCGAAGAACGCGGCGGCGCGATCACGGAATTCCAGGACGTTCAATGGGACGCGCATGAACCATCTCCTCCGTGGGGTGACACTGGCTGACGCGTGGCGGACGCTCCCCGGAGAGAGGATAGTCCCGGGGTCGAGCGCAGCGCGGGGAGCGCGAGGCGTGCGCCAGCTTCCTCCTCACCGCCAGCGCCTGTCTCAGATTCTCACCCCCGGACCGTTAGAGAGGTTCTGGTCGCCGTGGGACGCCCGGGCAGAGCGCGTCGGAGCGTGATATCAGGCCGCCAGAGCCCACCAGCGCACCATTCCCTTCTCTTACAGTCCCCCGGTGAGAATCTGAGAGCGACGAGCCTGCGCGAGGGAGTGCCCGAGGGCCACCCGTCCCCAATCGCTTGCGCTGGATCCTGCCGCGGGCGTCGAGCGCGGGAAGCGCGACGCGGCATACTGGCGCGGTGACCGGCACAATGCCGCTTCTCGAGCGATACCGCGACCTCCTCGCACATCCCGCTGACGAGCGCTTCTGGCTCACCCTGGGCGAGGGGGGCACGCCGCTCATCCGTGCGCGCCGGCTCGGCAACGAGCTGGGGCTCGACCACCTGTACCTCAAGTTCGAGGGAACGAATCCCACCGGCAGCTTCAAGGACCGGGGCATGGTCCTCGCGGTGACCCGGGCGGTGGCCCGCGGCGCCCGGGCGGTCGTCTGCGCGTCCACCGGGAACACGGCTGCCTCCGCCGCGGCCTACGCGGCCGCGGCGGGTATCCCCGCCTTCGTCCTCCTGCCCGCCGGCAAGGTTGCCCGGGGCAAGCTCGCGCAGGCGCTCGTCGCGGGGGCGCGGCTGGTGATGATCGATGGCAACTTCGACGCGGCGCTCGACGCGGTCCGACGCCTGGGCAACGAGGGCGTGGCCGCAGTCGTCAACTCCATCAACCCCGACCGCATCGAGGGGCAGCAGACGGCGGCCTGGGAGATCTGCAATGCGCTCGACGGCGCGCCGGATGACCTGGCCCTGCCGGTGGGCAACGCCGGGAACATCACGGCCTACTGGCGCGGCTTCCGCCGCTATGCGTCCAACGGCCGCATCGGTGGGCTGCCGCGCATGCTGGGCTTCCAGGCAGCGGGCGCCGCGCCCATCGTGCGCGGCGAACCGGTCGCCGAGCCCGAGACGGTGGCGACGGCGATCCGCATCGGGAATCCCGCCTCGTGGCAGAGCGCGATCGCGGCACGCGACGAGTCGGGTGGCCTCATCGAAGCGGTCGGCGACAGCGAGATCCTGGCTGCCCAGCGCGACGTGGTGCGCCTCGAGGGCATCTTCTGCGAGCCCGCCTCCGCGGCGGGCGTGGCCGGCGTTCGGCGCCTCGCCGCGGACGGGCGCCTCCATCGGTCCCGGACGGTCGTCTGCGTCCTGACCGGGCACGGCCTCAAGGACCCCGATGCGGTGCAGGTGGAAGAGGGAACCATGACCCCGGTCGCGCCGGAGATCGGAGCGATTCGCGGGGCAATGGGCCTGTAGCGACCCGCGCGGTCAGCGCGCCGTGGACAGGTGCGCCGCCACGACCCCCTCGGCCGCGGCGACGCTCTGCGGGTGACCGGTGACGACCTCGAGGAACGGCCCGCGCTCCAGGGCCAGGAGCTCCACCTCGGTGAGCGCCACAACCGATGCCGTGCGCGGCACGGCGCGCAGGAGCGCGATCTCGCCGAATCCCTGCCCCGGACCCAGCTCCCGAACCGTCACACCGTCGACGAGCACCGTCACCCGGCCGTCGGCCACGACGTAGTACCGGTCGCCGGCATCGCCCTGGCGGAGGATCGTGTCGCCCGGCTCCGCGTGAGCCGGGACGAGGCTGGCGGCCAGTCGCTCCAGGACCAGCGCGGAGAGCGGCGCGAAGATCGGGATGCGCCGCAGCAGCTCAAGCTCCACGAGGTGAACCTCCGCGGCCATGTCGATCTCGCGCAGCGAGCCGGCGGTGAGGGCGATGGCGACGGGAAGCAGCAGGCCAATGGCCACGAAGGCGGCGCTCGGTCCCAGGCCCGCGACGAGCAGCGAGGCGACCACCGAACCCACCGCCAGCGCGGCCATGTCGATCCCCTCCAGGACCCCGAAGATCCGCGCCAGCAGCGCGTGGGGCGCCACGCGCTGGAGAAGCGTGCGCCCGGCCACGTCCATGAGGCTGCGACCGGCGCCCGAGACGAGGAGCAGTGACACCGCGATCACCGGGCCGCCGCCCAGGCCCAGCAGCGCCAGCGGCAGGCCGAAGAGGAGAACGCCCACGCCGAACGGCCCGGCGAGCCGCGGGCGTCCGATCAGGGTGACGGTCAGCGCCACGCCCACCAGGCCGCCCGCGCCGAAGACCGCGTTGAGGTATCCGACGGCGGGCTCCCCGGCGGACAGCAGATCGAGGGCGAGCACGATGACGAGCACGTCCACCGCCCCCCAGACGACCTCCGCCGTGGCGAACACGGCCACCACCGTCCGGGGCCGACCGGGCCGCACGAGCGCCGCGAGGCCCTCGCGGATCTCCACGAGCGGGTGGTGGCGCGGATCCCGGGACGCCGCCAGGGCGGGGTGGGCGGCACGCACCAGCGTGGCAGCGATGAGGACTCCGGCGGCGAGGACGACGGCTCCGGAGATCGCGAACACGGCCGCAGAACCGATGACGGCGAGCCCGAGGCCGGCCAGCGCCGGTCCGAGCAGGATCGACGCGTTCTCGATGGTGCCCCCGGCGACGTTGGCGGCGGTCAGCTCCGCCGGTGTCTCCGCGAGGGACGGCACGAGGGCGGACTGCAGCGGGCGGGTCAGCGTCATGGTCGCGTTGGCGAGGGCGGCCAGGAGGTACACCCCGAACACGGCAGCGCCGGCACCAACGGCACCCGCCAGGGCGAGGACGGCCAGCCCCTGCATGAGGTAGGCCGCCACGAGCACCCGGTCGCGCCGATACCGGTCGCCGATCACCGCAGCCAGCGGCGCCAGGATCGCGGAGGGCACCAGCTGGACCACGACCGCCAGGCCCACCTCCGTGGCTCCGCCGACGCCGAAGGCGTAGACGAGGACGCCGATCCAGACCGTCCACTCGGCCAGGGAGAAGCCCAGGTACGCGAGCTCTACGACCGCGATGCGCGGGTTGCGGAGGACCGCAGCCAGGGTGCCGAGCGACGCGCGGAGCGCCATCGCGTCAGCCTCGGCCGAAGCGGACGAGGGCAGCCGTCAGGCGGTCGTGGGGCAGGGCGTGAGCGACGATCCCGTCGCGACCGGTCATCGTCTGGGCCGCGACGAGCGCGTTGACGATGGCCTCCTCGGTGGCCTCTATGGCCGCCCAGAAGAGCGGTCCCAGGCGGTCGTCGCGCAGGGCGTCGACGCGATAGGCGGTTCCGTCCCCGGGTGCCGCGACATCGACCACGGTGTTTCCCGTGGCGAAGGCGATCACCAGGTCGCCGCTGCTCGGCTCTCCAGCGCCGCCGGTCCGCCCGATCCCCAGCGACGGGCGCTGCGCGAGGCGCGTGCACTGGTGCGGCAGCAATGGCGCGTCGGTGGCCACCACGACGATGATCGACCCTGCCCCCGGCGCAACGCGTGCGGGCGCGCGGGGGAGCGGCACGGTCTCCGGCCCGATCTCCTCGCCCACCGGGACCCCGGCCACCGCCAGCCGCGGGCGACGCCCGTGGTTGGCCTGCACCAGCACGCCCACGGTGTAGCCGCCATCGGTCACCGCGAGCCGGCGGGACGCGGTCCCGATGCCGCCCTTGAAGCCGTGGCAGATCATCCCGGTGCCGCCGCCCACGTTGCCCTCCGGGACCGGCCCGCCGGACGCGGCGGCCCACGCCTCCCGAACGTGGTCCGCGGTCACGTGGAAGCCGTCGATGTCGTTGAGGACGCCGTCCCAGGTCTCGCCGACGACGGGCAGCGACCAGAGGGGGGCGTCCACCCCGCGCGCCTCGCGCTCGATGGCGATGAGGGTGTCGCGCACGGTGCCCACCGAGTGCGTGTTGCTGATGGCGACCGGAGAGGTGAGCATGCCCGCCTCCCGGATCCACTCCAGCCCGGTGAGCTCGCCGTTGCCGTTGAGCCTATGGCAGCCGGCGAAGACGGGGCGCGGCCAGGGCTCGCCGGGTGCTGCCACGACGGTGACCCCGGTTCGGACGGGACCGGCGCCGACCTGCAGCGGTCCGTCGCCGCGCACGATGGTGGCGTGCCCGACGCGGACGCCGGCCACGTCGGTGATCGCATTCTCCGGGCCGGGCTCGAGCCGGCCGATGCGGACCCCCAGGTCGCGCGCCCGCGGACGAGTTTGGGCGGCCTCAGTCGAGGTCATCGTCGTCGAGGCTGTTGGTGATCACCACCCCGGCGCCCACCACCAGGACCTCGACATCGAAGGTCGGTGCGTCGGCGGGAAGCGCGTCCTGCCCGTCGAGGCTCCAGGCAAGGCTCCGTGTGAGGCCGCGCGCCCGGCGTCGCACGCGCCACGCCGGCGGAACATGCACCACCACGCCGGACATCAGGGCGGTCACCTCGAGCCGTCCGCCCCCCGGCGCCAGGGTCGCATCGCGGAGGTCGAGATCGACGCCGGCCATCCAGGCGCGCAGGGACCCGCCGCGGAGTGCGCCCGCGCGGCTGGTGAGGTTCACCCCGTCAGCGATGGCGACCAGCGCCAGCTCCTCGCTCGTCTCGTCCCCACGGGACGGAATCAGGTGGCGGGCCAGCACGGCGACGGCACTCAGGCCGCCAAGGAACCCCAGGACGAAGAAAACGATCCGGCGCACGGCATCATGCTAGGGCCTCGCAGCCACAAACGGTGAGCGCCGCCGCCACGAACTCCTCCGGGGTCGATCCCTTGGGAAGGTAGCCGTCCGCCCGGGTGAGCAGCGCTGGCCGCTCCAGCGCATCGGACCAGCCCATGAGGATCACGCGAACTCCCGGATCCAGGTCCGGCACCGCGGCGATCAGGGCAGCCCCCGCATCGATGTCCGGCAGGCGCGGGTCGACGAGGAGGATCATCGGCTGCGTCAGCTCGACGACGGCGAGCGCCTGGGCCACCGTGCCGGCGGTGGCCATCACCCGCAGGCCGGCGAGGGTCAGCAGGTCCGAGAGCGATTGCCGAACGCGCCGATCCGCGTCGACGATGACGATCCGTGGTGGCTGGTGGGGCTGCTCGTGGCCGGGCATGCCCCGATTCTCGGCGCGAGCCCGCTCGGGTGCGTCGGCCGAGGGACGGAACTCGCGCTACGTCATTCGACCGACGCGCGCCGGCGCAACCGCCGGCGGCTCGTCGCCATGGCCCGGCGGCAGGTGCCAGGTCACGCTCACGACCGTGCCGTGGCCGGGCCGGGTGGTGACCGAGAAATCTGCGCCGATCCGCTCCGCTCGCTGGCGCATGCCAACAAGGCCCAGGTGCCCGCGTGGGGTGTTCGACGGGTCGAACCCGATGCCGTCATCGGTCACCGACAGGCGGATCTCGCCGCCCACCCGGGCCAGCAGGATCCGGGCAGAGCCGGCGCTGGCGTGCTTCACGACGTTGTGGAGCGCCTCCTGGCCAATGCGGTACAGGGTCTCCTCGGCCTCGGCGGGGAGCCGCTCCGGCAACCCGGTGTCGGCTTCCACGGTGACCGACAGACCGGTCCGGCCCTGGACCGCCGCGGCGTGCGTGCGGAGCGCCTGCTCCAACCCATCCTGCTCGAGGCTCTTGGGACGCAGCTCGAAGATGAGGGTCCGCATCTCCGCCAGGGCATCCTTCTGCAGCTCCCGGAGCTCGGCCAGCTTGGGGCGGACGGCATCCGGATTCGCCTCGAGGAGCAGCTCGAGGCTGCGCATGGTGAGGCCCATGCTGAAGAGCGCCTGGGTCACCGAGTCGTGCAGCTCCCGCGCCAGGTTGGCCCGCTCCTCCGACGCGGCGATCTCGGCGGCCTGCGCGCGGAGATCGACCTCGAGCCGCTCGCGCACGCTGAGGTCGCGGACCGCGCCATGGGCACCCACGACCCGACCGTCCACGATCTCCGCGATGCCCGTCGTCTCCGCCGGGATTGGATGCCCGTCGCGATGGCGCAGGTGGAACCGGATCACCAGGTCGGGCTCCGTGTTGTCCACCATCCGCTGCCACTCCTCGTCGACGCGATCGCCGCTGTCGGGGTGGACCAGGACCCGGAAGTGCCTGCCGACGAGCTCCTCCGCCTTCCAGCCGGAGAGCCGCTCGATCGTCTCGGAGAAGTAGGTCAATGTGCCGTCGGCGCGTGCCGACCAGATCGTGTCCGGCGAGTTCTCGACGAGATGGCGGTAGCGGCGCTCGCTGCTCTCCACCTGCCCCCACAGGCGGGCGTTGCTGACCGCGACGGCGGCCTGGTTGGCGAGCGTGCCGAGCAGCTCCGCGTCATCGGCATCGAAGGCATCGCGCCGTGGCGAGTAGACCGTCAGCGAGCCAATGGGACCTGAGCCGCCGATGAGCGGTGCCGTCATCTGCGATCGGAATCCCCGCTCGGTGATCCAGGCATCGGCGTCGGGCGTGTGGGCAAACGAGCCGTCCCCGAGGTAGTCACCGGTCCAGGCCACCCGCCGCTCGGCGACCGACTGGCCGGCGATCCCCTCGCCGATGCGCACGGAGACGATGCGGTCCGCGGGATCCATCGCGGCACCGGTCACCGGCAGGTTGTCGGCGAGGATGTCCGTCTCGGGCTCCAGGAGCTGTATGGCACCGGTCTCCGCCCCGAGGAGGCGCACGGCCTCGTCGACGCCACGCTGCAGCACATCGGCCGGTTCGCGAATGGCCGTGATCTGGGCGGCGATCTCGCTGAGGGCGGCCTGGGCCGCGATGCGGTGCTGGAGCTGGTCGTAGAGGCGGGCGTTCGTCACCGCCACCGCCGCCTGGGCGGCGAGCCCGCCGAGAAGCTCCGCGTCCTCCGCGTCCCAGGCATCGCGCCGGCGGGCATCCATGAGGATCGCGCCAAGCCAGCCATCCTCCCCGATGAGCGGGGCGGCGAGGACCGAATGGATGCCCTGCTCCTTCACCCAGGCGTCGGCCTCGGGCGAGTGCCGGAAGGCCGGGTCCTCGAGGTAGTTGCCGGTGACCACGACCCGACCCTCGGTCAGCGCCAGGCCGGCGATGCCCTGGTCCGGCTCGGTGAAGTCCGGAGAATCCGCCTGCACCGCATCCGGGCTTCGCGCGACGCTGTATGCGAGGCGCAGACCCGTCGTGTTCTCGTTGACGAGGTCCATCTCCGCACCGTCGGCCTGAAGCAGCCGGGCAGCGTCGTCGAGGGCCTTCTGGAGGACGACGGTCGGGTCGTGGATGGCCGTGATCTGTCGGGCGATCTCGGAGAGGGTCTGCTGCGCATCGACCCGGCGGGCGAGCTCGTCGGTCCGGCGTCGCAGATCGTTCTCCAGGTTCAACCGCTCGCTGATGTCCCGGGTCGATCCGTGGATGCCGCGGAAGACGCCGTCCGGCATGATCGCAACCGCGCGCACCTCGGTGGGCACCGTGCCGCCGCCGCGATGGCGAAGCCGGAGGTCAACGCGTCGCTCTGTGGTCGGCTGCTCGACGATCGCCGTCCACTCCGCCTGTGCCTGCTCCCCGGACTCGGGCGCGATGATCTCGGAGAAGTGGCGACCCACCATCTCGGAGGGCGACCATCCGGTCATCGGCTCGATGGCATCCGACATGAACGTGAAGACCCCTGTCTCATCGGTCTCGTAGACGACGTCGGGAGCGTGCTCGACCAGGAACCGATAGCGCTGCTCCGACGCATGCAGCTGCTCCACGAGCGTCGCGTTCGAGAGCGCGATCGCGCATTGGTCGGCCAGCCGCTGGAGGAGATCCAGGTGCTCGCGGTCGATGCTGCACGGCTTCCGGTAGGAGACCGCCAGCGTTCCGAGCACCTCGCCCCCGGGCGCGCGGAGGGGGGCCACCGCCATCCCGCGCAGGCCCATGCGCTCCGCGGTGCGCTGATCGTCGGCCTCGTGCGGGATGCGCGGATCGACGAGGTAGTCCTCCGTCCAGACCGCCTCCCCGCGAGCCGCGGCCAGGCCGTTCATCCCCCCGCCGAGGGGAAAGTGCTGGGTCTCCAGCCAGCGGCGCATCCGGGCGTCGGTGCCGCCTGCGACGACGCGGGGCCGAAGGAATGCGCCGGACGAGTCCGGAATGGTCAGGTGTGCGCCGTCTGACTCAAGGAGCCGGTGCGCGGCATCGACCACCTCCTGCAGCACCTCCGCAGGGTCGCGCAGCGCCGTGATGCGGGCCGCGATGTCTCCCAGCGTGCGCTGGGCATCGACGCGACGGGCCAGCTCGTCGGCTCGACGACGGAGATCCTCCTGCAACCGCTCGTTGGCGATGGTGACCGCCGCGTGGTTGGCGAGTGCCCGGAGCAGGCCCAGCTGCGCGTCATCGAAGACCACCACCTGGCTCCTGAAGACGCCCAGTGCTCCCAGCGGCTCCCCGTCCACCACCAGCGGAGCGACCGCCATGGCCCGCATCCCCGCCGTGTCGACGATCTCGTCGGCAACCGGCGAATGGCGGAAGGACGGATCGTTCGGGTAGTCCTCGGTCGTGACCAGCTCGGCGCGGGCGAACGCGGTGCCGAACATGCCCACCCCAACGGGCAGCGTCAGCCCGTGGATGAGCCGCCGCGCGGTCCGGTCGCGGATCCCTGCATCGCGCGCGAAGCGAAGGACGTTCGCCTCGGGGTCGAACAGGTAGATCATCGCGCCGTCCGCCCGGAGCAGCCGCGAAGCCTCCTCCACGGCCCCCTTGAGGACCGCCGACACGCTGGTGGTGTGGTCCGTCGCCTTCGCGGAACGGCGCTGCTCGGCCATGCTGATCTGGATCACTCGGTCCCTCAGGTCGCCATCCCGTGCTCGACGGCCCACAGGGCCGCCTGCGTCCGGCTGGCGAGCGCCAGCTTCCCGAGGATGTTGCTCACATGCGTGCGGGCGGTCCGCTCCGTGATGCCGAGCGCGTAGGCGATCTCCTTGTTGCTCGACCCCTTCGCGAGGTGGCCAAGGACCTCCTGCTCGCGGTCCGTGAGCGGCTCCACCGGCTGCTCCATCTTCCGCGCTCGCAGCCGCTGCGCGAGCAGCCGCGCGACGGCCGGGTCCAGGTGGACCTCGCCGGCGTGGGCCGCGCGGATGGCGTTGGCCACCTCGTCGGCCTCCGCATCCTTGAGCAGGTAGCCCGATGCGCCCGCCTCAAGGGCCGCGGTCACCTTCTGCTCCTCGATGAAGCTGGTGACCGCCACGATCTCGATCCCCGGCCGTGACTCCTTGATCCTGCCGATGGCGGTGATGCCGTCCATCTTCGGCATCAGCAGGTCCATGAGGATGACGTCCGGCTGCAGCCGGTCCGCCAGCGCGACCGCCTCCTCGCCGTTCTCCGCCTCTCCCACGACCTCGATGTCGCGGAGCAGCTCCAGGAACCCCTTCAGCCCCCGCCGAACGACCGCATGGTCGTCGACCAGCATGACCCGGATCGGGCCGTCGTCGCTCACGTCCTCCATCTCCCTCGACGCATGCGCGGTGCTCATGGGCAGGTCGGGCGCGGGAAGCACCGCATGCGCAGTATGCAGGAGCTGGTACACGTGCACCGGCTCAGTGATGTCCCGCAGCCGATGGGTTCCGAGGTCCCGCGGCCGGATCTCGTCGGGGATCCTGCCCTCGGCGGCCTCCAGGACCGCGTCGCTGATGAGGGTCTCGCCGCCGTGCGCCAGGCTCAGGATGCGGGCGGCCCGGAAGAGAGGGGCGCCGAAGAAGCGATCGCCGCGGCGTTGCGCGTCCCCGGTGTCGAGCGCGGCGCGGACCCGCACGTGGCCGACCTCGCCCCAGTCTGCCTCGAGCAGTGCGCGGGCCAGCTCGCTGGCGGCGAGCACGGCATCCGCGGCGTCCTCGAAGGCCGCGTACGCGGCGTCGCCGACGCGCTCGAAGACGCGCCCGCCGTGCCGTTCGACGGCCTCGGCGATGAATGCCTGGTGGCGGGCGAGAACCTCCGCCGCCTCCTGCGGGAAGCGTTCGGCGAGGCGGGTGCTGCCTTCGACGTCGGTGAAGAGGAAGGTGATGGGCGCTGGGCGACCCTGGGCGGTGTCCACGCCGGGAGGATAGCGTGGCGCCCAGGGGGGTTGTCCCCGGCCGAATGACGTAGGCCGCCACTGGCGGAAGAGCCCGCGCCAGGTCGGTACCCAAGGCCGACGCGGGGCCGGTCGAGGACCGCCACGATGGCCCCATACACCGCACCGAGACGGAGGAGCAAGCACATGTACGCGATAGGACGGATTGCCGACGCGATCGTCGTCCCGCCAATTCCCTCCCCTCGCACCCGGCCCGCCGTCGGGAACGAGGAGGAGCAGGATTCCGGTCGCCGCACGGCGGCCCGCCGGTGGAGCTGGCGGACGATTGGGCACGCGGTCACCGAATCGTGGACCTCCTTCGTGCCGAGGATGCGCAACTACCCGCGCTGACGGCCGCGCCAGGCGCCGGCAGACGACCGCGCCGGGGCGCTCCGCGACACGAAGCGGCCTGCGAACCAACGTCACCTGGAACAGGCGAGCCCGCCGCGGACTCCCCCGTTCGTCATGCGAGGGCTATTCTTGGCCGCCCCCCACCACGAAGGCCAGCGCAGGTTGAACCCGAAAAGAGGATTGCCGGTGCCAGAGCTCCGTTGTCGGGCGCGTCACGGGTGACCGGCGACCGGCTGGAGCGCTGCGCCTGGGCGCCGCTGGACGACCCCGAGTACCTCGCGTACCACGACCGTGAGTGGGGCGTGCCCCTCCGCGACGAGCGGCGCCTCTTCGAGATGCTGATCCTCGAAGGCGCCCAGGCCGGCCTGTCGTGGTCGACCATCCTGCATCGCCGCGATGGCTTTCGACGGGCTTTCGCGGGGTTCGACCCGGCCGTGGTTGCCGCGTTCGCCACCGGGGACGAGCAACGCCTCCTGGCCGACACCGGCATCATCCGCAACCGCGCCAAGGTGCACGCCGCCATCGGCAACGCGCGCGCCTGGCTGGCCGTGGGGGCGGCAGGGATCGATCCGGTCGAGCACCTGTGGTCGTTCGTGGGCGGAGCGCCGCTCGTCAACGGGTGGGCATCGCCCGGCGAGGTCCCTGCCGAGACCGATGCCTCGCGCGCCATGTCACGTGACCTCCGATCACGCGGGTTCGCCTTCGTGGGGCCCACGATCTGCTACGCGTTCATGCAGGCAACCGGGATGGTGAACGACCACCTTGTGAAGTGCTACCGGCACGCCGAGCTCGCAGCGGCGGCCGGGCAGGGCTGAGCGTCAGGCAGCCGACGGTCGGGCAGCGGCGCGTCGGCGCGTGACCGGCGGATACACTCGCGGGGCATGTCCGCCCTGACCCGCATCGCCAGCGTGGAGGTCCCGGCCAGCTCCGCGAACCTGGGGAGCGGCTTCGACGCCGTCGCCGCGGCGCTCTCCCTGAAGCTGCGCGCCGAGCTCCATCGCGGCGACGAACCCGGGATCCTGCTCACCGCCCGTGGTGAGGGGGTGCCCGCCGACGACGCCGATCCCGAGGAGAACCTGCTGATCCGGGCCTTCCGCGCGGGGCTGCGCGCTGCCCATGGAGCCCCCGGCGGCGCGGGATCGTGGCGGATCGAGGTCTCCTCCATGATCCCGGCCGCGAGGGGCCTGGGGAGCAGCGCGGCGGCCATCGTCGGAGGGCTGCTGCTGGGTGCCGCCGCCGGCCGTCGGTCGCCGCACCCCGACGAGATCCTGGCCCTCGCAGCGGACCTGGAGGGCCACCCCGACAACGTCGCGGCGGCCCTGTACGGCGGGATCACGCTGGCCGTCACGAACCGCGCCGCGCCCGCCACGCTGCGCCGCTTCCGCCCGCCGGAGGGCTGGATCCCGGTCGTCTTCATCCCGGTTGCCGAGAGCCGGACGCGGGAGATGCGAGCCCTGCTCCCCGCGACGGTGACCCTGGCGGATGCGGCCGGACAGGCCGCCCGGGCCGCGCTGCTCGCCACGGCGGTCATCACCGCGGACGCCGGGCTGCTGCGAACTGCCATGGACGATCGCCTGCACCAGCCCTACCGCCTCCCGCATCTCGTCGACAGCCGCCGCATCATCGAGGTTGCGTACGACCATGGCGCGATGGGCGCCTGCCTGTCCGGCGCCGGCCCCAGCGTGCTGGCGATCTGCGACTCTCCCGCCGTCGCCCACGGCGTCGAGAAGGCCTTCAACGCCTCGGGCGTGCGGGGGATGGCGACCCGGCTGCGATTCGACGAGGTCGGCGCCCGGATCACCTCGGCCTGACCGCTCGCCGCTGCGCGCCACGACCGCGTGTAGCATGGTGCGCCGTACCCGACTGAGGACTGGCCCGCGTGACGTACCGCGACGAGGCCGCGGCGACACGACCGCGGCGCGATCCCCTGCACACGCTCACCGCCTGCGAGCGGATCGTCGTCGTGGGCCGGACCGGATCTGGCAAGACGACCCTCGCGCGCGAGCTTGCCGCGGTCCTCGACGTCCCCCACGTGGAGCTCGACTCGCTGTACTTCGGCCCGGAGTTCAGCACCGCTCCGCTGGCCCTCCTCCGCGAGCGAACCGGCGCCGCGATCGCCGCTGATCGGTGGGTGACCGACGGCAACAAGCGGGCAGTGCGCGACCTCGTCTGGCCACGGGCTGACACGATCGTCTGGCTCGACTATTCCCTGGGGGTCAGCCTGTGGCGGCTGGCGAAGCGGGCTCGCCGGCGCACGGCGCAGCTCACCGCCGAGGCTGCCAGGACCGGTCGGCGTGCGGGGCTGCCCCGACAGCTCCTGGCGGCAGCGCGAGGGGTTCTCACGGCGCTCCGATCGCATGCCGGCCAGCGCCGCGAGTACCTGCGCCGTTTCGCCGATCCGGAGAACGGGCACCTCGCCGTGGTGCGTCTCCGGTCGCCGCGGGCAACGCGCGAGTGGCTCGCTCGGGTGACGGCGGCCGCCGGGCCGGCATCGTAGGGAGCCGTCTGCCGCAGCGTCCCGGCCCGGCCGTCGGTACCATGCTTCGGCCATGTCCCTGGTCACCCTGTCCGGCGTCAGCAAGACGTTCGGCACGCAGCACCTCTTCAGCGACGTCTCGCTGCAGGTCGGCGCCGGTCGGCGGATCGCCATCGTCGGCCCCAACGGCGCGGGCAAGACCACGCTGCTCGAGATCATCACCGGCGAGCAGGAGGCCGATGCCGGGACGGTGGCGCGGGGCCGCGACGTGGTCATCGGCTACCTCCGCCAGGACGTGGCGGACACCGCGGGCCACTCGGTCCTCGACGAGGTTCTTGGCGGCGCCGGGGTGGTGAGCGGCATCGGCCATCGGCTCGGGCACATCGAGGGGGAGCTGGCCGAGGCGACCGAGGAGGCAGAGCTGACCGAGCTGATGGCCGAGTACGGTCGCCTCCAGGATCGCTTCGAGCAGATGGGCGGCTACGGGCTGGAGGCGGAGGCGCGTCGCATCCTGGCTGGCCTGGGGTTTGCCCAGGCCGATGTCGAGCGCGACATCGGCACCTTCTCGGGCGGCTGGATGATGCGGGTGGCGCTCGCCAAGCTCCTGCTCGCCAACCCGGACGTCCTCCTCCTCGACGAGCCCACCAACCACCTGGACCTGGCCAGCGTCGAGTGGCTCCAGGCGTTCCTCGCGACCTATGCCGGGGCCATCGTGCTGGTGAGCCACGACCGCGACTTCATCAACACCATCGCGAACCACGTCGGGGAGCTCGCCCGCGGCACGCTCACCGAGTACACCGGCGACTACGCGGACTTCGTGGAGCAGCGCGAGGAGCGGATCGCGCAGCTGGAGCGCACTGCGGCGGCGCAGCAGCGCAAGGTGGCACAGACCGAGCGTTTCATCGAGCGCTTCCGCTACAAGGCCACCAAGGCGCGGCAGGTCCAGAGCCGGATCAAGGCCCTGGATCGGCTTGACCGGGTGACGGTGCCCACCACCCGAGCCAGGTCGGTGAAGTTCCGGTTCCCCGAGCCACCGCGCTCCGGGCGCGTGGTGATCCGGTTGGAGGGAATCGTCAAGCGCTACGGCGACCACACCGTCTACGACGGCCTGGACCTGGCGCTCGAGCGCGGCCAGAAAGTGGCGCTCATCGGCCCCAACGGCGCCGGCAAGTCGACGCTGCTCAAGATCCTGGCCGGGGTCCTGCCCTTCGACAGCGGCGCGCGGGAGCTGGGCAGCAACGTGCGGGTCGCCTACTTCGCCCAGCACCAGATCGAGGCGCTCAACCCCGCGAACGCGGTGTTTGACGAGCTGGCCGGGGCCGCGCCGCGGATGACAACCGCCGAGATGCGCCGGCTGCTTGGCGCGTTCCTGTTCTCGGGGGACAGCATCGACAAGCCGGTCGAGGTGCTCTCGGGCGGGGAGCAGACGCGGCTGGCGCTGGCCAAGCTCATGGCCGACCCGGCCAACCTGCTCTGCCTCGACGAGCCCACGAACCACCTGGATATCGCCTCGCGCGACGTGCTGGAGGACGCGCTCAACGCCTTCGGCGGGACCATGGTCCTCATCACCCACGACCGATACCTGATTCGCAGCGTGGCGAACGCCATCATCGAGGTGAGCGGCGGCACGGCGACGCTGTATTCGGGCGACTTCGAGTACTACGCGTCCAAGCGCGGGCTCGACATCGAGGCGCGTGGCGCGACCGAGGGTCGAGCGACCCCCCGCGGCCTGGAGGCGCCGCCGTTGCGCCCGCGCGAGTCTGCGGCGGATGAGGCGGCTCGCAAGCGCGCCGAGGCGGAGGACCGCAACCGGCGCTATCGGCGCACCCGCGACCTGCGCGAGGCGCTGGAGCGCGCGGAGCGAGCATCTGCCGAGACCGATGCCGCCCTGGCACGGCTCACCGAGCGGCTCGCCGATCCGTCGATCTATGCCGAGGCAGCGACCGCCCGCGCGCTCATCGATGAGTACAACGCCGCGCGCGACCGCGCGGACCACCTCGCGGCCGAGTGGACGCGGCTGGGCGAGGAGCTTGCCGCGGTCGAGGCCCAGGAAGCCGCGACCTCCTCCTCCCCGAGATGACGGGTCCACGGCGCGAATCGGCGCCCGGCCTCACCGGGGCCGGCCTCGTCGTCATGGCCGCGCTCTGCTTCGGGACGCTAGGCCCCCTGTCACGGTTCGCCGGCGACGCCGGGGTGAGCAGCCTGGGCCTGGTCACCTGGCGCGCGACGCTTGGCGGGCTGTGCATGGTCATCTTCATCGCCGCGCGCCGGTTAGCCGGTCACCGGGCGGCCCTCACCCTGGGCGAGCTGACCGCCCGCGAACGGTGGAGCCTGCTGGCGGCCGGGATGGCGAACACGCTCCTCAACCTCGCGGTCTTCGTTGCCTTCGAGCGAATCAGCATCGCCCTCGCGCTGCTCGTCTTCTACCTCTACCCATCCTTCGTGGCGATCGCCAGCGTGGCCTGGTTCGGCGAGCGGCTCGACCGGGTTCGCTGGGCCGCGCTGGCCACTTCGGTGCTGGGGATGGTCCTCGTCGTGGCCGGGGGCAGCTCGCTGGGCGGGCTCGACGTGCTGGGACTGGTGCTCGCCCTCTTTGGCGCCATTGCGCAGGCCGTGTACGTCCTCATCGCCCGACACGGGTTCGGCCAGGTTCCCGGAGCCCAGGCAGCCGCAGTGACGATGCTCCTGGCCGGGCTCCTGTACACGGTCCTGGCCGTGGGCATCGGCGGGACGGCGATCATGGCACAGCCGCTCGCCTCGAGCGCCGCGCTGCTCCCGGTCCTGGCGGCGGGCCTGGTTGGTGCGGGAATCCCCACCGTGGCCTTCATCGCCGGCATCCGGTTGCTGGGCGCCCCGCGCGCGGCGATCCTGGCGACGCTCGAACCGGTGGTGGGCGTGTCGCTGGCCGCCATCCTGCTGGGCGAGTCCCCGCACCCGATCCAAGTCGTCGGCGGCGTCCTGATCATCGCCGCCGGCGTCCTCCTCCAGCTGCGGGCGCCTGGTGAGCTCGCCGAGCACGAGGCGGTTCCCGTCCCCTGACGCGCCGGCCATAACGCCGCGCCCGGCACCCCTATGGCCGATATCGGCGCCGGCGCAACACTACGGACCGCCAGAGAGAGCGTAGTCGACGTAGGCATCGTCTCCGACCCGGACGAAGACCACGGTGTCGCAGGGACTTCCGCCGCCGGAGCCGCACGGGCCGGACGGGCACGGTGCTCCAGGACCGCTGGCCACGACCACGGGTTCGACGCCGGTCCATGTACGGGCGTCGTCATAGGAACGCTGGCGCAGGGAGGTGTCCAGGGTCCAGGTGCGCCCGCACACGCTGATCCGGTCCGGCAGGCTGCCCACCGCGTGGATAGCGTTCGGGTCTCGCCCCGGGAGGATCACCCCGGCTGCCACGATGACGCCACCGATCACCAGGATCGCGACTACGGCGGTCGCCGCGAGAAGCCAGCGAAAGCGGTTCATGATCTTCCCTCCTGACCGGATGATTGCGCCGCCTCGGCGCGCGTGGCTAGACCCCGGATACCGCCGTTCCCACGCCGGCCATCAGGGCGGCATGCACGGCGCGGGCAGCGGGACCGGCCTGCTCCAGCGGGACATCCGCCCAGACCACCCGAAGCCCGCCCTCGTCGAACGAGCCCTCGGCGTGCGCCGGGAGAGAAAGCAGCTCCGGCATCCGCTCGGCTGGACCCACGAGGCTGATCCGCGCGATCCGCTCTTTCCGATCGACGGCCAGCATCAGGCTGCCGGGCTGGGCCGTGCCGCGACGCGCTCCGGGGCGCACCTCGGTCATGGGCTGGCCGGCGTCGACGGCGCGCACCACGAGCCGGAGCCGGCCGCGGCGCGCGCGACGGACGGCCACCGGGTGCACGACCTCGGAGCCCAGCTCCGCGAGGAGCTCCAGCTGGCGCGCGTCCACGACCTCGAGGAATCGGGCTCCGGGGACCAGGTGCGGGTCGGCATCCATGACGCCCCCGGTGTCCTTGAAGAGCTCGCAGCGATCCGCGCGCAAAGCCACCGCCAGCACGACGGCCGACAGGTCCGTCCCGCCGCGACCCAGGGTCGTCAGCTCTCCGTGGGTTCCCACTCCCTGGAATCCCGCCACGACCGGTACCAGCCCCGAGGCGACCGCCTCGCGCAGCGGCCGCGAGTAGACCCGTCGCACCTCGGCGCCCAGGTGCGCGGCCGCCGTGCGGATCCCCGCCTCCGCCCCGGAGAAGGATCTCGACGGGATGCCGCGCGCCAGGAGGCCCAGCGAGAAGAGCGCGGCGGATAGCGCCTCGCCGGTGGCGAGGGCCCGGTCGGTCTCGCGGGCGAGCGGCGAGCCCGGGTCGTGCTGCGTCTCCCGGAGCGACCGGCCGCCATCGGGCAGCAGGACCGCGGCTGAGGAGAGGATCGTGTCCGTCACGCCCTCGAAGGCGCTGACCACCACGACCGGTCGGAGGCCCGCGGCGCGCTGCGCGGCGACCACCGAGACCGCCGCGGCGATGTCCTCCGGGCGACGCAGGACCGACCCCCCGAACTTGTCGACGACGAACGGTCCCGCCGCGCTCATCGTACGGGGGGCGACGCGCCTGACAGGAGCGCCGGCAGCTCGCCCAAACTCGCGATGACCGGGACCCCCGGCGCATCCGGTGCCGGCGAGCCGGCGCCCCCATCGGCCCGCAGCAGGAGCACCCCGTCCATCCCCGCCGACCGGGCACCCACGATGTCGGCCTGGTAGGAGTCGCCCACCATCACCGCCCGGTTCGGGGCAACGTCGGCGCGCTCCAGCGCCAGACGAAAGAAGGCGGGGTCAGGCTTGGCGTGGCCCGCCGCGCCCGATGCCAGGACGAAGTCGAGGTAGGGGGCCAGGCCAAGGTCCGCGAGGATCTTCTCCAGTGACGACCCCCAGTCGGAGACGACGCCGATCACCGGCCGGTCTCGCCCGCCGCCATCGCCGGCGCGAATCGCTGCGAGCGCGGGGACGACGTCGGGATAGATCTCCCACGTATCGGCGGAGAACTGGGCGGCGAGGATGCGCTCGATCAGGGCGCGGCGACCCTTCATCCCGAGCTCGCGGAGCATGATGTCGTGGTACCGGCGCCAGGTCTCCTCGATGGCGTCGTCGCGGGTCCACGTGTCGTTGCCCGGCCGGTGGTATTCGTCCCAGAACCACGAGTCGGCGGCGCGCCAGGCGCGTTGCAGGTCGTCATCGCCGGGCGTCATGCCGTGCTCCGCGAGGACGCCGCGCAGCGCGTCGACCAGCGTCAGACGCGGGCTCAGCAGCGTGAACCCGGCATCGAGGCAGACGAGACCGTATCGCATGGGGCAAACACGGTAGCGCAACGGCCTCGACGAGGCCAAAGCGGGATAGGCCCCCATCCACGGCGCCCTGCTACCCTCGCGGGGTGTCGAGCTCCCCTTCGGCCGCCACCCTGCGGACGGTACGCCGCGGCATCCTCGACTGGTACGCCGCGGCCCATCGCGACTTCCCGTGGCGCGGGACGGCCGATCCCTACGCCGTCCTGGTCAGCGAGGTGATGCTCCAGCAGACGCAGGCATCCCGGGTCGCTGAGCGATTCCCCCGCTTCGTCGAACGCTTCCCGAATGCGGCGGCGCTGGCGGCGGCGCCCGAGGCATCGGTGCTCGCGGAATGGTCCGGGCTCGGCTACAACCGGCGCGCGCTCGCCCTGCGGCGGACCGCCGCGATCGTGGGATCGGGCGGCTGGCCGCGCGATCCGGCAGGGCTGGAACGGCTTCCCGGGGTGGGGCGCTACACCGCTCGCGCCGTGGCAAGCCTTGCCTTCGCGGTGCCGGTCGGCGTGGTCGACACCAACGTGCGACGCTGGCTCGTGCGCCGGTTCGGGCTTGCTCCGGAGGGACCCGGCTCGACCGTGGCCGCGCTGCAAGCGCTCGCCGACCGGCTCGCACGCTTCGGCGGAAACGGACCGCCCGGGGAGGTCGCGGCATGGACCCACGCCACCATGGAGTTCGGCGCGGCCGTGTGCACCAGCCGGGCCCCGGCCTGCGCGACGTGTCCGGTTCGGCGGGGCTGCCCGTCACGCGACCGGGCGGGGCGGGTCGCGGTCGCCCGCCAGCCACGCTTCGCCGGCTCGCGGCGCGCGCTGCGGGGTGCCATCCTGCGTCGGCTCGTGGAGAGCCCCGCCCACGCGGAGCCCCTCCGGGCCCTGCAGGCGCTGGCGGCGGCCGACACGGGCACGAGCCGAGTGGAGGACGCCATCCGCACCCTCATTGCGGATCGCCTCGTTCACCGCTCGGGAGACAGCCTGCACCTCGGCCCCGGGGATGAGCCGGAGGCTCCCGGTACAATCGGCCGATGAGCAGCGAGCCACCCACCGCCGAGATCGAGGAGGACTCGACCGGCCTCTCGGTCGCCATCGGCGCGCCCATTCCGTCGGTCGGCCTGCGTGCCAGCGACGGCTATCTCCTCAACCTGCGGTCCTTCGTCGGGCACCAGCCCGTCGCCCTCTGCTTCTTCGCCGCCCCGACGGCGGACGGCGCGCAGGGGCGTCGAGGCGAGAAGATCGCGGACGCGCTGGCGGCCGCCCGGCAACGGTTCGCCGCGTCGGGCATCGCCGTGGTGGGCATCACCTGCGACAACGAACGCCAGCAGGCCGAGTGGATCAAGGCCAGATCGTTCCCGTACCTGCTCTTCAGCGACGAACGTCGCTCCGCGGTCTCGGTCCTGGGCATCCCGCTCAGCCACGCCGACGAGAACCACAACGTGGAACGGCCGTGGATCCTGGTCGTCGGACGTGACGGCCTGCTGCGGGCCGTCCTTCGCGATCCGGATCCGGAGTATGCCGCGGACCTGGTCCTGGCGGTCGCGCGACGGGCCGCCGGGTCTGCCGCCGACCCGGCGGCCGACGCCGTGGCAGCCGCCGACGCTCCACACCCGCCGACCGGCTGAGCGCCCGTGCTCGCGGTACGGCTGCACGCGGCCGGAGAACCGCTGCGCCTGGAGGAGCGACCGACCCCGTCACCCGCCGGCACGCAGGTCCGCGTCGCCGTGGCGAGCTGCGGCATGTGCCGCACGGACCTGCACATCGCGCGCGGGGAGGTGACCCGCGTGGAGCTGCCGCTCACCCTCGGCCACGAGATCGCGGGCTGGATCGACGCCATCGGCCCCGACGCCGCGGCACCCATTCGCGAGGCGGGGTTGGCAATGGGCGATGCCGTGCTGGTCTTCGGGGGCTGGGGCTGCGGTGCCTGCGCCGACTGCCTGGCTGGCGAGGAGCAGCGCTGCCTCGCCGGGCGAGCGCCGGGGTTCCAGGAGGACGGCGGCTACGCCGAGGCGGTCCTCGTCCCGCACCCGCGTCACCTGGTCGCGCTGGGCGCGCTCGACCCGGTGCGAGCTGCCCCCCTGGCCGATGCCGGCGCGACCCCGTACCGGGCGGTCCGACGCGCCGCCCCCTGGCTTCGTCCGGGGGCGCGCTGCGTCGTGGTGGGCATGGGGGCGCTTGGGCAGTTCCTCGTGCAGCACCTGCACCGCGCCGGGGCAGGTCGGGTCCTGGGCGTGGATCCCGATCTCCGACGACATGCGCATGGGAGCTCCGTCGGCGCGCATGTCATGCTCGCCGACTCCGAGCCGGCCGCCGCCACCGACGCCCTTGGGGGTAACGCCGATGTCGTCTTCGACGTGGTGGGAACTGACGAGACGATCGAGCGTGCCAGCGCACTGGTCGGCGCGAACGGGCTGCTGATGCTCGTCGGGGAGGGGGGTGGCCAGGCGCGCTTCGGGTTCAACGCGCCCCTCGAGAGCTGGATCACGACCACGGCCTGGGCATCGATCAGCGACGTGCGGGCTGTCGTCTCCCTCGCCCGGGAGGGCGAGCTGACGTGGACCGTGCAGCCGACACCCCTGGCCGACGCGCCGCAGGCGCTCGAGCGGCTTGCGCGGGGAGACGTGGACGGGCGAATCGTGCTGGTGCCTGGCCGCACCGCATGAGGAGCCTGCTGTTGCCTTCGCCACAGGCCCGGGGTACAACTGTTCGCACACCGGGGAGAGATCGCAGAGCCGCGCCATGACCGACGAACGAACGCAGGACGCCTATCGCGTCCTCCAGGTGGATCCTGGCGCCCATCAGGTGGTCATCCGGGCCGCCTACCTCGCGCTCGCCCGCCGCTACCACCCCGATGGCGATGCCCCCGATCCGATCCGGATGGCCGATCTGAACCACGCCTATGAGCTCCTGCGCGACGACCAGCGTCGCCGGCTGTACGACGCGCGTCGGGCCGTCTTCGGGTCGCAGAATCCGGGCGGCGCCGGGGCAGGGACGCCGGTCGGCCCCGGACACGGGGATGACGGCGCCGCGGTTGGAGCGTGGTCGACGGCGCCGGTGGCCGCGGGGGCTGCAGAGAGCGCGCGGGGTGCGTTTGAGCCACCGGATACCGAAACCGCTGGACCGTTTCGTCGCGCCCGACCCTCGAGCGGGCCCCCGTCGAGCGAGCTCGATTTCGGTCGGTACGCCGGCTGGACGCTGCGCGACCTGGCGCGCCACGACCCGGACTACCTGCGCTGGCTCAGCCGGCACTCATCGGGACTTCGGTATCGGTCGGAGATTCTGCGGCTGCTTCCCGAAAGCGCCGGCGTCGGTCGCGACCGCTGAGGCCCGCCCAGGGACCCTAGTCGCGGCTCAGCAGTCGCGAGAAGAACCCCTTCGGCGCGCTGGGCACGTAGTACGGCTGCCCAACCGACTCGTAGTGCGCTCGCAGCGCCGGAGCGCGCAGGTCCGTCACGACCAGATCGCGCCGGGAACCGAGGTGCTCGGCTGCCAGGGCGTGCAGCCGGTTGCGTACGGCGTCGAACTCGGCGAGCGGTGCATCGGGGTGCAGCTCGATCCCCACCGTCCAGGCCGTGCCCACCCGCAGAAGCCACGCGCGCTGCACCGCGGTCAGCTCGGCCAGCGCCATGCGCAGCTCCCCGCCGAAGGGCTCCGGGACGCTGGCGGGGAGCTCGAGCGGAGGCAGCGCGCCCAGCGGCCGGCGTGCACGCAGCGCCGCGGGCGACGCCAGGTCGATCCCCGCCACGAGGAACGGGAGGACCCCCGCCGGGATCTCGACCTGCCCGTTCCATCCCGGATCCACGACGACCCGCTCGCCGGCACGCTCGGCTCGCTCCAGCAGATCGCGGCCGCGGACGGCGACCCGGTCGCTGCCCGGAGGTCCAAGCTGCGCGAACGCCTCGTCGCTGCTGAATGCCGCAAGGAATCGCCCCTGCTCATCAGACCCGTGGCGCATTCCGTCCAGCGTCACCGCTTCGGGATCGGGGGCCAGCCCGCTCGACGAGCGGATGGGCACCAGGAGGTCGCGACCCAGGAGGGCAACGGCGCCCTCGTCTGCGCCCGCCGGGCCCGCTTCCATGGCGTTCGCGGCCTCGTGCCCGACGTCGGCCGTCGGTGGGGTTGGCGCGACGTCGGTCGGAGGCTCCTGCCCCGGCGGCTCCGGCCAGTCGAGCCCTTCGGGCCGCTCTCCGCTCACGTGGAGCCTTCCCCTGCCGCGGGTCCCGCCGCGAGGAGCGCACCGATGCCCGCGTCGATCCGGTGCAGCACGTGCTCGCGCCCAAGCAGGGCCATCGATCCGAAGAGCGGCGGCGAGACGGTCCGCCCGGTGACCGCCACCCGGATCGGCTTGAAGAAGTCGCCGGCCTTCCACCCGAACGCCTCGGCGGCTGTCCGACAGCGCTCTTCGAGCTCGTCCGCGACCCATCCCTCTTCGAGGATCGACGCGAGGGTCTCCCGGGCGCGCCGCATGGCGTCGGCGGTATCGCGGGCGTCGGCGCGCTTCGGCAGGAGCGCCTCTGCCGCGTAGCGGGCAGCGACCACCTCGTCAGGCTCCGCCAGGAAGGCGACGAGCTCGGCGGCGTCGCCAAGGCGCACCAGCCGCTCCCGGATCAACGGCGTGATCGCCAGAAGCGTCGCGTCACTGAGCTCACCGGCCACGAACGGGCGCAGCCGGCTGGCGAGCTTTGCGTCGGAGAGCCCACGGATGTAGACCCCGTTCAGGTGGTCGAGGCGATCGGCGTCGAACACCGCGCCGCCCTTGTGCACGTGGTCCAGCTCGAAGCGCTCGGTGAGGCCCTCGAGCGAGAAGAGCTCCTCTTCCGTGCCCGGCGACCAGCCGAGGAAGGCAAGGAAGTTGACGAGTGTCTCGGGGAGGTAGCCCTGATCGCGATAGGCCGTGATGGCTGTCTGGCTCTTGCGCTTGCTCATCTTGGTCCGATCCGGGTTGAGGATCAGCGGCAGATGGGCGAAGACCGGCTCGGGGTACCCAAGCGCGCGGAAGAGCAGGATGTGCAGCGGCGTGTTCGACAGGTGGTCCTCGCCGCGGATCACGTGGGTGATCTCCATGGCGTGGTCGTCGACGGCCACCGTGAAGTGGTACAGGGGGCTGCCGTCCGAGCGGACGATGAGGCGATCGCCGCCCAGGGCATCAGCCTCGATCTCCACCCGGCCGCGCACCACGTCGTCGAAGACGATCCGCTCGTCAGGAACCCGGAAGCGGATCGCGGACCGCCGGCCGGAGGCCTCGAAGCGGGCGCGCTCCGCATCCGTCAGGTGGCGGCAACGCCCGTTGTAGCGGGGAGCCTCCCTGCGGGCGACCTGCTCGCGTCGGACGGCCTCCAGCTCCTCGGGCGTGCAGTAGCAGTAGTAAGCCGCCCCGGACGCCAGCAGCCGCTCCGCCTCGGCGGCGTACCGCGGCAGCCGCTGGCTCTGCCGGTAGGGACCGTAGGGACCGATGTCCTCGCCCCCGGCCACCTGCGGCCCCTCGTCCCAGGCGATTCCCAGCCAGTGGAGACCGTCGATGATGTCGCGCTCGAACTCCATGGTGCTGCGGGCCGTGTCGGTGTCCTCCACCCGCAGGACATACGTCCCGCCCGCGTGGCGCGCGAAGAGGTAGTTGTACAGGCTGGTGCGCGCGGTGCCGATATGGAGCGGCCCCGTGGGGCTGGGCGCCATGCGCACGCGGATCGGGCGATCGCCGCCGGCGTTGGAGATCATCGGTCTCGCGATGGTAGCAGGGACCCGCCGCCGCCTCCTCCCGGTCACCAAGGCAGGTCTTCAAGTCTTCAAAAGACTGCAGGCCGGCGACGGGTCTTCAAGTCTTCTGAAGAGTTCGGAGATGGCCCGCGAACGGTGGACTGGCGCGCCACCTGCACTGCCGACTGGCAGGAGCACCACAAGAGGAGGTGACACCCATGCCGGACCCCACCTGGAAGCCCGTCGAGGTCCATGGCGAGCTCACCACGGCCAAGGAGAACGACCTTCCCGACAGCGCCTTTGCCTTTCCCGGCGATCGCAAGGAGCCACTGACCGATGCCAGTCACGTCCGCAACGCGATCGCGCGGTTCGACCAGGTGACGGATGTGTCCGATGACGACCGCCGCCTGGCCTGGGCGAACATTACGAAGGCCGCGAGGCACTACGACGTCGAGGTGAGCGAGCGCTCCTGGACGGAGCTGATGCGCAACTAGGCTCCACGCGACCGATGGCCAAGCCCGTGCGCGACGACGCGTCGGGCGCCATCGGTTGTTCCGCACAATACGGGACATGTTCCTGACCGGGACGCTCCTGAACGTGGCGACCGTGCTCATCGGCACCACCATCGGTGTGCTTGCAGGCGCACGCATGCCGGCAGCAATGCAGGGCAGCCTGACGACGGGGCTTGGATTCTTCACCTTCCTGCTGGCGGTCGGCATGGGATTGCAGATCCTTGGTCCGGGGGTCGAACGCGGGGACGACCTCGCCGTGCTGGCGGCCCTGCTGGTCGGCATCGTGGTCGGAGAGCTCCTTCGGCTCCACGACGGCCTGGAGTGGCTGGGCGCCTGGTTCCAGCGTCGCCTGTCGACCGGCGTGCGGCCCAGCCGGGTCGCGGAGGGCTTCGTGACTGCCTCGCTCGTCTTCTGCGTGGGGCCTCTCACCATCCTGGGCTCCATCGACAACGGACTGCGCGGGGACATCACCCTGCTCTCGGTGAAGTCCCTCCTGGACGGCGTGGCGAGCATCGCCTTCGCGGCAGCGCTGGGTCCGGGCGTCTACCTGTCCGCGCTCACCGTGCTCGTGGTCCAGGGCAGCATCGCCGGTGGTGCCTTCCTGCTGACCGACGTCATGGACAGCGTCACGATCCTGGCGGTGACCGCGGCCGGCGGGCTGATCCTGATGGGGGTCGCCCTGCGGCTCCTGGACCTCAAGGCGGTGCGGGTTGCCAACTTCCTTCCGGCGCTGGTGCTGGCACCCATCTTCGTGCGCATCGCAGGCCTCGTCCGCGACGCGATCCCCTGAGCCGCTAGCGGTCCTCGAGCCGCAGCTCGCGCCGGAAGCGTCCGATCCAGCCCAGGTCGGCCTGCCGCTCCTCGGTATGCTCCGGCATGGTGTGGAGCTGGTCGGCGGTGAAGGCGACGTCCAGGTAGGACGGAGTCATCAAGGTGACGTCGTCCGCCGGCACGAACACCTGCCGGCCGTCGGAATCGAGACGGACGATGATCCCGTGGAAGATGTCCTCCGGCTCGGATCCGAGCAGATCCGCGAGGTTTCCCACGGGTTGGCCGTCCGCGCTCCGCACCGGCGTGTCCTCGCGGACCGCCAGCCAGGCGATCGGCTGATCGGGGGCCGGGCCCTGTTCAGGCGCGCGTTCGTCGTTCATGTCCACCTCCCTTGCGAACCCCCGACCCGTGTCGAGACGGCTCCGGTGCCTTCCCTGCACGGTGCGTGCCGAATGGCGCAGACGCCGCGCCGGGTCGCACGCCTGCACGGCTTCCCCAGGTCCGCCGTCACCCGAGGGTGAATGTCGCGCGCACCGTTCCGGACACCTCGCCCCGCGGGTCGAGGATGGGCGGCGAGGCGTAGTCGGCGAGGCTCGCGATGGCATCGGCATCCAGAACGCCCAGCTGCGAGAGGGCGGCACAACTGGCGGTGGACGCCGCCCGCCGGGCGCCGTCGCCATCCTCGACCTTGAGAGCCAGACCGATGGCGTCCGCTTCCGCGACGCCGGCGAGCACACCCACGGCGTGGACCCCCTCGGCACCACCCTTGGCCACCAGGCCCCCGGGGCGCGCGCGCATCAACGCCGTGTCGAATCGTCGCCGCTCACCGGCGACCAGCTCGGGATGGGCCATCATCGCGTCCCGGATCCGAACGAGAGCCTGGCGCAGGCTGTCGTCCGCGACCGTCGACGGGTCGGCGAGGCGCGCGTAGGCGAGCGCCAGCCCGCGGAGCGGAAGCGCGAAGGTGACGACGCCGCAGCCGTCGGTGCCGGTCACGATCTTCTCGGCGGGCACGCCGGTGACGGCAGCGACGGCCTCCAGCGCGAGCCGCTGGATGGGGCTGTCGGGGTGCCAGTACCGTTCGACCTCCCAGCCGGCTGCCTTCGCGTGGAGCGCCATCCCCGCGTGCTTGCCGGAGCAGTTGTGGCGAAGCGCCGTCAACGGCTCGCCGTCACGCAGCAGTCGCTGTGCGGTCTCGACGTCGTACGGCGCGTGGACGCCGCATTGCAGCACGTCCCGGCTCAGTCCTCCCTGACGGAGCAGCGCCTGGATGGTCCGGACGTGCCGGTCCTCGCCGGAGTGGCTGGCGGCCATGATCGCCAGCGCCTCGGAGGGTGTGCCGAAGTCATACTCGTCGAAGCGACCGGAGGCGACGAACGGACCGAGCTGGAACGGCTTGGCGGCCGATCGAAGAAAGACGAGCGCATCCGGGTCGCCCGCCGACGAGACGAGCGATCCGTCAGCCCGAACGACCGCGACACTGCCGCGGTGGCGGGACTCCGGTGTCCCGCCGCGGGTCACCTCGACCAGCACGCCCTGCGCGCCCCCGCGGCCGCGTTCCACGCTGCGCCCCGGACGGGCGGCTACTGGCCTGGGCCAGTGGCCTGGCGCTCGGTGGCGACTGCCTCGCGGTCCTGCTTGCTGAAGATCGAGCCGCTGCCGCCGGAGCCGCTGGCGCCCGAGCCACCGGTCTCGTCCGTCGAGCTCCCCGACCCCGAGCTGCTCGACGAGCTGGACGAGCTTGACGGCTTGGAGGCGGGCTGGCCCGGGGGTGTCCGCGGGGCCGGCTCGCGGGTCATCGTCACGGAGCCTTCCCAGTGCGCGCCCTCCTTGACGACGAGGACCTGCGTCTTGACGGCGCCCTTCACCCGGCCGGTGGCACCCACCTCGAAGCGACCGCCGCAGTCGACGTCCCCTTCATAGTCGCCGTTGATGATGACGTTGTGGGCCTTGATGGCGGAGCGGACGCGTGCCTGGGGGCTGATGATCAGCGTCCCCTGGCATTCGATCTCGCCCTGCGCCTCGCCCTCGATCCGCAGATCGCGATCGCTGACGTACTTTCCGTTGAAGCGGGCGTGGGGATCGATCACGCTCTCGTTACCGGCCTCCGGCCGGCGAAACTCGGACGGTGAGGGAGTCACGTCGACCTCGCTGCTCAGGTTGTCTGGGTAGAGGTTGCCTACGACGTCCTCGCGCGTCAGGGCGTCGGGCTTCGTGTCACGCTTGCCGAAGACCATGGCTGGGGGATCCTCCTCTTCGGGGCGCAGGCTGGGCACTGCTCGTGCGCATTGGGTCGTGCAGGGAGGACATAGCCTAGCAGCCATCGGGCGGAGGAGATAGCCCATGCCTCGCCGACCACCGCTCTTCGGCCGTCCGCCGCCGCGGGCGCGGCTCGGTGGCACCGCTGCATCAGTTTTGCGGACTAGAATGCTCGCCGATGGCTGACCTCACCGCCCGATTCCCGAACCTCCACGTCAGCGCTCATCCGCTCGTTGCCCACAAGCTCACGCTCCTGCGAGACAAGGGGACCGCACCCAAGCAGTTCCGTGAGCTCGTCCGCGAGCTCAGCTGGCTCATCGGCTACGAGGCCATGAGCGACCTGGACACGCGGCCGCGGCCCATCGAGACCCCGCTGGAGCCCATGGAGGGCGCGGAGCTCGAGCCCCGGATCGGGCTGGTTCCCGTCCTCCGCGCGGGCCTCGGCATGGTCGACGCGATGCTGGAGCTGATGCCCACGGCGCAGGTCTGGCACATCGGCCTGTACCGCGACGAGCGAACGCTCAAGCCGGTGGAGTACTACAACAAGCTCCCCGACGCGGCGACGGTGCAGGTCTGCCTGATCCTGGATCCGATGCTGGCCACCGGCGGCTCGTCGGCGGCGACGGTGGACATCCTCAAGGCCTGGGGCGCGGCGCGCATCAAGCAGGTGAGCCTCATCGCGGCTCCCGAAGGCATCGCGACCCTCTCGGAGGCGCATCCGGACGTCGACATCCACGTCTGCGCCGTGGACCGCAACCTCAACGAGCGTGGCTACATCATGCCGGGCCTGGGAGACGCGGGCGACCGGCAGTTCGGCACCTTCGCGGGGCCCGGCTCGGAGCCCGGCCACGGGTCGGACGAGACCGCCGAGGTGGTCCGCCGGCTGCAGCGCACCCTCGCCGACGACTGAGGCGGATTCCGCGCGGGACAACGAAACGTCCCGAAGGAACCGCCTCCGGCCCGTTGATGTGATCTCCGGTGCCGTTGGCCGCCCCTTCGGGACGCCGACAGAATAGGCTGCCGTCCACCGCGCCGGCAAGACCACTTATCCCCCACTTTCCAAGCATCGCGCCGAGTTATCCACATTCCGTCCCCGAAGGCGCGCGTCAGCCGGCGTCGGTGACCTTCGCGGGATCCAGGCGCCAGAGGCTGCCATCCTTGGCCGGCACCCACAGCGACCCGTCGCCGAACACCACGCGCCGTGACTGCGGACCCACCCCGGCAACCCCCTGGGGCTCACCGGTCGCCGCGTCCAGGCGCCAGATGACCGAGTCGACCTGGCAGACCGCCCACAGCGACCCGCCGTGCAGGTAGACGCCCTCGACGCCCTGGCCCACCCGGATCGCCTGGATCGCCCGCATGGACGAGGGGTCAACCTGGACCACCCGGCCGTCCGCCAGCGCCGCGACCCACACCGCGTCGGCAGATGGCGCGATTCCCTCCGACCCCGACCCGGTCCTGACGTGCTCGCCCACCGTGTTCGTCTCGGGGTCGATGCGGCGCAGGTCGTTGCTGTAGGTGCCGGTGACCCAGACGGCGTCGGGGCCTACCTCCACGTGTCTCGGCGTGATCCCCACCGTCATCCGGGCAAGCACCGCCCCGCTCTGCGGGTCCATGCGGAGCACCTCGCCGGCCTGCTCCAGGGTGACCCACACCGAGCCGAAGCCGACGGCGAGGCCCTCGACCTTGTCTCCGGCGGTGAACGTGGCGGTCACCGTGTTCGTCGCGGGGTCGACGCGCGAGACGGTTCCATCCTCGTGGCTCGTCACCCAGACCGCGCCTTCCCCGGCCGTGACCACGATGGCCCCTGCGCCGACCTTGATGCGGGCCGCGACGCTGTTGGTGGCCGGGTCGATGCGGATCAGCTCCCCGCTGTCGTAGCTTGCCACCCAGGCGGCGTCGTCCGCCCAGGCGATCCCGATGAGGTCGCCGCCCACCTGGATCGTGGCCTGCGTGGCGTCCACCGTCGCCGGTGGCGAGGGGTCGACCGTGCGAATCGGCTCCGGCGTCGGCGTGGGTGCCGCGCTGGCCGACGAGGATCCGCCCGCCGCGCCGCAGGCGGACAGGAGGACGGCGGCGAAGGCGAGGGCCGCGATCGGGCGTGTCATGGCTGGCATACCGTCCCGGCGCCCGCAAGGTTCAGAGGCTAGGCTTGGTCCATGCCGAAACGGGTCCTCTTCATCTGCACCCACAACAGCGCCCGCTCCCAGATGGCTGAGGGCATGCTCCGTGCCTGGGGCGGCCCGGACTGGGAGGCACACTCCGCCGGCGTCGAGCGGACCTTCGTCCGCCTCGAGGCCATCGACGTGATGGACGAGATCGAGATCGACATCAACGACCAGCAGAGCAAGGCCCTGGATGCCTTCGCCGGCGAGGCATGGGACCTCGTCATCCCCGTCTGCGAGGAGGGCGCCGCGGCGTGCCCCATGATTCCCGGCCAGCACGTCGTTGAGAAGTGGTCGTTCGACGACCCCAGCGCCGCAACCGGGACCGACGAGGAGCGGCTGGCCGTCTATCGCCGGGTCCGTGACGAGATCGCGACGAAGGTCCGGGAGCTGATCAGCCGGGGCGCCTGAGATGCCGACCGCGGTACCCGTCTGCCCCCACTGCTCCGCGCCGGCCGAGAGACCGCTGGTCTGTGAGCGATGCGGCTGGCGCTGGCACGCCAATCCCTACCCGGCGGCGGGGGTCCTCATCGAACGGGCGACGCCGCGTGGGGAAACCGAGATCCTGCTTCTTCGCCGCGCCGTGGAGCCCGGATTCGGGGCATGGGACCTCCCGGCGGGCTTCCTGGAGCCCAACGAGACCTCCGAGGACGGCGCGCGCCGCGAGGGACGCGAGGAGTCCGGCCTGGAGATCGAGCTGGTGCAGCTCATCGGCGTCTACTCAAGTCCCGAGGGAAACGCGGTCGCCGCCGTCTACCGCGCGCGACCCGTCGACCCGGTCGCCGCCGTGCGCCCGGACCACGAGTCCAGCGACCATGCCTGGGTCGCACGCGCCGATGTCGCGGCATGGCTGCCCCGCATGGCGTTCCGGTCGATGGCGGCCGCGCTCGACGACTGGGCCAACGGGCGGGTGGGCCGTCCCCGCACCTGAGCGAGCGGCAGGCGGTCAGCGCGCCGCGCCGACCGCCTCGTGCAGCAGCGCACGCATCACCCCTGGCCGTTCCAGCCAGGGAAAGTGGCCGACGCCCGGCAGGACGTGGAGCTGCGACCCCGGCACCAGCGCGGCGCCGGCGCGGATCGCCTCGACCGGAATCGGATCGCGCGCGCCGTGGATGAAGACGGCGGGCACGCGCAGGTTCGGCAGCGCCGCCTCCAGGGTGCCGCGCTCGAGATGGCCATGGACGGACTCCCACGTCGCGAGATGACCGGGCAGGTCCATGTCGTACGCAGGCATCGGCGGCGCCGCCGCAGGCTCTGCGAAGTAGGAGGGCCAGACCAGGCCCAGGGCCTCGATCTCCTGGGCCACGGTCACCTCGCCGGACTCCTCGAGGGCATTGATCTCCTCGATGCGCGCCCGTGCAGCGGCGGCGAGGGGCCGCATGAGGTTTTCGCCGAACGCCTCCTCGCCCCCGTCCCCCATTGCGCCGAGCGAACTCGTGACCACGATGCCCGCCACATGCTCCGGGTGCATCACGGCAAGGTGCATCGCCAGGTAGCCGCCCCACGAATGGCCGAGCACCCACGGCCGCTCCCAGCCCAGGTCATGCATCACCGCGACGGCGTCGGCGGCGTGGCCCTCGACGCTCCGATCCCCCTCTACCACCGAGGGCGCGATGCCGCGCTGCTGGTAGTGGACGACCGTGAAGACCGGCGCGAGCTCGGCCGCGAGGGGCGCGAGGTAATCGGAGAGGCCGGGCCCGCCGTGGAGCAGGAGGAGCTCCGGCCCCGCGCCGAGACGATGGCCGTCGAGCGTGCCTCCATCGACCGCCAGCCGCAGCTGCACGCCCGGGACATCGCCACCTTCGGCACCCCCGGTTGTGACCAAAGGCTCAGGTGCACGCTTGCGCATGTGTGCAGTATCCGCGCGGGGGAAAGCCCGCCCGTCGGTCGCACGCACGAGGCTGCGCTACACTCGAACGCAGAGAAGATCACAGGGGAACCATGCCGGACGCACATGTCAAGGTCGCCGTCACCGGCGCCGCGGGCCAGATCGGATACGCCCTCCTGTTCAGGATCGCGTCGGGCCAGATGTTCGGGCCCGATACGACCGTCGACCTGCAGCTCCTCGAGCTGGAGGCCGCCCTCCCCGCGCTCGAAGGCGTGGCCATGGAGCTCGACGACTGCGCCTTCCCGCTCCTTCGTCGCGTCGTCCGCACTTCGTCGGCCGAGGTGGCGTTCCGTGACGCCAACTGGGTGCTCCTGGTCGGGGCCGTGCCGCGCAAGGCCGGCATGGAGCGCAAGGACCTGCTGGCCGTCAACGGCGGCATCTTCACCGCCCAGGGGCGAGCCATCGGCGCGAATGCCGACGACGACGTTCGCGTCCTCGTGGTCGGCAACCCCTGCAACACGAATGCCCTGATCGCATCCGCGAACGCACCGGAGATCCCCGCGGACCGCTGGTTCGCCATGACCATGCTCGACCAGAGCCGTGGCCGTTCGCAGCTGGCGGCGAAGGCGGGCGTGGCCGTCGACGCGGTGCAGGACCTGGCGATCTGGGGAAACCACTCGGCCACCCAGTTCCCCGACTTCTACCACGCCACGATCGACGGCCAGCCGGTCCCCGAGGCGATTGGCGACGAGGCGTGGCTGCAGGGCGAGTTCATCAGCATCGTTCAGCAGCGCGGCGCCGCGATCATCAAGGCCCGTGGCGCGTCCTCGGCGGCGAGCGCGGCGAACGCCGTGGTCGACACCGTCAGCAACATCGCGCGCCCGAACGGGCGGCTCTTCTCCGTGGCGGTGAAGGCGCCTGCTGAGGGCGGCTACGGCGTCCCCGAGGGCCTGGTCTTTGGATACCCCGTTCGCGCCACGGCGCCGGGCAGCATTGAGATCGTGCAGCGGATCGAGCACGGTCCGTGGGCACAGGCCAGGATCGACGCGACGCGCAATGAGCTCCTCGAGGAGCGCGAGGCAGTAAAGGACCTGATCTCATGACCGACCAGACCGCCGTTCGCCCTGCCGGAGGCAACGGCAACACCCCGGCTCCCGCCCGTTCCGCCACGCTCACGTTTGGCGACCAGACCGTGGAGCTGCCGGTCATCGTCGGTTCGGAGGGCGAGACGGCCCTCGACATCGCCAGGCTCCGCGCCCAGACCGGCCTCATCACCATGGACCACGGGTACGTGAACACCGGGTCGTGCACGAGCGCCATCACGTTCCTCGACGGCGAGCGCGGCATCCTCCGCTATCGCGGCTACCCCATCGAGCAGCTGGCGGAGCAGAGCTCATTCCTGGAGGTCGCCTACCTGCTGATCTACGGCGAGCTGCCATCGCAGGCGCAGCTCGAGACGTGGGTGACGAACATCACCCATCACACGCTGATCCACGAGGAGATGCGGCGCTTCTTCGACAGCTTCCCGTACGACGCGCACCCCATGGCGGTCCTCGCCTCGGCCACGGTGGGGATGTCGACCTTCTACCAGGACGGCCGCGATCCGTGGGATCCCGAGGTGGCCGAGCTCACCATCCAGCGGCTCATCGCCAAGCTGCCGACCCTGGCGGCCTGGTCCTTCAAGAAGGCCATCGGGCAGCCGTACGTCTACCCCCGCAATGACCTCGACTACTCCTCGAACCTGCTGCACATGATGTTCGCCGTGCCGGCGGAGCCGTACGAGGTGCACCCCGACGTCGCGAAGGCGCTGGACCTTCTCCTGATCCTGCACGCCGATCACGAGCAGAACTGCTCGGCCTCGACGGTGCGCATGGTGGGGTCCTCGCAGGCGAACCTGTACGCCTCCATCTCGGCCGGCATCTCCGCCCTCTGGGGTCCGCTCCACGGCGGCGCCAACGAGGCGGTCATCCGGACCCTTGAGCGCATCGTCGCCGATGGCGGCAACATCCGGAAGTACGTGGACCGCGCCAAGGACCCGGACGCGAGCTTCAAGCTCCCCGGCTTCGGGCACCGCGTGTACAAGAACTTCGACCCGCGGGCGAAGATCATCAAGACCGCCGCGGAGCGCGTCATCGCGGCCACCGGCGCCGACGACGAGCTGTTCGAGGTGGCCCTCAAGCTCGAGGAGATCGCGCTGCACGACGAGTACTTCGTCCAGCGCAAGCTGTACCCGAACGTGGACTTCTACTCCGGCCTGATCTACCGGGCCATCGGCTTCCCGAAGAACATGTTCACCAACTGCTTCGCCATCGGCCGGCTCCCGGGCTGGGTCGCGCAGTGGCGGGAGATGGTCGGGTCGCCGGACACCAAGATCGGACGTCCGCGCCAGGTGTTCACCGGCGAGACGATCCGGGACTACCTGCCGCTCGCGTCGCGCTGAGCGCGACGCCCGTCGACCAGCCCGGACCGATGGCGCCCGCCGCTGACGGGGAGGAGATCCGCTACGAGGGCGACGCCTCGCTCGACGCGGCGTCGGTGAACGGCGCGTACGCGTGGGCGGATTGGCCGCAGCGAGAGCCGTGGCGCATCGAGGCAGCCTCGCGACGCTCGACGTGGTTCGCGGCACGCCTGGCCGACGGGTCCCTGGTGGGCGTGGTTCGCCTGCTCGACGATGGCGGCCTGTACGCGAGCGTCTGGGACCTGCTCGTGCATCCCGCTTGGCGCCGCCGGGGGATCGGGCATCGGCTGATGGCGCTCGCGCTCGAGCGCTGCCGGGACCGACGGCTGGTTGCGCTGGTCTCCACCCCCATGGCCCGCTCCCTGTACGCGAACCTGGGCTTCGTGTCCGAAGCCCACGGACACACGGCCCTGTACCTGCGCCCGCAGCGATCAGATGACGACGTGCCCGACATGCCCGACGGGCCCGATCCGGCCTGAGTGCCCTCCCCACGAGGGCCGGCCCGGGTGCGCGGGACGCGGAATTGCCGAGCGCGACCCTCTCGAATCCGTCATAACTACGCGGACATGCGACTGACCATCCTGGGGCGCAGCCCCGCCCGACCCAACCCCGGCGAGGCCTGCGCCGGCTATATCGTCGAGGGGGGCGACTCCCGCGTCCTCGTGGACGCCGGACCGGGCGTCGTGGCACAGCTCCTGCGGCGCAACACTCCCGACCAGCTGGACGCGGTGCTGATCAGCCACATGCACACGGACCACTGCCTCGACCTGATCACGCTGCGCTACAGCTACCCGTGGATCGACGTCGCGAAGCGGCGGCTGACCGTGTTCGTGCCGCCCGGCGCGACCGCCCAGCTCGCGGATCTTGCTTTGGGCGCCGGATACGCCAACTTCTTCGACAAGAGCTTCGTCTTCGTGGAGCACGACGGGAAGCGGCCCATCGAGGTTGGCGACCTGCGCTTCGAGCCCGACGAGACGCAGCACTACGTTCGCACCTGGGGCTTCCGGATCACAGCACGCGGCGCCGGCGAGGACCCGGACCGCGTGCTCGCCTACTCGGCCGATGCCGGCCCGTGCGACGCCCTGCCGCGCATCGCCGACCGGGCCGACCTCTTTCTCTGCGAGGCGGGCCTGCGCTCCATCAAGGAGGACGACCCGGAGCCGCTCAGCCGCGGGCACCTCCTCCCCTCGGAAGCCGGCGCCGTGGCCCAGGCGTCGCGTGCGAAACGGCTGGTCCTCACCCATATCCCGCTCCCGGATGGCGGTGAGTGGGCGCTCTCCGAGGCGCGTGCCGCCTACGACGGCGACGTCGGCATCGCGGAGCCGCTGCGTACGTACGAAGTCTAGCGCGGATCCGTCAAACGCCAGGCACTACGCGGCTGCGCCGGCCGCGTCCCCCGGGCAGGCCTGATTCGGGCTCAAGGGGCCGAAGCACAACCGGGCGCCTTGGCCGTAAACGACCTGGAAGGCGAACGGGCCGCTCCGATAGTTGATCCGGACCCCGCGGTACGAGTATTCGCCAGGGGTCGTCGTCCGCAGCTCGAGAATGACGTTGCCCTGGGACGGATTGCTGCGTGCGGCGACCGTCTGCGGCAGTACGCCCAGGTGGTTGCCCGGGTAGCGGGCGGCGATCGCGTCCGGGGTGTCCCAGACCGCCCCTGGCGGCGACCCGGCGTAGCCCGCGAGAACGAGCCGCGCACGTACGAGCTCGAGGCCCGGCGTTGCATCGACCAGGGCGACATCCTCCAGCTGCGCATCCCAGGGCCACGCATTGACGAGGAAGACAGTGGTTGCGAACACCTCGCCCGTCATCAGGCCGGCGGCCTCCGGGACGGCGATCTGGAATCCACCCTGCTGATCAGCGGGCTTGGTGTCCAACCACAGGATGCCGTTCGCCGTCCCTTCCCGCATTGGCCCACCGGGATAGCGCAGGAGGCCCGTCAGGTTGAGCACCAGGACCGCGAGGGTGAAGAAGCCGACACCGGCCGCGATCCAGCGTCGAGGTGCCCTCAGGGACGTCATCGGATTCCCCCGTATGGGCGTCTGCACTGCGTGCCGACGTGGTCACATCGTTCACCCGGGCCGGGGTCGCGTCAAGGAGCGATCGGCACCCGTCCTAGCCCTCGCCCTCGATCCGCGCCCGCGCGATGTAGCGGTCGGCGGCCCAGGTCGCCGCGCCCCAGACCAGGGCAGCCACCACGGTGAACGCCACGGCGGAGGCGATCCACAGCGGGGCGCCGGACCCGGGCAGATAGCCGAAGAGCAGCATGGAGCCGAAGAAGAAGAAGACCACCAGGCCAATCATCACCAGCCCGATCTTGGCCGAGGTCCACAGGAACCAGGCGAACGAGTGGCCCTGGGCACGCCCGGCGAGCCACAGGACGCAGGGACCTGCGGCGCCGGCCAGCGCGGTGTAGAGGCCCGGACCTCCGATCAGGGCACCCAGCCCGAGCCGGGTGTCCAGGATCACGGCGCTGAAGAGCCACACGCCCAGGAGCGAGCTGCCGGCGCCGATCCCCACCAGCCAGATCAGGAGGATCGTGGCGGTGCCGCCGGAGAGTCGCTCCATCAGCTCGCCCTGCGCGTCCGGGACGAGCTCGGTGGGACCGTCCTCCGCGATCGGCGGGGGCAGGTCGCGATGATCGTGCGTCATGGAGGCCAAGGGTAGCGCTAGACCGATGTCGTCGCCGCGAACGCGGCGTCGAGGTCCTCCACGAGGTCCTCGACACTCTCGATCCCCACGGAGAGGCGAACGAGCGAGGGCGGGACGGCGAGCGCCGAGTCCGCGACGCTGGCGTGGGTCATGGCCGCCGGAAGCTCGATGAGCGACTCGACCGCGCCGAGCGACTCGGCCAGGGTGAAGAGTCGGGTCGCCCCGGCCACGGCCCGAGCCCGGCGCTCGCCGCCGGCACCATCGGCCACCTCGAAGCTGACCATGGCGCCGGGGAGGCGCATCTGGCGCTCGACGAGCTCGCGCTGCGGGTGATCCGGCAGGCCGGGGTAGTGAACGCGGACGACCTCCGCGCGGCGGGCGAGCCACTCCGCCAGGAGCGCCGCATTGGCACTCGCGCGCTCCATGCGAATCGCCAGCGTGCGCAGCCCGCGGAGAACGAGCCAGCAGTCGAACGGGGAGGGAACCGCCCCAGCTGCGTTCTGGTGGAAGGCGAGGCGCTCCGCGACATCGTCGCGGCTGGTCGCGACCACGCCCCCAACGACGTCCGAGTGCCCGCCCAGGTACTTCGTGGCCGAGTGGAGGACCACGTCCGCGCCGAGATGGAGCGGTCGTTGGAGAAACGGGGTGGCGAAGGTGTTGTCGACGACCGTCAACGCACCGGACGCGGCCGCCAGGCGGGCGACGGCGCTGATGTCCACGATCTTGAGGAGCGGGTTCGTCGGCGTCTCGACCCAGACCATCCGGATCGCGCCGCCATCGGTCTCGCGCAAGGCCTCGGCAACCCCGTCGAGATCGCGCAGGTCCACGGGCACCGGCGTGATCCCGTACCGGCGCCAGACGCGGTCCGCGAGGCGCCAGGTGCCGCCGTACACGTCGTCGCTCATGAGGATCCGATCACCCGGGTCGAGGAGGTAGAGCAGGTTCTGGGTGGCGGCCATTCCCGAGGCGTAGGCCAGCCCGTGCGTCCCGCCCTCGAGCTCGGCGATGGCCGCCTCGAGCGCGCGGCGGGTGGGATTCGAGGTCCGCGAATACTCGAATCCGTCGCGCGTCCCGCCCACGCCGTCCTGCTTGAACGTGGTGGCGAGGTGGATCGGCGGGACGACGGCCCCGCTGGCCGGGTCCGGCTCCGCGCCCGCGTGCACGGTCCGCGTCTCGAAATGGTCGCTATGCGTCATGTGCCGGCCATTCTGGCATGGCCCGGGGCGGTCCCTGCCGGCCTCCGACAGGGTCGTGGCGGGCGATCCTCAATTGGCTCTTGACCATGGGGTGAGTTCGGCGACACTTCGTCAATCATCTTCCTTGGGGGAGAACCCATGACACGCGCCCCGTGGATCATCGCCATGGCCGGCCTGATCGCGGTTGCCCTGGTGGCGTACGCCGTCCTGCGCTGGACCCCGCAGGTGCCCTCCGATGCGGCCAGCGTCTCCGTTGCCCGGGCGGCGGCGATTGGCCAGGAATGCCTGCCGCGGATCCACGGCTCGGCCGGCTACATGGATGCCTGCTGGGATGCTTTCCGATACACCAACGACCGCGACCCGGAGAAGGACTACTACATCCTTCGGGTCCACGCCACGTTTGGGCCCGGATCAGGCGGATCTCCACGCTGGGCGGTCCTCAAGGCCGTGCTCGACGGGACCCCTGCGGACAACGTGTTCAGCGCGTGGCCGGAAGGAGCTCCGGCGGGGCATGACGGGTCGTGTGAATCGGTCCCCGTCGACCTCGGCATTGCCCTGCCCGAGACCAGCGAGACGGTCTGCGGGCACACCACCGGCGCCGACACCGGCACGTGGGGCCACGCGGCGACCTGGACCTGTCTCGGATGCCTCTTGCCCGATTCCCGCGACCGGGCCCTGAGCCTGTACGAAGCGGTGGGCGTGGCACCTGGGACGACTCCCGCCTGGCAGATCTACGCCGACATCGGCGGCTGAGCGTTCCCCGGCCGGGAAGCCGGCGGGCGGTCCGCGTCTCGAAGCGGTCGTTGTCCTGGTGGCGAGCGCGCCATCGGTCTCGGTCATGGGCGGGCCATTATGCCGCGGACTCCGCTGCCGGCCGGCTGGACCGTGGCACTACAGTTCCACCACACCGGAAAGGGAGCGAGGTCCGAAACGATGGCATTCGAGCGTTCCGTTCCAGGCACGGGCATCGGTCCGGAGCCGGTTGCCCCTCCGGCCGGCCTGGCGGAGGGCGATGGTGGCGACAGCGGCCAGGAGGTCCCGGTGCAGGTGCGGCTGCAGATCCTGTCCACGGAGCACTGGAGCCTCCTCGCCTCACGTTCCCTGGCATGGAACGAATCCTTCAGCCGCGCCGGGATGTTCCTCACCACGCTCTCCGGGGCGCTGGTTGCCCTTGCCCTGGTGGCGCAGGGCTCCGGGTTCTCCGACGACTTCACGACCTTCGCGCTCGTGGTGCTCCCGATCACCCTGTTCGTCGGAGTCACGACCATCCTGCGCTTGGGAGCCGCCAACACCCACGACGCGATCTGCGTCAAGGGCATGAACCGGATCCGCGGCGCCTACCTGGAGATCGCCCCGGGCCTGGAGCGCTACTTCGTGATGAGCGCGCACGACGACGCGCGCGGATCGGCCGTCACGATGGGCGTGGTGCCGAGCTCGCTGGTCCAGCTCCTCGCCGGCACGCCCACGCTGGTCATGGTCCTCAATGCCACGCTCGCCGCCGTCATCGGCGCGCTCGTCGTCCTGCGCGTCGACGGGGGGACGTACTGGGCGCTGGGCATCGGCGCAGTCGTCTTCCTCGCCACGTTCGTCGCCCACCTGCAGTACGGGCGGCGCGCCATCGCCCGCTACCAGCGAACGGCGAGCCCGGCCATCTTCCCGTCGCCTCCGGAGGCGTGAGGAGCAGTCAGGCGCCGCCGGCGCGGTTTCGGCGGAGGACGAGCCCGGCGACCGCCAGGGTGTAGACCACGGCCATGCCGACCAGGGCGGCAAGCGGCAGGCTCTCGGTATGGATGCCGTCAAGGGCGCCCGGCACGTTCAGGGCGAGCATCCCGAGCGCGGCCGCGGCCGCGATCAAGGTCACGAGGGCCGGCGTGAACCTGGCGCCGCGCGGCGCGACAAGGGCGGCGAAGCCGGCGACGGCACTGGCGACCACTGCCGCGAACAGGCCCGCAGTAGGGCCGATGAGACGGGCAGAGAAGAGGCCGAAGCGCTCGTCCGCCCAGGCATGGAGCACGGCATCCAGGGCGCCGGCGAGCAGCAGGCCCGCGACGGCCACCGTCAACGCGTCGGAGCCGATGCGCGGCCACGCGCCGAACGAGCTGCGCGCGAAGAGGAGCAGGCCGCCGATAGCCAGCAGGCCCCAGGCGATCGGCAGCACCGCCTGCTGGAGGTCACCGGGAAGCAACGCGACCAGCGGGAGGGCGAGGTAGAGGCTGGCGCCGAAGGCAAGGATCGAGAGCGTCGCCCACCACGCCGCCCGGCCCGGGGTCGCCAGCGAGGGATCGGCGGTTTGCGCCATCGGGTCGTGGCCGCCGGTCAGCGGGTGCGCGGGAAGCCGAGGTCGACGCTGCTCGTCGACGGGTCCGGCCAGCGCGAGGTGACCACCTTGCCGCGGGTGTAGAACGCGATCCCCTCGGGACCGTACATGTGCAGGTCGCCGAAGAGCGACCCCTTCCAGCCGCCGAAGCTGTAGTAGGCGACCGGCACGGGGATGGGGACGTTGACGCCCACCATGCCGACCTCCACGTCGAACTGGAACTGGCGCGCCGCACCGCCGTCGCGGGTGAAGATCGCCACCCCGTTGCCATACGGGTTGTCGTTGATGAGCTGCACCGCATCGGTGTAGGTCGGGACCCGCACGATCTCGAGCACCGGCCCGAAGACCTCATTGCGGTAGCACTCCATCTCCGGCGTCACCCGGTCGAGGAGGGAGACACCCAGGAAGAAGCCGCCATCGGTCCGGGAGTACAGGACGTGCTGGCGCCCGTCGACGACGACCTCGGCGCCCGCATCCCGTCCCGAATCAAGGTAGCTCGCCACCGTGTCGCGATGCTCGCGGGTGATCAGCGGACCCATCTCCGACGACGGGTCGCTGCCGGGACCGACCTTGACCTTCGGGAGGCGCTCCTTGATGGCCGCCACGAGCGGGTCGGCCACGTCGCCCACCGCGGCCACCACGCTGATCGCCATGCAGCGCTCGCCCGCCGAGCCGTACGCCGCCGAGACCGCGGCGTCGGCCGCCATGCCGATGTCGGCGTCGGGCAGGACAACCATGTGGTTCTTGGCCCCGCCCAGGGCCTGGCAGCGCTTCCCGGCGGCGGTTGCATGCTCATAGATGTAGCGCGCCACCGGCGTGGAGCCCACGAAGCTGATGGCCGCAACGTCCGGGTCGGAAAGGATCGCGTCGACGGCGGACTTGTCGCCATGGATGACGTTGAAGACGCCATCGGGCAGGCCTGCTTCCTTCAGGAGCTCCGCCATGTAGACCGATGCCGACGGGTCCTTTTCGCTCGGCTTGAGGACGAACGTGTTCCCGCAGGCGATGGCGTTGGCGAACATCCACATGGGGACCATGGCCGGGAAGTTGAACGGGGTGATGCCGGCCACCACGCCGAGCGGCTGGCGAATCTGATAGACGTCGATGCCGGTCGATACCTGCTCACTGAAGCCGCCCTTGAGCAGGTGCGGAATGCCGGTAGCGAATTCGATGTTCTCCAGGCCACGGGCGACCTCGCCCTGGGCGTCGGAGGGCACCTTGCCGTGCTCCGCGGTGAGGTGCGCCGCGATCTCGACCCGGTGCTGCTCGACGAGGTTGCGGATGCGGAACATGATCTCCGTCCGCTTGCTGATGGACGTTGCGCGCCAGGCGGGGAAGGCGTCAGCGGCCGCCCGCACGGCGGCGCGAACCTCCTCTGCCGAGGCGAAGTCCACCTCGCGGGCGAGCTCGCCGGTCGCCGGGTCGTAGACGGGTCCGGAGCGGCCGGAGATGCCGGCCACCCGGCGTCCGTTGATCCAGTGGTTGACCCGCCCGGTCGTCCGCGGGGCGGCGGCGGTGGGCTGAGCGACCTGCGTCATGCCTGCGTACCTTTCGTCCTGGTGCCGGAAGTCTTCAAGTCTTTTAAAGAGTTGGGGAACCCACCTTACCGCGACCCGGTTCGCGTGTCAGCCCGAACGCCCGGCCGCCCGCTCAGGGGCGCCGCACGATGACGCCGGTGCGGGAGTCCCGCCAGTCGTAATCGCTGACCGCCTCCTCCGGGTGGAGCAGGCCCACCGAGCGGAGCCAGTCGTCGTTGTACAGCTTGCCTAGGTAGTTGCGCCCTGAGTCGGGGAGCAGGACGACGAAGAGGGCATCGGGGTCGTCGACCTCCCTCGCCACCTGGAGCCCTGCCCACAGCGCCGTCCCCGACGACTCCCCGACCAGGATCCCCTCGGTCGCGGTCGCCTGGCGCGCGGTGAGCAGCGAGTCGCGGTCGCCGACCCGCACGATGAGGTTGCAGGCCTCCCGGTCGTACGTGGCGGGCCAGAAATCCTCGCCCACGCCCTCGGTGAGGTACGGCCGCGGCGTGTCGCCGGAGAAGACGCTGCCCTCCGTGTCCGCCCCCACGATGACCGCCGCCGGGCTTCGCTCGCGGAGCGCCCTGCTGATGCCGCTGATCGTCCCGCCGGTGCCGATGCCCGCCACGAAGTGGGTGACGCGCCCGGCGGTCGCCTCCCAGATCTCCGCCCCGGTCGTGAGCTCGTGGGTGCGCGGATTCTCCGGGTTCGCATACTGATCTGGCTTCCAGGCACCGGGAATCTCGCGGGCGAGGCGGTCCGAGACCCGGTAGTAGCTGCGCTCGTCGTCGGGATCCACGTCGGTGGGACAGACGATGACCTCCGCGCCGTAGGCCCGCAGCAGCGCCCGCTTCTCCTCCGACTGCTTGTCCGCCATGACGAAGATGCAGCGATAGCCACGGACAGCTGCGGCCATGGCCAGGCCCACGCCGGTGTTGCCGCTGGTGGGCTCCACGATCGTGCCCCCCGGCTTCAGGAGACCGGCGCGCTCGGCTGCCTCGATCATGGGAACCGCGATCCGGTCCTTCACCGAGCCGCCCGGGTTCACCGCCTCGAGCTTGGCGACGACCCTCGAGCGCAGGCCGGCGGCCAGGCGGTCGAGGGCGACGAGCGGGGTACGCCCGATGGCTGCGGTGACGTCGGAATGGATCGCCGACCCGGCCCCTGGGCGTGGGGTCTCCCGCGGATCAGCCAGGGGACGGCTCCGACGACGGTTCGGGCGGCGGGGCTGCGGCGCTCTCGCTCGATGCGTCGCCGTCGGGCTTTGCACGGTGCATCCAGGCCCCCGGCGTGCCCCAGCCCCGGCGATGGCGCATCACCAGGAAGATGGCGGCGGCCAGGATCCCCAGCAGGCCCAGCCAGGTTGCGGTCGGCAGTGGTCCAATGAACCAGTTGTCGACCCGGTACATCTCCAGGAAGGAGCGGACCCAGCCATACCAGATCAGGTAGAGCAGCATGATGTCGCCGTCGAACAGGCGAGCGGCGAAGCGCCGTCCGACGTAGAGGATGATCGCGAGCCCCACCAGGTTGAGGATCGCCTCGTACGCGAAGAGCGGCACGAAGTGGGTGGTGGCCACCGGGAAGCTGATGGGGTCCCATTGCGTCCCGGCCCGGTGTGCGGCGTCGATCTGGATGCCCCAGGGCAGGCAGAACGGGAAGCCCTGCGTGCCGCACTGGGTGACCGGTGGCCCGTAGAGCTCCTGGTTCACGAAGTTGCCGAGCCGGCCGATGGCCTGCCCCAGCAGCAGCGCAGGGGCGAAGATGTCCAGCCAGCGCAGGAACACCAGGTGGTTCCGGCGCGTGTACCACCAGATCGCCGCGGCCCCGCCGATGATCGCGCCGGGGATCCCCAGCCCGCCGTTCCATACCTGCGGGATCAACCACGGGTCCTTCGAGTAGATGGGACCCCACTGGTGGATCACGTGGTAGAGACGCGCGGCCACGACGGCAGCGACGATGACCCACAGGAGCATGGACCAGCCGTGCTCCGGGTCCTCGCCCCTACGGCGCGCCTCGGCGGTGCCGAGGACCGCACCCAGGACGACGGCGCTGGCGATGATGATCCCGTACCAGTGGACGTCGATGGGACCGATGTGGAAGGCGATCGGGTCGATGAACATCGGGCGGCATTCTACTCCGCTGCCGGCGGAGCGCCCGGCCCGGGAGCCGGATCGACCAGGGTGTCAAGGGCCACCGCGCCGAACTCCGCCGCCTGCACGTCGACCGGCGGGGCCTGCCCGGGGAACCGCTGAAGGGTCCGCAGCGACGGGAAGAGCCAGCTCCAGGCACCGGCGACCATGATCGTCGCCACCCCGCCGACCAGGACCGCCGGGACGGTCCCCCACCAGGCGGCCGTGACGCCCGACTCGAACTCGCCGAGCTCGTTCGAGGCACCAATGAAGACCGCGTTCACCGCGCTCACCCGACCGCGAATCGCGTCCGGCGTGGTGAGCTGGACGAGCAGGTGGCGGACATACACGCTGACCATGTCCGCGGCACCGAGGACCACGAGAGCGGCGAGCGTCAACGGGAAGCTGGTCGAGACCCCGAAGACCAGCGTCGAGGCGCCGAAGACCGCCACGCCGCCGAACATCCAGAGACCCACGTGCCGAGTGACGGGACGGGCGGAAAGGATCCCCGCGCAGACCGCCGCGCCCACGGCCGGGGCCGCCCGCAGAACGCCAAGGCCCGTCGGGCCAACGTGGAGGATGTCACTGGCGTAGACCGGCAGGAGGGCCGTCGCCCCGCCGAAGAGGACGGCGAACAGGTCGAGCGAGATCGACCCCAGCACCACGGCGTGAGATCGGACGAAGACAACGCCGGAGAGCACCGTGCGAAGGCTGATGGGCTCGCGAACGCGCTCGGAGCGTCCGCCGCCCCGCACGCCCAGGAGGAGCAGGCTGCCCAGCGCGGTCATGACCGCGACGACCACGTACACCACCGCCGGCCCGGCCAGGAAGAGAAGTCCGCCCAGCGCCGGCCCGGCGATCGTGGCGATCTGTCCCGTTGACGAGGTGACCGCGATGGCGTTGCCGAAGTCCGCGGTCGGCACCAGGTTCGGCAGCAGCGCCTGCCCGGTCGGCATGCTGAAGGCTCGAGCCACGCCGAACAGGGTCATGACCGCGAAGATCGGCCAGGCGGAGGGCAGGCCCACCATGGTGAGGACGGCGAGCAGGACCGCGCACGCGGCCAGGAGCGCGTAGCAGGCGGCCATGATCCGCCGCCGGTCGAGATGGTCGGCCGCCTGGCCGGCGGGCAGCACGAGCACGACGAACGGCAGGAACTGCGAGAGGCCGATGAGCCCGAGGTCAAGCGGGTTGCGGGTCAGCTGGTAGACCTGGTACCCCAGGGCGACGATGAGCATCTGGGCGCCGAACGCGCCGGCCAGGCGCGCGGCAAGGTAGCGCCGGAAGTCGGCATGCTGCATGACGCGGGGGAGGCGGCTCGACATGGGAACGGCCACGATAGCGCAGACGTCCCGGCGGGTCGCCCGAACGGGCGCGTGGCGCTACGATCCGGACATGTTCCTGCCACTCGTCTGGACCGTCTTCGTGGTGCTCGCCGTGATCAGCTTCGGGATGATCGCGGCGTACTGGCTCGACGTGCAGGATCGGCCCGACCTGTCGTACTGGCGGCGCGTGGGCTACTCGGTGGCGGCCATCGTGTTCCCGATCACGCTCCCCCTGTACGCCCTCGGGGAGGGGGCCGGCTGGCCGCGGGCTCTGCGCATCGGCGCCTTCATCCCCATGGTGGCGCTTGCCCTCTTCTTCGCCTTCCTGTTCGGCCTGATCCATTGACCGGGCCGTCCCCGGCTATCATCGGATCATGACGATCGAGACCACCGCGGCGGTGGAGGCCGCCCTGGATCACGCGCGCGCCGGCGCGGACGAAACGCTCGCACAGCTCGACGCGTTCCTGCGTATCGAGTCGGTCAGCGCGGACCCGGCCCGAGATGGCGCGGTGCGCGAGGCCGGGCGCTGGGTCATGGACCGCCTCGAGGGCATTGGTTTCGAGCACGTCGCGGCCCACGAGACCTCGGGCCACCCCATCATCACCGCCGACTGGCTGCAGGCCGGCGAGGACCGGCCCACCGTCCTCGTCTACTGCCACTACGACGTCCAGCCGTCCGACCCCGAGGACGAATGGGTCCGGCCCCCGTTCGACCCGCGCCACGAGGACGGGCGGATCTACGCCCGCGGCGCCGGCGACGACAAGGGCCAGGTCGTCATCCACCTGCGCGCCGCCGAGGCGTGGATGCGCACCGCGGGACGCCTCCCGCTCAACCTGCGGATCTTCTTCGAGGGCGACGAGGAGGTGGGCTCGGAGCCGGCGGACCGCTTCATCATGGAGCACCCGGAGCTCCTGGCCGCCGACGTCTGCGTGGTGAGCGACACCGGCATGCAGGACGACGAGGGCACGCCGGCGCTCACGTACGGGTTGCGCGGAATTGCCTACTTCGAGGTGAAGGTCTCCGGCCCCTTCCAGGACCTGCATTCGGGCGAGTACGGCGGCGCCATCGCCAACCCGGCCAACGTCCTGGTCAAGATGCTCGCCAGCCTCCAGGACGACCGCGGCCGGGTCACCATCCCCGGCTTCTACGACCGCGTCCGCCCATTGACCGATGCCGACCGCAGCGCATACGCGGATATCCCCTTCGACCCCGAGGAGCTGCGCAGCACCCTGGACGTGCCCGCGCTCTGGGACGGCGAGGAGGGCTACAGCGTGCTCGAGCGGCTCTCGGCGCGGCCGACCTTCGACGTGAACGGGCTCTGGGGCGGCTACTCCGGCGACGGAGCGAAGACCATCATTCCGGCCTGGGCCGCGGCGAAGTTCAGCACGCGCCTCGTCCCCGACCAGGACTTCCACGAGATCGAGCGGGTCGTGGTCGACCACCTGACGTCAATCGCACCACCGGAGGTCCGCGTCGAGGTGCGGGTCATTCACGGGGGTGCCCCGGCGCTGACCACGCTCGACCACCCGGCGGTGGCGGTCGCCTCCGAGGCGTTGGAGGCGACCTTCGGACGGAAGCCTGTCTTCCTGCGCAGCGGTGGGTCGATCCCCGTGGTCGCCGCGCTGGAAGCCCATGCCGGCCTGAAGTCGGTGCTGGTGGGCTTTGCGTCGCCGAACGGCAACTTCCACGCTCCCAACGAGTGGATGCCCGAGGCGAACGTCCACGGCGGGATCGAGGCGATCGTCCGGCTGTGGGGTGCCATGGGCGAGGTGAGCGGCGCGCAGCTGCGGGGCTGACGGTGGAGATGACGGACGCGGAGGATCCCTGGCTGCCCATCGGCGCGGCGAGCCGGCTGGTGGGCGTGGGTCCGGACACCCTGCGGCGCTGGGCAGACGCCGGCAAGGTCCAGAGCTACCAGACCGCCGGCGGCCATCGGCGCTTCCTCCGCTCGAGCCTGGAGGCGATGACCATGGCCCCGCGGCGCTCGCGCTACGAGACCGGTCGCCTCACCGACGCGGCGGGAACGATCGTGGGCGACGTGCAGCGCCGGATGCAGCGCACCGGGTACGCGGGGATGCCCTGGCAGTCGCGCCTCAGCACCGACCAGCGCGCGGACTTCCGACGCTGGGGTCAGCGGACCTTCAACCTGGTGATCGAGTACGTCGCCGCAACGAAGCGGCACGAGCGGGACCTGCTCCTCGCAGAGGCCGAGCGGATGGGGGCCCTGTACGGTCACGAGGCATCGGCGGCCGGGCTCTCCCTGGCGGAGGCGGTCGAAGCCTTCCTCTTCTACCGGTCACCGGTGCTCGAGGCGATCCTTGCCCACCTCCGCCGCCGGGTCGCCGAGGTCTCGCAGGTCACCGATGCCGTGCACGAGGCGAACGCCGCCATCGACCAGGTGCTGATGACCCTCGTCTCGTCGTACCGGCAGGGGCCGCCCGCCTAGGCGACGCTCACCAGCTCGCGCGAGGATCGGTTGAGGACCTCGCTGCCGTCGTCGGCACAGACGACGATATCCTCGATGCGGGCGCCCCAGCGCCCGGCCAGGTAGATCCCCGGCTCGATGCTGAACGCCTCGCCCACGCGCAGAGGCTCCGCGTTGCCCTCGACGATGTAGGGCTCCTCGTGGGTCTCCAAGCCGATGCCGTGGCCGGTCCGGTGGACGAACGCATCGCCGTAGCCCGCCCTGGCGATGACCCGCCGGGCCGCGCGGTCGATATCCTGGGCGGGGACCCCCGGGGCGACCGCTGCGGACGCCGCCAGCTGGGCCTGCGAGAGGACGTCGAAGAGGTTGCGGAACTCCGCCGGCGGATCGCCCACGAACACGGTCCGCGTCGTATCGGAGCCGTAGCCACCTCGCGTGCCACCAATGTCGAGGACGACGGCGTCCCCGAGCTCGATGAGGCGGTCCGACGGCTCGTGGTGCGGGGACGCGCTGTTGGGTCCCGAGCCCACGATGGCGAAGTCCGCCGTCTCATGGCCCGCGGTCAGCAGGAGGTTCCGGATCCGTGCCGACACGTCGCGCTCGGTCCGGCCGGAGAACCGCTCGCCGCGAATCCCGTCCATGGCGGCATCGGCGGCGCGCGCGGCGGCGCGCAGGCGATCCACCTCCGGCTTTGTCTTGATCCGCCGCAGGGCGCTCATGGCGGGTCCGGCGACCACCACCTCGGCCGGGTCGAGCGCCGCCTGCAGGCGCAGGGCGAAGCGGGCCCACATCTGGTCCTGGACGGCGATGCGCATCGCAGGACCCGCGAGGATCTCGCGGACCAGTGCAAAGGGGTCATCGGTCTCCTCCCACGGGACGACGCCAAGGCGGCTGGCCAGGGCGCCCAGCTCGTGGCGGGCCAGCGGCTCCTCGAGCACCGGCAGCACCAGGGTGGGATCGCCGCGCGCGGGCAGGACGAGGCAGGTGAGGCGCTCGAGGGCCGGTGCGGCGTAGCCCAGCAGGTAGACGTAGTCCGGCGACGGAGTGATGAGGAGAGCGTCGATGTCCCGGGCGGCTGCCTCGCGAGCGGCGCGGCGCAGGCGGTCGGCGTGGACGGAGGCGGAGAACCGGTGGGCGTGGGAGGCGGCGGTCATCGGCGCACAGGGTACGCTACCGGACGGTCAGGGGCACCTCTGTGGACTGGCCGTCGCTGATCCGCCAGGCGCGCAGGGAGGCGTCCGGCGGAACGTCGGGTTCGGCGAGCGTGGCCAGGACGTAGAACGCGTCGCGGTACATCGCGGCCCGCCGGTCCGTGGCAGACGGAACCGCCGGCGATCGGGTGTGCGAGTGGAAGATGGCGACCAGGTCGTCGCCGCCGTCCTCGATGGCGAACACGATCCGCACCAGGTCGTCGGGGTGGACGCTGTAGCGCAGGGGCGATGCCTCGGCGTTGCGGGCGGGATGGAACGCGGTCGCCGCGCCATCGGCCAGCGAGCCCGACAGCAGGCCGCAGGCCTCGTTGGGCAGCTCGGATCGGGCATGCGCCAGCATCGCGTAAGCCACGCCGCTCGGGATCTCCAGGCCGGTTACCACAGCAGCGAGCCCTCCAGCTCGTCCTCCAGCTCGTCGAGGTCACGGGTCCACAGGTCCGTGGAGAGGTATTTCCAGCCTCCGTCGGCGAGCAGGACGACCACGTTCCCGCGGTCCATCTCGCCAGCCACCTTCACTGCCACGGCGACCGCGGCACCGCATGAGAGCCCGGCGAAGATCCCCTCCTCACGGGTGAGCCGCCGAAGCCCGATCACCGCGTCGCGGTTGCTGACGAGGAACTTGTCGTCGAGAACCGTCGGATCCAGCACCGGCGGCACGAAGCCCTCGTCCAGGGAGCGGAGCCCCTGCACGAGCTCCCCGGGGAGCGGCTCCGCGGCGACGATGCGGACCCCGGAACGCACCCGCTTCAGATAGCGGCCCACCCCGGTCAGGGTCCCGCCGGTCCCCAGGCCGGCGACGAAGACGTCGACGTCGGGCACCTGCTCGAGGATCTCGGGGCCGGTCGTCTCCTCGTGCGCGCGGGGATTTGCCTCGTTCCCGTACTGGTACGGCATGTAGAGCTCGGGGTCCGCGGCCGCGAGCTGCTGCGCAAGGCGGATCGCGCCGTTGCTGCCCTCCGCGCCGGGGGAGTAGACGATCTCGGCGCCAAAGAGCCGAAGGAGCTGGGTCCGCTCCTCGGTGGTGTTGTCCGGCATCACGATCCGCACCGGGTGGCCCATGCGGGCACCGATCATGGCCAGGCTGATCCCGGTGTTGCCGCTCGAGGGCTCCACGATGGTCTGCCCGGAGCGCAGCCCGCCGGAACGGACCGCGTCCTCCAGCATGGCGCGGGCGACGCGGTCCTTCACCGATCCGGTGGGATTCGCGCCCTCCAGCTTCGCGTACAGCCGCACGCGCGGGTTCGGCACCAGCCGCCGGAGCTCGACCATGGGCGTGTTGCCGATGGCGTCGACCACGCTGGCCCACGGTGGCGCAGTCGCGCCGGCACGGGCGCCGAGGCGGGCATGGATGGCCATGGGTCCGGAATCGCGCCTCAGCGCGCGCCGCCGGCCATGGCCGGCAGGAGGATCACCGTGTCGTCCGGGCCCACCGCGGTATCCATGCCGTCGCGATAGCGGACGTCGCGGTCGTTGACGTAGACGTTCACGAAGGGCGACAGCTCCCCGTCGGTGGTCACCCGGTCACGGAGCGCGGGGTACCGGACGAACAGGTCGCCCAGGACCTGGTCCACGGTCGCCCCCTGGGCGGTCACGGTTCGGTTGCCGCCGGTGGTCTCGCGCAAAACGGGCGGAATTCTGACGTTGCTCATCGGTCTGTGCTCACTCCGGGAAGGCGGCCGCGGCGGGAAGCGACACGGTCGTGGCGGCGGCAGCGATGGGCACGGCCTCCCCGCAGGCCGGGCAGGCCGGGTCGCGCCAGATCCGCACCTCCTCGAAGCTGGTGCTCATGGCGTCGAACATGAGCAGGCGCCCGGCGAGCGGCTCGCCAACGCCGAGCAGCAGCTTGAAGACCTCGTTGGCCTGCAGCAGGCCAACGATCCCGGGCAGCACGCCCAGCACCCCGGCTACCGCGCAGGCGGGCGCGAGCTCCTCGGGCGGCTGGGTGGGGTACATGCAGCGGTAGCAGGGCCCGTCGAAGGGCACGAAGGTGGTGACCTGGCCGTCCCAGCGGTAGATGGACCCATGGACGACCGGCTTGCGCAGGCGCACCGCGGCATCGTTGAGCACGTAGCGCGTGTCGAAGTTGTCTGTCCCGTCCACGATGACGTCGTAGGCGGCGATGAGGCGCTCGACGTTCTCTGCGCTCAGCCGCTCGCGGTGCTCCACGATGCGCGTCTCGGGATTCAGCGCGTTGAGCGTGATCCGGGCGCTCTCCGTCTTGGGCACCCCCACCCGATCCGCGGTGTGGAGCACCTGGCGCTGCAGGTTCGACTCGTCCACCACGTCGTCGTCGACGAGGCCGATGGTGCCGATCCCCGAGGCGGCCAGGTAGAGCGCCGCGGGGGAGCCAAGTCCACCGGCCCCGATGAGCAGCACCCGGCTGTCGAGGAGCCGGCGCTGCCCCTTCTCCCCGATCTCGGGGATGAGGAGCTGGCGCGAGTAGCGACGCTGCTGGGCGGGGGTGAGCAGTGACGCTGGCACCTCCCACGCTCCCCCGGCGCGGCGCCAGTCGAGGATGGAGCCGCGCATGCTCACCGCGTTCGTGTAGCCAAGAGCCTGCATGCGGGCCACGGCGCGGGCGGAACGGACGCCGGCCGCGCAGTGGACGACGATGGGCGCGTCCTTGTCGGGGATGGCTGCCTCGATGCGCTCCGCAACGTCGGCCAGCGGCAGGAGCGTCGCGTCCGGGATGTGGCCCTGCCCCCATTCCGCGGGCTCGCGGACGTCGAGGATGCGGTAGCCCTCCCCGGCAAGGCTGATCGCCTCGGGGACGGTCACCTCGCGGATGGGTCGCGGTGTCGCGGGTTGGTAGGTCATCGGATTCGGGTTCTCTCGTCAGGGAGCGGCCGGCCGGCCGCGGGGTCTCGTGGTTGCGTGGTGGTCGCGGGGCCACCGGGCGCGGTCGCGGAGCGCGCCGGGCGCCGCCATCGGTCTGCCGGTCAGGCGCCGATGCGGCAGGTTGGCGGGGTACACCGCCCGGTCGACTGCAGGCAGCTCACGGGCCTGCCCGCGAAGGACCTGCTCATCCGACCGCCTCCGCCTCTTCGGGCCAGGCGACCTCGCCGCCGTGGACGGCGCCCTGGAGCACCTTGTAGCTCAGGAGCGCGCACTTGAGGCGCGCGGGACCGATGGGGACCCCGAGCTCGTCGAGGACCTCCCTGGGATCCATGGCCCTGATCTCGTCCAGGGACTTCCCGCGCAGCTCGTCGGTGAGGATCGAGGCCGACGCCTGGCTGATGGCGCATCCTCGCCCGTCGAAGGCGACGTCGGCGATCGCCTGCTTCGCGTCGTCGAGCACGATGGTCATGCTCATCTCGTCCCCGCAGGTGGGGTTCGAGTCGGCGAAGTGCATGTCGTGCGGGTCCAGGACCCCCTTGTTGTGGGGGTTCTTGTAGTGCTCCAGGATGAAGTCCCGGTACAGGTTGTCCACGCGTCCGGCCTCCTAGACCCCGAAGACCTTGCGGGCCGTGCGTACTGCTCCGGCCAGCGCCTCGACGTCATCGAGGTCGTTGTAGACGTAGAAGCTTGCCCGCGTCGTGGCGGGGATGTCGTAGCGGATCATCACCGGCTGCGCACAGTGATGACCGGCGCGCACGGCGACCCCCTCGCTGTCGAAGATGGTGGCCACGTCGTGGGGATGGATGTCGTCCATCACGATGCTGATCACCCCCGCGTGGATCTCCGGATCCGCGGGACCGAGCAGTCGGACGCCGGGAATGCCGGCGAGCGCCTCCCAGGCATGCTCGAAGAGGTAGCGCTCGTGCTCGCGCACCCGATCCATGCCCAGGTCGCCAAGGTAGTCGATGGCCGCGCCCCAGCCCACCGCCTCCGCGATGGCGGGCGTACCCGCCTCGAACTTGTGCGGCACGCTGTTCCATTCGGCACCCTCCAGGGTGACGCGCAGGATCATGCTGCCCCCGGTCATGAACGGCGGCATGGCGTCGAGCAGCTCCCGCCGGCCCCAGAGCGCGCCGATCCCGGACGGACCAAGCATCTTGTGCCCGCTGATGGCGAGGAAGTCGCAGCCGATCTCCCCGACGTCGATCGCCATGTGCGGTGCGGACTGCGCGGCATCCACAAGGGCCAGGGCGCCCGCCGCGTGCGCCATCTCCACGATCTCGGCGACCGGGTTGATGGTGCCAAGGGCATTGCTCACCTGCGCCACGGCCAGCAGGCGCGGGGCCCGGCCGTCCCGGGGCTGCAGCCTGGCGCGCAGGTCGTCCATGTCGAGGCGGCCGTCGTCGGTGATGGCCACGTACTCGAGCGTCGCGCCCACCTCGCGGCAGAGCTGCTGCCACGGGACGATGTTGGCGTGGTGCTCGAGCTGGGTGGTGATCACCCGGTCGCCGGCGCCCACGTTCGTGCGGCCCCAGCTGTAGGCCACCAGGTTGATGGCCTCGGTGGCGTTGCGGACGAAGACCACCTCGCGCTCCGACGGCGCACCGATGAAGGCGGCGACCTTGCGCCGCGCCCCCTCGAATCGCGCCGTGGCGTCCTCGCTCAGCTCGTAGATCCCGCGATGGACGTTGGCATAGTGGTGCGCGTAGGTCTCCGCGATGGTGTCGATCACGACCCTTGGCTTGGGCGCCGACGCGGCCGCGTCGAGGAAGACGAGGCGCTTGCCGCTCTGGGTCGGGTGGTCGTACATCGGGAAATCGGCGCGCAGCGCGCTGCCGGAGAAGCCGCCCGGCGTCACCGCGCCGGTTCTCGTCGCCTTGGGCGCCTGCTGCACTGCCATGCCGCCTCCCAGTTTACGCGTGCTCGCTCACCGGCTCCGGAACGCTCGATTCGTCCAGGATGCCAACCGGCAGTCCCACCTGCTCGCGCACCCAGTCGTAGCCATTCGCCTCGAGCTGATGGCTGAGCTCCTCGCCGCCCGACATCACGATCCGGCCGTCCATCAGGACGTGGACGAAGCCCGGCGTCACGTAGTTCAGCATGCGCTGGTAATGGGTGATCATGAGGACACCCATCTCCGGGGAGAGGGTTGCGTTGATCCCCTCCGCCACGGTCCGCAGCGCGTCGATGTCGAGGCCAGAGTCGGTCTCGTCCAAAATCGCGAGGGACGGGTTGAGCATGGCCATCTGGAGCATCTCCAGCCGCTTCTTCTCCCCGCCGGAAAAGCCCTCGTTCACGTAGCGCGCGGCAAAGGCGGAGTCCATGCGCAGGATCCGCATTCGCTCCTCCATGAGCTTGCGGAACTTCGCGAGCGGGATCCCGGTGTACTTCGCCGCCTCCTGCCCGCCGTCCCCCGCGGGCTTGGGGTGGTGCACGGCGTTGTAGATGTTGCGCAGGAAGCTGGCCACGGTCACGCCGGGGATCGCGGATGGATACTGGAAGGCCAGGAAGACGCCGAGGCGCGCCCGCTTGTCCGGGCTGAGCTTCAGCAGGTCCTCGCCGCGCCAGGTCACCGTGCCGGCGTCGACGTGGTACTCGGGGTGGCCCATCAACGTGTAGGCCAGGGAGGTCTTGCCCGATCCGTTGGGGCCCATCAGGGCATGGACCTCTCCCTTGCCAACCGTGAGGCTCACGCCCTTGAGGATCTTCTTGGCACCGATGCTGACCTCCAGATCGGTGATCACCAGCTGGTCGTTCATACCTTGGTCGTCTCTCGCTCCTGCGTTCGTGCGGTGCGCCCGCGGACGGGCGCCTGGATGTCTCGTTGCGATCACGCCCCCGGCCTGGCCGCCGTGGGCGCGGTCGTGCTCCGCGATGCAGCCGTCACTGCGGCGCGCTCTGCAAGCCGCCGGCGGCGGACGATCGCCGGATACGGGGGCCCGCCGGCGCCCGCGGCGGCATCGGCGAGGGTGGTGGTGGCCAGGACGCCGTCGACCGACTCGTAGACGCGCTGGAAGAGCGTGTGCACGCTGCAGGGCTGCGGCCTGTCGCAGGCCTCCAGGTTCTCCGCGCTCGCGCACGGCATCTCCAGCAGCGGACCCTCCAGCACGCGAACCGCGTCGGCCAGGCTGATCTGGACCGGCTCCCGCGAAAGCTCGTAGCCGCCGGAGTGGCCGCGCGTGGCGATCACCAGGCCTGCGCGCCGGAGCTGGCTCACCAGCTGCTCCAGGTACGCATGCGGCAGCTTCTCGTCCCGTGCGATGCAGGCCAGGGAGATGGGCCCTTCACCGGCATGTCGCGCGAGCTGGACCAGGACCCGGATCCCGTACTCGGTGCGCGTGCTGATCTTCATCCGCCCAGCTCCACCTGGACCTCGTCGCCCTCGACGCGAGCGCGGTACGCGGTCACCGGCCGAACCGGCGGCAGCGCCAGCACCCGCCCGCTGAAGAGATCGAACCGGCCGCCATGGCGCGGACACTCGACCCCGCTGTCGTCGAGCTCGCCCTCGCCGAGATCGCCACCGTCGTGCGTGCAGACATTGTCGATGGCGCCCCACTCCCCGTCCTCCGTGAGGCCGACGCACAGCGAGCGACCGGCCACCGCGACGACCCGGACGGTCCCGGGCGCGATCTCCGAGGCGCGGGCCACGGTGACAAAGCCGGAGGCCGGGGCGCGGACGCCCTCGGCGGTCATGACAGCACCTCCGGCTCGTCGAGGAGCTCCACGTGCCCGATCCGAGCTGCCAGGGCGGCGAGCATGGCGCTCCGCACCGGCTCGACCGGGATGCGCGCGATGACCTGCTCGAAGAAGCCGCGGACGATCATCCGTTCGGCTTCGTCCGCGGTGAGTCCGCGCGACTCCGCGTAGAAGCGGAGCACCGGGTCGATGGCGCCGGCCGTCGCTCCGTGGCCGCAGCGCAGCAGGTCATTGGTCTTGATCTCGAGGACCGGGATGGGCTCCGCGCCGGCGTTCGGCGAGAGGAGCAGGTTGCGGCATTCCTGGTAGCTGCTCGACTGGCGCGCGGTCTCCTGGACACGCGTCATGCCATAGAAGGCGGCGCGAGCCCGGTCGTACAGCGCGGACAGGTAGAGCAGGTCCGAGGTGGTGTGGTCCGCGACGAGGTCCTGGACGGTGTTGATGTCGATGTGCTGGTCGTCGCCCGCCGCGAGGAGACCCAGCAGCAGGCTGGTGCCGCCCTTGCCGGTCATCTGGACGTCAAGGCCGAGCTTCGTGGTCGCCGAGCCGACCTCGGTGTTCAGGCTGGTGACGACAGCGTCGCGCCCCACTTCGACACGCTGCGCGCCCAGGTTCCAGGCCCCGTTGCCAAGGCGCTGAAGGTTCGCGTAGCGGACGCGCGACCCCGGGAGGGCATGGATCGCCACCGTTCCGCCGAACCATCCCGGTGGGCCGTCGGGGGAGACCGTCTCCTCGAGCAGGGTGACCGAGCTGCCCTCCTCGGCGACAACGAGCGTATGCGGCAGGAAGGTGCCTTCCGCCCGCGGTTGCGTGATGCGCGCGATGACGGTTCCGTCGACCTCGACTCCCGCGGGGACGTAGAGGAAGGTTCCTCCGGTCCAGGCAGCGAGTGACAGGCTCCAGAATGCCGCATGCGAGGCGACCGGTTCGCCCTTGCCGAGCCAGCGCCGCAGCAGGTCCGGATGGTCCCGCACCGCGCTGGCGAGGTCGGTAAAGACGACGCCCCGGTCCGCGAGACGGATGTCCGGCAGCTCGGGCTTGAAGTCGGCGTCCTCGACGAGCGCGCCGTCGCGCGGGAGCGTCCTGAGGGAGGTGCGTCGCCACTCCTCCTCCTGGCCCGTCGGGAAGGGCGTTGCCTCGGCCCGCGCCCACCAGGTGCGGCGCAGGTCGCGGAGCCAGTCCGGCTCCCGGCGCCGTTCTCCAAGCGCGTCAATGGTGGCCGCGTCGAGCGGCATCGGCTCTGCGGAGATGGTCACTGGCTCAGCCGACCGCGCCTTCCATCTGGAGCTGGATGAGGCGGTTCATCTCGACCGCGTACTCCATGGGCAGCTCCTTGACGATGGGCTCGATGAAGCCGTTCACGATCATGGCCGCCGCCTCCGACTCGTTCATGCCGCGGCTCATGAGGTAGAAGAGCTGCTCGGAGCCGACCTTGGAGACGGTCGCCTCGTGGCCGATGGTGACGTCGTCCTCGTCGATCTCCATGTACGGGTACGTGTCCGACCGTGCCGCGTCGTCGAGGATCAGGGCGTCACAGCGCACCGTGGACTTCGCGCGCTTGCAGCCGGGGTAGACCTTGACCAGGCCGCGGTAGCTCGTACGCCCGTTGCCCTGCGAAATGGACTTGCTCGTGATGAGCGAGGTCGTGTTCGGCGCGGCGTGGATCACCTTGCCGCCCGCGTCGAGGTGCTGGTCCTGGCCGGCGAAGGCGATCGACAGAACCTCCCCATGGGCGCGCTCGCCGAGCAGGTAGATGCTCGGGTACTTCATGGTGATGCGCGAGCCCAGGTTGCCGTCTACCCACTCCATCACCGCGTCCTCGTAGGCAACGGCGCGCTTGGTGACGAGGTTGTAGACGTTGTGGCTCCAGTTCTGGATGGTCGTGTACCGGACCCGGGCGCCCTTCTTGACGATGATCTCCACGACGGCCGAGTGCAGGCTGGCGGTCGAGTAGGTCGGAGCGGTGCAGCCCTCGACGTAGTGCACGCTCGATCCCTCGTCGGCGATGATCAATGTGCGCTCGAACTGGCCCATGTTCTCGGTGTTGATCCGGAAGTAGGCCTGCAGCGGCAGTTCGACGTGCACGTTCTTGGGCACGTAGATGAAGCTTCCGCCGGACCAGACCGCGGTGTTCAGCGCGGCGAGCTTGTTGTCATTGGCCGGGATCACCGTGCCGAAGTGCTCCCGGAAGATCTCCGGGTGCTCCTTCAGCGCCTGGTCGGTCCCGAGGAAGATGACGCCCTGCTTCTCGAGGTCGGCCCGGATGTTGTGGTAGACGACCTCCGAGTCGTACTGGCCTCCCACGCCGGCGAGGTACTTCTTCTCCGCCTCGGGGATTCCCAGCTTGTCATACGTGCGCCGGATGTAGTCGGGCACGTCGTCCCAGGACTGCACCGCCTTGTCGGTCGGCGCGATGTAGTAGTAGATGTCCTGGAAGTCGATGGGAGCCAGGTCCGCGCCCCAGGTCGGCATGGGCCGTGCCTCGAAATGGCGATAGGCCTTGAGGCGCAGCTTCGTCATCCACTCCGGCTCGCCCTTGTAGTGGCTGATCTCCTCGACCACTTCGGCGGAGAGGCCCTTCTTCGCGATGTTGAGCGAGGTGGCGTCGGAGTCATGCCAGCCGTACTTGTAGCTGTCGGGAAGCTGGCTGAGGGCAGGGTTCGGAAGAGCCATCGTTCCTCGCTGATCCTCGGGATCGCCCGTGCCGGCGAATCCCGACTGAAATGGTCGGTGATGAGGGCTGCATCATCCTCCATCGACCTACCTCCGTCAACCGCCACTCCCCGTGCGGGGACCCCCCTCGCGGCCGATCGGAGCCTCGACCCCCAGGAGGGAGCGGAGCGTGGCGCGCCAGTCCGCGTCACCCGTGATCAGCCGGTCCAGGCGCTCCCCGCCCCGCCGTCCGATCACGCGCTCCCGGGTCACCGTGATCCAGCCGTCGGAGAACGCCCGCGAGACGGTCGCCCGGCGGACGAACCCGGACGACGGGTCCGTCGAGTAGGCCCGGCACTGCTCCGCGAACTCGTCCAGCTCGTGCCCGGCCAGGTCAAACGCGTAGCCCCATCGCGACGTCATACCCCTGTCCTCGGCGGCGAGCTCCCCGCGCTCCCCCACCACCCGGTACCGGCGCCCGTGCACGACCTGGTCGGAACGGCGATCCACGTCGAGCGGAGCGCGCGAGAAGAAGCCGAAGCCGACGTCGGTCAGCCAGCGCCGCTCGAGCTCGACGAGCAGGGCGAGGTGCGCGAAGGGCGGAGCAAGTCCGTCGACGCCGTTCTCGGTAAAGGGACGGGCGGCCAGCCGGCGGACGCGGAAGCCCAGGGCGACGAGGAGCTCGAAGAACAGACCGTTGAGCTCGTAGCAGAAGCCGCCGCGCCGCCGCACCACGATCTTCTCGAAGAGAGCGTCCGTCTCGAGGCGGATGGGGACCCCGAGGTGGCAATCGAGCGCCTCGAAGGGAACCGACAGGAGGTGGGCCCGCTGCAGCGCGAACAGGGTCTCGCGGGTAGGTCTGTGCAGGCCCCGATACCCGATCCGATGGAGGTAGCGCTCGACGTCGAGCCTCATGCGCGCGGCAGCGCGCTGAGCTCCGAGACCGATGGCGACGCTTCCACGAACCGGCGGGCCTCGTCGACCGGCAGGTATCCGTTGACCAGCGCCAGCTGCGCCACCCGTCCGCCGGCGATGTGCGCAACCGCGAACCGCGGCCTCGAAGCGTCGCCCAGGACCACCTCGTCCTCGATGGCCGGCGCCCAGCCGATCACGTCGAGGAGCTGCCCGCCGAACTCCGAGTAGACCCACGGCGCCCGCGGCGCCGGCACCGGCCGCCCAAGGATCGCGAGCGCCGCGGCCTCGCCGCCCTCGCGGGCCGCATGCCAGTGCTCGACGCGGATCCCGCGAGCAGCGGCGAGGGGGTGCGGCACGCGCGCGACGTCGCCGGCAGCGAGGATCCCGGGCGCGGCCGCGTGGTTGGCGTCCACCACGATCCCGTCATCGACCGCCAGACCGGCCGCCTCTGCCAGCTCGACCCGAGGGCGGACCCCCACGCCGGCCAGCACCACCGACGCGGCCAGGCGCTCACCGGCGATGAGGGCGTCTGGCTCGACCGCGGTGGCGGTCGTCCCCAGCAGGACCCGGACCCCAACCGCCTCCAGCCGGCGCCGCGCCCAGCCGGCCAGCGTCTCGCCCAGGGCGCCCGACCACAGCTGCCCGGTCCTCTCCACGAGCGTCACTCGCATGCCCAGGCCGGCCAGCGATGCCGCGGCCTCCACGCCGATGAATCCTCCGCCCACCACTGCCGCACGGGCAGCGGCGTCGCCGGCAGCGATCGCGCCGATTGCCGCTCGGTGCAGAGCGGTGGCATCCGCGATGCGCCGCAGGACGGTGGCACGCTCCCTGCCCGGGATCTGAGGGCGAAGCGGCTCGGCGCCGGTGGCCAGGAGGCAGGTTCCGAATGCGACCCCGCTGCCGTCGGTGAGGGTTGCGCGCCGCTCCCCGGCGTCGACGCTCGCGACCCGCACGTTGAGCAGCAGCTCGATGCCTTTGCGCGCATACCAGCCCTCCGCCTCGGCGAGGACGAGGTCCTCCGGGACGGTTCCGGCGAGCAGCTCCTTGGAGAGGGGCGGGCGGTTGTACGGCGGCGTCTCCTCCTCGCCCACCAGCAGGATGGAGCCGCCGAACCCCTCGCGGCGCAGCCGCCGTGCGCAGCGCGCGGCGGCCACCCCGCCGCCCACCAGCAAGACGTCGATCTGGCGGGTGCTCGTCACGGGTGAAGGGGGTCGTTTACCGGCGTGCGGCCCGCGTCGCGGTCCCCGTCGAGATCCGCCTGGAGGACCGCCGGCGAGAGCTGCTCGCTGAGGAGGCGCCAGAACCCGGAGGTCTGGCCCTGGACCTCGAGCCACGGCCGGATGAGCCGGGCCCCCTCCGCGTACGGGAAGATCATCCCGCCCACCGGGTCGGCCAGGACGCGCATCAGGTGGTCGAGACGGTCGTCGGCGACAAGGCCGACATCGGCCAGGTAGGCGCGAACCTCCCGGGTCGGGCGCCCATCGTGGTGCAGCATGATCCCGGCGTTGCCCTGCGCGGAGAGGAGCGACATGAAGGCGCCGCGCATCGCCACCGCAGCGCCCCAGTCGCCATCGACGCCCACGTCACCGCCGATGCGCCGCAGCTCCGCCTCGAGCTCTCGGTCGCTCATCACCACTTCGCGGGCCACGTCCGCCAGCCCCTCGGCGATCACCGCTTCCGGCGTGCCCATGGTCCGCAGCGTGGCCTCGCCCAGGCCCGCGGCCATGATCAGGCTGTGGGCCTTGACGATGTGGTCGACGTGGTGTCCCGGATATGCCTCGTGCGAGGCGAGGAAGGCAACGCCACTGACCTCGTTGGGCAGGTCCACGTTGACCTGGATCCGCGTGCGGCGCTCGCCGAGGTACTCCGCGTAGGCGCCCCACGGGCGGTCGTGAACCTCCTCCCAGTCGATCCCCTCGTCGTCGGGGAGATCGAAGTCGCGTCGCGTGACCACTCGGAACCGTTCCGCCGACCCGCGGATCGCGGGCACGACCTGCGGCGGCGGGATGCGCAGCGCCTCGCGCAGCCGCGCAACCCGCTCGCGAAGGGATCCGTCGCCCGCAAGGGCGTCGTCCAGCTGCTGGTGGACGACCAGCAGGTCGCGGTCCGGGACCGGCCTGACCCGCACCGCGGTGAGCTCCTCGACGAGATCGAGGTAGGAGATCTCCTCGCCGGCGGCCCGCCGCGCAAGGGCGCTCATCGCGCGCAGCTGCCCGCCGAACCAGGCACGTCGCCGCGTCGTCGGGGAATCGCCGCCGGGCAGCGACGCCGCGAGCTCCGCGAGGGCCATCGCCTCGTCGTGGAGCTCCTCGGGCAGGGGCGCGGGCTCGCCCACGGCGATCTCGCGCAGCTCTCCGGGCCCGACGTAGCTGTCGAGCAATCCCGGGCTGATGCGCGCCAGCCGGAGGCCCAGCAGGATGTAGCGGTGCGCCAGCTCGTCCATCGCCGTCACATCCTACCCAACGCTCCCGTTGACACCACCTTCGGCCGGCCGCTACCGTGCTGGCGACTGGGAGGCCGGCCGCAGCGCCGGGCCGCCATCGGTCCCGCAGGCGAAAGGAGGCGCTCTCATGCAGATCACGACGTGTGCGCGCGCCCGCCCGCGGGGAGCCTCCGGCCTGCCCTGAGCAGCCGTTCGCCGGCTCCGCGACGCGTACGGGCGCGCTCCACCGCCTGTTCAGCCGACCCCGTCCCGAGTGGAGACCCATCCGTGCCGACCCTATCCCCCGCGCTCGCCGTAGCTGCCGGTCGCGTCCTGCGCGCCCGCAGCGGCTTCTACTCCATCCAGACCGATGCCGGCCTCGTCGAGTGCCGGCTCCGCGGCAGGGTGACCCGTGACCGTCTCAACGCCGATCCCTGCGTCATCGGCGACGCGGTGGCGATCAGCCTGCAGGCCGGTGGCACCGGCATGATCGAGACCATCGAGCCGCGCCGCTCCCGGTTCAGCCGGCGCCAGCCCGGTCCTCGGGGAACCTGGCGCGAGGATGTCATGGTCGCCAACCTCGACCAGGTCCTCGTCGTGTTCGCCTGCGCGGACCCGATGCCCCACCTCCGCATGGTCGACCGCTTCCTCGTCGTCGCGGAGCACAACGAGATCCCGGCCGTGCTGGTGGTCAACAAGACCGACCTGTGCGGCGACGAGGCCGCCGGCGCCACGTTCGCCGAGTACGAACGGATCGGCTACCCCGTCCACCATGTCAGCGCCGCGAGCGGCTCTGGCATCGAAGCCCTGGGCGAGCAGCTGGCAGGGCGGATCAGCGTCCTCACCGGCCCGTCGGGCGTGGGCAAGTCGACGCTCCTCAACGCGATCGAGCCGGGTCTCCGGCTGGCCACCGGACTTGTCAGCGAGGTGCTCCACAAGGGCCGCCACACGACCACCGCCGCGGAGCTCCATCCGATCCTGTCCGGGCGCGGCTGGGTCGCGGACACGCCCGGGATCCGGGAGCTGGGGCTGTGGGCCATCCCGCCGGACGAGCTGGCCTGGTGTTTCCCGGAGATGCGCCCGCACCTCGGCGCGTGTGGCTTCAACGACTGCCAGCACACCCACGAGCCCCGCTGCGCGGTGCGGGCCGCGGTCGAGCGTGGCGAGGTCGGCGAGGCGCGGTACGACTCGTACCGCCGTTTGCTGGCCGGGGAGAGCTGAGCCCGGCAACGCGCCGGCAGCCCTCGGCCGGGTTCACGGGAGCCGAGTCGCGCGCTCACGTCCGCTGGCACGGGCGTACGCCCATACGTCGATGTCCGGCGGCGTGCGGCCCAGGACGCTCAGTACGGTGCAGACCTGGCTGCGATGGTCGGTGCCGTGATGGAGGACCTGGGCCAGGCGGATGCCCATCGGGGAGTGGATCTCCCACCCCTCGTCGGTCTCGACGATATCGGCGTCGGGATCGAGCGCTCCCGCGAGCAGCTCGCGCCACGCCGCCTGGTCCGCCTGCATTGCCGACACCAGCTCGTCCAGGCCAGGCGCGTCCTCGTCGTCGATCTGTGGCAGAACGGCACCGGCCGGGAAGAAGGAGAGGTACCAGCGGTCGGAGGCCACCATGTGCCGCAGCGTGCTCATGATCGAGCCGTAGGTACCCGGCGCCACCGTCGCGAGTTGCTCCGGCGTGAGCTCGCGGCAGCTCTCGATCAGCCGATCTGTCGCCCAGATGTGGTGGTCGAACGCGTCGTGCAGAAGGGACTTGCTCATCACATGAGCCTACCCGCCGCCCGGGCGGAAACGCGTCAGGATGCCCGGCGTGCGTGCGCCGTCCCGGCCGGTGGGAGGGAGGCGCAGCGGTCGTTCACCTCAGGAGGCGGCCGGCAGGATGAGGCGGAAACGCGCGCCACCGCCCTCGGCATTCTCGGCGTGCACGCTGCCGCCGTGAGCCCGGGCGATGGCCTGCACGATCGCGAGGCCCAGACCGGAGGACCCGCTGCTGCGATCGCGGGCCGAATCGGCCTGGTAGAAGCGATCGAAGAGGTAGGGCAGGTGGTCGGGGGCGATACCGGGCCCGTGATCTCGGAGCCCCAGCTCCACCCAGCCCGCCGTCGCAGGCGCTGCCGACAGCTCGAGCGCGGACCCGGCGGGGGCGACCCGCAGCGCGTTGTCCAGGATGGCTCCCAGCGCCTGGCGGACCCGGTCGCGGTCGGCGCGCACCAGCAGGGCCGGGTCGGCATCCACCGAGAGCCGGACCGATGCCGCCGCGGCGCGCGTCTCGAAGGCGCTCGCGGTCTCCTGGAGCAGGCCGCGCGCCGCAACCGGAACCGGCTGGATCGCCAGGCGTCCGGACTCCGCGAGGCTGATGGTCCGCAGGTCGTCGACGATGCGCGACAGCAGTCGCGCCTGGTCCCGGATCGTGGCCAGGTGCCGCTCGTCGTGCTCGTAGACACCGTCGAGCACCGCGGAGCTGGTGGCGTCGATCACGGCGAGCGGCGTCTTCAGCTCGTGCGCCACGTCCGCAAAGAGGCGGCGGCGGCCCGCCTCCGACCGCTCCAGCTCGCTCGCCATCTGGTCGAACGTCCGCCCCAGACTGCCCAGCTCATCGCCGCGCGCGGCGAGGCCGCTGCGAGCCGAGAGGTCGCCTCCGGCGATGCGACGCGCCGCGGCCGCAAGCCGGCCCAGCGGTCGGGTGAGGAGCCCGGCTGCGACGAGGCCGATCACCGAGGCCACGATCGCCGCGCCGATGGCGACGAGCACCAGGGTGAGCACGGTATCGGCCTGGACCTGGGCGTAGTGGCCGCCGGCCATCGCTCCGGGGCCCTGCCCGCGGCCCGGGGCGAGCCCCTCCTGCTCCAGCCGGGCAAAGCCGCGGCCCACGACGATCGGCGTGGCGATCGCCACGGCGGCGGCGGTCCCGACCGCGACGATGGCGAAGGTGATGGCCAGGCGGACGCGCAGCGTCACGATCGGGCCGCCCGATACCCGACGCCGCGAACCGTCTCGAGGTAGGCGCCGCCATCGGGCCGAACGCCCAGCTTGTGGCGCAGGTTCTTCACGTGGCTGTCGATGGTGCGGTCGAACGCCTCGAACGCCTCGCCGAACGCCCGCTCGCCGAGCTGCGCGCGCGTCCAGACCCGTCCCGGCTGCGCCGTGACCGCGTCGAGGAGCTCGAACTCCGTGCGCGTGAGGCCGAGGTCGACGCCACCCCGGAGCACCTGCCGGGACCCGAGATCGACGACGAGGTCCAGGTAGGCGCGCTCATCGACGGGCGTTTCCGGGGCGGCGGCCGGTGCCGGGACGGTCGCGCCGATGCGGCGGAGCACGGCCCCGACCCGCGCCGCGAGCTCGCGCGGCTCGAAGGGCTTCGTGACGTAGTCGTCCGCCCCCAGCTCCAGGCCCGCGACCCGATCGGCTACCTCGTCGCGGGCGGTGAGGACGATCACCCCGGGGGTCTGGCCGTCCGGTTGGGGGTGGCTGCGCAGGTCGCGGAGCACGTCGAACCCGGAGAGGCCGGGCAGCATGACGTCCAGGACGACGACCTCCGGTCTCCACGCGCGCGCCGCTGCAACCGCTGCCGGTCCGTCGGCCGCGGTCCGCACGGCATGGCCGTCACGCTCCAGGTAGGCGCGCACGACCTCGACGATGTGCGGCTCGTCGTCCACGACCAGGATCCTCGCCATGCCCGGAGCATGCGGAGCGGCCGGACCCGGCGAAAGGTCCGACCGTCCCGAAATGGCCGTCGTCACCGGCCCTGCTTTCAGGGCTGACCAGGGCCGTGCGGTCCGGTGCCGTCGCACTCGCCCGTCCCGTCGCCGTCACCCCGCGGTCCCGGACCGACCCCGCCGCCGGCACCGTTCGCCGCGGCCTGCTTGCCCGCGCCGTTGCCACCGGCGCCCACCGCCGCACCCTGCATGCCGCCGGCCGCGGTCTGCTGGACCATGACCTGGGCACGCTCGCGGACCTGGTCGGTCACGGCAGTCGCCTCGTCCTTCGTCAGAGCGCCATTCTCGACCCGGGCCTCGATCCGATCCGTCCAGCGCGTCACCAGCGCATCGACGACGTCGGACGGCGCGACGCCCTGCTGCTCGGCGATCCCGGCCAGCGACAGGCCGTCGTGGCGCAGCTCCATGACCTGCTCTCGCGTCAGCCCCACTGCCTGGGCGGCCGCCTGGCCCCCGCCGTTCTGCGGGCCGGCCGCGGCCACTGTGGCCACCACCGCCAACGCGCCGAGCGCGGCAACCGCGCCCGCCAGCCCCAGCTTCCTCGTCATCGTCATGGTCATCGGACCTGCTCCTTTCGCTCCATTGGTGCCCGGGTCTTCTACCGGGACGATGCGAGCGTCAGGGACGCAGGTGGAGGGCGCGTGGAAGGAGCATGGAGCGCACGTGCAGGCTCCGTGGCGGTCGCCCGCACGCCCCCGACCCCGGCAACGAGCCGACCGCCATCGGCGTGCCTCGCGGAGGCGATGGGACCCGGCGGCGCACGCCGCGGGTCCCATCGGTCCGGGCTCCGCCTACAGGATGCCGCGGGCCTGGAAGGCGGCCCTGGCCATGTTCGCGTCGGCGGTCCCGTACAGGGACTGCACCGTCGACACGATGTCGGTGGCCAGCGACGGCATGGTCGGATCCTCCTGGCCGATCTGGGCCAGGAGGATGGCGGTGTCGGCGTGCACGTGGCCGATCGCGCTCCGCATCTCCCACAGGGCCTGGGACCAGATCTCGCCGTCGGCGTGGACCTCGCCAACCAGGTCGGTCGGGTATGCCTTGTTGTCATCGAGCCGGCGCAGGCAATGGACGGGACCCCGCGTGTACGACACGGAATCCCAGTCGGCGACGCAGGCCGGATCGCCGGCCGGGGCGATGATGTCCGTCACGTCCGCGGCCCAGTAGTCCCCGAACCCCTCGCCGATCGCGCCCGACTCCTCCCCGACGTAGAAGGTTGGCGAGCTGGCGAAATGGAGGGCGTGGCCGTACTCGTGGAGGATCACCTCCGCGTCCTCGGCGTCGTCGACGCCGCCCTTCCCGAAGCGAAGCTCGAGACGCGGATGGTCGGACGCAAAGCTGTTGTCATAGCCGAGCTGGTTGATGCGGACCCGCTGGGGCTGGTTGTCGATCCCCGGATACGTGCTCCCGAAGCCGAGTGACTGGACGTAGACCTGGGCCCGGGTGATCCAGTAGTAGGCCATCACCTGCTCGAACTGGTCGTCGTGCCGGTTGTAGTCGTACGTGCCGGTGGTCGAGAAGGCGGGCGTCCCCGTCGAGGACACGACGCAGGCCCAGTCGCCGCACAGGTAGCCCGACCCGTCGAGGTTGGTCAGGGTGACCGTCCTGTACGCGGGCTGGAGGGCGGCGTAGTCCGCGTCCTTCTGGTCGGTCAGGGACTCGTCTCCCAGCTGCGCCACCGGGTTCGGGAAGAAGACCGTTGCCAGCGCGGTCGAGCCGGGCACCGGCGGCGGCTGCTTGGCGAGGGTTGGGCCGGGGGTGAGGGACGCGGCGAGCAGCAGCGCGACCGCGAGCGACGTGACGCGGCGGGACATGGGCGAGGGCCTCCTGGTGCTATCGGCTCGCGGCGTTGCGGACCCGCGAGTGGGACCGTCCGACGGGTTGCGGCGCGCCATCGACACGCCGGACTGCCACGGTAGGCCCCGACCGGGGACCGGTCAACGTGCTCGGTGCGGTGGCGCACCATTCGCTCCGCATCGACGGCTCGCGGGCGCGGCGCTAGAATCGGCCTCGCTCCACGGGCGGGTATGGCGTAGTGGTAGCGTGCGACCTTCCCAAGGTTGAGGCACGGGTTCAATCCCCGTTACCCGCTCCATCCCCTCGTTGACCGCGGCTCGCCATCGGCGCCCGGCTCATCCCTCCAGGGCAGCTCCCAACTTCTCCTCGCCGGCCATGCCCCGCGCTGGCCGGGTCGCGAGCCACGACCCGACCAGGATCAGGCCCAACCCCGCCAGGGTTGCGGTTCCGACCGTCTCGCCGATGAGGACCACGCCAAGCACGAGCGCGATCACCGGGTTGACGTAGGTGATGACGGTGGCGCGTCCCGGGCCAGCCTCCGCGATCAGCGCGAAGAAGACGACGAAGGCGGCCGCTGAGCAGACCAGCCCCAGGACCACCACCGAGCCGATGGCGCCCACCGTGGGCGCGGCGGACGGCGCCGACAGGATCGCCGGCGGGGCGAGGGCGATGGCGCTGACCAGCAGCGCCACGGTGACCGGACCCAGCGAATGCACGCCGGAAAGCCAGCGCTTCACGATGAACGGACCGACGGCGTAGCCAGCCGCGGCGATCAGGATCATGACAGCGCCGAGCAGCTCGTCTGCGCGCCCGGCGACGTCGATGTCGAGGAGCACCACCACCCCCACCAGCCCGATGACCAGGCCGATGAGGCGGCCGCCACCGACACGCTCGTCGGGGTCGAGGCGGATGGCGAGCAGGGCGACCACGAGCGGGACGGTCGCGATGAGGATGGCTGCGAGCGACGAGGAGACGTGCTGCTCGCCGGCTGCGATCAGCGGGAACGGCACGACGATCTCCACGATGCCGAAGGCCGCCGCCGCGCGCCACCGGGAGCGCATGCCCCGCAGGGCGCCCGCTCGCCAGGCGATGGGCAGCAGGACGACCGCCGCCAGGGCGACTCTGCCCCAGGCCACGAGCGTGGGCGGCATGCCGCCGTCCACGGCGAGCTTGATGAACAGGTACGGGATGCCCCAGATCAGGGACATCCCGGCAAAGAGGGCCCAGCCGCGGGGAGTCACGCGACGGCTTGGCGTGGATCGTCCGCGCCGCGAACCGAGCTCGAACTCAACGCGGCACCATGCGCAGGGTGATCGAGGTCACGTCGGTGACCACGCTCAGGGTGAGGGTGACCATGTTCGGGAGGAGCGCGGTGTCGGTGCAGCCGGATGCCGACGGTCCGGGATCGATGGTCAGGAGCAGGGCGTTCCCGGAGAGGTCCAGCGTGGGGTGGTCGCTGCACGCGGTGCTCTGCCAGTAGACCGCGACCTGGGTCAGCTCGCCGTTCGGATTCCACGCGGCCGGAGGGCTCGGGAGCGGATCGGGAGCGCCGGCTCCGCCGCCGGTCGCCGATCGAATCAGGCCGGTCTCGTCCTTGATGGTCACGGTGATGGTCGCGCCGGCGCGATCCATCTTCACCGCCAGGCCTCCGTTGGAGCAGGCTCCCAGCCCGAGGGCGAGGACCAGCGCTGCAGCCGTCGCCCGGGTGAATGGTGCGGGTCGCGTCGTCTTTCGCACGGCGGCAGTCTGCCCGATCATGGCCGCTCATGGAAGGCAGAATCGGCCGCCTCCTTCGATGGCTGGCTCGCGGCGCCAACCTGCGGATCGTCATCGCAGCGGCCGTGACCCTGTCGCTGTTCGGCTACGTCATCGACATCGCCAGCCATGGCAACCTCGCCGGCTGGCTCGGCGAGATGCTGGGCCGGATCGGGTGGATCGCGGTGGGGCTCGCGCTCCCCTACTTCGCGCTGCGGGCGGTCACCTGGCACCTCCTGCTCGGGCAGGTCGGGGTGGACGCGCCGGTGCGCCGAACCGTCGCCGCCTTCTGTGCGGGCGAGCTGACGAAGAGCCTGCCCGGAGGGGTCTACGCGGAGACGTACGTGCTGGCGCGGATGGAGCGGCTCAGCGAGGCCCTGATCGTCGACGCGGCCGTGGCAACGACGGGCATGGATGCCCTGGTGGGAACCGTGGCGTTCCTCACCGCCATGGCGATCGGGCTCCCGGGACGCGGCTGGTTCCGCATGCTGCTGATCGCCGCAGCGGCGGCCTGGATCGTCCTGTTCGCGCTGGCCTGGGTGGTGATCCGATGGTGGCGCCCGCACAAGCGACCCACGGCACCGGCCTGGGTGCGTGCCGCCGGCAGGATGGGACAGGAAGCCGCTCGCGGCGCGACACGCCTCGTCCGGCCGTCGACGCTGAAGCCACTCGCGACGACGGCAGGGTCCCTGCTCATCTATGCCGTCGTGCTCTGGCTCGTCCTCGAGGCCGTGGGGCTGAGCGCCCTGGGTTTCGTCGCGGCGCTCAGCGTGGTGATGGTCACCAGCCTGGCAAACGACCTCCTGCCGATCCCCACCGAGCTGGGTCTGACGGAGATCACCGGCGTGGGCGTCCTCGGCGCCTACGGCGTGGGGGCGCCCGACGCTGCCATCGTGATGCTCGGCTACCGGGTGCTCACGACCGGGGCCCTCACCGTTGTCGCGCTGGCGGTCATCGTTGTCCTCCGCGGGACGTATCGTCCGCGGACCCGGGGAGAGCTCACTGGCGGCTCGTGATCCGCTCGTGAGCCACGACGGAACGAGCCGACCGCCCGGTCTGGCCGGGCGGTCGGCGAGTCGCGCGGGATCCGTTGGTCAGGCGGTCATCGGCTCATGGCGCAGCCGCTGGTCGCGTTGCTCCAGGTGGGCTGGACCGCGTACGGGTGCCCGCCGAAGCTGATGTTGCCGGAGCTCGCGCTCCACGCGCACTTGTCGGCATTCTCCGCGCCGCTGCCATCGACCCAGCCGCTGGACGGATGCGGGTCCGTCTCGGCCTCGGAGTACTCGTGACCGGCGACGACGCTGAACCCGTCGAAGTATCCGTTGCCGTAGGCGGTGTTGGTGCCGTTCACGAAATTGCGCCCGCAGGACGTGCCGGCGTCCGGCATGTACGGGATGTACGCGTAGGCAACGGTCCCCGCGGTGGAGCTGGTCGAGCTGTGCCAGGCGCACCACTGGGTGCCGAAGCCGCTCATCGACTTGCCGCTCGGGGTGTAGACCATGTACGTGGCGTTCGGGTTGTAGCCGAAGTGGTTCGCGAGCCGCACCGCGGCGGCCGCGATCTGGCCCTGGCTGGGCTTGTTCGGTACGGACGATGGGTCGTTCCAGGCACCCTTGAACTGATTGCTCGGGTTCTGGATGAAGGTCGCGCTGCCAGGACAGGTCTGCGTGCCGGTCGGGACGCCCTGGCAGTACTGGGTCACGACGTTGTTCCAGGAGGTGCCGCCGACACCGGTGAAGAAGCCGGCGGTATACGTCTGCGCCTGGGCGCTGGTGTAGCCGCCGGTCGAGAAGCCCGAGGCCCATTCCGGGCCCCACCAGCTGATGTAGACCACCGGCGTCGTCTCGACAGGGCCGCCACCGCTCGAGAGGTTGTTGTTCTTCGGAGGTGGCTTGGGCCTGCCATGGTCGCCGCGGGCGCCATGGAGGATCCCCATCACCTCCGCGCCGGAGAGGGCGCTGGCGCCTGGCGGCGGCGCGGCCGAAGCGGCGCCGACGGTCGAGACGACGAGCGCCAGGGCGGCAGCTAGGGACAGGAGGACGCGTGTCGCGGATCGCATGGCTGGTCAGGCTCCCATCGGTGTAGACCCACGGTATCGACAGCGCCGGCTCGGCTCGGCGTGGCCGGAACAATAGCGCTCCGGTGAGCGCCCGTGGGTCAACCCGGGACCAATGGGTGGTGTGCGGCGGCACCGGGTCCAGGGGAACGCGGACGTCAGGCGGGTCGTCGGCTCAGTGGTCGCCGGAGCTCGAGGTGGCCTGCGGTGTCTCCGTGGGCTGGGGCGTCTCCCTTCCGGCACCGTCCTCGGATGCGGTGGGACGCGGAGTGCGCGATGAAGGCTGCAACGTCTCGACCGATCCCGTGGACGGCTGGTCCGTGGCGTCGATGCTCGGCTCGGGGGTCGGGGTCGGCTGCAGGCTCGGCAGGGGCGTCGGCGAGGCCGATGGGCTGGCGCTCACCGTTGGCGACACGGTCGGTGAACCGGAGCTCCCCGCCTGCGGGGGGCCCTGGCGGAGGAGGCCGCTCAGCTCACCGCCCACGAGGGCTCCGCCCACGGCAAGGACCACGACCACGGCGACGGCCGCCATCCGCAGCGAGCGACGAACGGGACCGGAGAGCGGCGCGAGCCACGCGCCAACGAGGCCCAGCGGTCCCGGCCGGCGCCCCGGCGCAGGCTCGGCGCCAATGGCAGCCATCACCCGATCGGCGAAGCCGCCCGGGGCGGACTCGTCGGTTACGTCCGCGTAGCGGACCAGCTCCTGCGTCACGTCCTCGAGATCCGAGGACAGGTCGGGGAACCGCGGATCCCGGCGGTCGGTCATGCGCGCGGCTCCGTACCCATCCCTCGCCGGAGGCGTTCCAGGCCCCGGCGCAGGTGCGTCTTGACGGTGTTCACCGGGCGGTGCGTCGTCGTCGCGATCTCGTCGAGCGAGAGCTCTCCGAAGAAGCGCAGGGCTACGGTCTCGCGGTAGGGGTCGGGCAGGGCCGCCACCGCGAGCCGGACGTTCCGCTCGCGCTCGCCGGCGAGCAGCGCCGCGACGGGATCCGCGCCGGGAGCCTGGAGCGGCAGCTCGGCGACGTCGTCGATGGGCGTGGTCGGCCGCCGCTGGCCGAGCCGCCGATAGGACTGCCGCGTGGCGATGCGCACGAGCCAGCCGGCCAGCGGTCCGTCCCCACGGAATCCGGCGAGCGATCGGTAGGCGATCACGAAGCTCTCCTGCGCAACGTCTTCCGCATCGTGCGGCCTTCCCAGGATGCGCAGGCAGGCCCGGTAGACCGTGCCCTGCTCCCGCTCCACGAGGAGCCGGAACGCGTCACGGTCACCGGTGAGGACCGCCTGCACGATTGCCCGATCGTCCACACCGGGATCGTGCCATGCGACACCTGCCACGCGCTCAGCGTGTGGATCGAAAATGCTTCAGCCGTCGCTGCCTCCATCCCCGCCGTGTCCCGAGCCACCGCTCTGGTCGTCCGGCGAGCCGCTGGGCTGGGGCGGGCTGCTTCCTTCGGGTGACCGGGTCGCATCGCCCCGTTCGCTCGGCTCCGTCGACTCCGTGGGCTCGGGGGTCCTGCTGGGCTCGATGCTCTTCGATGCATGGGGCGCTTCGCTCGCCTCGGCAGGCTCCGCGGACTCGCTCGGCTCCGGCGAGCGCGACTCGTCGGCCTGCGCGCCCTCCGGACTTGCGGATGGCTCCGCGGACTCCAACGCCTCGGTCGTCGCGGAGGTCGCGGAGGTCGCGGAGGTCGCGGAGGTCGCGGACATCGATGCCACGGCGCCCGGCGACGCGCCGCCATCGGCCCGTGGTGTCTCAGCGCCGCCGGACACGGCCAGCGCGCCGCCGGCCACGACCAGCACCGAAACCGCGGCGGCCGCGAGACCGCGCGCGGCTCGTACTCGGAAATCGCTCATCGGGTACCTCATGCTCCTCGGATGGTGACGACGGGCAGCGGGCCGCCATCACCCGTACGAGGCCCGCAACGCCACAAAGGTTTCAACCGGCACCCGACTTGCTACGATGGCCGGTGCCACCGTTCTCGAGCCGATTCGCGGACCGCGACGCCTGCCGGAACCGCGTCGCGTCCAACGCCAGCTATCCGAGCAGGAGGAATCGATCCCGACCATGAGCATGCTTGCCGACTCGCCCGCATCGCGGAGCCCCATGGGTCCCGGAGGAACGCGCCTCCCCGCGGCCCGTTCGGTCCGCTACAACCCGACCGCGGCCCAGCTGCAGGAGCTCACCTCCCGCATGCCCCAGGCGCGCAGGACGAGCTTCGGCAACTTCAACGTTCAGACCCGGGTCACGAGCCGATCCGTGGGCTCCACGTACCTCGTCACGGACGATTCGACGATCACGACCGGCCAGGCCATCAGCCGCGCGGAGGCCCAACGCGTTGCGAAGGCGCAGGCGGACTACATCGCGGGGCAGGCGATGGTCGTCATCGACGGCTACATCGGCAACGATTCGGAGCACCGGTCACGCGCTCGCCTCTACATCGAGGCCGCGAACGCGAACATCGCCGGCATGCAGCGTCAGCTCTTCTTTCCCGCCGACGCACCGGCCCACGACTGGGATCCGCAGCTGGTGGTCGTCTACACGCCGAACCTCCCGGTGCCCGGCTTCCCCGACGATCGGGTCATCACCGTCGACCTCGAGGCCGGCGTCACCCGGGTCTGCAACTCCGACTACTTCGGCGAGTCGAAGAAGGGCGGCCTGCGGATGTGGAACGCGCTGGTCTATGCAGCGGGCGGCCTGGCCATGCATGCTGGCTGCAAGGTGGTGCCAACCGACCGCGGCGAGCAGGTCCTCCTGATCATGGGCCTGTCGGGAACCGGGAAGACGACAACCACCTTCACCCGGCAGAACGAGAGCCAGCCGGTCCAGGACGACTTCATCGGCCTCTTCCCGGCGGGGAAGGTGGTGGGCACGGAGAATGGCTGCTTCGCCAAGACGTTCGGCCTCGATCCGAAGCACGAGCCGGCCATCCACCGCGCCGTCATCAGTCCGGATGCCTACCTGGAAAATGTCAGCCAGGAGACCGATGGCGGCCCCGTCGACTTCTTCGACACCAGCTACACGAAGAACGGCCGCGCCACGTTCCCCATGTCCCTGCTCGGCATCTGGCGCGATCCGCGCGAGGTTGGCCCGGTCAGCCGGATGCTAATCCTGAACCGCAACGACAACATCATCCCGACGGTCGCACGCCTGACCCGGGAGCAGGCCGCGGCCTACTTCATGCTGGGTGAGACGCAGGGCACCTCCGCGGGCGGCAAGGCGGAGGAGGGCAAGGCCCTGCGCGTGCCGGGCACGAACCCGTTCTACCCGTACCGCGACGAACAGCAGGCGAACCGGTTCCTTGAGCTGATGGGGAGCAGCAGCTTCGAGGTGTTCCTGCTCAACACCGGCCGTGTCGGCGGGACGGACGACGAGTCCGCGTCGAAGAAGATCCAGATCGAGGACTCCGGCGCCGTCGTCAAGGCCATCGCCGAGGACACCATCAGCTGGGAGCGCGACCCGGACTTTGGATACGAGGTGGCCACCGCCGTGCCGGGAATCGACGACCCCGAGCTGCTCCAGCCGCGGCGCCTGTATGAGCGCACCGGCCGCACGAACGACTATGCCGCGTGGGTCTCGCGCTACAAGCGCGAGCGCCTCGAGTTCCTCGAGGGGTACCCCGGGCTCCTGCCCGAGATCCTCGAGGCCGTCCGCTAGCCCGCCCGACTCACCTGTCGGTCAGTGCTCGTGCTCCTCCTCGAGGGTGGCATCCACGCTGAGCGCAACGTTGCCAGCCAGGGCGCGCGAGATGGGACAGCCGTCCTTCGCCGCCTCCGCGGCCTCCGCGAACGACTCGCGGGTGGCGCCCGGAACGTGGCCGAGCACGGTGAGCGCCGAGGAGATGACGCTCCAGCCGGCTTCCCGCTTGTCGAAGGTCACCTGGGCCTCGACGTGGAGATGATCCGGCGGCGTGCCGGCGCGGCCGAGCCCTCCGGAGAGCGCCATGGCGAAGCAGCTGGCATGGGCGGCGGCTAGCAGCTCCTCCGGTGAGGTGCGGCCGTCCGGCGCCTCGGTCCGCGAGGCCCAGCTGACGGGCAGATCCAGGAAGGTGTCCGATGAGCCGGCGCTGGCGGTGCCGCTCCCGTCGGCCAAGCTGCCCTTCCAGGTGACGGTGGCGGTGCGAACGGCTGCCATGACGGGTGCGGCCTCCTTGCTATCCTGCGTGTGCGGGCCGCGTCAAGGCGGCCCGGCCGATCGGCGCGGTCGGAGCGTCGAGCCTACCCCATCGAGGCCAGCATGAGCGAGACGGCACCCGCACCGGCGGCTGCGACACCGGCGCCCGCGAACCCGGTCATCCGCGGCGAGCAGGTCTACCTGCGACCCGCGGAGCGGGCGGACCTCGACATGTTCGTGCGCTGGTTCAACGACGCCGACACGATCCGCTACCTCGGGATGGTGGGGCCCATGAGCCACGCCGCCGAAGATCGCTGGTTCGAGGGAATGCTCGAGCGACAGGGAAAGCGGGACTTCCACTACGTGATCTGCCTGCAGGCCGATGGTCGCGCCATCGGCACCGCCGGGTTGCACCAGCTCGACCACGAGGCCGGCAGCGCGGCGTTCGGCATCGCCATCGGCGATGAGTCCGACCGGGGCCACGGCCACGGGACCGACGCGCTGCGCGCCATCTGCGACTTCGGCTTCGGTGACCTCCGCCTGGAGCGGATCTACCTCGACGTGTACGCGCCCAACGCGCGGGCGCGCCGCAGCTACGAGCGAGCGGGTTTCGTTCTGGAGGGGACGCAACGACGCGCGCACTTCGTCGATGGCCGGTTCGAGGACGTGCACCGCATGTCCCAGCTTCGCGCGGAGTGGCTGGCCCTGCGCGGCCGCACGGAGGCATGAGGGTCGGTCGCGCGACGGTCCGCAACGGCTCGACGGGCATCACCGGGCTGCCCGAGATCGTGGAAGCCCTGGATCCGGGAGCACGGGATCGCGTCGAGCGCCTCTTCGAGATCCAGCGCAGCACGGGAACCACCGAGCCGCCGGCCGCCATGGACGCCTGGCTCGAACGGCACTTCGGTTCCGTCGATGCGGTCCGCCGCCAGACGATCGTGCGGGTGGTGAACCGCTGGTCGCTGGATGGAACGCTCTTCTCCAGCCTGCGGGCCCGCAGACCGATGGAAGTGGCGGAGGACGACGCGGAGGACGACGTCGCAGGGGCCGACCCCTTCTGCGACCCGCTGCAGCAGACGCCGGAGGCGGAGTGGGGTCGCGTGCGCGGCGCTCACGCGATCACCGGCGCCAACGCGGCGAAATATGACGCCCACCACGGCGTGATCGTGTTCGACCATCACGACCCCCTGGCCTTCGACCGGGCGACGGTGGTGGACCTGTTCGACGTGGGACGGCGATGGGCTGAGCAGGCACGGGCGGACGATGCGCAGGCAACCGCGTACCTCCTTACCTGGAACTGCGGCTGGCGCGCCGGCGCCTCGATCCGCCATGCCCACGCGCAGGTGCTCCTGGGCCACGGTCATTACCCGCGCGTCATGCGCCTGCGCCGCGACGCCGCCGACTACCGCTCTGCCACGGGCGGCGCCTACCCGGCCGACCTCGTCGCCGCGCACCGCGATCTGGGCCTGGTCGTCGACCGTGGCCCCGTGAGCGTTGTCGCCGCCCTCAACCCGGTGAAGGAGCGCGAGCTGCTCGTCGTGGGCCCGCCCGGGATGGACGAGCGCGACGAGGCGTTTTCGGGTGTCGTCGGCGAGACGCTGGTCGCCTACCGCGACCACCTGGGCGTGCGGGCCTTCAACCTGGTGCTGCACATTCCGCCGCTCTTCGGGCGCGCGCCAGGGGACGGCTGGGATGACATCGGCCCCATGGTCCACGTGGTCGACCGGGGAAGCCCCGGCGTGCGCAGCTCCGACATCGGCTCCATGGAGCTCTTCGTGGCGTCGGTGGTCAGCGCGGACCCCTTCACCCTGGCGGAGCAGCTGCGCGAGGTCCTGTAGCGCTGGGAACGGCATCGCCATCGGGTACGATGCCATCGTGTTCGAGCTGCGTCGCGACCCGGTCACCGGCTGGTGGTCGGCGGTCGTCACCGACCGGTCGTTCGAGCACAGCTCGTTCGCCGTCCAGGCCCTGCCCGTCGAGGGCAGCCACTGCCGCCACTGCGACGAGGCGCCCGACGAGGACGACGACCGGGTGCGGCGCGTGACGCTGCGTCGGGATGCCTTCCACCGCATCGATGCGACGAAGGACCGCGCCGCCCAGATGGCAATGTCGGAGGTCGAGGCCAGCTCGGGATCGTGGGAGATCCTGGTGGGCCCCCGCGACCACCACGAGCGGTACGCGGATGCTCGGCCCCAGCTGGCCCTGAACCTCCTGCGCGCGACGCGGGACGCGATGCGCGAGATCGGGGAGCAGCCACGCGGCGAGGACGAGCCGCTCTACGTCCAGGCCGTGCAGAGCTACGGGCGCCAGGCGGGGTCGCGCAGCCAGCACCTGAACATGGAGCTCTACGCCATTCCGCAGATCCCGCACTGGATCGCGGAGGAGATCGGCGGCGGCGCCCGCCATGTGATCAGCCGGCGCACCTGCGTCTGGTGCGGGCTCGCCCGGGCGGAGGAGGAGGCGGGCGAGCGGCTCGTCTTCGCCGATGAGGCCTTCGTGGTCTTTGCCCCGGCCGCGGCCCGGTCCGCCTTCGAGCTGATGATCGTCCCCCGCGAGCACAGTGCGGCGTTCACCGCCATCGACGACGATGCGCTGGTGGCCTGCCGCGCCACGCTCCAGCGGGCGCTCACCGCCCTGGACGCGCTGGGCGACCCTCCATACAACCTCTTCCTGCACACCGCGCCGTCCGGCGAGCGCCTGGACCAGACGTTCCACTGGCATTGGGAGCTGCATCCGCGCCTGCGGGTGATCGCCGGCCTGGAGCGCGCGACGGCGCTCGCGGTGAACCCCGCCGCACCCGAGTACGCGGCGGAGGTCCTCCGACGGCATCTCGCGGAGCTCGCCTGACGACGGGTAGCCTGTAACAGATGCCAGCCCCCATTCGTTCAACCGGCACGTGGAACCATCGCACGGCCTGGAGGATCGAGTGCAGTCGGTTGCCGTTCCCCGGCATTTCGTGGGGGATCCGATGAGCACGCGGACCACGAGCCCTTCGCCCGACGTCGGCTTCGAGCGGCTCTTCGCGGAGCACTCGCAGCCCATCTACATCTACGTCCTGCGGATGGTGGGTGACGCCGACCGCGCCGCCGACATCACGCAGGACACGTTCATCAAGGCCTACCGCAAGCTGGACACCCTGACCGATGAAACCTCGACCCGCGCCTGGATCTACCGGATCGCGACCAACACCGCGATCGACGAGATGCGCCGCCGGCGCTTCGTCACGCGCATGGACCCGAATGAGCCCGGCCACGATCGACCGGATCGCGGGCCCGGCCCGGAGGAGCAGGTGATCGCGGCGGCCATGGACGAGCGCATCCAGCGCGCGCTGGGACGGCTTCGCCCCAACCACCGGCAGTGCCTGATCCTCTCGGACATCGAGGACATGAGCGCGCAGCAGATCGGCGAGGTCATGGGCATCAGCTACGCAGCGACCCGAACGCTCCTCTGCCGCGCCCGCGGCGAGATGCGGACCGAGCTCGCCAAGGAAGGAATCGGCGCATGAGCCCGTTCGCGAACCATCCCGATGAGCTGATCAGCGCGTCCGTCACCGACGACCTGACCGATGTCGAGCGCCGCCAGCTCGAGGCGCACCTCGCCGGCTGCGAGCACTGCCGCGCCACGCTGGCGGCCTTCCGCGAGCAGCGCCAGCTCCTGGCCGGGATGGCCCAGCCGCAGGCGCCTCGCGACCTGGGCGCCCGGGTCGGCGCCGGGATCGAGAGCGCCCGCTTCGCCGTGCCCTGGTGGCGACGACCGGGCACGTTCCTCGCCGCCGCCGCCTCGCTGGCGACCGTGGCCGCCGCCGCGCTCCTCGTCCTGTTCGTCGTGAACCAGACGAACAACCAGAACGTCGGCCAGGCCACCGCCAGTCCCACGCCCAGCGCGATGCCAACCTCCTCCCCGAGCGCGTCCACCGGGGCGACGCCGACCGCCTCCGGCACCGCTGCGCCCATCCCGTTGGGCATGCAGGCCGGGGACCTCGTCTTTCTGCAGGTGACCGGCCCGTACGACGGACTGCGGCTCGCCGTCATCGACAACCAGAGCGGCGAGAAGGTGGGCATCGCAGCTCCGCAGGGCTCGCTGTACGGGCGGATCGAGCGTGCCGCACTCTCGCCGGACGGCGAGCTCCTCGCGTTTGCCGACAACCCCGGGCTCAAGGGCACGTGGCGGATCTTCGTCGCGAACCTCTCGGACGGCAGCGTTCAGCAGCTCGGGGAAACGCTTCCGCTCACGTTCGGGAAGCGGATCGCCTGGTCGCCCGACGGCCGGTACCTGGCCTTCACGCTGGCTCCCGAATCGGACCAGGGCAGCACCTCCGACGTCTGGCTCTACGACCGCGTCTCGGATCGTTCCGCGCAGCTCACCCGGCAGGGAAACGCGTACTTCGCCAGCTGGACCCCGGTCGGCCCCGGCGACAACGAGCAGCTGTGGGTGAGCCTTGGCGAGGCCGACCCGGTGAGCCAGCTCGCCCAGTTCCCGGTGGAGGGCGGCATCCCCGCGGACGATCCACTCGCCGGAGAGGCGACGACGGTGTCCGGCTTTGCGCCGCTCGTCTCTCCGGACGGCGCCCACGTCCTGTTCTGGAGCGGCACCATGATGGCCGACGGGAGCAGCGGCTGGGTGTTCGCCAAGGGTGGCATGCCCCAGCTGGCCGCGTACACCCAGGCACCGGCCAACGGCGCCTGGGACGGCCAGTTCCTGTTCAGCGACCTGTCGATACCGCCCGGTGGAGACGCGTTCAGCTCCGGCGAGCTGACATGGGCGGACGACTCCGACACGATCGCCTTCTGGGACGGCATCTGGACCGGAACCCCGCAGGGTGCCAACTACCCTGACGGATACGCTGTCTACGTGGGGCATGCCTCTGACGGCCACCTGTCACAGGCCTCGGCCGTTGCCGTTGGCGACCTGGCGAGCGGGCAGGGCGACATGACGGTCAACGACGTGAGCCTGGCGCCCGACGGAGGTCAGGTCATCGTCACCCTCGCCGTCCCCCTGCCCGGCGACCTCGTGGCACCGCAGAGCTACCTGCGCGTGGTGCCCGCCGGCAGCGGCTCCCCGACCGACGTGGGCAGCGGCGGTGGTGGCGCGACGCCACCGTGGTCCGGCCCCGGGATCGTCGTCCCGATCCACGCCGGACCGTAAGGCGAGCCCGGGCGCGAACGTCGCGGCTGGGCGTGGCAGACGCGGGCGGCATCGGTCTATACTGCGCGCGACCTTTAACGCGGTCCTGCGAGGCCGCCAAGGAGCGCACGTGAACACTCGAACCCGACCAGCACACGCCATCGGCCTCGGATGACCGATGGCGTCGTCGTATCCGGCATGACCCAACGCCAGGTCCTCGACGCCGACGACCTTCGCCGCGCGCTCGTCCGCATCGCCCACGAGATCGTGGAGCGCAACGGCGGCACCGACGACCTGGTCCTGGTGGGCGTCCGCAGTCGCGGCGTCCCCCTGGCCCAGCGCCTCGCCCGGCTGATCGCCGAGCACGAAGGCTGCGCGGTCCCGGTCGGCTCCCTCGACATCACGTACTACCGCGACGACCTGACCCGGATCGCCCATGCGCCCATCGTCAAGCGCTCGGATGCGATGCCGGAGGTCTCCGGCCGCACCGTCGTCCTCGTGGACGACGTCCTGTTCACGGGGCGCACCGTCCGGGCTGCCCTGGATGCCATCACCGACCACGGGCGGCCGCGGGCCGTCCGACTGGCGGTTGTCGTGGATCGCGGTCACCGCGAGCTGCCGATCCGACCCGACCACGTCGGGAAGAACCTGCCGACGAGCCTCGACGAGAACGTCGAGGTCCGCCTGGACGAGACCGATGGCGGCGACGAGGTCGTCATCGCGCGGAGGAACGACCCATGACCGTGCCCATAGGCGTGAACGTGACCCCGGCCCCCCACCGGCCAGTCCCCCTGCCGGCCGCGGCGCCGGTCCCGGCTCCGGCGCTGGTCGGGCCGCGGACCTGGACCCACCGTCATCTGCTCGACGTCGACGAGCTCTCGCGCGCAGAGCTCGAGGCCTGCCTGGACCTCGCCGCGGAGCTGCGCGACCTTCGCGCGGTGGGGGCGCTGGGTGGCCGCCAGGTGCTGGCCGGCCATACCGTGGGACTGGCCTTCTACGAGGCCTCGACCCGCACCCGCGTCAGCTTCGAGCTCGCCGCACGGGAGCTGGGCGCCCTGGTCGTGGACCTCTCCGTCTCGGGGAGCAGCGTTTCGAAGGGCGAGTCGCTCGCCGACACGCTGCGGACCCTCGAGCGCACCGGGGTGCGCACGCTGGTGCTCCGCCACGGCGCCTCGGGGGCGCCGTACCTCGCCGCGCGGACGACCGGGCTGCGGATCCTCAACGCCGGTGACGGGCTGCACGCCCACCCGACCCAGGCCCTCCTCGACGCGCTCACCCTGCGCGATGCGCTGGGCGGGTCGCTGGACGGGAGACGGATCGCGATCGTGGGCGACATCGCACACTCGCGCGTCGCCCGTTCGAACCTTCACGCGCTGGTCCGGCTGGGTGCCAGCATCACGCTGGGCGGGCCACCGGCCTGGGTGTCCGGCTTTGCCGCCTGGCCCGGTGTCCGCGTCGCGACCAGCCTGGTCGAGGCGCTCGACGGAGCCGATGCGGTGATGACCCTCCGGGTCCAGCTGGAGCGGGCCGCGGGCGGCGGCGTCAGCTCCCTGCGCCAGTACACCGCCACCTGGGGCCTCACCGAGGAGCGGATGCGGCTCGCCGCCCCCGGAGCGCCGCTCCTCCACCCGGGACCCACGAACGAGGGCGTGGAGCTGACCGCCGCGCTGGCAGCCTGCGATCGCAGCCTCATCGGCCGCCAGGTCGCCAACGGCGTTGCCGTGCGCATGGCCGTCCTCTCGCTGCTCGAGGCATGACTGCCATGACGGTGCATCCCGCGATCCGCGGGCGGTTCGGCAGCCTGGCCGATGCGCCGGCGAGCCTGGTGCTCGTCGGCGTGCGGGTCGTGGACCCGGGAGCCGGGACCGACGAGATCCGAAACCTCGCCATCGTCGAGGGGCGGATCGTCCAGGAATCGCTGGTACCCGACGGCACGCCACGCCTGGACGCGTCCGGCCTGGTGGCGGTCCCGGGCCTGTGCGACCTGCACGCGCACCTGCGAGAGCCCGGCGGCGAGGGCGCGGAGACGATCGAGAGCGGCGCCCGCGCAGCCGCGCATGGCGGCTACACCACGATCTGCGCGATGCCGAACACCGAGCCGCCGCTGGACGAGGAGGCACGGGTCGCCTGGGTCCAGCAGCGCGCAGCCGGTGCTGCCTGCCGGGTCCGGGTGGTGGCCGCGGTGACGCGCGGTCGCGCCGGCGAGGCGCTGACCGACGCCGGAGCGCTTGCCGCGCTTGGCGTGGTGGGATTCTCCGACGACGGGGCAGCGGTCCCCACGGCACGCCTGGCTCGCGCCGCGCTCGCCGCGTTGGGCCCCCTGGGCCTGCCGCTGATCGAGCATCCCGAGGATCCGTCCCTGGCGGCTGGGAGCGTCATGCGCGCCGGCCCGCTCGCCACGCGGCTTGGTCTGCCCGGCTGGCCGGCCAGCGCGGAGCTCACCATCGTGCAGCGCGACCTGGCCCTGGCCGAGGAGACCGGCGGGCGCCTCCACCTCACCCATCTCGCCACCGCCGCTGCGCTCGAGGCCGTCCGCGCGGCGAAGGCGCGCGGCGTCCGCGTGACCTGCGACGTCACTCCGCACCACCTCGCGATGACGGACGCCTGGGTGGCCGGCGATCGGTCATTCTCCTGGGAGGCGCCGAGTGCGCTCGTCGCGGATCCGTTCGGGGCCCTGCTGGACCCCGCCCGCGCCTACGACGGGACCTGCCGGGTGAATCCACCGCTCACCACCCGGAGCGACGCGCTGGCGCTCCTGGCGGGCGTGGCGGATGGAACCGTTGACGCCATCGCCACCGACCACGCTCCCCACCCGCCGCAGCGGACCGTCGTTGAGCTGGGTGACGCCGCCCCCGGGCTGATCGGTCTGGAGCTGGCGCTCTCGCTGGGCATCGCCGCCGTCGAGGCCGGCCGCCTGTCGCTGACCCAGCTCATCGCCGCCCTCTCGACCCGGCCGGCTGCCCTCATCGGGGAGGATCGCGGGCTCGAGCCCGGCGACCGCGCAGAGCTGGCCGTCTTCGACCCCGCGGGGCGCTGGCGCGTCGAGGCCGATGCCCTCGCCTCGAGCTCGTCGAACACGCCGCTCCTGGGGCGCGAGCTGCCCGGCGTGGTCCGCCTGACCATCGCCGGGGGCCGGATCACGTGGGACGCACTCGGACCGTCGCCGTCGCCAACCGACACCTGACGCGGGCGCCGGCGGGCGTGCACCCGATGGCCGGATATGGGACCATCGCGGGCGCCGAGTGACCATCGATCACGGGAGCCGCATGTCGATCCGCTACAACGAGGAACTGGACCCGAACGAAGGACCGAGCTTCACGGAGTTCGCGGTCCTCGCCACGCTCTTCGCGGTCATCCTCTTCCTGATCCCGATTGGCGTCTTCACCCTGAGCTGGCCCGTCTGGCTGCTGGGCGTCCTCATGGTCGCTGACCTGGTCCTCCTCTTCCTCGTCAGCATGACCGCCGTCTTTCTGCTCCGCGTCTTCTTCGCCGACCGACGCAAGGGTCGCGGCCGTACGATCGGCGTGGCGAAGGCGCCCATGGTGATCAGCACCGCGGAGACGGCGCCATCGGCCCCGGCGGACGCGGAGCCGCCGTCCCTGACCGACCACGAGGATCCTGGCTGATGCCGTTGATGGTGACCTTCTTCAACGTTCGCAAGGGTCGGGACACTCTCTTCAAGCGCGGGATGCGCCACTTCTTCCCTCGTAGCGCGCGGCGCTACGAGACCGAGTTCGGCGTCCGGTTCCTGGGGTGGTTCAACGTGACGGAGGGGTCCGAGTGGGACAACGTCATCATCCTGGACCTCCCGAGCTACGGCGTGCTCGACCGGCTCTACGCGGACCCGAGCACCCGCGGCCTCGGCCACCGCGTCGCGGAGTCGGTCTTCGACAAGAAGCACACGATCTTCCTCCGGGAGCGCATGGGCCCGGACTTCGAGTACCACCCATGAGCTCGGAGCGCATCACCGCCCTCCGGGCGCTCGCCCAGGAGGCAGAGCTGGAGCGGCGCGACTTCCTCTACGAGGCGACGGAACAGCTCCGACGCTTCCTGGATGCGAACCGTGATCGGTTCCGCGAGGTCGGCGCCATGGTCCTGGTCGACGACGACCAGGACTACCTGGTCTATCGACCCCTCGACGAGACGTGGACCACGCGCCTGACCTACCAGGATCCCGCCGACAACGAGTGGTACGACGAGGAGCAGCTGGTCGAGGCGATCAGCGAGATCGTCGAGCTCTACAACCCCGCCGACGTGTTCTCCTGGATCATGGAGGCAGCGAAGGATCCCACCACGCACCTGCTGCCCGCCGACGAGCTCGAGGCAGACGAATCAGCCGGCGACGGCGAGCAGGTTGGGGACGAGGAGGAGGAGGCCGACTGGCAGCGCGAGCTGCCCCCCCAGCAGCAGGAGACCATCGCCGCGCAACGGCTCTGGCAGCTGGCCGATGCGTACCGCGGCCAGATCAGCACGCAGCAGGCGCAGTCCCTTCGCGAGTTCGTGGCCAACGCCGAGGAGGTCCTCGCGCGGACCGGCGACCTGCTCCTCCTCGAAGACGGTGAGGACACCCTCGTGCTCCGTGCCGACGGCCGCTTCGAGACGAGCCTGGATCTCACGGACCTGCCGGCCGGCGCCGCGCACTCGGTGGAGGCCCATCGAGCCGGCCTGACCGTGACGGACGCGCGCGCGGTGGCCGACTTCTACGATCCCGCCGATGTGCTGGGCTGGGTCACCGATGCGCTGAACGAGCGCTACCCGCATGTCGATTTCAGCGCGGTGTACGAATAGGCCGATGGCCCGCGACCGCCTCTCGAAAAGGGCGCTCGCCGCCGCGAGCATCGAGGAGCTCTTCGCCCGCTCCGGCGCACTGCGCGAGGGTCACTTCCTCCTCAAGAGCGGGCGCCACTCCGGGCGGTACCTCGAGAAGTTCTTCGTCCTCCAGTACCCCTCGTACGCGGCCGAGATCGGCAGGCGCCTCGCCGAGGCGCTGGCGCCGCACGCGCCGACGGTGGTGGTGGGGCCGACGACCGGCGGCGTCCTGCTCGCCTTCGAGACCGCACACCAGCTCACCGGGCGGCTGCGGCGCGAGGTGCGAGGCATCTTCGCCGAGCCGGTCAACGGACCCGCCGGGCTGCCGGCCGGGCGCGCGCTGCGTCGCGGGTGGCCGATTTCGGCGGATGACCGTGTCGTCCTCGTCGACGACATCCTGACCACGGGCGCCTCACTCGTCGAGACCGCCGACGCGGTCACCGACGCCGGGGCGACACCGCTGGCGGCCGCGGTGATCGTGGATCGATCCGCCGGTCCGCTGCCCATGGATCTGCCGCTCCATGCGCTCGGCCGGATCGAGATCGCCTCCTGGATGCCCGACATCTGCAACCTGTGCGCGGCGGGCGTGCCCCTCGAAAAGCCCGGCTCGGGCAAGTCCGCCTGAATCGCGGTCGCGTCAGCTGATCGACGGTTCGCCGAGCTCGACCCACTGCGAGCGCCAGGCCGGGGCGCTGAACGGCTGTGCGAAGTACACCCGCTCGCGCCAGATCAGGCCGTCGCGCAGCTCGAAGGTGCTCATTCCCAGCCAACGCGATCCATCGGCGTACTGGATCACCTGCTCGCCCCACCAGCAGTCGCCCGAGCCGCCAATGCCCAGCGGCTCGATGCGAGGCAGCCCCTCCGGCCGACCCGTGCGCATGGCCAGGTACGCTGCATGATCCGGGACGCGCTCGCCTGACTGGGGCCAGGCCATCTGCCAGTCCGGGTGCCGCAGGCTTCCGAGCAGCTCGAAGTCCTCATCGCGGCTCGCGAACACGTAGCGCTGGACCGTTGCCTCGTTGGTGTCCATCGACCACCTCCTCGGGCGGAGGATGCGAGCGATGACGACCGAGGTCAACGGCTATCCGGCACGATCGGTCCGGGCCTGCGCCAGGTACAGCACCGAGGCGTAGGCCCGCGAGACGCGCCCGCCGAAGTCCTCGTCGATGAGCCGGCGGAGCCCCGCGTACAGGGAGCGGCGGCGCGCCGTCCCGAGCGAGACATGGTCCGAGTAGGTGTCCAGCAGGGCCAGGTAGGCATTCGCGTCGAGGTCCTGCCGCCAGCGCCAGGTTGATCGCCGGGCGGGATGGAAGAGCCCGCTAGCGCGGATCTCCCTGCGCCAGTCCGCCGCGTAGCGACGCCTGGCACCGGCCAGCGGGCCGCTCGTCGACATCGGCCGCACCAGCTCGGGCGCCCACGCCAGGTAGACGGCGTCGGACGCATCCCAGAACCGGGCGGCGGCGCCCCGTCCGCGGACCGGGTGGTTCCAGGCCAGGGCGATCCAGCCGCCGGGGCGGAGGGCGCGCCAGGCCTTGGGCAGGCCAACGGCCGGGTCGATCCAGTGGAACGCGGTGCCGGAGACGACGAGGTCGAAGGCGTCCGATCGCGGCCTCCAGGCATGGAAGTCCGCGATCACCACCCGCTGGCCCGGCCAGGGCGCGAGCCGCTCCCGGGCGACCCGGGCCAGGTTGCGCCCCAGCTCGACCGCGAGGATCCGGTAACCGCGCCGGGCGAGGTCGACGGTGAGCGTCCCCGGCCCGGGGCCGATCTCGAGGACCTCCGCGGGCGGCGCGACCGTGGCGGCGATGGCGTCGAGGAGGCCGGCCGGATACCCCGGTCGAGCGGCCGCATAGCCACGTGCCACGCGATCGAAGGACCGCCGGCGTTCCTCCTCGGTCCCGCGACCGGCGCCGCTGCCGTTCGCGGTCACTCCTGCAGGCCGGGCCCCGCGGGAACCTCCCCGCCGGGGCGCACGAAGCCTTCGCCCGCGCGGGGAACGGGCTCCTCCCAGGTGACCTGCGTGATCCGCGCGGGCGGCCAGGCCCCGTCGGGCGGGATGATCCCGTCCTCGGCCTCGAGGGGAATACCGATGGGTGCCACGAAGTAGCGACCGGCCAGGCCGCGTGCCTCACGGTCGAGCGCGAACCCGGCCTTGGCGCGATGGAACGTCACGGTGACGTCCGCGGCGACGACGGGAGCCGAATGTCCGCCGCCGGTGAGGTCGACGCGAGTGGGCGTGTCGATGGCGAGGACGCCGCATGGACGGCCGGCGGCGCGAGCGTGGGTGCGGATGGCGTTCACGAGGTCGACCGCCGTCGAGATCGGCTCGCGCAGCGGCCCCGAGGCACCGCTGCCCAGCAGCGCGTCGATCACCAGGCTCGCCGGGGAGAGGCGCGATCGAAGCTTGAGCAGCAGCTCCGGGGTTGGCGCGACGAAGAGGCCCAGGCTGCCGGCCGACGCCATCGCCTGCAGGACCGTCCAGTTGTGGGCCGCCGCGGCATGGCCTCCGCGCGCGCCGCCGACCCGCGACGCATCCCCGACGAGCACCGTGATCACGCGTTGCCCGGTGGACGCGAGACGGCGGGCGACGACGAACCCGTCGCCACCGTTGTTTCCCGGGCCGCAGAGCACGGCAACCAGTGGTGCGTCCACAAGGGGACCACCCGGCCCGCGGGCGGTCTCGGCCAGGCGGGCCAGCTCGACGAGCGCCACCTCGGTCACGGCCGCTCCCGCGCTCTCCATGAGCGCGTCCTCGGTGATCCCAAGGCGCTGGGCCGCAGCATCGATCTCGGCCATCTCAGCTGCGCCGATCAGAACGGGAACCGTGCGCGCACTCGCATCCCCGGGAACAGGGGTGGCCGACGCAGAGCTCCCGGATCCGGCCGCCGGGGCGGCCGGATCGCTCACTTGAGGGTCTTCAGGTACGCGACCACGGTCGCGATCTGGTCGGCGGTCAGGTTGTACGGCGGGCCGCCGAAGGCCGGCATGCCTCCCCGCATGGCGGCGTCGGAGACGGCCGGATCAGTGCCGGTGATCCAGATGTTCATCCAGTCGTCCGGATGGTCCTGGCCAAGCTGCTTCAGGTTGTCCTTCGTCGGGCCGTTCTGCAGGCCATGGAGATCCGGGAAGATCCCCTGGCCCGCCAGGTCCGGACCGTGGCAGCTCTTGCAGCCGGCCTGGTCGATGATCGCCATGGCTGCCGCCGCGCCGCCGCCGGATCCGGGAGACGCGGACGGATTGCCGGCAATGGGCGGGTTCGTCCCCGACACGTTCGAGGCGAAGTAGACGAAACCCACCAGCAGAACGAAGACGGTGAAGCCGACCGCCCAGGCCGGAAGGCCGCGTCGGGTCTCGATGGGGGTGCGAACGGTCATATGGTCAGTGTCCCGCCGCGGCCGCGCTGACATCGGACCCGGGGAGCCCGTAGTCGGCGGGATGGCCGCTGGTGTAGAGAAGGAAGAGGTTCGTGAGCATGGCCAGCCCCGCCAGCGCCACGAGCCCCAGCCCGCCAACCGCCCCCAGGCGGAAGAGCAGCAGCGTGGCGTCGATCGTGTCCGCCGTGGCGCCCTGGGCCACGAGCGCGCCGTGGATGATGCCGCCGCCGATCATCGAAAGGCCGCCCACCGCGGCGCCGAGGAGCGTGGCCCACAGCTGGGCATCGGTCAGGAAGCCGCCGTTCCACCCCCGACGGAGGAGCCGGGGCGCGGCATGCTCGGCGAAGGCGTAGAACGCGAAGGTCGCGCCGCCCAGCGTCCCGAGGACCATCACGCCCTGCCCCCAGTCGGTGCCGGCCGTGAGGCCCTGCACGCTGCGGAGGGCGCCAACGCTCTCGAGGAGCGCGGCACCGGTCAGGAACACGAGCCCGGTCACGGCGAGCGGGATGGGGCCTGACGAGAAGAGGAGCGTCCATCGGCCGCCCATGGTGCCCAGCAGGTTCGCAACCGCCAGGAGCGTTGGTGCCAGGAGGAGGAGCGTACCGGCCTGGCCCAGGGACGTGACGGCGTAGGGGACCGATGGATCGACCAGGGCGCCGATCGCGGAGAGGCCACCGAAGGCGACCCAGCCGGCAAGGGCGAGGTACGCGAGCCCGCTCGAGTAGAGCGGATTGCCGGTGACGCGCGGGATCACGTAGTACAGGGCCCCCAACGCGGCACCCAGCACCCAGAGCGTCGCGATCGCCCGGCCCGTGAAGGCCCACAGCAGCATGGCGTTCGTGTCGCCCAGGCTCACCACGTTCGGCACCGCCGAAAGCGCCAGGCAGCCGAGGAGCGCAAGGAGGCCGACGCCGAAGTAGATGACCCCAACGTAGCCGATGCTGCGCGCCGACGCGACGGTTCCCCAGAATGCCCCGTTGATGGCGAGCAGGCCCAGGAGCGCCAGGCCCTGGACCGGCAGCCCGAACTCGGAGAGGCTTGCGCTCCCCGAAGCGCCCTTCACGTACAGGAGCGCGACGCCGGCAGCGACCGCGACGTTCCACGCGCCGGCACCGAGGATGGCGAGGGGATCGCTCATCAGCCGGCGGCCGAGCACGCGGGGCGTGACGAAGAAGATCGCGGCAAACGCGGCGTTCGAGATCCAGCCGTAGATGAGCGAATCCCAGAACGCCGGCTGAACCGTCGCGCGCGTCACGTCGATGGTGATGCCCGACCCGAGCGGGATGCTGAACGACGCCTTGAGCGTGTCGGGAAGCAGCGCCTGGCCGGCGGCCAGGGCACCGATCCCCGCCGAGGCCACGAGCCACAGCACGGAGACGACGAGAAAGACCGTTGCGGCGCTGTCGGGGGCGTTGGGGATCAGGGACCGCCGCGGACGGGGCGGCTCGTCGTAGGGGCGGAGCTTCCTGGTCATGTCGCGCGAAGAACCCTCCGGGCGCGGATCCCTGTCGGGGGACGGTCACGGGAACGGGCGCACGCTCGGAGCGTCGACCCGGGGAGCGCCGCGATGCGCAGCCCGCCTGGCATTGTACCGGACGCCACGCGACCCCGGACAGACGAAACCCGCCTGGCGGGAGGCGGGTTTCGGATCTGGGAGTCGTTGGTTGCGGGGGACGGATTCGAACCGACGACCTTCGGGTTATGAGCCCGACGAGCTACCGCTGCTCCACCCCGCCCGGAGAATGTACGCGGGATCGCCGCATCGGTCAAACGACAATCGAGCCGACGCGGTCCTACTTCCTCCGCTTGAAGATCGCCCGCAGCGCAAGGAAGAGCACGATCGCGACGACCTGCCCGCCCAGGATGATGCGGTTCAGGTCCAGCGCGGGCTCCCAGCGCACGGCGCCGTCCTGGATCACGTAGACCCCCACCGGGCGGGCCGAAACGGCGAACCCGCCACCGCCGCCACCAGTCCCCTCGTCTCCGCCGCTGCCCCCGCCACCGCCTCCCCCGACCTTCGCGACGGGGATGATCGTGATGCCATCGCGCTCCACCGGGTCGCCATACACGCGCCCTACGTTGAGGGCGTCGTGCGTTCCCTTCACCATCGCGTCGACGTTCATGCCATGCCTCCTTCCGTGCCGGTCACCGCATAGATCGGCCACGTGCCGGGCAGCCCCTTGAGCTCCGCCATCCCACGGTCTGCAAACTCGATGCCGGATCCGGCGACCAGGTCCCGCACCGTGCCCGATACGAGGATCTCGCCCGCACCGGCCTTCGCGGCAATGCGGGCACCGATGTGGACCGCGATGCCCCCCAGCTTGCCGCCGATCTGCTCGCACTCCCCGGTATGGAGCCCGCAGCGGATGGCAAGGCCGATGGCGGCGAGCTCGCTGATCGCCGCCAGGGCACAGCCGATCGCCGGCGCGGGCGTGGCGAAGCTCGCCAGGAAGCCGTCGCCGGCGTTGTCGATCTCCCGCCCGCCGAATCGGGCGAGATCGTCCCGCACCACGGCATGGTGACGCCCAAGCAGCTCGCGCCAGGCGGCATCGCCAACCTGCGCCAGCCGCTCGGTGGACGCCACGATGTCGGTGAAGAGCAGGGTGGCGAGGATGCGCGAGCCGGCGGGCGACTGTGACGAGGAGATCGCGGGCGGGGGGCGATCCTCTTCGAGCAACGCGAGGAACGCGGGAGTGGGGCCCGGCACGGCCCAGGGAAGGTCCGGCTCCGAGCCGAGGGCGCGATGGCGCGCTCCGTGGATGCGCGCAGCGACGGCAAGCCCGGCGGAGTCCCCCTCGCCGGAGGTCTCGGCCACGATGGCGGGCAGTGTGATCTGGGACAGGAGATCCTCGGCGTGCCGTCCGTCGCCACCCTCGAGCTCGCTCACCTGGCGCATCAGCTCCTCGAGGCCACCCTCCCAGCGGTCGGGACGACGCACAAGCTCGCCCAGGCCTGCCAGGGGGCCCTCCCGGGGAATCAGGCTGGCCAGCCCGGAGAGAGCGCCGGCGGCGGTCGTCCTCGCGGGCGGTCCGGGCTTGCCCGATCCCGCGGCGTCGGTCCGGCGGAAGCGGTTCCACAGCTCGCGCGCGACCCGCAGCGACTCGCTCGCCTCCCGCAGCTCCGCGGCGAGCTGGTCGCGATCCTTCGCCTTCATCGGCAGGGCCGGCGGCGCGTCCGACGCCCCGGTCGCCGGCTCAATCGCCCAGTCGGCGCCCTGGGCCTCGCCGGCGAACGATCCGTAGAGGATGAGCCGCCCGGCCCATTCCGGTGCGGCCGCCGCGCTCAGCGCAGCCGGAGCGGCCCCCCTGCCCACGCCCAGGATCGTGGCTCCCACCACTGCCGCCGCCTCCGCCACGGAGCGGATGGCGCCGATTCGCTCGTCGGTCCCGCTCGCCGTCGCCGTCGCTCCCGGACCTCGGCCGTCGAGCACGGTGAGGACGTGCCATCCGCGGCCGGCCAGCGTGCCGGCGAAGGTGTCGTAGGCTGCCACGCCCGGTGCCCCGTAGGGATCGGCACGATCCCCGACGACCAGCAGCCAGCGGTCGCCATCACCGTCGAGACGGTAGGCAATCGGGCCGGCCGGGCCTGGTGCGAAGCGCGTGTCGGCGACCACGCCCCCAGTGTACGAAATGGGCCGCCGGCTCAGGTCGGGCGGTGGGCTCCCGGCTCCATCTCGACCATCGCATGGTGGATCCCGTGCCGGTCGAGCAGGGCGAGGTAGGGATCGGGGTCGAACGCCTCGGGCGCGACCACCCCGGTCCCGGACCAGGCGCCCGTGGCGAGGAGCTCCATGGCGATCACCGGGTTGAACCCGGTCTGCCAGCCCACGACCTGCGAGCCCGTGGTCCGCAGGGTCTCGCGGGCATCGGCCATCTGGTACAGGTAGACCTCCCGCGCCTTCCCGCCCTTGCGGCCGATGACCCAGGTGCCGACGATGGCCCGGCCCACCATCCGGTCGCCGACCTTGGCCGGATCCGGCGTCACCGCGGCCAGGACATCGCGCGGGCTGACCGTGCCGCCCTTGACCGTGACCGGGTCGGTGCGGTCCATGCCCAGGGCGTGGATGGTCCGCAGCTTGTCGATGAAGTCGCTTCCCAGCGCGTACTTGAAGGTCACGCGCTTCGCGTCCAGGTAGCGCGGAACGAGGAGCACCTCCTCGTGCTCCACGTTCACGCACTCGACCGGGCCGATCCCCTCCGGGAAGGGGAAGGCCTCCGGAGCGGAGAACGGCTCGGTGGTGATCCAGTCGTGCCGGTCCCCGCGCCACTCGACCGGTGGGTTCAGGCATTCCTCGATCGTCGTCCAGATGGAGAAGACCGGCGCGAAGGCATAGCCCTCGATCCGCAGGTCGCCGCCGTCGCGGACGTGGATCTCGTCGATCTCGTCGAAGAGGTGCTTGGCGGCGTACGCGGCAAACACGTCGGTGAGGCCCGGATCCATGCCCATGCCGAGCAGGGCCAGCCGTCCGGCCGCCTTCCATTCGGCGTCCCGGGCAAACTGCTCGTCCCCGAGCTTCAGACCGGGCCGATGGAAGGGGTCTTCGGGATGTGGCCGCGAAAGGCTGGTGGCCATGTCCATGTAGTTCGCACCCGCCGCCAGCGAGCCATCGAAGATGGGCATCACGAAGCGCGGATCGACGGCGTTCATGACCAGGTGGGCACGGTGGCGCCGGGCGACATCGGCGACGCTGGATGCCTCGCGCGCGTCGATCTGCTCGATGGGGAACCGTTGGGGGTCGCCGATCTCGCGCGCCAGGCTCTCGGCGCGATCGACGGCATAGTCGGCGAGGACCATGGCCTCGCACCAGTCTCGTTGTGCGGCCATCCGGGCGATCGCCTCGCCCACGGTGCCGACACCGACCAGGAGGATTCGCATCAGCGCGACCTCGCCTGCGGATTCCGATACCGGGCACGCGTCTGCGCAACAGGATCTCGGTGCCGGGACGCCATTCGAGAGCCGATACCTCGATCAGTGGTTCTTGCGCGGCATCGGCGCGATCTCGGTGACGCTGAGGTGACTCTACCACGGATTCCGCAAGCGTCCAGGGCCAAGACCCTCGGCGGCATGGGTTCAGGCGTAGCCGAGGCCCGCGCCCGTCAGCGAGGCGCGCAGGCGCTGGATGCCAAGCCGGATCCGGCTCTTCACCGTGCCCAGCGGCAGGCCGGTCTGCGCGGAGATCTCGCTGTGGCTGAGACCGCGGAAGAATGCCAGGCCGATGGCATGCCGCTGGTCGTCCGGAAGCCCGTCCACCGCGGCCCGCACCAGGTCGCGGTCCATGGCGGTCACCACCGCCTCGACGACCATCGGATCCGTGTCGGCCATGGCCGCAAGGCGTTCCGCGTCGTCTCGATCCGGCCGAGCGATCCGTTCCCGTCGTGAGCGGACGAGGTCGATGGCCCTGTTGCGGACGATGGTCGCCAGCCAGGTGCGCACCGATCCCCGATCGGCGGCATACGTTCCGGCCCGCCGCCAGACGGTGAGGAACGCGTCCTGCACCACGTCCTCGGCCCGGCCGCCGTCCCCGAGGACGCGCACGGCAAGCGCGTAGGCGAAGAGGCGGTACCGATCGTGGAGGGTGGCAAGGCAGAGCTCGTCCCCGGCGGCGATGCGCTTGATGAGGAGCTCGTCGCTGAGCGCGGCATGGTGCACGGTTCGATCTCCGATCCTGACCGTATAGGGTCACGGTCCGTTGTCTAGGGTTTGTACAGTGTCAGGGGAGACCTTAGCGGGCCGGCGGTCCCGTTGTCAAGCGTTTGTTGGCTGTTATCATGTACAGACCATGTACACAATTGGCGAGGCGTCGGCGCGCAGCGGGGTGAGCGTCCCCCTGATCCGCGCGTGGGAGCGCCGCTATGGCGTGGTCTCACCGCAGCGCACGCCGGCGGGCTATCGCCTGTACGACGACGAGGCCGTCGCACGGCTGCGCGCGGTGCGGACGCACGTCGAGTCGGGCTGGGCCGCGCGCCAGGCGGCGGCTCACGTAGCCGGGCTCCCGTCCGAGGCGATGGTGACCGTCGCCGCCTCCCCCGATACGGCCACCCGCGGCGGTGTCGCGGACTCGACCGAAATCGAAACCTGGGTCCGCAGATTCGGCGACGCGGCTCGGCAGCTTGATCCGGACGGAGCCGGGCGCGTCCTCGACGAGGCCTACGCGGCAACCTCCTTCGAGACGGCGACGGACCGGATCGTGCTTCCGGCGCTGGTCGCGGTGGGCGAGGCATGGTCACGCGGCGAGCTGGGCGTCGCCGCGGAGCATGCCGCGAGCAGCGCCGTCCTGCGTCGCCTTGGCGCGGCCTTCGATGCGGCCGGGCGGTCGACGGGCGGCGCCGTCGTCCTGGTGGGGATGCCGGAAGGGTCGCTCCACGAGATCGCCGCGCTGGCGTTCGCCACGGCGGCTCGACGCATCGGTCTCGACGCCATCTACATGGGAGCGAGCGTGCCGGCCGCGTCGTGGCAGGCTGCGGTCGACGGGACGGCGGCGCGCGCTGTGGTGACCGGCGCTGTCATCGACGGAGATGTCCGAGCGGCGACCCACGCACTGACCGCGCTCCGGCGAGAGCGGCCCGAGACCATCCTCGCCCTCGGAGGTCCCCGCGCAGCGCAGGTCCAGGTGCCCGGGGTCCTGCGCCTCCCCGAGGGCATCGCGGCCGCCGCTCGCGCCGTTCGTGATGCCATCGCCCTGGAGCGGCGCACGGGTCGCCAACCGGGACGCGGGCCGGCCTGAGCCGCCGGTCCCGTCCTCGCGGGCCGCACGGGCCCTGACCTCCATGCCGGATGGCCATGGGATTCCCGCCGTCGAACCGTGACACTTCCCTCGTGGCGCTTGCCCAGCTCGTCCGGGTCCTGGCGCCGGCGCGATCGCGGCCGGCGGCCGCCCACATCGGCGGAGCGGCGGCCATCCTGGCCGCGGCTCTCGCGTTCTCCACGCTCGGCAGCCTCTCCGGAATCGCCTACCGGGCCGGCATGGGTTCGTCGACCTTCGTTGCCGTCCGTGCCCTGGTCGGCGCCGGGGTGCTCGCTGCCATTCTCGCCCGACGGCCGGAGCGGCTCGTGCCCCTGCGCGGACTGCCGGCTCGTGAGCGGCTGATCCTGGCTGCCGCCATCGGCGCGAACGCCTGCCTCAACCTCGTCCTCTTCGCGGCATACGGCCGGATGGCCGTCGCCATGGTGCTCGCCATCTACTTCACCTATCCGCTCCTCGTTGCCACGGGATCCGTGGCCCTGGGACGGGAACGATTCACGCTCTTCCGGAGCTGCGGCCTGCTGCTGGCGGGCGTCGGGCTCGCGCTCGTGATGGCCAACCAGGTCGCAGGGTCGACGCTCGCGCCGCTGGGCATCGCCTTCGCCCTGGCCGCGGCAACCTGCCAGGCGTCCTACCTGGTCCTGTCCCGCGCCAGCTTCACCCGGGTTCCCGCGGAGCAGGTCACGGTGCTGATGCTCGGCGGGGGGGCGGTGCTTGCGGGCGGCGTGGCTGTCGTGACGGAGCTGCCGTCCGGCCACCTTCTGGGCTGGGTGGGGTCCCCGTCAGCCTGGGTCGCGGTCGGCATCGCCGGAGCCCTCGGCGCGGCCGCGGCCAAGGTGTGGCTGCTGCGCGGCGTTCGGTTGCTGGGAGCGACGAGGACCGCCGTCCTCATGCTCGCCGAACCGGTGAGCGGCGTGGTCCTGGCTGCGGTGCTCCTCGGGCAGGACATCAGTCCCATGCAGGCCGCCGGCGGTTTCACGATCCTCGCGGCAGCCGGACTGGTGCAGCGGCCGGCCCCCGGGCGACGTCCTCCGGCGCCGATGCCGCCCGCCGGCTGACCGTCTCGTCTGCGGCGGTGGTGGTGGGAACCCTGCGTCAGCCGATGAGCTGCCGGAGCGCGAAGATCACGTTCGCCGGGCGCTCCGCGAGGCGGCGCATGTACCACGCGTACCAGGCCTCGCCGTAGGCGATCAGGTCGCGGACCACGAAGCCTGCCCGCGCCAGGCGTCGCTGCTCGCCCGCCCGGATCCCGTACAGCATCTGGACCTCGAAGCAGGTGATGGGCATCCCGGCGCTGCGGGCGAAGTCCGCGACCCGCTCGACGAGCTCCACGTCATGGGTTCCCAGCCCCAGGCGCAGGTCGCCGGCGGCCGCGGCGGGAAGCATGAGCACCGCGAGCGACTGGTACGCGGTGTCGACCTCCGCGCGGGTGCGGAACGCCAGGGACTTCGGCTCGTCGTAGGCGCCCTTCACGATCCGGATCGCGGGCTTGAGGGACAGCAGCCTGTGGACGTCGTTGGGCGTCCGGCGCAGGTACGCCTGCAGGCAGATCCCGATGGCGGCCTGCTCTGCCTTCACGCGCTCGTAGATCGCGATAGTGGCCTCCGTGTACGCGCTCCCCTCCATGTCGATCCAGGCGATGCCGCCAATCCGGCCCGCATGGTCCGCGAGTGAGCGCATGTGCGTCGCGGCGGCCGCCGGATCCAGGTCGAGCCCGAGCTGCGTGAGCTTGACGCTGATCTCCCCGTCGAGCCCCCTGCGCTCGATCTCGTCGAGGAGCGCGTGGTAGTGCCGCGCGACGGCCTCCGCCTCACCCAGGTCCACCAGGTTCTCGCCAAGGCGGGTGAACAGGATGCCGATGCCGTCGGGAGCGAAGGACTCCGAAGCATCGAGCGCCGCCTCCACGGTCTCCCCCGGCATGAAGCGGCGAACGGCGCGGCGCGCGAACGGGAGGCGGGGCAGGTGCTCCTTCAGCCACGCGTTGCGGGCCATCCAGAGAAGGATTCGACGCATGGTCCGGGAGCCTAGCACGGCCCAGGACAAACGTCCGTTGCATATGGTCACCAGCCCGGCTTGTTTGCCTGCCCTTCCCCACCGCACCCCACTAGACTGGACCGCCTCACGGCCGGGCGACCCGGCGACCGCCATGCCTCAAGCCCGCGACAACCGCGACCCGGCCCAAATCGGAGGCAGACGACCACAGGAGGGTTGGAATGCCCATTGCTCACGGCCGGCGCCGCACGCTGGCCACCTTGCTCGCCATCCTTGGCGCGATCAGCATCGCCCTGGGCGGCCCGGCGTCGGCCCTTGCCGGCGGGAGTGCCAACGGCCTGGCGCATCGGTCCGTTGACCTGCAGCTGCTCAGCATCAACGACTTCCACGGCAACCTCCTGCCGCCAGGCGGCTCGAGTGGGCGCATCAACGTCCCGGACGGTTCCGGTGGCACCACCACGGTGGATGCCGGCGGCGTGACGTACCTCGCCACGTGGCTCAATGACCTTCGCGCCGGGCACGCGAACAGCATCACCGTCTCGGCAGGTGACAACATCGGCGCCAGCCCGCTGATCAGCGGGTACTTCCACGATGAACCGGCCATCGAGGCACTCAACGCGCTCGGGGTCGACATCTCCTCGGTGGGCAACCACGAGTTCGACGAGGGGCCGGCTGAGCTGATGCGGATGCAGAACGGTGGGTGCCGCACGTCCACCAGCACGCCGCCCGACAGCTGCCCGGATCACACCTTCACCGGCGCCAGCTTCGACTACCTGTCGGCGAACGTGGTCTGGCACGACACCGGCCAGACCCTCTTCCCGGCATACGCGATCCGAAACGTCGACGGAGTGAAGGTCGCGTTCATCGGCCTGACGCTGCAGGGCACTCCGGACATCGTCACCCCCGCCGGGACCGCGGGCCTCGACTTCCTGCCGGAGGCAGCCACCGTCAACAAGTACGTGCAGATGCTGGCCGGCAAGCGCCACATCCAGACCTTCGTGGTCCTCGTGCACCAGGGCGGCTTCCAGACCGGCCCCAGCTACGTGAATGACTGCGCGGGCATGACCGGGGAGATCCTGCCGATCGTGCAGGGCCTGGACTCCCGCGTGGACGTGGTCCTCTCGGGCCACACCCACCAGCCGTACAACTGCGTGCTGCCGAACAGCCAGGGCCACGACATGATCGTGACCAGTGCCAGCTCGTTCGGCCGCGTCATCACCGATGTCGAGCTCAAGATCGACCGCGCCACCGGTGACGTCTACCAGTCCAGTGCCAACAACGTGATCGTGACCCGCACCGTCCCGACCAACCCGGCCGAGGACGCCATCGTCGCGACGTACAGCAACCTGATCTCGGCCGTGAACAACGCCCAGATCGGAACCATCACGGCCGACCTGACCCGGACCCAGAACGCCGCCGGTGAGGAGTCGCTGGGCGACGTCATCGCCGACTCCCAGCTGGACGCCACCTCCGGACCGTTCGGGGCGCAGATCGCGCTCATGAACCCCGGCGGAATCCGGACCGATCTCACCTGCGACCTCGGCGAGACGCCGCCATGCGTGGTGACCTTCGGGGATGCGTTCGCGGTCGAGCCGTTCGCGAACGACATGTGGATCAAGCAGCTGACCGGCGACCAGCTGAAACGGATCCTGGAGCAGCAATACGACACCTCGCTTGCCGGCCAGGTGAGGGCGTTGCAGATCAGCCACGGGTTCAGCTTCACGTGGAACCCGACGAACGCGGTCGGGTCGAAGATCGTCAGCATGTCGCTGAATGGAACGCCCATCGATACCGGCACGACGTACACGGTGGCCGGGAACGCGTTCCTGATGGGAGGCGGCGACAGCTTCACCGTCCTCAAGGAGCAGACCGCGTACACGGTGGGGATGGTCGACCTGGACACCCTCGTGACCTACTTCGGGGCGAACTCTCCTGTCGCGCCGGGGCCACAGGACCGGATCCTGCTGGCACCCTAGCTCCGCAGCTTCCGACACGCGAAGGGCCGCCCCCGGAGGGCGGCCCTTCGACCTTCCCGCCCCGGCTCAGCGGAACCGGCAGCGTCGACCGTCCCTGCGAGCGACCTCGCATGCCGGCCGGACCGCCGGCTTCGGTCGTTTCGGCCCTTCGGACTCCGGGTTGCAGCGAATAGCGTGGCGACGGAAGATCCATCTCTGCCGCTCGTTGTCACACACCGCTCGGAGGCTCACGTGACCTACGTCATTGCCGAACCCTGCGTCGACGTCATGGACAAGGCCTGTGTCGACGTCTGCCCGGTCGACTGCATCCACTTCGAGGAGGGCGTCGACCGGATCCTGTACATCGATCCGGACGAGTGCATCGACTGCGGTGCCTGCGAGCCGGAATGCCCGGTCACCGCGATCTTCACCGAGGACGCCGTCCCGGACCAGTGGACCGCCTACACGGAGCTCAACGCGCTCTGGTTCAGCGACAAGGACGCGGCGCGCGCCCAGCTCGAGACACTCAAACCCGCCTGACCCGGATCGTCCGCCCGATTGCCGCCGACGCGGCGGCAGGGCGCGCGGGCGTCGCCCCGACATCGGCCGCCGCATCGCGCCCATGCCCTCCGCCCGCGAGCGCCCGCGACCCGCATTGTGCGGATGGTGGTTCGCGCTGAGTCCCCCGGCGACCGCTCCGGGCGCCCGATGGTGCCGTCCGCAGGCTCGACGCAGGTGGCTGCGACCATCGGCGGGGGGCCGCGGCCGGCATAGCGCGCGCATTGGTCGCGCCGCGAAGGTCGGTGAACGGGTCCGCGCGCTCTCGAGAGCGAGCGTGTCGAGGAAAGCCCGTTGCTGCGGGCAACCGATAATGTCCCGGGCCGTTAGCTCAGTGGTTAGAGCAGGGGACTTTTAAGTCAGGGCCACGTAACGCTGTGGTCGCCGAGCGTGGAAGTCGTGCGTAAATGGCCGAATCCCCTGCTCTATCAGGCCCTCGGCTAACAGCACGATAGCGGCCGCACAGCAGGGGATTTTGGCGGCGCCCTTGGTCAGTAGCAGAGGCCGCCTCCGGGATAGGCGTCGCTGTGCGCCGCGGCGCGTGTGCTGAGCGGTGCGAGGCAGAAGATCTGGGCCTCGGCCGCGGTGTCGATGCGCCAGGCATCGCCCGAACGACGCAGCCACACGCGGAATTGGTCGCCGGCCTGCTTCGCGTTCGTGCCGCCCAGGATCTGGACGAAGACTCGGACATCCTTTGTCGCCGCGCTTGTTGACGGCACCGTGATTGTTACCGCGTCCTCGCTCACCGGCCGCACGGCCGCCGCGAAGTAGGTGCGCATGGCGGCCACGGCCTCGTCGACTGAAGCGAAAGGCCCGCCGGGCACAACGAACGCGCTTATCGGTCGCCAGCCGCTGGCTACCAGATAGTCGGCGGGGAACGACTGGTCGGCGGCGACAGCCTGGGCCGATCCGCCGCCGGTAGACGGCGCGACCGTGGGTTGGGCGGTCAGCACCAGGGCGGCGACCAGCACTGCGGCAGCAGCCAAGCCGGCCGCGGCGAACCGCAGGATCGGTCCGATTTGACGACGGGTGGTCGCCGCGCCGGCGACCACCCGCACAGGATCGAAGGTGGCCAGTGGCTCGTCGGCGAACGCGCGCAGGCGGGCGACGAACCGGGGGTCGAGGTCGTCGGAGGGGTGATCAGCGAACATCGTCAGTCATCTCCTTGGCGAGGCGGTCGCGCAGGCGCTTCAGGCGGCTGCGGACTCCCTCACCGGACAGTCCCAGCTGGCGGCCGATCTCCTCGGAGGTCAGCCCCAGCACGTAGCGGTAGGCGAGCAGCTCTCGGTCGCCGGCATCGAGCCCCGCGAGCGTGGCGCGCAAATCGGCATCGGCCGTCGTCGCCCCGTCACCGACCTCGCCCGCCAGATCGAGGCTGCTGGCCGCCTGGCGTCGGTTGCGCCGCGTCACCTGCTTCGCCTCGTTGGCGGCGACCCTGAGCAGCCACGGGCGCAGGCGTCCCGGATCTCGTAGGGTCCCGATCCGGCGCCAGACGCGCTGCCAGGCGTTCTGCGAGGCATCCTCGGCGGCCATCGCGTCCCCGGTGATCACCATGCACAGCCGCAGGACATCGGGGCCGTAGCGGGACACGAGGTCGGTGAATGCCTCCGTGTCCCCGGCCTTGACCCGCCCAACCAATGGCTCGGTGTGCCCGACGACGGCGTCTTCCATGTCTGTCCAGATGCTCGCAGACCCCTCCGCCGTTTCGCCAGAGCTGTCGAAGAGGGACAACGTCCGGAGTGAGACTCCAAGGCCGTTTGGGCGTCAGCTGAGCGTGTCGCCCAACCCCGTGCGGATCTCCCGGGGCCCTTGCGCCGCCGCGACCGATGAGGGGTCACGCCTATCCGCATCGCCTCGGTTGGGCTGAGTGATCAGGCTCCGGGCCCGGGTAGCGGAGTCAGGTCCTGGCAGCTGATCGGGCTGCCGGATGCCAGCAAGCGACCGAAGGTCCGGTACGCAGCGAACAGGTCGACTTGGCCACCCTGGAAGTGGTGCGCGCGAGCCGGGTGGTTCGGATCGACGCAATGCGTGTGGTGGAGGCCATTGTGCCAGTGGAAGGCGAGCCGGCTGGGTCCGGGCACCGCCCGCAACTCGTAGGCGTACTTGGTCAACTCCCACGTCCCGCCCGACGAGAAGACCCAGCGCTCCACGAACTCGAGGCGCGCCGCTGTCGGAAGGCCCCACCCAGGATGGTCGATGCCGATGGTGATGGTCCGCGGCGTCCCCGGAATCGGGCCTGGATCCGCGATGTGTACGTGGCCGAGGCTGCGAAAGGCGACCTCGGCGGTGGCGATGCGCTGATCGAACGGCTGCGGCCGCAGCCGAATCACGCGCGCGTGGCTGCCGGCTGCTGGTGCTCGGCTTCCACCTCATCCCATACGCGCTCGGCCTGCTCGGCCGTGGGCGTACTGCGCGTCACCCCTTGAGTCTCGTGGAGGAGCCCCATCACTGATCCGAGCGGCACGCGATAGATGCGTTCAGACAGCTGGAAGGCCGGGAGATGGCCCGAGTGGATCCAATCCCGCACGGTGGAGGCATGCACGCCAAACAACGCCGAAACCTCTGCGGGGCTGTAGAAGGCCTTCTTCTCAAACTGGACGTCCACGGCTTAACTCCTTCGCGCGCTGAGAGTCAGCATAGCGGATAGCACGGATAATGCAAATTAACGCGGATAGGTCCATTTCCCGGGATCACCGCGACCCAGGCACTTCAGAGGCCAACCGACACCCGACGGGAGGCGACCGATCCTCCAGATCGTCCCGCGACTGAACGATCATGGGGACTCAAGCCGGCGCAGGGCGGCCGAGCCCGCTTCGCGCATTCGTGGATCGTCCGATTCGAGCAGGTCGATCACGGCCACCGACAGCGGCACGACCCGAGGGTGAGTAATGCACTGTCACGCGCGCCCTCTCTGGGCCTATGGGCGCGGTGTAGTCAAGCCTCCTTCGAATCACGTGCTCTAATGGAGCACGAATCGGTGGGCCGTTAGCTCAGTGGTTAGAGCAGGGGACTTTTAATCCTCGTGTCGTGGGTTCGAATCCCACACGGCCCTCCACCGCCGCCTACACCCCGGGCGCCAGCGAGACGGTGACGTACGCAAACGCGCGACGCCACAAGCGGGACGCCTGGCGGTTCGCCGTCTCCGCCCCGATGGCCGGTCCGCACGCTCCGATTCGCGGCGAAGGGCGGCGTTTTGACGCGGCGCGCCGGACAGGGCATGCTGACCGGCAGATGTCGCTCGTCGCGGCTCGCGCACTGCCCCTGCTGCGGCCCTTCCGATTCGTCCTCGCCCGTCCGACCCTGGCGGCTGCCCTGTTCTTCTGGTGCACCTGGGGCGAGACCCGGCTGGTGATCGCCCTGTCGGGGGTGGCGCACGTGCCGATCACCGGCCACCACGTGCACCACCTGGTGACCGGTACGCTCCTGTTGCTGGCAGCGGGGACCCTGGACATTCTGAAGAAGGCGCCACGCCTGCGGCCGGTTCTGCTGGGCGTGGGCGCTGCCCTGGTCCTCGACGAGTTTGCCCTGATCTGGAACCTGCGCGATGTGTACTGGAGCCGCGAGGGGCACCTCTCGATCGTCGTGGCCGCCGCCTTCGGGATCGCCCTCACCGTGGCTGCCGGTCGCGAGCTCGTCCAGGAGCGACGGCGCCGAGGGCCGGTGCGGTCGGTCTCGCTGAACCCGCTGGATCAGGCCGCCGCTTTGCCGCGACCCTCCGGCGCACCCGGGCCAGGAGGATCGGTCGGGTAGCTCACCGCCTGGTCAGCGCGCTTGCCTCAGCCTCTCCAGGTGGCTGCGGAGACGGCGGTTCCGGGCCTCCTCGGCGCTTGCGATCGCCGCGTGCGTGCTCGCCTGCCAGGCGATGACCGCAAGGAGCCAGGTCACGCCCAGGATCGGCACGTCGATGCCGATCACCTCGGCGGCGCCGGCGGTGGTGCTCAAGTGGTGGGCCACGAGCCCGGCCGCTGCCGCGAGCCAGCCGATGGGCAGCGCGACATACGCCAGGCGCGCCGCCCCGGCGCCGCCGGCTTCCGCCTGACGCGCCTCGCTCCACGGGTCATCCGCCGGAGCAGGCACGCCGCGGAGGCGGAGATAGACGAGGCCGGCGTACACGGCCCAGCAGGCGGGCAGCACGGCGTGCGCCGCCTCGTGGATACCGGGGGGCAGGTGCAAAAGCAGCGGGACCGCCGTGATGACGGCGACGGCCACGAATGACAGGACCGCGCGAAAGACGATCCCGTCGAGAGCGTCGGTGAGCGGTTCGTTGATGCTGTCCTGCGCGTCGGTCACGGCCGAGCCTCGGGTGCGCGTGGTGTGGCGAGATTGTCGCGCGAACCGGGGTGCCGCGCCACGGGCCTCTGGCCAAACGCACGCCGAGGTGCAAGACTGGCCGTCGCTCGCACCAAATCATGTCGATGGACACGCAACGCACGCCGGCGCATCCGAGCGCCTCACACGCGACCTTCCCGGGCGAGTCTCCCTTCCCGCCCATTGGCGACTATGCCTTCCTCTCGGACTGCGAGACGACCGCACTGGTCGCGCCGAACGGCAACGTCGAGTGGCTGTGCCTGCCGAGGATGGACTCGCCATCGGTCTTCGGCGCCATCCTCGACCGTGATGCGGGCGGGTTCCGCTTTGGCCCGGCGGACGTCATGGTCCCCGCCGCACGGCGCTACCTGCCGGGCACCATGGTGCTCGAGACGAGCTGGGCCACGCCCACCGGCTGGATCATCGTGCGCGACGTCCTGCTCATTGGACCGTGGCATCACGAGACGGACCACTCGATGACGCATCGGCGGGCCCCCACCGACTACGAGGCGGACCACACGCTCCTCCGTCATATCCGCTGCGTGAACGGCGAGGTGCAGCTCACCCTGGATTGCGAGCCCGTCTTCGACTACGGCCGCATCACGGGGCAGTGGCGCTGGACGAAGGACGGCTACCACCAGGCCGCCTGCGGCACGCCTGAGAGCGGTCCGGAGCTCACGCTGACCACCGACCTCAACATCGGCTTCGAAGGAGCACGCGCCCTTGGGCGGACGCTCATCAAGGAGGGCGAGACGCGCTTCGCCGCCCTCTCATGGGGGGACGTGGTACCCCCGACCTCCTGCGAGGAAGCGTACCCGCGCCTGGTCTGGACCGCCCATCACTGGCAGCACTGGCTGGCCCGCGGCCGTTTCCCGGACCACCCATGGCGGATCTTCCTGTCGCGCTCCGCGCTCACCCTCAAGGGTCTGACCTACGCGCCCACCGGCGCCGTGGTCGCCGCCGCGACGACCTCGCTCCCCGAGACGCCCGGCGGCGAGCGCAACTGGGATTACCGCTTCACCTGGATTCGCGACTCGACGTTCGCACTGTGGGGCCTCTACAGCCTGGGCTTTGCCTGGGAGGCGAACGACTTCTTCTACTTCGTGGCCGATGCCGCCGCGTCCGGCGACGAGCTGCAGATCATGTACGGCATCGGCGGCGAGCGCGATCTGCCCGAGTCGACGCTGGAGCACCTGCATGGCTACGAGGGTGCGCGCCCGGTCCGGGTCGGGAACGCGGCGTACCGCCAGCGCCAGCACGATCGGTGGGGCGCCATCCTCGACTCCATCTACCTCCACACGCGGTCCCGCGACAGGCTCGACGAGCGCATCTGGCCCATGCTCTCCCGCCAGGTCGAAGCGGCGATCGCCCACTGGCGCGAGCCGGACCGCGGGATCTGGGAGGTGCGGGGAGAGCCCCGGCACTTCACCACCTCGAAGGTGATGTGCTGGGTCGCCGCGGATCGTGGCGCGCGCCTGGCGCGGCTCCGCGAGGACCACGAGCTCGCCGAGCGCTGGCAGGCCGCCGCGGACGAGATCCGCGCCGACGTGTGCGCCAACGGTGTCGACGAGCGCGGCGTCTTCACCCAGCACTACGACACGCGGGCCCTCGATGCGTCCGCGCTGCTGATCCCGCTGGTCCGCTTCCTCCCCGCGGACGACGAGCGGGTGCGCCGCACGGTCCTCGCCATCGCCGACGAGCTGACGGAGAACGGGCTCGTCCTGCGCTACCGGACTGACGAGACCGATGATGGCCTGACCGGACACGAGGGCGCCTTCACGATCTGCTCCTTCTGGCTCGTCTCCGCGCTCGTGGAGATCGGTGAGCTGGACCGCGCGCGACGCCTCTGCGAGCGGCTCCTCTCCGCCGCCAGCGCGCTGGGACTGTACGGCGAGGAGATCGATCCCGAGTCGGGGCGTCAGCTGGGCAACTTCCCGCAGGCGTTCACCCACCTCGCCCTCATCAACGCGGTGATGCACGTCATCGAGGCGGAGCGCCACGTGGCGGAGATGGCGATGCCGCTGTCGCCGCGAATGCCCGACGAAGGCGACGCCATGGGAGACGAACCAATGGCCGAGCCGCCGCTGGCCGAGCCGCCGCTGGCCGAGCCGCCGCTGGCCGAGCGCCCGACCGCCGCGGCGCCGGGCGGCAACGGTCAGCTACCATCGGACTCCGACCCGCAAGCCGTGATGGAGCAGGGAGCCGACCATTGATCAGCGAACCGTGGGACGACCCGGAGCAGGACGGCGAGGAGCCGCCTGAGGCGGGCTCGCTGCTGCTCTCCTGGCTGCTCCTCGTCTCCCTGGCCCTGATCGTCATCGTGGGGCTGCTGATGCTCGCCATGCGGAGCGCCGGCTGAGCCGAGGGTCTACCCTAGGAACCGCCTGATCTGCGCGGCGGCGCAAAGCCGCAGGCACAGGACCCCGCACCGGAAGGGACCAGAACTTCATGCGCATTCCCCTGATACCGCGCGAGGAGAAGTTCTACGACATGTTCGTGGACGACGCGGCCAACGTTCTGGCCGGCGCGCGCCTCCTCGAGACCTTCTTCCGAAGCTACGGCGAGCGCGAGCGAATCGCCGTCCAGCTCCGCGAGCTCGAGCACCGCGGCGACCAGATCAGCCACGACATCGGGCACAAGCTCGAGGCGACCTTCGTGACGCCGTTCGACCGCGAGGACATCCACGCCCTCATCAGCCGCCTCGACGACGTCCTGGACCTCATCGAGGAGGTGGCCGACACCTGCATCCTCTATCACATCAGCGAGCCGACCCCGGTCGCCGTGCAGCAGACGGAGATCCTGGTCCACCAGTGCGTCCAGATCCGCGAGGCGCTCACCCACCTGCGTTCGTTCAAGGGCCTCGAGAAGTACTGGATCGAGATCCATCGGCTCGAGAACGACGGCGACCAGGTGGCGCGCAAGGCCATTGCCGGGCTCTTCCGCGACGGCGACAACCCGCTCACCGTGATCAAGTGGAAGGACGTGTACAGCCTGCTCGAGGACGCCATCGACGCCTGCGAGGACACGGCCAACGTCATCGAGCGGATCGTCGTCAAGCACGCCTAGCGGCAGGCGCCTGCGCCCTCCGGCCACGCTCCGCCGCTCAGGGAACCTGCTCGTCCGGCGCCGGTTCACCGTCCTCGGCGAACAGCTCGCCACCAACCGCGTCCGCGAGACGCTGGGCAACGGGGCGCCAGTCGAACCGGCGGGTCACCGCCGAGGCGGGCAGGGTGATGAGCCTGTCCGGCGCCACGAAGCCGGGCAGGGTCTCGTCGAGGAGCCGCTCGATCTCATCGCGGAAGGCGTCGTTCGTGGAGCGAACGCCATCGGGCCGGAGCGTCACGTCCGGCAGGAGCCTGACCAGCAGGTCGTAGGTCGGCGCCCAGCAGCGCAGCAGCGGCTCCACGCAGAAGGGATCCGCTCCTCCGGCGGCGCGCAGGAGGTAGGCGTAGTTGTCGACCACCGCTCGGTCGGTGATGAGCACGTCGGCCCGGTGCGCCAGCTCCAGCTCCTGCTGCACCTGGGTGACGAGGACCCACAGCTGGGATTCCGGACTGGCCGTCTCGTTGATCCCCAGCGGAGAATGGCGGACCACCTCCTTCACCAGCTCCCAGCTGCGACCGGCACGGCTCAGGGTGGCGGCGAAGGACGCCACTGCGGCGGTCTTGCGCACGCCGTGGGAGCCGATGAAGGCGATCTTGGCCGGGCGCGGCCAGGACTCGGAGGCTGGTTCGTCCACGGTCATCAAGGGTAGGCCGATGGCAGGGTCGCCGACGGGCTATCCTGCTGGCCTATGCACGTCGAGCCGAGCCGGGTCATGGCATGCCCGGACTGACACCGCTTCTACTCGCGGTCCTGGCCCTCGCGGTTCTCTTCGACTACATCAACGGTTTCCATGACACGGCCAATGCCATCGCCACCTCCGTCTCGACGCGCGCGCTGAAGCCGCAGTGGGCGATCGTCATGAGCGCCATCGCGAACTTCGGCGGCGCCTTTGTCGGGACGGCCGTGGCGAATACGATCGGTGGCGGCCTGATCACGACGCAGGCGGAGAGCCAGACGGTGATCGCGGCAGCCCTGGTGGGCGCCATCACCTGGAACCTCATCACCTGGCGGCTGGGGATCCCCAGCTCCTCGAGCCACGCGCTCATCGGCGGCCTGCTCGGATCCGCCGCAGTCGCCGCCGGCGTGGGCTCGTGGAACCTTCCGGGCATCGGCGGCAAGGTGCTCCTCCCGCTCATCGGGTCGCCGATCGTGGGTTTCATCGCCGCGCTGCTGCTCATGGTGGTGATCTTCAACGTCTTCCGGCGCGTTCACCCCAAGACGATGAACGACACGTTCCGGCGCCTCCAGGTCCTGTCGGCGGCGTTCATGGCCTTCAGCCACGGCAGCAACGATGCGCAGAAGACGATGGGCGTCATGACCGTCGCGCTCTTCACGGCCGGGGTGATCCCCGACAAGCATGTCCCGACGCTGGTCATCATCGCGGCCGCCACCGCGATGAGCCTGGGGACCGCGGCGGGCGGGTGGCGCATCATCAAGACCATGGGGACGCGGGTCGTGAAGCTGGACCCGGTACATGGGTTCGCAGCCGAGACGACCGCGGCGTCGGTCATCATCGCCGCCTCGCATTTCGGGATGCCGGTGAGCACGACCCACGTCATCTCGGGCGCCATCATGGGAACCGGCTCGTCCGACCGCTTCAACGCCGTGCGCTGGGCCGTCGCTCGCAACATCGGCGTGGCCTGGGTCCTCACCATCCCCGCCGCGGGGATGTTCGCCGGCATCGCCTACATGATCCTGCACCCGATCCTGGGCTGAGCGCGGCGCCTCCCGGATCAGCGAACCAGGAAGATGCTCGTCAGGAGAATGGCGAGGACCGCGGCGCTGACCGTCGCATAGAGCCGATCACCCTCGACGATGAACGCGACCACGGACGCCGCGACCCGCAGCACCGGCGTGGCCAGCAGCACGAGCAGGCCCAGCTGGACGATGGCGAACGGCCGCAGTGCGAGCCCCGCGGTCAGGGTGTCCGCGAAGTCGCCGGGGTCGTGCGAGATCGCCCCGGCGCCGGTGAGCGACCCGTTCCAACCCACGAGCAGCGCGGACACCAGCCCCGCTCCCATGAGCACGGCGGCGAAGCTCACGCCGACCGCCAGCAGCCGGCTGAGCAGCAGGCGGAGGGAGGCTGCGTTGCGCTCGCTGCTCACAGCCCCACTCCCAGGGCGCGCGCGAGCATCTCGAGCGCCACGGCCACCAGGACCGGCAGAAAGACGAGGCGCACCGCGCGGCTCGACAGGCGGACCAGGAGGCGGCTGCCCACCAGGGCACCCGCCAGGACACCCAGCGCCACCGGGGCCGCGATCTGCGCGCTGACGTCACCGCGGGCGATGTAGACCCCGGCCGAGGCCGCCGCCGTCACCCCGATCATGAAGTTCGAGGTGGTCGAGGAGACCTTCACGGGCAAGCGCATGACGCCGTCCATGGCCAGCACCTTGAGGACCCCCGAACCGATGCCCAGCAGGCCGGAGACGAGACCGGCCACCCCCATCGCCACGAATCCGGCCGGAAGGTGGCGCGGCTCGTACGCGACCCGCCGCCCCAGGTGGGCGTCGGGGTAGGTGGCCCCCAGCCGCAGCCATCGTTCGATGGGACCGGGCGGGACCTGCGGCGGCAGCTCCTCCGAGAGCCGGAAGAGCAGCTGCCCGGCCGAGAGGAGCAGGATCAGGCCGAAGAGGCCGTAGAGGAGCTGCGGCGCGACGATGGCGGCCAGCAGGGCGCCACCCACCGCCCCGCTGGTGGTGGCCAGCTCGAGGAACATGCCGATCCGCAGGTTCGTCAGCTCGTCACGGACGTACGCGGCTCCGGCCCCCGAGCTGGTGGCGATCACGGAGACGATGCTGGCGCCAATCGCCAGCCGCAGGTCCACCCCGAACAGGATGGTGAGTGCCGGCACGATGACGATCCCACCGCCCACGCCGGCCAGGGCGCCGATGAGGCCGGCGCCGAAGCTGGTCAGGAGAATCGCGACATCGGTCAGTGGGCTCATGACCGCATCGAGCCGGCGGTCAGCCGCCGCATTCGTCGATGCGAGGCGCCGGGAAGTGCTCGGCGCTCACCAGCCGCTCGGCCTGGAAGGTGAGCGCCCAGGTGCTCCCCTTCCGGGTCCCGTTGCCCGGAAGATCCACGGCATCCTCGACGGCAAGCCGTCCGAGGAGGTCCGGGATCACGTCGCCCTGGCTGCAGAGGACGACGGTTCCGTGTGCGCCGCCCACCGTTCGGAGATGCTGCGCAGCCTGGGCCTCGTGCCCCGGGTAGCCCTGCTCCGACAGGAGCGGATCGTCGCTGATCGGCAGGCCGAGAGCCTGCGCGAGCGGTTCCACGGTCTGGCGGCAGCGCACGACGTCGGCGGACTCGATCAGGGTGGGATCGAAATGGGCGAGGAGCCGGACGAGCTCCTCCGCCTGGAGACGCCCGCAGTCGTCGAGCGGCCTGAGCCGATCGTCTCCCTCCCAGCCGGATCGGCTGCCGGCGCTGCCGTGGCGGACCACCAGCACGACCCGGCTCGGCGCCGGCCCTCGAACGAAGCGCTCGAGCAGCTCGCGGTCCGTCTCGCGAGAAAGGCGCTCATGGGCCTCGGCGAGAGAGACCCAGTCCAGGCGATCGACCTCCCGTCCCGGTGAGAAGCTTCCGCCGGATGCCTCCATCGCCCACCAGCGGACCACCTTGGGACGCAGGTACCCCCCGGATTCCTTGAAGTAGCGCGTCTCCCCCAGCGGCCGACCGAGCCGAACCCGGTAGCCCGTCTCCTCGAGCACCTCGCGGATGGCGCCGTCGATCTCCGCCTCGCCGGCTGCCAGCTTGCCCTTCGGCAGGGTCCAGTCATCGTATCGGGGGCGATGGATGATCGCCACCTCGACCCCCACGCCGCCGTCGCCGACAGCCTCCCTCCAGAGGACGCCGCCCGCGGCGCGGATCGTCTCGCTGCCGGCCATCACCCGCCCAGGCGCGCGTGGCGGCGGACGAGGCGCATCCACGCCGCGGGGAACGAGCTGCGTGCCGCGTCGATCGCAAGCGACGCCCGCTCCTCGAGGCGGCCGACCGCGCGCGCGAAGGCCAGGTCCGGATGGGCCGCGAGCGCGTCGCCCACCTCGGCGATCGTGACCGCGTCGTCGTGCATGGCGCCCAGCTGGTCCTGCACCTGGCCGGCCACGCTCGCCAGCCGGGTCCAGGCACGCTGCCGCGGACCCATGGCAGGTGCCATGGCCTCGGCGGCATACCGCACCCGCTTCACGCCGATGCGGACGGCATGGAACCGCTCCACCGGATCACGCGCCTCGAGGCTCGCGCCGAGCGGCTCGACCGCGCGCCACGCCCGTTCGAGGAGCGGCGGCAGGACCTTCTGCGCGGGTCGCGCGGCGCGCGGGGCGAGAAGCGGGTCCCGCACCGCGTCGACGAGCCGGTCGAGCAGGATGCGGTAGCGGTCGCTGAGCAACGCCTCGCGCAGCGCCGTGACCGCGATCTCGCGTCGCTGGCGCAGTCGGTCGGTGAGCGGTCGGAGGTCGGCAAGCAGGTCCGACGCCGTCTCCTCGAGCCGGCCCAGCTGGACGTCGAGGTCGCGCACGGCGCCCAGCAGATCCGCCATCCACTGCAGCTCTGCCCGGAGAGCATTTGCCCACGCCGCGTCGAGGAGCGGTCGGAAGGTGCGCAGGTCGCTGCGCAGGCGCCGCGTCGCGACCCGCATCTGGTGCAACCCCTCCACGTCCCCGAGGCGGGTCGCCGGATCGTGGGCGATGAGCCGCTGCAGGCCGCTTGCGAGCGCGGCGGTGATCGCATCGCGGCCGCTGGCATCCGGACCCGGGGCCATGACCATCACGTCGGGGCCTGCGGAGGCGCGTGGCCCCAGGGCGCGAACCGCCTTCGGCATCGGCTCCGCCAGGACGGCACCTGCGCGGCGCAGCCGGACGGCGATGGGGCGCAGGGTCGCGAGATCCGGACCGCGGCTCTCCAGCTCGAGCTCTCGGAACCGCGAGACGACCTGCTCACCGTCCAGAACGGACACCTCATCGTCGAAGAGCTCCGCAAGCGGTTGCCGGTCCGCACCACAGAGGCGCCAGCGACGGCGCCGGGTAACGAGCGTCGCGACCGGCTGCACCGAGGCGGTCCGAACCAGCGCGGTCACCAGCTCCACCGCTTCGGTCGGCATCGTGTCCGGATCGCCGGGGAAATTGTGCTCGTCGCGCTCGGTCGCGTCGCGGCCGGGAATCCGCAGCTTCAGGGTCCAGGCCGGACCGCTCTCGTCGCCGGTCCGGTAGCGCAGGGTCACTCCGGAGCGCGCGAGCCGCAGGTCCGCGGTGTCGTGGTACGTGCTGCGCAGGCTGAGCTCGGGCAGCTCGTCCATGGCGAGGACGCCAAGGTGATCGTCGGTCAGGTCGGGCACGACAAGCGATCCTGGCGCTGCGAGCTTCAGCTCGCGCTCACGCGCGCTCGGCAGCACGGTCCATCAGCTCGCGCTGCAGGTCGATGGCGGGTTCAACGGCCCCGCGCACAACCCGATCCCAGCGGCCCTCGGGTCCCAGCCTCCACACGCCGACATTGTCCCCCATCGCGAGGTCGAGGAGGCCCATGAGGCGGAGCGTCGACCCGGCATCCACGACCTGGACCAGCGTCTCGACCCGCCGATCGAGGTTGCGATGCATGAGATCCGCGCTCCCGATGAGCACCTCGTCGCGCCCGCCGTTGCGGAAATGCAGGATCCGCGAGTGCTCCAGGTAGCGGCCCAGGATGCTTCGCACCGCGATCCGCTCGCTCAGGCCGGGGATCCCGGGCCGAAGCGCGCAGATGGCCCGCACGACGAGCTCCACGCGTCACGCCGCGCTGCGAGGCGTCGTAGAGGGCGTCGACGATGGGCTCGTCGATCAGGTTGTTCACCTTGATGCGGATGAGCGCCTCCTCACCCCGGTCGGCGAAACGCGCCTCGCGCTCGATCAGCCGCAGGAGGTGGTCGCGCATCTGCTGCGGCGCAACGATGAGCCGGCGATACTCGTTGCTCCGCGAGTACCCGGTCAGGTCGTTGAAGAGGGTGCTGATCTCGGCACCCAGGGTCGCGTCGGCCGTGAGGAGGCCAACGTCCTCGTAGAGGCGCGCGGTGACGGAGTTGTAGTTGCCGGTGCCGACGTGGACATAGCGCCGGATGCGCTTTCCCTCGAGCCGCACGACGAGGCACAGCTTCGCGTGGGTCTTGAGGCCGACAACGCCGTACACGACGTGGCAGCCTGCCTGCTCCAGGATTCGTGCCCAGCCGATGTTGTTGAGCTCGTCGAAGCGGGCCTTGATCTCGACCAGGACGACGACCTGCTTGCCGGCCGATGCGGCGCGGACCAGGGCATCCACGATGGGGCTGTCACCCGAGGTGCGGTACAGCGTCTGCTTGATCGCGAGCACGTCGGGGTCCGAGGCGGCCTGCTCGATGAACCGCTGCGTCGTCGCGGCGAACGACTCGTACGGATGGTGGACCACCAGGTCGCCGTCCTGCAGCGCCCCGAACAGGTCCGGCAGCTCTCCGTCGGGGCGGTAGAGGCGGGCGGGGGTCACCGGCTGGAAGGGCACGTCCTTGAGGTCCGGCCGGTCGATGACCGCGAGCTCCATGAGGCTCACCTGGCCCAGCAGGCCGGGAAGGCGATGGACGTCGGCCGCCTGGACCTGAAGCTCGCGCACCAGGAGCGTGAGGATGTGCTCCGGCATACCCTCCTCCACCTCGAGGCGCACGGCAGGGCTGAAGCGCCGCTTGCGCAGCTCGTCCTCCAGCGCCTCCAGCAGGTCCTCCGCCCCGTCGTCATCGATCTCCAGGTCCGCGTTGCGCGTCACCCGGAACACGTGGTGCTGGGTGACGCCCATACCCGGGAAGAGACGACCCAGATTCGCTGCGATGACGTCCTCGATGGGCACGAAGGTGCCCTCGACCGGGCTCAGGAACCGGCCCAGGAGCGGGGGGACCTTGACCCGTGCGAAGTGAACGATGCCCGTCTCCGGGTCGCTGACCTGGACTGCCAGGTTGAGGGACAGGTTGGAGATGTACGGGAACGGGTGCCCGGGGTCGACCGCGAGCGGCGTCAGCACCGGGAAGATGCGATCCTCGAACTCGATGTTGAGCATGGCCCGCTCCTCCGCATCGAGCTCCGTCCAGCGGCGGACCCTGACCCCGGCGCGTGCCAGGGCCAGGCCCAGGGAATCGCGGAAGAGGTGTGCATGGCGCTGCGCCAGCTCGTTGGCCCGCTGCGCCACGCGTCCCAGCTGCTCGGCGGTGGTCATCCCATCGGCCGAGCGGGTGAGGGACAGCCCGGCCGCCTCCTGGCGACGCAGCCCGGCCACCCGAACCTGGTAGAACTCATCGAGGTTGCCGGCGAAGATGCTCACGAATCGGAGGCGCTCGAGGAGAGGGGTCGCCGCATCCTCGGCGAGGGCCAGCACGCGCTCGTCGAAGTCCAGCCAGGACAGCTCGCGGTTCAGGTAGCGACCATCCTGCGGCTTCCGCTCACCGCGCGGCGAGGAGCCGGCTCGCCGCGCGTCGGTCGGACTGCTCACCATGGGAGAGCCAACGCTAGCCGCACCGTGTTAAGCCGACCGAAAGCCGCCAGGGTTCGCTCGTTCACATGCGCCTCGTCGCCGGGGGGACACCGAGAAACCATGATCGCCCCGATCGGCAAGGTTCTGCCATGGGACAAATGGCGTCCGTCGGGTTGGCGCTCTCTTCCTGCCTGCAGGCACTCGCGCCGTGGGCGCGTGACGTTTAACGAAGGGTTGACGTCCCGTTAGGAGGCCGTTAAGCGCCCTCGTCCAGCCTGTGCTTCGTGAGATGCCGGAGTCTCGTGGTGCCCATGAGCAGCCGATCGGAGCCGACCAGCGCGGTGCGCGGGTCTCTCGGCGGTCCCCGCTCGACCCGGACCCGGAGCAACCCTTTCGGAGGAGACATCCATTGAACGTTCGCACCCTTCGGACCGGAGCCGCGCTCGGGATCGCGACGGTCCTGCTGTTGGCGGCGTGCTCCAGCAACAACGGCGGGTCGGGGAGCAGCGCGTCGGAATCCCAAATGGCGGGCGCCTCGGGCGGCCCATCGGGCTCAGCCCCTGACTACAACACCGTCCCGAACAAGCCGGACTTCTCCGGGAGCATCACCGCCGACGGCTCGACCTTCGTCCAGCCGGTCATGGAGCAGTGGACCCAGGATTACGCGAACCAGACCGGGATCCAGATCAGCTACAACGGCGGGGGCTCGGGCCAGGGCATCAAGGACATCACCGCCAACACCGTGCAGTTCGCAGGCACGGATGCGGCCATGAAGCCGGACGAGAAGGCCGCCGCGGAGGCCAACGGCTCGCCGATCCTGCACATCCCGGTGGTGTTCGGCGGCATCGTGATCTCCTACAACCTGCAGGGCGTCACCGACCCCCTCAACTTCTCGCCGGATGTCATCGGCAAGATCTTCACCGGTCAGATCACCAAGTGGAATGACCCTGCCCTCAAGGCCGATAACCCGAACGCGAACCTGCCGGACCAGAACATCACCGTCGTCCACCGCTCTGATGGCTCCGGCACAACCGCCACCTTCACCTCGTGGCTGTGCGAGGTCAGCACGGACTGGAAGGCAAAGGTCAATCCCTGCAACGGCAAGGAGGTCACCTGGCCCGTCGGTCTGGGCGGCCAGGGCAACCCGGGCGTGACGTCCACCATCACGACCACCCCGGGCTCCATCGGGTACATCGAGCTCGCCTACGCCATCCAGAACCAGGTCCCGTACGGAAACGTGAAGAACGCGGCCGGCAACTGGATCACCCCATCGCTCGACAGCGTGGCGGCCGCGGCGGCCCTCACCACCATCCCCGACGACCTGATCTTCTCGCCATGGAACACGACCGTGGCGGACGGCTATCCGATCGTGGGCATGACCTGGGTCCTCGTCTACCAGGAGCAGGACAAGACCACCAAGGACCAGGGCGCCGCTCAGGCGATCGTCCATTTCCTGCTCTGGGCAGTCGACAACGGGGCGGACGACGCCAAGGCCCTGGACTACGCCGTGCTGCCCGACAACCTGAAAGCGGCTGTCCAGCAGAAGCTGGCGACCATCACCTGGAACGGACAGTCGATCCTCGACGGCCTGTACCGGTAGCCATGCGCTTCGTCCGTGGGGCGGCGACGGCATCCGTCGCCGCCCCGGCCGAGCGTCAAGCACCCCTCCTGCATCTTCTAGACTCCGTGAAACGATGAGTGCATCGACAACGCCCGCTGGGCCCGGACCCAGGGCAACCCTGCTGCACCGGGGCCGGCTCAGCCTGGGCGATCCCATCCTCGCCTGGGCCGTCCGGATCCTCGCCTGGATTGCCCTGGCTGGCGTGGTGCTCATGCTCGTCGACACCGCCGCCAACTCATCCAAGCTCCTCACGCACGAGTCGATCTGGGACTTCATCACGGGTACGAAGTGGCAGCCGGCCAGCACGATCTACGGCGCGGTCCCATTCATCTACGGAACCGTGGTGACCTCGGCCATCGCCCTGATCTTCGCGATGCCGCTGGCCCTTGGCGCAGCGCTCCTCGTCAACGAGTACCTGCCCGGTCGAGTCGCGACTCCGGTGGCCTATGCGATCGAGCTACTGGCTGCCGTTCCCTCCGTGGTGTACGGCTTCTGGGGGATCCTCGTCCTGGTGCCGGCCGTACGGCCGCTGGAGAAGGCGATCGCCGCGTCGCCACTCGGCGCCATTCCGATCTTCGCCGGCCCGGTCGCCGGTCCCAGCTATCTCGTTGCGGGCCTGATCCTGGCCATCATGATCCTGCCGATCATGACGTCGGTGTCGCGGGACTCGATGCAGGCGACCCCGCGCCTCCAGCGCGAGGGCGCGCTGGCGCTTGGCGCGACGCACTGGGAGACGATTCGCCACGTCGTGATGCCCTTCGCCCGCGGCGGCATCTTCGCCGGCGTCATCCTGGGGCTGTCGCGAGCCATCGGGGAGACGATCGCGGTGCTGTTTGTCATCGGAAACAACCCGGGCATCAGCGCCTCGATCTTCGCACCGGGGTACAGCCTGCCATCCGTCATCGCCTCGGAGTTCAAGGAGGCGAACCAGCCCTTCCACCCGGAGGCGCTCATCGCCCTGGGCGTGGTGCTGTTCGTGCTCTCGTTTGCCGTGAACGTGGCCGCGCGTGGCGTCGTGAGCCATTTCGAAACCCGCGCGGGTGGTGCCGATGTCCGCTGACGTGCGGCTGCGGCGGACCGGCCCCAGGCGGCGAGCCACCGATCGCGCCATCTTCGCGCTGTGCCTGCTTGCCGGCGGCATCGCGATCCTGCCGCTCGTCCTCGTGCTGTTCTACCTGCTGATCGAGGGCTCGAAGGCCTGGAGCCCGGCCTTCCTGGTGTCTCCACCGGGGGGGATCACCTCGAAGAACAGCGGCGCCCTCAACGCCATCCTGGGCACGTTCGAGATGACCGGGCTGGGGCTCCTGATTGCCGCGCCCGTGGGCCTGGCCGTCGCCCTGTACGTCGTCGAGTACCGTCGCGGACGCATGGCGATCGCGGTGCGGACCGCGGTCGACCTGGTGGCCGGGATCCCGTCGATCGTCATCGGCCTCTTCGTCTATTCGCTCGTGGTGCTGACCATGGGCCACTTCTCGGGGATCGCTGGCAGCATCGCGCTGGCGCTGATCATGCTCCCGATCATCGCCCGGACGAGCGAGGAGATGTTCAAGATCGTGCCGCGCCGAATCCGGGAGGGAACCATGGCGCTCGCCATGCCCCGCTGGCGCGCCGTGCTGTTCGTCTACGTGCCGACGGTCGCGACCGGCATCGTGACCGGCATCGTCCTCGCGGTATCACGAGCTGTCGGCGAGACCGCCCCGCTGCTCTTCACCTCGCTCGGGAGCAATTTCGTGGTGACCGACCTGACGAAGCCGATGTCGGCGCTTCCGCTCTACATGTTCCAGAACGCGCAGAACATCGGCTTCCCCGCGGCACGAGAGCGCGCGTGGGCGGCTGGCCTGACCCTGGTGGCGATCGTCCTCATCTTCAACATCCTGGGGCGATGGCTGGCCAGCCGTACGCAGATGAAGCCCTTGCGACCATGATGGAGACTGACGAGGTGACGGCAACGTCCGGGACCATGGGAATACAGGTGCGCGCACCCGCGGGCGAGCTCGCGGTGCAGCGCGAGGGAGCAGCAGTCACGACCGACGAGATCACCGCGGCGGCGATCGAGGTGCGCGGCCTGACCGCCTTCTACCGGGAGAAGGTGGCGGTCCGTGATGTCAGCTTCGCCGCGCGGCAGCGCGCCGTCACCGCGATCATCGGCCCGTCCGGGTCGGGCAAGAGCACCGTCCTCCGCGCCCTCAACCGGATGCTCGAGGTCGTCCCCGGGGCCCGCATCGAGGGGGACGTGCGCTTCCACGGGGTGGATCTCTACGATCCGGAGATCGACCCGGCGGCGGTCCGCCGCACGATCGGGATGGTCTTCCAGCAGCCGAACCCGTTCCCGACGATGTCGATCTACGACAACGTCGCAGCGGCGGCCCGGTTCAACGGGGTGGTGAAGAGCCGCGGCGAGGCGGATGCCCTCGTGGAGTCATGCCTCGGTCGCGCAGCGCTGTGGGACGAGGTGAAGGACAGCCTCGGCAAGTCCGGCGCCTCGCTCTCAGGTGGCCAGCAGCAGCGACTCTGCATCGCACGAGCCCTCGCCGTGAACCCCGAGGTGATCCTCATGGATGAGCCGTGCTCGGCCCTGGATCCGATCGCCACCCTCCAGATCGAGCAGCTCGCTCGCGAGCTTGCCGAGCAGTTCTGCATCGTCATCGTCACGCACAACATGCAGCAGGCGGCGCGCGTCTCGGACGACACGATCTTCATGAGCGTCACCGAGGATCGAACGGGCTACGTGGTGGAGACCGGGACGACCGCCGAGATCTTCACGAACCCGAAGAACAAGATCACCGAGGACTACATCACGGGACGGTTCGGGTAATGGAGCGCGAGACACCGATCACGGCGTTCCCGGCCCCGGGTCCGGATGCCGCCGGGAGCGATCCACGCCCCTCGCTTCGCCCGACCTTCGACGAGGAGCTCGAGTCGCTGCGCGACGACGTCCTGCGCCTGGGTGGCCGGGTCATGGACGCGATCGAGCGGGCAGCGACGGCCCTCGTCGAGCGCGATGTGGATCTCGCGGACCGGGTCCGCTGGGCGGACGACGAGACGAACGAGCTGCAGCGGCGCGTGAACGCGGAGATCACGACGACCATCGCCACCCAGGGTCCCATGGCACGCGACGTCCGCATCCTGCTGGGCCTCCACCATGCCGCCGCCGAGCTGGAGCGCATGGGCGACTATGCGGTGAACATCGCCAAGCTGGCGCAGCAGATGGCAGCGGAGCCGGAGACGGCGGTCTTTCCGCAGATCCCCCGCATGGCCCTGGTCTGCCGCGAGCAGCTCCGCGCCGCGATGCGTGCCCTCGTCGACATCTCGGAGGAGGAGGCGCGCGCCGTCTGCGAGCGCGATGATGAGATCGACACCCTCTACAACGAGGTGTACGAGGCCGCCATCGCGATGATGGAGGCCCACCCCGAGCGGGCCCGGCAGGCCACGCACCAGCTCTTCGCCGCCCACCACCTCGAACGCCTGGGGGACCGGGTCACGAACATCGGCGAGGACGTCGTCTACCTGGCAACCGGCCGGGTAGAGGATCTCAACACCTGAAGGCCATGGCCGCGGTACGACGGAAGATCCTGATCGTCGAGGACGACCGGACCCTGCGCCAGGCGCTCGCCTTCAACCTGGCCCGCGAGGGGTACGACCTGGTCTCGGCCGGCGACGGTGAGACGGCGCTGGGCATCGCCCGCGCACAGGCCCTGGACCTGATCCTGCTCGACGTCATGCTCCCGGGCATGAGCGGTATCGAGCTGCTGCGCGTCCTGCGCCGCGAGGGACGCGACACGCCGGTGATCGTCCTGTCGGCGAAGGGCGACGAGATCGACCGGGTGGTGGGTCTCAAGGTCGGCGCCGACGACTACGTCTCCAAGCCGTTCTCCCGCCCGGAGCTGCTGGCCCGGATCGAGGCCGTCCTGCGCCGCAATCGACGCGCGGCCACGGAGAGCGAGGGCGCCGAGACGATCACCCTGGGCACCATCGAGATCGACCGCGAGCGGCGCGAGCTGCGCATCGCGGGACGATCCGTCCACCTGACGACCAAGGAGTTCGAGCTGCTCGCGTACCTGGCGGATCACCCCGGTCGCATCTTCACCCGCGACCAGCTGCTCACCCGGATCTGGGGGTATGACTACGTTGGCGACGGCCGGACGGTGGACGTCCACGTCAGCTGGCTGCGTTCGAAGCTCCGCACCGCTGACGGACACAACTACTTCCGGACCGTGCGCGGCATCGGCTACGCCTTCGCGCCGCGAGAGGCGGCATGACGACCTCGCGCACCGAGAGCGATACCCATGGCCAGCCGGTCAGGGCCGACCTCGCCAACGCCGCGCTCGACACGCTCCTGCGCGGGACGGCATCGGGGTTCCTGATCCTGACCGATGACCGCCTCCGCATCCTGCGGGGCGGCGCCACGGCCGCCCGCCTCGCCGAACGTCCCAGCGAGGACCTGACCGGCATGAGCCTCATCGCGGCCTTCGGGTCCGCCCCGCTGGACGGGGTCGCCCGGGAGGCGCTGGAGCGGGGCACCCAGCGACAGGGCGAGGTCCGGCTGGGACACCTGGGGTTGCAGCTCTACCAGGTGGAGGCGATGCCGCTCCACGGGCAGGGCCTGCTCCTCTTCCTCCACGACGTGACGCGCATCCGTCGCGTCGAGCAGGTTCGGCGCGACTTCATCGCCAACATCAGCCACGAGCTGCGGACGCCCCTCACCTCCATCAAGCTCATCGCGGAGACCCTGTCCGGTGGGGCCGTCGACGATGTCGAGACGGCCCGTGACTTCGCCGGTCAGGTGGAGCGCGAAGTGGACCACCTGGCCCAGCTCGTCGACGAGCTCCTGGAGCTTTCCATGATCGAGTCGGGCGAGGTCCAGCTCGAGATCAGGCCCGTCGACCCGGGATCCGTTGTCACCACGGTCGTGCATCGGCTGCAGCCCATGGCGGAGCGCGGCCGGGTCAGCCTGCTGGCCGCCCCCGAGCCCGATGGGCCTGGCGCCGGAATCCTCGTCGCGGCGGACGAGGCCCGGCTGGAGCAGGCGCTCGTGAACCTGGTCCACAACGCGGTCAAGTTCAGCCACCCCGAGGGCCAGGTCACGCTGGCCTGGGAGCCCCGCGCCGGGTACGTGCGCTTCCTCGTCCGCGACAACGGAATCGGTGTTTCGGCCGGCCACCTCGAGCGCATCTTCGAGCGGTTCTACAAGGTCGATCGATCCCGCGCTCGCGATCCCCAGCAGGCGGACCAGGAGCTGCGGACCGGCAGCGCCGGCCTGGGCCTGGCCATCGTCCGCCACATCGCCGAGGCGCACGCTGGCGCCGCCGGCGCGGAGAGCGACGAGGGCCATGGCAGCACGTTCTGGATCGACATCCCGGTCGTGCCCGGGGTCGACCGGTGATCACCCGCACCAGGTAGAGAGCATGGGCAAGGGAAAGCGCAAGAATCGTCATGGGCCGGCGGAGGTGCTGGTCGTCGAGGCGGAGGAGTTCCCGACGGCCGTGATCGTCGAGCTCTGGGGCCGAAACGCCAAGGGCAAGCGCGAGTTCCTCGACAGCCGGCGGTACGACACCGGGGACGACCCCGATGACGGCGAGGCGCCGGGGGATACCGACTGAGCATCGGTTGAGGCTCATCTCCGGACGCCGTCGCCTGAAGCGCCGCTCCCACGTCATCGCGGTGAATTTGGCGCACCCTCCCCCGAGCCGGTATTCTTGTGCCGTCAACGGGTTCCGTTGACGGCACGGCACGCACAGGCGACCAGCGCAACCAATGACATCCGAGCCGCAGCTCCAGACCTCTGCCGGAACGACCGACGACGAGCGACTCGCCGCGTGGGGGACGTTCCTGCGTGCCCATGCCCACGTGACGCGTGTCCTCGAGCACGAGCTCCAGGAGGCCAAGGATCTCTCCCTGGCCGACTACGACGTTCTCTACCAGCTTGCCGCCGCCGAGGGAAACCGCCTGCGGATGAGCGAGCTGGCGGATCGGCTGCTGCTTTCGCGGAGCGGAGCCACTCGTCTCGTGGACAGGCTCGAGTCCGCCGGACTCGTGCGCCGGGCCAGCTGCGCCACCGATCGCCGGGGGCTCTGGGCGCATCTGACCGACAGCGGACGCCAGCGCCTGCGGGACGCCACCCCGACGCACCTGAACGGCGTCTGCGAGCACTTCCTGGACCGGATCCCCGCCCGGGAGCTCGAGCGGCTGCGACGTACCCTGGAGCGCATCGTCGAGCCCTAGCCCGGGTCCACGCGCGGACCTGGCCGTCCCGGGATTGGTCCGGTTGACCCCCATTTGGGCCGGTGCTACCGTTCGCCGTCCTATGGACGCCGGCCTCGCACCACCGACCGCTGCGCACGATTCCCCGCGCGCGGCGCGACGAGCCATCTCCCCATGAGCCACCCGGTCACCGAGGAGCGGCCCCTGGCCCACGGCGACGCGCTCAACCTCGTCCGCCAGGCCATCGCCGAGGCGCCCGGCCCGGACGCCGCCGCGCAGCGCGCCGTGGAGGAGCTCCACGAGCGGTTCCCGCAGTACGACTGGATCGGGATCTACTGGGTGGACGCCAACGGCACCGATCTCGTCCTGGGACCGTGGATTGGCCCCGAGGCCACGGAGCACACCCGGATCCCCATCGGGACGGGTATCTGCGGCGCCGCCGCGGCATCGGGCCAGACCGAGATCATCGACGATGTGGCGGCCGATGAGCGGTACCTCGCCTGCTTCAGCACCACCCGCAGCGAGATCGTGGTCCCCATCCTGGCCGAGGGTCGGGTCGTGGGCGAGATCGACATCGACGGGTCCGACCCGGCCGCCTTCGACGAGACGGATCGGCTCTTCCTCGAGGAGATCGCCGCGCTCCTGGCACCCCTCCGTCCCCGTCCCTGACCGGGACGGACGCGACCCGGCCGCCGGCACCCGTAACCCCCTCCGTAGGTCCGTGACGATGGCCCGCCGCACAGACCGTCCCCCGGCGACCCCCGGTCGGGGCGGTGCCGATGCGCCGCTGCGCGGGCGATTCGAGGAGGTCTATGACGCGTACGCCGTGCCCATCTATCGGTTCATCTACGCTCGCGTCGGCAACCGGCCCGACGCGGAGGACCTGACCGCGCAGGTCTTCATGCGGGCCGTCGAGCAGCTCGACACCGGTCGCGACGAGGGCCAGATCGCGAGCTGGCTGTACCGCGTCAGCCAGAACGCGGTCGCCGACCACTGGCGCGCCTTCTACCGCCTGCCGCTGGTCGCCGCCGACCAGGTGGCGCCGGGCTGGGAGCCGGTGGATACCAGCCAGCCGATGGTCGCGCCATCAGGGGCGGGGGCGGAGTCCGCCGCCACGGCCGCGGACGAGCGGGCTCGTCGACGGGTCGAGGCGCTCCTCCACCGCCTGCCGGCGAACTACCGTCGGGTCCTGGAGCTGCGGTTCATCCAGCGCCTGTCGGTCGCCGAGACCGCCGAGCGAATGGGGATCACGCGCGGCAACGCCAAGGTGCTCCAGTACCGCGCGCTGCGCCGTGCCGCGGTCCTCGGGGAGGCGAGCGATGGCTGACGAACCGCACGACCCGGGCGAGGAGCTCGAGATGGCCGACCGCTTCGACCGCTACCTCGATGCGCTGATCTCCGGCGGCCGTCCCTCCCCCGAGGACGTGACCCCCGGCGACGAGGCGGAGATGGCACGCACCGCGGCCGAGCTGGCGGCGGCCACCGGTCCCGGCCAGGACCCCGACCCCGCCTTCGTGGACCAGCTGCGCCTCCGGATGCGCCAGGCCGATGAGGGCGCCGCGGCGGTACGCGAGCCGCTCCCCCTCCGCCATCCGGTGCCACTGCCGGCGGCTGACGCGGGCGGCAGACCGGGCATCGGGCGGATCCGGATCACCCGGAGGGCACTGTTGCAGGGCGGGATTGGCGCGGCGGCAGGGCTGGCCGCGGGCGCCCTGGGCTTCGCCGCCCTGCGCGGACCGACCACATCCTCGAGCGGCGGCCTGGTCGGAGGGTCCTCGCCGCTCGTATCCGGGGAGGGATTCTGGCAGGCGGTCACCACCACCGCGGACCTGCCGGCCGGCAGTGCCGTGCGGTTCACGACGGCCGCCTTCGACGGGTACGTCGTCAACGACGCGGGCAAGATCCGGGCGCTCTCATCGGTCTGCACCCACATGGGCTGCACGTTGCACTACCGCCCGGACTGGCAGGACCTCCGCTGCCCCTGCCACGGGGCGAGCTTCGACCTCACCGGTGCGCTGGCGAACGGCCGTGACCGATGGGGAGCAAATGGCCGGTACGCCGGCGATGCCAGCGCCTACCCCATCGCCCTGCCGCCCCTCGCGCGACCGAACGTGAAGGTCGACGGGGGAACGGTCTACGTCTGGACCGCCCAGGTCTGACGCCTCAGCCGCCGGTGATCCACAACAGCAGGTACTGGATCACGTAGGGCACCGCGAAGAAAGCAACGATCCCCAGCAGGACCAGCCCGACGTAGATGGCCAGGTGCATGTCCGGGGCTCCCGGCCGCTCCGGCGGCGGCTCCGTACGGTGCGGCAGGTGGCTCGGCCGCTGCGGGCGCTGATGCTCGTACGGGTGCTGCTTGAGATCCGGCACCGGTCAGCCGCCGCGCTCGATGGCCGCCACCACGTTCTGGAGCCGGCGCAGCCGAACCTCGCGGTCCGCCGCGTAGCGCTCGATCGCAGCCAGGATCTGCTCAGGGCCAAGGTGCGCCTCGTCCATGACCTCCTCGACGGTGCCGCCCGTCCGCCAGCGATCGTCCCAGTCGGAAGACAGCGAGTAGTCCGCGGCGACCGGCCCCTCCACCCAGTCGTGCATGAGCTTGAAGGCGCGGTTGGTGACCGCCATCCCGTCCCAGCGGTCGGCGTCCGAGCAGAGCTGCTGCTGGTACGCCGTCTCCTGGCGGCGGAAGAGCTGCGGGCTGATGGCGGCCACGATCCGCACGTTGATTCCGCGGGCATCGAGCTCGGGAAGGAGCTTCACCACGTTCGCAGTGGTCACCGTGCCCTGCACGTAGACCGTGCCGGCGGCGGGTCGCTGCGGGTCGACAGGGCGGATCAGGTACGCGCCTCGTGCCGCCTCGAAATGGGGGGCCATCCCCAGGGCTGCCCGGTCCGGGATCTCGACCGCAGGACGGGTGAGGTGGAGCGCGACGATGGGCACGTCGGTGGCCAGCGCGGCGGCGAGGACGACCGGGACCTCGTTGTACTCCCACGGATGCAGGTCGATGACGTGGCCCTCGGGGAAGAGCTGGGTCACGCCGGTGGCGAAGATCCCGAAGTGCGTCCGGGAATCCTCCGCGGTCTCCGGGCCGGAGTGGCCCGCGACCCAGATCACCTTGCCCAGCTTGAGCTGCGTGTCCTGGGCCAGCTGGCTGAAGAGCCGGAACTCGCCGTACTTGAGGTAGCTGAACGAGCCGTACGTCGAGCAGGCGCCCCAGAACCCGTTGAAGGTCGCCATCGGGTCATCTGCCAGGTTGACGGTTGCCAGTCCCACCATGAGCCCCGCGTTCGTGAACTCGGTGATCTCCTGCGGCAGCAGCGTCCCGCGCAGGTTCGTCTCGCGGTCGTACCAGCCCCAGCCCGGCATGCCGTCGTAGTCCTTCGCGAAGCCCGAGATGTTCGTGGAGTCCGCGAGGTCGGCGGAGCAGGCGATGACCAGGGGCCGTCCGTACTCCTGCCGCGCAAACGCGTTGACCCAGGCGCCCCAGCTGGCCAGCCCGGCCCGGTTGGGCGCCTTCTCCCCGGGCGCCTTCCACAGGGAGTCCGGGTAGCTGTGCACGTCGGTGATGCGCGGGTCGGCGAAGATGTCGGCGCCGTGTCCGCCCAGGTTAAGCCCCTCGACGGTATCGGGTACCGATGCCGCCAGCTCCACGAGGCGGTCGCTGATGGCATCCACCACCTCGGGGTGCGATCGCAGCACGCCCATGGCCACCCCGAAGTTGTGCCGGGCCTGGGCCTCGCGCTCGGCCGGGTCGGACGGCGCGGGCTGGTCGACACCGGCGTACTCCACGCCGTGGCGGGCCATGAACTCCTTGCGAACGGCCCAGTACTCGGGCGCGTTCATGGGCCACGGTGTGCCGTGGCTCTTGTTGTCGTACTTCCCGTAGCCGCGCCCCTTGCGGGTCTGGAACCAGGCGACTGATGGGACGCCGCGCGGGTTGTCGCCGCGCGATGCCTCGAGCACCGCGCGGGTCACCGGCTCCCATTCGGAGCCCTGCAACGTCCCGGTGACCCGCCAGTCATACGCCCCGAACCAGGTCTCCGGGGTGCCGGGCACCACGCGGCTGATGGCCGTGTCGTCGATCCCGTAGTCGTTCCAGTCGATGAGGAAGACGAGGTTCGACAGGCCCAGGCCCCAGGCGGTGTTTCGCGTCTCGTGGCTGGCGCCGGGGGTCAGCCCGCCCTCGCCTTCCACGGCAAAGACCTTGACCTCCCCGCAGCCGGCCAGCTTGAGGGCGATCGCCTCACCGGCCGCCGGCGGCATTCCATGCCCGGACGGTCCGGTGTTGAACTTGAGGAAGAGGGTCTTGCCCTCCATCTCCGCGTGGCCCGCCAGGCCGCCCCGGTGGCGGAGGCGGAGCAGGTCCTCCCAGGTGAGGGCCCATCGCCCGTCGTCGGGGAAGGCGAAATCATCGCGCGGGTCGCGCTCGTGCCGGGCGCGGAGCACCTCGTTGAGGACCGCGAGCGTGGTGTAGACGAGGGGGATGGTGTGCCCCGCAGACAGGACGAAGCGGTCCGCGAACGGTCGCCACGGGCGACGGATGTCCCAGCGCATGGCTCCGGAAAGGAGGAGGGAGAGGAAGAGGTGGACCTTCGAGCGCGAGCCGCCGGGATGGCCGCTCTGCCGGTAGTTCAGGGTGAGGTCGATGCTCTCGTCGATGACCTCGCGAAGCAGCTCCCAGTGCTCGAACTCGGGAGCTGCCGCGGCCGCGAGGCGCTCCGCGGTGTCGGGGCGAACGGCGGTCATCGAGCGGCACCCGACCCGGCCGAGACGAGCTCCCCGGTGCGCTCCAGCTTCGCCAGGGACTCCGCCACGCGGTCGAGGGCCTTGGTGAGGTTCTCCCGGGAGTTCGCATAGCTGAAGCGCAGGTACCCTTCGCCGTGGGCACCGAACGCGGTGCCGGCGAGGCCGCAGACGCCGGCGTCGTAGAGCAGGTGATCCGCGATCTCGTTGCTGCTCCGCCCGAAGGCCTTCACGTTCGGGAACGCGTAGAAGGCTCCGTGAGGCATGACACAGCTGACACCGGGGATGGCATTCATCCCGTCCACGATGAGCGAGCGCCGCGCGATGAACTCCGTGCGCATCGCGGCGGCGTCGTCCTGCGGCCCGGTCAGGGCGGCCACCGCGCCGGCCTGCGCGAAGGCATTCGTGCAGCTGACGCTGTTGATCACCAGGCGGCTGAAGGACGGAACCAGCCACTCGGGCAGGATCCCGTAACCCAGGCGCCAGCCGGTCATGGCGAAGGTCTTGGAGAAGCCGTCGAGGGTGATGGTCCGGTCCGCCATCCCGGGCAGGGTGGCGATCGAAAGGAGGCTCCCCTCGTACTGCAGGCGGCCGTAGATCTCGTCGGCCAGGACCACCAGGTCATGCTCCTGCGCGATCCGGGCGATCTCCCGGATGTCCTCGTGGCTGAGGGTGGAGCCCGTGGGGTTGTGCGGCGAGTTGAAGACGATCAACCGCGTGCGATCGGTCACCAGGGACTCGACCTCCGCGATATCCATCCGGAAGTCGTTCTCCTCGCGGAGGGGCGCCGGCACGGCGGTGCCCCCGACGTAGCGCGCCATGCTCTCGTAGATCGGAAAGCCGGGATTCGGATAGATGACCTCGTCGCCGGGGTTGATGAGGGCGAGCATGGCGTAGAACATGATCGGCTTGGCACCGGGCGTGACGACCACGTGGTCCGGCGTCGTGCTGATCCCCTTCCAGCGCTTCACGTCCGCGGCAATCGCCTCGCGCAGCGGCGCGATGCCGGTGGCGCCGGTGTAGTGGGTCAGACCCTCCTCGAGCAGGCCGCGAGCGGCGGCCTCGGAGATGTGGCGGGGCGTGTCGAAGTCGGGCTCGCCGATCTCGAGGTGGATGACCTCGCGACCGGTCGCCTCGAGAGCTCGGGCGCGCGCGGCCGCCTCGAATGCCGTCTCGGTCCCGATCAGGTCCATGCGGCTGGCAAGCTTCACGACGGGTGCCTCCCCTTGTGGGAACGTTCTGTCTCGGGTGGTTGCTCCAGAGTGTACCGATGGCGCACGTGCCACGCCGACCGCCATCGGTCCCGTCGGCGGCAGGCCGATTGGGCCCATTGCGGAAACGCTGAGCCTCGCTGCTATACTTTCGGAAGCAAGCACACGCCAACCGTCGCCCACCGTGGCGCCGAGAGGAGAACTCCCTTCCCATGACGATGTCCGAGACGACGCCGGTCGCGATCCCGCAGACCGCCCCGGCCCCGGCCGCCGAGCCACTCGTCACGCTCACCGATGCCGCCGCGGCGAAGGTCACCGAGCTTCGCGCGCGCGAGGGCAAGGCAGATGCCCGCCTCCGGCTCTTCGTCAAGAGCGGCGGCTGCTCCGGCTTCAGCTACGGCCTCGCCTTCGACGACCGCCTGGCCGACGACGACCGCGTCGAGGACCATGCCGGCGTTCCCGTCGTGATCGACGCGTTCAGCGCCCAGTATGTCGACGGCGCCGAGATCGACTACGTCGACTCGTTGATGGGCTCGGGCTTCGCCATCAACAACCCCAACGCGGTCTCGAGCTGCTCCTGCGGCTCGTCGTTCAACACCGACGGCTCCCCTGCGCGCGCGGGCGGCTGCGCCCACTGATCCGCGCCCAACCCGCGACGGAAGAGAGCCCCGGAGCGATCCGGGGCTCTCTTTCCGCCCGGCCCCCGGGCTCGTGAGCTCGTTAATCTGCTACCGTGAGCCATCCAGTATTGGGCGGCCCGGGTGATGACGAGCGGGAAAGGACAGGCGTCCGAAAGTACAGGCCCTGCGGAGGCGATCCGGCAGGAGTTTGCCAACGCATGGGGCGCCATCGGCGCGGCATGGGGCGTCGCGCCCTCGACCGCCGCCGTGCAGGGCTACTTCCTCGTGCATGGAGGCCCGCTCACCGAGCCGGAGATCCGCCGCGCCCTGGGCCTCTCCCACCGTGCCGCCGCCATGGCGCTGGCCGAGTGCACCGAATGGGGCCTCATCGAGCGCGCGCCGGATGGACGTCGCACCGGCCGTCGCGGTCCGGAGGCGGCCGCCTACCTGGTGGTCGGCGATAACTGGGAGTGGTTCCGTCGCGTCGCCCGTGCGCGCAAGGAGCGCGAGACCGACCCGGTCGTGCCGGTGATCGCACGCTGCGCCGCGCTGGCCCGGTCCGAAGCGACGGGTGGGAGCACCAACGCTGCGGAGCTGCTGGACCTCAGCGAGCGGCTCGACGGCCTCCTGCGCTTCGTCCATCTCTTCGATCGCGGTGTCGGGATCTTCGTGGACGCCTCGCCGGCGGCCACCGAGCGCCTCTTCGCCCTGCTCGGCGAGCTCGACGATGCCACCCTGCGGCGGCTCCTTTCGCTGCTCGAAACGTTGGAGCCGAGCGACCTGGCGCGGGCCGCCGACGCGTTCGCCGGCCTGTCGCCGCGAGCCGTGCGGCGGCTGGTGGGGCTTGCCGCGTCGCCGGCCCTCGGCCACCTCATCGGCCGCTAGCGACGCGACCGGAGGCTACTCGCCGGATCCGTCGTCCTCGAAGACGCCGGCACCCGCGACCGCGGCGACGGCGGTGCCGCCACCAAGGGCTGCAGGCAGCGGCCGGTGGATGGGCACCGGCGTCACGTGGCGATCCACGATGGCCCGCGTGCCGCCGATGCGCAGCTGGTCGAAGAGGAAGCCGAACTTGTCGCGCAGGTGGCCGGCAATCTCGTCGGCCGACGCCTGGGGCAGGTTCCACAGCTCCGCCTTGAACGGACCAATCGCCTTCTTCCGGGTCTTGTAGAGGAACTGCTCCTCGGTCTGCCCGTCCTTGCGCTCATCGGCGCATTGCTCGCCGCACCAGGCCATCATCCGCTCGTGGAGGTCGGCGGGGAGGCCGCCGGCGTCGTAGAGGATGTTCTGGAAGCCGGTCGCCAGGTGGATCTCCGCCGTCCCGTGGCCCGGGAAGTGGTGGAATGCCTCATCGGGAAGGGTGGAGGCTCCATGCTGGACGCAGCCGGCCAGCCCGTACTCTTCGCGCGCAACCGTCGAGAGGCGCTGCATGGTGTCGAAATCGATGTTGACGGTGGCCACGCTCCCGTCGGGCAGCACGACACCGCCGTGGCTGGTCCCGGTCTGGATGCTCACCTTGCTCACGCCGGGGGCTCCCGACCCATGGAGCAGTCCGAAGTACTCGTTGAGGTAGGCGCGCAGCTCCTCTTCGGTTGAGTTCGCCTTGCCCACCTCGCCGATCTCGCCGCCGACCGAGATGGTGACGCCATGGGGCTCCAGCCCGCGGATCAGCGCGGTCAGCTCCGCGGTGTTCGTCGCATTCGTTCGCTGCTGCTCGCGCACGGTCCGCTGGGCGAGGTCCACGAGCGTGCTCGAGTCGATGTCGATGTTCAGGAAGCCGGCATGCACCGCTTCGGTCGTCAGCTCGCGCAGGCCGGCCATCTCCTTCTCCGGGTCCGCCGACCACTTGCTCGCGTTGAACTGGAAGTGGTCACCCTGGAGGAAGACCGGTCCCGGCCAGCCGCTGCGAATGGCGGCGGCCAGGATCACCGCGGTGTACTCCGCGGGACGCTGGTCGGTGTAGGCCATCTCGCTCTTCGCGATCTCGAAGATCACGGCCCCCGCATCGCGCTCCATGGCCGCGGCGAAGGCCTGCCGGGCGGTCAGGTAGGTGGTCGCCCGGATGTTGATGGCCGGCACGGTGAAGTCCGTGGGCGGGAACTCGCCGCGCCCGCGAGCCATGTACAGCTCGTGGATCGAGGCGGACGGACATCCGAGCGCCTGGCTCGCCTCCCAGATGATCCAGCGCGCGGCATCCCGCAGCCCGGCGTCGGGGTTGAAGACCGCCTCGCGAACGAGGCGGTCGATGGGATCGCGACGGAACGCGTCGGCATCGGTGACATGGAGGGCCCCGCCGGTGATGGAGGCGGTGCCCGAGAGCAGGTCCAGCAGCTCCTGCGCAGAGGAGACGGTCATGACGAATGCAACTCCGTTGTGCGTACGGCACTCATCCTAGCGAAGGGCGGAGACGGTGGTGAAGGCCAGAAGGAGGGCGATCGGCAGGCCGATGGTCGCTCCGAGCAGGTACCAGTCGCGCGCGGCGCGCGCATCGGCCACCCTGCGGCGCTGCAGCCGACGCACCCACGCGAGCACGGCGCTGAGGCCCGCGACGTAGAGGATCGCGGCGCAGACCACGACGCCAATCGCAAACGGGCGGACGGATGCACAGCTGCCGAAGGTGAGTGGTCCCCCCGGCGGGCACGGGCTCGACAGCTCGGCACCGACCAGCGCGCCGGCGACGACGAGGACGAGCGCTGACCAGGTGACGTGGGCGAGCAGGACCCGGGACGGGCCGACGGTGGGCGTGCGGGCCGTCCGGCTCAGCCGGCCTGGTACGCGGTCGAGGCCGCCTCGGCCTGGCGGGCCTCCCGACGCGTCACCCGGCGATACTCGACGGCGAAGAAGGCGAGCGCGGCCACCCCGAGCAGCGCGACGAGCGCACCGAAGGCGAGCGACTGGATGGGGAACGCCTCCGTGCCTTCGGGTGGGACGAAGGTGCCTCCGGCCATGTTGAAGGCGAGGAACGGGATCATCACCAGGTAGACGAAGAGCAGCTGCCCGAAGTCCACGATCCGGATGAAGACCCACGCGAATCCGCGGCGGCCGCGGGCCGCCTGGGTCCAGAGCGACAGGATGATGATGACGAGAAAGTTCCCGCCGCCGATCGCGGCCGCGAAGATGAAGCCGGTCTCCGGGGTGAACTTCAGGAACGGGATGTACTGGGTGAAGCCGTAGTACACGTAGTTCGGCACGTAGGCGATCAGGAAGTAGATGTAGAGGAAGAGGGGGACGCCCTTGAGGACGGCCACCAGCCACGTTTCGTGGCCGAACAGCAGCCAGCTCATGAAGTCATCGACCTGCCGGATGAGGTTGGCGCCGATGGTTCGGGATCGCGGTCGGGTCAGGCTCATGCGTCCGTCACTGCTTCTGGGTCAGGAGGAAGGTGATCAGGGCCTGGAGCTGGTCGTTCGTGACCTGGGACTCCGGGAAGGCGGGCATCCCGGTGGCGGTGCCGCCGTTGTAGTTGTTCGACGAGTCCCGGATCCAGTTCGTGAAGAACGTGGCAGGATCCTTTGCGTAGTCCGCCTTCATCTTGTCGAGGCCGCTGGGCGGGTTGGGAAGGCCGGTTCCGATCTCGTTGCCCACGTTCTGCAGGCTCGGGAAGGTTCCAGGAACGCCGCCCAGGTCGGCCTGGTGGCAGCTGACGCAGCCAACCGAGTTGTAGACCTGCTTGCCCGCCTCCGCCGTGTTGGGCGCCGGCGTGGAGCTGGCGCCGGCGTTGGCCTCTGCCCAGCTGGTCACGAGGGCCACCACGGAGTCGATCTGCTGGACGGTCAGCGGGCCGCCGACCTCGCTGCTCCACGCGGGCATCACCGAGCTCGGATTGCCGGAGACCACGATGCCTCCGTAGCTGACCACGAGGTGGACGTAGTCCGGGTTGATCTTCAGCTTGTTCGCGATGCTGGGGCTGTGGAGGTTCGGCGCGTTGAGGCCCGGCTGGCCGGGAACGGGGCCGCCCATCCCGTCGTCGCCGTGACAGCGCGCGCAGCCGGCGGCGGCCGGATCGGACGGGTTGTTGGCGAAGACCTCCTTGCCGAACGCCAGCTGCGCCTGCACGGCATCGGTCTGGCGGGTCGAGAGGCGGGCCGAGTCCGTCAGCCAGTACAGCATCGTGAACAGCGCCAGCGCGCCGACCACGATGACGCCGAGCGTCTTGATCCGCATCGCCTCAGCCTGCGCAGTGCTTGCCGGTGAGGTCGGCCGCGGTCCGCGGATCGAACGTCACGGTGCCCACGGGCGGCCCGCTGACGACCTTGCCGGTGTCCACGACGTAGGTGCCCGACGCTCCGACCGAAACCGGGAAATGGTCCATCCCGCGAGGTGCCGGGCCGTCGCGCTTCTCGCTCAGGATCGTGTACTTGCTGCCGTGGCACAGGCACTCGAACCAGTGGCTCTTCTCGCAGAGCGTGGGGATCTGGCAGCCCAGGTGGGGGCACTTGCGCCAGAGCGCCATGACCGAGCGGTCCGCGAACGCCAGCGCCTCGTCAACGTTGGCCCCCGGGTCGGGGACGTTCGCGTCCTTGCCGTCGACGAGGTCCTTGCCCGCCGGCACGTTCACGAAGAAGAGCCGCGCCTTCTGGTACGTGTACGGCTGGCCCTTTGCCCAGTCCGGCCACACGGTGATGATGTCCTGCGCCGAGCCCAGCTCGACCTTGCCGCCGAAGCCCCCCGAGAGGTTCGGCCAGAGGAACGCGAGGGTGCCGCCCAGGAACTCCAGGCTCAGGAGACCCACCCCGGCGCCGAGCATGCGGCGCATGAAGGTGCGCCGGCTGATCTCGCGGGCCGGCTGCGTGGTGACGGGCCCATAGGAGAGGTTCGTGTTGCTGCTCATAGGTTGAAGAAGATTCCCTCCCATGGCCAGACCCAGTTCCAACCCGGGCCCCGGAAGAAGGATCCGATGAAGGTGACGATCAGCCCGCCGACCATGAGGCACATGAAGAAGACCCAGACCAGCTTGCGGTCGCGCGCCGCCTTGAACGGTGACCGGTCGACGAACGGGATGAGGGCGAGACCCACGAGGTAGAGGGTCGGCACCAGGACGCCGGCGACGGTCGGGTTGAAGTAGCTGAGGATTTCCTGGAGACCCAGGAAGTACCACGGCGCCTTGGCGACGTGCGGCGTGTTGCCCGCATTGGCCATCTGCTCCAGCGGCGCCTGGATGAGGAGCGAGGTGACCACGAGGAGCCCCATGATCAACCCCGCCATGAGGAACTCGGCGCGCAGCAGGTGCGGCCAGGTCAGCACGGTCTCGTCGGGCCGCTTGTCGACCCTGACCATCGATTCCTGCTTGACGTAGGCGAGCAGCCGGAAGCGCTCGGTGCCCGGTACGCCGGGCGGACCGGGGAGCTTGGGCCCGCCGCCGCGCTCGACGGCCGGCAGCTGGGGTGCCTGGGTCGGAGCGTTCTTGTCGGCGGTCGCGTTCGGCCGCTTCTCGATGGTCATAGATCTGCCATCCCAATCCTACCCCTGATCACACCGGACCACTGATGCCGCCGTCCTTCCGGATCCTCCAGAAGTGGACGATCATCAGGATCGCGGCGATGAGCGGGAACGCGATGACGTGCATCACGTAGAAGCGCAGGAGCGTGCCCTGCCCGACCTCGATCCCGCCGAGGAGGAAGAGCTGCGACTGGTGCGAGAGGAGCGGCGCGTAGGTCGCCATCTGGGAACCCACCGTGACGGCCCAGAACGCGATCTGGTCCCACGGCAGCAGGTACCCGGTGAAGCTGAGCCAGAGGGTCGAGAAGAGGAGCAGGACGCCGATGACCCAGTTGAACTCGCGCGGCGGCTTGTAGGCGCCGTGGTAGAAGACCCGGATCATGTGCAGGAAGACGGTGAGCACCATGAGGTGCGCCGCCCATCGGTGCATGTTGCGAACGAGCTCGCCGAAGGCGACCGAGTTCTCGATGGAGACGATGTCCTGGTACGCGCGGCTTACCGAGGGCACGTAGAAGAACATCAGGTACAGGCCGGTGACCGTCAGCGCCAGGAAGAGGAAGAAGCTGATCCCCCCCAGGCAGAAGGTGTACGTGTAGCGCACCGCGTGCTTCTTGACCCGCACCGGGTGCAGGTGCAGGAAGACGTTGTTCATGACCGCCAGCGCCCGGGTCCGGCTGGTGGACGGGTATGGCTGGCGGAAGAGGGAGCGCCAGATCTGCGACTCCTTCAGGCCGCGCATGAGGTCGCCCGGGCCCGGGAAGCTCATCGTCGCACCGCCACGCCGGCCTGCTGACCCATCTGCCCCAGCACGTTGTCCTTGTAGCTCTCCAACAGAACCTTCCCGTCAGGCGTGAACCGCTCCAGCTCGAGGCGGTCCATCGTGATGCAGTTGGTTGGACACCGTTCGACGCAGAGGTTGCAGCGGATGCAGCGCTCCTCGTCGATGATCATGGCAATGCCGCGGGGCCACGACTGGAACGCGTCGATCTCGGGGTCGTCGCCGCCCACCTGCGCCTTGTCGATCATGTAGATCACGCCCTCGGGGCAGACATCGGCGCAGAGTCCGCACAGGATACAGCGCGGTCCGTCGATGTTGATGTTGTGGTTGCACTGCAGGCAGCGCGCCCCCTCCTCGATGGCGGTCCGCGTGTCGTAGCCCACCTCGACGAGGCTCGTGAAGTCGCGCCGCAGCTCCGGGGGCGCCATGGGGATGTGGTGGCGGGTGAAGGCCTCGTAGTCCTTGGGCATGTCGTGCTCCAGGGCCTGGGTGATCACCGCGCGGTTGATGACCGGCAGCTCCTCGAGTGCCTCGCCGCGCTCGCCGCGCAGCCAGCGGTCGATGGACCGGGCGGCCCGGCGGCCGCGCCCCGCGGACTCGATGATGGTCGCCGGGCCGGTGACGAAGTCGCCGCAGGCGAAGACGCCGCTCGTGCTCGTCTCGAACGTATCGGGGTTGATGGTGAGGTAGCCGCGCTTGAACGCGAATGCGTCGCCATCGGCGCGGTTGCCGCCCGTCGACGGCGGCGGGGTCCGCCATGCCGAGACCGATCCACCCTCGACCACCGAGCGGCTGTCGGTCACCCCCAGGTGGCGGTTCAGCTGGCTGCCGTACTGCCCCAGGACGTTGTTGTCGGCGGCCTGGCTGGTGCAGGGCACGACCATGTCGCAGGGAACCACGAACTCGCTGCCGGGGATCGGCTCAGCGGATCGACGCCCGGACGCGTCAGGAGGTCCCAGGCGGGTGCGCTGGAACCGCATCCCCACCACCTTGCCGTGCTCGTCGCCCAGGACCTCCACCGGCGAGGCGAAGAACTCGAACTGCACGCCCTCGAAGCGGGTCTCGTGCTGCTCCTCCTCGTCCACGACCATCTCGTCGGGGCCACGCCGGTACAGGATGGTGGAGGTCTTGGCCCCCAGGCGCAGCGCCGTCCGCGAGGAGTCCATGGCGGTGTAGCCGCCGCCGATGACGACCACGTGGTCGCCGACCCACTGCTCCTGCCCGAGGTTGGCTCGCTTGAGGAAGTCGACGCCATAGATCACGCCGTCGAGCTCCTCGCCGGGGACGTTCATGGCGACCGGGAACATGCAGCCCGTGGCGACCACGACGGCGTCATGCCGCTTGCGCAGCTCGTCGAGGGTGACGTCGCGGCCGATCTCGACGTTGTAGTGGAACTCCACGCCGTGCTTGGCGACCCACGCGACGTCGAGCTCGATGACGTCGCGCGGCAGGCGGAAGGCGGGGACCCCGATCAGGGTCGTCCCGCCGCCGGAGGGAAGGGCCTCGTAGATGTGGACCTCGTGCCCGTCCGCGGCGAGGTCCTTGGCGACGGACAGGCCGGCCGGACCGGCGCCGATGACCGCGACGCTGCGGCCGGTGGGCGGGGCCACCTGCACGTTGTCCGGCATGTTGTTGCCGTAGTGCCAGTCGACGAGGAACCGTTTCATGGCCCGAATGGCGAGCGGCTTGTCGATGTCCGCGCGGCGGCAGGCCTTCTCGCACGGCGCGCTGCACACGTACCCGCAGATCGCGGCGACCGGGTTCGGGTCACGCGCGAGGATGTAGCCCTCCTCGAACCGACCCTCGGCGGCCAGCATCAGGTAGCCCCGACAGTTGGTGTTCACCGGGCAGCCTTCCTGGCACTCGATGTTGCACTGCAACCAGTCGACGCCGACCTCGGCGGTCTGGAACCGGAGCGGAATTGCGTTCTCGGAGATCAAGGGCGTCGTTTCGCTCGTACTGAGTTCCGCGCAGCGGATCATGAGGGCGAAGTCGCGGCGCGCTCGATGCTACCGTCCGCGCGCTCGGCGTGTCAAAGCAAATTCCGCCCGGCCGTGTCGGCGCGTGCCCGGGCGGCTAGTGGAAGAAGTGCGCCTCCATGATCTTGCGGGTGATGGGGGCAGCGAAGTCGCCACCGTTCCCGAGCGGCACGGTGACGACGACGGTGGCGACCGCGATGGTCGGGTCGTTCATGGGGGCGAACGCCGGGAACCAGGCGTCCGGGTCCGGCCCGCCCGTCTCCGCCGTGCCGCTCTTTCCCGCCGCGGCGACGGGGAAGCCCAGGAAGGCGCGATGGGCGGTCCCCAGTGAAGAGGTCACCACCGCCCGCATGGTCGTGACCACGTAGTCCATCACCTCGCGACGCAGCTGGATGACGTGGTGGTACGTCGGATGGCTGTCGTACACGACCGTGCCGTCCGGAAGCGTGGCCTTCAGGACGATCCGGGGCTGCCAGAGGATGCCCCGGTTGCCCCATGCCGCGTACGCGGTCGCCAGCTGGAGCGGTGTCCCCAGGTACGACCCCTGCCCGATCGCCAGCTGGATCTGGTCGAAGGGTCCGTACGGGGAGTACTTCCCGTTCCACCGGGTGTGGGACTCGAAGTAGGCGGCATCGGGCAGGATTCCGGCGTTCTCGGCCAGGAAGGGAATCCCCGTCGCCTCGCCGAACCCGAAGTTGTGCAGGAGGTCCGTCAGCGCGGTCTTGTCCTTCTCGTAGACCCGGATGCTGAGCGGCATGTAGGTCGTGTTGCAGCTCAGCGCCATGGTGTCGACCCAGGTGCGCAGGCCGGGGAGCGTCTCGTACATCCAGTTCTTGAAGGTGAAGCCGCTGTAGGTCCAGGTCCCCGGACAGAGCATCCGGTCGGTGGTCTTCACGGTGCCCGTCTGGAGCGCCGCGCCCAGGGTGAAGGGCTTGAAGTCCGATCCGGCCGGATACGCTCCCAGGACCGCCTTGTTCAGGACCTGCTCCGACGACGGCTTGGCCAGTCGCGCGCCGCCCAGGGTGGTCCCCAGGGTCATGGCGTTCGGGTCGAAGCGCGGCAGCGAGGCGAGGACCCAGACGTCGCCGCTCTTCGGGTCGATGGCCGCGCTTCCGACGTGTGGATAGCGGGCCATGGCAGCCTCCGCCGCCCGCTGGAGCCTGGGCTGGATGGTGATCGTGAGGTCCGCCCCCGGCGTCATGGGGGTCTGGACAAGAGCGACCGGATCCGCCCCCGGTCGACCCGCGGACAGGGTGAAGCCGGGGGTTCCGCGCAGGAGGTCCTCCGCCCCGCGCTCGAGCCCGCTGCGACCGACCCAGTCGCCGGCCTGGTAGCCCTTCGCCGCCAGCGTCTTGAGATCCTCGGCGGTGACCTTGCCGACGTAGCCGATGGTCTGGCCGGCCAGGTACTCCTGCGGATAGACCCGCATGCCGTCGTCGCGGGTCACGGCGAAGACCGTGCCGTCGGCGGACACGATCTTCCCGCGCGGAGCGGTCTGGCGGGTGAGCTCCAGCGCCCCATCCGTGCCGAGCTCTCCGAAGAGCGATGCGGGGCTCCATCGGACCTGCCAGTCCGTCGCGCCCTGCACCAGGATCAGGGTCCTGGACAGGGAGATGTCGCCGAGCAGGTCCGTCGTCAGCTCGATCGTGGCGGGAACCGCCATGGCCGGCACCGGTCCGGGGATGACGGGCCCGGGGCTGGCCGGCACGAAGCTCGCGGACGCGGCCGGCGGTGTCGGGGAGACCGTCGCCGCGCTGGCAGCGGCTGATCCGGATGCGGCCGCAGTCCCCGGCGCCGACGACGGCATGGGCGTCGGGGTGGGGACGAGGTCGGGCGGCACGGGCTCCGGGGGCAGTGCCGTGGGCACGGGTTCGCCGGCGGTAGCGCTCACCTTCGTGAGGCGCGCGAGGCTGGCGAGCCGGGTGTAGAGACCAACGAAGCGGTCATGCCCGTACGCGGCCTGGTCGGCGGGCGCGATGAGCTCCCACATGCGCTCCGTGTTGCCCGCCATCCAGGCCGCCAGGAACTTGCGCGCCACGAGCCCGGCACGCTCCGGCGACGGCACCGGCGCCGGGGTCGGATACGGCGTCGGCGGCGGACCCGTTGAGCAGGCCGCCAGCAGCATCATTCCGATGAGCAGCACGCCCGCCCGGCCCGGGATCGTCCGTGGTCGCGGGATCATCGGGCCAGCATCACGCGGCGGAAGCCCTCGGCGGCGCGGTAGCCCGCGCGCTCGCCCAGCTCCTCGGACGTGCGGCGCAGCCAGCGCTCGGTGTCCGCGAAATCGCGGAACTGGCTCTCGTGGCAGCGAAGCGCGGCGATCTTGCGATCGAGGGTCGCCCCGATGTCGACGAGCTGGTTCGCCTCGTTCGTGCTCCACAGGTAGAGCTCGGCAACCTTCCATGGCTGCAGGCCCGCCTCGAGGTGCTCTCGCAGGTTCAAGGGGTCGCGGGCGGTCGGGAAGACCGCGTCAACGGTTGCCATCCCGACGGCGCGGTGATCCGGGTGGTTGACCCACTCATCGTTCACGAACAGCACCGTCGGGTCGTGGGTCATCACGACCTCGGGCTGGACGCGGCGAATGGCGTAGGTGACACGCTCGCGAAGTTGAAGGCTGGGCTCAACCTGCCCGTCGGGCTCGTCGAGGAAGTCGACCCCCTCGACGCCCAGCTCGGCGCCGGCGCGTCGCTGCTCGGCCTCGCGCAGGATGCCTAGCTCCCGGGGATCCACGGAGGGATCGTCGCTGCCCTTGTCGCCGCGGGTGACGAGCAGGTATCGGACCCGGGCACCCTCGTCGATCCAGCGCGCGACCGTCCCCGCGGCCCCGAACTCGATGTCGTCGGGATGCGCCGCGACGACCAGCACGCGTTCAGGGGTGGGGAGTCGATCGGTCGGCATCGGGTATCCGTGGATCTTCTTCGCGGGTCCGGAGCAGCGAAACGGGCGAGGCGGGCGGGGCCATCCTAGCAGCAGCCGGGTCGGTGCTCTCAGGCCGGCATCGCCGCCGGCTCGGTCGGTGACGGAACCGGCCCGGGTGGCACAGTGCGCGAGCGCAGGCGGACGAGCCGATCCCGTGGCACCACGAGCTCATCCGCAGCCCACGTCGCCACCGCATCGTCGTGGCTGAAGAGCACGACCTGCCGTTCCCGGCTGAGCTCGTGCAGGACGCGAAGCAGGCCGGCCCGTCGCTCGGGGTCCGCCTGCGCGGTGACCTCGTCGAGGAGCAGGGGCGCGGTCTCGCCGGTCGTCACCAGGTGCTGGGCCATCGCGACGCGGAGCAGGAGATAGATCTGCTCGCGGGTGCCGGCCGACAGGAGGCGAGCCTCCCGCCAGACGCCGCTGCGGGCCTCCCGGACCCGGATGGCGAGATCGGCCGGATCGACGCTCACCTCCACGTAGGCGCCGCCGCTGACGATGGGGAGCCAGCGCTGCACCGCCCGGGCGAGGATGGGAGCCAGGTCCCGATGGACGCGCTCCTGCGCCCCCTTCAGCAGTCCCAGGGTCTCGTCGACGGTGGAGGCGAGCGCAAGGATGCGCTCCAGCTCGGTCGAAGCGGCGGCGACGGCCTCCTCGGCCTCCGTGACGTCCGGAAGCCCGCCGCGCAGGACGTCGAGGGCCCCCCGCAGCTCGTGGACCGCGCGGTCCGCAGCCGCGACCTCCTCGCGCCGCTGTGCAAGCAGCACCTCGAGGTCTGACCGGGCCGCGTGGCTGGCGATCTCCTCGGGGTCGAGAGAGGTCGCGAGCGCGTTGGCCTCGCGCGCCAGCCGCTCCGCATTGGTGCGCAGGGTGTCGAGGGACCGCCCATCGAGCAGGCCCCGCAGCTCGTGCCACTCCTCGATGGCGGACTGGTTGGCGCCCATGAGCTCCGACCGCTGCCGCTGCCAGGCGCGCAGTCCCTCGGCCAGCCCGTCGGCGTCCGGGTCCGGCTCGGGCGGGAGGCCCACGCGCTGCGCCGCCTCGACGAGGGCATTCCGCGCCCGCTCGATCGCCTGCTGGACCGCTGCGGCGGTCTCCTCCGCGCCCCGGCGCGCCGCCAGCTCGCGGCGGATCGATTCCCCGTGCGCTGCGGCGGAGGCCTGCGCCGCGCGCGCGGTGCACGCGGCTTCGTATGTGGCCCACGCGACCCGGGGATCCACCTCCCCGTCGACGCCGCGCTCCGCCAGCGCCGCGAGCAGGGTCCCGGCGGCACGCTGCGCGCGATCGTCCAGCGAGTCACGCCGCGCGCGCCACTCCGCCACGCGCGCCGCGTCCCGGACACGGTCCAGCGCCTGGTCGGCGAGCGCCTCGAGGGCACCCGAATCCTCCGGCCAACCGTGCTCTCGCGCCTCGGCCGCTGCCGCCGCTCGCTCAGCCTGGGCACGCGCCTGGGCGTCTCGGTACGGCGCGAGGGCCGCCTCCGCGGCCGCGGCTCGTCGCCGCGTCGCGCTGCGGCCCGCGTCTCGGCGCCAACCCCAGCCAGCGGCCACGAGCCCGACGAGGGCCAGGGTTGCGCCCGGCACGGGGGCAACGGTCAGCGCCACCACGATGCCGATCGCGACAAGGCCGATGCCGGCCGCGAGTGTCCGTGCGAGGTGCCCGCCGGCGTCCGGACCCGCGGCACGCGCCGCCATCAGCTCCTGCTCCAGCGCCTCCGTCCCGGCGGGCATGGGTGCCGCCAGGCGCCGCGCGACGGAGCGGATCGCCTCCGCCGTGCCCGCGTCGGTCGTCGCGTCCGCTGACGGTTCCTCGCCGAGGAGCGCCATTGCCTCCTCCGTGCGCTCGAGCTCGCGGAGCAAGGCTCCGACCGATGGATCCGGCCGGAGCTCGCCCGACGGCGGTTCGGGCAGGGAGGCGAGCTCCGCGGCGAGTGCCTCGCTGGACGCGCCGGTGAGCGACACGGGTGCCGGCCGGCGCTCCCAGCCGACGATCGCGGCCGCCACCGCATCCGCATCCGCGTCGCGGGCGCTGAGCGCAGGTGGAGCGGCCGGATGCCGGGCGGCGAGCTCGACAGCGCGGTCCACGATCATCCTCGCGCGACGGGCCAGCACGCGAGACCGGGCAGCCGTCGCGACGGCCAGGGCACGCTGTGCCTCCCCGAGGCGCCGCTCCGCCTCCTCCGCGCGGCGGGTGTGCTCGAGGTGCTCCGCGTGGCGTGCGCGGGCGACGGCGAGCGCCTCGGTGACGGAGGCAAGCCGCACGCGCGACGTACGCAGGGGACCCCTGGCCGCGACGGTGTCGGCGCCGACCGCCTCCCGTCGGAACTCGACCAGGCGCTCGATCGCGGCGGCAGCGGTGGTGTCCGTCCCCCGCGTGGCCGCTGCCCGTTGCATCTGCTCCTGGAGCTGATCCGCCGCCTCCGCCACGGCCATGATGTCCGCCTGGTTGACCGACACCGTGGCCGCGAACGAGTCGCGGTCGAGGCCGAGCCAGCGTGATGCGTCGGGAGTGCCGTCGAGGATCTCGTCCGAGACGTCGCGGCCCAGCCCGATATCGACGGCGCGGCACGCCACCTTGCCCGCGAGGTCCTGGTGGATGTCGATGGTGCGCCCGTCGTCGAGGTCGAGACGCGCCTCCACCTCCCAGCGGTCGGTGATATCCCAGGGCCGATGGCGCTCGGCGAGCGCGGCGTCGGCGTTCGTGGCACGACCACGGCCGCGCCGCACGCCGGTGATGGCCAACCGGGTCGCCGCGTGCCAGCTGGATTTGCCGGCCTCGTTCGGACCGGCGACGACGGTCATGCCGGGCGCGAGATCGAGCGTCTCGTTTTCGAAGGGACCGAAGGCACGCGCCACGACGCGCTGGATGCGCATGGTCAGGCGACCTCCAGGTCGCGGCGGCCCTCGAGTGCGCGAAGCCCGGTGAGGATGACGCGGCGCCGACGCTCCGGGTCCTCGATCGCCTCCGCCGCGCGCACGAAATGGCCGCGGACGGTGGCCTCGCGCTCGATCTCGGCGAGGTTGTACCCGGTCGCCAGGTCCCCGACCCGAAGGACGAGATCGGGGATGGCAGCCGCGATGCGCGCGAGCTCGCGCCGGTCGAGCTCGAGGCCGGGAGCCACCTCGCCCTCGAGGGTGATCCGCATGCAGCCGGAGCGACCCTGCCGGGCCTCGGCGATGGCGCGCTCGACCTCGTCCATGTGCGCCGCACCGTCAAGCGTCACGACGAGGTCGTGGACCTCGCTCACCGCGACGATCCGCCGCTCCCGGCGAACGCTGCCGTCCGCACCGACCTCGGCCAGCACTGCACCCCGCTCCCCGCGCTCGCCGAACTCGAGTGGATCGGGGTTGCCAGGGTACGTGTAGCGCTCCGCATCCCGGGGCACGTGGTAGTGGCCCAGGAACGCATGGGCGATGCCTGCCGCCTCGAGCTCCGTCGCGTCGAACGGTGCGTGCGGCTGCTTTCCGCTCTCCTGCCAGCCCAGGGCACCGCGCTCCGATGCGTGCGCGACCGCCAGGTGGATGCCGCCACGGTCCGGCCGGAAGCCCGCGAAGAACGGGTCCGTGTTGGCCGGTGCGCGGTGCGCAGCGCCCCAGAGGGTGAGGCCGTCGGCGAGGGTCACCGGGGCGAGCGTCGCCTCGCGGAAGAGATGGACGTTGGCGGACCAGTCCGCGAGGGCGTACGGGCTGCGGGGCGAGAGCCAGTCATGGTTGCCCGGCGCGAGGTAGACCGGGAGCAGCACCTCTGCGAAGCTGGCCCGCAGGAACTCCACCGTGTCCGGCCCCACCCGGTCGTGCTCGAAGAGGTCGCCCGCGCAGAGAATCGCATCCACCCTCTCTTCCGACGCGAGCCGGAGGATGCGCGACAACGTCTCGCGGCGGTTGCGGCGGCGGACGCGCGCCGTCTCTGGGCTGGCCCAGGCGAACGGGGCGTCGAGGTGGAGGTCAGCGAAATGGAGGAGCTTCATGCCTGATCGGTTCGAAGCCTACCCGATCGGCACGACAGCTCGGCTGTCGCGAGAACATGCGAGCGGGCCACAGCAGCGGCCCGCTCGCTATCGGCCTGTCAGGCCCTTCTACACGGCTCGTCGACCGGCCAGCAGCTGGAACAGCAGCACGACCAGGGCAACCACGAGCAGCAGGTGAATGAAGCCCGCGCCGATGCCTCCGATCAGGCCCAGCAGCCAGAGGACGAGCAGGACGACGATAAGCGCCCAGAGCATCGAGTTCCTCCTTCCGTCGGCACGCGCCTTGGGCGTGCGTCTTGCGTCCACCGCTTGCACGCCGCGTGCCAGCGCGACGGACGGGGTCAGCCGGCGCGGTTCTCGCGCTCGTTGATGACCTGGACGACGAGGAGGATCGCGGCCACCACGAGGAGGAGGTTCACGATGGCCCCGATCTGCAGCAGCAGCCCAACCAGCCAGAGAACGAGGACGATGGCGACGGCGACCCAGATCATGCTGCGGGCAGGACCTCGAGCAGCTGGTCCAGGTGCGCCTCTGGCTTCACCCTGGGAAGGACGTGCTCGATCCGGCCATCGGGACCGATGACGAACGTGGTGCGCTCGACGCCCATGTACGTCCGCCCATAGCGTGACTTCTCGATCCAGACGCCGAACGCATCTGCGGTCCGGTGCCCCTCATCGGCGAGGAGCGGGTACGGCAGTCCGTACTTGGCGCGGAACGTCACGTGGCTGGCGACCGAATCGGGGGACACGCCGTACAGCGTGACGCCGGTCGCGGCCATCCGCTCCCAGCCGTCGCGCAGGGCGCAGGCCTGCGTCGTGCAGCCGGGCGTGTCGTCCTTGGGGTAGAAGTACAGGACGTAGCGCCTTCCGGCGAGGCTCTGGCTCGAGACCTGCTCGCCCTCATCGGTGGTCATCGCGAAGGGCGGAACGGGTTCGCCGGGATTCGGTCTGGTCATGAGCGCATCGTAGCGTTAGCGGTCCATGCCCTCCAGCGCAAGGAGGACGGGGGCCAGCTCGCGCGGCTCCAGGCGCCTCGCCAGGTCCCCCGCGATCTCGGCGATGCTCGCGTCGTCCGCCTCCGCGAGATCGTGGCTGGCGCTCGGTACGATGCGCAGCGACGGTTCGTTCCCGGCCGAGCGCAGGACGGCCTCGAGCAGGCGCGACTCGTCGGGACTGCTCCAGGCGTCGGAAACGCCGTGGACCAGGGAGACAGACCGATGGAGCATGGTCGCCAGGGCCCGCGGTGGCGTTCGAAACGCCTGCTGCCAGGCTGCGAGGTTGAGATGCACGTCCTCCTCGCTCCCTGCGAGATGCAGTGTCGTGGTTTGCTCGTGGCGCGCCACCCGCTCGATGAGCGCTTCGGCGGCGCGATCCAGCGCGGCCACGAGCGGGTGCTGACGGTCGACGCCGGTCCGATCCCTCGTCGCCGCGGCGCGGCGCAGCCCGTCCCTGCCCGAGCGCGCCCACGCCCCGATGAGGGTCATGGCCCCGACGGCCGGATCCGCGATCGCCACCGAAAGCGCCAGCGCAGCCCCCTCGCCATGCCCGACGATCCCGGTCCGGGCCAGGTCGAGCTCGCGACGGCCGCGCATGGCGCCCAGGGCGTCGCGTGCGTCATCGATGCGCGCGAAGAGGTCGCCCTCCGCCCAGTCACCCGCGGAGGCACCGCAGCCGCGCGGGTCATAGCGGAATGACGCGACGCCCTCGCCGGCGAGCGCCTCTGCCAGGCGGCGGAGCAGGCCCGGTCGAGCCGGCGCCATCGGCCCCGACGCGAACCACGCGGGATGGCCGCGATCATCGAGCACGCCGTCACGGTCACGGGGCAGCCACGATGAGAGGAGCAGGACCCACGGGTAGCGGTCGCGCCGATCCTGCGGTGCGGGGAGGTCCGGCAGCAGCAGCTCGCCGGCCAGGGTCAGGTCACCGGCGCGGAACGCGCACTCGACGGGTCGCGGCATGTGACGAGGGTACACTCGCCCTCCCATGGACGCCGCCCGGCGGGCCGAACCCGCGCCGACCCCACTCGACCCTTCGGACCCACGTTTCCGCCCGCCTCCGCAGCCGGTCTCCTACACGCCCGACCCGCGGAGCACACTTCCCGACGGAGCCGATGTCGCGGTCGTCGGCGCGGGATTCGTGGGCGCCTTCGCCGCGTACCACCTGGCTCGGGCGGGTCTGCGACCCCTGGTCATCGAGGCCAACACACCCGCGTCGGGAGCCAGCGGACGGCTCTGCGGACTCGCCCTGGCCGGGGTCGGAGGGCACTTCTCGCGGGTCACCCGCCTGGTGCGCGAGGCAGGCGGACGCTCGATCCTTGAGTACACCCGTCGCTCGCTCGACATCCTCGAAGCGTTCGATTCAGAGATCCCCGACGGCATCGAGTGGGAGCGGTGCGGCTCGCTCGACCTGCTCACCAGCCCCGACGAGGAGGAGCACGGCCGCGCCCTGGCGCAGGAGCAGGCCGCCGAGGGCCTGGCCGTGGAGGTGATCGACCCGGCGGCGGCCACGGCCCTGGTTCCCGCCCTCGACCCGGCGACGGTGCATGCCGCGAAATGGACACCCGCCGACGGCCAGCTCAACCCCTTCAAGCTCGTCTACGGCCTCCTCGAGGCCGCCACGAGCATGGGCGCGCGGGTCGTCACCGGCGTCCGCGTGGAACGGATCGTCGCGCGCGGCGGTCGCGTGGCCGGCGTGGAGACCTCGCACGGCGCGGTCGCCGCGGGCGCGGTCCTCGTGGCGGCGAACGCGTGGACGCCATCGCTCGTCCCGGCCATCGCGGCCAACCTCACGCCCATCCGCGAGCACGTGATGGTCACCGAGCGCCTGCCCCGCGTCCTGCTGCCGGGATTCGAGACGAACCTCTGCAACGAGTACTGGCGCCAGGAGCCCACCGGCGAAGTGCTCATCGGCGGGTATGCCATGGCAGACGAGGCGATGGGCATCGGCTCCTACTCGATGGCCACCCGACGTCGGATCCCACCCCTGCTCGCCGGTCTCCTCGGTCGGTTCCATCCGGCGCTGCGGGACGCCCGCGTCGTCCGGGCCTGGGCCGGCCTGCTGGACTTCGCCTCGCTCGAGATCCCCATGGCCGGTCCCATCCCGACCGCCGACGGCACGCCGCTCCCCGGTGGCTACCTGGTCTGCGGCCTCACCGGTCACGGCCTGCCGTACGCACCGATCCTGGGGCTGCTGCTCGCCGAACAGATCGCCGATGGCGCCGCCCACACGCTGCCGCTCGACCCGTTCGAGCCTGGCCGGTACGCGGGCGCCGGCCACGCTCCCAGCTGGACGGGCGCCTTCGCGGGGGGGCTCGGGTGACGGCGCCGACTCTCAGCCGAAGAGGGGTCGGTAGGTCCCTGCCGCGAGGCTGATCGCGGTGGCCGCCGCGCCGACGATCAGCGCGGCCAGGAGCAGGAGCCAGTCGCGTCGGGCCATCCGCTGGGGCCTCGCGACGGTCCTGCCTCCCGCTCCTCCCAGCCCGCGTGCCTCCATGGCGACCGCGAGACGGGTCGCTCGCCGGATGGCGCCCACGAGGAGCGACATGAGCCGGCTCCCCTGGAGCCGCAGCCAGCCAATCGGGGAGCCGGCGGTCACGCCGCGCGCCCGCCGCGCCAGCCCCAACAGCTGCCACTCGTCCGCGAGGAGGGGCATCAGGCGCAGGGCGGCGAGGGCGCCGAGCGCGAACCGGGGGGACACGTGCAGCTCCTGAACCAGCCCATCGGCGAGGGCGGTGGGGTCGACCGAGGCGAGCGCCACGAGTCCCGCAGTGGCGATCCCCAGGATCCGGATCCCCAGCGCGGCACCGCTGGCCAGGCTCCCGGCATGGACCGCGACGGGTCCGATCTGCATGACGACCGCTCCCCTCGGCACCCCGAAGAGCGCATTGAGCAGACCGATGGCGACCGCCGCTGCGAGGAGCGGCCAGGCGCGCCGCAGCATCGTCGCGGCGGAGAGGCCGGTCAGCGGGACGGCGGCGACGACCGCAAGGAGGATCAGAATCGCCGTCACCCCGTCGACGGCCGCGAACCCGAAGCCCATGAGGATCGCCGCCGCGCCGATGCGCGCCAGCGGGTTCGTCCCGGCCAGGGGAGCACGCGGGTTCGGCACGATGGGCTCGAGCAGCCGCATCGTCAGGCTCCCGCCCCGGAACCGGCCGGACGGGCGTCGCGGAGACCTCCCCGGCCCAGGCGCAGCGTCCGGTCAGCGAGCGCCGAGACGAACTCCCGGTCGTGGGAGACGAAGCAAACCGCCCGTCCCGCGTCCCGCAGGCCGGCCAGGAGGGTGAGGAGCTCCGCCCATGTGCGCCGATCCTGGCCGAAGGTGGGTTCGTCGAGGATCAGCGCGGCGGGCGCCGTCGCGAGCGCGGTGGCGACCGAGAGGCGCCGTTTCTCGCCGCCCGAGAGGGTGAAGGGGTTGGCTTCGGCCAGGTGATCCAGATGCAGCCGATCGAGGAGGTCGGACACGCGCCGCTCCACCTCGTCCTCGGGGATCCCGATGCGCCGCGGTCCGAGCGCCAGCTCACTGCGGACGGTCCCGGCCAGGAACTGGTGCTCCGGCTCCTGGAAGACGCTCCCGATGGCGCGCACCAGCCGGCGCGCGGACCACTCGGCGATCGGCTCGCGGCCATGCCCTGCCTCGAGCGCCTCGCCGGAGAGGACGAAGCCGCCCGACGGCCGGAGGAGACCCCCCAGGAGCAGCGCGAGCGTGGTCTTCCCCGCGCCATTCGGCCCGGTGATCGCCAGGGCCTCCGACGATCGGACCGAGAGCTCGACGGGCCCCACGGCGAGGCCGCGGGAGGCCGGGTACGAGAAGGCCGTGTCCTCGGCGAGGAGGAGCGTCTCCGGGTCCGGGCGCGCTCGTTCGGGCGGTGGCGGCACCCGGTGGCCGGGCACCCAGACCCCCGCCTCCGCCAGCTCCGACCCGTGGCGGCGAAAGACCTCGACGGGCGACCCGTCGGCCACGACCCCGCCACCAGCCTCGAGGACCACGGCCCGCTCGACGAGGGGCAGGGCTGCCTCGACGCGATGCTCGACGATGACGAGCGTGGCGGAGGCCCGCTCGGCGATCGCCCGCAGGACGTCGCTCAGCTGATCGGCGCCATCGGGGTCGAGGTTGGCGGTCGGCTCGTCGAGCAGCAGGAGCCCGGGGGCCAGCGCCAGCACGCCGGCCAGCGCCAGACGCTGCTTCTCGCCGCCGGAGAGCGCATTCGTCGACCGATCGCGCCCGTACGCGAAACCGACGGCGGCAAGCGCTGCATCGACCCGCGGCCAGATGGCATCGGTCGGTACCCGCCGATTTTCGAGGCCGAAGGCGACGTCGTCTCCGGCGCGGCCCATGACCAGCTGGGTGTCAGGATCCTGGAAGACGAGGCCGACGCGGTCGCGCACCCGCGCCGGCGGGATCCCGTCGAGCCGCAAGGTGCCTTCCTGCGCGGCACCGCCGCTCGCGTCCAGCAGACCGGCAAGCCCCAGGAGCAGGGTCGACTTGCCGGCGCCGGACGGCCCGAGCAGCAGCACCCGCTCGCCGGCCTCGATGCGCAGGTCGACGCCGCGCAGGGCCCAGGACCGGCGCCCCGCGTGTCGCCAGCCCCAGTCCCGGGCCTCGATGGCGACCGGCGTACTCATGACGGGGAGGGTAGCCTCACCAGCCAGGGCAAGAACCGTAGCGCAAGCGTCCGCTCGCCCAGGCTCAGACGGGCCGCTGGGATCGCCCCGACGTGAATGTCGACAGGACACCGGTCTGCGCAAGAGCCCGCACCAGATACCAGCCACCGACGCCCGAAATGACCGCGGCGCTGAAGGCGACGATCGCGACATACGCGAGCTGCCATTCGGCGGCCCAGTCGGCGTAGTAGAAGCCCAGGTCGAGCAGCGCTCCGGCCAGCCCCGCCCCCGCACCTGCAAGCACCGTCACGGGAAGACTCCAGCCGCGGTAGAGCAGGAATGCGAAGATCAGCTCGGATCCAGCGCCCTGCACGAGTCCGTACACCACGGTCCCCAGGCCCCAGGGCGACCCGGCGGCCATCTCGACCACAGCGGCGAGCGTCTCCGCAAAGATGGCCGCGCCCGGTCGGCGCACCACGAGAGGCGCCACGACCGCTGGAAGCATCCAGACTCCGTAGATGATGCCGCGGGCTGGCGGGAATCCCCAGCTCGATGCCTCCCAGACCACATTCCACACCTGGAAGACCACCCCGAAGACGACACCGATGACGGCGACCGTCACGATGTCCACCAGGCGCCACCCACCGACCGGTCGTTCACTCTCCGTCATCGTTCTCCTCCGTCAGTTCTCGCGATCTCGATCACCAGGAGCGTCCCGGCGGCGACCCGGACGACCGCTGTGGTGGCCATGACCTCATTCGAGAGTCCGCGCGAGCGACCCATTCGCAGCGTCTCGCCACCGAGCGGGTAGCGCAGCCCCTGGGTCGTCACCCCCGCCGCGTCGCCGCCGATCGGGAGCAGGGTCACGGTTCCGCCGACCCCGGCGGTCAGGTTGAGGGAGGCGGGCCCACGCACCACACAAAGGCTGGTCGCTCCCCGCACGACACGGATCGCCCCGCCTGGCAGCTCGCCATCGGCGAGGAGGAGAAGGTTCGCGAGCTCGTGGTCGAGCCGCTCCCCGCCCAGCGCGCCCACCAGGACGATCTCCGTCGCGCCCCGCTGCAGCGCCTCGTCGATGGCGAGCTCGGTGTCCGACGCATCCTTCTCGCGCGGATGCCGCACGACGGCGGTACCCCCGGCCGCGAGCTGCCCGACGAGCGCCGGCTCCACGGAGTCGAGGTCACCGACGAGCACGTCCGGGGCGCGGCCCAACCCGTCGAGCCAGCCGGCCCCGCCGTCGGCCGCGATGACCAGGTCCGCGGCCGCCACGACCCGCTCGTCGGAGGGGTCAGGCACCCCATCGGCCACCACCACGGCTCGCATGCCGCTCCGTCGCTCCCTTCCATCGTCACCGTGCCGCCGGAACGGCAACGGCATCCATCGGCTCGGAAGAACGACGAACGGCGCACCCATGGTGGATGCGCCGCGAAGGTGAACACCGACTCCCTGCGCTGGCATGATCCAGATCAGGTTCGAGGGTCTGCGGTTGCCCGCACTCTCAGCGCTTCGCGCGCTCCCCTGTCGCTCTTGAGCTGTCGGTCATGAGCCTAGCACGCATGCGATGATCCGGCCATGAGCGATCCAGATCTGAACGCCGATTCCTCTGCCGATCACCGCAACGTCGACCGGGTCACGCGGGCGGCCGCAGATCGAGGCCTCACGATCCGGGTCCAGCGCTTCCCGGCCGGCACGCGGACCGCGCTGGACGCGGCGCGCGCCGTTGGCTGCGACGTGGCCCAGATCGTGAAGTCCCTTGTCTTCATGGCGGACGGGCAGGTCGTGATCGCGCTGGTTTCCGGGGCGGATCGCCTCGACACCGGGCGGCTCGCCGGGGTGCTCTCGGCGAGCACGGTACGGCGCGCGAACGCAGACGAGGCGCGGGAGGCGACGGGGTTCGCCATCGGCGGCATCCCGCCTCTCGGTCACGAAACGCAGGTGCCGGTGGTCATCGACGAGCATCTCCTCGAGCACGGCACCGTGTGGGCGGCGGCCGGGCTCCCGGACGCCGTCTTCGCCGTCAGCCCCTCGGCCCTGGCCGACGCTGCCAGCGCCCGCGTCGCGGCCGTCGCCGCCGATCGCGAGGACTGAGCTCCGCTCTCACGGCCTGTCATTCTGGACCGTGACGAGCGTCCCGCCCTCGCGGTGCTCGAGGAGCACCTGCCAGATGGTCCCGTCACCGATCTCGAACCGGATCAGGGCTGCCTGGTCGGACGGGTAGCCGCCGACGACCCGAAACCCGGCTGCGGGCAGCACCCCGAGGAACGCGTCGTACGGTCCGGACCCCTCCGTCGCGAGCATCCATCGCGCGATCACCGACCGGTCATCGCCCGGCAGGGGAAGCGGGACGGCGCCGGGGAGGACCGGGAAGCCGGCCGGCAGTGACGGCCGGTCGGCTTCCTTCGAGGGTGCAGCCCCCGGGGTCTGCGTCGCCATCGCGCTGGCGACGGGCGTACCGCTCGCCGGAACGGTCACCTGGAGGCTCGAGCTTCCCTGGGCGGCGCAGGCGGACAGGCTCACCGCCACGACGGCGTGGATGACCATCGATCTTCCGGCGACGCCCCGCCGGTGGGTCGGCCGCATGCACCGGGCTGACATCCCTCCTCCTTTCACTCCGTCTGGTTGGTCTTCACGTAGATGGGGACGTAGAACGAGCCGAGGCGCGACCAGTCGAACCAGCGGAGGCTGTTCGCGAAGACGTTGAATGCCTCCGTGTAGCTCCCCGGCGGCTTTGTGGCGTGCAGCCCGAACGTGAATCGGCCCACGCCGTCGGGCGGCACCGATACCTGGTCGAGCACGGTCGGCACCCAGTTGTACGGCCAGTCGGCGGCGGCGAAGCCGCTCACGCGCCCGGCGGGGTTCCAGGTGCCCAGCATGATCCGGCCCCTGGCGACGTTGCTTCGCCATGTCCGGCCCCCGCGGTTCACGAACTCGACCCAATGCGTGATCGTCGTGTACCGCCGGATCACCTCCGTCCCCGCGTTCGACTCCCTCCGGTACGAGGCCAGGAACGGGACGCGCCCGGGGCTGGTGGTGAAGAGGTGCGCGTAGATGGGGTCCACCGGCGACCAGCGACCGCCCGACACTGCCTGCATCTCCCAGTGCAGGTGCGCCCCGTAGCATTGCCCGCTGCAGCCCGAGTCCGCGATCCACTGGCCCGCGGAGACGGACTGGCCCACGGAGACGCGGACGCCGTGGTAGGCGAGGTGGTAGTAGAGCGTCCGCCGCCCATCGGCATGGGCGAGCAGCACGAAGTTGCCGTACGTGCCGAACTGCTGGGTGCCGTACCCCTCGAAGAGATCCACGACGGTGCCGTCGCGTGCCGCGGCGACCGGGCTGCCCAGGGACATGGGGTAGTCCATGCCGGTATGCCCGTCGTACGCCCGACCGTAATGGAGGTTGCAATCGCGCCACAGCGTGTTCGCCCAGTCGCGCTGGTAGCAGCGGCGCGCGTCGCGATCGACGCCGTAGCTGAGCGAGACCGAGGGGTCGTAGAAGGGCAGGGTGTAGTCGTCCGCACCGCGCACGACCGATGTCGAGCCGATGGCTGCCGCGCCGGCGAGCAGAAGGCCCATCAGAGCGTGCCGGATCATGCTCCGCACCCCCCTTCGCAGGCGACCCATGCGGCGAACGGCGACGCCACGCGGTCGATGACTCGCCCGGCGAAGTCGACCACGACCGTCGAGCCACCCTGCAGCACGGCGACCGCACTGCCATCGGGTGCGATCCGCGGGAGCTCGCCGGCGGCGATTCGCTTCGGCGGCCCGTCGCCCGTGCGTCCCAGGTAGGCTCCATCGCCGGCAAGGGCATAGGCGACCGCGGAACCGTCATCGCTGATCGACACATCCACCGCGCCGGGATCGAGCGTCATGAGCTCCGCCGATCCACCACCGGCGACCCGATAGAGGCCGACGCCCCCGCCAAATCGATGGGCAGCCACGGCGATCGACCCGTCGGCGAGCTCGCGCGTCGCGAACACGAGGAGCGACTCCGCGGCTCCCGTGACGGGCACCGCCCGCCAGCTGCCGGGATCCACGCGGACGAGGCTCGACGCATACGGCGCCTCCATCGACGACAGCGAAGAAAGGAGGAGCTCTCCGGAGGCACCGAACGTGACCGACCCGCCGAAGGGGCCGTTCGCGACCGGCTCCGCGGACCCCGCCGCGGGGTCCACCCGCCACAGGGCGCCCGTGGCGTCGATGACCGCGAGCCACGCGCCGCCGGGCGCGAATGCCGCTCCGGCGACGCCGGGAAGCGCGACGTGGACCTGGCTGCCGTCGGGCTCGACGACCGTGAGCCCGGAAGCCGGGTCGCCGAGACCATCGGCGATGGCCACCGACCCATCCGGGGCATGGGCGAGGAGCCGCAGCGCTTCACGACGCTGCGCGTCGTCTCCGACGGACGCGACGGATGCGCCGCCCGGTGCCGCGCGCGGGCCGGGCGGGATCCGGACCTCGAGCAGTACCTGGCCGGCAAGCCGATGCCGCGCAACCTCGACGGCGAGCCCTGCGCGGCTCGCCGCATCAGCGGGCAGGACAGTGACCAGGGGCGGTTGCTGCGCCGTGGCGGACGAAGCAAGGCCGAGAGATATGGCGAGCGCGGCGACGAGCAGCGCGCCGGCAGGGCCCCGCGATCGACGCGGGGCGTGGCGATGTCTGACGGACATCGGGATCCTCCGTTCGGATGCGATGAATGACGACCCTCGACGGAGCACTGCGCGGCCTTGGTCACCTCCTGTTCGGCGTGGGCGCGCCGATCGAGCGGCGACGCTGGCCGAACCCTATCCGACGTCCCTTACCGCGCCCTTACCGGCCCCTATACTCGGGCGCGATGCCCCCGATCACGGCCCTCCTGGCCAGCCTCGCCCTGCTCGGCGCCCTGCTCGTGGCGGGCGGCGCGATCTGGATGCGCGCGATGGGCGCGGACCCCGCCCGCGCCCGGCGCCTGGCCGGGGCCCGGGGCCTGGCGGTTGCCGATGTCCTGGATCTCACCGAAGCGCCGGCCCGTCCGGTCCGGATCTCGGGCCGGATCCGGTGCGCCGATCCACTCGTCGCCCCCGATGACGAGCGCCTCGTTGCGTACCACCGCGACGTCGCCGTTCGCCTGCCGGGCGGTCGGTGGCGCACCATCGAGCGGCTGCGGGAGACCCGGTCCTTCGAGCTGTGGGACCACGCCGGATCACTGGGCCTGGACCCGGCCGATGCCGCGGAGCCGCTCATCACCATCCCCCTCGTCTGGGAGGGCGGGCCGGACGAGCTCGTGGACCCGCACGCCACCGCGGTCGACCGGCTCACGAAGCAGCTTGGCGCACCCCCCACCGCGGCCCGTGCCGTCACCCGGACCATCTCCGTGGTCGATCCGCTGCTCGTGCTGGCGGAGGTGCGCATCGGGCCGAAGGGGCCGCATCTGGTACCAACCGACGGCGGCTATCTCATCTCGTCGCTGGAGCTCGACGTGGCAATGCGTGTGCTGGGCGGCCCCCGCCGGCGCCAGCTGGTGGTCGCCATGGGCACGCTCGCGGGCGGGGCCGTCCTCCTCGCCGGCGGCCTGCTCGGCGTGCTCGTGACCTGGCTGCTGAACTGACCGGGGCAAGGGCGTCGTACCAGCCCAGGCGGTACGAAGGAGCCATCGTGCCCAGCGGTTGCCACTTCTAGCATCCGGTGCACGGTTCCTCACAGAAGCTCCACCGGAACTTCGAGCGCGGAGCCTCCACGACAGGGAGCAGTAGCTTGGCATCCAAGGGCCGCGACCGGGCGAGCGATCCCCAGGCCTTGATCAGCGTGGCGCAGGCTGCCGCGCAGCTGGGTGTCCATCCGAATACCATTCGCACCTGGACCGATGCCGGGCGTCTGCCGGCGTTCCGCATCAACGCGCGGGGTGATCGTCGCTTCCGACGTTCCGACGTCGAGATGCTGCTCGCCGAGGGGAGCCAGCCGGGGGAGCTCGCTGCGGCGATGCCCGTCGAGACGCCCCGGCGCGATGCCGAGATGGCGGTTCTTGCACGCCTCGCGCAGGGGGCCGGGGGCCCGAGCGCGGTCGCCGTCTGCCGGGTGACGATCGACGCGCTTCGCACCCAGCTCGGCTGCGAGCGCGTTGCGATCTACCTTGCCACGCACGGAGCGATGCGCCTTGAGACCCACGCGGGATACCGGGTCGCGCCACCGGCCACCCTCGAACCCGCCGCCGTGCAATCCATTGCAGAGTCACCCGTGCAGCTCCCGGCGCCGGCACCGGTCGCGAGCGGGGAGATCCGCCTCCCGCTTCGGGCAGGCTCGGAGCTGGTGGGGGTGCTCGTCATCTCGCGCACGGACCTGGCACCCCTCGACGCCGAGCAGCTTCCCTTCCTCGTCACGGTCACCGGCGCGCTCGGCGCGGCCGTGAACAACGCACGCATGCTGGCGAGCGCGCGCCGGGAGCTAACGCGCGCGCGCGCCCTGCGGGCGATCACGCAGGAGCTGACCGGGCAGCTTGACCTGCCCGCGGTCCTCGACGAGATCGTCGACCGCAGCCGTGCGCTGTTCGGAGCGGACAAGGTGGGCCTCTGGATGCTCCTCGAGGAGGACCCGCCCTTCCAGCTCGCCGCGTCCCGCGGGATCGGCGATGCCTTCCAGGCGCGGGTGCGGTCGCTGACCCTCGACAGTCCCGCCGTGGGGGTGCGCGCCATCCTGGAACGGCGCACGCACGTGGTGCAGCATGCGGCAAGCGACCGGACGGTCGGCTCCATGCACGAGATCTACGAGGCGGAGGAGATCGAGACGGCCTGCCTCGTCCCGCTCGTCAGCAACGATCGCACGATGGGCGTCATCGGGCTCTACCACACGCGGCGGCACGACTGGCCGATCGAGGAGCTCAACCTCGCCCAGGCGCTCGCCAACCAGGCGGCAGTCGCGATCAGCAACGCTCGGCTGTACCGGTCCGTGGCGGACCAGGCGGCCCGCATGCGGTCGATCCAGGATCTCTCGTCGCGCCTGAACCGGCTGACCGACGTGCAGGCCATCGCCGAGGCGATCGTCGACCAGGCCAGCACGCTCGCCGAGTACCACGACATCCGGATCTATGCGGTCGACTGGGAATCGCGCACCTGCGAGCCCATCGCGTTCACCCGGCTGCTCCTGGGCGAGGGCGGCGATTTCGTCGAGAAGCTGCGGGTCGACATCGGCCCCGGCTCGTTCACCGGGACGGTCGCGGAGACCGGCGAGGCGCTCCTCATCAACGACGCCCTTGCCGACCAGCGGGGTCACACCATCGACGGCACCGACGACATCGACGAATCCATGCTCGTGGTGCCCATGATGTTCGAGGGCAGGGCCGTCGGCGTCCTCGCGTTGAGCAAGCTGGGCACGAACCAGTTCTCGACTCATGACCAGCAGACGATGTCGATCTTCGCCGGCTACGCGGCGCAGGCCATAGCCAACGCCCGGTCCTACGCCCAGCTCGAACGACAGTCCGGGGAGCTCGCCCGCCAGCTGCAGTCGCAGCGGCGCCTCCTGGAGATCAACGAGCAGCTCCTCTCGACCTTCGACGAGGAGAACGTCCTCAACCTCATCGCCGACGGGCTGCGCAGCGTGGTCGCCTACGACAACCTGTCCATCTATCGCGCCGACCACGCGGCGCGGGTCCTGGTCCCCATGCTGACCCGGGACCGGCACGAGGCGGCGGTCTCGCGCTACATCATTCCGTTCGGGCGTGGCCTGATGGGCTGGTCCGTCGACCATGGCGAGGCGGTGCTCGCCAACGACGCGCTCAACGACCCGCGGACCATGCAGATCCCGGGGACCCCCGCGGATCCCGAGTCGCTGTGCGTGGTGCCGCTCCTCAGCGACGGGTTCGTCATTGGCTCCTTGAACATCTCGCGCATCGGCGAGGCGGAAGCGCACTTCTCCGAGTCCGACTTCGACCTGATCAAGCTCTTTGCCGGGCAGGCGTCCATCGCGCTGCGCAACGCGAACGCCCACCACGAGGTGAGCAAGCTCGCCGAGACCGATGCCCTCACCGGCCTCGGGAACCATGGCGCCTTCCAGCGCTACCTCGCCGAGACCTTCGACTCCGTGGACGCCGAAGCCGGCGAGCCGCCCTTCGGGCTGCTCATGATGGACCTGGATCGCTTCAAGGACTACAACGACGGCCTGGGGCACCCGGCCGGCGACGCGCTCCTCAACGCCATCGGCGTGGCCATCGTCAAGGCGTCGCGCACGAACGACCGGGTCTTCCGCTATGGCGGCGATGAGTTCGCCGTCGTGCTGCAGGGCGTGGCTGCGCCCGACGCGACGCTGGTCGCCGACCGGATCCGCCGGGCCGTGGCGCGGATCACGTCGCGAGAAGTGAACCCGGTCACGATCACGGTCGGCGTGGCGACCTACCCGGCCGACGCCCGCGACAAGAACGCGCTCATCACCTCGGCCGACACCGCCCTCTACTACGGCAAGCAGTCCGGCGAGAATCGAGTCGTCTCGATCGGCGACGTTCCGCGCGAGATGCGTGCCCTGCGCGGCACCCTTGACCAGCTGGCCCGCACAGCGCTCATGCACCCGGAGGAGGCGACCGCCATGGAGCAGCTCGTCGAGCAGGCCGCACGGCTGGGGTCCGGGATCGACGACGAGGCGTCGGGCGCGCTGCGCGACGCGGTCCTTGGCATGGCGCGCACGCTCGACGAGCAGGATGCCGCCAGCCGCGCACACGCCGACCGCGTCGCCCGCCTGGCCCACGCCGTGGCCGAGCAGCTCGGCTGCCCGAGCCACGAAGCGGACACCATCGAGCTCGCCGCTCGCCTGCACGGACTCGAGGAGATCCGTCCCGAGCGGCTCGACGGGATCCGGTCCCTGCATGGCGTGGGCGAGATCCTTGCCGCAGAGCGGCGGCTCACCGGGGGTTCCCGACGCCGCGGGCGTGGCCCCATCTCCCTGGGAGCGGAGATCGTTGCCGCGGCCAACATGTTCGACGCCCTGTCGGGCGGTCGGTCCGCAAGCCGCCGATCCACGGACGACGCCCTCGCCGAGCTGCCGACCCGCACGCCATCGGTGCGTCGCGAGGTGCTCGACGCGGTCGCGCGGGTCGTGGCCCGGCCGGCGGTGCGGCCCATCACCCGCGGACGGCGGCGCGCCGACCGCGAGGCGGAGCGCGGCGCGGCCTGACCTGGCCTCTCTCGCGGGCGGCCCGAGCCGGGCTGCTATCATCGCGACTTCCATGCCGATCCCCCTCCTCGCTGCCCTGCGCCCCGGGCGCCGTCCCCATCCCGCCGCGGCAGCCACGCTCGTCGTGATCCTGCTGGCCGCGTGCTCGTCGAGCCCATCCCCCAGCGGCAGCCCGTCGCTACCCTCGCCGAGCGGCATGACCCCGGCCCCCACGGCCACGCCCACGCCGACCCCGCGGCCGACCCCGGACTACAGCAGCGCTCCGGACCCGACCCTCTCGGCGCTGATCCCCGGGACGATCGGCGGCTCACCGGTCGTCAGGCCCGACCCGACCAGCTTCGGGGTCTCGCCCGGTGACATCGGGATGCCGTTCGGCGACATCGGCCTGCGCTTCCGCAGCCTGGTGATCGCCTACGTGGTCAGCCCGCGCCTCTCCCTCTACGCGATGCGGGTCGATGGCCCCCCGGTCGACACCGGCGATCTCAAGCCCTACCTGGCCGCCGCGGGGCGGTACATCGGCGTGAGCGGCCTGCAGCCCGACGCCTGGAAGGCGGCGGTCGTCAACGGCAACCGGGTCTGGACCCGGGGCGAGGACGAGGCGACGCTCGCGCACACCACCTTCTACTGCTGGAGCTCAGGCCAGTACGTGTTTCTCATGACCGGCTCGAGCGACGCCACGAACCGGGCCATGGTCAGCGCCCTGCCCGGCCAGCCTGCCCCCACGCCGACGCCGGCCCCCTCCTCCCCGGCCAGCGGGTCGCCGGCCGTTTCGAGCCCGGGCGCGAGCGCCACACCCGCCAGCTGATCAGCCGCGGGCCGCCGGTCGGCGTGCCCGCGATCGAGCGCGTACCATCGCCGGCATGGTCAGCGACGGGCTCGGGGAGAACGACTGGGGCGACGGCGAGGCTGCCGACGACCGTATCGGCCGCAAGCGCGACCGCCTCGCGCGCCTCCTTCGCGTGGCGTCGATCCTGTACAGCGCGGGGAGCGGCGAGCAGGGCGTGCCCGTGGGTGAGATCGCTCGCCTTACCGGGATGACGACGCGCACCGTCTACCGCGACATCAACGCCCTCGACACGGAGCTGGGGGTCCCCATCTTCCAGGCGGGCCGGGGACGGTACGGGATCGAGCGGAAGTACTTCCTTCCGCCGCTGCGCCTCTCGGTTCCCGAGGCCATCGTCCTCTTCCTCGCGGCGCGCCTCATCGCACGCTGGAGCGACGAGTACGACCAGGCGGTGGTCAGCGCCTTCACCAAGCTGGCCGATCTGCTTCCCCAGCCGATCGCGCGCCACGTCGCTGCCACCATGCTGGCGGTGGGCTCCCACTCCCCGAACGAGCCCTTCACCCGGACCTTCTCGACGGTTGCGCGAGCCTGGGCGGAGGGCCGCGTCGTGGAGATCGACTACGAGCCGGGCGAGGGGACCCGCCGGGTGACCCGGGTCCGACCCTACCTCCTGGAGCCGGACGCGGCGCTGCGCAGCGTCTACCTGATCTGCTTCGACGAGGGAGCCGATGCCATGCGGACCTTCAAGATCGAGCGCATTCGCTCCGCCACCCTGCTCACCAATGGCTACGAGATTCCGGCGGACTTCGACCCGGACCGGTGGCTCGCCAACTCGTGGGGCATCTGGTCGTCCGACACGACGCCCACCGTCGAGGTCCGGCTGCGCTTCGACGCCGGCGTGGCACACCGCGTGCGAGAGGCGGTCTGGCACCGGTCCCAGCAGCTCACCGAGCTGCCGGACGGAGGGGTCGAGCTGAGCGTCAGGGTGGCCGGCATCGTGGAGATACGACCATGGGTACTCTCCTGGGGCGACGGCGTGGAGGTCCTTGCTCCCGCGGCCCTGCGGGACTCGGTGGCTACCGCCGTTCGCAACGCAGCCGAGCGCTACGGATGAGCGCGTCACATGGTTGACGGCGACGAGGTCGAGCTGAAGCTCGCGGCTTCCGACCCGGGTCCGCTCGATGACCTGGCCGCTCGTGCAACGCTGGGTCCCGCCCGGCTTGGGCCGGCGCGGATCACCGAAGAGCTGGACCGATACCTCGACACCGCCGACGGGCGCCTCTCCGCCGCCCGGTGGGCGTGCCGCCTGCGCACTCGTAACCGGCGCACCATCGTCTCCCTGAAAGGGCCACCCCGCGGCGACACGCCCGGCCACGACGTCTCGCTCCATCGGCGCCCCGAGCGGGAGGGGCCGGCGGATGATCGTCCCGATCCGGCAACCTGGCCGCCATCGCCCGCGCGCGACCTCCTGGTGGAGCTCGCCGCCGGAGCGCCTCTCGCGGAACGCCTGGTGCTCGTGCAGCAGCGGACGGAGCGCAGCGTCGCTGCGCACGGAGCCCATGCCGGCACGCTCAGCCTCGACCGGGTCACGATCCTCCACGGGGATCGCGCGGCGGGGCAGCTCTTCGTGGTTGAGCTGGAGCTCTCTGCGGAGGCCGCTGCCGACGGAGCGCTCGTCGCCTCCCTTTCGGCGGCGCTGGCCGCCGTGGACGGGCTGACACCCGATCCGACGAGCAAGCTCGAGCATGCCCTGCAGCTCGTCGCGGGGACGAGCAAGCGCGCAGGCTCCGTCTCGCCCACGGGATGATCCGCATCGGGCCGGCCCGGCTCTCCCCCGGGGAGCTCGTGGCGCTCGTCGCCGGACTCCTGGTCTTCGCCTACCTCGCCTGGGACCAGGCGCTCTGGGACCCGCGCTTCCAGGCCCCGCTGCACCTCATCGCGGGTGCCGCGGTCGTCGCCGCGAGCATGCTCGCCTGGCGCGGCCTGCCCGTTCCCCGGACCGGCCTCGAGATACCGATTCTCGCGCTGCTCGTGACCCTGGGACTGGCCACCGTCACGAGCGAGAACCCGGGCCTCTCCGCGCGGTCGCTCGCGGTGAGCGTCACCTGGGCGCTCCTGCTCCCGGTGGGCCTGATCGTCGTTCGCCGCCGCCCGGCCATCGCGTCCATCGCCGCCATCATCCCGATCCTCGGGCTGGCCCTTTCGACGCTGGCGGAGATGGTCGGCCGGCGGGTGGCCTGGGTCGCGGCGGACGGCCCCGGACTCCCACCCGTGCGAATGCCCGGCGAGTCGACGCCCTTCGGCTCCGTCGCCGTGGCGCCGTTCGTCCTGTCCGCGTGCCTGGTCCTGACGCTGCTGGTGTCGTCGCCGGCCGTTCGGCGCGGGTTGCAGGCCGCGCTCGTGGCGGTTGGGCTCCCGCTCACGTACCTGTCCGGGTCTCGCTCCGCCTGGCTGGCGTTTGGCGTCGCCGCGGTCGTCCTGGGCATCGCGTCCTGGCGCAGGATGGGGATCCGGATCCGTCTCCCGCGAGGCCCTCGGGAGGTGGGCGTGACGGTGATCGCCCTCGTCGTCCTGGCGCTGGGCACCGCATTCGCCGCGCCGCGCCTGACCGCGATGACATCGGTCCTGTACCGCGAGGGCCTCTGGGGCGACACCCTGCGGGCCTGGTCGGCGAACCCGATCCTGGGCGTTGGGCCGGGCGTGATGCCGTACGCCCGCCAGGCGGCCGCCCAGCCGGGGACCTTCCCGGCCGTCCAGCCGCATTCGCACAACCTCGCGCTCGGGCTCCTCGGAGACGCCGGCATCCTGGGCCTCGCGGCGGGGATCCTCCTGGTGGCGAGCTTCCTGTGGATCGCCGGCCCGCACCGGTCGGCAACGTCGCGCGGGCGCTTCGCCTCCTCAATGGTGGTGGGCTACCTCGCCGCCGGCCTCTTCGAGGATCTCACCTTCCTCCCGGGGTTCGATCTGCTGCTCCTGCTGCTCGTCGCCATCGCGCTCGAGGATGCGGGCGCCGTGCGCTGGGAGCCACTCCGGACGAGGCGCGACGAGCACGGCCGGTCGAGGCTGTCGCGCGTGCCGCGGCCGGTGCCGCGGCCGGTGCCGCTCCTCGCCGTGGTGCTCGCGTCGGTGGCGATCGGAGTTCCCGCCACCTTCGGCGACGCCGCGGCGATCGTGTACCGGATCGCGTCGGACCGGGCCTGGGCTCGCGACTGGACGAGCGCGGAGGCGCTCTACCGCACCGCCGAGACGTTGGACCCGTCGCACCCCGCAACGCCGAAGGCCCTGGCGGTGGCCGCGGACAATGCCGGTGACCGCCGGACGGCCCTCGCGTCAGCCCGCCTGGCCGTGGTGCGCAACCCGGGTGACGACGACGCGTGGACGAACCTCGCCCTGCTCTGCCGTTCATCGGGGGACACGGCCTGTGCAGCCCGGGCCGCCCGCAAGGCGGTCGACTACGCCCCCACCGGCGGCTCACAGCTCATCAACGCGGCGATGGTGTTCGAGAGCCTGGGCGACCATGCCAGCGCGGACAGCGCCTATCGGCTCTCGGAGCTTGTGAACCGCAACACGACGCTCGGCCCGGCCTGGCCGCGGCGCGTCGATCCGGGAACCGTCGTCCCGGTCGGGATGGACGCCACGACCGGCGAGCTCAACCTGCTCGTCGCCCGGGCCCGCCTGGGCGAACCGGTCGACCCGAGCCGGTTCACCGCCCCCGCGGTCCGGGCGCTGGCGTACGCCATCGAGGGCAACCGGCACGACGCCCTGGGCAGCCTGGCCGCCGCGCAGTCGTCGGCGGCGGACAACCCCCTCACCTGGGACATCGCCATCGTGCTCCAGCGGCACTGGGGCGAGGATTCATCGCACGCGGAGGCGGTCGACCGCGCCCTGCGCGGTGGCCCGCTGGCAGCGGGCCCGCCGCAGCCAGCCCGCCTGGTCTGGGATGTCGCCTCATTCCGTCCCTTTCCGGCTGACGGGCTCGTCAGCTCCGCGCAACGGTTGCTGGCCACGGCCCCCTGGCCCTCGACCCTGGACCCGCTGCTGCCCGCCGGCTAATCGGAGCCGGGCCGCCGCTACTCGCGCTCGAGGGGAAGGCGCAGGAGGAGCGCCAGCGTGGGCCGCGGGCGGGGCTCCGGGGGAACGATCGGGGCGCGCAGCCACGCATCCCCCGCAGCACCGCTGCGATAGCGGGCCGTGATGCAGCGCGCTGACAGCCCCTCGATGCCGAGCAGCGCGAGCGCCTCTGCCACGAGGGTCCCTTCCCGCGGATAGCCCCGCCCCACAATGGCCCGGTCGCCGGGCGGCAGCACGTCGTTGAGGCGCGCCCGCCGTTCGGCGAACGGCCGCCGCATCCACGACGCCCCCCTGGCCCACAGCAGGTCCGAGGCGACGTAGGCGGGACGGCCGGCCGAGCGAGACACGCGTGAGCCGCGACCCAGCCGTCGACGCAGGAGCCCGCCGTCGGGCCGGCCGGCAGCGTCGAGGACGAGCAGCGTCCCATCGAGGATCACCCCGTCCTCGCTGACCTGCCCGGGTAGATCGGTCAGCTCGGGAAACGCGGCGAGCGCATCGGACAGCCCCGCCACCTGCAGGCGGAGGGTGCCGCCCTCGATGAAGGCGAGGGCGCGCATGCCCGGCCACCACGGCTCGAACCAGAACGCGTCATCGTCGAAGGGAGCATCGACGGTGGTCGCCTGCATCGGGCGCAGGTGCTCCGGCAGGCTGCCGCCGCCGGGCCGGGTCTCGAGGGGTAGGCTGAGCTGGTCGCCGGTCACGCGGAGAAGGCTACGCGGTCTTCCGCCGACGGGCCGGCCGCTCCTCCTCGGTCCGCGACGCCTTCGCGCCGCCGGCGGCCTTCGCGCGCCCACGTCCCGTCGACGATGACGCCTTCGTGGAGGAGCGCGGTGCACGCCCGGTCGTTCGCCCGCCCGCTGCGGCCTTTGCCTTCTCCGTCCCGGCGGGCGCCTCGCGCCGTCCCTCGCGCGCCGCGGCCACCGAGGCCTCCAGCGCCGCCATCAGGTCCGCGATCCGGGTGGGCTCAGCATGGGCCGCCGGCTGCGGCGCCTCACCGCCCACCTTGGCCTCGATGACGCCCATCAGCGCCTCGCGGTACTCGTCGTGATACTCGGCCGGGTCGAAGTCGCCGGTCATGCTGGCGACGAGCTGTTCGGCCATGGTGCGCTCACTGGCCTTGATCTGGACCTGGTCCTCGGGGAGGGCCAGCTCGTCGAGCGAGCGGACCTCGTCGGGCCAGTGCAGGGTGGTGAGCAGCATGGTGCTCGCGTACGGGCTCAGGGCGGCGAGCTGCTCGCGGTCCTTGAGGACGATCTTGCAGATCGCGGTCTTGCCGCCATCGGCCAGGACCTCCTTGAGCAGGTAGAAGGCCTTGCGACCGATCTCGTCGGGCTCGAGGTAGTACTCCTGCTTCACGAAGCGAGCCGCGGACTCCTCGGCGCTGGATGCCTCGACGAACTTCTCGATCTCGATGGCCCGCACCGTCTTGAGGGGGACCGACTCGAGGTCCTCCTCCGAGACGACCACGTACTTGCCCTTGCTCCACTCGTAGCCGCGCACCGTGTCCGAGCGCGAGATCACCTCGTCGTGGTACGGGCAGTAGACCTTCATCTGGATCCGGTTCAGGCAGCTGGCATGGAGCAGGTTGAAGCCGATGCTCGTGCTCTCGGTGGCCAGGTACAGCTTGACCGGGATGGTGACCAGCCCGAACTGGATGGCCCCCCGCCACATCGATCGTGCCATCGATGATTGCCTCGCTTCGCGGCCGCGCCCTCGCTTTGCCCCGTGGGGACGGCGCGGGCCGTGACTATACACCGCAGCACCAAGCGTGCCATCTCGCCGTCGATGGCGAGATCGAGCGTGCCAGCCACGACATCGGTACGCCGGAGGTACCAGGCCGATGGGCCCATTCCGCCATTGCTGACGGCGGTGCGTGGCCGCCACACTCGCCACATGACCGCTTCGCCGTACTCCGTCGCCCGACCCGCGACCAGCGTCTCTCCCGAGGAGGAGCCGCTGCGCGCGTACGTCCTGGAGGACGACCCCGATATTGCGGCGCTCGAGGCGGACCTCCTCAGGGACCTGGGCTACAACGTCGTGACCTGCTCGCGTATCGTCGAGCTCGGGGACCTCATGGCGGTGGCACTGCCGCACGTCCTCATTGTCGACGTCATGCTCCCCGACGGGGACGGCGGCGACATCGCCGAGCTGTTGCGCGCGACGTGGCCCGGCATCCCGGCCGTCTTCGTCAGCGCCGCATCCCGCAGCCGGCTGAACGAGCTGGAGCCCTTTGGCCCGGTCGTCGCCAAGCCGTTCGATATCGATCAGTTCCGCGACGCCGTCCTGGCCGCTGTCGAGGCGCCCTCGGATCGCTGGGCCACTCACTGAGCACCGGGGACCGGCCGTGCGCGTGATCCGGCTGGCCGAGCCGGGGGCATCCCGACGCGGGCCCACGATCCTGGCGACGCTCATGCTCGCCGTGGGAGCCATCTCCGCCGCGCTCGCCATGTCCGCCCCGGCCCGACGCCCGGAGGCCAGCGCCGTTCTCGCCATCGTCGCCGCCCTTGCGCTGGGGGTCGGCGCCGGCATGCTGGGCCAGGTGCTCCGGATCCGTCACAGCGCCGCGCCGGAGGACCTGGTGCGCCTCTTCTCCGGCGCCCTGGACGACACGTACCTGCTCCTCGTCAGCCCGCGGCTCCCCGGCGTCCCCGCCGAGGTGGAGGCGCTGCTGGTGGGGCCACCCGGGGTCCGCGCCGTGATCGCTCGCCGATGGCACGGCCGCTACCGGGTCCGCGGCCAGGGCTGGGAGTTCGATGCACGCGGCCGGAGAGGCTGGATTCCGTGCATCACGAACCCGTCGTTCGAAGGCACCGCCGCGCGGAACGCGGTCGCGACCTGGGCGCGCGGTGCGGGGCATGCGAACCTGCCCATCGAGCCGGCCGTGGCGTTCCCCGATCGGCACAGCCGCCTCGTCCTCGAAGAGCCCGGGGCCGAGGTCGTCACGACCGAGAACGTTCCGTGGTGGGCAAACGCCATGGGGCGCGTCCAGCGCCTGAACGCCGAGCGGGTCGTCGCATTTGCGGAGTCGGTCATCGCGGCCACACGAGCACCGACGGACGGTGGCTCGATGCCGGCCGACCAGACCCCGCTGACCCGGCGGACCGGCTGACCGGGCGGTCTTCCCGAACCCACCCGCCGCGGCACCGACCGCTGTCCCGGAGCTACTCCCGGGTCGTGTCTCCCGCTCCGGGGTGTCCGCTATCGCGACCGGTGAGCCAGCCCTTGGCCGTCTTCTCGTCGAGGATCTCCGCGAGCAGCTCATCGGGACGCTCGTCGTCCGCCACGAGCAGCACGTGCGCGACGCGGCGCTGCACGGCCACGGCGTCGGCGGTGCGGTTGAGCTCGGGGTGCTCGGCGGAGACGACGGTGGCATCGGTCATGGTGACGAAGCGATCCGCGGCGTTGAGCAGCCCGTCCACCGGCCGGCTCCCCTGCGGGACGTGGATGGTGCCCGTCACCCGAAAGGGCGGGATCCCGATCTGGGCCTTCACGGCGCGTTTCTGGATGCGCATCTCCGGGCGCGGCGTGCCCTCCGTGGCGGCCACGCAGAGGAGGACCTCGTCGAGCGCCACGTGGACCTGTCGGGCACCGAGCGTCGCCGTCGGCGCCGCGTACTCGGAGACGGTCGCCTCCTCGACGAGCAGGTGGGTGGAGGTGACCTGGTTGAGGATGTCGCTCACCCGGGAGAATCGGGTCGTCATGGCGCCGGAGACCCGGTACGCCGCGGTGTACAGGTCCAGGCTCACCCGGGTGGTGTCTGCGCTGAACGGATCGGCAGCGAACGCGTTCATGGTGGGCCGATCCTAGCAGGCCCGATGGCGGCCCCGGGGACCTCCCGGGCAGGCGATCAGCTCGCCGTCGCTCCGTCCCCGGTGGTCGCGATGCGCTCCGTCTCGCCACCGGCTCCGGTTGCGAGGAGGATGCGGCCGCTGGCCTGGGCAGCGAAGAGCCTCTCCACCCCGGCGAGGTCGTCGACCTGGTCCGGCCGCTTGTCGGTTCTGATCCGGACGATCCGGGGAAAGCGCAGCGCGAAGCCGGAGGTGTGCCGCGTCGAGCGCATGATCCGGTCGAAGGCGATCTCCACGACGATCTCGGGGACGACGCTCCGAAACCGCCCGTGGTCCCGGATGGTGCTCACCAGGAAGTGCTCCGTCATCCGCGCGATCTCCGCGTCCGTCAGCCCGGTGTAGGCCTTGCCGATGGTGAGCAGCGATTCCCCATCCGGAGCGCGCACCGCAAACGTGTAGTCGGAGAGGACGCCGCGCCGCTTGCCGTGTCCCCACTCGACGCCGACCACGACGCAGTCCAGGGTCGCGAGGGCGCGCTTGAGCTTGAGCCAGCCCAGCCCGCGGCGACCGGGCTGGTAGGTCGACGCCGGGTCCTTGACCATCAGCCCCTCGTTGTGGCGCTCGCGCGCCTCGTCGAACGCGGCGTCGACCGCGTCCGCTCCGCGGACGGTGGCCAGGTGCGAGTAGAGGATCCCGTCGTCGCTGCGCTCCGGCAGTCGCAGCGCCTCGAGGGCCGCGCGGCGCTCACGCAACGGGATGTCGAGCAGGTCCGTGCCATCGAGGTGCAGGAGGTCGAAGGCGACGAGCACGACCGGGATCCGCGCCACCAGCCCGGGGTCCGGACGGACCCGGCCGAGCCGGGTCTGCAGGGCCGCGAAATCCAGCACGGCCCCCTCCCGGTACGGGACGAGCTCGCCGTCGAGCACAACCCGATGGTCGAGCGACCGGACGGCGGCCACGACCTCGGGGAAGGAGACGGTCACGTCGTTGAGGTCCCGGCTGAAGAGCCGCGGTCCGTCGGTCTCCGGGGCCAGGTGCAGCTGGCAGCGAATCCCGTCGTACTTATCCTCGATCCACGCCTCCTCGCCCACCCGGCGCACGACCTCCGGCGCGTCCCTGACCGGGGTCGCGAGCATGAAACGGATGGGACGCCCCAGGTGGAGGCGCGCCGTGGCGAGCCGGCCGGCGCGGGCCAGGGCGGCCGCCTCGCCGGGCTCCCCCAGGAGCATGAGCGCTCGCCGCACCGCGTCGGGGGGTCGGTCGAAGGCAGCGGCGATGGCCTCCTCCAGCAGCCCCTCGCGCAGACCGATCCGCAGCTCGCGGGCGGCGATCCGGGCCACGTAGCGCGCCTCCCCCGGGGTCGCCCGGGCGAAGAGCTCGCTCATGACCGCGGTGCGCGCCTCGGCTCCCGGCGCGGAGGAGATCGCCTGGAAGGCGGCGTCCACGTCGGCGAGGGTGAGTGGTGTCGCCCCCGATGCTGCGCGATGCTCGAGCAGCTCCGCGGCCGCGTCGCCGGGATCCGAGTGGCGCAGGTACGCGGTCCGCAGCGCCTCGTCGGCGGCGCGGCTCGCCGCCTGGAGCGCCGTGGAGAGCTGGACCCATCCCAGGCCCAGCCGGTCCGTCGACCCGGCGAGGGGGCGTCCCGCAAAGAACGTGGCTGCCCGCGGGACGTCCGCCGCGGGCAGCTTCCGCAGGTAGGCTGCCAGGAGGTCGCGCTTCCGCAGCTTCGACGTCGTGGCCGACACGGCGTCCGCCACCGCCGCGAACTCGGCGAACGGGGTGCCGGGCATGCGCGGAGTGTAGCGGCGTGTACGATCTGGCCCAATGGAGACCGCCGGCGTGCTGCACGCCGCCCCGCCCCGCCTGTCGGACGGCCAGGCCGCGGACGTCCTGCGCGCGGTCTACGGCGTATCCGGGACCGTGTCCCCGCTGGTCAGCGAGCGCGACCAGAACGTCGCCGTCGAGGCCGAGGACGGCAGCCGTCACGTGCTGAAGGTCTCGAACCCGGCCGAAAGCGCCGGCGTCGTGGAAATGGAGGTCCTCGCCGTCGAGCACCTGGCCGCCATCGCCCGGCAGCTCCCGGTGCCACGCGCCCGTCCCACACTCGGTGGGGAGCTGGTGGGAACGGCGGTCGTCGATGGTGTGCCCTACCTGGTGCGCCTTCTCCCGCTCCTGCCCGGGCGCAACCGCAATCCCCCGGAGCTTGATCTGGACGCCATGCACCGCATCGGGGTCGTCACCGGCGAGCTGAGCCGCGCCCTGCGCGGGTTCTTCCACCCGGCGGCCGGCCGCGCCATCGAGTGGGACCAGAAGCACCTCGCCGACCTCATGCCCCATGCGGACCTGGTGATCGACCCGGACCGCCGCGCGCTCCTCGACCGCGTGCTGGCGCGGGTTCGGACCGGGGTCCTTCCGGCGCTGCCCGCGCTGCGCGCCCAGGTGATCCACAACGACCTGACCCTGGACAACCTGCTCATGGACGCTGCCGGGCGCGTCACCGGCGTCATCGACTTCGGCGACATGACCCACACGCCCCTGGTCCTGGACGTGCCCGCGACGCTGCAGTCGCTCGTGCGCGATCGGTCCGACATCTTCGACGTCGCCGGAGCGTTCCTGTCCGGGTACACCTCCGTCGTTCCGCTCGAGCGGGACGAGGGCGACCTGCTCGGCGACCTGGTGCTCGGGCGCATGGCCCAGACCATCCTCATCTCGGTCTGGCGAACGCGCCGCTACCCGGACAACGCCTACATCACCGCGTGGGAGGAGCCAGCCTGGACATTGCTCCACCAGCTGGACGAGGTGGGGTTCGAAGCGGCCGGGCGCCGCCTGGCGGTCCTCGCTGCTGCTCCGGCCGTCGGGCGGACGGGTGGCGCCCCGCCGGACCGGGCGACGCTCCTCGATCGGCGGCGCCGGGTGCTGGGCAGCGCGCTTGCCCCCCTCAGCTATCGCCGCCCGCTCTACCTGGTCGGCGGCCGCGGGACCTGGATGTACGACCATCGGGGACGGGCCTTCCTCGACGCCTACAACAACGTGCCGGTGGTCGGGCACGCCCATCCTCGGGTATCCGCCGCCATCGGCCGCCAGGCGGCGACGCTCAACACGAATACCCGATACCTGCATCCCGCCGTGGTGCAGCTCGCGGAGCGGATCAGCGCCAGCCTGCCCGACGGGCTGGACACCGTCATGTTCGTGAACTCCGGCAGCGAGGCCAATGACCTGGCCTGGCGCCTGGCACGTGCCGCGACCGGCGGGGACGGCGCCCTCGTCACCCGATGGGCTTACCACGGCGTCACCGCCGCCATCGACGACATGTCCCCGTCCGAGTGGCGCCACGGCCGGCAGCCGCGCACCGTCGAGACACTCCCCGCCCCGGACACCTTCCGCGCGTCCTACGCCAATCCGGTGGACGCGGCGGAGGCTCGCGAGGCGGTCCGTGCGGCCGTCGAGCGGCTGGCCAGCCGGGGCGTCCGCCCCGCCGCCATCTTTGTCGACTCGATGTTCACCTCGGACGGCATCTTCGCCCCCGAGGCGCCGGCGGTGGCCGCGATCCTCGATGCGGCGCGCGCTTCCGGCGCCGTGTACGTTGCCGACGAGGTGCAGGCCGGGCACGGGCGCTCGGGCGAGGGGCTGTGGACCTTCCCGGCGTGGGGCGTGACGCCGGACGTCGTGACTTTCGGCAAGCCGATGGGCAACGGCCACCCGATTGCCGCCGTCGCCACCAGGGCGGACCTCGCCGACCGTCTGGCAGCCGAGACGGAGTTCTTCAGCACCTTCGGCGGCAACCCGGTCGCCTGCGCGGCGGGCCTTGCCGTCCTGGACGTGATCGAGGACGAGGAGCTGATCGAGAACGCGGCGACGACGGGCGGCTGGCTGCGTGACCGCCTGCGCGAGCTGGCGGGAAGATGGCGGTCCATTGGCGACGTGCGCGGGCGGGGCCTGATGACCGGCGTCGAGCTGGTCGACGCAGGACGCGACGCCGCGTCGGCCCTCGCCGCCCGCGTCCGCGACGGGATGCGTGATCGCGGCGTGCTGATCGGCACGACCGGGCGCGAGGGCAACGTGCTGAAGATCAGGCCGCCGCTCTGCCTCGCGCGGGACGAGGCCGGCGTGATCGTCGAGACGCTGGACGCGGTGCTGGACGAGATCGGGGCCTGAATCGGTCGCAGGCCGCGCGGACGTATTGACGGGCGCCATCGGTCCATGCACCCTTCGCGCCATGTATCCGTGGCAGAAGAAGACGACCGATCCGGAGATCCTCCAGCGGATCCCGCCCGGGCAGGTCCTGACGGAGAAGTTCCCGGTCCTGCACTTCGGGCGCACACCCGAGTATCCGGACCTGTCCGGCTGGGACTTCCGGGTCTTCGGGGAGGTCGAGAGCCCGTTCACCCTGCGCTGGGCGGAGTTCCGGGCGCTCCCGGCCGTGCAGGTCACGCTGGACATCCACTGCGTGACCCGCTGGTCCAAGCTCGACACGACCTGGGAGGGCGTGCCGTTCACGCACCTCGCGGAGGTCGCGCAGCTGAAGCCCGCGGCGCGCTTCGTGATCTTCCACGCGGAGTCGGGCTACACCTCGAACGTGCCGCTCGAGATCGCCATGCAACCGGACTGCCTGCTCGCCTGGAGCTTCGCCGGCGAGCCGCTGGAGACGGAGCATGGCTATCCCCTGCGCTCCATCGTCCCGGGGAAGTACTTCTGGAAGAGCGCGAAGTGGCTGCGCGGGATCGAGTTCACCGCGGAGGACCAGCTGGGGTTCTGGGAGCGCAACGGGTACAACAACAGCGCCGATCCGTGGAAGGAAGAGCGGTTCGCCGCCTTCTGACCCGTGAGCTCGCGCCCCCGCGCCGCTAGAATCGCCGGTCAGATGCACCCGTTCGTCCGCTACCTGGTGATGGGGGTCGTGGCGATGATCGTCGCCGGCGCGCTCATCGCGCTCGCCCTGCTGGGGCGCAACACCCAGGTCTCCGTCTGGTCGCTGCTGGCAGCCGGGGTCATCGCCATGGTCACCGGCGCACTGCTCTTCGTGGAGGGCTGGATCTGGTCGCAGCGGTCGTGGCAGGCCGGCTACACCGGGCGGTCCGCGGCGATCGCGGTTGCGGGTGGCCTTGCGATCGTCATCGCCGCCGGCGCCCTCGCCGCGAGCGTGATCCTGGTCCTCACCTTCGGGCTGGGCTGAGCGCGGTACGATCTGTGCGCCAGCCGGACCAACGCCCGAGCCGGCCGGCACCGACGCCCCCATCGTCTAGAGGCCTAGGACGCCACCCTTTCAAGGTGGAGATCACCGGTTCGAATCCGGTTGGGGGTACCACCTCCGCCCGAGGCGCTGCCGCGGTTGCCGCAATGCGCGGTCAGATGTGGTTGATCTCGACCCGGTCGCCGCAGTTGGGGCAGGTGAGGATCAGGAGCTTCGGATCCTCCGGGAGCGGGCGCCACGAGGTCACGTAGCGCTCGTTGATGCGCTCGCCGCAGTGCGGGCACTCCGCGCCGATCTCCAGCCACTGGTCGCGCGGGACGTTCTGGCGGCCCATCAGGCGTCGTGGTCCGTGCGGCCGGCGTCGCGCTCCGCGGACCGCGCCGGGGGCGGGGGCGGCTCCCATCCGGCCTTGCGCGAGGGCGCGCCTGCCCCCGCCGCCTCCGCGATGGCGGCCCGCGTCTCCTCGTGGCGGGCGTCACGGGCGAGGAGCGGATAGGCGCGGGCGGCGTGGCCCGGCCAGATGCCGACGCTGCCGTCGCGGATCATGACCATGGTCTTCGTGTAGGTCGAGGTCACGTCGCGCGTCGAGCGGTCCAGCACCTCGTAGTCGTGCCCGGTCACCTCGCGCAGGGCCGCCGGCAGCGTCTCGACCAGGTACGCCGGATCCGGGTCGCGGGCGAGCGCGATCTCCAGCGCCGCGAGCACCTGCTCATCGAGCAGCCCACGCGGCAGCGGCCGGCTGATATGCGTCATCCGGGGATCGCGGCTGGGGCCCTTCAGGGTTCGAACCAGGGACTTGAGCATCGGGATGCGATTGTAGCGTCGCGCGGTGTCGAGGGGCGCGCCGCCATCGGCTCGCCGATTGGCGCCGACACCCGGCCGGGATTGGGCCGCAGAGGCCGTGGTCGGCGCACCCGGCTATACTTCATGCCCCGTGAGGAACCCCGAGAGGCCCTGAGCACCGGAGCGGCATGACTCGTTCCGTGGGCCGCCGTTCCGGCACCTGAGCAGCAAGGAGACAGTCCTTCATCGTGCGCGTCAGAAAGGCCGTCCTGCCCGCCGCAGGGTTCGGCACCCGTTTCCTCCCGGCCTCCAAGGCGATCCCCAAGGAGATGATGCCGCTGGTCGATCGCCCGATCATCCAGTTCGCCGTCGAGGAGGCGGTCGCCTCCGGGATCGAGCAGATCATCATCGTGATCGCCACCGGCCGCAGCGCCATCGAGGACCACTTCGACTCCAACCCAACCCTCGAGCGCTGGCTCGAGGAGCGCGGCGACATCGAGATGCTGCGCGCCGTGCGCCGGATCAGCGAGGTCGGGACCATCGCCTTCGTGCACCAGAAGGAGCAGCTGGGCCTGGGTCACGCGGTGCTGATGGCCAAGGAGCTCGTGGGCGACGAGCCGTTCGCCGTCCTGCTCTCCGACGACGTGATGCTCAACCCCGGCGGCCCACCGGTGACCGCGCAGCTGATTGACACGCACTACGCGAACCGCGGCTCCGTTCTCGCGATGCAGCGCGTCCCCCCGGGCGACGTGAGCCGCTACGGCATCGCGGTCCCGCGCCTCGAGGAAGGGCCGCTGATCGAAATCGAGGACCTTGTCGAGAAGCCCGCCGTGGGGGAGGCGCCGTCAGACCTCGCGGTCCTGGGCCGCTACGTCCTCTCCCCCAAGATCTTCGACGTGCTGGAGACCACGCCGCGCGGTGCGGGCGGCGAGATCCAGCTGACCGATGCGATCCGCGCCCTGAGCCACGAGCAGCCGGTCTTCGGCTACCAGTTCGCGGGCGAGCGGCACGACGCCGGAACGCGGGTCGGCTGGCTGAAGGCCACGATCGCCCTCGCCCTGCGGTCCGATGACGCGGACGAGGTACGCTCCTTCGTCCGCGGGCTCGACCTGCGAGACTGAAAACCGATAGGATCGCCCGACCGTCCCCATCGGGACGGCAGATGGGAGGACTGATCGCGTGGAGATGATCGGCCGGGAGATCGGGGGCCGCTACCGCCTCGATGCCCCCCTGGGCGAGGGCGGGATGGCCACCCTCTGGCGCGCGGTCGACCTGCAGCTCGACCGCGAGGTCGCGGTGAAGATCCTCCGCCCGCAGTACTCCGCCGACCCAGGCTTCGCGGGGCGGTTCCGGCAGGAGGCGCGGGCCGCCGCCTCGCTCTCGCACCCGAACATCGTCAGCGTCTATGACTACGGGACCGATCCGGACGGCGAGACGCAGTACATCGTCATGGAGCTGGTGAACGGGCAGGATCTGGCGGCCATCCTGCGCGACCGCGGCCGGATCTCGACGCACGACGCGGTCCAGGTGGCGATCGCCGTGGCGTCCGCCCTGGAGGCCGCCCATCGGCGCGGGATCGTCCACCGCGACGTGAAGCCGGGCAACATCCTCATCACCGACGACGGGGACGTGAAGGTGACCGACTTCGGCATCGCGCGCGCCGTTGCCGAGGCCTCCATGACGGTGACCGGCACCACGCTGGGCAGCGTCCACTACTTCAGCCCGGAGCAGGCGCGTGGCGACGAGGTGACCGGCCGCTCGGATGTCTACGCGCTCGGCATCGTCCTGTACGAGATGCTCACCGGGCGCCGCCCCTTCGAGGGAGACTCCGCCGCCGGCGTGGCGCTCAAGCGGCTCACCGACGATCCGCCACGACCGCTGGTCGCGGGCGCTCCGCTGCCGCCGGGTCTGGAGGCGATCCTCCGCCGGGCCCTTGAGCGCGAGCCCGCCCGCCGGTTCCCGGACGCCGGATCGTTCGCGGAGGCGCTCCGCGGCTGGCAGAAGGACCCCGGATCGGCACCGGCCGGGCTCGTGAGTGCCACCCCGCCCCCGCCGGCCGCCCTGCCCCCCGCGGGCGAGCCAACCGTCTACGTCCCGCCTCCCGTCGCCCGCCCATCGGACCGTGCCCCGTACGCCGGCCCGCCGCGCCGCATGGCTCGACCAGCCAGCCAGCAGCGGCAGCCGTGGTGGATCTGGCTCCTCGCCGTGCTGGCCGTGCTGCTCCTGGGGGTGATGGGCTTCCTCGCAGCGCAGATCTGGAGCTCGCTGGGTCCCGGCGGCACCCCCGCGCCATCGGTTGCGACCTTCGACATGCCCAGCTGGACGGGCCTGACCATCACCCAGGCCAAGGCCGACGCGAGCCAGCGCGGGCTCCTCGTGAACGAGCAGACGGAGAACTCAGACTCGATCCCGGTCGACGAGGTGATCCGCACCGATCCGACGGCGGGATCCCCGGTGAGCCGGGGTGGCACCGTCACGGTGTTCGTCTCCGCCGGCACGGAGACCGTGAACGTCCCGCGCCTGGTGGGCCAGACCAGCGCCCAGGCCCAGGCCACGCTCAACGCCGTGGGGCTCCAGCTGGGGTCCGTGACCCCGGAGTACTCGGCGGACCAGCCGGAGGGGGCCGTGACGCGGTCCGTGCCCGGCGAGGGGGAGCCGGCCGCGAAGAACTCGCAGGTCGACATCTGGGTGAGCAAGGGCCCGGAGCCCACGCCGACGCCGTCACCATCCCCGACCCCGACCCCGACGCCGGTGCCCACGCCGACGCCGACGCCGCTGCCCACGCCGACGCCGGTGCCCACGCCCGTTGGCCCGTAGGACGGTCGCGTCACGCAGGTCGGGTTGCCGGGCGCGGTGCTAGGATCAGCGCACTGCCAGTCACCCCATTGGCATATCGCAGAGAGGCACATACCAAGACAATGACGGCCCCGATCACGGTCGATGAAACGACCTTCGAGGCGGAGGTTCTGAACGCCGAGAAGCCCGTCCTCGTGGACTTCTGGGCACCCTGGTGCGGCCCCTGCCGGCTCGTCTCCCCCGTTGTGGAGGCGCTCGGCCAGGCGCACTCGGAGAAGCTGCAGACCGCCAAGGTGAACACGGACGAGAACCAGCAGCTGGCGATGCGCTACAGCATCTTCAGCATCCCCACCCTGATCGTCTTCAAGGACGGCCGCGAGGTGACGCGCCTCGTGGGCTACATGCCCCAGGAGGCCATGGAGGAGCGACTGTCCCAGTACCTGTAGGCGACGGCGATCCGATGACGGATCCGGACCGATGAGCCGGCCCCACGCGGGCCGGCTCTCGTGATTCCCGGCGCGCCGGGGCACCACCCCGCCCGCGGCCGCCCGCCGCGAGCCGCTACACTCCCGGGCGGAGGAGAGCGCTGCCCGTGATCATCAAGACCGAACGACGTAGCGGCACCGAGCGTCGCCAGGCTGGCGCGCCGGCCACGCCCGATCGTCGCGGCGGGGACCGCCGGACCATGTGCTGGGAGGTCGAGAACTGCGACCTTTCCATCCGCTATCGCTGCCCCGCCTTCATCCTCCGCCGCCCGTGCTGGGAGCTGTGGGCCGTCGAGGGGATCGGTCCCGCGCGCGCCTGCTGCCACGACGGGAAGGACTGCGAACCGGGCCGCTGTGCCATCGCGGAGAAGCGCTTCGCGAGTGAGCCGGAGCCCCTCACCGTCCACGTCGGGCGGCGCGGGATGCCGCTCGGCTACAACCGGCCCCGCCGCCATTCGTGCCCGCACTTCTACCTGACCCACGGTGCCAGGGGTCGCGTCCCGGTGCAGGCCCCCCAGCTCCTGCGGACGCTCATGAAGCAGGAGGGGGTCGTGAGCCGATGCGAGCTGCGCGCCGGCGTCCACCTCGACACGGGCTACGTCACCGACCTGTGCCTGACCGGGCAGCACCCCGACTGCGTCTTCTTCGAGGACGAGGGCGGGTGAGCTCGCACTGACCATCTCGCAGCCCGCGACGCTCGACTACGCCGCGGCGGTTTCCGAGCTCCAGGCACGGGGGCGGTTCGGCGTGACGCTGGGGCTGGAGCGGATCGGCCGCCTCCTCGACGAGCTCGACCATCCCGAACGCCGGCTGCACGGGGCGCTCGTGGGTGGGACGAACGGCAAGGGAAGCGTCGTGGCCCTCGTCTCCGCCGTGCTGCGAGAGGCGGGGCTGCGGGTGGGGACCATGCCCAAGCCGCACCTGGTGAGCTATCGCGAGCGGATCGCGGTGGACGGGGTGCCGCTGTCTCCGGAGCGCTTCGCCGCCGCCGTGCGCGACGTGCTGCCGGCCGTTGACCGGGTGACGGCGCAGGTTGGACCGCCAACGGAGTTCGAGGCGCTCACCGCGGCCGCGCTCCTCGAGCTGGGGCGCTCGGCGCTGGACCTCGCCGTCGTGGAAGTGGGCCTGGGCGGACGGCTCGACGCCACGAACGCCTGGGATCCCGGGGTGGCCGCCATCACGAACATCTCCCACGACCACGAGCGGTACCTGGGATCCACCCTGGCCCGGATCGGCGCGGAGAAGGCAGCGATCATCAAGGCCGGCGCCCTGGCGGTGACCGGCGCCGCGGGCCGCGGGCTGGCGCCCATCCTGGAGCGGGCCGGCGTCGTGGGGGCATCGCTGCGCCGTGCCGGCCCCCGCCAGCCGTATCGCGCGACGCTGCGCGACATGGCCTGGGACGGCATCGTCGTCGACCTCGCGACCCCGGACCTGGCGTTCGGCGCGTTGCAGGTCGGCCTGCTCGGTGAGCACCAGGCGGCCAACACGGCGGTCGCCGTTGCGGTCCTCGACGCGCTGGCCGAGGATGCCGCTCGGCGCGGCGTCCCATTCGCCATCGACGAGGCGGCCCTCCGCCAGGGCCTGCGTTCCGCGCGCTGGGCGGGACGCCTCGAGCGCCTCGACGGTCGCCGGATCGGCGTGGGAACGGTCCTCCTTGACGGCGCCCACAACCCGGCCGGCGCCGCGGCGCTGGCCCGTGCGCTGTCCGCCCTGGGAGCCGCCGGGGCTCCCATGGTCTTCGGGGCCATGCGCGACAAGCGCGTTCGGCAGGTGCTCCGGCCGCTCGCCGCGGTCGGCGTACGACCGGTCTTCAGCGCGGTCGACGATCCGCACGCGTGGCGGCCCGACGCGCTGCTCCACGCCTGGCGGGCCATCGGCGGTGCCGGTGGAACGGCCGTTCCCGGTGTCCCCGCGGCGCTGCGGCGCGCCGCGGGCATGGCGCGCGCGGACGAGCCCATCGTCGTGGCGGGATCCCTCTACCTGGTGGGGGCCGTGCGCGGCCTGCTCACCGGCGAAGCGGAGGCCTGAGCATGGAGCTTCGTTTCGGCGAGCGGACCTGGGTGATGGGGATCCTCAACGTGACCCCCGATTCGTTCTCCGGCGACGGGCTGGCACCGCCCGACCGGCCGGTCGACCAGGTCGTGGCCGCCGCGCTGGCGCAGGCAGCCACGTTCGTCGACGCCGGCGCCGAGATCCTCGACGTCGGGGCGGAGTCGACCCGGCCACGATCCGTGTACGGCGACCGGCCGCCGGTCGACCCCGAGACCGAGCTGGCGCTGGCGGTCCCGGTGGTGGCGGCGCTGGCGGACGCCTTCGCCGGACGTGCGCTCGTGAGCATCGACACCAGCCGGGGAGCCGTGGCGGCGGCGGCCCTGGAGGCGGGGGCCACGATCGTGAACGACGTCTGGGGCGCGCGGCGCGACCCGGGAACCGCGCGGGCCGCGGCATCGGCCGGTGCTCATCTCGTGCTCATGCACAACCAGGAGGGCGGCGCGTACCCGGGCGGCATCGTCGAGACCGTCATCCGCTGGTTGGGCGACGCCGTGGAGGCCGCGGTTGCCCTGGGGATGCCGCGCCATCGGCTCATCGTCGATCCGGGCATCGGCTTCGGGAAGACGCTGCGGCAGAACCTGGAGCTCCTCCATCGGCTCGCGGAGATCAGGCAGGCCCTTGGGCTGCCACTCCTCGTGGGCACCAGCCGCAAGCGGTTCCTTGGGGAGCTGCTCGGCGGCGTGCCGCCGGAGGACCGCGCGGAGGCGACGGCTGCCAGCGTGGCCCTGGCCATTGCCGCCGGAGCCGATATCGTCCGCGTCCACGACGTCGCCCACATCGTCCGCACCGTCCGCGTCAGCGACGCGATCGTCCGCTTCGGCGCGGAGTAGGGTTGCGGCATGACCGCCGACGACCGGATCGCGCTGCGCGGGATGCTCTTCCTCGCCCGGCACGGCGCGACCCTCGAGGAGCGCATGGAGCCGCAGCCATTCGAGGTGGACGTGGAGCTCGCGGTCGACCTCGACGGCCCTTCGACGAGCGACGAGCTGGCCGACACGATCGACTACTCCGCGGTCTTCAGCCTGGTGGCTCGCATCGTCGAGGGGGAGAGCTTCCGGCTCATCGAGGCCCTGGGCGGGACGATCGCGGACGCCGTGCTCGCGTCCACCGGGGCGCGATCAGTCGTGGTCCGGGTGCGGAAGCCCCGGGCGCCGCTTCCGGGGCCGTTCCAGTCGGTCGAGGCGACGGTCCGCAGGCCGCGGGACGTCTAGCCGGCGACCACTGCGCCCTCAGCCGTTCTGGGGTGGCAACGTTCCGAGGGTGACCTTCACGGTCCTGGTCGCCCCGTCCCGCTGAATCTGCAGCGTGACGGTGTCACCCGGCGCGTGCGGAACGATCAGGCTCGACAGGTCGTGCGTCTCGTCGACCCGCGTCCCATCGAGGTCGAGGATGATGTCGCCTTCCTTGAGTCCGGCCGCCGCGGCCGGGCTCCCGGCGAAGACGGCGGGGACGCTCGGGTCGGACGAGCTCACCAGCGCCCCGTAGTCGACGGACAGCTTCTGCTCCTCGGCCAGGCCCTTCGTCACGGCGGTGTAGAAGACGCCGATCCAGGGCCGCGCGATGGGCTTGCCGGCCAGCGCCTGCGCCAGGATGGGCTTGGCAAGGTCGATGGGAATCGCGAAGCCGATTCCCTGTGCATCCTGGTTCACCGCGGTGTTGATCCCGATGACCCGGCCGCCCGAGTCGACGAGGGGGCCGCCGGAGTTGCCCGGGTTGATGGCCGCATCGGTCTGGATCAGGTGGTTGAGCTGTTCGGACGACTGGTTGCCGGCATCACCGGCGGTGATCTGCCGGCCGAGGCCGGAGACGACCCCCGTGGTCACCGTGTTCTCGAAGTCACCGAGCGGGTTGCCGATGGCGATGGCGACCTGGCCCGGCTGGAGCCCCGACGAGCTGCCCAGCTGCACCGCCGGCAGGCCCGTGGCCCGGATGCGGACGATGGCCAGGTCGGTGAGGGTGTCGATGCCGTACACCGTGGCCGTGAAGGTCCGGGTGTCGTTGAGGCGGACGGAGAGGGTGTCCGCGCTCGCCACGACGTGGCGGTTCGTCAGGATCCAGCCGTTCGCATTGAAGATGAACCCGGAGCCGATGCCGTTTCCCGCGAGGTTGCTGCCGCTCGACGAGGTGATCGTCACCACCGCCGGCGTCACCGCCTTGACCGCCGTGATCACCGCGGACGACTCCTGCAGGTTGTTGGTGACCACGTTCGACCCCTGCCCGCCGGACAGCGCCGGCTGAGCGGGTTGCAGCAGGTTCGAGACGGCCACGGAGCTCAGGGAGCCGGAGACGATCCCCACCACCAGGGCCACGGCGACCACGGGAACGAAGCCGGGCCTGCGCGAGTCCGGCTGGGGCTGGGTTGCCGATGGCGGTCGCGAGGACCACGCCGGAGCCGATCGCTCCCAACCGGCATCGCTGCCGTTGGTCGGCGGGCCATAGTGCTGGTATTCCACGGGGTCGCTCTCGCGCTGCTCCTGGGTCAATGGGGGCTCCTGATCGTCACAACCGCCCGTTGCGGGCGGGGCGCGGGGATGGTGAAGATTCGTTCATGTTGCCCGATCAGGATCTGTTCCGCCCTCGACGGCCCGCCGCGCAAGGCGCGGACCCCGCCGCTGCGCCGCCTCCGGGACGGCCGCCTGCTCCGGAGCCGGCTCCGATATCCGTGGCAGGGTGACGGTGAACACCGTGCCGCGGCCAACGGCGCTTGCCACCCCGATGTCGCCGCCGTGCATCTCCACGATGGAGCGGGCGATTGCCAGGCCCAGTCCCGACCCCGACGCTCTCGCCTCGCCGACGTTCGTGCCGCGGTAGAAGCGCTCGAAGATGCGCGGCAGCTCCGACTCGGGGATGCCCGGGCCGCTGTCGCGGACCGTGATCTCCGCCGCCGCGGGAGCGTCCGCGACGCCGATGGCGACCTCGCCCCCCGGCTCGGTGAACTTGAGCGCGTTGCCGACGAGGTTGTCGACGAGCTGCACGATCCGCTCGCGATCGAATCGGAGCAGCACCGGTTCGGAGGGGACCGCGGAGGTGAGCGTCACGCCGCGCTCGTCCGCGACCTCCGCATGGGCCTCCACCACGGCGCGGATGGGCTCGCGCAGGTCGCCCTCGCGAATGTCGAGCGGGAAGATGCCCGCCTCGATGCGCGAGAGGTCGAGGAGGTTCGTCGAGAGCCACTCGAGGCGGCGCAGCTGCTCGCTGGACCGGGCCAGGAACTCCTGCCGGGTAGCCTCGTCGATGGATCCCTCGCGCTGGAGCTCGGTGAACGTGCGCAGGGCAGCGATGGGCGTGCGGAGCTCATGGCTGACATCGGCGACGAACTCGCGCAGCCGATCGCGATCGGCCTCCAGGAGGCGCAGCGACTCCGATAGGCGGTCCGCCATGGCATTGAACTGGGATCCAAGCTGGTCGATCTCCACCACGCCGGATGGGGAGACGCGCTCCCCGAGGTCGCCGGTGGCCAGGCGACCGGACGCGCGGCGGAGGCGGCTGATGGGCCCGGTCAGCTGTCGCGCAGCCAGGACCCCCAGCAGAATGGACCCCACGAGCGCGATCACCCCGGCTGCCACGAGGGTGCCTCGCACCTGCCCGAGGGTGGCCGCGCGTGACGTGTACGGATCAGAGACCGTCACCCGGACGCGAAGGATCCCGTCCGGTGCTTCGGGCGTCTGCGAGTTGAGGTTGAAGGTCAGGTCCGTGACCTGGGGCCGAACGTCGGGGTCGGGAGCGAGCCCCTGCTTCGCGAGGGCGTCCGTGTTGCCGGGGGAGACCTGGGCGGCCTGCGTCCCGTTGGCCGGGTACACGACGGTGACCGTCGCCTTTGCGATCTGGTTGGCGCCGATGCTCGCGGCCCGTTGCATGATCTCCGTGTTGCGGCGTTCCGTGACGTACAGCGCCGACGAGTTGGTGTCCCTCGCCTGGTCGAGGGCATCGGTGATCAGGAGCGCCGTCGAGTTGGCGGCGGAGAGCAGCTGCTGCTCCGCCTGCTGCGCGAAATAGCCGGGCAGGATCTGGCTCAGCGCGACGCCCGAGAGCAGGAGCGCGACGAGCGCCACGCTCGCCAGCGTGAGGACCAGGCGAACATCGAGGCGTCGGAGCAGTCCGGCCGTGACCTCAGTCCTCGGCGAAGGCATAGCCGACCCCCCGCACCGTCACGATGTAGCGTGGCTGGGCGGGATCCGGCTCGATCTTCTCTCGGATATGGCTCACGTGGACGTTGATCGTGCGCTCGTCCTGGTCGAGCGCGTCGTAATCGCGGACCAGCTCCAGGAGCTGGCCCCGGGTGTAGACGCGTCCGGGCTTGGCGGCGAGGTGGCGCAGGAGGTCGAACTCCGTGGTCGTCAGGGCGATGCGCGTGCCGTCGCGGGTGACGCGGCGCCGCTCGAGGTCGATCACCAGGTCGCCGCGCCGGAGTACGCGGCCAGCCTGGGTGTCGGCGAGCTCGCCATAGGCCCGGCGCAGGAGCGCCTTGATGCGGCTCGCCAGCTCGCGGATGCTGAACGGCTTGACGAGGTAGTCATCCGCGCCGATCTCCAGGCCCACGACCTTGTCGACCTCGTCGGACCGCGCGGTCAGGAACAGGATGGGAACGCGGGATTCGTGTCGCAGACGGCGGCAGACCTCGAAGCCGTCGATCCCGGGGAGGCGCACGTCGAGGACCACGAGCTCCGGCGCGAGCTCCGCGAACCGGGCAACGGCCTCCTCACCGGTCGGGGCAAGGGAGACGGTGTGTCCCTCGCGCTCGAGGGCGACCTGCAGGCCTCGAGCGACGGCGGGCTCGTCCTCGACGACCATGATGTTTGCGGCCATGGCCCCCGGATTATAGGGACGAACGGGGACGAGCACGCGGGGCACGCCCGGGCGCCCGCCTTGCCGCACGGACGGCGAGGCGCTACCATCCGGGCTCGCACCCGATGTGATCGCACGTTGCCCGGCCGTGCCCCGGGCCCGCTTCGAGGATGATCTGAGACACCCATGGCCAACGAGATCGCCGTTGACGCGCGGGCCGCGCTCGGCAAGCAGAACCGCCGCCTCCGCCTGGCTGGCAAGGTCCCGGCCGTCGTCTATGGCAAGGACAAGGGTTCGACAGCCGTCGAGATGGACGCGAAGGAGTTCGACCTCCTGTACCGCTCCGCCGGTCGGTCGAGCCTCGTCCAGCTCAAGATCGGCGATGGGCGTGCCGAGAGCGCCATCATCAAGAGCGTCCAGCGCAATCCGCTGACGGGGCGCGCGCTCCACGTCGACTTCTTCCTCGTCGACCTCAAGGCGACCATGGAGGTCGAGATCCCGCTCATCTTCATCGGCACCGCGCCGGCCATCGACCTGATCGGGGGGACGCTGCTCACCAACCTGAGCCAGGTCAAGGTGCGCGCGCTCCCCGGCGACCTGCCGCACGAGATCACGGTCGACATCTCGCCGCTCGTCGACCTCGACGCCGCCATCCACATCAGCGACATCGTCACCGACGAGAAGGTCCAGGTCCTGGGCGAACCGGATGAGCTGGTGGCTAAGGTCCTGCCGCCGCGCGTCGAGGAGGAGCCGGTGCTCGAGGCCGCGGAGCTGGAGCTCGCCGAGGGCGAGGCCGCGCCGGCCGAGGGCGAGGGCGCCGAGGGCGCTCCAGGCGAGGGCGCCGCAACGGCCGCCGCGGACGAGGGCGCCGGCGAAGGCTGACCCGGGGCTACCGCGGCTGCGACGTCTTCGGGTCGAACGCGTCGCGCAGGCCGTCGCCCAGGAGCGTGAACCCCACGAGGCTGACGGCCAGCGCCACCATGGGCGGCACGACCAGCCACGGCCACAGCGTCATGTGCTGGGTCCCGTACTGGATCAGGCTCCCCCACGAAGCTCGCGGGCTCTGGACGCCGAGCCCCAGAAACGACAGCGTCGACTCCAGGATGATCGCCCCCGGCAGGCCCACGGAGACGCCCACCACGACCGGACCAATGGCGTTGGGCAGGATGTGGCGGACCACGATCTTCCAGCCGGGCACCCCGATGGCGCGCGCCGCATCGACGTATTCGCGGTGCTTGATGCTCAGCACCTGCGCCCGGACCAGCCGGGCCATGGTGACCCATGCGGACAGGCCGATGGCGACGAAGACGATGAACAGGCCGTTCAGCCAGCGGAAGATGTCGGTTCCCACGAACGCCGAGGTGACGAGGATCACGAAAAGGAGGTCCGGGAAGGCGTACATGACGTCGGTGAAGCGCATGAGCAGGGTCTCGGTCCGGCCGCCCCGCCAGCCGGCCAGCGCCCCGATGGGCACCCCGATGAGGAGCACGACGACCTGGGCGATGATCGCGACGGTCATGGACACCTGCGCACCGTCGATCGTCCGGCTGAACAGGTCGCGCCCCAGCTCGTCGGTGCCGAACAGGTGCCCCGCGGAGAGGGGCGGCACGGGGCCCTTGTTGGCGACGACCGCCTGGAGGTCCTGGACCCGGTAGTCCCAGGGTGCGACGAGCGGGCCGATGAGGCCGACCGCGACCAGCCCCGCGACGATGAGCAGGCCGGCGACGCCGGCCCGGCTGCGCAGGAGGCGGCGCAGCGCGGCGGACCAGTACCCGCGGCCGGGATGCTCGTGGCGGTGCGCCCCGGCGGCGACGGACTCGGCCATCAGACGGAGACGGAATGGTCGCGCAGGCGCGGGTCGATGAACCCGTACGCGATGTCGACCGCGGCGTTGAGGACCGCCACGAGGGCCGCGTAGAAGACGGTGATTCCCATGACCAGCGTGTAGTCGCGGAAGCGGATCGCGTTCCAGTACAGGTTGCCCAGCCCGGGGATTCGGAAGACCTGCTCGATGACGATCGACCCGGTGATCACGGCGCCGAGCAGGGGCACCGCGATGGTGAGCAGGGGGACCAGGGCGTTGCGGACCATGTGGAACCGCACGATCCGCTCCTCGTCGAGGCCCTTGGCGTGCGCGGTCCGGATGTAGTCGGCATGGATCACGTCGAGCATGGCGGCCTTCGTCTGGCGGGCGATGGTGGCCATGGGCAGACCGGCCAGGGCCAGCGTCGGCAGGACCCAGGCGCGCGGTCCATCCCAGCCGAATGACGGGAAGGGACCCTGGTCGGGCCGGAACTCGGGAGCCCCGAGGAAGAGCTGGAGGAGCGTCCCGAACATGAAGGCGGGCGCGGCCATCCCCAGCATCGCGACGCCGGTGGCGGCGTAGTCGTAGAGGGTCCTGTGCCGGATGGCGGCGATCAGGCCCAGCGGCACACCCAGCACGACCGCGAGGGTGAAGGCCATGAGCCCCAGCTGCACGGTTGGCCAGATGCTGTTGCCGATGAGGCGCGAGACCGGGATTGGCCGCTGGGTGACGGTCAGGCCCATGTCCCCGGTCAGCAGTCCTCCGACCCACTTGAGGTACTGCACCGGCAGTGGCTGGTCGAGCCCGAACTTCGCGTCGAGCTCCGCGCGCTGCGACTGCGACATCTGGCGTCCCTCGGAATTCCACGGGCTGCCGGGCGTGTTGTGCATGACCAGGAAGGTGATCATGGTCGCCACGAGCAGGACCGGGATGATCCACAGGACGCGCCTGATGGCGTAGCTCAGCACGAGATTCCTCGTCAGGGGCAGGAGGAGACGCCGCGGCGGGCGAGCGCCGGGCGTCTGCAACTGATACTCGCGCCGGGCTCGAGTGGTTCAGCCGGCACCGCGCTGCGGGCCGTCACGCGTCCGCGTGGTAGCGACGTTCGCCGGTTGCGGGATCGACGTATACGCGCATCGTCCGGCCCGAGGTCGGGTCGACGAAGCGCTCGTCGGTCGGACGGAACGGAGGACCCGGCGCGGCGGGGTCGCCGCCCCCGGGACCCGGTGTGTCGAGCGTGCGTTCCGCGGTTCGGGATCGGTACCGGGACCGTTCCATGGCCACCGCGATGATCCCGCCGCCTCCGACGGCGATGGCCCACAGCCCAGTCGGCTCGCCGATGCTGACCGCGGCCAGGCCGCCGATCGCAATCAGGGCCGCCACGACGGCCACGATGAGACGAACAATGGGGAGCATGGACGTTCGCTCCTTTCCTTTCGACGCCGGCGGCTACTCGAGCGTCTGGGGGGCGCCGGCGTCGGCAACCAGCGTGACGGCCGTCCCGTAGGCGACGATCTCCGTCATCGTGTTGCCCAGCTCGCTGGAGTCGAACCGCATGCTGATGACGGCGTCCGCGCCCATGAGCGTGGCGTTCTCGACCATCCGGTCGAGAGCCTGCCGGCGCGTGTCCTCCAGCAGCTCGGTGTACTCGTGGATCTCGCCGCCCACCAGCGAGCGCAGGCCCGCGGCGATGTTGCCGCCCAGGCCGCGGCTGCGGACGACGAGGCCGAAGGTCTGGCCCTTGGTCTCGCCGATACGGTGGCCGGCAACGAAGGGCGCGGTGCTGACGATCATGGAACGGAGCTCCTTACAGGTTCGGGCGAGCGTGGATGAGTCTAGCCGTCTGGCGGTTCCCTGCCGGCCGTAGACTCCGCGGAGCGGATACCGACTCCGGAGGTGTGGAGGGCAACCATGCTCGTCGTCGCGATCCACGACGTGGCGCCGGCCTCCATCGACGACGTGCGCTGGCTGCTCGCCCGCCTCGACGAGCTGGGAGTTCGGACGCGCGTGCTCAAGGCCATCCCTGCCCCCGACGGCGTCGAGCTCGATCCGGGGAGCGCCCTCGCCGAGCTCCTGCGCGCCGAGCAGGCCGCAGGATCGGAGGTCGTCGCCCACGGCTACACGCACCAGACGGCCGGTCCACTGCGCGGCTCCCTGCTGGACATCAACCGGGCCAGGCTCTTCGCGCCGGACGACGCGGAGTTCCTGTCCGTGGACCGCGACGAGGCGGCCCGGAGGCTCGTCCGCGCCCGCGAGACGCTCGAGCGAGCCGGGCTGCGGATCGCCGGATTCTGCGCCCCCGGGTGGTTGGCGCCCGCCGGGCTCGACGAGCTCGCCGGTCCGGCAGGCTATGCGTACCTCATCGGGCTGCTTCGCCTCGCGGACCTCGCTCGGCGCCGCACCCGGACCGTTCCGGCCTTCGGCTACATGGGGGCGGACTGGGTTCAGGAACGCCTGGTCGGCATCGGCGGGGACACCTCCGTCAGCCTGCACCGATGGCTGGGCGACCAGGTCCCGCACCTGCGCGCCTTCCTCCATCCGCAGGGTGCGCCCGGCTCGGCCGATGCCGCCCGAACCCTGGCACGCATCGCCCGCCTGGCCGAGCACGAACCGCTGGGCACCTACTCGGACCTGCTGGCGAGCTGGCATGTCGCCGCCTGAGCCGCTCATCAGCGTCATCCTGCCCGCGCACAACGAGGCCCGGCTGGTCGGGGCCGCCCTGCAGTCCATCGCACAGCAGACCGTTTCGCCCGACCAGGTCGAGGCGATCGTGGTGAGCAACGGCTCGACGGATGGCACCGCGCAGGCCGTCGAGGATGCGCGGACGATGGCGCCCCTGCACGTCGAGCTGCTGCACGACGCCGAGCGCGGGATCGCGAGAGCCAAGAACCTCGGCGCTCGCCATGCTCGCGGGCGCTACCTGCTCTTCATGGATGCCGACTCGCGCATGTCGCCCGGCCTCCTGCAACACGTCGTCGAGCGGGCGGCCGGCGGCGAGCGCAGCGCATCGATCCGCATCGTGGCCGACTCGCGCGACGCCCTCGACCGGGCCTTCTTCGGCCTCATGGAATGGGGCAAGCGACTCTTCCGGATCCGGGCCAACATGTCCTGGATGGATCGGTCCCTCTTCGAGCGGCTGGGGGGCTTTGACGAGCGGCTCCAGCAGGCGGAGGATCTCGACCTCCTCGTACGCGCCCGGAGGGTCGGGGTGGACGTCGGGCACATCACCCGGGAGCGGATCGCCACCTCCACGCGCCGGCTTCATCGGGGTCCCCTGCGGGCGGGCATGCTCGCGATGTTCGCTCGCTGGGCGCTCGGCAACTTCGGAATCGGGCGCGGCTGGCGCTACTGATCCACCCGGCCGCCGAAGCGGTCGACAAGGGCCGGCGTGCTGATCCACACCTCGTCGACGGCGAGCGCGCCATGGCCGTGTCGCAGTCGGGCTCGTCCGTCCGGCGCCCAGCGCGCGAGGAGGCTGCGCAGGTACCAGTCCTCGATCCGATGCCAGGTGCTCGGCCGCCGCGGATGACGCTCCCACCCGATACGGACTGCGTACGGGGCCAGCAGAGTCGCGCCGTGGTAGGCGACCGGCCAGTCTCCAGAGGGGAGGCCGGCGATGCGGGCGGCCAGGACCGCGAGGTCGATGCGGGCCTGCTCGAGAGCCCTGCGCTGCCAGCCCTCGCCGGCAAGCGCCCGAAGGCGGCGGTTGTCGAAATGGACGATGTCGACCCGATCACCGCGATGGACCACGGTCCCGTCACCCAGGGCGACCGGGTCGCCGCGATGGCGGTGGCGCTCGACGGCGAGGAGCGATCCGGCATGGATGGGCGTGATTCGCCTGGCGCGCAGGTCGATCCGTTCGGCGATCGAGAGGATCGGGTCCAGGAGCCGGGGCGCGATGCCGCCCCGGCCACGTGTCCGTGGGCCCATCCGGTCATGCACCGCTCCATCCTCGCGCAACCGCACGACCCCGTGCGACGTCCTTGCAACACATGGTCTCCAGACCCTTGTCAACCGCAGCGTTTCGTCGCATGATCCCGCCCGTCGGCACCATGTGGGGGGACCAGGGTATGACGATCCGTTTCGGCATCGCCGCCACCGCCGCTGCGGCGATCCTCATCTGTCTCGCCGCGTCCATGGCGTCCCTGCTCACCACGCTCGCCCACCCGCTGTCCGTCACGTCCGTGGAACGGATGGCGGCTCTCTTCCTCACCGTCCCGTTCCTGATCGTGGGGGTGGCGGGGCTCGCGCTCGGCAGCGTGGCGCTGCCAGAGCGGTGGCGCGGGCCGATCACCCTCGCGTGGGCGCTCCTGGTGGCTGGCCTCTGTCTCGCGGGACCGCTCGCGGGCCCCTACGGTGCGGTGTTCGCGCACGCCACCGGCTGGTCGGCCGAGTCATGGCAGACGAGCTGGACGACCATCGCCGCCTGGCCGGCAGCATGGCCGCTTCCGCTCGACCTGGGCCTTGCGCGATGGCCGGTCCTCGCGGGCGCGGCGTTCACCGGCGGACTGAGCGCGACCCAGCTGGCCCAGCCTGCGCGTCTCCGGGAGTACCTGGCCTCCGCGGGCCGCCACCTCCACGTCCCGCGGCGGCACGCGACGCACGGCGCCACCTCCTGAGCGATTTCCTCCACGGTCACCGCCTCGTGGACTGCCGTGCGTGAATGGCCCGATGGAACTATTGCCAGGCGGTTAGGGTTTGGGGCACAACTGGACACGAGCCGCGACGCTTCCCCGTGACCTGGCGGGAAGGCGGGCGACCCGCGACGGAGGATGGATCTCCTGAACCCCTTGCGCGCACTGCCCAGGCGCACGTCCGGTCGATTCGTGATCGTCGGCCTGGTCGCGCTTGTCGTGCTCGGCGCCGGAATCTGGGCCGCCTTCCCGAAACCGGCTCCTGCCATCACGGCAGCGCCCCCGCATCGGCCCTCGATCCCGATCCTGGCCACGATCGGGCTGGCCGGCCGCACCACGCCCGCCACCGCTCATCCCGGCGAGATCGTGATGGTGACCGGGCACGCCCTCGGGACGGCCCCGCTCGAACGACTGGAGCTGTGGGATGGTTCGACCGAGGTGGCGGCCACTTCGCAGGTCGGCACCGCGCCAGCGTTCCACGCGGTCTGGGAATGGCACCCCACGAGTCCGGGAGAGCACATCCTCTTCACCCGGGCCGTCGACGCCGAAGGGCGCGTGGCGCAGTCTGATCCGGCTCGTCTCACCGTCGGCGGCGAGGCAGTTCCGGACGTGCCCGGGCAACCGTCGGGCTCACCGGCAGCGGTCGGGCCCACGGGATCGGCTCCAGGGACGGCCGCCTCGCCGACCGTCTCCCTGCCATCGCCCAGGGCAACGGCGAGCGTGGACGGCTGCACCGCCACCGTGGATGTCGCCGCCCAACCGGGGGCCGCGACCGGCTTCGGGTTCCTGGCGCTGGCGCCCGGGGCCGCGACCTTCCTCCCGCTGGGCACCGTCGCGGCCTCATCGGGGATGCCCGGGCGCCTGGTGGTGCCACTTCCCGCCGGAGACTCCCTGCTGACGGTGACCGCCTTCAACGCCGGCGCCGAGACCTACGGGACCCCCGTCATGGTCCATGCGCCCCAGAGCTGCGATGTGGCATCGGGCTGGACCGGGAGTCTCCGCCTCGACCAGGGTGTCCTCATGCCGGCTCCCCACGCGGACCGCGCCTATCTGTACGTGACTCAGGACAACGGCACGGCCCAGCGGGTTCCCGAAGATCCCGCCGCGTTCGTGGAACCCAGCGACGGCACATTCGACTTCAGCCACGATCTCCCCGCGCTGACCGGCGAGCACGTCCACGTCGTAGCCTGGGGCTGGAGCGACGGCAAGCTCGCTTCGCTCGGAACCGGAGACTGGAGCGCGCCCGCATCGGCTCCGGCCTCGACGGATGCGTCGACGAACACGGCCGAGGCGTCGGCGACGTGGTATATGGGTGCCACGCCTGCGATCGGGCTCGCCACCAAGCTCGACGTCCTGCGCCACGCGATCACCACCGGATGCGGCCTCGAGTTCTGCGACGGGCAGGAGGCGGTCACCCACGACGAGCTGCAGCGGCCGGAGGCTGGCTCGAGCGGTCCCGACGCGCGCGACTTCTCCTGGTCGACCTCGCTGGCCGATGTGACGAGCCTGGTCTGGCAGGTCCTTCCGTACCCGGTCGGCGGAACCCCGGACCTCGCGCCGCCGTTCCTCGTCGATTCGGGAACCGTGCCCGTCGACCCCGGCTCCGCCTCGGGTGAATTCAGCATCGACTTCCGGCCCTACCTCGTTGCCGCTCCCCTGTCCCAGACCGATATCGGCGACACTGCCAAGCTGAGCGGTGCGGTCGCCAGCTCGGTCTTCGGCTCTGCCACCGGCGGCGCATCGGCGGCGACCGCGTCAGCCAGCCCGTCGCCCCCTGGGGCCGGCACGGGCAGCGGCGTCGCGGTCCCGGGCTCCTTCGACTCGGCCACCGCCGATGCGCAGCTCACTCGCGGCCGGTTCCTGCTGGGCTTCTCCGGGCGGTTCTACGTGCGCATCATCCCGATCGCGGACGGAACACCGGCTCCGCCGTCTGCGATGGTGACCCTGGACGTCGTCGACCCGCCGCCCCCGCTCGACCTGGGCACGCCCGCCGAGGTCCCCGACCCGGGCCTGCTGAACCTCAGCGCGAGCGTTACCCTGCCGCGCTCACCGGATCCGCACTACGCCCGCTGTGCGCTGGTCAGCAGGATCACGGGCGATTTTGTCAGGAATCCAGTCGTCGACTACCCCGCGTACCGCGACAGCCAGCAGCCGCTCTGCTACCAGCCGCCGGACGACGGCTGGAGCATCACCGACGCCTTCGACGCCTTCGTGGAATTTGTCGGCGACGTGTGGGACGCCATCTCGTCGGGATACGCCTGGATCAAGGAGAAGGTCGTGGAGCTGGCGCTCGACGCCGTTCCGTGCAGTGCCATCGCCAGCGACGACGTCTGCAAGGCCATCGCCACCACGGCGCTCGACGCGGCGCTCACCTCGTTCGGCATCCCGCCCAGCCTGCCGAACTTCGACGCCGTGGTGGCCGCCAGCAAGGGGGAGCTCTCGACGTTCGTCGTGCAGGCCGCCGGGAGCGTTCCCGGGGTACAGGACGCCTGCGGATTCGCCGATGCCGCGCACGCGGTCACCTCCAAGCTCGACAACTGCGACGAGCTCGCCTCGGACGCCATCGACGCGGTCGTGGCACAGGTCGTCGCGACGCGCAGCCAGACCACGGCCCAGACCGCGGGCCAGCTCCCGTGGCCCGGCGTGGTCTACACCCCGGATCCACGGGGGCAGTGGCAGCCGCCATCGGTGAAGTTCACCGTGACCCGCACCACGGATCCGTACCAGGTGGCTGAGTGCCGCATGACCTTTTCGCTCGACTCGGTGCTCGACGACTGGACGTGGACCGAGCTCAAGCCGAACAAGGGCCCGGGCGCGTCCATCACCGACGTCTCGGGCACCGTGCGTGGATCTCCGTTCCTGCCAGCGACCGCCACCATCCCGCAGCTGCAGCCCGGTCAGTCGTACAGCGGCCAGCTGTGGCTGACGCGGCCCGCCGAGTGGACCGAGTCGAGCTACGCCTACATCTACTGGCATTACTACGAGTCGATCCTGCATCCCGATCGATCCTGGGTGCTCCTGGAGCCGGGAGCTCATCTGACCTTCCACCTCACCTCGAACTGCGCGGCCGAGTACACGCAGACCGCCACCCTCACGACCTCGGGGTACAACCCGTGAGTGCCCGCTGATGCGCCCGTTCCGCGTCGCGGCGCGGTCGCCGCTCAGACCGGCAGCCATGGTTGCCGTGCTGCTCACGCTCGTGATCGTGGTTCCGGGTGCCTCGGCGCAGCGGACGGTCGGCGCGGCCTGGATCGACGACCCGCTAGGCGGCAGCCGGCTCCCGCTGGGACCGGTGACGGTCACTGCCCACGCGACCGATTCCTCCGGGGTGGCGAGCATCGAGCTGTACGTGGATGGCGCCCTGGTCGACACGCAGTCGGAGACCGCCGCAGGGTCCCCCGCAGGGAGCACTGCGAGCTTCGCGACGGCGGCCCTTCGCTGGACGCCGGATGTGGCCGGCGGCTACCGGCTGGTCGCGGACGGGATCGGCACGGATGGAAGTCGGACCGTGAGCTCGGTGACCTACGTGTTCGTGGGTGACGTGCACGCCCAGGCCACCGCGGAGCCGACGTCCTCGCCATCTCCCAGCCCGACGCCGACCGAGACGCCGACGCCATCGCCGAGCCCGTCCGAGACGCCGGGACCCACCCCCACCCCGGACACGACCCGCCCCCACGTGGCGGTCAGCATCGATCCCCCCGCGCCGTACACGACCAACGTCGTCACCTTCACCGCCAGCGCGGACGACGCCGGCGGCGTCGCGAAGATCCAGATCTGGGTGCAGTTCGTGCCGGTCCCCAGCGATAACCGACCACATTTCTGGGGGAGAGAGCAGGAGTGCCTGGCCACCACGACCTGCTCCGTGGCGAAGGGACCGTACGGGACAGGCGTCCTGAGCTACTACGCCGTCGCCTGGGACAGCGCCGGGAATCGCGCGTTCACCGACACGTACTCGGTCAACGTCAGCGTCGAGATCAAGTAGGAACGGGCGCCACCCTGGCGTCGGTGTCCTTGGCGACACTCCCGCGCTGCACCACCAGCCGGACGTTGTCCGGGTCCCCGAACAGCGCCACGTCGTCGAGCGGCTCCCCGCGCAGGAGGATCAGGTCGGCATCCTTGCCGACCTCCACGGTCCCGATCCGGTCGGCCAGGTTGAACAGCTCCGCGTTCGTGCGGGTGGCGCTGATGATCGCCCGGTGCACGCCCAGGACGGGGGCCTTCAGGACGATCTCCTCTCCCCGGCGTCCCTGCCAGGGCCCTACCACGTCGGATCCGGAGCCGATGGCGACGCCCGCGGCGTCCGCGACCTTGATCGACTCGAAGCACCGGTCAGCGACGGCGCGGATCGCCGCCGCCTTCTCGGCCGTGAGGCCGAAGCGGTCCGGGTCGTCGCGGATCATGACCACCGTCTGGAGGGTTGGGACCATGAAGACGCCCTGCTTCGCCATCCGCGTCGCGGTCTCCGGATCCAGGAGCGAGCCGTGCTCGATGGACCGCACCCCGGCCGCCACCGCCACGTCGATCGCCTCCGAGGTGTGGCAGTGGGCCAGGACGTACGTGTGCCAGCCACGGGCGACCTCGACCGCGGCTTCGATCTCCTCGCGGCTGAACTGGACCGAATCGAAGGGATCTGTGGGCGACACGACGCCGCCCGAGGCGAAGACCTTGATCTGGGTCGCGCCCCGGCGAAGCTGCTCACGGGCCGCCCTGCGGACGGCATCGGCCCCGTCCACGACTTCGGCACGGGCGATGAGCCCAGGAATGGAGGTCCCGTGGCCATGGACCGCCTGGTGCGCGAGCCGCGCGTCCCCGTGGCCGCCGGTCTGGGACAGGTAGGAGCCGGACGGCAGGATCCGCGGGCCGCGGATGAGACCGGACTCGACCGCCTTCGCCCAAGCGGGCTCCAGACCGCCCGCGTCGCGGACCGTGGTGAACCCCTCCTCCAGCGCGCTCTCGACGAAGGTGGCCACCCTCAGGACGTGATTGATGAGCGGCTCGTCTCCGTGGTCGCCGTGCGGACCGATGATCGCGAAGTGGACGTGGGCATCGGTCAATCCCGGCAGCAGGGTGCAACCGGCCCCGTCGACGGAGGTCAGCCCGGCATGCTTCGCGTGGCCCGCCGCCTCGATGGCGCCGATCCGGCCCTCGCGGACCACGACGTCGTGGCGGCCCGACGGCTCACGCCCGGTGCAGTCGAGAACCGAGACGTCGCGGATGACGAGATCGGTGTGTTCGGTCATGCCGCCGATGATAGAGCGGCGCCCTTCGCTCGCCGGGGCCACCGGTGATCGGCGGACGTCGCGGGCTGGAGCGGCCTCGTACAATCGGACCTGCCGATGCCGCCCATCGTACGGACGCCCACGCCGCGACGCATCTGGCGCGCCCTGACCCGCGCGTGGATCGCCCCTGCCGTCATAGCGCTCGCAGCGTGCGGCCCCGGGGCCTCATCCGCATCGCCGGGCAACGGACCGTCCGGCGACGCGACTCTGGCTGCGGCCGCGACCGGCGTCTGCGCGGCCGTTCAAGCCCTTCCCGACGCGACCGCAGCACAGCGAGCCTTCGAGAACCAGGCCCACGAGGCCCTCCACGCGCTTGCCGCCGCCCCGGGGGTCGACCGATCCCGCGCGGCACGGCTCCTGGAGGCGATGGAACGGGTCGAGGGCGATTTCGAATCGGACTCGGCACCCTCCCTTCCCGCCGACCTCTCCGCGCTCCAGTCGGCCACCGGGGATGCGCTCCGCTCCATGGACCGGGCCGTGCCGCCATGCGGATGACGCGACGGCGCGCCAGCCTGCTCGCCGTGGGGCTGGCCCTGGTGCTCGTGACCGGCTGCGGGCCGTCGGGCGCGGCGACGGCGCCGTCGGGCGGCAGCGCCACCTCGGCCGCCGGCCCCGGGGTCGTCGCCCAGGTCGCGAGCTACCAGCTTGTCGTCGGCCACCCCGGTCGCCTCATCGTCGCGATCCTGGCTGCGGACAACCGCTGGGTCAGCTTCGGGAGCGTCGAGATGGCGTTCGAGTACCTGGGCACGCAGACGAGCACCCCCGACCCGAACGTTGCCGTTGCGCCGGAGACCGCGCAGTTCCTGCCCATTCCCGGCACGCCGTCGGGGAGCGGCGCTCCCGCACTGACCGCGCCCGCGGACGGCCGCGGTCTCTACGGCGTCGAGTCGATCACGTTCCCGGCCGCCGGCTACTGGCAGGTGACCTCGAGCGGCACCCTCGACGACGGGACGGCGTTCAGTGCCGACGCTTCGTTCGAGGTGCGCGCAGCGCCCATCGTCCCGGAGGTCGGCGACGCAGCGGTGACCAGCGACAATCCGGTCCAGGGCACTCCGGGCATCGCGCCGGTCTCGCTCGACTCCCGCGCGGTCAACGGCGACCCGATCCCGGACCCGGAGCTCCACCGGGTCTCCATCGCGGACGCCGTGGCGGCGCACCATCCCGCGCTCGTCGTGTTCTCGACCCCGGTCTACTGCGTCAGCCGCTTCTGCGGGCCGGTGACCGACATGGTCGCCGACCTTGCCGCCGCCTACGCTGACCGTGCCGACTTCATCCACATCGAGATCTACGCCGATTTCGAGTCCGGAACGCTGAACCGTGCGGCCGTCGACTGGCTCCAGACGCCGGACGGTGACCTGCGCGAGCCGTGGGTCTACCTCATCGGCGCCGATGGCCGGGTCGCGGCTTCGTGGGACACGATGGTGACGCGCGACGAGATCGAACCGCTGCTCAAGGCGCTGCCGCCGATGGCGTAGGGACCCCGCTCAGGACCCGACGATCGTCCTCAGCCGTTCCTCCATGGTCTCCCGGGTCAGCTGGCCGATGTAGCGGTCCCGGATCGTGCCGTGCTGGTCCAGGAAGTAGTGGACGGGCAGTCCCCAGCCACCGTACCGGGCCTGGATGGCGGCGGTGGGGTCGAGCGCGACCCGATAGTCGAGGCCATGCTCCGCGACGAACTGCCTGACCGAGGCCGCGGGTTCCTGGACGTCGATGGCGAGCACCGCCAGGCCCGCGGCGCGGTGCGCGTGATAGGCAGCCACGATGTCGGCGGCCTCCTCCTGGCACGGCGTGCACCAGGTGGCCCAGAAGACGACCCAGACGGGGTGACCCGCGTACTCCGCCAGCCGGACCGGGGCGCCGTCGAGGTCCTTCAGCATCGGCGCATCGTTCGCGTCGGTGAGCTCGGGGGCCGCATCGCCGACCTCGATGCCGGTCGCGGTGGCCGCACCCGTGCCGACGGCTCCGGGCGATCCGCCGCTGCCGAGGGGCCGAGTCGCCACCCAGGCCCCGGCAGCGACCAGGCAGACCACCGCCAGGCCCGCCGCGGTGCGCCGCGCGGGGCTCCAGCTGGGCCTCGTCGTCTTCGCCGGCACGTCCGCGGCCGTCACGGGATGCTCGTGCGCGTCCGTGGCCTCAGGCCTCGTCCTGGACCAGGTGGTGCTCGAGCGCGTAGCGGGTCAGCGCGACGCGGCCGTGCACCCCCACCTTCGCAGCCACGTTTGCGAGATGCCGGCGGACGGTGTGCGCGCTGATGCCAAGCGCCTGACCGGCCTCGATCGCGGTCCGGCCCGCGGTGACCAGGCGCAGCACCTCGGCCTCGCGCGAGCTGAGGCGGTCCGATTGGCGAAGCCAGCGCAGGGAGTCCACCACCACGACCGATGCGACCACCGGATGCACGTAATGCTGGTTCTGCGCCACGGCGCGCACGGCGGCGATCAGGTCTGCGCTCGCGGCCCCCTTCACGATGTAGCCGGCGGCGCCGGCCAGGAACGCCTGGCGCACCGTCTCGGGGTGATGATGCATGGTGACGATGATCAGCCGGACCCGCGGATGCCGGTTCGACAGCTCTCGCACCAGCGCCAGCCCGTCAACCCCGTCGAGCGTGAGGTCGACGAGCATGATCTGCGGCTTGCGGGTTCCCGCGAGCGCGAAGGCGGTCGCTTCATCGCCGGCCTCGCCGACGACCTCCATATCCGGTTGTGCGTCCAGGATCATCCGCAGGCCCTCGCGAACGAGGGCGTGGTCATCGACGATGCCGATCCGTGTGGGCATGATGCGGCAACCTCATTGCTCGGGGTCGAGGGGGACGTCCAGGTGGACGTGGGTCCCATGGCCAGGGGAGGTGACGATCGCGAGCTCACCTCCCAGGAGCCGCGCCCGCTCATGCATGCCTGCGAGGCCAATGCCTGAGTCGCGGACCTGTGCGGGGTCGAAACCGCGGCCCGCGTCGGCCACATCGACGACGACGCGGGAGCCGTGACGGGCGATCGTGAGCCTCGCGCCGGCTGCGCCGCCGTGATGCGCGGCATTGGCGAGTGCCTCCTGGATGATCCGGAAGACTTCCACCATCGCGGTGGGATGGATGCGCCAGGCGGCGGGGTCCTCCGGCGAGGCGGCGAGCTCAATGTGGAAGCCCGACTGTGAAGCGAGGTCCGTGATCGCTGCGAGCAGACCGCGCTCCTCCATCCGCGTGGGGCGCATGCGATGGGAGAGGTCCCGGGTCTCGGCGAGCGCCTGGTCGGCTAGCCGGCGGGCCGCCCGCACCCGGGGCCGCATCGCGTCGGCGCGGTGCTCCTCGGCTGCCGCGTCAAGACCCAGGGTCAGGGCGGTGAGCATCTGCCCCACGCCGTCGTGGAGCTCGCCGGCGATCCGCCGGCGTTCGTCCTCCTCCACGGTCAGGAGCCGCTCGCTCGCCTGGCGGAAGAGGGCCGCATAGCGGCGCGCCGTCTCGCGCCGCATGTCCGCCATCCACGCCACGAGGCCGGCGATGACGAACATGAGGGGCCACTCGGTGAGCTCGAGGGCAGGCAGACTCATGCCCAGCACCTGAGCATCGGCCCGGGCGATGAGCGGCACGCTGACGAGCGCAATGCGCAGCAGGGTTCCGCGCAATCCGAACAGGAACGCGTGCAGGACCAGCACCACGAAGACGCAGTGGAAGAGGAACTCCGCGGAGAGGGCGTTCGTGGCGAAGGCCATGACGATGAAGATGACCGCAGCGATGTCGAGGCCGGCCTCGAGAAGGCGCGGCCTGCGACCGATCGCGGCGGCGACGCGGACCGGGCGAGGCGCACGGTCCGCGATGGCTGCGGCCGCCACCATGGGCTCGAGGTGAGCCCCGGCCAATGCTCCTGCCGCCTTGGGCGCGTACGACGGAGTGGTCAATGTGGACTCCACAAATGGCTGGTTCGGAGTATAGGAACTCGTGCAAGCCGGCAACCATCCTTGTCGTGAGCGGGTGCGTTCCGAGCCGCCGCGGCTGCGCGCCCGCCCCATCGAGGCGAGGAGGAGAGGGTGTCAAAGACCGTGCACAGGGCCGTTACCCTGATCGCGATTGCCGGCCTGCTGGTGGCGTGCTCATCGAACAATGGAGGCGGGGGAAGCAGCGGCGACCAGACCGTGAATGCCACCGAGAAGGAGTGGCAGATCTCGCTGGCCAATGCCACCTTCCACGCCGGGACGCTCACGATCAAGGTCCACAATGACGGGGACAAGGAGCACGAGTTCGTCATCCGGAAGACGGATCTGAACTCGAGCGATCTGCCGACGAACGCCGATGGCGAGGTCAGCGAGGACGACTCGGCGCTGGCCGAGGCCGGCGATCCCAGCGAGATCGGATCCGTGAAGCCCGGCGAGGACCAGAGCATCACCCTGACCAACCTGGCTCCAGGCCACTACGTGATCTTCTGCAACATCCACGATCAGGATCTGCTGCACTACCAAAAGGGAATGCATACCGACTTCACGGTCCAGTGACCTGCTGAGCCGATGAGTCACAGCATCGGGCGCGCCGCAGGGCGCGCCCGCCCCATTCCCGTGCAACCATGAGCGACCGTCGCCACCTGCTCACCGCGGGCCTCATCTGGGCCGTGCTGTCCGCCGTGAGCATGGTGCTCATGGCCGGGATCCAGGTCCTTCCCCAGATTGCGTCCAAGGAGGCGGTCATCGAGGACCGCACGTTCGTGCTCCTCACGGTCGTGTCCATGCCGGTCCTCTGGTTCGTCGTCGTCGGGATGGCCTACTCCGCGCTCCGCTTCCGTGCACCGGCCGGCGATGCGTCCGACGGTCCGCCCATGCACGGCCACACCGGGACCCAGGCGGTCTGGCTGGGGATCACCCTGGTCATGGTCCTGGGCCTCTTCGTGTACGGGGCGATTGGCCTGGTGGAGATCCGCGGCGCGCAGCAATCCGACTTCGAGGTCCACGTGAAGGGCCAGCAGTGGGAGTGGCACTTCACCTATCCCAACGGCGCGACGTCCACCGAGCTGCACGTGCCGCTCGACAAGCGTGTCCACCTCCTGATCGAGTCTGACGACGTGATCCATTCCCTGTGGCTGCCCGCCCTGGGGGTCAAGCAGGATGCCGTGCCGGGTCGTGTCACCCAGGCATACACGACGCCCACGGTGACCGGCACCTACCCGGGTCGTTGCGCCGAGCTGTGCGGCCTGGGCCACACCGACATGCTCCTCACCTTCGTCGTCTCCCAGCAGCAGGACCTTGATGTCTGGTTGAGCCAACTTCCGCAGGAGCCTCCGCAATGAGCCTTGCCCGTCCAGCTTCCTCGCTGTTCCGCCCCGGTCTCGTGCGCGCCGTGGCCGGCGCGATCGTCGGCGCGGCAGTGGGCCCGGCTCTCCTGCTGGCCTCCAACCTGCCTTCGGGCCAGAACACCGAAAAGGGTCACCTGCTGGCTCTGGGCTACCTCGGCGCCCTCCTGGGCTTCCTCCTCGGCATCGGCGCGCTCCGTTTCTGGCTGACCTGGGCCGCCGGCCGGGAGGTCGATGCCGCGGAGGAGCACGCTGCCCATGGCAAGGCGGGTGACTGGCGCCGCTACTTCCGGTTCACCACGGACCACAAGGTGATCGGCGTCCAGTACCTGGTCACCGCCTTCGTCGTGTTCATGGCGGCGGGCACCGCGGCGATGTTCATGCGCCTCGAGCTCGCGCAGCCCGGGTTGCTCCTGGGCAAGGACACCTACAACACGGTGATGAGCACGCACGGCGCGATGATGATCACCGTCGCCCTGATCTCGATCATCGGAGGGCTGGGCAACTACCTGGTGCCCATCATGGTGGGCGCCCGGGACATGGCCTTCCCCAAGGCCAACGCGCTGAGCTACTGGATGCTCCCGCTCCCGGTGCTGCTCGTGGCGATCAACCCGCTCCTCGGTGGGTTCGACACCGGCTGGACCGCGTATCCGCCGCTCAGCCAGCAGGCGAACCTTGGGCAGCAGGCCTACATGATGGCCTTCGTGACCATCGGCTTCTCGTCGATCCTCAGCTCGATCAACTTCCTGACCACCGTCTTCCGGATGCGGGCGCCGGGCATGACGCTGATGCGAATGCCCATCTTCGTCTGGGCCCTGACCGTCACCGCGACCCTGGGACTGGTCGCCACCTCCGTGGTGGCCGGTGCCTTCACGATGGTCCTCTTCGACCGGCTGATCGGCACCTCGTTCTTCCGCGCCAGCCGCGGCGGCGACGTGATCCTGTTCCAGCACCTCTTCTGGTTCTACTCGCACCCCGCGGTCTACATCATGGCCGTGCCGGGCCTGGGTGCGATCCTCGAGATCGTGCCCGTCTTCGCGCGCAAGCCGCTCTTCGCCTACCCGATCGCGGTCATCGCCTTCATCATGATCGGGGTGCTCAGCTTCATGGTCTGGGCGCACCACATGTTCGTCAGCGGGATGGCCGACTTCTTCCATATCCCGATCATGTTCACCACCGAGCTCATCTCGGTGCCGACCGGGGTCGTCTTCCTGAGCGCCATCGGCACCATCTGGCTCGGGCGAATCCACTTCCGGGTGCCCATGCTCTGGGTATTCGGGTTCCTGTGGGCGTTCCTCGTGGGCGGGATCACCGGCGTCTACCTCGCGGACGTTCCCACCGACATCACTCTCTCCGACACGTTCTTCGTGGTGGCCCACTTCCACTACACGATCATCGGATCCACGATCTACGGCCTCTTCGCCGGTACCTACTACTGGTTCCCGAAGATCACCGGTCGCATGTACGACGAGCGGCTGGGAAGGATCCAGTTCTGGTGGTTCACGATCGCCTTCAATGCGACCTTCCTGCCCATGTTCTGGCTCGGGATCGAGGGGATGCGACGGCGGGTCGCCGACTATCCCGCTGAGCTCGGCCCGGTCAACCTGTTCATCAGCTTCGCCGCCGTGAACATCGCGCTCTCGGTCGCACTGTTCGTCTACAACATGGTCCACTCGTGGAGGCATGGTCCCTTGGCCGATGCAAACCCATGGAATGCCCAGACCCTCGAGTGGCTCTGCCTCTCGCCGCCGCCCATCGAGAACTTTGAGCACATCCCGACGGTGACCGGCACGCCGTACCAGTTCGGCAGCCCGCCGATGCCTGCCGGGGCGCCCTCGGCGGCCCCGGGGCATCCCGCGCCATGACCGCTCCTGTGGCGGCCACGACCGCGGGGGGCCACGGCGCACTGGGCCATGGCGCGGAGGATGCGACGCGCGCGCGGAGCAACATGCTGCTTGGCGTTCGCCTTGGCATCGCGTCGGAGGTGATGCTCTTTGGCGCACTCTTCGCCGCCTATTTCGTGATCCGGGCCGACAGCGGTGTCTGGCCGCCCGAGAACTTCGGCGGCGAGCGACCGGAGATCCTGCTGCCGGGGATCAACACGATCCTGCTCGTGTCGAGCAGCGTGACGATGCAGCTGGGCGTGTGGGCCGCCGCGCGGGGGGATCGCGGGCGTCTGCTGCGCTGGCTGGGGATCACCGTGGGCCTGGGCCTGGTCTTCCTCTCCATCCAGGCCTTCGAGTACGCGAACAACGGGTTCGGCCTGCGCGACGGCGTCTTCGGCTCCACGTTCTACACGCTGACCGGCTTCCACGGCGGTCACGTCCTGGTGGGGCTGATCTTCATCGCCATCGTGGCGAACCGGGCACGGCGCGGGCTCGTCACCAGCGAGCGCCACACGGCCGTCGAGGCAGCCAGCTACTACTGGCACTTCGTCGACGTGGTCTGGCTCTTCCTCTTCTCGACGCTCTACGTCCTGTAGCGGCTAGCCGGTCCGCGACTCGGCCCGCCGCGAGCGGCGGGCATCGGCCTGAATCCAGGCGGCCAACACCCCGGTGACCGCCACGAGCAGGATCAGGTCGCCGACCGTCCACATCAGCAGGCCCCCCACCTGCTGGTCGAGTATCGGGCTGGGTCCCCACCCGCGCTCGGTAGTCGCGTAGTGGGCGTAGAGGACCGATGGCGCGAAATAGATGGCCAGGCCAACGGCGGCGTTGACGGGCATCTGGGCCAGGAGGTAGACGAAGCGACCGCCGTGGCCCATGCGACGCGGGGTGGGGTCGGCGCCGATCACCGGCCACCAGAAGAGGATGCCCGTGGCGACGAAGAGGGCGTGCTCGAGCACATGGATCGTGGGATCCTCCAGCGCCGCCTCGTAGAGCGGGCTGAAGTGGGCGAACCACATCACCAGCGTGAAGAGGCTCCAGGCCACCACGGGAGCCGCAAGGATGCGCACGGCGTGTGAGTGGAGGACGGGGAGCAGCCACCGACGTCGAACGCCCGGCGTCGAGGCCTGCAGCGCCACCGTGACGGGAGCCCCCAGGGCAAGGAGCGGCGGCCCGATCATGGACAGCAGCAGGTGCTGCACCATGTGCACGGTGAGCAGCTCGTCGGCATAGGCGTCGATGGCGGACGCCAGCGCAACCCAGATGACGAGGACTCCCGCGACCCAGGCGGCGACCCGCCAGGCGGGAACCGGGGTCCGCGGATGGGTGCGGTTGACCCGTCGCACGAGCAACCCGTATCCCGCCAGGGCCACGATCGAGCCGATCCAGGGCACCGGATCGAGGACGACGGTCCAGAGCGACGCCACGTTCGGCTCCGACAACCCCGTGTCGTGGCCCAGCACGACGGTTGCCCCCAGGGCGCCGGCAATGCCCATGCCCGCCGCGACGACGCCCCTGCGCCAGGGTAGAAGACCGCGCGGAGGACGAGCCGTTGGCGCCATCAGGACGCGGGCAGAAGGGCCCGGATGGCGTCTGTCACCGCATCGGGCGAAAAGGCCAGGGTGGCATCCCCCACCGTGAGCTCGACGCGGCGGATCCCGGGCGTGTCGGTGGCGGTGGACCCGCCCCAGGTCCACAGGCGCTGCTCGCTCGCCATGCGCCGGATACCCGCCGCGACGGCGGCTGCGGTCGTGCGCAGGTGGACGTGCATCATGGGCGTCTGGGGAGGATGCGGAACCACGTCGACCCCCTCGACCGCCGAGAGCGCCTCGGCGATGGCCCGTGCGTGCGCCACGTAGGTCTCCATCCTTGGCAGCCGCAGCCGAAGGCCGGCCAGGCCCGCGGCGGCATAGGGCCACAGGTTGAAGAGCGTCCCGCCGTGCCGGTGGCGCCATTCACGCGCCTCGGCCACCAGGTCCTCCTCGCCGAGCAGGACACTGCCCGACAGCCCGCCCAGGCCCTTGTAGAACGACACGTAGACACTGTCGAAGAGCGCGGCGATCTCCGACAGGGGGCGGTCGTAGAACGGGCCCACCTCCCAGAGGCGAGCGCCGTCGAGGTGGACGGCGGCGGCGCGCTCGCGCGCCAGGTTGACGAGCGCCACGAGGTCGTCCCAGGCCGGCAGCCGCCCGCCGATCTCGCGCTGCGGCAGCTCGATGAGGAGGGCGGCCAGTGGCTCGTGCACCGACGCGAGGTCCGCGACGGTGATCAGGCCGCGGCCGTCTCCCAGGGTGCGGCCGAAGAGCCCGTGCATGCGCTGGTACGCCTGGTCCTCGTGCAGCTCCAGGTGGCAGGTCGGGTGAAAGGCGACGACCCTCCGCCCCCGGCGGTCGGCGTGGATCCGCAGCGCGATCTGCTGCGCCATGGTCCCGCTGGGCATGAAGACCGCGGCATGCTTGCCGAGCAGCTCGCGGACCTCGGTCTCCAGTGCGGCAACCGAACCACCGCTGCCGTACACGTCGGGCTGCAGGTCGCCATCGGGAAGGGACTGGATCTCGGCGATGGCATCGGCCACGCTGCGGATGCCGTTGCCCTGCAGCGCTCGCTCGCAGGCCGCCCGCAGCTCCCGGATCTCCTCGGGGGAAAGCGCTTCGCGGGACTGCGAGTCACGGACGGGACGGGACCGTTTCGGCATACGGTGAGGATACGCGAGCCCGGGCCTGCCGCCCCGCATGCATCGACGTCGGCGGGGTTGAGCGGGGAGGTCGCTGGTGAAGGTCACATGGTCGCCAAGGGGCGAACGGTCGCCGAGTTCCGTCGCTGATGCTGTCGCGGACATCATTGAATGCGAGGACGTCTCGCAGCGCCTTCACGCCGCAAGCGCCGCCCTGCAGTCTGCCGAGTTGGTCTCGGCCGTAAACGCCACTGCGCTGGCGTTCAGCGGGGTGCGCCGACGGACAGAACGTCCACTAGGCGGTGGTCGCAGGCCCACCGCGCGCAGTGGCATCGGCCTCAGGACCGGAAGAAAACTGGAGGAGCTCGCGCGATATTCGGAGCTCATCCCGGAGAGGCTGGACGCCGAGATGCCAGACGAACGCGAGCGGTTGCTCCACGGCCTACGGAGAAGGCGATCGGCAACCCCGCGAGGCTGAACCAGGTAGGGGCCGTTGTACTCCCACCCGAAGCTAGGGCTCGTCGAATGTCAGCGATTCGGCAACTTGGTCAAGCTCGGCCTTCTGGGCGTCGGTCGCATCCGGCGAGTAGGTCGCGTCGACGACGAGCCGCCGCCCGTTGACGTCGAGCACCCAAAGTCCGTCGACCTGGTTGGCCATCTGCTGGTACCGCTCGCTGTCGCCGACGCCCAGGAAGCTGACGAAGTCGCGGTAACCGTTGTCCGGCCAAGGGTCACACTTCTCACCGTCCACCATGTCGGCCGGGACCGACCATTCGAGGTACATCCCCTTGTAACCTGCCAGCGTCGCTTCGGTTGGCGTCGATGCGTTGCGCGTTCGCTGGGCGACGAGCGCATTCACGAGGTCGTCGACCGTTGGGCCTGGTGTCGTCATCGTTGACTGCCAACGGCACGGGTCGGTCGGCACCTGCATCGCGTCCCAGACGCTGAGGCCCATCACCTCCGGCGGCACACGGATCACGAATGGACCGGTCATTGACCAGCCCGCCGGGACCTCGACCGAGTAGCTCGGGTAGGTGGTGTCATTGCTCGCCGCGCCGACGACCCGGCCGCTGAGCTGCCGAGCCACCGCGGGCGACGCGGTTGGCACAGCGGAATGGCTCAGCGCCGCCGAAGGCGACGTGTCGGCGGCCGACGAACATCCGGCACTCAGCACAATGACCACGAACAGCAAAGACGCGTGCCGAGCACAGATCATCGCTCAACCTCCTGCGGCCGCCCACGGGCTGCCGGACTCATTCTTTCGATCCTCCGAAGACCGGCTGCCAGGACGCGTCGCCGCGACCCGGCCAGCAGCCGGAGCAGTTGACGGGAACCACTGGGGCCAGGACGATCGACTGTGTCGGGCTCTCGATGGAAATTGCGACCATGGCGAAGTCGAGCCCACTGACATCGCCCTGGGCCAACACGTACTTGCCATCCGGAGACCAGGCCGGGATCGAGTACGGCGCCACGCTTTCGCCGTGGCTGTAGCCGATCATCCGAGCGAACTCTTCGAGCGTCAGAAGGACACGCGCATCCGATCCGTCCGGCCGCTCGACCATGACGCCGCGATCGTCCACAAAGGCAACCCACTCTCCGGATGGTGACGGGAGCGGCGGCCAATCGTAGGATCGACGCGGGGTGAGATCCTCCCTGCTCGGGTCTCCGGGTTCGGGCCGCAATGTCGAGCCGTCGAGACCGCGCACGACGAGGTTTCCTGGCGCGGTTCCCGTTCCGTCGTAGGAGAGGCCGTCAAGGTAGGCGAGCCGAGTCCCGTCCGCGGACCAGCGCGGACAGGGCACTCGTCCGCGCTGGTCATCGGGCAGGTCGAGACGTGCGGTCTCGGAAACCGAGCCGTCGGCACTCACCGCGAGCAGGATCAGGGCGCGGCCTGCGCCGTCTCGACGGCCGTACACCAGCGTTCGACCGTCAGGCGAGAAGGCGGGGCACACGTTCGAGGCATTCCCGGGGCCACGACTGACGATTAGCGTCGCGTCGACGCCATCTCGCACCAGATAGATGTCGCCACCGACGCCGTTGTAGTCGTGCCCGCCCTCGCAGCAGCCAGGCTGCGTCGAGAACGCAATCCAGCCGTTGCTGAGTGGACCGAGCGGCCGCAGAAACCGCATGGCACCGAGAAGGCCAAGGCCTACAAGCATCGCGATCAGCAGAGCCACCACCACCACCCACACGAGGTGGAGCCCGCGCCGGGTCCCTGCCGTTGCCGCCCCGAGGCGCGAGCTGATCCGAGATGCAACGTCCATCGCGATCGGCGCCCCGGCGGTGTCGTCTGCGTGCCAGGCCAGGAAGTCCCGCAGCTGCCGGTCGAAGGTCTCGTCGCGCTGTTGCTTGGTCATGATCGCGACTCCTCGAGATCGCCGCGCAGCCGTTGTTTGGCAACGCGCAGGCGCGATCGCACGGTTTCCTCCGGCGCCCCGACGATGGCCGCCGTCTCAGCGACCGAGTAGCCAAGGTGGAGATGGAGCCCGACGACCGCCCGATGGTCGGGCGAGAGCCGCTCGAAGGCGGCGCGCAATTCCATGTACGCCGGCGGCTCGGAGGCGCGCTGGTCGCGTGGCTCGACCCAGGTCAGCTCGCGCTGCGGGTTGAACAGGCGGCCGAGCCACGAGCTGCGATTCCGGCTGACGCGAATCGCCTCGCGGGTGACGATGCGGTCGAGCCAAGGGCGCAGGAGCGCCTCGTCGCGCAGCGTCGATCGCTTGCGCCAGCCCTGTTCCAGGCCAGCCTGCACCGCATCGGCTGCATCCGCAGTGTCGCGGCAGACGATGCGAGCCAGGCCCAGCAGGCGGTCGTAGTGGTCGACCACGAATGCGGCAATGGCCGCGTCGGACCGGGCCTGTGCAACCTCGATCGGCTGCTCTGCAGTCACCCTGATGGTCTCCCGCTCTCGGCCCATACCCTAGAGAGGATGGCGACAGCCTGAAAGGGTCACTGTTGCCTCAATTCCTGTTTCGCGGCGCGAGAGTTCCACAACACATCTTGGGCGGGTCTGAGCAGGCCGAGACAAGAGAGGTGGACCTGGGCGGGTTGCGTGTCACGCAGGACTGGATCGGACCTCCGGGCTGTCTCATTGCGGACGCGTCACACTCGCCGCCGCCCGCCGACCTCATGCTGGCGAGCGTTGTGGTGGGTCCGACAGTTGCTCGTCGCGCTCGGACTGCTCACACCGCTGAAGCGATCCTGGCTGTGGGTGTCAACCGGGGCGTCAACCGGATCTTCACCGCGACCATTGGTCGCCGTCCGGCCGGGATCCGTGCACGATGGCTGGAGCCGAAGGTGGGATTCGAACCCACGACCGTCGGTTTACGAAACCGATGCTCTACCCCTGAGCTACTTCGGCCCGATCGCGAGGCCGGATTCTAGCAGGCGGCCTGAGAAGTGGCGACCGCCGCACCGGCTCGGAGCCGGGCGGCGGTCGTCGTGCGCCATCGGCCTGAGAAGCTAGGCGCGCTCGAGCACCAGCTGCGTCTCGCCGTCGACCGGTTTGGCGTCGACGGTGGCGTCGGGAATGGCCTGCACCAGCTCCGGAGCGACGTAGACGCTCAGGCCCTCCTGCTCGGTGACGTCGTCGCCCGTCACGGGCGCATCGACGAACGTGATGGCGAGCCGCGCGCCACCCTGCTCGGGAGCCGTGGCGATGGAGAACCGGGCCCCGAACTCGTCTGGCGCCCCGGCGGCTGTGCGCGCCGACGTCAGCGCAACAGCAGCGTCGTGGGTGATCTTCAGCATGGGATTGCCTCCTTGGGGGTAGGCACCCTACCCTCTCGCGGATCACGCGCCCATGTCAAACGCCGAGGCGCCGGAGCTGCGCCAGACAGGCAGCACCCCCGCACGTTGTTGCACTCCTGCGACCGATCGTGGGCGGAATGGGTCACGCCGGCCATTCCGCCGACGCCGGGTAACGCCGGGGTCACCAACGTGGCCCGGAGCGCGTTGATCCGGCATCGGGCGGACGGCTTCGGAGCGCATTGGTGCCACGCGGCTGACACAGCGTCGGGAAGGAGGCATCCACGGCGCACCCAGGCGAGGTTCGGTTGCGGCGGCGTAACCCGCCCCGGCGGCCGCCACGGCGGCTGACCGACTAGCCGGCCTCGGGTGGGGCCCAGCCGTGGAGCAGCTCGTCGTGGTACCGGGCCGGTCGGTCGCCCTCGCCAGGGGCAGCCAACCCGTGCGGCACCGGCGCCATCGGCGCACGACCGCGCGACGCCTGCACGAAGTACGGGCAGAGGTCGGTCAGCGGGCAGAGGCCGCAGATCGGCCGAGGGGCGCGGCAGGTGTCGCGCCCGTGCCGGATCAGCTCAACATGACAGGCGTACACCTCGTCGGGGCGGAGCACCTCCTCCAGCAGATCGTGGGCCTTCACCACATCGGTCTTCGGAGGGATCAGGCCGAGGCGCAGCGCCACCCGGTGGATGTGGGTGTCGACCGGCATCGTCGGGCGGCCGAAGCAGAAGAGCAGCACGATCGAGGCGGTCTTGCGGCCGATCCCGGGGAGGCCCACCAGCCAGTCTCGGGCCTCGTCGAGCGGCACCTCGCCCAGGAACCCCAGGTCCCAATCGCGGTGCGCGGCCTTCACCTCGGCCAGGACGTGCTGGATGCGGGGCGCCTTGGTGGGGGCGAGGCCTCCCGGCCGGATCACCTCGACCAGCTCGTCGGTGGGCGCGGCCAGCACGGCGTCCCAGTCGGCGTACCGGGCGCGGAGTGCGGTGAAGGCGCGGTACGAGTTCGTGTCGGCGGTGTTCTGGGCCAGGATGGTCAGCACCAGCTCGCTCACCACGTCCAGGCGCGACCCGGCCCAGGCGGGATGCTCGTAGCGGTCGCCGAGCCGATCCAGCAGGATCTCCACCAGGGCGCGCCGTTTGCGGCGATCGGCGGCCAGCTTCCGGGGGCTCGGGCCCCGCCTCCCGGGCTTCGACACCTTCCGGCGTGCCTCAGGCATTCGCGAGCTCGAGACCGATGCCGACGCTGCGCGCCAGGCGTTCCGCCGCGTTCTCGAGCAGGCGCTGGGTATCGTCCATGGCGCTCGCCAGGTCCATGGGCCGATCGATGATGGGCTGCACCAGGGCAAAGGCACCGGAGGCATCGAGCGCCGCGGAGCCCTTGCCCAGTGCGCCGCACAGGAGGATCACCGGCGCCCTGGCTCGCGCGAGGCGCGCGACGCCCATGGCCGCCTTGCCGGAGAGCGTCTGCTCGTCGGCGCGGCCCTCGCCGGTGATGACCAGGTCCGCGGTCGCCATGCGTTCCGCCAGGCCGACCAGGGTCGCGACCACCTCCACCCCCGGCTTCAGGACCGCGCCGGTGAATCCCAGCAGCCCCGCCGTCGTCCCGCCCGCGGCGCCGGCTCCGGGCAGGTCCGCCACCAGCCGCCCCGTGGCCGCCTCGATCGCGTCGCCCCACCGACGCAGCGCAGCGTCCAGCGCCGCGACGGTCCGGTCATCACAGCCCTTCTGCGGTCCGTAGGTGGCGGCCGCGCCGGTAGGCCCCGTCAACGTGTTCGTCACGTCGCTGGCGATGGTCAGCTCCACCTCCCCGAGCCGCCGGTCGAGGCCCGACGGGTCGGCCCCCTCGACTCCCGCAAGGGCGGCACCGCCATCGGGGAGCTCGTGGCCGTCCCCATCGAGCAGCCGCAACCCCAGGGCGGCGAGCAGCCCGGATCCGCCATCGGTGGTCGCCGAGCCGCCGAGCCCAATGGTGATCCGCTCGACGCCGGCATCCAGCGCCGCCTTCAGCAGCTCCCCGGTGCCGCGTGTCGAGGCTCGCCCCGCCTGCTGCGGGGTGCGCTCATCGGGAGCGAGCCGGGCGAGGCCGCTTGCCTCCGCCATCTCGATGAACGCGGCGCGACCCCCGTCGAGGAGCAGCCAGCTCGCCTCCACCTCGCGCCCCAGCGGGTCGTGGACCGTCAGCGTTCGGCGCTCGCACGCATCGCCCAGGGCATCGGCCAGAGCCAGCAGGGTCCCCTCGCCGCCGTCCGCCATGGGCGCGTGGGTCAGATGGTCGTCCGGACGCACCCGTGCCCAGCCAGCACCGATGGCGGCAGACACGCCGACCGAATCGAGCGCACCGCCGAACGAGTCGGGGGCAATCAGCACCCGCAGGGATCTCGACGACATCGGTCTAAGCATAGAAGGGCCGGCCAGCCGGACGCAGAAACCAGCCGTTCACGCCGTCGGCGGCATGGCCAACTGTTGCCCTCCGGCAACATGCCGGGTGGCCCCGACATTCGTGCCGCGCGGCAGGCTGACGTGCTGCCTCGCATCGGGGATGGTTGACCCAGACAGGTGGGGAACCTCTCCCGACCGCGACGGCCCGGCGCCTGCGATCCCGGGCCGAAGGGAGCCGAAGACGTGTCACCGACCAGCAGCCCCCCGACGGGGAGCACGAGCCTGCCGCGCATGATCCCCCCGCCGGGCGGGTGGGAATCACTCCTCGATGGCGTCGAGAGCGCCATCATTGCCACTGACCCCGACGGCGTGATCACCTATTGGAGCCGGGGAGCGGAGGTGCTCTACGGCTGGGCACCTGCCGAGGCGGTCGGCCAGCCGGTGGGCACCCTGCTCCGCACGGAGACCGGCCTGAGCGAGGACGCGTGGAGGGGATTCCACGCCGGGAGGACCTGGTCCGGCGACGTCCGGATCCGGCGTCGCGACGAGACCCGGATGACAGTCTGGGCGACGGTCAGTCCTCTGCGCGATGCCGATGGGCACCTTGTGGGGGTCGTCGGCCTGAGCCGCGATGTGAGCGTGGAACGCGAGCAGGAGCTGCGCCTGCGTGAGAGCGAGTTGCGCTTCGAGGAGCTCGCCACGCACCTCCCGGTCGTCTTCTGGATGACCGACGTCGCGAGCGGCAGGCTGCTCTACATCAGCCCCGCCTTCGAGCAGATCTGGGGACAGCCCGTCGAGAGCGTCTACGCGGATCCTCGCTCCTACCGTGCGGCGATCCACCCCGATGACCGGCCGCGTATCGAGCAGCTCCTCAACGGGCGACGGGCCCCCGGCGACCTCGAGTACCGGATCATCCGCCCCGACGGCTCGATTCGCTGGGTCCACGACTTCAGCTATCCCATCTCGGGCCCCGACGGCGCGCCGATCCGTTTCGCGGGCATCATCACCGACGTCACCGCCCACGTCGCGAGCGAGCGCGAGCTTGGCGCCATGAACGCGTCCCTGCGCGAGAGCGAGCTGCGCTTCAACGAGCTTGCAGAGCACATCGACGCTGTCTTCTGGCTGGTGGAGCCGGACACGGACAGCCTCCTCTACGTGAGCCCGTCCGTCGAGCGCATCTTCGGGATCACGCGCGGCGACATGCGGGCCGATCCGGAGCGCTACTGGGCCCTGATCCATCCGGACGACCGCGCCAGGGTGCGAGCGCTCCTGGAGCGTCCGACGCAGGAGGTCGAGGTGGAGTACCGGCTCATCCGGCCCGACGGAGCGGAGATCTGGGTCAATGATCGATCATTCCCGATCCGGGACGAGTCGGGGCGTGTCCGGCGCCTGGCCGGCATCGGCACCGATGTCACCGCCCGCCACCGCACCGAGCAGGACCGGGTGCTCCTCACCGCCGCCATCGAGCAGACAAGCGACGGCATGCTCCTGATCGATCCCTCCGGGACCATCGCCTACGCCAACCCGGCATTCGAGCAGATCAGCGGGTTCCCGGCGGAGGTCCTGGTGGGGGTCAGGGCCGACGACCTGACCGACACCGTCGACATGCCTGGCCTCGCAAACGCCATCGAGTCGGTCGCTGCCGGCGCGGCGTGGAGCGGCACCATCCTCGGACGACGCCCGGACGGCTACGAATACGACGCCCACCTCAGCATCTGGCCACTCGAACGACCAGGCACCGAGGAGCGGAACGTGGTCGTGGTCCTTCGCGACGTCACCAGGCTGCACGAGGCCGAGCGTGCGCTCGCCGCGCAGCAGGCCGAGCGCGCCGCGATCGCGGAGGCGCTCGCGACCATGGAGCCCGCCGACACCCTCGAGGCGACCGCCGAATCCGTCCTGCGGGTGATCAATCGGCTCGACGGGGTGGTGTCGTCCAAGGTCGTGGGATTCGACGGGCACGACGGCGCCTGGGTGATTGCCGCCGATGGCCCCGACGGCATGCCGTCGATGGCGGGCGAGCGACTTCCCGCCGCGCGCGCCGACTTCCTGCGGAGCCAGGCGGCCTCGGGCAGCCCGCCTGAGGCATTCACCGCGCGCTCGGTGGATGGTCCGATCGGCAGGGCGTGGGAGCAGCTGGGCGTGACGGCAATGGCCTGGCTACCCCTCCGGCGCAGCGACGAGCTCCTGGGGGTCATCGCCGTGTCCACCGGTGCACCCGACGGCGTCGCGACGCTCACCGCCCGCCTCCCCACGCTGCACGAATACGGCGCCCTGGCGGGAGCCCTGCTGGGATCGCAGCTCGTCGAGCGCACCCGCCTCGAGAGCGCACGGCAGCGCATCGCGCGGATGATCGAGATGCGTGCGTTCCATCCCGTCTACCAGCCGGTCGTCGAGCTCGGATCCGGTGCCGTGGTGGGCTACGAGGCCCTGACCCGTTTCGACGACAGGCTCAGCCCCGATCTGCATTTCCGCGAGGCAGCTGCGTCGGACATGGGGCTGGACCTGGAGTCCGCCGCCCTGCGCGCGGCGGAGGAGCAGTGCCTCCAGCTGCCGGAGCAGGTCTGGCTTTCGATCAACGTGTCGCCGGAGATGGTCCTCGACGGTGGGGCAATCCGCGGCCTGATGGACCGATGCCCGCGGAAGCTGGTGCTGGAGGTCACGGAGCACTCCCCGGTCGCTGACTACGCGGCCCTGCGAGCCGCCGTGGCCGAGCTGAACCACGGCGCGCGGCTGGCGGTGGACGACGCCGGCGCGGGGTTCGCCAGCCTGCGGCACATCATCGAGCTGCATCCTGACTTCGTGAAGCTCGACATCGGTCTCGTGCGCGGCCTCGACGCCGATACCGCACGGCAGTCGATCATTGCCGGGATGGTTCACTTCGCGGCCACCACCGGATGCGTCCTCATCGCGGAGGGGGTCGAGACCGAGGAAGAGCGAACGGCGCTGCTGCACCTGGGCGTCACCCTTGGCCAGGGCTATCTCTTCGGACGGCCCCAGCCCGAGGTCCCCGTCCCCAGCGGCGCAGAGCCCGTCCTGGTCGCCTAGCGGGGACGCCCCGTCCGGCGTCCGCTCTCAGCCGCTGACCCGCGCCTCGCCCGAGGCCAGCAGGCCCGTCACGTACGCGGCGGTCCGCACCATCTGCCCGAGGAGCACCGGATCGACGTTGGCGGCGCGATCACACGGGCGGTGGTAGCAGTCGTCGTAGTACGCATCCGCGGTCCCGCCGTAGGTCTGGGCCGCGATGCTGGTCTTGATCTCGTTGGCACCGGAGAACAGGCCCCCGGTCGGGATGCCCGCCTGCTCGAACGAGTAGTGGTCGGACGACCCGGACAGGTCCAGCGTCCCGCTCGTCAGGCCCTCCGAACGCAGGGTCGAGGCGAACAGGGAGGTCACCTGATCCGATCCGGCCGCGGCGCCCCGGTCCTCGTAGACCAGCCGTCCGCCGTTCGGCGAGCCCAGCATGTCGAAGTTCAGGTAGACCTTGATGCTCGCCCGCGCAGCGTCATCCAGCGTCTGCACGTAGTGCTGCGACCCGTACAGGCCGATCTCCTCGCCGGCCCAGAACGCGAACCGGACACGGAGCCGCGGGGTCCCGACCGCGGCGAGGCGGCGGGCGATCTCGAGAATCCCCATGGTGCCCGAACCGTTGTCGTTGATCCCCGGGCCGTCCAGCACTGAGTCGAGGTGCCCGCCCAGCATGATCACCTGCGACGGATCGCCGCCCGGGCTGTCGGCGATGACGTTGGCCACCGGCCGGTCGACGACGGCGGTCGTCATTCGCAGGTGGACCGTGCTCGCCGCGGCCGCCGCATCGTCCAGCGCCAGACCCACCTCGCCCGTGGCCCCGATGACCGGGATGGTGATCCCGTCCGGCGTGAGCAGGGTGGGCCGCAGGACGTACCCCGGCTCCCACTGTGGATAGGCGATCACGATGGCCAGGGCGCCGGCCTGCTGCGCGGCCTGGGCCTGGGCCCGCCGGTAGCAGGGGCCGGGCTGAACCAGCAGGATCGTTCCCCGCACCGCGGCGGGCAGGTCGGATGCGGCGCAGCCGCTCCCCTTCGGGTGGTCCGCGAAGGTCCCCGGATCCGCGCTCCGGTCGAAGCCCACCGCAGTGACCCGCGCATGCACGTCGCCGCTGGCGCTGAACAGCATGGCCCGGAAGTCCGTGCCGGCCGAGAACGCTGGTCCGCCCGGGATCCCGATCAGGCCCTCGCCCACCTCGCTGAAGAGCGGCAGCGTGAACGAGTCCAGGCGCACCTGGTACCCGAGGTCCCGGAGGGCCTGGGCCACGAACCCGGCCGATGCATCGTAGCCGGCGGTGCCGGCGGCCCGGATCCCGTCGTGGTTGTCGGCGATGGTCTCCAGCTGCCGCAGGTCGGCCATGATGGCATCGACGGAGACGGCCGACCGCAACCGGTCGGCGAAGCTGGCCGATGGTGCATCGGCCCCGGGGCTCGTCGCCGGGGCGGCCGTCGAGCAGGCGCCCAGGACGACGGCCAGGACCAGCGCCGGGATCTGACGCGGGATGCCGAGCGCGATGTGGAGCGGGGCGCGGCTCACACGAGGACTACCCGCGCAGGGCCGTGGGGGTTCGAACGCGCTCAGTGGCCGGCGAGCGTGCGCCGGCGCTCCTGGTAGGCGGGGATGGTTCGCATCGGCGGGCGCAGCTGATCGCCGATCTCGCGGACGGAGAGGCTCAGGCGATCGCGGTCCTGCGTGATGAGCTTCATGGAGCGCCCCATCTCCGTGAGGAGCTCGATCCGATGTCGCTCCTCCAGCTTGCGCATGGCGGCCTGGAGGATGACGAAGGCCATCTGCGACAGGTTGGGCAACGGCTGGTTGCGGTGCAGCCGACGCTCGAGGTCCACCTGGCCGAGCGCGGAGAGGCCGGCATGGTCGAGGATGTCGATCAGGAGGCCCACCTCGACCGCGTACCCGGTGAAGAAGGGCAGCGACTCGAGCAGGCTGCGCCGCCCGGCGTACTCGCCCGCGAGCGGCTGGATGAGACCGGAAAGCTCGGGGAAGAAGAGGTTCAGGAGGGGCCGAGCCATCAGCTCGGTGACCCGGCCGCCGCCTTCAGGGACGAGCTTGTCGCCGTCGCGGATCGGACGCTTGTAGAAACCCTTGACGTAGCTGATCCGCGGCTCCCGCAGGAGCGGGCCCAGCAGGCCGTACACGAACCGCGGCTGGATGTTGCTGATGTCGGTGTCGATCCAGGCCACGATGTCGCCGTCGAGGACGTGAAGGCTCTTCCACAGCGCCTCGCCCTTGCCGACGAAGGTCCCCGTCTCCGGCAGGATGGCGCTGTGCCGGATCACCGGCACGCCCAGGTCCTCCGCGATGTCGCGGGTGTGGTCCTCGGAGTCCGAGTCGATCACGACGAGCTGGTCAATGAGCGGGATCCGGTCCATGAGCGCGCCCTTGATGCGCTTGATGACCAGGCCGATCGTCTTCTCCTCGTTCAGCGCGGGAAGCCCGACGCTGACCGTCAGTCCGGCCTTCTCCTTGAGGGCCAGGAGGGCGCGAATGTCGCTGAACTCGCCCGCGTGGAACGTGTTCTCCGCGAACCATCGGTCCACCACGGTGGTGAGCGACTGGCTGTGCTCGACGTATGCGTCGGCCTCCGGGAGGCTGCCCTCGGTGGTACGCAGCTGCTCGAAGGTGGCCAGGCCGAGCTGCTGGCGGGTCTTGACCACGATGACCGTGGGCTTCGCCCGGGACGCCACCGAGTCGGCGAGGGTCCCGAACAGGTAGCGGCCGTCCGGTCCGGCGTTCGTGGGAGCGGCCGATGCGCCCATGACCACCAGCTCGTGGTGCGATGCCTCGCGGATGATCGCCTGCCGGACCGATGCGGCCTCCCGCACGAGGCCGGAGGCGCGTCGACCGCCGCCGTGCTCCTTGATGAACTTGTCGAGTGCCTCACGCTGCCGCTGGCAGGCCCGCTCGCCGATGCCATTGGGCACCACGTGCATCACGACGACCTTCGCATCGAAGCGCTGTGCGAGGTCGCGCGCGACCCGCACCGCCAGCTCCGCGTGGGGACCGCCGCGAACCGGCACCAGGATGGAGTTGACTTCCTCCAGGCCCCGCTGCTTCACGACGGCGATGTCGCACGGTGACTGGCGGACGACCGCGTCAATGGTCGGGGAGAAGACGGTGGCCACCGGTGCGTTGACCGTGGCCGTTGGCGCGTCCGGGTCGTGAACCCCCTCGCCTCCCCGATCACCGGTGCGGCTCGCCGCCGAGGGTCCGCCCCAGCCGAAGATGAGAAGGTCCGCCCCCTCCTCGGCCACCGCCTCGATGACTCCCTCGGCGGCGCGGCGGCCGATGCGAACCATGGTCCTGATCTCCACCCCCTCCTCGTCGCCGAACGCGAGGACCCGCTGCAGCAGTCGGCGGGCGGTCCGGGCACTCGTGGCACCCTCGGCCAGGGACTGCTCCTCGGGGACCTCGACGATGCCGAGCGCCGTGATCTCCTTGCTGCGCCGCGCCCCGCTCGTCGAACCGATCCCGGCACCGATGCGCACCAGGTCGCGCGCCGTGCGCGGATTCGCGAGCGGCAGCAGGATCCGGTAGGGCTCGCGCCGGCGCGCGGCCATCAGGCGGGGGCCCCGGTCGTGGTGGCCCGGTCGGCGAGCATGGCGTTCCACCGACCAACCAGGTACCCCTTGAGCTCCTCGAACTCGCGAGCCTGAGCCTCGATGGCCCGCTCGGCGAGCTCGTTGGAGAGGTCCGACGTGTCGGAGATGAATCCGGCCGTACGCCCGAAGTAGAGGGGGGTCAACGCGGCAAGGAGCCGCTCGGTGTCCACGCCAGGGCGGTGGAAGGCGACCAGGGCGTCGTAGAGGCAGCGGATCCACAGCTCCGACGGGAAGTGGAAGTCGGCGGGGTCGTCGGGGAGCTCCAGGCTCATGACCCGGTCGAGCTGCTCGGGCGCCAGGAAGTCGCCCCAGATCTCCGCGTGCGTCGGTCGCGCGGAGCCGAAGCCGTCGACCAGCTTGGCGTGGTTCACGCTGATGGGCTCCGGCGCGACCACCCGCTCGAACCCGTACTCGGGGATCGAGTGGCTGCCCTTGACCCGCAGCCAGCGGTCGGCATACACGCCGGCCAGGGTGAAGAGGGTGCCAACCACCTGGCGGAACATCGGTCCCAGGTCGGAGGCCGGGTCCTTGGCATCGTGGATCTTGGCACCCAGCCGGGCCTGGCAGACCGCGAAGCCCTCGTTGATCGCGGAGTGGGTCATCCAGATGTCGATCCCGAAGCGCGCCGTCGCGTCATCGAAGGTCGTCAGCTCCAGGTAGCGGTTGACGAGGTCCCCGCTGATGGCGAAGTCACCGCCGATGGGCTGTCGGATGCGCGTCCCGTACAGCGCCCGCGTCAGCGGATAGCTGATGTTGTTCGTGATGGTCCCGTCGTACTTGTAGCGCGCGTAGAGCGGCGCCACGAAGTCGTAGCCGCCCTTGAGGATCGGCCCCGCGAGCAGCTCGATCCACTCGGGCACGATGGAGCGCAGGTCCGAATCGACCATGACCATGGCCTTCACCTGCAGCTCGCGCGCCACCTCGAACAGGGCGCGCACCGCGGTGCCCTTGCCGCTGATCCCCTGGTAGGTGAAGCTCACGCGCTGGAGCTTGTGGCGCGGGCTGACCAGGATCACCTTCTCGATGTAGTCGGGGCTCTCGGTGCTGACCGCGACCCGGGGGGTGTCGTCGGGTGATCCGCCGTCGCTGTTGACGAGGACCGGCTTGAGGTCGGGGAAGTACTGGACCATGCCGGCAGTTGCCGCGCGCACGACGTAGCCGATGGTGTCCGCGTTGCCGAACGAGGGGATGCCCACCATCAGGTCGGCGCTGCCGATACGGCGGACCTCCGCGAGGCCCTTCTCGTCGAGCGCCGAAGGGGGCGGGGCGGTGGGTTCTGACGTCAGGGCGGGACCTCCTCGGGAGACTTCCGAGAGCCGTTGCGTGGACGCGAAGCTAGGGTAGCACCGCCCATCGTCCGCCGGTCCGCGAACCGAGGAGAGCGGGCCTACCGGTCGGCGACTCGGCGCACCTTCGGCGGGCGCTGCCCGAAGAGCCGTCCGACCATGCTCGGCTGCTTCTCCGGGTCGATCCCGATCTGGAGCCAGTCCTCCGCGGTGGCTCCGTGCCGGTAGCGGCTGTTCACGTGCTTCGCGACGAAGTGGGTGAAGCCGCTCGTGCGCCACGCCCCGAGCCAGCTGTGGATCGGGAGCCGGACCGCGGGCGAGATCCGCACCCGGACGCTCTCGACGAGCACGGACTCGAGCAGCCGCCGCCGCTCCTGGAGCGGGATGTCGTGCAGCCGCTCGCCGTCGAGCTCGACGAGGTCCCAGGCAACGAACGCGCGCCGCCGCTCGAGGGACACCGGATCAGGGCCCACCTCGACGCCGCTCTCCTCTGCCAGGGTCGCGGACCATGCCCGCGCCCCACTTCCCTGGCCCACGAAGGGCATGGCGGTCCAGCATCCGTCGATCAGGGCCTGCTGCGCGTCGATCGCCTCCCCGATGACGTCGGCGGCCTCCGCGGTCTCCGGCCCCCCCGGAGCACCGTGCTGGTCGGTGAGGGTCACCCGCGTGCCGTCGAACCGGGCCAGCAGGCGCTCGCCCTTCCAGCACGGCTCGATGATCCAGTCCACGCTCGAGATGACGGTGTCCTGGACCGTCGCGAACTGGGGCTGGTCGGTGTTGGCCTCGGCGGTCGGCGGTTCGGGCGGCATCGGTTGCCAAGGGTACCCGCCTCCGGGGTGGAACGTTCATCATGTCGAGCACCCGGCGTCGGGAGCTGGTTACCAGGTGGCAACCAAAACTGGTATGATCACCGTGTGGCAACCAACGCGACCTCCCGGGCCCTCGAGCGTCTCGTCTTCGCCGGGGTCGCGCTCACCAGCCGCGCGCTCGCCGAGGCGACCCCCGGGCTCGAGCTGACGGTGCCCCAGTGGCGAGCGCTCGTCGTGCTCGGGGAGTCTTCGGATGGCGCCCGGGTCAGCGAGGTCGCCACCCGGGTCGGCGGATCCCTGCCGGGAACCAGCCGGCTGCTGCGGAGGCTCGAACGGCGGGGCCTCGTCAGTGCCCGCCAGGACGAGCGCGACCACCGGGCGACCCGCGTTCGGCTCACGCCGGAGGGGCGCGAGGTGCGCCACGCCATCGTCGAGTACCGACGGCGGGCGATCCGCAAGGTGGCGCGGGCCGCCACGCCCTCGCTGGAGCTGACCGCGGAGCTCGAGCGCCTCGCCTCCGCCATCGGGGAGGTGCTGTGACCGCGCACCTGGCGCCCGTCGATCGACTCCGCCGGCGGATCCGGGCGACTCCCTACCTGCGCAAGTGGGTCCTTCTCGGAGGGCTCATCGGCGTCATCTCCGGACTGGGTGCGGCCGTCTTCTTCCGTGCCCTCGAACTGTGCACGCATCTCTTCCTGGGCGTCATCGCGGGCTACACCCCGGCGACCCCGATCGGCGAGGGCGGCAACCCCATCGCAGACGCCACGCGGCCCTTCCTCATCCCGGTCGTCGTGGCGCTGGGCGGCCTGCTGGCCGGGATCATCGTCTTCCGCCTGGCACCCGAGGCCGAGGGCCACGGGACCGATGCCGCCATCGCCGCCTTCCATCACGGGGCACGCCGGATCCGGAGCCGGATCCCGCTCGTCAAGCTGGTCGCCTCGGCGCTGACCATCGGCTCGGGGGGATCGGGCGGACGCGAGGGCCCCACCGCCCAGATCGGTGCCGGGTTCGGCTCGTTCCTGGCACGCTACCTTGACCTCGATGCGCGCGACGCGCGGATCGCCGTCGCCTCGGGCATGGCGGCCGGCATCGGCGCCATCTTCCGGGCCCCGCTGGGCGGCGCGGTGCTGGGCGCCGAGATCCCGTACCGCGAGGACGTCGAGTCGGAGGCGCTGGTGCCCTCCTTCGTGGCATCGGTCGTCGCCTTCTCGATCTTCGGGATCATCATCGGCTTCGCGCCGATCTTCGGCAGGCAGGCCGGCGCGGAGTTCACGAACCCCACCCAGCTCCTGTACTACGCGGTCATCGGCCTGGTGGCAGGGCTGGTCGGACGGCTCTACGTCAGCGGTTTCTACGGTGCCGTCGACCGGTTCAGCAAGCTGCGCGTCCCGCGCGAGGTGCGTCCGGCCATCGCCGGCTTCGCGGTCGGCTGCCTGGGGATCGTGGTGCCCGGGGCGCTGGGCACCGGCTACGGCTGGGTCCAGGCCGGTCTCAACCGCGAGACGCTCCTCTCCCTGCCGATCGCCATGGTGGTGGTGCTGCCCTTCGCCAAGATCCTCGCAACGGGCCTCTCGGTGGGCTCGGGCGGCTCGGGCGGCATCTTCGGGCCGGGCATGGTGATCGGCGCCCTGCTGGGCGCAACGGTGTGGCGGATCCTGGACGCGATGCCCTTCATGCCCGCCGTGCCCCACGACCCGGCGCCGTTCGTGATCGTTGCGATGATGGCGCTCTTCGGGAGCGTGGCCCACGCCCCCCTGGCGGTGATGCTCATGGTCGCGGAGATGACCGACAACCTCTCGATGCTGGCGCCCGCCATGATCGCGGTCGGGATCGCGACACTGATCGTCGGCGACAAGACCATCTACCGCAGCCAGCTGCGGAGCCGCGAGCAGTCGCCCGCCCACCGCTTCCGGTTCGCGATGCCGCTCATGTCCTCGATCCCCGCCGGCGACGCGGCGCGGCGCCCGCGCCTGGCCCTCGCCGCCGAGCTGCCGATCCGCGAGGCGCGGGAGCGCATCGACGAGTCCGACCTGCCGGGTGCGCCGGTCATCGAGCGCGACGGCTCGGTCCGCGGGGTCGTGAGCCGTGAGGCGGTGCTCGCGGCGAACCCGGACGCCACCGTGGGGTCCGTGACCGACCAGCACGGCCCGGTCATCACCGCCGACGATGGGTTGGACGACGCCCTGGGCTACCTCGCCGACCACCGGGCCGCGTGGGCACCGGTCGTCACCGACGGCAAGCTGGTGGGGATCCTCTCGGCCCGCGACGCGATGGCCGCCTACCGCCGTGCGCTGGCCGGCAACGTCCGACAGGTGCGCGGGCTGGGAGCCGATGGCGTCCTCCTGGCGGCCGATCTCGGCGAGCACTCACCGCTCGCCGGCAAGACGGTGGCGAGCGTCGCCTGGCCGCGCCAGGTGGTCCTCGTCGCGGTCCAGCGCGGCGAGGAGGTGATCGTCCCGCGCGGACCAGTGGAGCTGCGGATCGGCGACCACGTCACGCTCTTCGCCGCTCCCGGCGCGGAGCAGACGGCGCGCGACCTGCTGGGTGCCGAGAGCCCGCCCGAGCAGTTTGCCGACGTGGGACCGGCGGAGCCGCCCGCAGACGGGGCATGGCGGGCGCCGGATGATCCCGCGAGCTAGGCGGTGCCGTACAGGCTGAGCGCGCCCTCTTCGACCGGCGCGTTGACCTGGGAGCGGATGGCGTCCCAGGCGTCGAGGTCCCACTCTCCGACGAACGTGATTGCGGTCCCCTCCTTGCCGGCCCGGCCCGTGCGCCCGATGCGGTGCACGTACGTGTCGGTGTCCTCGGGGATGTCGTAGTTCACGACGTAGGGCAGGTCCGTGATGTCCAGCCCTCGGCTGGCGACGTTGGTCGCGACGAGGAAGCGCGTCTTGCCCGCCTTGAAATCGGCGAGGGTGCGGTCGCGCTCACGCTGCGAGAGCCCGCCGTGCAGGGCGGCGACGTTGCGGCCGCGGCGCTTGAGCGTGGCGGCGAGCCGGTCGACGCCTATCTGGGTGTGCCGGAACACGAGGAGCCGATCGAACCCGAAGTCATCGGTCAGCTCCAGGAGCGCCCGGACCTTGTCCTGCTCGGCCACGAAGTAGACCAGCTGGCGGACCGTCTCCACGGTCTTGTACTCGGCGCGAACGGCGATCTGCGTGGGATTGCGCCGCATGAAGCGGTCGCAGATGCGCAGGATCGCGTAGGGCATGGTGGCGCTGAAGAGGGCGGTCTGCCGCTGCCGCGGGCAGCGGGACAGGATGGTCTCGACGTCGACGATGAAGCCCATGTCGAGCATCCGGTCGGCCTCGTCGAGAATCACCGTCTCGACCCGGTCCAGCCGCAGCTCGCCACGCCGGATCAGATCCAGCACCCGGCCGGGTGTGCCAACCACGACCTGCGCGCCGCGCTGCAGCGCCGTGATCTGGCGATCCATGCTCGAGCCGCCGTAGATGGCGACCGTGCGCACGTTGCGGAACATTCCGATGCTGGCGATCTCGTCGGTCACCTGGACGCACAGCTCGCGGGTGGGTGTCAGCACCAGCGCCTGGACGTGGCCGGCAGCCGGGTCGACCTTTTCGACCAGCGGGATGCCGAAGGCGGCCGTTTTCCCGGTGCCGGTCTGCGCCTGGCCGATGAGGTCCTCACCGGCGCGCAGCGGCGGGATGGCGCGCGACTGGACCTCGGTGGGGATGACGTAGCCCATGCGCTCGAGCGCGCGGGCTATGGTCACCGGGACTTCGATCTCACCGAAGCGGTGGGCGCGAGCCTGCGCCAGCGCGGCCTGAACGAGATCGCTCTCAGCGCCGTCGTTCTCGGGGTTGTGGGAGGCTGCCGGTCTCGGGGTCGTGGCAGGTCGCGGGCGGGGAGTGCCGCGGCGGGGGCGGCCGCTCGTGCGGGCCGCCGGGGTGTTGGTCTCTGGCAAACGGTTCTCCGATGTGCGATATGTGCGGGGCGGCGATCGGCCGGAGGGCGCGTGCTTTCTATGACGCGCGGTCGCTCCGGGGCGCCTCCGCTCCCGCACAGCGTACCACGACCCGCGCGAGCGGCCCGCGTCAGCCGCCGGCCGGTCCCGCTGCGATACCCGATCCCGCGGATGCCTGGTCTCCGCCCGAACCGGCGGTCGGGCGGTCCGCATAGCCGTCCGGGTGAGCGAGCGACCAGGCCCAGGCGTCGGTGAGCATCTGCTCCAGGCTCGAGGACCGCGGGGACCAGCCCAGCTCGCGCCGGGCACGTCGCGAGCTCGCGACGAGGACGGGCGGGTCCCCCGTTCGGCGCTTGAGCGCCCGGGCGGGGATGGCGCGTCCGGTGACCTTGCGGGCCGCCTCGACCACCTCGCGGACGCTGAATCCGGCCGCGGAGCCGAGGTTGTAGATCTCGAGGCTGGGGTCTCCCTCCCCGGTCGCCTCCAGCGCGAGCAGGTGCCCATTGGCGAGATCGCGTACGTGGACGTAGTCGCGGATGCAGGTGCCGTCCGGTGTTGGGTAGTCCTGCCCGTAAATCTGCACGTGGGTCGCCTGGCCCGCTGCCACGCGGAGGACCAGCGGGACGAGGTGCGTCTCGGGCTCGTGGTCCTCGCCGTTGCGCTCGGTTGCCCCCGCCACGTTGAAGTAGCGGAGGCTGATGGCGCGGAAGCCGTGGGAGGCCGCAAACCAGCGCATGGCGCCCTCGAAGGCGAGCTTCGTGGCGCCATACGGATTGATGGGCTCGGTGCGGTCGGCCTCCGCGATCGGGACCCTGCGCGGCTCTCCGTAGACCGCTGCGGTGGACGAGAAGACGAGGCGGTTGACGCCGGACGCCTGCATGGCGTCGAGCAGGGCGACACCGCCGCCCACGTTGTTGCGGTAGTAGAGGCCGGGATCGCCCATGCTCTCCCCGACCAGCGACTTCGCGGCGCAGTGGAGCACGGCATCGATGCGTGCGTCGCGCAGCACCGCGCCGAGGTGGCGGGCGTCCTCCATCTCGCCGACGACGAGGTCTGCCCCGGCGATCACCGCATCCCGGTGTCCCGTCGACAGGTTGTCGTAGACGGTCACCGCGTGACCGTCCTCGACGAGCCTCTCGACCGTCGTGGATCCGACGAAGCCGGCCCCGCCGACGACCAGGATCCGCAATCCGCGCCTCCCTCTCCGATGCTAGTTCCGCGCGGCGCCGGCAGCGGCCGGCCCGGCGTTGAGCCCCTGGGCGATCTCGTCGATGAATCCGCCGGTCAGGACGGTCGCGATCCGCGACGCGCCGGCCTCGGCGGCGGCCAGTGCATCCGCCACGCTCCGGAAGCGCCCCGACGCGGTGACCTGGACGCGGGGCCCCACGCTGTCGCGCAGGACGGCGGTGAGGCCAATCGCGTGCTTTGCGGTGGAACCCCCGTTCGAGGTCGCCACCTGGTCGACGCCGGCTCGCTCCGCGAGGCGGCACGCCTTGCGCACCAACTCGTCCGGGAGCGCCTCGGCCTCGATGATGACCGTGGCCATCGCGAGAGCCGAATGTGCCATGTCCACGACGGCAAGCATGTCGTTGTAGACCGTCTCGTCCTCGCCGGAGACGAGCGCGCCGCCATTCAGGACGAATGCGATCTGGTTTGCTCCCTGCTCGAGCGCCTTGCTGGCCTCGAATGCCTTCACCGACAGGAGCTCACCACCGTGGCCGTAGCCGACGATGGTGCTCAGGCGGACCCGCGATCGCCCGAGCTTGCGTCGGGCCGCCTTCACGAGCCAGGGGCTGACCGTCAGGCACGCCACGAGGTCGTGATCCAACACCAGCGCCACCGCGTCGTCGAGCTCGCGCAACGACGCATTCGGGGTGGTCATCAGGTGTTCGAGGCGCACGGCCCGTCGACCGATGGCGGTCATCGCTGAGGCAGGGACCCTCCGCTCGAGAACCAGCGCGGGCTTCGGTGGCCCGGACCGCCGATTGTAGCCAGCCTTCCCCTCGGTGTCAGCCACGTGAGCCGCCGCAGGCCCGCCGGATCCGGCGATCGGTGTGGCTCGGCGGTGACGGGACGCACCACGGAACGGGTCGGGCTCAGGCCCCGGGGTTGGCCGCCGACCTTTGCCGCGACGGGGTGGCCGCAGCCTGCTCCGCGGGCAGCCAGTCCCTGGCGAGCGCCAGGAGCGAGGCCCGGTCGTTGAGGAGCGGGTCGTCGAGGACCGCCTCGAGGAGCCGATGCAGGATGCGGCCCACCACCGGCCCCGGCGCAATGCCCAGGACATCGACCAGGTCATCGCCGCGCACCGCCAGCTGCCGGGCGCTGATGGCATGGCTGGCCAGCTCGGCGCCGACGCGCGCACGCAGCTCGTCGAGGCCGCCCCGGGCCGGCTCTACCACGCCCGACGCGGCGTTGTCCGCCCGGCGCAGGGCGAACAGGTCGGGCAGTGACGCGGCTCCCACGCGGCGGATGAATCGCCGCACCGCGGCATCGGTCCAGTCGGAGCGGTACGCGAACATGTGGTGCCGCACGAGATGCTCTGCCCGGGAGACTTGCGCCCGCGAGAAGCGGAGTCGGCGCAGGACCGCCTCAACCATCCTGGCGCCCATGGTCTCGTGCCCGATGAAATGCCCGTCGGCAAGCGTGGTGGCCTTGCCGATGTCGTGCAGGGCTCCGACCAGGCGCAGGAGCGGATCCTCGGCAGGCAGGGCGTCCACGGTCCTCAGCGAGTGGTCGAACGCATCGCCCGGGAGCGCCTTGGCCTGCGGGACCCCGCGCAGGGCGGCCAGCTCGGGGAGGATCACCGGCAGGATGCCCAGGTCCATCAGGAGCCGGAGCCCGCTGGACGGTGGGCCCCCGGCCCGATTCGTGGCCAGGATCCGCAGGAGCTCCTCGCGGAGCCGCTCCCCGGAGAGCCCGGCAGCGAGTCCGGCGCTGCCGCGAAGGGCGGCCTCCGTCGCGGGGTCGATGCGCATCCCGAGGCGGACCGCAAAGCGCACGGCACGGAGGAGGCGCAGCGCGTCCTCGCCGATCCGCTGTTCCGGATCCCCCACCGCGCGCAGGATCCCGGCCTCCAGGTCCCCGACGCCGCCGTACGGGTCCACGAGGCGGCCCCCCGGGGCTGCCTGCGACGGGGGCAGCCAGGCGACGGCGTTGATGGTGAAGTCCCGGCGGGCCAGATCCTCCTCGAGGCTGCCGCCCCACGCCACCGCCTCGGGGCGACGGTGGTCGCGGTAGCCGGATTCGACCCGATACGTGGTCACCTCGACCGCGGTGCGGTCCGATCCGGCGTGGACCGTCACCGTCCCGAACGGATTCTCCCAGGCCGCACCGCCGAACAGCGTCGCGACGGCTTCGGGCGGAGCTGCGGTCGCCACGTCCCAGTCAACCGGTTCCGCCCCCCGGAGCAGGTCCCGCACGCAGCCGCCCACGATCGCCGCCTCGTACCCCTGCGCGTCGAGCCCGTCGAGGACGGCGCGAACGCCTGGGGGCAGATCCGCGAGGGAGATCGTCCGTCGGGGCAGCGGACCGCGCTCCATGGATCCCCCGGTCAGCGCCCGGTCGCCTGGCCGCCCAGGAACAGATAGTTGCGCCAGGCGTCGTTCTGCTCGTCGGCGAGGTAGGTGCCGAACAGGTAGCGGACGTCCGCGCGCGGTGCGCGCGGCTCGCGGAGGAGATGCATCCGCGACTCCGCCAGGGTCTTCGAACCCTTGCGGTGGTTGCAGGCCCGGCAGGCCGCCACCAGGTTCTCCCACTCGTGCCGGCCGCCGCGGTGCTTGGGCACCACGTGATCGATGGTGAGATCCCGGCTCACCGAGCCGCAGTACTGGCAGGTGTGCCGATCGCGGGCGAACACCTCGCGCCGGGAGAGCTTCACCCTGGGGCGCGGGCGCCTCACGAGGTAGACCAGGCGAATGACCGATGGCGCATCGATGGCCAGCGTCGGCGTGTGGATCACCTGGTGGTTCCGCTCCAGGAGCTCCGCCTTGTCGGCGCCGAGCAGGGTGAAGGCGCGCCTGATGTCACAGACGTTGAGCGGCTCGTAGTTCTGGTTCAGCACCAGCACGGGTGCGTTGTTCACGCCACGCCTCCAGCGGCCCGATGATACCGGAGTCCGTCCCGCCGTCGGGCACGGGGTTCCGAGCATGGCGGCGGTACAATCGTTGCGGACTCGCGGGCCATCTGCCCGCGGCCGGTTCGCGAACCGCAGCCGCATACCAGACCAAGCGAGGAACTCCCCTCGAATGACGACGATCGAGACATCCACCTGGACCACCAAGGTCGGGCTCGCCCGCATGCTCGCCGGTGGCGTGATCATGGACGTGGTGACCGCCGACCAGGCGCGCATCGCCCAGGAGGCGGGCGCCGTCGCGGTGATGGCCCTCGAGCGCGTCCCGTCGGACATCCGCAAGTTCGGCGGGGTGGCGCGGATGAGCGACCCGAAGCTGATCAACGAGATCAAGGCCGCAGTCTCCATCCCGGTCATGGCCAAGTGCCGCATCGGCCACTTCGTCGAGGCGCAGATCCTCGAGGCGCTCGAGGTCGACTACATCGACGAGTCGGAGGTCCTCACCCCCGCGGACGAGGCGAACCACATCGACAAGCATGCCTTCAAGGTGCCGTTCGTGTGCGGCTGCCGCGACCTGGGGGAGGCGCTCCGCCGCATCGGCGAGGGCGCAGCGCTGATCCGCACCAAGGGCGAGGCGGGGACCGGCAACATCGTCGAGGCGGTGCGCCACATGCGCGCCGTCCAGTCGGGTATCCACCAGCTCCAGGCGCTGCGGGCGGACGAGCTGTACGCGGCCGCAAAGGAGCTGCGCGCGCCCCTGGACGTGGTGCAGCGCACCGCGGAGCTCGGTGAGCTGCCGGTACCCAACTTCAGCGCGGGCGGGGTCGCGACGCCGGCCGACGCGGCGCTGATGCGCCAGCTGGGCGCGCAGTCCGTGTTCGTGGGCAGCGGGATCTTCAAGTCGGAGAGCCCGGAACGCTACGCACGCGCCATCGTCAAGGCCACGACCCACTTCGACAACCCGGAGATCCTCGCCGAGGTGAGCGCCGGGCTGGGCGAGCCCATGCACGGCCTGGAGCTGTCCGAGATCCCGGCCGAGGAGCGGCTCGCCGTCCGGGGCTGGTAGCCGACCGCATGGAGCCTCGCGTGACGGGTCGCCGGCCACGCATTGGCATTCTCGCCCTGCAGGGTGCCGTCCGTGAGCACGTCGCCGCGCTGCGTGCGGTGGGTGCCGAGCCGGTCGAGGTGCGGCTGCCGCGCGACCTGGCGAACCTGGACGCTCTCGTCCTGCCCGGCGGCGAGAGCACGACGATGCGCAAGTTGATCGACGCGTACGGCCTGCGCGAACCGATCCGGGCCCTCGCCAGCGCGGGAGCGCCCATGCTGGGCACCTGCGCGGGAATGATCCTCCTGGCCGAACGGATCGCCGATGGCGACGAACCAGTCTTTCCGCTGCTGGACATCGAGGTCCGCCGCAATGCATACGGGCGCCAGCTCGACAGCTTCGAGGCAGAGATCGACGTCCCCGTCCTGGGCGATCCGCCGATGCACGGGGTTTTCATCCGGGCCCCCGTGGTCACCGGCGTGGGGCCGGGCGCCGAGGTGCTGGCCGTCGATCCGGACGGGCAGCCGATCGCGGTCCGGCAGGGCCGCGTGGTGGCCACCGCCTTCCATCCCGAGCTGACCGGAGACCACCGCTTCCACGAGCTGCTGGTGCGGATGCTCGACGCCGTGGAGGCGGAACGATGACGATCAGCGAGGGCACGGTGCGGGCGGCTCGCATCACCGATCGCCAGGCGCTGGGCGACCTGTCTCGCCGGGTCCACGCAGCGGACGACGCCCATCGGCGGAGCCTGGGGGTCCCGGCCTCCCCGGGAACCCAGCCACAGCTCAGCCTGGCCACCCTGATGCCCACCTGGATCCCGCTGCGGCCGCCATCGGTCCACCTCGTGGCAGAGGCGGACGGTCGGCTGATCGGAAGCTGCCGGGCAATCGAGGAGCCGCACCGCGAGGACTGGGTGATCACCGAGCTCGACGCGGCGGACGGGCCCATGGCGGCGGAGGTCCGCTGGTCGCTGCTCCAGGCCCTCGTCGAAGAGGGCGGCAAGAAGGGCGTCGCCCGCTACCACGTCGCCTGCAGCGACGTGCGCGAGAACCTGGAGCTCTTCGGCCAGGCGAGCTTCGTGGCCTATGCCCAGGAAGAGGTCCTGTACCTCGCGCCGGTGACGGAACGCGGGCCGGCCGGGTGGCTTCGCCGTGCCGTCGGGCGCACGCGACCCCCGCGCGGCCACGACGGCGAGCCGGCGGACCACTGGGGCGAGGCGCACGGCGCAGCAGACCGGCACGCGCCGCTGCAGGCCGCGGGTGCCCCGGATGCCTGGCACCTCTTCGACCTGTGGACGCACGCCACGCCGCCCGCCATCGCCCGGATCGAGTCCTACGCCGCGGTTGACTGGGAAGGGGTGGGGCACGAGGCCATCGTGCCGCGCTCGAGCCTCAACCCGATCCTCCATTTCAGCGACGTGAGGGCCTGGTTCATGCCGTATGACCAGCGCGCCGGCGGGTTCGCCCAGCACGGCGCCTGTCGCGAGGGACCGCACTACCTGCGCTTCCTGGTGCGAGACGGGACCGATGGCGCCGCCTTCCTGCGAGCCGCCCTGGACGCCGTGGGTGCGGACGCCACCGCTGCGGGAATCCTGGCTCCGGTGCGAACATACGAGTCGGCGGGTATGCGCGCCGCCTCCGCCGCGGGCTTCGTGCCCATTGGTCGGGTGACCCTGCTGGTCCGGGAGGTGCGTGCAACGATCCGTCAGCCGGCGATGGTGCCGGCGGTCAGGTAGCGCCTACGTGCGAGGAGGCAGCGTGGCACCAGTGCCGCGTCGAGAGACGACCGACGACCTGGACGACCTGATGGCGGCCCTCCCCGACGAGATCGTGGAGCGCCTGCGATCGTTCGCCGACCGCAGCGACCTGCTGGAGGTCGTCATGGATCTCGGGCGGCGACCGGAGGCCCGCTTCGCGGACGGGGAGGAGGTCCTGCTCGACCGGGAGATCACGGAGGCCGACATCGGCCACGTCGTGGACCATATCGGCGTCTTCGGCGGCGACAACCGCGCCGGGATCGAGCGCACCCTCCACCGGATAAGCGCCATCCGCAACCGGGCGGGGAAGGTCGTGGGCCTCACCTGCCGCATCGGCCGCGCCGTCTTCGGCACCATCGACATCATCCGCGACATGGTCGAGAGCGGCCAGAGCATCCTGCTCCTCGGCCGGCCCGGGGTGGGCAAGACGACCATGCTGCGCGAGGTGGCCCGCGTCCTGGCCGACGACTTCGGGAAGCGGGTCGTGGTCGTCGACACCTCCAACGAGATCGCCGGCGACGGCGACATTCCGCACCCGGGGATCGGAGACGCGCGGCGCATGCAGGTGCGCACGCCGCCCGACCAGCACAACGTCATGATCGAGGCGGTCGAGAACCACATGCCCGAGGTGATCGTCATCGACGAGATCGGAACGGAGCTCGAGGCCCAGGCTGCCCGCACCATCGCGGAGCGCGGCGTGCAGCTGGTCGGCACGGCCCACGGCAACACGCTCGACAACCTGATGCTGAACCCGACGCTCTCCGACCTGGTCGGGGGCATCGCCCCGGTCACCCTGGGCGACGAGGAGGCGCGCCGGCGCGGCACCCAGAAGACGGTGCTGGAGCGCAAGGCTCCACCCACCTTCGACGTCCTCGTGGAGATCGTGGAGCGGGACAACGTCATCGTCCACCGCAACGTCGCGGAGACGGTCGACGCCATCCTGCGCGGCCACATGGTTCCCCCCGAGGCCCGCTGGCGGGACGACTCGGGCGAGGTGCACGCCGCGACGAAGTACGACTACCGGATCAGCGAGACGGAGGCGGGCAACCCGGCCTTCGCGCCGGTGGAGCCGCTTGGGGGGTACGGGTCCTTCTCGGGTCGTGGCCGAGCGGGCGGTGGCTACGGCGGCGGGCCAGGTCTCCGACCGCTCCCCGGACGCGGCGACGCGCGCGGTGAAGGGCGCGGCGGGCGCGGGCTGCGACCGCTGCCCGGCGAGCGACTGGCGGATCCGGGCGACCGGACGAATGTCGGGGAGCCAACCCTGGATCGGCCCGTCGGCGCGACCCGGCCGGAGCGGCCGTCCGCCCGCAACCACCGGCCCATGAGCCTCTTCGCCTTCGGCGTCAGCCGCAAGCGGCTGGAGCAGTCCGTCCGGGAGCTGGGCCTCCCGGTTGCCGTGGCCCGCGAGCTCGACGAGGCGGACGCGGTGGTGACCCTGCGGAACTACTACCGGCGCAAGCCTGCGGCCCTGCGCGACGCGGAGTCGTCGGGCGTGCCCATCTACGTCCTGAAGACGAACACCGTGCTCCAGATGGAGAACATGCTCGCCAGCCTGTACGACCTCGAGGCAGATCCCCAGGAGGCGGCCCTCCGCGAGACGGCCGAGGCGATCGGCCTCGTGGAGGCCTCCGGCCAGTCGGTCGAGCTGTCGCCGCAGAACGCCTACGTGCGTCGGCTGCAGCACCAGATGGCGGAGCGCCACAGCCTCATGAGCCGATCCCGGGGCGCGGAGCCCAACCGGCGCGTCGAGCTGCTCCCCGACGAAGGCCGGGCGTGGCACTGAGCCGCCGGGCATGACGACGGCCGGCGTCCGCGGCCGCTTCATCACCCTGGAGGGGCCGGAGGGGAGCGGAAAGACGACCGCCGCCCGGCACCTGGCGCGCTGGCTGCGGGACCGCGGCTGCGACGTGGTGCTGACCCGCGAGCCGGGTGGCACCCCGCTCGGCGACGAAATCCGGACCCTCGTGCTCCACCATCGGGGCCTGGCAGACGACCTCGATCCGCGGACCGATGCCCTCCTCTTCGCCGCCCAGCGCGCCCAGCACGTCGCCCGCCTGATCCGTCCCGCCCTCGACCGGGGAGCATGGGTCGTCAGCGCCCGGTTCGCGGACTCCTCGCTCGCCTACCAGGGAGCCGCCTACGGGAACGATCCCGACGAGATGCGACGGCTCCAGGCGTTTGCCACCGGTGGGCTCGTCCCGGACCTGACCATCCTGATCGACGTCCCCGTCGACGTCGGTCTCGCCCGCAAGCGCCACGGCCAGTGGAACCGGTTCGAGGACACGGAGGGGACCGCCTTCTTCGAGAAGGTCCGGGCGGCCTATCGTGCCCTCGCGACCGCCGAGCCCGACCGGTTCCGGGTCGTGGATGGATCCGGATCCGTGTCGGACACGGATGCCGCGGTCCACGACGTCGTCTCGCCCCTTCTCGAGGCCGACACCGGCTCCTTGCGCACCGGTTGACAGACGGCCGATACTCCTGCGGCGCCGATCGCCCGCACCGCATCCCCAGGGAGGACCCCCTCGTGCAGCAGCCCTCGTCCCGGTCGCCTCGACCGCAGCGGAAGCGCGACGTGGGCCTCATGATGCTCGCCTTCCTGGCCGGCATGGACGGGCTCTTCGATGCGGTGGCCGGCGCGACGCTCCTGGGCGTGGGACACGCCATCGGCGCGAACACCGTGCTGAGCGGGGGGATCGCCACCCTGGTGGGCATGGTCCTCCTGGTCTTCGCCTTCCTCCTGCTCTCGCTCTCCTACGGGCTCTGGCTCATGCGACCCTGGGCATGGTCGCTGGGCGTGGGGCTGGAGGTGGCGAACATTCTCCTCGCCCTCGGGCGGGCGGCGGGTGGCCGCGAGGCCATTCCCGGCGTGCTCCTCACCCTGCTGCTGGCCGGGACGATCCTCTACTACCTGTGGCAGCGCCCGGTGCGGGCCATCTTCGGTCGCTCCTGAGCGGCCGGTGCGCCGCGTCCGGATGAGCCCGTCCGAATCGGGGCCACAACTGATTCAGATGCCCTGGACCCGGAAGGTCCCGACCCCGCCCTGCAGGTCGATCTCGACCCGGTTCGGAGCACCGGCGTAGCCGGCTGACTCGTACCGGTCCCCCGTGCGCGGGAAGCGCACCGCGTCGACCTGGGTGCTCCCGAGCGCCATTCGCGAGCGGATGCTGGCGGCAACGCCCTCGGGTACCTGGAAGGTCACCTGCGCGGCGCCCGCCTCGGCGCGCACTCGGGTCTCGCCCGCCGCCCGCGGCAGGCTGACCGTCGTCTCGCTGGCGCCGGTCTGAAGCCGCAGGGATCGCACCTGCAGGTCCCGCAGGTCGAGCTCGCCGCGTGCGGCACCGGTCTCCAGGCGAAGGTCCAGCGGCACCTCCGCGCTGAGCCCCACGCGCCAGTGCAGCGGCCGATCGATCCAGGACCAGCCGCGCGCGGAGTCCGGCTCCAGCTCCACCTCCCCGCTGGCACGAAGCCGATGGACCACGCCGCCCTCGAACTCACCGTCGACGAGCGCGCCGGCCGGCCCGCGGCCGACGCGCAGCTCACCGGCGCCGAACCGGATGCGGACGGTCGCGGACGATCCCGAGAGCGGGATAGTGAGGCGCTCCTGGCTTGCGGCGGCGGGCCAGAACGCGCCGGCGAGGAACCAGGCACCCAGCACCACGAGGCCTGCCGGCCACCAGGTGGCGACGAGCTCGCCGGGACCCACGCCGAGCGACCCGGTCGTGGAGAGGAGGAGGAGGACGCCGATGGCGGTGGCGACCAGGGGCCAGGTCAGGGTCCACGGGGTCGTGGGCCGGCGTCGGCCCGCGGCGATCTCGCTGATTCCCGTGGCCACCCCGACCAGGATGACGAACAGCGGCCAGGCCTCCGTCCAGCTCCAGCCGACCGCGTCGCGGATGAGAAAGATGCTGCCCAGCCCGATGAGCCAGGTCGCCCCGACAATGGCCCCGGCACGCCGCCCATGCCGGCCGTGGCGTGCGGATCGCTCCATGCTCGTAGCCTCCCTCGCCGTTGCTCCGCCAAACCATCGCACGGCGGCGCACTCGCTGCGTCCGGCCACGGTCATCGGAGGACGGGTCTTCCGGCCCTGTCCCGGGCGGAAAACCGCGGCGGGCATGGCATACTAGCCCCATATCTCCGCCCCGCGCGCCCACGCAGGAGGTCCCGTGAAGCTGGTCACCGCCATCGTGCACAACGAGGACGCCGCCAACCTGGTCGACGCCCTGCTCGAGCGCGAGTTCCGGGCGACCCGGCTCCATTCCTCCGGCGGGTTCCTCAAGCAGGGCAATGCCACCATCCTGGTGGGCGTCGACGACGACCAGGTTGACGGCGTGCTGGACGTCATCCGGGCGAACTGCCACTCGCGTCGCCAGTTCGTGAACCCGATGCCGCCCATCATGGAGCCGGGAGAGTTCTACATGCCCTACCCGGTCGAGGTGGAGGTCGGCGGCGCCACGGTGTTCGTGATGCCCGTCGAGCGCTTCGAGCGGATCTGATCGGACGCATGGGCGCGCCCGCTTCCGCGCCCCGACCGCCGGCGTGGCTGGGATCGCTCGTCGACGCCGCCCCGGATGTCGTCGCGGTCTGGATGGCGATGGGGGGCGACTTCGCGGGACTCCTGGCCGCCCGCCGGGAGATGCGTCGCCGCATCACGGTCGGCAGCGCCCAGGCCGTGCTGGCCCAGCAGCACGCGATCGCCGATGCGCTGGCGGCCACGCTCCGCGACCTGCCCGCGGCGGCCCTCCGGGCGCCGGGCGGCGAGGAGGAATGGAACGTCGCACAGGCGTTCGCCCACACCACCGCGGCGCGCCGCTTCCTGCCCGCCTGGGCGGCGATGGCTGCCGCTGACGAGTGGCCCGTCGACCGGCCGCCGGTGGTGACCCCCTCCGTGCCCGGGCCACCTGACGCATCGGTCGAGGACCTGCTGATCCTGCTCGCCAAGAGCCGACGCTCCCAGGAGCGGTCCGCCTCGCTGATAGCCGGGCACGAGACCCGGCGCTGCCCCCTGGACCACCCCCTGGTCGGGCACCTTCGGTGCGGCGACTGGCTCCTCTTCGCGGGCGTCCACGACCTCATGCACCTCGAGCAGCTCCACCGGATCGGCGTCTCCGGTCACGGCGCTCGGCCCGTGCCCGGCTCGCCGGCGGCCTGACCCGGTGCGCGACCGGCCGGCCCCCATGGTCCTCGTCCCGGCAGCGGAGACCGGGCGAGCACCGTTCGGCTCGTATGCCGCCGTGGCGGAGACCGGGCGGCACCTGCTGGCCGCGGAGATGACCGGGCGGCTCGCCCGGGCCGGGGCCGTCGTCCAGGCACTCCCGGCTCCGTCCCAGCCGGCAGGACCCTTCCACTGGGGACGGTGGTTTGCGCCAGCGGCCCGAGCGGCACTAGCCGCGGCCCGCGAGGCCGACCGTGCGGTCGACGCGATCGGCTACGTGGGAGCCGGTGCCATGGCGCTCGCACCCGCGGAGGCCCTTGCGGACCTGCTCTCGCCCGTGCCCGGCGAGGTCGTGGCCAACAACCGCTTCAGCGCCGATGCCTTCGTGGTGGCCGCCTCACCGTCCGAAGGCAGCCCGGCGCCGGATGGCACGACCAGGATGGGGCCGGACCTGGATCGCGCCCTCGACCGGCTCGACGCGTGCCCTACGGACAACACCGCCGTCCGCTGCCTGGAGAGCGGGGGCTTCCGCAGCCGCGACCTGGCACGGCAGCCCTGGACGCGGTTCGACGTCGACACCCCGCTCGACCTCGCCCTCCTGCGACTGGCCGGCCGCCTCCCCGAGGTCGCCTGGCGCCCCAGCACCGGGCTGGCCGGGTTCCTCGAGATGGCCCGTCTGCCCGGCGACCGGTCGCTGGACGTGCCAGGGCTCGGACCGGTCGCCGAGGTGATCCGCGACAGGGCGGGACAGCTGGTGGTTGCCGGGCGCGTGCCGGCGTCGGTGCTGGGCATGCTCGAGACGGAGACCGCCTGCCGCGTGCGCGCCTTTGTCGAGGAGCGTGGCATGCGGGCCGCCCGCGACCTGCGCCCGCGATCTCTCCTCGCCCGCTGGATCGAGGAACGCGGCGCGGCAGCGCTCGTCCGCGAGCTGGCGGGCCTGGGCGACGCGGTCATCCTGGACACGCGCGTCCTGATGGCCGCCATGGCGGGAAGCGCGGAGGCGGGGCGCTGGCCCGGTGAGGAGGAGCGATTCGCCTCGGACTTCGGCGATCCGGGGCCTGTCGGCACCCCGTGGCTCCACGAGCTCGTTTCGGCGGCCCGGGACGCATCGGTGCCGTTCATGCTGGGGGGTCATGCGCTGATCAGCGACGGCCTGCGCGTGCTCGTCGCCGCGGCCTGGCTGGGCCGCTAGCGAGCTCCGACATCGGCGAGCGTGCCTGCTAGACTTGAGACGAGCGACTCGCGGGTTCCGCGACCGAGCTCCGAGAGCTACCTACGACAACCGAGCGCACGCGGCGCCGCGCGTTCGAGGCGCCCCGTGCCAGTCAGGCACCCGCACGGTGCCGTGGAGTGGAGATGGACCAGACCGGCCTGATCTACGTCATCGGCTTCGGAATCGCCGCGACGATCTTCGTCTTCGCAACGATCCTCGCCGCGTGGGTCCTCTCGCACCGCCGTCGCAGCCCCCAGAAGGGGCTCCCCTACGAGTGCGGGATCGACACCATCGGTGACACCTGGAGCCGGTTCGGGCTGGCCTTCTACCTGTTCGCCCTGCTCTTCGTCGCGTTCGACGTCGAGATCATCTTCGTCTACCTCTGGGCGGTGGTCATCAGGGCCATCGCCGTTCCCGGCATCGTGATGATGGGGATCTTCCTGATCGTGCTCATGTTCGGGGAGTTCTACGCCTGGCGGAAGGGAGACCTCCGATGGCATTGAGTCCCACCACCACACCCTCCGATCCCGCAACCGGGGCAGGGATGGAGCCCGCGGCGCCCCGCATCGTGATCCCGGATGACGAGCTGCTGGCGCCCTTCGACATGGAGGAGCATCCGCAGGGCGGCTTCCACGGCCTGCTCGAGGTGATCCCCACCAAGGCCGACCTCGTCCTCGACCTGATCCGCGCCAACAGCCTCTGGCCGCTCCTCTCCGGGCTGTCGTGCTGCGCCATCGAGATGATGAGCACCGCGACCAGCAAGAACGACATGGATCGCTTCGGGATGTTCCCGTTCCGCGCCTCGCCTCGCCAGTCCGACGTGCTCATCGTGGCCGGCACCCTGACCACCAAGATGGCCGGTCCGCTGGTCCGCCTCTGGGAGCAGATGCCGGAGCCGAAGTGGTGCGTGGCCATGGGCACCTGCACCACCTCCGGCGGCCGCTTCAAGCGAAGCTACAGCGTGGTCCAGGGCGTCGATCGGGTGATGCCGGTGGACGTGTACGTCCCGGGCTGCCCGCCGCGACCGGAGGGCCTGATCTACGGGATGCTCAAGCTGCGCGAGCTCGTGATGGAGCGTCGCGGGCAGTGGCGCACGTACGCCGAGCGCGGGCCACAGCGGCTCGCCTGGGAAGGGGACGTCCGCTGACCGCCCCGGCGCGGGCCGGCGCACTGGTACGCCTGCTCGTCGACCGCCTCGGGGAGACGGCCACGGAGCTGTGGACCGACGAGGACACCGTCGAGGTCCAGGTCTCTCGCGAGCGGGTCGTGGACACGCTCCGCACGCTGCGCGACGACCCCGACTTCGGCTTCTTCTTCCTGGCCGATGCCGCCGCCGTCGACTACGGGGTCGGCAACCGGTTCGAGGTCGTCTACCACCTCTACTCGGATCGTCATCCGGCCTGGCTCCGCATTCGGGTTCCGGTGGAACGCAAGGACCCCCGTGCACCCTCGGTGACGGGGATCTGGCCGGGGGCCATGTTCCACGAGCGCGAGATGTACGACATGATGGGCATCGTCTTCGAGGGGAACCGCGACCTGCGGCGGATCTACATGTCGCCGGACTACCGCTCGTTCCCCCAGCGCAAGGACTTCCTGCTCCCCGATGACGCCGCGGACTCGCCCGCCGCCGGCGTGAACCCGCTCGAGCGGCCCGAGACCTGGGACCTGAGCGTCTTCACCCGCGAGCTGACGAGCGCGGGGGCGACGTACGCGCCCACGTCGAGCAGCGTGGAGGTCCCTGCGGAGGAATTCCCGCAGGCCGACGACGTCGCTGACAAGAGCCGACCCCAATGACCCGCGTGGACCCCGAGACCCGCATCCCCGATCCGATCGACCTCGATCGCGCCGAGGAGGCGCGCCTGCAGGCCGCCGCCGGTCTGCGGCCGTCGCCGCTGGCCGGACAGGGCGAATATGCCGGCTTCGAGCTCGTGGGCGTCCCGGAGCGTCCGCTCCAGACCGAGCGCGAGGTCGAGATGTACACCCTCGAAGAGGGCGAGATGCTCGTGAACATGGGTCCGCAGCACCCGTCGACCCACGGCGTCCTGCGGCTCGTGATCAAGATCCGCGGCGAGGTGGTCACGGACCTAGACCCGGTCTTCGGCTATCTGCACCGCGGCATCGAGAAGCTGTGCGAGAACGCGACGTACACCACGGCGCTGACCTACGTCGATCCCATGGACTACCTCTCCTCGATGCACAACGAGCACGCGCCGGCGATCGCGTTCGAGAAGCTCTACGGGATTCGCGCCCCCCGGCGCGCCGAGTACATCCGCGCCCTGGTCGTGGAGCTGAACCGGGTCTTCAGCCACGGGCTGATGGTTGGCTTCCTGGCCCTCGACATGGGCGGCATCACGCCCATCCTCTACGCCTTCATCAACCGGGACGAGATCGTCGAGCTGCTCGCATCCATCTCCGGGCAGCGGATGCTGTTCAACTTCTTCCGGGTCGGGGGCGTGAACTGGGACGTCAACGACGAGTTCCTCTCGCGGCTGGGGACCTGGCACTCGAACGTGATGCGATCGGTGGGTGACAACGAGCGGCTCATCACCGGGAACGAGATCTTCCGGGCTCGCACCCGGGGGATGGGGGTGCTGACCGCGGACCAGGCCATCGCATACGGCGTCAGCGGACCGAACCTGCGGGCCTCCGGCGTTCCGTTCGACGTGCGCAAGGCGCACCCGTACTCCATCTACGACGAGCTGGAGTTCGAGGTCGTCACCCAGAAGACGGGCGACGTCTACGCGCGGTACCTGCAGCGGATCGCCGAGCTCAAGCAGAGCCTGCACCTCATCGACCAGATCATGGACCGCATGCCGCACGGTCCCGTGCAGGCGCAGGTGCCGGGGATCATCCGGCCCAAGCCGGGACGCGCCTACGGGGCAGTGGAGAGCCCGCGCGGCCTGTACAGCGTGTACGCCATCAGCGACGGCGGCCCCACGCCGTATCGGTTCCGGATGCGCGACCCCAGCTTCATCACCCTCCAGGTGATGCCCATGCTCATGCCGGGCCACCTCATCGCCGACACCATGGCGGTGATGGCCAGCCTGGATCCGGTGATGGGCGGAGTGGACAAGTAGATGAACCTGGACCTGCTCCTCGGGATCGGGCGCTTCGTCCTCTCCACGACCCTGCTCCTCCTCCTCACCATCCCCACCGCGTTCGTCATCATCCAGGTGGAGCTGAAGGTGATCGCGGGCATGCAGCGCCGCTTCGGCCCCAACCGCGTGGGCCCGTGGGGAGCCTTCCAGAGCACGATCCATGGCTTCAAGGTGCTCGCCAAGGAGGATGCCATCCCCGACCAGGCCGATCGTGGGACGTTCACCCTGGCGCCCTGGATGGTCTACATGGCGGCCGCCATGAGCATGCTCGTCATCCCGTTCGCGCCGGGCGCCGTCGCGGCGGACTTCAACATCGGCGTGATCTACTTCTTCGCGGTCCTGGGGCTCTCGGTCGTGGGCCTCCTCGTCGCAGGCTGGAGCAGCTACAACAAGTACTCGCTGCTGGGCGGCCTGCGCAGCGCCGCGCAGATGGTGAGCTACGAGATTCCCCTGACCCTTTCCGTGGTCGGGGTGGTGATCCTCTCCGGATCCCTGAACTTCAGCGACATCATTGCCCACCAGCTGGCGCACGGCTGGAACGTGTGGTGGCAGATCCTGGGCTTCCCGGTCTTCTTCATCGCCGCCATGGCGGAGATCAACCGCACCCCGTTCGACCTGGTGGAGGCCGATAGCGAGATCGTTGCCGGGCCGTACACCGAGTACTCGGGGATGCGCTTCGGCTTCTTCTTCTTCGCCGAGTACGTGGCGCTCTTCATCATGAGCGCCATCATGGTCGCCCTCTTCTTCGGTGGCTGGCTGGCCCCCTGGCCCTTCCCCGGCCAGCTCGGCGGCTTCGCCGGGACCCTCTACGGCCTCTTCTGGTACTTCGGAAAGACCTACTTCTTCGTGTTCGTCGCCGTCTGGATGCGCACGACGCTGCCGCGCATCCGCGTCGACCAGCTGATGGGCGTGGCATGGAAGGTCCTGCTGCCCCTCGCGCTCGTCAACCTCTTCGCGACCGCGATCGCGGTCGTGGCCTTCAACCTGTAGGAGCGTTCGAGACTGATGGCGTTTCCCGGCTCCGGCATCTTCACCGGCATGGCGACCACCCTGCGCAACCTGTTCGCGACCAAGGTCACCCGCCAGTACCCGGAGGAGCGGCCCCAGATGGCGGAGCGCTGGCGCGGGAGGCTGGACCTCATCTACGACGCGTTCGGCGAGCACAAGTGCGAGGTCTGCTTCCAGTGCGCGCAGGTCTGCCCCGTCGAGGCCATCGACATGTCCGGCTTCGACGCCCAGGGCAACCGGATTCGCTACGGGATGCCGGAGATCTACGACGAGCGCAAGGATCCCAACGCCTATCGACGGGCCGGGCTTCCCGAGCGGCCAATGCGCAACCCGGCCCGCTGGGACGAGGCCATCGACACCACGTTCGTGGACGGCGTCATCGGCTCGTACGGCGGACGTCCCGAGTCGCTGGTGGCCATCTTCGCCGCCATCCAGGCACGGTTCGGCTACCTTCCCGAGCGCGCGCTGCGCCGGGTCAGCGACCGCATGAGCATCCACTGGGCACAGGTCTTCGGTGCCGCGGGCCTGGGCGGGTTCCGGCTGCTCCCCACCGAGGGGCACCTCGTCACCGTGTGTGACTGCGCCGCGTGCCGCTTCTCCGGCGGCGACGCGCTGCTGCGGGGCCTCGAGGAGGAACTGGGCATCCGGGCCGGCGAGACGACGCCGGACGGAGAATTCACCCTCGAAGTCGGGACCGATGTCGGCGCCGGGGCCATTGCCCCGGCGGTCCGCGTGGACACCCTGGTCTACGGACCGCTCAGCGTCGACGAGGCCAGGCATCTCGTCCACGAGCGCCGCGCGACTGCTATCGCCGCCGCGGCCGGCACGGCGAGCGGGTCCTGAGCATGGCCGGCGACGTCCCGAAGCTTTCCCCCCAGATCCGCCTCCTCGACGGCGGCGAGCCGCGCCTGCTGACGGACATCGGCCGCATCGATCCCGACTCGATCGCGTCGTACCGCGAGCACGGGGGCTACGCCGGCCTGGAGCGGGCGGTGACCCAGCGCTCCCCCGAGGAGGTGATCGGCGAGATCGAGGCCGCCGGTCTTCGCGGGCGCGGCGGGGCCGGTTATCCCACCGGGGTCAAGTGGCGCGCGGCCCGCGCGGCAGCCGGCGACCGCAAGGTCGTGGTCGCCAACCTCATGGGCGCCGATCCGACCAGCCTCGGCGACCGGACCCTGGCCGAGGGGAATCCGCACCTGGTCCTCGAAGGGCTCCTCATCGCGGCCTACGCGATCGGTGCGTCGGAGGCCATCGTCTCCGTGCGTCGCGACTGGACGACGGCCGTCGAGCGGCTGCGCCACGCGGCGGCGGAGGCCGAGACGGCACGCTTCGCGGGGTACCTCGTGCTGGGCACGGACACGAGCATCCAGCTCAGCATCCAGGAGGGCTCCGGAGCCTACGTCGCAGGAGAGGAGACGGCGCTGCTGGCAGCCCTCGCGGGAGATCGTGGGATGCCCTGGATTCGGCCGCCGTATCCAACCGAGCGCGGCTACGCCGGCGCCCCGACCGTGGTGCAGAACGCGGAGACACTGGCCCACGCGGCGTGGATCGGAGCCCACTCGGCGGAAGCGTTCGCCTCCATCGGCTCCCAGGCGAGCCCCGGCACCAAGCTCGTCACCATCCTGGGCAGGGTCAACCAGCCCGGCGTGGTGGAGATCCCGCTCGGCACCGTTCTCATGGATATCCCCAACCTGGCCGGCGGGGGAACAGGCCCGGTGAAGGCCCTCTTCGTGGGCGGACCCGGCGGTGGCGCCATCGAGGCGGCGTCGCTGGAGCTCAGCTATGACTACGAGCCCCTCGCCGAGCGTGGCGCCCGCATCGGCTCCGGCACCATCCTCGTCACCGACGCCGACACGTGCATGGTCGATACGGCCCGCTTCCTGCTCGACTTTTCGGCCCGCGAGGCCTGCGGCAAGGCGGTACCCTGCCGGATTGGGACGCGACGCCTGGTGGAGGCGCTGGACCGGGTCCTGGCATCGACGCCGCGCCCGGACGATTTCGATCTCCTGCGCGATCTGTCGCGCAAGATGCGGGACACCGCGCTGTGCGGGCTCGAGGCCCTCGCGCCCAACCCCATGCTGACCACGCTCGAGCGCTTCGGTGAGGAGTACCGGGCCCACGCGGAGCGGGGCGAGTGCCTGGCCGGCGCCTGCCGGACCGATGGCCTCCCTCCCCTCCTCTCGCCGTTCGACTCGATCGAACCGGCGGCATCCTGACAACCACCGCGACGAGACGGGTAGCATTGCGCCAATGGCATTCGTAACGAACGGCAACGGTCACGACGGCAACGGAACCGGGCGGCCGGAGGACTACACCCCCCTGTGGCCCATGGTCCCGGGCACTCGCGCGATCAACGTCACGATCAACGGCCAGCAGGTCACCGCTGAGGAGGGGCAGACCATCCTCCAGGCCTGCCGCGTGCTGGGCATCGAGATCCCGACCCTGTGCTACGAGCCCAAGCTGGCGGCCTACGGCGCCTGCCGGATCTGCGTGGTCGAAGTCGAGGGGCAGGAGAACACGCCCATCTCCTGCGGGACGACGATCGAGGAGGGGATGGTCATCACCACCCACTCCGATCGGCTGGTCGAGAACCGCCGCATGGTCCTGGAGCTGATCTTCAGCGACCACGACGCGTATTGCCTGCCCCCCTGCCAGTTCAAGTGCCCCACCCGGGTCGACATCCCCGGCTACCTCAAGCAGAACTCGCTGGGCAACTGGGAGGAGGCGACGCGCATCCTGAAGCGCTCCCTGCCATTCCCGGCCATCCTGGGTCGCGTCTGCCCGGCTCCCTGCGAGACGCACTGCCGTCGCGAGGAGGTGGATACCGCCATCGCCATCCGCGACAGCCACCGCTACTGCGCGGACCGGGTCCTCGAAGTGGACGCCCCGGCCCCCATCCCGTGGCCCAAGGAGCCGGACAGCGGGCGGAGGGTCGCCGTCATCGGCGCGGGACCGGCTGGCATGGCCGCGGCCTACTACCTCCAGCTGCGCGGTCACCACTGCGACGTGCTCGAGGCGGAGCCGGAGCAGGGCGGCATGCTGCGCTACGGCATCCCGGAGTACCGGCTGCCGAAGGGCTGGATGGATCGCGAGCTCAACCACGTCTGGGAGCTGGGCGCCACCTTCAAGCCCAACATGCGGCTGGGCCGTGACTACCACCTGGCCGACCTGATTCCGAACTACGACGCGGTCTACGTCAGCATCGGCTGCTATGCCTCCAACGAACTGGGGATCCCGGGCGAGGACGCGGACGGGGTCGTCAACGCCCTCGAGAACCTCTACAACTCGACCCGTGGTCTGACGGTCCCCGGACTGAAGGACGCGCGGGTGGTGGTCATCGGCGGCGGGTTCACGGCCATCGACTGCACGCGGACCAGCGTTCGGCAGGGTGCCGCGGAGGTGACCCTGGTCTACCGCCGCGACCTCAAGGACATGCCGGCCCAGGACGAGGTCCACGAGGCCATCGAGGAGGGGGCCCGGGTCATCTTCCAGGCGGCGCCCACGCGGATCGTCACCGACGAGCACAACCGGGTCACCGGCGTCGAGTTCCAGCGCATGAAGCTCGGAGCTGCCGACGAGAAGGGACGCCGCCGGCCGGAGCCCATGCCCGGCACGGAGTTCATCGTCGAGTGCAACACGGTGCTGGCCGCCATCGGCCAGGGACCGGACCTGGGCTGGGTCGAGCGTGAGCCGGAGGAGGTCCGCTCCAAGCTGGAGGTGAGCGCCCGGGGCCGCCTGGTCAGCGAGGACAGCATCTTCCGCACCGATCTGCCCAAGGTCTTCGCGAGTGGCGATGTACGGACCGGGTCCACGACGGTGGTCGAGGCCATCGGCGACGCGCGGCGCGCGAGCTATGCCATCGACTACTGGCTGCGCGGCCACGACCTCGACGACCCGCAGGTCCGCCGCATCGTCACCGAGCCGCAGCCGTCCTTCCTGACCATCGTGCCCTTCACCGATGACGTGAAGGAGCCCCAGGCGGTGATGGGCAAGAAGGGCGCGGCGCAGCGCAAGGACAACTTCGACGAGTACGAGTTCGGCTACACCGGCGACCAGGCCATGAGCGAGGCCGGGCGCTGCCTGCAGTGCACCTGCGAGGCCATCGGCCACTGCGACCTCCGCGAGGCGGCGATCGAGTACGAGACCACGCTGAACATGGCGATCGACGAGCGCTCGATCCAGGACAACCCGTACGTGGGCGTCAACCACGGCTATGGCCGCGACGAGACGCACTCGTTCATCCTGCGCGACTACTCCCGCTGCATCGACTGCGGCCGCTGCGCCCAGGTCTGCAAGGAGATCGTGGGCGCAGGCTGCTACGACTTCATCGGCAAGGGCATGGACTCGCTGGTGACCACCGCGGACTACGTGTCGCTCAACGAGACGCCGTGCGTGTCGTGCGGACGCTGCGCGGAGACCTGCCCGGTGGGCGCGCTCATGCCGCGGCCGCGGATCCTGGAGACGTACCAGCTCGACGTGAGCCGCTGCATCTTCTGCGGGATCTGCGCCGATGCCTGCCCGTACGACGCCCTGCGCTGCGGCCCCGAGTTCGAGTTCAGCGAGTACCAGCGCGACCTGCCCATGCTCGACATCCTGGAGATGTCGGACCGAGAACGACCCACTCGCTGATCGGCACATGGGTACGTTATGGCCTGCCGGAAGACCGCCTTGGCCGGCTGCGCGACGGCCCGGCGGCCTCCGCCAGCTCGCGTCGCGGGATCCAGGACTCCCGCGACGGAGGGGTGGGGCGGTGAGTGAGCGCGATCTCGATCCGCGGGACGTGGAGGTCGTCTTCCTCGACGCGGGCGGCGTGCTGCTCAACCCGGACTGGGAGCGCGGGTCGAAGATCCTCGCCGACTACGGGATCGAGACGACCGGTGCGCAGCTCGCCAGGGCGGAGCTGAGAGCCAAGCGGCAGATGGACGATGCGGGCTTCGTGCACAGCACGGGCGACATCGGCTCCGAGGACGGCTACCTCGGCTGGGTGGTGCGGGCCACGGGAGTGGCCATCGACCCGGAGGCGCTCCACGCTGCGGCGGCGGACTTCGAGGCCGAGCACCTGCGCGACAACCTGTGGAGCGATATGCCCGCGGAGGTACCCGGCGCGCTCGGCCGGCTGCAGGACGCGGGCTACCGGATGGGCGTCATCTCCAACGCGGAGCCCAACCTGCGCGACCGGATCGTCAGCGCCGGCCTCGAGCCGTTCTTCGAGACGCTGGTCATCTCGGCCGAGGTCGGCTCGGAGAAGCCCGATCGGGCCATCTTCGACGAGGCGCTGCACCGCATGGCCGTCACGCCGGACCACGCGGTGCACGTGGGCGACTTCTACGCGCTCGACGTGGTGGGCGCCCGGGGCGCCGGCATCACGCCCATCCTCTTCGACACCGCCGACCTCTTCGCCGATCGCGACTGCATCCGGATCGGCAGCCTCTCCGAGCTGGCCGGCATCCTCCGCGCCTGACCGGGCAACGCACCGCGCACCGCCGCGCGCTGGCGCCCGGACTCGCCGGTGACACGCCTGCCGGTGCTCGCCGACTTGTCACCTGCTCGGGCAAGGAGCGCCAGGCGGCTTCCCGCCAGGCAGTCACCACGAAAGCGGCGTCCGGTGAGCGTGGAATAGCCGCTCCGGACGCTCCGGACGCTCGGGGCGCTCCGGTTGAGCCGCCCCGTGCTACTGACATCAGCATCTGGCGACTCCAGCGCCTGCAACGGGCCGCCGCGCTAGCCTGGCAAGCATCTGACGAGTCGGCGGGGTCGCGGGGCGCGAACCGGCTGGCGAGACCGCCGGCAACCCCGCACTCCCCGGCGGCGTGCGCATCCACGACAGTTGGGCCGATGCTGGCGCCTTACGTCACCGGGAAGCGGCGTTCCCATGACAGCTGCGCCCCGGCCGGCGCATTCGTCACCCGTCCGGGTCTCCTGGCCGCCGCTCCGGGCGCCTTCGCCCTCCTAACGCTCACCCTGGGCCGCATCTGTCATGTGGACAACGCGCCGTCAGCGCGCGGCCATCCACATGACGGGCGCCGGGTGGCCGTTCCATCCCGTGCCCAGGATCAGGATCCGCTGACCCGCGTCGTCCCAGGCGGCAACTGAGAGGTCCGGACGCGCCGCCAGCAGCCCGGCGTCATCCACCTGGTACCACGCTGCGCCGACCTCGACGCAGAGCCGCGGGACGTTCCCGGTGCCCGACCCATCCGGACCGGTCCCGAGGACGACCACGTCTGAACCCGTCGCCAGGACGTGCGCCACCGTGAAGCTGCCAGCAGGGTCCTGCTCGATGGTCATCGGCCGTGACGGGCTGGCGTCGCCGGCCAGGTCCCAGCCCAGCACCGAGGTTCCGTCAACCGTGGCACCAACCGCCATCCAGGCGCCGTCCAATGCCGCCACGTCGTTCATCCAGGAGCCATCAGTGTTGCTCGTCATCTCGATCCCCGACTCGGGGTCGAAGGTGCTCCAGATGGTGGCGCTGTCGGTCAGCTCACCCCCGGCCGATGGCCCGCTGACGTACCCCACGGCCACAACCCAGCCATCGGGTCGTCCGGCGAGGCCGAACACGCCCACGTCGGCGGCCGGGCCGGCACCCCCCGGCCCGATACCGGACCCCTGTGTCCAGGCGTGGCCATCCGCGGATGTATAGAGGGTCACCATGCGGTTCGCCTCGGAGGCGGCCACAAACCGGCCTCCCGCCACGGTGACCAGCGCGAGGCTCGGCGCATTGCCGACCAGGTGCCAGGTCGTGCCGTCGGTCGAGTACCAGCTGGCGGGCTGGAGCAGCGGGTCGGGCGAGCCATCATCGGCCAGCACCTCGACGATGCCGACCGCCACGATGGCCTTCCCATTGGTCGCGACGGAGTAGATGCGGGCGTGCGCCAGAGATTCCTGGGGCGGCACGAGGGCCCAGTGCTCCCCATCCGCCGATGTCCAGATCACGCCGCGTGTCGCCTCCGAGTAGCCCCCGGCGCAGCAGCCCCCGTTCACGAAGCCCACCGCGATCCAGCGGTCTCCGAACCGGACCAGTCCACGGGTGATCGTCCCGCCGAACTCGTCCGGGGCCGGGTCGGGCAGGTCCACGCGGCTCCAGGTCGTGAAGATCGGCGACTCCGGCAGTGGCGACGTGGACGGCAGTGGGGTTGGTTTGCCCGTGGGGGCCGGCGTCGCCGACTCGCTCGCCGGCTCGGGAGGTGGAGTGGCGTTCGGGCTCGTAGGCGAGAACCAGGCGACGGGCAGGCGGTCGCCATTCGCGCTTCGCCCGTTGCCTGCGACGAGGAGGCCCCGCGGCGTTGTCAGCGCAAGCGCCGGCTGCACCCCGTGGAACGGACCGTTCGAAAGCGCGTGACCCACCCACGTCACGCCCGCGCCCGATGTCCAGGCGACGGGCTGCTGAAGCCCATCGCTCACCGCGACCATCCCGATGCTGCCCGGCGCAACCGAGAAGACTCGGGTGCCGCTGAGGCCACGGAGCGGAGCCACTTCCCAGGAGCCGCCGTCGTCCAGCGAGCGGTAGATCGCGGGAACGACCTTGCCTGCCAGGTCGCTATCGAAGCCAAGGCCGCCTGCGATCCAAGTCCCGTCCGCCCACGTCACGTCCTCGAGGACGACGTTCTGTGGCAGGTCGAGCTGCCGCCAATCGACGCCGTTCGTCGAGGTGACGAGGAGACCCGTGGTGCCATCCTGGCGCAGGGTCGTACCGACGGCCATCAGCGTTCCGTCATGCTCGGCAACGGCACGCAGGCCTCCGACGGCAAGGACCAGCCCGCGAGGCTGGCCCGTCTGCGGGTCGCCCATGGCCGTCCAGTTGATCCCGTCGGTCGAGGTCCAGATCCGGACGCCGGCGTTCTCGCCCAGCGTGGCGCCGCCATCACCCACCGCCACGTATCCCGGACCGCCGATGGTCACGTCGCGGACGAAGCCGCCGGTCGGCGGCGTTCCGCGCGCCAGCTCCTCCCAGGTTGCGCCACCATCCGCGGATTCGAACTGCGCAGACCAGTAGTGCGTGCCGTTGATCGGCCCGCCTGTCTCCACGGCCTCCCCGAACGCATAGAGGTGCTGTCCCGCGGCGAAGACCACGGAAAGGTCCCCGATGCTGGGAGTCACCAGCGGATCTGTCTGCTCGGCAAGGATGACCTGCGACCGATGCCAGGTCACATCATCGTCCGAGTACCAGGCGGCTGGGGTGGTGTGCCCCATCGAATCCGCGGCGGGTCCGGCGACCTGGCCAACCAGCACCGTGCGAGTGGGCCCGGCATAGCCGCCCTGCACCACGTAGTCGCCCCGGGTGTCCGGTGGCTCGATCGTCACCTGCTGCCAGACCACGCCGAACGGCGGCGGGCTGGAGACCGGGCCGGATGCGGTGGGCTGGGGACTCTTGCCCACCTGGAAGACGCCGGAGGTGCCGATGGCGATGCCGACCACGAGCGCCACGACGGCAACGGCGGCCACCGCAGCCATCCGCGTCCACGCCAGGGCGGGCAGGCGTCCGCGCAACCATGCCACCGGTCCTCGGCGCTGGGTGGTCATTGAGATCTCGGCACGGACGCGCTCGGCGGCGGCCGCGCGCGGGCGCGGAGCAATCCCCTCGAGGCGCTCCGTGAGCCGATGCTCCAGCTCGCGCAGCTCGTCCGGATCGAAGCGTGTGCTCATGACCGTGCCTCCCGCGACGGGTGCGCCGAGGCACCCCGGGCCTCGGCCGCCAGCGCCGCGCGCAGGGACTCCAGCGCCCGGAAGATCCGCGACTTCACGGTGCCCACCGGCAGGCCGGTGGCCGCGGCGACATCGACATCGGTCAGGCCCAGGTAGTAGCGCAGGGCGATGACGGTGCGCTGCTCGTCGGTCAGGCGGCGCAGCCCGCGCTCGACCTCGTCACGGTCGTCGACGCCGCGCGTGGAAGAGCCGCCATCGGTCTGTGCACCACGGTCCTCCAGCAGCTCGACATCGGTCAGGTCATGCCGATGCCGGCGCAGCTGGTCTGAGCAGGAGTTGACCAGCAGCCGATGCAGCCAGGCATCGAACCGCTCGGGATCGCGCAGTGACGGCAGGTCGCGCCAGGCGCGCACCAGGGCGTCCTGGGCGGCGTCCTCCGCCCAGCCGCGGTCGCGCAGGATGAGGCCCGCCGTCCCCACCAGCCGTGCGTGCGCACGGTCGACCAGCACGCTGAAGGCCTCGCGGCTGCCGAGCATCGCCTGTTCCACCAGCTCCCTGCTCAAGCTCCCTCCCGAGCGGTGTATGGGCCACCGCGATCACCATGGCGCAGACGACGCCCGATTCGGTTCCATCTTCGCGTTCGTCGCCGATGGCGGACGGGCCGGTCGACGCGATCTGGCGGTCCGGGCGGCCCGAGCGCTGTCCGCGGTCCCGAGCGCTGCCGGCTGCCCGGGCCTCCTGCCATTCAGGCTCCGCCCGCAACCGATGAGGGCGATACCGACCGCTGACCATGGGCCAGATCGCTTGGTCTGGACCGATGTCACGGCTGCGCAACCGAACTTCGGCGGACGCGGCCCGGAGGCTCTCGATACCGACGCAGGGTGACGCGAGCGCAACCAAGCAGCGTCCAAGGACCGCCGTGGGGCATCCGCGACCCACCGAACCGGCGTTTGGTGCCATTGACGCACCATCACGTCGCGATGGCGCAGGCAGGAGGCTAAACGCGATGTTCGGTGACGTCGGTGGAACGCATGCCCAGGACGCGCCCGGCCCGAACCAATCCGCCTCGTACGCTAGAATCGAGCGCGAGCCGAGCGCGCTCGCGCAGCTCCGTCCTGTGCACGGGAGTTCGAGCCCTGGATATCTCCAGCGTCCTCTTCGTTGTGCTCGCCATCGGGATCATCGGTGGCGGTCTCGCCGTCGTGACGCTCCGCAACGTGATCCACTCCGCGGTCGCCATGATGGTCTGCTTCGGGTCCCTGGCGGGCATGTACGCCCTGCTGGGCGCCCCCATCATCGCCGCGGCACAGGTGCTCATCTACCTCGGCGCGATCAGTGTCCTGATCCTCTTCGCCATCATGCTCACGCAGGCCGGCGATGCGAGCCTCCCCGCCCCCTTCCACCGCCAGGCGCCCATCGCGGTGATCATCAGCGTCGTGGTCATCGGCCTCGTCAGCTGGGCAGCGGTGTCGACCGACTGGGGCGCTGCGCCCACCGTCATCACCGTTGCCGTGAAGGCCATTGGCGAGGTCCTGTTCACGACGTACGCCCTGCCATTCGAGCTGATCGGGTTCCTGCTGCTCGCCGCGATCATCGGCGCCATCTTCCTGGCCCGCCGGCCGGAAGAGGACGAGCGGGCCAACTGACGGCCATGCCATCACTCCAGGCCTACCTGATCGTCTCCGTCATCCTCTTCGGCATAGGCGCCTTTGGCTTCATGGCGCGGCGCAACGCGATCCTGATGCTCATCTCGATCGAGCTGATGCTCAACAGCGTGAACCTCAGCCTGGTCGCCTTCAACGCGTACCTGCCCGCCGCCCAGAACGCGGGGGCCGTCTTCGCCCTGATGACCATGGCCATCGCGGCTGCCGAGGCCACCGTCGGCCTGGCGCTGGTGATCGCCATCATCCGCACTCGTCAGACCCCCGAGGTCGACGAGTACGACGACCTCAGGGAGTAGGCCGTCGTGAACCTGCTCATCATCCTCATCCCCGGGCTGCCAATCGTTGGCTTCCTGTTCACGGTCGTGTTCGGGTCCCGGCTGGACCGCGTGCCGGCGCATGGCGGTCATGGGCATGGCGGTCACGACCACGACGAGCACGAGACGGCCCACGCCCCGACGACGGGCGGGGCCCCCGACGGGCACGCCGTCGTCGACGAATCCCGCTTCCGCACCATCCCCTCGGAGGAGGAGCAGGCCCGCACCTCACCGCATGCCGGGCACGCGGACGATCTTGCCAACTCCGAAGGCGCCGATGGCGTCATCCCGCCGGACCTCGCCGACGGGCGCGGACAGGCCGGACACGTCGCCCCGGGCGAGCCGCGCCCGGTCTATCGCTCGTGGTGGCTGCCAACCGGGCTGGTGGGAATCGCCTGGGTCCTGGCCATGATCGTGTTCGTCAACGTGATCTTCGGCGGGAACACGTACCACGTGACGCTCTACGAGTGGATCGGGTCGGGTGACTTCCGGATCGACATCGCCCTCTACGTCGACCAGCTGACCGCGATGCTCCTGCTGGTCGTGACCACGGTCGGCTTCCTCGTCCACGTCTACTCCATCGGCTACATGGACGGGGACCGGGGGATGTGGCGCTTCTTCGCCTACCTCAACCTGTTCATGTTCAGCATGCTGCTGCTCATCCTGGGCGACAACTACCTGATGCTCTTCGTGGGCTGGGAGGCGGTGGGGCTGTGCAGCTACGCGCTCATCGGCTTCTGGTACAAGAAGCCCTCCGCCGCGGGTGCCGCGAAGAAGGCGTTCATCGTCAACCGCATTGGCGACTTCGGGTTCGCGCTGGGCGTGATGATGCTGTGGACCACGCTCGGGACGCTGAGCTTCACCGGCGTCTTCGACAAGATCGGGTCCCAGAGCGAGCTGACCGTCACCGTCATCGCGCTGCTCCTCTTTGCCGGCGCCATCGGCAAGAGCGCGCAGTTCCCGCTCCACGTCTGGCTGCCAGACGCCATGGAGGGCCCCACCCCGGTTTCCGCCCTGATCCACGCGGCGACCATGGTCAACGCGGGGGTCTACATGGTCGCCCGCTCGAACCCCATCTTCGCCCACGCCCCGACCGCCATGTTCATGGTGGCCGGCGTCGGGATCTTCACCGCCATCTTCGCGGCGGCCATCGCCCTGACCCAGAACGACATCAAGAAGGTGCTCGCCTACTCCACGGTGAGCCAGCTGGCGTACATGTTCACCGGCCTTGGCGTCGGCGCCTGGGCAGCCGCCATCTTCCACCTGGTCAGCCACGGGTTCTTCAAGGGCCTGCTCTTCATGGGCTCCGGATCGGTGATCCACGGATCGGGCGGCGAGCAGGACATGCGGTTCCTGGGCGGCCTGCGCTCGAAGATGCGCTGGACCTACCTGACCATGCTGATCGGCTCGCTGGCCCTGTCGGGCATTCCGCTCTTCGCCGGATTCTTCAGCAAGGACGAGATCCTGGGGGAGACGTTCAGCCGCGGCTACCTGATCTTCTACCTGGTGGGGATCATCACCGCCTTCCTGACGGCCTTCTACACGTTCCGCATGATCTACATGACCTTCTTCGGCTCCTGGCGCGGCCCGGCGGACGCCTGGCATCACGTCCACGAGAGCGCGGCGACCATGGTCGTGCCGCTCCAGATCCTCGCCATCCCCGCGGCGTTGGTGGGGCTGGCGCTGGGCATACCGCCCGAGTCGGGCCTGATCCACGGCTGGCTCTCCCCGGTCTTCGAGAAGTCCGAGGCGGCCGGCGTCCTGGCCGGCTCCCTTACCGCCGGCGGCCACGGGTTCGAGCTCTTCGGCATCAGCGGCCTGCTGCTCCTGGTGGGGGCCGGGGTTGGCGTGGCCGGTATCTGGCTTGCGCACCGCTGGTACGTGACGGATCCGGGCGCCCCGCGCCGCTTCGTGGCCGCCATCCCGCTGGGCCTTGGGCCCGGAATGTACGCCGCGAGCCTCAACAAGTACTACGTGGATGACCTCTACCAGCTCGTCTTCGCCCGGGGCGGCGTCCTCCTGGGCGAGGCGTTGTGGTGGTTCGACGCGAAGGTCATCGATGGTGCCGTGAACGGCGCCGGGTGGCTTGCCACCCGGATCGGCGGAGCCCTGCGCAAGGGCCAGACGGGCCGGATCGAGAACTACGGGCTGGGGATGGCCGCCGGCCTGATCCTGGTCCTCGTCTTCTACATCGTGGCGCTCCGATGATGACCGAGCCGAGCTCGAACACGCCCCCGGGGCGTCCACAGCGTCACGGCCTGCGGGAAGGGTTGGACGAATGAACCTGCCGATCCTCTCCCTGGTCGTCTTCACGCCGCTCATCGGCGTCGCCGCCCTGATTGCGATCCCGGGCGACAACCACCGGGCCATCCGCGGGGTCGCACTCCTGGCCGCCCTGGTCAGCCTGGGCTTCAGCCTGGCCCTGCTGGGCTATCGGACCGATGGCGCCGAGTTCCAGTTCCTCGAGGACTACACCTGGATCCCGGCCTTCGGGATGCGCTACACGATGGGCGTCGACGGGATTTCGACGGTCCTCGTGCTCCTCACCACGGTTCTCTCGGTGGTGGCCATCTTCTACTCGTTCGGCCCCATCCAGACCCGGGTGAAGGAGTACTACGCCTCCATGCTCCTGCTCATGGTGGGCATGCTGGGCGTCTTCGTGTCCCTGGACCTCTTCCTGTTCTACGTCTTCTGGGAGATCAGCCTGATCCCGATGTACCTGGTGATCGGGATCTGGGGCGGTCCGCGGCGCATCTACGCGACGATGAAGTTCGTCGTCTACACGCTGGTCGGCTCGCTGCTGATGCTGGTGGCGATCCTGGCCATCGCCATCGCGCACGGCAACGACTCGGGCACCTTCACCTTCAGCTACCTGGCGCTGCGCGGTTTCGGCTACGCGTCCGGCCTGCAGGCCCTGGCCTTCATCGCCTTCTTCCTGGCCTTCGCCATCAAGGTGCCCATGTGGCCGCTCCACACCTGGCTCCCCGATGCCCACGTGGAGGCGCCCACCGCCGGCTCCATCATCCTGGCCGGCGTGCTCCTGAAGCTGGGCGGCTACGGCTTCCTGCGCTTCGCGGTGCCGCTCCTTCCGGACGCCGCCAAGACGTACGCGCCGGTCATCATCGGCCTTGCCATCGTCGCGATCCTGTACGGCGCCCTGGTCGCCATGGTCCAGCCCGACCTCAAGAAGCTGGTCGCCTACTCCAGCGTCAGCCACATGGGCTTCGTGATGCTGGGTGTCTTCGTCTTCAACATGCAGGGCCTGCAGGGCGCCGTCTTCCAGATGGTCAGCCACGGAATCGTGACGGGAGCGCTCTTCCTGCTGGTGGGCGTCATCTACGAGCGGACGCACGACCGGTCGATCGCGCATATGGGCGGCCTGGCCGGCCGGCTGCCGCAGTACGCCGGGATCTTCGGCCTCTTCACCTTCGCCAGCGTGGGGCTCCCGGGCCTGTCGGGCTTCATCGGCGAGTTCCTGGTCATGCTGGGGGCGTTCCGGTTCAACGGCTACGTGGCGGCGGCCACCACCGTCGTCGTGATCCTCTCGGCGGTCTACATGCTCTGGATGTTCCAGCGCGTCTTCTTCACCGTGCCGTCCGACTGGATGCGCCGCTTCTGGCCCACGCTGACGGACATGAACCGCAACGAGTGGCTGGCGCTTGCGCCGCTCATCGTCCTCGTCGTGGGTCTCGGGGTCTTCCCGGGCCTGGTGCTGCACCTGACTGATGCTCCGGCCCAGCGAATCATCGACGCGGTCAACGGAGCAGGCGGCCTCACCGGCCTGACCCTGCCGTGGTGAGGCGCTAGGAAATGGACTACTTCAACGAGCTCTTCCCGCTCCTGCCGGAGCTGATCCTGGCGGCAACCGCGCTCGTGATCATCACCGCAGACCTGTTCCTGCGCCGCGACCACAAGTGGATCCTCACCCCGCTGACGATCGTCGGGCTCGTGCTCACCGGCGTGAGCCTGCCCATCGTCTGGGACACCCCGGGCAACCTGGTCTTCTCCGGCTTCTACCGGGTCGACAACCTGTCGCTCTTCATCAAGGGCGTGGCCGTGGGAATCGGGGTCCTGTCCGCGCTGTTCGGTCCGTCCTACCTGCGGGTTCGCCGCCTGCCGCTGGGCGAGTTCAACGCCATCCTGGTCTTCGCCCTGATGGGTCTCTTCGCCCTGGCCAGCGCCAGCGATCTGATCACCCTCTTCGTGGGCCTGGAGCTGATGGTCATGCCGGGCTACGTCCTGACCGGGTTCCACAAGACGGATCGCTACAGCAACGAGGGCGGGCTCAAGTACTTCCTCCTCGGCAGCTTCGCGAGCGCGATCCTGCTCTTCGGCATCAGCTGGACCTTCGGGCTCACCGGGACGACGCACCTGAGCGGGATCGCGACCGCGCTCGCCACCCGCGGCACGTCGCCCGGGCTGCTGGTCGCCATTGGCTTCCTCACGGTGGGCGCCACCTTCAAGGCCGCCGCGGTGCCGTTCCATTACTGGACCCCCGACGCCTACCAGGGCGCCCCCACCCCCATCACCGGATTCCTCTCCGTCGGCCCCAAGCTGGGGGCGTTCGCGCTCCTGATCCGGATCTTCGTGGATGGTCTCGGCACCATTCGTGCGGACTGGCTTGCGATCATGGCCGTCATTGCCGTGCTGACCATGACCGGCGGGAACATCGTCGCGCTGACCCAGTCCAACGTGAAGCGCATGCTCGCCTACTCGAGCATCGCCCACACCGGGTACATCCTGGCCGGGTTGGTGGCCTTCGCGGCTGGCACCGGCGCGGTGGCCACCCAGGGGATCGAGTCCGTCCTCTTCTACCTCCTGGGCTACAGCGTCATGAACATCGCGGCCTTTGCCGTGGTGGGAATGCTCCAGCGCGACACGCACCGCTATGGCGGCATCTCGAGCTTCGCCGGCCTGGCGCGCCGCGCACCCTGGCTGGCGGCGGCCATGGCGATCCTCATGCTGTCGCTCACCGGCATCCCGCCGACGGTCGGCTTTTTCGCCAAGCTCTACGTGCTCATCGCCACCGTCGACGCCGGGCTGGCGTGGCTGGCGGTGGCCATCGTCCTCAACGCGGCGCTGGGTGCCTTCTACTACCTTCGGATCGTCGTGACCATGTACATGCGCGAGCCGGAGGACGACCCCGCGCCCATCGACAACGCGCTGACGGGCAACCTGGGGCTCGCCCTGTCGGTGACCGGCGTCCTGGTCCTGGGCCTCTTCCCCGACACGATCCTGAGCCTGCTGCAGCGGACGCTGGGAACGATCTTCTAGGGTCATGGCCCAAAGGCCGCACGGCGCCCAGCGAGACGCCGGAGCCGGAACCCCATCACCATCCTCTCAGCTGGAGGCTGCCGCTCGGCGCCTCCTGGATGGGCGCCGGCTCATCCTCGCCGCGAACCGGGGACCCATCAACTTCAGCGCCGCGGCGGACGGCTCGCTCCGGCCGCGGCGCGGCTCGGGCGGGGTCGTGACCGCCCTCTCCCAGGTCGGTGGGCAGGTGCCGCTGACCTGGGTCGCGGCCGCCATGGGCGAGGCAGACCGGCGCGCCGCGAAGGACCAGGCGCTGCTCGACGCGGCAGCTCCCGGCGACGACCTGCGGCTGCGGTTCGCGACCGTATCGCGCGCGACGTTCGAGGCCGCCTACAACGTCATCGCCAATCCGCTGCTGTGGTTCCTCCAGCACGAGATGTGGAACCTCCCGGAGCGGCCCATGGTCGGGACCGCGACGATGCGCGCCTGGCACGAGGGCTACGTGCCCCTGAACGAGGCCTTCGCGCGCGCGGTCCTCGACGAGGTCCCCGGCAGCGACCCCCGGCCGCGGATCATGCTCCACGACTACCACCTCTACCTGGCGGCGGAGCCGATCCGGGCCGCGCGACCCGACGCCGTGCTCAGCCACTTCACGCACATTCCGTGGCCGCCGTCGTCCATCTGGCAGGTCATGCCACCGGTGATCCGCGAGGCGATCTGCCGGGGGCTGCTCGCCAACGACGTCGTTGGCTTCCACACCGCGCGCTACGCGCACAACTTCCTGCGCAGTGTCGAGAGCTTCATCCCCGAGGCGACGGTGGACTATCGCCGGCAGACGGTGATCCGCGACGGGCGGATGACCTACGTGCGCGCCTATCCGATCAGCATCGACGTGGCGGCCACCCGGCGAGCCGCGACCTCCCGGGCGGCGCGTCGGCGCGCGGAGGACCTGCTTGCCCAGGCGGCAGAGCAGGTCATCGTCCGCGTTGATCGGATGGAGCCGTCGAAGAACATCCTCCGCGGCTTCGCGGCCTTCGAAACGCTGATGGACCGGGAGCCGTCACTGCGCGGACGGGTCACCTTCCTTGCCTTCCTGGTCCCGTCCCGGACCAGCATCCGCGAGTACCGCGACTACGGACGCCAGGTGACCGATGCGGCGGACCGGCTCAACGCCCGCTTCTCGCGGGCCGGTCGCCCCGTGGTGCGCATCTTCTACGAGAACAACTACGCGCAGGCCCTGGCCGGCCTCTCGATCGCGGACCTCGTGCTCGTCAACCCGCTCATCGACGGCATGAACCTGGTGGCCAAGGAGGCGGTCGTGGTGAGCGAGCGGGATGCCGTCCTGGTTCTGTCGGAGACCGCCGGCGCCTACGACCAGATGGCCGATGGCGTCCTGGCGGTGGCCCCCGCCGACCTGGTGGGGACCGCCGATGCACTGGCCCGGGGGCTCGCCATGCCCCGGAAGGAGCGGCGGGAGCGGCTGGAGCGGCTGCGGACGGGCGTCGAACGGGAGGACGTGCGATGGTGGCTCCGGCGCCAGTTCGAGGACCTCGGACGCATCGCCGCCGGCACCGGCCCGCGGGCGCGCCCGCCGGGCGCGGGGTCGCGCGCCGTCAGGCCAAAGCGCTGAGCGACCGCGCCAGCGAGGCAAGGAGGACGGCCATCTCCTGCGGGGAAGGCAGGACCACGTCTGCTGCCTCGGCGACGTCGGCCGGCACCTCGTGACCGCCGCCGACCCCGATCACGGCCACGCGCAGCTCCCCGTTCCGTCGCATCGTCCGTGCCGCGTGGAACATATCCAGGTCCGTCACGTCGTCGCCGGCCACGAGCAGCCCGCGGAGCCCATGCCGGGCGACCACCGCCCGCACGGCGCTCCCCTTGTCGCCCAGGCCAACGGGCCGCAGCTCGAGTGCCATCCGGCCCCGCCGCAGCTCGAGCCCGCCACCGACCACGGGTGCGAGGGCGGCGGTGATCGCCCGATCGGCGGCGGCAGGGTCGAAGGCACCCCGGAAGTGGATCGTCGCCGAGATCCCCTTGTCCTCGACCCGGACGCCCGTCCCCAATCCATCGCCGAGGGTCTCGAGCGCCGCGCGCACCGCGCGCCTGGCCGCCACGAGCGCCGGGGTCAGGTCCGGCGCGGCGGCACCCGGCGCCAGCCACTCCAGCCCGTGGTTGCCGATCACGAGCAGGCGCTGCCCGACGGGGCCCAGGATTCCGCGCGCGTCCGCCGCCGCCCGTCCGGTGACGACACCCACCACCGCGAGGCGATCGACAAGGAGCCCCAGCGCCTCGAGCGCGGCGGCGACAGGGTGCACCGCGTGCGGCATGGCCGCGATGGGCGCCAGGGTCCCGTCGAGGTCGGTGAGGATCCCTGCCGGGCCGCCGGCGAGCGCCTCCACGGCACGCTCCAGGGCTCGCTCAGGATCAGTCTCGGTCATCGGTTGCTAGACTCCCGTCCGTGCGTCGCCTCCTGACACCCGGTTTCGTGGTTCCACTGCTGCTCGCCGTCGTGGGAGCGGTCCTGATTATCGCGGGCCAGCTGAACCTCGACCAGGGAACGGCCGGATCGAGCCTGCCTCCCATCGGCGAACCCACCCGCAGCCCATCGCCCGCGCCGACCGCGGTGCCATCGCTGCTGAGCCTGGAGGCGACGCCATCGGTCTCGCCCACGGCAAGCGCCACGCCGGACCCGCGCTGGGTGGCGACCCAGCTCCAGATCGCCTCCATCGGCATCAACATCAAGGTGCACGAGGCAACGACGGCCGCGCAGTGCGGCTTCCCCCCGGAGTACGACGCCTGGATCCTGTGCGGCGGGCAGGAGCCGGGACGCGGCGGAAACGCCTACATCTTCGCCCACGCCCGTCGCGGCATGTTCCTTCCGCTCTGGAACGTCCAGCTGGGCGCGGAGATCAAGGTCCTGATGTCCGACGGGCAGGTGCTGGTCTACCGGGTGACGGAGGTCCATCCCAACGTGAGCTGCCCGGACACCCGCGAGCCGAAGATGCCCGCCAACCTCGAGCCGCTGGCGCTCAAGGACGCGGCCCCCGGCTGCAGCCAGGGGGTCTTCTGGACGAGCCCCGCGGACCACGAACGGCTCACCCTGCAGACCAGCCAGGGCTTCAACCGCAACTGGGGCGAGTTCATCGTGGTGGCGGATCCGGTCGCCTGAAGACCGGTGCCGGAGTCTGCGTGGCCGGCTGGGCCGGCCGCTCCGGGCGGGCACCGACGACGATGGCCGGGATGAGGGTCGCCACCGCGACTCCCAGGGCGATCGCGAGCACGAGGCGCAGCACGTCGGCTGCCTCGGTCCGGGACCATCGCTCCAGGAGGTCGGTCAGCAGGAGCGAGGCACGCGGATCCACGCCCACGAACTCGGGGTGGCCAAGGCTGCGCACCAGGGCGTCGCGGCGAGCCGGGTCGTCGATCAGCGCGGTGAGCTCGTCGATGCGGCTCTGGCCGATGCTGGTCAGCAGGGCCAGCCCCACGCTCATCCCCACCGTGCGCGTGATCTGCAGCAGGGCACTGGCGACGCCGTAGGCGGTGGACCCTGCCGCCGCCACAGCGGCGGTGGCCCTTGGTGAGACCGTCAGGCCGAACCCCGCGCCGAAGATCGCGAGATCCCGCACCAGGCGGGCGAGATCGGTGCCCGTTCCCCAGTCGAGGGTCCACCACAGCGCGAGCGCGGTCATCGCCACGCCAAGCACGGTCACCGGTCGTTCGCCGCTGACCGCGGTGACCAGGCCTCCGACGATGGCGCCCGCCGCGATCGCCACCGTCAGCGCGCTGAGCGCGACGGCAGATTCCTCCGCTCCACCGTTGAGGACCCGGTTCACGAAGACCGGTCCGCCGATGATGGCGGTGGCCAGGGTGTACCCGGTCAGCAGGCTCACCGCGTTGGCGGCCGAGAACGGCCGGCTCGCGAAGAGGCGGGGGTCCACGAGCGGCGCCCGTGATCGGCGCTCGAAGACGACGAAGACCAGCAGGCCAAGGCCCGCCGCGCCCAGGCCGGCCAGCACGATCGGGTCGCCCCAGCCGCGCGATCCCGCCTCGCTCAAGGCGCCGATGCCGGCCACCAGCGCCACGGACGCGACGAGGGCACCCACGAGGTCCAGGCCGCCGGGATGGCGCGGCGTCTCGATACCGCCAGCGACGACGTAGATGGCGAGCAGGGTGAGGATCGCGATGGGGACGTTGAGCAGGAAGATCCACTGCCACGGATGGATGGTCAGCCCCGGGATGGGAAGGCTGACGTTCAGCAGCACCCACGCGCCGTAGGCCGGCCCGACGGCCATGCCCACGAAGGTCGCCGCCCCCTCGACCCCCAGGGCCACCGCCCGCGTCCGGCCGCCGAAGATGTGTGCTGCGATGGTCAGCGAGAGAGGAACCATAGCCCCGCCACCAAGACCCTGGACGGTGCGCCAGCCGATGAGCCAGGCGATCCCGCCGTCGGAGCCCGCCAGCGGGGCCAGGCCGCTCCCCAGGCTTCCTGCCGCGAACAGGAGCAGTGCCACGAGGTACAGCCTGCGGGCGCCCCACAGGTCGGCGGCCCGTCCGGCGAGTGGCATGGCAACCACGAAGGCGACGAGGTAGGCGTTCACGATCCACGACGCCCGCGAGAGATCGCTCCAGCCGCCGAAGTCGGCGACGATCGACGGGAGGGCGATGGCAACCACCATGAGCTCGGCCCCGGCGATGAGGACCCCCAGAGAGACGGTGACCAGGACCGCCCAGGCCGCGGCCGGGTGGAGGTCGACGGTCGGACGGTCGGTGGCTGTCACAGGTCGACGCGGGACAGGGCGGCAGCTGCCGCGGCGAGCACCACCCCGGTTGCTGCCAGCGCCGTTCCCATGGCCTGCAGTCCGTCGGAGAAGGGCCGCTGCAACGTCTGGGCATTGGCGAGAAGTCCCAGGCCGGCAGCCGGAAGAACCGGCGGCTCGACGACGACGACCAGGCCGGTTCCGAGGAGCGCCGCGGTGACGACCATCGCGAGGATGGCGGCGGGGATCGGCCGCAGCAGGGTGCCGGCCAGGAGCGCCACGGCAAGGCCCTCGACGGCGGTGGACGCCGCGGCCGTAACGAGCGCCGCGAAGGCGGGCCCGTCCATGGGCGGTGCCGAGGGGCTGCCCACGACGATCCAGCCGAGAAGGCCCGAGACGGCCAGCCCCACGACCAGTGGCAGCGCGAGCGACACGAACCAGGTCAGCAGCGCGGCCGAGCGCGGCACGGAGCGAACGGCGAGCCATGCGAGCCGTCCCGTGCGCCGCTCCGTGGCAAGCGCCACGGCGCCAATCCCCGCGCCGGCGATCCCCGCGCCGGCGATGCCACCCGCAAGGAGTGCCTGTCCGTCGGCGAGGGAGGCTCGCACGGCGGTGGCGAGCAGCCCGCCAACCAGGCCGAGCGCCAGCAGGGCCAGGAAGCGGAAGCTGATCCACAGCTCCCGAACGGCCATCCAGGTCAGCGTCCCGCCCCGCATCAGGCGCTCACCCGGTCGGCGCCGGGTCGATCCCGGGCGCGCTCACGCTGCCGCTGGTCGGCCAGCGCCGCGATGCCGCGATGCGAGAGCGGCAGCCGCCGCAGCTCCAGGTCGAGGACGGATGCATGCACGGCGACCCGGCCACCACGGAGCAGCGCGACCTGGTTCACGCTGCCCGTCTCGCTGGCGGGGTAGCGGCTCGCGAGCAGCACGGTCCGTCGCTCACCCGGCAGGCGCAGCAGGTGCACGCGCTCGTCCGGATCCACGGCCCGCAGCGGCTCGTCGAGGAGGACGACTTCGGGGTCACCCAGGAGGGCCGCGGCCATGGCCGTCCGCTGAAGGTGGGCCAGGCCAATGCGCCGCATGGGCCGATCGAGATGGACTCCCAGGCCCCAGCGGTCCACCGCCTCGCGGATGCGGCGACGGGCGGTCACCGCGTCGAGGAGCGCGAGCCGGGCGGCAAGGTCCAGCGTCTCCGCCGCCGACATCCACGGGTAGAGGCCTGTCTCGGGTCCCACGAAGGCGATGCGTCGGCCCCAGCCCTGCGGCGACGCATCCGGTCGCGCGAGCCCGGCGATCCGGATCCGGCCCCCGTCGCGATGGGCGAGCCCGGCGAGGACCCGCAGCAGCAGGGATCCGGCAGCGTCCGGTTCGGCCGCCACGAGCAGACGAGCCCCGACCGCGACGGTGAGATCAACCCCCTCCAGCCCCGACCCGGCCCCGCCGCGCCGGCGCACCCGTTCACAGACGACCGCTGCCGGGTGCAGGAGCCGGACCGCCCGAGACGACCACAGGGCGTCCGGCGTTGAGCTCGTCACGCCCGGGACTCTAGCACGGCCCCGCGCCGATACGGCCACCCGCGAGGGCCGAGGTCCGGCGCGGTATTGACGCCGGCTCCGACGACTCGTAACATAAGCGACGGCTTATATAAATTCCCGTTTCATAAAGAGTTGCTTGCGCATGACCGTTCACGCAGAGCTTCCGGCCCACCGCGACCTCCGACGCCTACGCACCCTCTACCGGGCGCTGGGCGACGAGACGCGGCTGCGGGTGATTGGGCTGCTGGCGGAGCTTGGACCCATGCCGGTCACGGAGCTCTCCTCGCATGTCGGCCTCTCGCAGCCGCTCATCAGCTGGCACCTGCGCATCCTGCGGGTCGCCGGGGTGATCGACACGGATCGCCAGGGCCGCACCGTGATCTGCCGGCTGCGCCTCGCGGCGTTCGAGGAGCTTCGGGAGGCGGAGGGTCGGCTCATCGGCGGCACGTCGGGCATCGGGGTCGCTGAGCGGCCTCCGGCAGGAGGGGAGGTGGCGGATGTCCACTAGCCGGGAGCAGGCGCAGGACCTCGCGCGCGGCGGCTCGCTCGTCCCGCCGTGGATCAAGGACGCGACACGGTCGGTCCTGGCACCCATCGTGCGGATGGCGCTGCGGCTGCACATCACGCCGAACACCGTGACGGTGATCGGGTTCTTCATCGTGATCGTCGCGGCGGTGGTGATCGGCTTCGGCGGGCTGGTGGCCGGCGCGGTGATCCTCACCGCCGGCTCACTGCTCGACGCGGTCGACGGCGCCCTCGCCCGGGCGACCGGGGGCGAGACCGCCTTCGGGAGCTTCCTGGACTCGACGCTCGATCGCGCGGCAGAGGCGATCCTCTACATGGGCGTTGCCGCCTACTTCCTTGGCGGGGCGTCGCCGACCTGGCCCGTCATCGCCGCGCTCGTGGCGCTGGCCGGCTCGTTCATGGTCAGCTACGCCCGGGCCCGTGCCGAGGGAATCGGCCTGACGGCCGCCATCGGACTCGCACCCAGGCCGGAGCGAATCGTGCTCATCGTGGCCGGACTGCTCCTCGCCGGGTTCGGATTCGGCATCGCATTGGTCGCCGTCCTGTGGATCATTGGGATCCTGACCGTGGCGACCACGGCACAACGCATCTGGTACGTCTGGCGGCTCACCTCGACCCAGGGTTGACGGCGCCGCCCGACCGGGCAACACGAACCACGCGACACATCGGTATGGTTGAGCATGCGGTTTCTGTGAAACCGTGGGAAGGAGATGAAGGAGCCAGTGGCCAGCAGCAACGGTAAGAGCGCCGGGAACCCGAAGCGCCCGACCGACGGGAAGATCCGGGTCGCCATCGTGGGGGTCGGCAACTGCGCCAGCAGCCTGGTGCAGGGGCGCTACTACTACGCCGACGCGAAGCAGGGCGACTTCATCCCCGGATTGATGCACGTCAACCTGGGCGGCTACCACATCAGCGACATCGAGTTCGTGGCCGCCTTCGACGTCGACAAGGAGAAGGTCGGCAAGGACCTCTCGGAGGCGATCTTCCGCGGCCAGAACAACACGTTCAAGTTCATGGACGTGCCGCACATCGGCGTGACCGTGGATCGCGGCATGACCCACGACGGCCTGGGCAAGTACCTCTCCCAGGTGATCGAGAAGGCGCCCGGACCAACGGCCGATGTGGTCGGCATCCTCAAGGAGCGCAAGGTCGACGTCGTGGTCTCCTACCTGCCGGTGGGCAGCGAGGAGGCGACGAAGTGGTACGTGGAGCAGGCGCTCCAGGCGGGCGTGGGCTTCGTGAACGCCATCCCCGTCTTCATCGGCCGCGAGCCGTACTGGCAGCGTCGCTTCGCGGAGAAGGGCCTGCCCGTCATCGGCGACGACATCAAGAGCCAGGTCGGCGCCACCATCACCCACCGGGTCCTGACGCGCCTCTTCATGGACCGTGGCGTGCGCATCGACCGGACCTACCAGCTCAACTTCGGCGGCAACACGGACTTCCTGAACATGCTCGAGCGCGAGCGGCTGGAGTCCAAGAAGATCAGCAAGACGAACGCGGTCACCTCCATGCTCGACTACGAGCTCGAGGAAGGGAACATCCACGTCGGTCCCTCGGACTACGTCCCGTGGCTGCAGGACCGCAAGTGGTGCCACATCCGGATGGAGGGGACCACGTACGGCGACGTGCCGCTCAATCTGGAGATGAAGCTCGAGGTGTGGGACTCGCCCAACAGCGCCGGCGTCATCACTGATGCCATCCGCTGTCTCAAGCTGGGCCTGGACCGCGGCCTGTCGGGAACCCTGGTCGCCCCGTCGAGCTACTTCATGAAGAGCCCGCCCATCCAGATCCACGACGACGTGGCCCGGGAGCGGGTGGAAGCCTTCATCCGTGGCGACGACAACGAGACCCTGGTCGGCACGGAGCAGCTCACCAAGCGGACCCTTCGCAAGCTTGCCAGCGCGAAGCCCAAGGACAGCTCGGTGGGCGTCGCCTGAGCGGGCAGTCGACGATGGCCGGCGATACGGCGGAGACGGCCCCGGGGATCGAGGCCGGGTCGGCATCGCGGGACGGGGGCGAACGCACCCGCGAGCGGCTGACCCACTGGGCCTATCTGGCCGGGGAGCGCGTCATCAACGTGCTACCCCGGTCGCTGGTCCTGCCCGCGGCGGTGGCCGCCGGCAACGTGGCCTTCGACCTGGCGGGTGCCAAGACCGAGGTCGTCCGGGCCAACCTGGCGCGGGCCATGGACCGGCCGCCCGACGATCCCGTGGTGGGGCGTGCGACCAGGCGTGCCTTCCGCTCGTACGCCAAGTACCTCGCGGACATGATGCGCATGGCGGACCTGACTCCCGAGGCGACGGCGCGCCTGGTCTCCATCGACAACATCGAGATCCTCGACGAGGCCCGGGCCGGCGGCACCGGCGTGCTCATCTGCACCGTCCACGTGGGCGGCATGGACATGATCGGCCCGGGTCTGCAGATGCACGGCGAGACCCTCCACGTGGTCGCCGACGACACGACCTACGGTCGGCTCTACGATCACCTCAAGCAGATCCGCGCTCGCCACGGGCTGTACCTGATCGGCTGGCGCAACCTGCGGGGCATCTTCAAGGCGCTGCGCGCCCGTGAGAACCTGGTCCTCTTCTGCGACGGCGGCTTCCGCCGCGGTGACGTCCCCGTGGAGTTCCTGGGGGAGGCGACCACCTTCCCCCTTGGTCCCGCATCGCTTTCGGCGCGGACCGGGGCGCCCATGGTCCCCGTCTACTGCCAGCGAACGTCCGACGACCGGTTCCGGGCGCGGGGGCTGCCCATCATCCGCTGCGCGTCCGAGGAGCCGGCCGAGGTGTACCGCGCCACGCAGGCGCTCGCCGACGCCCTGGGTTCGGTGATCCGCGAGGATCCCTCGCAGTGGTACATGTTCCGTCCGGTCTGGCCTGAGACCGATGCCGACCGCGGCTGGGCGGCGGCCGCGCTGGCGGCGGCCAGAGACGGCACGGACTGGGGGCGGGTGACGGACTGATGCTCCGCCACCTCGCGCTGCGCTGGAGCCTGTCCCTGGTCGACCTGGTGGTTGGTCACCTGCCGGCTCCGGTCGGCTACGCGATCGCCGACGTGGCGGGCCGCACCTGGCACCGGTTCGCAGCTGATCGCAGGGCGCTGGTCACGGAGAACCTTCGGCGCGTCTCGGCCGCCACTGGCCGGCCGGCGGACGGGCCGGCGCTCCATCGCCTGGTGCGCCAGGCGTTCATCGAGCACGCCCGCTACTACCTGGAGCTGGTACGCGTGCGCCATTACCCGCCGGATGGGATGGCCGACCACCTCGAGGTCTGGGAGTGGGACCGGTGGGAGCCGGTCCTCCGGGCGGGCGTCGTGATCGCCGTGCCACACCTGGGCAACTTCGAGCCGTACGGGACGTTCGTCGCGGAGCACCACATTCGCGCGACCGCACCCGTCGAGGAGATCGAACCGCCGGAGCTGTACGAGTTCATCCACACGCGGCGCGGGGCCGGGCGGATCCAGGTGATTCCGCTCTCGCGCGCCCGGCGGCCGATGATCGAGGCCCTTCGGCGCGGAGAGGTCGTGGCGCTCGTCGCTGACCGTGACCTGGGGGGCGACGGGATCGCGGAAACGCTCTTCGGGCACCCGACCACCCTGCCGGCTGGCCCGGCGGCGCTGGCGCTGCTGACCAACCGGCCGCTCATCGTCGCCTCCTGCCTGCGCACCGGCCCCGACCACTTCCGGGCGCGGGCGTGGAGCGTCGACGTGGAGCGGACCGGAGACCGACGCGCGGACGCCCGGACGCTGATGGCCGCCGTCGCGCGTCGGTTCGAGGAAGCCATTGGGGAGGCACCCGAGCAGTGGTGGGGCGCGTTCCAGCCAATCTGGTCTGACCAGCGAGCCATGCCGCGCGCGGAGCCGTCGAGCTCATGACCAGGCTGCCCCGGAACGGCGGGCCGCGCGGCAAGGCGGACATGCACATCCACACCCTGTACTCGGACGGGACCGCCTCCGTGGCGGCCGTGCTCGACTGGATCGAGACACGGACGGACCTCGACGCCGTCGCGATCGCCGACCACGAGCGCATCGACGGAGCCCTTCGCGCCCGGGAGCTGCATGCCGCGGGCGACTACCACTTCGACCTCGCCGTGGGAGAGGAGATCACGACTCGCCGCGGACACCTGCTGGCGCTCTTCGTCACCGAGCGAATCCCGGCCCTTCGTCCCCTGGAGGAGACGGTGGAGCGAATTCACGCGGCCGGCGGGATAGCCATCGTCCCCCATGCGCTGGCCCCGCTGACCCCGAGCATCGGCGCGCGCAGCCTGCGCATGCTGGCCGCGGAGCCAGACCCGGCACGGCACCTGGACGGGATCGAGCTGCTCAACCCGTCCGCGGCAGGCCGGTCCCGGGACGCGGCCCGGCGACGGCTGAACGCCGCGACCCTTCACCTCCCGGCCACCGGCGGTTCAGATGCGCACGTGCTGGAGGGGATCGGCACGGCCTGGACCTGGTTCATAGGCACCACCACGGAGGAGTTCCGGGCGGCCCTGGCTTCCGGGACGACGGAACCCGCCGGCAGTCATTGGAGTGCCTGGCACAACGTCGATGTCTACCGGCGCCAGCTGTTCGCCAAGGGGCGGCACCTCCGGCATACTCTTCGCCCCACCGGAGAATGGCGATGACCTCCGAAGAAGCGGTCTCTGCCGCGCGGCCAGCGCCCGCGGCGGACCAGAGGCCGCCGCTCAAGATCGCGCTCGTCAGCCCGTACGGCTACCCGCACCCGGGCGGCGTCAACGACCACATCCGCAACCAGTACGAGCAGCTCCGCCGGTTGGGCCACGATGCGTGGATCATCACCAGCAAGTACGGGAAGGAACGGGAGAGCGAGGGGCGCATCATCCGCTTCGGCACCGGATTCGCGTTCCCCGCCAACGGGAGCATCGGCCGCGTGACGCTGAGCTGGCGGTTCAAGGAGCGGGCACGGCGGATGCTCGAGGAGCACGCGTTCGACATCCTCCACTTCCACGAGCCGTTCGTGCCGTTCCTCTCACCCACCGTGCTGGACCAGTCGAAGACGATCAACATCGCAACCTTCCACGCGTTCGGCGGCTTCTCGCCCAGCTACTGGGTGGGTCAGCGCTGGGGCTCGCATCTCGCGCGGCGGCTCGACGGGCGCATCGCCGTCTCGGGCGCCGCCCGGCACTTCATCAACCGCTACTTCCCCGGTGAGTACCGGATCGTCCCCAACGGGGTCGACCTGGAGATGTACGCCAACGCCGAGCCGCGCGACGAGCTGCGCGACGGGTCCCTCAACATCCTCTTCATCGGGCGGCTCGAGGAGCGCAAGGGGCTGATCCACCTGCTCCGTGCCTACCACCGACTCCGGAAGCGCCACGTGGACGCGCGGCTCCTGGTCCTGGGCGCGGGACCCAAGCTGCGGGAGTACCGCCGCTTCGTGGGGCTGCGCCAGATCCGCGACGTGGAGTTCCTGGGTCGGGTGACCGACGAGGAGAAGGCACGGTACCTCGCATCGGCCGACATCTTCTGCGCGCCCTCCACCGGGCAGGAGAGCTTCGGCATCGTGCTGCTGGAGGCCATGGCCGCCGGCGTCCCCATCGTGGCCTCGGACATCCACGGCTACAAGCAGGTGGTCCAGCGCAACGTCCAGGGGCTCCTCGTGGAGCCGCGGAACCAGAAGCAGCTCGCAGCGGCGCTGTACGCCCTCGCCCGCGATCCGGAGCTCCGCAACGAGATGGGCGAAGCCGGGCGCGCGCGCGCGCCCGAGTACTCGTGGCGTCAGGTCACCGAGCAGGTGGTCGACTACTACCACGAGGTGCGCGATCGGGTACTCGGTCCCACTCCCCGATCGTGATCGGTCCGGCCGTCCGGCCTACTCGGCCCGCAGCTCCGCTGGGCGCGCCGCGGTTCCGCTCAGGAGCGGCTTGCGGTAGATGCGACCCTTCTGGACCACGCTGAACCCCACGGACTCGTAGAGCCCCAGGGCGCCGTGCGGGTTCTCAGCGTCCACCCCCAGCCGCGCGCTCTCAGCACCGGCGTCCCGCAGGACCCGCAGGCTCTCGGCCACCAGGGCCCGGCCGATCCCCTTCTGCCGCCACGCGCGCCGCACCCCCACCGCGTTGACCCAGCCGCGGTGCAGGCCCAGCGCCTCGTTCTCCGCGTGGTTGATGCGATTCAGCGACTGGCCCACGATCTCTTCCCCGTGCCAGGCCACGACCCACAGCGCCGAGTCGCGCCGGGGGTCGTTGACCATGCGCACGAAGGCTTGGGGCGTGTCGTCGATCCCGCCGAAGTGGTCGCTGAAGGCTTCCACCTCGACCTCGAAGATCTGGCGCAGGTCCTCGTCGCGCACCCGTCGGAGCTCCACGCCTTCCGGGAACGCCGGCTCGGGCAGGTCGTCCAGGGATGCGCGGTCCATCTGGAACCAGTACCGGATCGGCGTGTAGCCGTTCGACGCCAGCAGGGCGTTCCGCGACCGCTCCTGGGTGAACGCCCAGCTCTCGAGCCGCTTGGCCACCGCGGGGTCGTGCAGGGCGCCGACCTGTCGCTGGCGTGCCTCGGTCCACCGCAGAAGGGCACCACCCAGACCGCGCCGCCGCCAGTCCGGGTGCACGGCACCCCACACCGCGTAGTTGTGTCCGCCGTCGTTATCCAGCTCCCAGCCGCCGATGGTGAAGCCCACCAGCGTCCCATCCACCTCGGCGAGGAGGATGTCGCGGTCAGGGTCGCGGCGCGAGTCGTGCTCCAGGAAGTTCGCCCACTCCTCCGGCGTCTCGTGCTCCTCCACCCCGTCCGCCTCGGCAGCGAGGTTCGCGGTGTCCACCGCCCGGCCGATGTCGGCCGGTCGTACCAGGCCACGGAACCGCAGGCCGGCGATGGCCGGCGGGTCCGGAACCCCGGGCGTTCCCGGGGGCATCCCCGCCGGAGCGCTCAGCGCACCGCTCGTCATGCGAACCCCTCCATTGGCTTGCGATACCCCCAGGAGCGCTTGACGACCGCGAAGCCGGCGCGCTCGTAGACGCCCACCGCCCCGGTCGGATTGTCCGCGTCCACGCCCAGCATGGCGTATTCCATCCCGGCCTCCCGGAGAACCTCGAGCGCCCGCGCCACGAGGGCTGCGGCCAGGCCGCGTCGACGCCACGGGCGCCTGACGAAGACGCTCTCGAGCCAGCCATGCCTCCGCCCGAACTCGGCGTTGTCCTTGCGGTAGATGGCGTTCACGGAGGCACCTGCGATCTCGTCGCCGTCCCAGGCGACGACGTGGAGCGACGGGTCGAAATCCTCCTCGCTCATCCACGTCTCGAACGCAGCCTCCGTGTCGGGGAAGCCGCCCCAGTGATCACGAAACGCCTCGACATCGGCTCGCCACAGGCGCCGCAGCGCCCCGTGGTCGCGCGACATCGGCCGCAGCTCGATCCCGTCCGGGAGCGCAACCGCGGGGATCGGCCCGGACAGGTCCCGGCGCATGTCGTAGAACGAGCGCGCGACCCGGTAGCCGCGCTTCTCGATCAACGCGCGCTTGGCATCCCGGTGCTCGTCCGCCCAGGTGCCATAGATCCGCGGCAGACCCGGGGGCTGCTCGCCGGCGATCTGGCGAGCACGCGCCTCCAGCCGTCCGAGGAGCGCGCTCCCGATGCCCCGCTCCAGCCAGTCCGGGTGAACGTAGCCGCCCACGCGGTGCTCCCGAAAGCCATCGGTCGTGTCGACCCAGTTCGTCCAGCCGTAGGCGACGAGCGAGCCTCCGTGCTCGACGATGACCAGGTCGCGGGCCACGTGGAACTGCTCGTCGTCACGCTTGAAGAAGTTGGCGAGCTCCGACGCGAGCACCAGCTGGTCCTCACCATCGGCGCGGTTTGCTGCGTTGGCCAGCGCGGCCATCGCCTCCGCGTCGCTGGCGCCTCGCCAGCTCCGGAACGCCAGCGCCAGCGCGGCGCGATCAGGGGTGCGGGACACCGGAGCCGCCGCCGTTGGTCTCCTGCTCATGACTCCATCTCCATGGGCTTGCGGTACGCCGCCGATTGGCGGTGGACCTCGAAACCGGCGCGCTCGTAGAGACCCAGCGCACCGGTCGGGTTGTCGGCGTCGACACCCAGCATCGCTGCGCCCATCCCTCGCTCGCGCAGCGTCACCAGGGAGCGCGCCACCAGCGCCGCCCCCAGGCCGCGACGGCGCCAGCGGCGACGGACGAAGACGTTGTCGAGCCAGCCCCGCGGGACCTCGAGGTCCTCGTTCTCCGCAGGGTAGATTGCGTTGATCGAGCCGCCGGCGACCTCGTCCCCATCCCAGGCCACCACCCACAGGGAGCGATCCCGGTTCGGGTCGAGGAGATCCCGCTGGTAGCGCTCCTCCGACACGTCGGCACCGCCCCAGTGGTCCCGGAATGCCTCGACATCGGCCTCCCAGATGCGCCGGTCCTGTGCCTCGTCCGCCGCGCGAATCTCGACCCCCGCTGGCAGGGCCGGGACGTCGACCTCCTCGAGGCCGGGACGAATCATCTCGAAGAAGTAGCGGACCGGCTCGTAGCCGCGACCCCCGAAGAGGGCGCGCTTCCCCTCTCGCACCTCCGGGATCCACGTGCCGAAGACGCGTGGATGGTTCGTCTCCTGCGACGCGGCCAGCTCCCGGGCCCGGTTCTCCTGCCAGTCGAGCAGGCGTGCACCGATGCCGCGCCGCTCCCATGCCGGGTCGACGCAGCCGCCCAGGCGGTACTCGCGCAGCCCGTCGCGGGTGTCGATCCAGGCGATCTCGCCCCAGGCGACCATACCGCCGTCGACGGTCGCGATGGTGACGTCACGGGCCGGGTTGAAGTGCGGGGTGGGTGAAAGCCAGTTGCGCTGGTCGGCGAGGGTGGTTCGGTCCTCGATCCCCACCGCAGCGTGGCTGCGGTTCTCGAGATCGACCATCGCCGCCAGGTCGCGCTCGAGGTCAAGGGGACGGAAGGCCAGGTCGAGGGTGCTCGACCCGGCTCCCGTGATCCGCTCCGCTTCGGTGGTCATGGTGTGCTCCGTGTGATCCGCAGCGGGGCGGGTGCGCCCCGCTGCATTTCCCGTCGACATCGGTCTATCCAACACGCTTCAGCTTCCCCGTCCGCTTCGCGTAGTGCTCCGCGCGGCCGAAGGCCCAGATCCCCAGGGGGATGAAGACCACGCCCATGAGCAGCAGCGGCCACACGTCGCCGAGCACGGAGCCGATCCCGGCCCCGTCGATCAGGCCCTTGCGCACGCCGTCCAGGACATACGTGGCCGGGCTGACGTGGGACAGCACCTGCATCCAGTCCGGCAGCACGCTGACCGGGTAGTAGACGCCGCTGATCAGCAGCAGCACCGACTGCAGGACGAAGGTCATCTGCGCCCCGCGCTCCACGTACATGAGCGGCAGGATGGCGGTCATGATCCCGATCCCGATGAACGAGAAGGATCCGAGCACCATGAAGGCCGCGCCCGTCGCGAAGTTGGCGCCGGACAGGTCCAGCTCGAAGAAGAGCGCGAGCACGGCGAGCACGACCACGGTGTGGACGAGCCCGTACGCGACCGCGTACAGCGTCGAGCCGACCATCTGGGCGTAGCGCCGCACGGGGGCCATGAAGGTGTACTCCAGGGTCCCCTCCCAGCGCTCCCAGGCGACCGTCTCGGCAATGAAGCTGAAGACGACCGACAGGTAGTTCCAGAAGACGGCGCCGATGATCAGACGCAGGAGCAGGGTGTCGTCGCCCTGGTCCTTGCCGATGAGGGACACGGCGAGCGCGCCCGCGATGGCATAGACCAGGAAGGCGACCTCCCAGCCCCAGTAGCGCCTGGTCAGGTTGAAGTTGCGCTCGACGAAGGCGAAGCTCGCCCGCATCTCGCGAGCCATCAGGCTCATGGCGTTCCGTTGCTCCTGTCGGTGTGGTTGGATGCCGGTCCGCCCTTAGAGAGGACGGACCGGCCGAAGCGTCGGGTCCGCAGCAATGCGCGTGCCGACGCGCACCAGCTGGCGGCCGACCCAGCGCCGCATGCGGCGCTCCTGTGTCCGATGCGCGCGCGAACGGTGGATCTCGCGGCGCAGCTGCGCCACATGGTTCTCGTTCGCGGACATCAGGTCGCGGGGGGTCGGATGGATCATCACGGTGCTCACCTCCTTTCTTCCATTCTTCATTCGTCTTCGTTCTTGTTGTCGTCTTCGCCGATGTCGTCGTCGAGGCTCCGCCCGGTGAACGTCATGAAGACGCTGTCCAGGGTCGGCGCCTGGCCGTAGTCGCGGGCCACCATGGCCTTGAGCGCGTCCGGCGTGTCCTCCACGACGATGCGGCCGTCGTTGATCAGCGCGATCCGGTCGCACAGCCGCTCCGCCTCGTCGAGGTCGTGCGTCGTCAGCACGATCGTCGCGTCGTGCGTGTCCCGCAGCTCCTCGATGAAGGCCTGGACGTCCAGCTTCGAGCGGGGGTCGAGACCGGTGGTCGGCTCGTCAAGGAGCAGCAGCGTGGGGCTCGTGAGCAGGGCCCGCGCGATGGCGACCTTCTGCTGCATGCCCCGGCTCATCTGCTCCAGCGGGCTGCCGAGCCGCTTCTCGCTGATGCCCAGTCGAGCGAGGATCCGCCGCGACTCCGCGTGGGCGACCCGGGTGTCCAGGCCGTACAGGCGTGCCGCGTAATGCAGGTTCTCGTCCGGGCTGAGCTTCTTGAAGAAGGCGGCGTCCACGCTGACCCGGTTGATCAGGCGCTTCACCGCCATCTCGTCCCGCTCGATGTCGTGGCCAAAGACCTCGACCCGACCGGCGTCCAGGGTGAGCAGCGTGCTCACCAGACGGATCAACGTGCTCTTCCCGCTCCCGTTGGCGCCCAGGATCCCGTAGATCTCCCCGCGGCTGATGCGCAGGCTGACGTCGTGCACGGCGACAACCGGCTTGCGCTTGCGGCCCACGACGAAGGTCTTGGTCACGTGCTCCACGAGGAGCGCCGGGACGCCGTTCGGATCGATCGGCCGCTGCCGAGGGGTCTGCCGCCCCTGGGCCCGGGCGACTGGCTCGCTCTTCACTTGTTCGATCACCGTGGTCATGGCCGGTGTCCCTTCGTTCCCTTCGGTGGTTGCCGTTGGTTTCTGCTCTCGTCTGATCCTCTCGCTCCGCGCTGTCGTCTCCTGACAGCAACCGAGCCGTGGTCCCTCGGTGGGATCCACGGCTCTGGAGGTGCTGCCCTGGTCAGGGCATCAAAAAGCCGTGGACCCGATCCGGCCCACGGCTCGTGGCTTTCGTCCGGCGGCCTTGCCGCCCGTTCGTCAGCTCGAGGTGGGCGCAGATCTCCCGTCGAACTCGCCGGTGGCCGGCGAACGTCGACGCGCGCAGATCGCGCTGCTGAGGAGAACCATGTCCTGCGCTCGCTCCCTTGCTCAGTGTGATTTGGTCGGCGGCGGAACCCGTGGACGATCACAGACTCCGGCCGCGGAGTCTACGGCGCGGACGGCCCTGATGTCAACCGGATCGCGTGCCCCCGGCCGGGGCAGCCGATAGGTCCGGAGAAGCGCGCGTCAAGGGCCGACGGCGCGATCCGGGAGGGGCCGCTCGGCTCTGCCGTCCGGGAGCCGCGGGGCTGGTCTTCTCGGATTCGCATGCAAGAATGGCGCGGGCATGCGCCCGCATTGGAGGGTAGGAGGTCATGCGCATCAACCGTGGGCTCCTCTTCTGGGGCCTCGGATTCATCACCGCGGGTGCCGTCGCGCTCGCGATCCAGCAGGGTGTCCTCGATCGCGACACCATGGCCGGCGCCTGGCGGCTGTGGCCGCTGATCCTGGTAGCCATCGGCATCAGCCTCATGGTGGCCCGCACGCCCGCGGCGCCACTGGGGACCGCCCTGGCCGCAATCGTGATCGGCACCATCGTGGGGACGGCCATCGCGGTGGGCCCCGGCATCGCGGTCGGGTGCGGATCCGGCTCGGAGCCGTCCACGCTCGTGGACCACAGCGGCACGTTCGGCAGCACGGACGTCTCCCTCGACTGGCGGCTGAACTGCGGGAACCTGCAGGTCTCGATGACCGGCGACAGCACCTGGAAAGCGTCGGTCGGGAGCACCGGCAGCGACCAGCCCACGGTCAGTGACTCGGCCGCCCAGCTGCGGATCGATTCGGCGGACACGAACGGCTGGTTCATCGACCACGGGCGCGAGCGCTGGGTGGTGAGCCTGCCCACCGCACCGTCCTACGACGCGAACCTGCGGGCCAACGCCGGAACGTTCACCCTGGATCTCGGCGGCGCCACCTTCTCGAGCCTCGACCTCCAGCCGAACGCGGCCGAGATCCACATGGACCTCAGCGACGCGACCGTACGCGGTCTCGACCTGGAGATGAATGCCGGGTCGGCGACGATCACCGCCTCGTCCGGGACGCTGCTTGAAGGGTCCATCCAGATGAATGCCGGCAGCGTCAAGCTGTGCGTCCCCACCAGCGTGCCGCTTCGCATCGTCGCGAGCGGGACTGCCTTCAGCGCCAACATGGGCGGCAACGGCCTGACGCAGGACGGGGATACCTGGACGAGCCCGGGCTACGACGCGTCGGCCGCACAACGCATCGCGCTCACCGTGCACGGGAACGCGGCGAGCTTCGACCTGAACCCTGACGGAGGCTGCACGTGAACCGTCGACTCTACCGATCCACCACCGAACGCGTCCTCGGCGGCGTCGCCGGCGGCGTCGCGGACTACTTCGATCTGGACCCCGCGCTGGTCCGGGTCGCCTGGGCGATCCTGATCCTCGCCTCGGGCGGGATCTTCCTGCTCCTCTACCTCGTCATGTGGTTCGTGGTGCCGGAGGCCCCTCCCGGCTTCAGCTACGGCCAGCCATGGCCGTCCACGCCGTCAGCAGGAGGTGCATCCGTGCCGCCCGCCGGCGAGACACCCGCGGGGGCCGATGCGGCCGTCACCGGGAGCCCATCAGCCCCCGGCATGCCGCCACCCTCCATCGCCCACGAATGGGCGGGCCGCCGCGCGGAGCGGCGTCGCCATCGGTCAGGAGGCGGGGGGATCGTGATCGGCTCGCTCCTGATCCTCATCGGCGCCTGGTTCCTGGTCCGGGACTACGTCCCCTGGCTCAACCGCCTCGAGCTGTGGCCTATCGCCCTGGTCCTGCTGGGGATCGTCCTCCTGGTGAGCGCCATGGGCCGGCGATCCGAATAGCGCGCCAAGGGGTCGGCGGCGGTCCATCAGGTCGCGGCCCCACAGCGCGAAGGCGGCCGCCACCAGCGCCAACACGGTGCCCAGGGCGAGCCGCCAGGTGGAGCCGGTGAGCAGCTGCTCGCGCGGCCCGGTGGGCGGGTTCGGGAACTGGAAGCCGTAGTTCCACGGCGGCAGCGCGCGCGCCGCGTTGATGTACCAGTCCGGCATGGGCCAGGCTGCCCCGAGCGGCCAGATTGCCACCCCCACCACCACCGCGGCCACCAGGAAGGCGATTGCCGTCGAGCGATACGCTCGGCTGCGGAGTCCCTCGTCCACGAGGTAGGCGATGGCGATCATCGCGAAGAGGACCGCCGTGAAGTAGTGGTACTGGAAGGTGGCCCGCTCGATCCGCGTCCAGGGCAGGTACTGGAAGACGAACGCGCCGACCAGCAGGGCCAGCGCATACGAGCGACGCCTCCAGGCCAGGACGACGCCGGCCAGGATGGCGGGAATGCCCGCCCAGAAGAGGATGGGGTTCCCGCCGTTGTAGATGGCGGCCACCAGGCGGTTGTCCCACTCCCCGGGTGACCCGTAGAACCAGACCGGCTTGAGGTCCAGCGGCCAGCTCCACCACGGCGATGCGGCAGGGTGCCCGGCCTGCAGGCCGAAGTGGTAGCCGAACATCTGGGCCTGCAGCTCGTCCAGGGACCAGCCGTAGCCGGGGCCGGTGTTCGGGATCGCGACCGAGTGGCCCAGCTGCAGGTACGGGATGTACGCCACGAAGTAGACGACCAGCGGGATCACGAGGAGCGCTGCGCCGATCCAGGGCCAGGAGAAGCCGGCCATCTCGCCGGGCGCCATCCAGCGCCGATCGCTCGCGGGATTGCGGATCGAGAGGATCGCCCGCCACAGGAGGAGCACCGCAGCGACGCCGACCATGATCCACGCCGGCCAGGCCGCCTGGGTGCCGCGGGCCAGGAAGCCGAAGATCTCCTCCACCGCGTTCGTCGGCGTTCGGCCGGCGACCTGCGTGAAGCCGATGGCGAACGCGAGGCCCACCCCGCCCAGGACGAGCCCGGTCGCGGGCAGCGCCATCAGGTCGCGACCCTCCAGCCGCACCGGTTTGACGGAGACCAGGGCCAGCCCCAGCGCGACCGCCGCCCAGCACAGAACCTGGAAGGGCCAGGGTGCCCCGAAGCCGGCGACCACCGCCAGGAATGCCATGATCGCCAGCAGGACGAACCGCCCCAGGTGCGAGCGGGCCAGGACCATCACCCACAGCCCGGCGAGCGCATAGAAGCCGACCCACTTGCTGGCAGCCGCCAGGCCGATGAGGACGCCGACCAGGGGGAGGGCCCACCAGGCGCTGTGCGCCCATCGGCCGGACCAGATCTGCCAGAAGACCAGGTAGGCGGCGACGATGAAGACCGCCACGTAGATGTCGTTCATGGCGATCCGGCTCATGACGTAGCTCATGGCGTCGAAGGTGACGAAGGCCGCGGCCAGGATCGCGATCCGGCGTCGCCGGAACATGGTGGCCGCCAGCAGGTAGATGAGCCCCACCAGGATCGAGCCGAAGACGATCCCCATCAGGCGCCAGGCGAAGGCGTTGCTTCCCGCGTCGATGCCCACCAGCGCCGCGGAGGCCCCCCCGGTGGCGACGAGGAGCCGGCCGTCGTCATCGGCCTGGCCGCGGTTCGAGACGTCCATGGCCATGGCGGTCGCCGGTCCCGGCAGCTCGGTGCTGTCGAAGGTCGCAAAGCCGGATCGGTTGTCGCCCAGGGGCTGGATGGTCCAGATCACCGGCTTGCCGCTGGTGGCGTCGGTCCCGGACGCGTAGACGATGTTCGCCACGGACTGCCAGGCAAAGCCGGTTGCCCGGCCGGGGAGCGGGACCGTGGCGATGACGGACATCCCCGGCGCGTCCAGGACGGTCATCCCGCCGTTCGTGGCCGGGTGCTCGTCCGTGGCGGGGAGTGCTCCGGTCGCCACCCAGGCCTGCTGGTCCGTGCCGGTGCCGGAAACGGCGATGGGACCGAGGGGCTGCGCCTCGAGCACCTGGGAGCTGACCTGCGCCAGGGTCCGGGCGTTCAGCGAGACGACGGTTCCCTGGTCGGGAACCGTGGCGAGCACGACGTCGACGGAGCTGTCGCCGGATCCGGAGGCGAATGCGATCTGCGGTGTGACCAGCGGGTCGCTGGCCAGCACGGTGTTCGTCCCGGCATCGGCCACGGCGAGGCCGTTGGGTCCACGGAAGACGAGGACTCCCGAGCCATCCGGCGCCAGGATCTGCGCCACGCTCGCCAGGCCGCTCGGGATGGCGGCAGCCTCGGTGGGGGGTGCCCGTTCGCCATGGAGAGCCAGGAAGGCGGTCAGGTCGTAGATTCGGACGTCACCGTCGTCGGAGACACCGACCAGGAGGCGGGTGCCCGCCGGATCAAAGGCCACCGCCGCGACCGGGTGACCGACGTCCCACTGCGCCACCCGACCGCCACTCAGGGCGTCTCGGGCCACGATGCTGGTCCCGTCCGCGGCGAAGGAGATGGACCGTTCGAACCCGAACGAGGACCGACGGGGTGCGACCGCCAGCGCGGTCGAGGCGGACGGCAGGTCCGTGGTGCTGACCACCTTGTTCGGGTCCGCGACCTCGATGCCGGCCGCGATCAGGTACTTGGCGAGCATCGGGTGCGTCCACTCGTAGACGTCGCGCGTCCAGCCGTGCTCCCAATCGGCGAGGAACTCCGTCGCCGATCGCGCGTGGTAGACCTCGTCGAAGTGCATCGAGCGCGGGATATCCAGGCGCCAGAGCCGGTACCCGAAGGCCACGAGCACGAAGGCCACCACGAGCAGCAGGTCCACGCGGTCGAGCCGTCTCCAGGGCTCGCGGAACCAGGGGCTGGCGTGATCGACCCGGAACCGCGCGCGCCAGGCGGCCCACGCCGGCGGCGTGGCGGGCTGCGCATCCTGCGTCTCCCAAGGGCCGGCCCACGCGCCGCCAGCGGGCTCATCGTCCGTGTCCGTCTGCATGGCTGCCTCGTCCGGGCCGCCATCAAGGACCCGCGGGGCCACGCTGGAGGCGCGCACCCTGGCGACGCCCACGGCCATCACCACGAGCCAGCCCAGCACGACCACGATCATCGCGGACACGAGCTCGATTCCCCACGGAGAGAGGACGGTCGCATTGAGCACCGGGTCGCGGACCATGGCCTGACCTCCGACCCCGGGGTTCATGACGCTGGTCTCCACGAACGACCAGTCCGCGGTGTACACGCCGTAGATGTTCGTGAAGAACGAGAGCGAGAGGAGGCCGTAGAGGAGCTTCCAGCGCCACCCCCGCACGACCAGCGGTGCCGCGAGGGCGAGCGCCGGGAACAGGTAGCGCTCGTGGACCCGGGTCGGCAGCACGAAGAAGGCCACCGCCACGACCAGGGTCCCGACCAGGATCCCGACGGTGTCGTCGCGGCGCACAACGATCCAGGCGGCGACCAGCGCGACGGCCACGAAGAGGACCACGCCCACCAGCTGCCAGGTCACCGCGAAGCTGCCCAGCGTGGCGATCACCTGCTGGTCGTCGCCCCAGGTCAGTGAGGGAGCAAGCCCGCCGGCGCTCAGCGGGTTCGCCAGAGCGCTCCACGGGTTCATCCACAGGTTGAACGCGTTGGTCGTCAGCCCGTGGTACGTCGAGGCCGCCTCGATGAACTTGCCGACCAGGGTCGTGTCCGGCGCGCCCGGCGTCCACACCGTGAGCCCGAACGGAGCGATGAGCAGCACCAGCGCGCCCAATCCCGCCGCGAGGGAGGTGAGGATTCGCAGCCGGTCCGGGCTGCCGTCCAGGTCGGGATCGGTCGACCGGCCGAACGCGTGCCGCTTCATCCCGACCAGGAAGACGATGGGGATCATGAACGCAAACTGGAACTTGACGAGCAGCGCGAGGACGGCGCCCACGGCGGCCCCCTCCGTCCAGCCGCGGAGCAGGGCGTAGACGGTGGCCAGCACCACCAGCGCTCCCACCGAGTCGACCTGGCCCCAGACCGCTGAGTCGAAGATCACCCCGGGGTTGAACAGGTACAGGACGGCCGCCACGACACCGATCCACTCGCCCGGCCCGTCGCCCACCCAGCGGCCCAGGAAGCGCCGGGAGATGATGAAGAGGAGCCACGCATTGCCGGCGTCGGCCAGGATCGGCGGAATCTTGATCAGCCCGCCCGTGATGTCCAGGCCGGCGATGGGCGCCATGGCATGCCCAATGCTCCCCAGCGCCCAGAGCACGTACAGGTAGCCGGGCGGATAATCTGCGAACGTGCTCTGTCCGTAGAAGCCGCCCGGGCCGACCTGCGCGAGCTGCTGGGCCCAGGCGGTGAAGTCGCCAACGTCCGTACCGAAGCCGCTGTGGGGAACCAGGATCCCGGCGATGAACGCACGAAGGAGCAGTCCACCGACGATGATCGCGAGCAGGAGGATGCCTGCCTCGAGGGGCAGGCTGCGCTCGGATGGCCTCGCGCCCCGGCCCCGCGCGGGGTCGTGGGTCATCATCGGCGCCCGGGACACGGACGCCGGTAGCTCTCGCTCGCCAAGGTGGCGGTGAGTATACATCGCCCCTCCGGGCCTCCCGCCGCCGGTCGGGCCCGGGGTGGCCCGGCGCTTCCCTACGCGGACGGGCTGCTGACCTGGACGGCCCTCGCCGTCGCGCTCGTCGCGCTGGCGATCTATCTGCGCACCATGCTCCCCGCCGACGGATTCTGGGACACCGCCGAGGCCCAGACGGTGCCGCATACCCTGTCCATCTTCCATCCGACCGGCTTCCCGACCTACGCCATGCTGGGGTGGCTCTGGAGCCAGATTCCGCTGGGCGGTGTCGCGTGGCGCATGAACCTGCTCTCCGCCGTCTGCCTGGCGCTCGCCTCGGGGCTGGTGGTCCTCATCACCGGCCACCTCATCGACGAGCGGCATCCCGGGGTCAGGGCCGGGGCGGCGGCCGTCGCCGGAGGTGTCTTTGCCTTCGCGGCCGAGTCATGGGCGCTGGCGGTCGCCGCCGACGTTCACGCACTCAACACGTTCTTCGTGGCGCTGATCGTCTGGCTGCTCTTCTGCTGGCGGGCCGCGGAGTGGAGCGAGGCGAGGCGCCCCGGTCGCTGGCTGCTCGCCGCGTCGCTGACGTTCGGGGTCGCGATGGGCAACCACCCCCTCGTCGGCCTGCTCGCCTTCGGGATCGCCGCCTGGCTCTTCCTGGTGGACCCCGGCATCTGGCGCCGATGGCGGCTGATTGTCGGCTGCGCCGCGCTCGTGGTGCTGGGCCTCGCCACCTACCTGTACATCCCCATCCGGGCCCTGACACCGCCCGAGCCACCGCTCTTCTACGCGCGTCCCACGACCCTGGAGCGGATGAAGTACCTCGTCTTCGCGGAGCAGTTCCACGGCCTCTTCGACTTCGGGAACCTGCTCGCCACCTTCGGGCCCAAGTGGGCGTATGCGGCGCCTCTCCTTGTCCGCCAGTACATCGGCCCGGGGTGGCTTCTGGTCGCCATCGGCGCTGCCACCGTGTCGATCCGGCAGCTCAGCGCGTTCGTCTTCCTGGGGCTGGTCGTCCTTGCCGACGTCATCTACTCCATGAACTTCAACGATGGCGACATCGGACGCTACTACCTGCCCACCCTGGTGGCCACCGCGCCGTTGATCGGGGTGGCGGTCGCCATGATCGCGGCCTACTCTGCGCGCGCCGCGGCCGAGGCGAGCCGGCGCATGGCGGGCTTCGTCGGCCGACGGCGGATCGCGTTTGGCGCGGGGATCGCGGTCCTGTCGGTCAGCCTGCTGCTGCCGATCTCCACCCTCGTGGTCAACTACCAGCCCGCCGACCAGAGCACGAACCGGGACGCGGACCGCTGGGTCGCGAGCGTCTACCAGGCTCTCCCACCCAACGCGGTGATCATCAGCTGGTGGAGCTACTCGACGGCCCTGTGGTACCACCGCTGGGTCCTGGGCGAGCGGCCGGACGTCACCATCATCGACGAGCGGAACATCATCGACGACGGCTACAGTACGATCGACGGCGCCATCCGTGCCTTCGAGGGAAAGCGGCCGGTGTTCGTGCTGCCGCCCGAATGGGAGGTGCAGCGGGTCCTGGACCTCTACCGGACCCAGACGGTCCAGACCTACAGCCGGTACCCGGACATCTACCGCATCAAGGAGACCGACCAGTGACCGATGGCGGCCCGTCCGCGCGGCCGCGCCTGACCTTCTTCTTCCCCGCCTACAACGAGGAGGAGAACGTCGAGCGCACGGTCCGGCTGGCGCTCGACGCGGTGGGCTCGCTCGTTCCCTCGATCGAGGTGCTGGTGATCGACGATGGCTCGACAGATCGGACCGGCGCCCTGGCCGATGCTCTCGCCACGGACGACCCGCGGGTCCGTGTCCACCACCAGCCGAACCGTGGCTACGGCGGGGCATTGCGCGCCGGCTTCGCGAACGCGCGCGGCGAGCTGATCGCTTTCAGCGACGGGGACCTGCAGTTCGACCTGGCCGAGGTGGGGCTTCTCCTCGACCGCCTCGACGAACCGGCGCGTCCGCCGGTCGACGCCGTGATCGGCTGGCGCATCAAGCGGCGAGACCCGTTCCACCGGATCTTCATCGCCAAGACCTACAACGCCATCGTCTCGATCGCCTTCGGGCTGCGCGTCCGCGATATCGACTGCGCCATGAAGCTCTTCCGGCGCGAGGTCTTCGACGGCTTGCGCCTCACGGCGGAGTCGCCCTTCCTCTCGGCCGAGCTGCTCATCAAGCTGCGCGCGCGCGGCGTGCGCATGGCTCAGCTGGGCGTCCACCACTTCCCGAGGGCCGCCGGGACGAACACCGGGGCCAGCTTCCGGAAGATCCTGCGCACGTTCCGCGACATCGGCAGGCTGCGCCTGGCGCTCTGGTTCCGGCGGCGCGCGACGCTGGGTGAGCCGTCCGGCTCGGGAGCCGGCCCGCTCTTCAGCTGAGCAGAAGGGCCCCAGCATCGCCGGGGCCCTTGCCGTTCGCCAGCCTCAAATGGGCCCGTGCCGATGGACGAAGGTGCCCCCGGATGACCAGCGGGCGATCATCTCCACGATGCCGCCCAGCACCACGCCACCAACGATTGCCGGCCAGATGAACAACCCGTCCCACCCGGGTCCCCGCGTGCTCAGCGTCCCGAGCGCCTCGCTGCCGAGCCACCCGCCGATCAGGGCCGCCAGCGCCGTCAGGCTCCACTCATAGCCAACCGCCACCTCCCCGACGTACTGGGCCAGCATGCTGAAGGCCAGCGCGCCCAGGACGAGGACCAGCGCCGCCCAGGCGCCGATCCCGAGGTTCCAACCGAACAGCTCGAGCATTGCGCCACCTCCTCGAGACGCAAGCGTGCCGCGGGTCGAAGCCAGGGAACAGGGCCATTCGGCCGGACCGCGCAGTCCCGAGTGTCCGTTCTCGGCGGTCGATTCCGGGGTGGAACGGCCTAGCTGCCGCCCTCTTCCTCGGCCGGCGGCCCCCCGCCCTCGCCGGTGCCCAGGTCGACATCGAGCGAGTTGACGAAGTCGCGGAAGACGGCGAGGCGCTCCTCGCCCTCGGCATCCTCGTCGCCATCGCCCGGCTCCACGCCGGCCTCATCGAGGACCCGCTCGTCCACGTAGATCACCGATCCGGTGCGCACCGCCACGGCGATGGCATCCGAGGTCCGCGAGTCGATCTCCGTCTCGCTGCCGTCCGCGGTCTCGAGGTAGAGACGCGCGTGGAACGTCCCGTCGGTGACGTGGGTGACGACCACGCGGCTGACGGATGCGGAGAGGCCGGCCACGACGCTGACCAGAAGGTCGTGGGTGAGCGGACGCTCGGCACTGAGGCCCTGGAGGCGCATGGCTATGGCGTTCGCCTCTGCCGGTCCGATCCAGATGGGGAGGTATCGGTCCCGCTCGGACTCCTTGAGGATCACGACATGCTGGCTCGAGAGCATGTGGACGCGGACGCTCTCCACGACCATCTCGATCAGCCGCACGCGGCCGAATGGCTGCTCGCCCATGGGACGATTCTAGGGCCTACTCGAGGACGACGCGGAGCACGCGCCCGCCGCTCAGCAGGTAGGCAACCGGTGGACCATCGGCGACGGACTGGACCTGGAATCCGACCACGTCGTCGAGCAGCGTCGCATAGCCTCCGGTCCGCGGCGCCATCCACTGCTTCACGAATGCGCCGTCCGCTCGCTGGAAGGCGATGATCCGTGCGTTCGCCTTGTCGTAGACATAGAACAGCTCGCGCTCGCCCACCGTCGCCGAGCGCAGCAGCTCGTAGTCGAGCGTGGGCCGGACCTCCGTGTCGGGGGGCGCGTCGAGCGAGAAGTCAGTCTGTGGCAGCGGCCGCCCGAAGTTCACGCGCGTGACGGTGGTGCGGTGCAGGAGCCACAGGTTGGCATCGGCCCCGAGGTCCGTGGCGCTTGCGACGGACAGGTCCGGTTCGGCGGTGAGGAAGCTCTCCGGCTTCGAGGGGTACTTCACCGGGATCCTGGCGGGCGGCGTCCACTTCTCCACCTTGCCGGTGCCGACATCGGCCAGGTACAGGTTGAAGACCTGCAGCGGGGGCCGGTTCTGGAGTGCCACCAGGAGGGTCGAGCTGGCGCTCACTGCGTCGATGCCGACCAGCGGCATCGCCGCGGGCTTCCGCTGCGTGAGGTCCATGCGCCACGCCTGACGCTGGCGATCGACCACGACCACGTCGGTGGCGGCGGTTGCGATCAGCCAGGGCTCACCGGTGGTGATTCCGCCAATCTGCTGCCCGGCGCGATAGACGACGGTCGAGGTGCCGTCAGCGGGATCGACGCGGATCACGCGACCGCGGCCCGTCTCGGCGATCCACAGCGATCCGTCGGTGGCTCCCACCATCCGCAGCGGCACCAAATCCGAGAAGCTGCGCGACAGGTCCGCCACCACGGCGATATCCGACAGGCGCGTGACGTCGTAGAGGGCATCCAGGCCGTGATCCACGCCGGTCTGCAATGTGGCCAGCTGGCCGGATGGCACGCCCGCGTCGAGGGCCTGCTGCAGCGCCTTGAACGCGTCGTTCAGGTACCCCTTTGCTCGCTCCGGGCTGCGGGCCACGAGGTCCTGGCCGTCCACCTGCTTCGCGACCGTGTCCACGAGGTCGCGAGCCTGGGCGATCGCCGCCCGTGCCACTGCGGCGCGCGGGATCGCCTCCGTGGGACGGGCCGCGGGAAGGCTCGCCACGGTGAAACCGGCCGCGAGCATGCCCGCCACGGCGACCATACCCAGCAGGCCCAGGCGCCGCCGTCTCCCCTCTTCGCGCACCTCCGTTCGCGCCACCGTGCGCATCCTGGGGTGGCGGCGCGGGACGAAGGCGAGGATCCAGCTGACGAGGACCAGGAGTCCCCGCCCAACGGCGGCTTGCAGGCCATCGGCCGCATCGCCTGCGCGATGGAGACCGCGACCGATGGCGTCCGCCAGGGGCACCGGGCTCTGGTCCGGGAGTCCCGCCAGCGCCTCCTCCGGGCGCACCGGCTCGAGCTGGTGGGTCGTGGCGGTCACCGGCAGCTCCACCACCTCGACCACCAGCATGCCGTCGGACCCGGTCCCGCCGCGGATTCCGAACAGGTGCTGCAGGTGCTCGACGGCCTGGGACGGGCGGAGCAGGGCCAGGCCCCGCTTGAGCTCGTCGACCCCGACGATCTGGGCGACGTTGCGGGAGACGAGGGCAAGGCGATCGTCGGGAACCAGCTCCCCCTCCCAGGTGTACGGCTCCACCTCCAGCGCCTCGCCCAGCGAGGCGGCGACCCGGCGCTGACGAATGCGCGGATCCTCGTCGGTGGCGGTGGGCGGAGGCGGCAGCTCGTACATCCGGCTGCCGCGGACGATCACCGCGGACGCCGGTCCGAGCTTCGCGACGTGGACCTCGCGGGCACGCACCACTACGGCCATCACGCCAATCCCCGCGCGTCGCGGAATCCCCAGCTTGCCGCGCTGGTGGAAAAGGCGCCGGTTCGCGACGGCAATGGCCTTGCGCAGGGCACCCAGGGTGCCGGCCGAGAGGTCGTAGTAGTAGTCGGTCTCGATTGACTGGAGCGCCTCGCGCGCGGCGCGGCCGATCTGGGCGTCGCCACCGGTCACCTGCGCGAGGAGGAAGAGGGTTCCCTTGGTCCGCGCCTCCGCGCCGGTCGTCGGCTCGCGGAATCGGAGGACGTCCCGCGCGTCGGCGGGGCGTTCCTCCGGCACCGGGAGTCCAATACGGGTTGCGAGGCGGTTCGTCATGCCGGCGGCTCTGGCGGGGATGGTTCGGTGGCCGTCCCGATTATAGGGACCGGTCCCGCCTGGCCCGACCCACGACGATGGTCAGGGTCCGTATGCGAAGACTGGCCCCCGGACGTCCCTCCATGCGCTGGTTGACCGCCCACGCCAGGGCGTCGGCACGCAGGCGGACCTCGGAGGCAAGCATCGCATCGGTGACCTCGATGCGCGCCGTCCCGTTGAGGACCCCCGCGAGCCGGCTCTGCATGGGACCGCGGTCGAGCCCGGCCTGTCGGGTGACCTCCTGCCAGGCCAGGCGTGCCTGCGCCAGGGCGATCTGCTCCGCCGCGGCCGGTCCTGCGCAGGCCAGGAGGGCGCGCTGCACGGCGGCGGCGGCCTCCTCCACGCTTCCTCGGTTGCTTCGATCCTGCGGCACGGCGCCCCTCACGCGACCCGCGGAGCCAGGCTGAGCGTCCCGGCCGACACCTGCCAGATCGGGACGCTCCGCCGACGGCGCGCCGGGAGGGCGGACAGGTCCGCCATGGTGACCAGGACCTGGCCGCGGGCCAGGAGCAGCTCCAGGGCGCGCTCCGACCGATCCGGGTCGAGCTCGCTGAAGACGTCGTCGAGGAGCACGACCGGCGTGGGCCCACCACCCCCGAGGAGGTCCGTCTCTGCGAGCTTCATGGCCAGGATGATCGTGCGCTGCTGGCCGCGGCTGGCATGGGTGGCAACGTCGCGTCCGTCGAGCTCGACGAGCAGGTCGTCCCGCTGGGGGCCGACCAGCGAGACCCCGTTCCACAGCTCCTTCTGCCGCACCGACCCCAGCCGGCGCCGATAGGCATCGACCAGCTCGGCGACGGTCGACTCGGGATCCGACCGTGCCGCGGCGGGTCCTGCGTCGCGACCCGGCCAGGCGTCCTTGAGCGAATCCGCGTACGCCAGGCGCACCCGGTCGGCTCGCTCCGACGGCGGTGCCACCGCGTCGTGCAACGGACCGATCCGCTCTGCGACCTCCCCCACCAGCGCGACCCGTGCGGCGGTCACCCGGGCGCCGACCTGGGCCAGCTGCTCGTCCCAGAAGCCCAGCCCTTCGCTGGTCGCCTCCTCGCGGCGGATGGCGCGCAGCAGCGCGTTGCGCTGGGCAACGACCCGCGACAGGTCGCCGAGGTCGCGCGCCGTCCGCCGGGAGCGCTGGGTCAGGATCCCGTCCAGGAATCGGCGGCGCTCCGCGGGCGAGCCCACCAGGAGGAGCATCTCCTCGGGGCGAAACAGGACGGTGCGCGCCGCCTCGCCCAGGGAACCGACACGTCGCGGCAGGCCGTTCACCAGCACCCGCTTCCGAATCTCCCGGGGTGCGTCCTTCCCGGGGAGGAGGGCCTCGACGCGCAGCTCAGCGCCGGCGTCGTCGACGAGATCCAGCCGGATCCGCGCGAACGGGGCTCCGTGGCGTACCAGCTCCGCATCGGTCGCGGCTCGCGGCGAGCGTCCGGTGACGGCGGCATGGATCGCCTCGAGGAGGTTCGTCTTCCCGGCGGCGTTCGGCCCGGCGATGATGGTCAGCCCGGGGTCGGGATGCAGCTCCGCGGCGGCATAGCTGCGGAACTGCTCCAGGACCAGGCGGACGAGTCGCATGGGCGCGGCGTCAGGCGGCCACAGGCCGCGTGACGGGCCTAGCTCGCGGTGCGGACCGGCATGATGACGTGAACGTAGTCCTCCTTGCCGACGCCGCGCACCACGCCCGGCGCCAGGGGCCCGGAGAGCTCGAGCGCGGCCTCGTCAGCGCCGAGGTTGGCGAGCACGTCGATCAGGTACCGAGCGTTGAAGGCAATCGTCGTGCCGCCCCCCTCGACCGCCGCTTCGAGCACGTCCGCGTTGTCGCCGACATCGGCGGCGTGCGCGGTGATCGAGACCGTTCCGTCCGACCCGTCACCCACCTCGACCTTCACGATGTTCGCGCTGTCGCGCGCGAAGATGCTCGCGCGGCGGGTGCTGGCCAGGAAGGCGTCGCGACCCACGACGGCGCGGGCGGTCCAGGCGTCGCGCTGCGGCACGACCGGCTCGTAGTTCGGGAACTGCCCCTCGATCAGCCGGCTGACGAGGTCGGTCCCCTCGACGTGGAAGAGCACCTGGCTGCGATTCGGCGTCACGGTCATCTCGATAGGATCATCCGAGTCGGGCAGGATCCGCATCAGCTCCGCGTACGATCGGGCCGGAACCACAATGGCCAGCTCGGCCCCAACGGGGCTGGCAAGCGACAGGGTCCGGACCGCGATCCGGTAGTTGTCGGCGGCCGCCAGCGTCATGGCATCCCCGGCGAGCCGGGTGAGGACGCCCGTCAGGATGGGCCTGCTCTCGTCGGTGGCGGCCGCAAAGACCACCTCCCCCAGCGCCTCCCGCAGCGCTCGTGCCGGAATCGAGGTGGTGGGCGCCTCCCCAATGGCCGCAACCACCGGAAACTCGTCGGCCTCGATCCCCTTGATCGACGACTTGCTGCCCCCACAGGTGACCTTCAGGGTCCGATCCTTCGCGGAGAGCTGCAGGTCGATCCGCTGGTTGGGCAGCGACGCCACCAGGTCCGTCACCAGCCTCGCCGGCACGGTGATCTCACCTTCGTCCTCGACCTTGCCGGGGACCCAGCAGCTGATGCCGATCTCCAGGTTTGTCGCGGTCAGCTTGAGCCCGGCGTTCTCCGTCTTGAGCAGGACATTCGCCAGGACGGGCAGGGTGGCGCGGCTGCTCACGGCGCGGCTCACCGTCTGGAGCGCACGTGCCAGGTTCTCCTGCATGACCGAGACGTTCATCGAGACCTCACCCTCACCTGCATGCCCGTGTTGCGCACGGGACGCGCTGACCTACGTATCTCTCATGAGTAGAAGAATACCCGTCGCCGTCCCTCGTAGGGGTGTGGACGCTGTGGAGCAACGGCCGTTTCGTGCGTGGATTCGGTCCGGAGCCCTGTTGATGCACTGGTGGTCGCGCGGTTTGGTTCCGGCCGGTCGTGGGGATAGAGGCGGGAAAACGTGCCGGCCGGACCCCGCGCGGCGGGAGGGTTTTCCACAGGCTGGCCGCGATGTCCACCGAATCGGGCAGGTTATCCACGAAACTCGCGCTCCTTCGGCAACCGGGAACCGCCGCGCCGCGCCGCTACTCGGAGTAGATCATCTCCCGGACGGCGTTGATCTCCCGGCGCATCTCATCGTTCTCGGCGAGCTCGCGGTTGATCTTGTCGCAGGCATGGAGCACGGTTGAGTGGTCGCGGCCTCCGAGCTCGGCGCCGATCCGCAGGAGCGAGATGTCCGTCTCCTCACGGATGAGGAACATCGCGATCTGGCGCGGGACGACGATGGCCCGATCGCGCTTCGAGCTGCGCAGCTGGTCGAGGTTGACCCCGTAGTAGTCCGCCACGGCGCGCACGATGCGCTGCGGCGTGATCGACCGCTTCTTGGGGTTGTACATGACGTTGGAGAGCACAGCGGAGGCCAGCTCGATGTTGATGGGCATCCCGCTCATGCTGGCGTAGGCGATGACCCGGTTCAGCGCGCCCTCCAGCTCCCGGACGTTGCTCACCACCTTGCGAGCGATGAACTCGATGACGTCGCCCGGGATGAGGCCGATCTGATCCTCTGCCTTCGAGCGCAGGATGGCGATCCGCGTCTCGAGGTCGGGCGGAGTGAGGTCCGCGATCAACCCCCACTCGAACCGCGAGCGAAGGCGCTCCTCCAGGGTGGTGATGGCCTTGGGCGGACGATCGGAGGAGAGAACGATCTGCTTGCCCGCCTCGTGGATCGCGTTGAAGGTGTGGAAGAACTCCTCCTGGGTCCGCTCGCGCTCGGCGATGAACTGGATATCGTCGATGAGGAGCACGTCAATACGGCGATATCGGTTCCGGAAGTCCTCCATCTTCTGCTCGCGGATCGAGTTGATGAAGTCGTTCGTGAACTTCTCGCTCGTCGCGTAGAGGATCCGCTTGCGCGGGAACTTGGCGGCGACGGAGTTGCCGATGGCGTGCATGAGGTGGGTCTTGCCCAGGCCGACCCCGCCGTACAGGAAGAGCGGGTTGTAGGCGTGGCCCGGGCGCTCCGCGACCGAGAGAGCGGCTGCGTGCGCGAGCCGGTTCGCCGACCCGACGATGAAGTTGCTGAACCCGTAGCGGGCGTTGAGGTTGACGGTGTTGCCGCCGGCCGAGACCGGGGGGAGGGGGAGCGCCTCCTCGCTGACCTGGCTCGGGACCGGACCCGGGGCGTCGGCGACGACGAACTCGATCTGCACGGACCCGCCGACGACGCGGGTCAGGGTCTGGGAGATCAGCGGGCGGTAGCGATTGTCGAGCCAGTCACGCGCGAACCCGTTGGGTGCCGCGATGCGAAATCGGTTCTCGTCGATCTCGACGAGGGCGGTGTCCTTGAGCCACGTCTCGAAGTTGGCAGGCGAGAGGCTCACCTGAAGCTCGCCAAGGACGGCGCGCCATACCTGTTTCGCATCCATCAATCGACAACTCCCGTCCGATCTGCACCGCGGAGAAGGGGTCCGGAATCGTACTCCTCCGGGGGACGTCGAAGACGGCGCCTGTTGCATTCCGGCCCGGGGGTCGCGGTAGTGTAGCAGCCGAATTTCCGCGACGACAATGGCCAATCCGACCCCGCGATTCCGAGCCGTTCGGCCCTCGGTGCTCGCCCGCGAAGGTTTGACGCGTGCGATGGCCGCCGGTATGATCCGCCCCGGAGCGACCCCGGGCAACGACGTCCATCGCGTGAGGCTGGCACCCGCCAGCCGTTCGTGTGTTTGTGGCCCGGAATCGCGACGGTACCGTCAACATCGCACGGGAAAGACGCACGCAGCCATGAAGCAGACGTACCAGCCCAAGAAGCGCGCCCGGAAGCGAGAGCATGGCTTCCGCGCCCGCATGGCTTCACGGGGCGGTCGACGCGTGCTCGCCCGGCGTCGAGCAAAGGGGCGCGCCAAGCTATCCGCCTGACGCTCGGGTCCTCGACCGTGCCGGCCTTCCCGATGCTCCGGCGCAAGGCGGACTTCGAGGCGCTCGCGCGAGGCGGTAGGGCACGATCCACGTCACTCCTGGTGCTGCGGGCGCTGCGCACAGCGGGAACGTCGACACGGATCGGGTTCAGCACCCCTCGGTCGCTCGGCGGGGCGGTGGAGAGGAACCGGGTACGACGCCGGCTGCGCGAGCTGACACGCGAGCGCTACGGCCAACTGGAGACAGGCTGGGACCTGCTGGTGATCGCGCGGCCCGCGGCCGCGCAGGCGACCTACGCGGAGCTCCGCGAGGCGCTCGCCAGCGTGCTCCGGCGATCGGAGATCGAGATCGGAACGTGAAGATCATCGGACTCGGACTGATCAAGGCCTATCAGCGCCTGACCGCCTGGATGCCGCCCAGCTGCCGGTACACGCCGTCGTGCTCGGTCTACACGTACCAGGCGATCGAGAAGTACGGTCTGCTGCGGGGCTCATGGATGGGCGTTCGCCGCATCTCCCGCTGTCATCCGCTCCACCCGGGCGGCTATGACCCGGTTCGCTAGGTACCGTCGACAGTCATGACGCCCACGCTCGCCGCAGGCTTCCTCGGGATCGAGCATTTCACCCCGCCGTGGGACGTCTTCTTCCTTCCCCTCTTCAACCTGCTCGTCGCGTTCTACCACCTGCTCTTCAGCGACTTCGCCCTGGCGATCATCGTCTTCACCATCGTCATCCGGACCATCCTGGCGCCACTCTTCATCCAGCAGATCCGCTCGCAGAAGGAGATGCAGCGGATGCAGCCGCTCATCCGCGAGGTGCAGCGGAAGCACAAGGGCAACCGGACCAAGATCCAGGAAGAGACGATGGCGCTCTACAAGGAGCACGGCGTCAACCCCGCCGCGGGCTGCCTGCCGGTCGTCTTCCAGCTGCCGATCCTGTACGCCCTGTACCAGGCGCTGATCCGTGCGTCGAACATCGTGACGCTCACGCCGGACCAGGTGAAGTCCGCCGACTTCACCGCCCTCCAGCAGGCGCTGCCGGGCATCCAGCAGGTCGCGGGCTCGCAGACCCAGTTCATCGCGCCCATCAGCGGGGCATGCAATCTGCCGCAGTTCAAGGACGCCTTCACCCACTTCCTGCCGCTGAACTGCCAGCTGATCGACCCCATTCACCTCTCGAGCCAGATCACGACCACGGTCCCCTGGCTCGTCAACCCGTTCACCGGCGTGCACCTGGACCTGGCGCTCCCGGACCATGCCTTCGCCATCCCGATCCTCGGGTTCGGGCTCTCGTTCATCGCGGTCATCGCCGCGATCCTCCAGTTCGTGCAGGTCAAGATGACCTCACCCGCGCCCAACCCGGACGATCCGACCTCGAGCGCGACGAGCACCATGACCTACCTCTTCCCGTTGCTCACGATCTTCTGGGGCGGGCTGTTCGCCAGCGGCCTGATCCTCTACTGGGTCGTCTACACCGCGTACCTGGTCGTCCAGCAGTACGTGATCATGGGCTGGGGGAACTTCTTCCCCCTCTTTGGCTGGACGCCGGCGTTCGCCCGCAGCAGCCTCATCGCCCGGGGTGCGCTACCCGCTCCCCGAGAGGCGCGAGGCGAACTCGCGACCGGCAGCCCACCCTCCACCAAGGCAGCCCAGGGCCAGGATGCCCAGGGCCAGCGCGCCCAGGGCCAGCGTTCACAGCCGGGCCAGCGCCCCACGCAGCGGCGCCCCGGCGGACAGCAGCGCCCAGGCGGACAGAAGAAGCGAGGCCGCAAACGATGACATTCCGTGAGTTCACCGGCAAGAACGTCGAGGAGGCGATTCGTGCCGCCATGAAAGAGTTCGAGTCGGACCTCTCCGACCTCGACATCGAGATCCTCTCCCAGGGCAGCCGAGGAATCCTCGGCGTGGGCGGCGAGGAGGCCCGGATCCTGGCCGCGCCGCGCTCCGCCGTAGCCGCCGCATCCAGCGTCCGCGACGAGGCGCCCTCGGGGCCGAAGGCACGTGCCCCCGAGCCACCCTCGGCTCCAGCGGTTCCCGAGCCGGCACCGGCCAGCGGCGCGGAGCTCGACGAGAACGATGCCGCCGCGGACCAGGCGATCGAGCTTGCCCGCGCCGAGGAGGGGCGCCGTCGCGGGAGCCGAGGCGGACGTGAACGGGGTGGCCGAGCCGGCCGGGGCGGCTCATCGGATCGTCCGGCAGGAACGCGCTCCCCGCGGGCGCCCCGCGCCGACCGCGTCGCAGGGGCCGGGGACGGCGAGCCCGCGGACCGGCCCGCTCGCGAGCCGGCTCCGTTCGTCCCGGCCAAGCCCATGGAGGAGCTCTCGGAGAAAGAGCGTTCCGTCCTGGAGGAGGCGAAGGCCGTTCTCGAGGAGCTGCTGCGTCTCATGGACCTGTCCGGCACGGTCGAGATCGGGATGGGCAGCGAGACGGCAAAGCTCAACGTCAAGGGGGATGACCTCGGGATTCTGATCGGCCGACGCGGTGAGAAGCTCGCCAGCCTCCAGCACCTGGTCAACCTGATCGTCGCCCGCAAGGAGGGCCAGCACAACCGGATCGCGGTTGACGTGGGGAACTACCGCGGCCGGCGCGAGGAGCAGCTGCGCGACGTCGCCAAGCGTGCGGCTGAGCGTGTGGTGAAGACCGGCAAGATCATCCAGCTGGAGGCGATGCCGGCCGTCGAGCGCCGGATCGTTCACGTGACGCTGGTGGAGAACCCCAGGGTCCGGACACAGAGCGTCGGCGTCGACCCGAACCGTCGGATCGTCATCCTGCCGGCAACCAAGGTCGAGGACTGACCTCGGGCCACCCGGTCGGGGCCGCGGGCCGCGGGATGGACGAGCCATGGACGACACTTCCGTCGTGGCGGTCGGAACCCTGTCGCCGCAGGGCGCCTGGATAGGGTTCGCCCGCCTGCGCGACGGCTTTCACGTGGTCTGCGGCGACGCGGATGGATCGCCTGTCGTCTCGACGAGCCGAGGCCCGGGCCGCACCGACGAGCTCCTGATGGTGGCCATCGCCTACTACGAGGAGGCGTTGAACCCTCCCCCCTCGGAGCACGAGGCAACCCAGGCCGACCTCGCGGGCCTGCTGCGCTGGCTTGCCGACGCAGAGCCTGATCGGAAGCGCCGGGCGGCCCTGGTCGAGGCGCTGGATGCCATCGATGACGGCCTGGCCGCGGATGCGGTGGTCGGACGCCTCTCGGGAGCCCGCGGCGCGACGGACCCGTGGGCGGCGCCGGGCGGAGCACCGAACGAGCAGGCCGATTTCGCCGACCTGCTCGTCTTGCTGTGTGCCTCGGGCGGGGCGGAGGCCCCAGCCTAGGTTCCCGCGATCAGGCGCTCGGCGGACGCTGCCCGGTCCCGATCTCGAACTTGCCACCATCGGCCTGGAAAGCCTGCCATCCGATCCAGCCCATCACCAGGCCGCCGGCCACGGCGATGAGGAAGAAGATGGCCTGGAACGGCAGGACCGTGAAGTACAGGCCAAGCCAGCCGAGCGCGGTCAGCAGACCCAGGAGCATGATGACGGCCGCGGCGCCGCCGCAGACGAGCATCAGGCTGCCCTTGGATCCGGGAAGGGTGGTGGATGGGGAGAGCTGGGGCAGGAAGATGACCGCCAGCATTCCCAGCGCCGCCAGGAGGGCGACCCAGCCCAGGGCGGTGACCGTGCCGCCGACGATCGCGCCCACGATCACGGCGACCGAGCCGTATACCCCCAGCTTGTCGTTTGCCGCAAGTGTCGAGAAGTTCATGAGCCCAAGCGTGCCTCCGTCGTTCGCGGTCGCGGATGAACGAGGGATGTGGACCGCGACTCGCCACGCTAGCACACGCCCCGCAGGCTTCATAGGGGGGAGGACGGCTCCTCGTCGCCAACGACGCTCCCGTCGGAGAGCTCGAGGATGCGACCCGCAGCCTCGAGGACGATGGGGTCATGCGAGGCGACGAGGGCCGTCACCCTGTGGGCAGCGACGAGGTCGCGGATGAGCTGCATGATGCCCCGCCCGGTCTGCGAGTCAAGCTGGCCGGTTGGCTCATCCGCCAGGAGCAGCTCCGGCTCGTTGGCCAGCGCGCGGGCGATCGCCACCCGCTGCTGCTGGCCACCGGAGAGCTCGTGCGGCCGATGTCGGGCCCGGTCGGCGAGGCCCACCAGCTCCAGGAGCAGGCGAGAGCGCTCCGTACGTTCGCGTGGATCGAGACCCACCAGGCGCATCGGGACCTCGACGTTCTCCATGGCGGACAGGATCGGAATCAGGCCGAATGACTGGAAGATGAATGCGATCCGGTTGCGCCGCAGCTTCACGAGTGCCGACTCGGGCAGCCGCGTCAGCTCCTCCCCGTCGAGGAGGACGCTGCCGCGCGTGGGGCGGTCGAGGCCGCCCAGGATGTTGAGCAGGGTCGTCTTGCCGGAGCCGGACCGGCCCTGGACCGCCACGAGCTGCCCGCGGTCGATGGACAGGTCGATCCCGCGCAGGGCATGGACCACGCCGTCTCCGACCGGGTAGTCGCGCACGAGCCCGCTGGCGGCGAGCAGGGGCGGGGCAGAGATGGCGGTCATTCGCCCACCTCCTCGGTCGGGACCGATGGCGGCGCCGTCATCGGTTCATCATCGCGATCCGGCCAGACGCCGACATGCGTCGGCTCCAGCAGGAGGCGCACGCGCCGCTCGAGATGCAGCGCGTCGATGTGCTCGCGCGGGAGCTGGAGCCGCCCGGCCCGGTCGAGCACCGCGTACTCCTCGCTGATGATGCGGTGCTCGCCGTCGTCGCCGGCCTCGATGCGGCGCAGGGTCTCCGAGGCGGTTCGTCCATCACGGATGGCCACCGTGCGATCGACGTGGCCGGCGACCTGCGGGTCGTGGGTCACGATCACCACGGTGACGTGGTACAGCTCCGACGCGCGCCGCATCAGCTCGAAGATCTCCCCGGCGGTCACGGAGTCGAGCTCGCCCGTCGGCTCGTCGGCGAGGAGCACGCGTGGGCCGGTGGCCAGCGACACGGCAATCGCCACGCGCTGCTGCTCGCCACCCGACAGCCGGTCGGGCCGATGCCGTGCCCGGTCCGTGAGCCCCACCTGCTCCAGGAGCTCCTCCGCGCGCTCGCGTCGGGCGTGGCCGCGCACGCCGGCAAGGGCCATCGGCAGCTCGACGTTCTCGCGGGCCGAAAGGTATGGCAGGAGGTTGGAGGCGGTCTGCTGGCGGACGAAGCCGATGACGTGGCGGCGGTACCCGGTCCGCTCGCGCTCCTTCATGGCCAGCAGGTCGTGCCCGGCCACCATCGCGCGGCCGGCCGACGGCACGTCGAGGCCGGCAAGGAGGTTGAGGAGCGTGCTCTTGCCGCTCCCCGATGCGCCCACGATCGCGATCAGCTCGCCCGGCTCGACGAGGAGGTCCAGGCCCTGGAGGGCGACGACCTCGAGGTCAGCCACCTTGTAGATCTTCACCAGCCCGTCGCAGACGATCTCTGCGCCGGCGCCGAAGCGCGGCTGCTCCCTCTCGCCGCGCCGATCGAGCAGGCCCTGCAGGTCGATCGGGGTCGTCACCGGGTCGCTCATGGCTCCATCTTCCTCCGTCGGGATTGCATTCGTGGTGCCCTCATTCGTCGCCGATGCGCAGCGCCTGTCCGAGCTGTCTTCGCCGGTCCGCGACCGCGGCCACCAGCACCCCCACCAGGACTGTGGCGAGCACGATCCCCAGCAGCGCGGCGGTGCGCCCCGCATCCACGATGAGCGGCACCGCCACGTCGCCGCCGGTGAAGACGGAGAGATCCACCCCGGGCAGGACCAGCCAGGCCAGGCCGATGCCGAAGGCGCCCCCGGTGACCAGGGCAACGAGGACCGGTGGCAGCTGCTCCACCGCGGCCAGTCCCAGGATCTGGCTCGGCGCCAGCCCCATCGTGCGCAGTCGCGCGGTGTCACGTGCGCGCTCGCCTGAGCTGAGCGCGAGGCCCAGGATGACGGCCAGGGCCGCGAAGGCTGCGGCGAGAATGGCCGCCAGGCCAAACCCGTTGGTCACGGCGCCGGCGAGGGGCGTGCGGGAGAGGGTCCCAAGCGCATCGGCCCGGGTCTCGACGGTCGCGTTCGGGTCGCTGGCATGGACGACGCTGGTCACGCCGCTGGCGGCACCCCGACCCCGGACGAAGGCCATGGTGGGTGGGGGTGCCTGGGCGCCGAAGACCGCGGACAGCGCGGACGAGGGGACCACCACCCAGCCACCGCCGGTGACCAGGCCGGGGATGCCGTCCCGGACGGCCACCACCTCGAAGTTGACGCCCGTGGCATTGAACGCGAGCACGAAGCGCGCGCCCACCGCGAACTGGTTGCGGCTGCCGGGGATCTGGTAGGTGGTGATGGCCGGGATGGGGTCGTCCTGGGAGCCGTCAGCGGTGCTCCCCGCGAAGCCGCGCGGGAAGACGGTCGCGGCCGGCGTGCCGGCGGTGACCTCGCTGAATGCCGCGGCATCCACGCCGATCATGCGCACGGACCCGCCGCCAGAGCCCAGGACGCTGAAGGGGACGGAGGTGCTGAGGCTGGCGGTTGCCACCGCATCGGCGCCGGGCAGGGTGGAGAGCGTGACGCCGGCGAGGTTGGCGCCCTGCGAGGCGGTGACACGCACGTCGGCGCCGAGCTGCCGCCACGACGCGACCTCCTGGGCCTGGGCCATGCTGGCGGTCATCACCCCCGCAAAGCTCGCCATGGCGGCCGCCAGCAGCACCGCAAGGATGGGCAGCCGCGCCGCCTCGGGCCGGCGTGCCGCCCTGCCCAGGCCCAGCGCCGCCACCAGGCCACGCCCGCGAGCGGCGAGCCGTGCGACGAGCGCCACCGGGAGCGGGTAGAGGCGCAGGACCACGAGACCCACGGCCAGGGCTGCCAGCCCTGGCGCCAGGGCCAGGAACGGATCCGGACCGCCGGGACCGACCCGGAACCCACGCTGGCGCACGAGCCACACGCCGGCCGCGGCGCCGGCCACGACGAGCCCTTCAGCCACCAGCCGGCGCGGCGAGAGGCGGCTCACCTGTCGCTGATCACGCTCCAGGGCCTGCTGGCCGCGCCGCGCCTGAGCCAGCACGGCGATGCTGATCGTCAGCCCGCCGATCAGCACCATCGCGAGTGCCGCCGGCGCGGAGATTGCGCTCTCCCGGGCGCTGATGAGGCGCTCGGCGAGGTACCAGCCGATCCCGCCACCGATGAGCGCCAGGGCGAACGCCTCCACGACCTGGGGCAGCGCGAGCTCGAGTCGCGAGGCGCCGCGGCCGCGGATGATGGCCGCCGCCTCGCGGCGCCGGGCCACCAGGAGGACCGCCAGGAGGGCCAGCGCAGTTGCCGCCACCGCGCCGATCCCCAGCAGCGCAATGAGGAGCACCCCCTGGGTCTGCCCGAAGGCGATCGTCGCGCGCGCCAGGATGTCGGCGAGCGAGGTGTGGACGGTCGCAGCGCCGCCGAACGCCCCGCCAAAGCTTCGTATCGCCGGGTCGGTGGCGACGTGGCGCGCCGCCGCCTCGACCGCCGCGGCGCGGTCCGCGTCGAGGGTCGAGCCGTCCACGGTGTAGTTGAGCTGGTAGGTCCATACCGGCAGGGCCTGCGAGAGGTCCTGCACTCCGCCGTCGCCGATCAGCGCCGCGCCAATGACCACTCCTCGAGTGGCCTTGTCCGGCCCAATGACATTCGCCAGGCGGGTGTCGGCGAACCAGTACTCGGCGGTTGGCTGGCGAACGTGGAAGATGCCCACGATCGTGGCGTGGACAGGTGGCGCGGCGAAGCCGCCGAAGGTCAGCGGGTCGGACGAATCGACGGTGAGGGGGACCACGTCACCGACATCCCAGGAGAGGAAAGCGGCGGTGGCGTCGGAGATGGCGATTCCGATCGGCATCGGCGCGGCGCTCGGGTCCTGGGGGTCAAAGCGGCAGCCGCAGCGGTCGTCCCCGGGCAGGACGCCCTTCACCATGCTGACCTCACCGTCCAGGCCGCTCCGATCGGTGAGCACCAGCTGGACCCCTGCCTCCGTGTAGGCCGTTGGGTTCGGCACATCGGCGTTGAAGCGCACGGAGAGGGCCGCCCAGTCGCCGCGGGTGATGACCTGCTGGAGCGGTTGCTCCATGCTGTGCAGGACCTGGCGGGCGCGGTCGGAAAGGTCGCCGGTCTGCTGGATGAAGTCGAACCCCGTGATCTGCACGTTGCGCTGGAGCGGGGTCGCGTTGCGCAGGGCCGCGACAACCTCCTCGTCGGCGGCGCGGTTGGCGAGACGTGGCGCGGCCGCCAGGATCCCGGCGCTGACCGCGACCATCAGCAGCGCCACGAATGGGAGCAGTGGCTCGCTGCGCAGTCGGCGCACGGAGAACCAGAGGACCGCCCACGCTGCGGCCAGCGGGTTGCGCCGGCGCGGGGGAAGGAGCGACATGCCTCAGTCCTCCCCCAGCCGAAGCGCGCTGCCCAGGCCCACCCGTCGCAGCAGGAGCACGAGGATTCCGACGGTCACTCCCAGGACGACCACCACCAGCCCCTCGAGCAGGGCAATGCCGTCCCAGGGGATAGTGAGGATGGGGGTCGGCAGCACCGGCCCGGGGTCGCGCTTCATGGTGGCGAAGGGCAGGACCAGCCAGCCCAGGAGCAGCCCCAGGCCGGTACCGGCCGCGAGGCTGACGACCACGAGCAGGGTGTGCTCGATGGCGAGCCAGCCCGCCAGCTGTCGCTGCGACAGGCCCAGCGCGCGGAGGACGGCGAACTCGGTCAGGCGCTCGCGGGCCGAGACGGCGGCCGAAACCGCGAAGCCGATGGCGGCAAACAGCGCGGCCGCCACGAATCCTAGAGTCAGCGCGCCGATGACGCCCAGCGCCAGGGGGTCGGTCTGGAGCGCCGTGGCACGCTCGGCTCGGTCGAGGACCGACGTGCTGCTGTACGGCGCAACGCGGAGCGCCGCCACCGCAGTGGCCTCGGTGCGGGGCGTGGTGGCCAGCCACCATTCGGTGGGAACCCACGGACGGCCCGCGATCGCCTGCTGCACCTGGATGGTGGGCAGGTCGGCGACCACGATCGGCATGGTTGGGTCGGTGGTCGGGAAGTCGCCGAAGACGCCCGCGACCCGCACGGCCTGGGTCCCCGCCCCCAGGTCGATCGCCAGCGTTCCGCCCACCTCGGCACCGACCAGCGTCAGGAAGCGGGCGTTGGCAAGGATCGGCACCGCCTGGACGCCGGTCGCCTGCAGGCCCGCCTGCTGGAGCGCGTACTCCACCCCCCGCCGGGGGAAGGTACTGACCCCGGTATCGATCGCCAGCGCCAGCTGGCCCTGCCCGGCCGGCGCCAGCCGGAGCGTGCCCATCGAGACGGAGCCTGGCTGCGCCGTTAGCCAGTTGCCTCCCAGCATCGCCGGCGACCAGGCTTCGCCGCCGCCGACCCCGGAGGTTTCGATCCCGCGGATCGTCACCGTCCCGTCGAAGAGCATGTCCGGCCTGGGCAGGTCCACGCCCAGCGAGACGGAGAGGAGCCGGACCGGTCCCGGGAGGCCGAACCAGGTCCCGGATCCCGCCCCGGCAGCGCCGACCATTTCCTCCAGGCGCACCGTCCCGTCCACGAGCGGCACGTCCCCCATGGAGATCAGGTGCACCGATCCGTCGCCGGCGACCACGAGCAGCCGGAGCGCTCCGGAAGCGGGCACGACCGGCGGATCCTGTCCCCCGGGCAGCTTGGGCGGCGGCTGCAGGCTCACCCCGACCTCGACGGCAACCCGCACCGGCGAGCCGGGAAGGACCGGGCCGTCGAGGGCAGGACGTGCCGCAGCCAGCGGCGCCATGAGGGCGGTGAGGGAGGCCGCCGCCTCGTCGGACCGCCAGGCGACCACTCTCGGCGCGGTCCCCGAGTCGAGAGCCAGGAGCTGGACGCTTCCGCCTGCGGCGAAGGCCGCCAGGGAGCTGCGCCTGGCCGCCATCACCCCGGTCGCGCCGGGCAGCGCCGCGTAGGCACCCGGGAGCGCTGTGACCGGCATCGCACCGGTCCGGTGGTCGGGGTCGACCCGGATCTCGGCACCCACCTGCCGTGCCGCCTGGTCCCGCTGAGAACCGCTCCAGGTCGCGATGTAGAGCGTGGCGAAGCCTCCGAGCGCGACGGTCAGGATGAGCAGCAGGGCGGACCGGCTGTAGCGCAGCGGCCGGCGGGCCAGCTGCCAGGCCCCCAGCGAGGCGACCGCGGTCCGGCGTCGGGCCACCACCACCTCGGCGCCCTGGGCGAGGAGCGGGATCAGGCGCAGGGCAAGGATGGAACCGGCGATGAGCCCGATGGCGGGCGCTGCCACGAGCAGCGGGTCAATGCCAATCCCGCCCCGGATCGAGCTGGTGATGGCCCCTCCGTACAGGCGCAGCTGCCAGAGGCCCACCCCGGCGGCCGCGACGAGCGCCAGGTCGAGCCCCACCCGCTGGGCGATCCCGCGGCTCGCCTGCCGCCCCTTCGCCCGGGAGGCGGCGCTCAACGATCGGGCGGCACGCACCGCCGGCGCCACGAGCGCCCCGACGGCGAGAAGCGCCCCCAGCCCGGCGACGACGTAGGAGCCCGCGGAGACCCGCGGGTCCAGGGTCAGGCCAATCGACGCCAGCGGCCCGATCCGGTTGAAGAGACGGAGCGCGATGGCGGCCAGCCACGGCGCGACGGCCGCAGCCGGAACGGCGAGCACCAACCCCTCGATCAGCGCCTGCACGACGAGCTGCCCGGTGGCCGCGCCGCGTGCGTGGAGCATGGCGGACTCGACCCTCCGCTGCTCGACGAGGAGCCCGGCCGTGAGGAGCAGGGCGTAGGCGGCCAGCGCGACGAGCTGGACCAGGAGGAGCAGCACGCCGGTGCGGGTTGCGAGCAGGGCACGCTGGAGGTCGTCGATGAGCGGGACGAGGCCGGTCGAGACGGAGAGGTTCGGGGCGCCGGGCACTGCCCGCCGCACCGACGCGTTCAGCGTCCCGTCGATGCCGTTCACGCTCCCCCGCAGGGGCGAGAGTCCGTCGAGGTCCACGGCGGACAGCTGCGGGAAGAGCCGCCAGCTGACAGCCGCCGCGTCGGCGGTGAGCACCGACCGGAAGTCCCCCTCGGCGAGGATGAGCGGCCCGTAGGTCGTGTAGTTCGCGCTCGTCGTCGCGCCGGCGAGCTCCATCGGGTCGTCCCACCAGTACGGGTCGGCCTGGTCGTCGACGCGGTAGATCCCCGTCACGTCAACGTCGACCACCAGCGTCGGATCCAGGCGGCTGGGCATCTGCAGGGCGTCTCCGACCTTCACGCCGAGGTCGCTCGCCAGCAGGCCGGGAATCGCAACCTGCATCGGTCCGCTCGCTTCGGGTCGCGCCGCTGGCCAGGCGCCCTCGGTCAGGCTGGCGTGTCGGTCGATCGCCTCGTATGCGCCGAAGACCGCCAGGTTGTGGACGCCGTCCGCCGGCTGCTGCGGAAGCGCGAACGAATCGGACTTCTGGATGCGCACGATGCGGGCCCCGACCGGCAGGCTGGACTTGACCGAGGCACGGACGGCTGGATCGGCGCCGGAGACCTGTGCCGGGGTCATCCGTGCGGTGGCCTGGAGGTTCGCCTGGCGAACCGGTGCATCGGCGAGGGCGCGCCGCAGGCCCTGGAGGGTGACCGCGTCCGCGTAGATCAGACCGGAGGCCAGGAGCGTGGTGGCAACCACGATCACGAGCCCCGCCGCAGCGGTCACCACCCAGTCGGCGCGGATGCGCGCCAGGACCAGGCGCAGGGTTGCCGGGCTCATCGGCCGCTGGGCGCGCGGACGCCCAGAGCCAATGCGGATCGAGACATTCCGACGGAGAACCCCCGGGTGGCGGGTGCACAGACTACCCGCCAGCGTGGTCCGCGGTTCATCCGCTGGCCCGGGCCGAATGGCGCTTGCATGGCGACGGATGCACTGTCCACCATGCACGAACTGGTGGCAGCACGGGGGGACCATGACAGACCGATGGCGGCGGCTCCGTCGTTCCGGGGTCGCGATAGCGGGACTGCTCGTAGTCCTGTCCGCGTGTGGATCGCCCAGCACGACCGCCACCCCGGTGCCCCCTCCGTGGACCGGTCCCGTGGTGCGCTTCGAGGCCGAGGTCCGGCTGCCCGGCGATCACGAGCTCGTCGATGCCCTCGAATGGCAGGGCCGGATGATCGGGGTGACGCGGGCACCGGACGTGCGATCCGACTCCGGGTTCAGCGCCGAGATCGTGACGAGCAGCGACGGGCTCACCTGGAACGTGGTCGATACCCAGGCCGCCCTGCGGGGTGCGACCCCCGTGCGCCTCGTGCCCGTCGGCAACGGCCTGGTCGTGCTCGGCACGACCGGAAGCACGGAGGCTCCGTACCCGACGGCACCATCGGCCGTGTACTACTCGGCGGACGCCGAGACCTGGGAGGACACGACGCCGTCCGGGATGGCAGCCGACACCTTGCCCGCCATCGCGACGACCGCCGGAGGCGCGGTGATGGTCGGGCGCACCGCGGATGGCGCGTCGGACGTGTGGGTCACGGCGGACGGCCGGGCGTGGCACCAGGCCAGCCTGGGCGACCCGGCCGACACCCACCCCGAGACGGTGGCGGCCCGCGGTGACCGGTTCATCCTGCTGGGACGGACCGGACCGCCATGGAACCTCGACGGCACCATCACCTCGTCCGAGCTGAGCACCCCCGCCATGTGGAGCTCCACTGACGGCCTGAGCTGGGAGCGGGCTGCGATCGACCTGCCCGCCGCGCCGCAGACGGGATTCGGCGGCGCCATTGACACCCCGGACGGCATCCTGGCCTACGGCTTCGGACTCATGGGCGCGTTTGCGTTCTGGAGCTCGGACGGTGTGTCGTGGACCTCGGCAGCCGGTGGGACCGTCGTGCTCGGCGCTGCCTTCCTTCCGATGGGCTGCTCATCGAGCCTCTGTGTCCTCTTTGGCGGGGAGGGATGGCCGCCGCCAGGGGGAGGCACTCCACTACCGACCTCCAGCCCGGGGGCCCGGACGATGCTTCACCCCTGGGTGCTGACGAGCGAAGGCGGCTGGCTGGATGCGCAGGTCTCCGGCCTGCCTCCCACCTCGGTGAATGGCGGTGTGGACGGGGTCGCTTCGACGCTGAACAAGGTCATCGCGGTGGGGAGCAGGTTCATTGGTATCGGCACCCGGACACCGCACCCGGTGATCTGGCTCATCAGCGTGACCCTGCCGGACTAGCAGCCCCGCGAGTCGTCACGTGCTCATGTGGCCGGCGCGCGCAGCCCAAGCTTGCTCAGCTTGCCTCCCGACTCGTCATGTGCTCGTGCCAGTAGCGCAAGGCGCGGCCGGCTGGCGACGGACGAGGTCGGGATCGCGTTTCCACGCTCAACGAAGCTTTCCGGCGTGACGAGACCCGAGGCTGCGGTCGCCTGACGCTACGGTGGTAAGCGCCTGACGAGTCGAGCGGCCCAACCCGCAGCCGCAGGCGTCACGCGGTCGGCGGGCGTGCCGCGGCCTATCCTGCGCCGATGGCGGAATGGACCCCGGACCTCGACGTGGACACCGGACTGGCGGCAGCGCTGATCGAAGATCAGTTCCCGGAGCTCGCCGGGTCGCCGGTCGAGCCGCTCGGCGCCGGCTGGGACAACGCAGTCTTCGCCGTGGGCGACCCGCCCGAATGGGCCTTCCGCTTCCCGCGGCGCGCCGTGGCGGTTCCCGGAGTCAAGCGCGAGATCGCTGTGCTCCCGAGGCTGGCCCCACTGCTCCCCGTCGCCATTCCTGCGCCCCGATGGGTGGGTGGGCCGTCGGAGCGCCGCGGCTACCCGTGGCCATTCTTCGGCGCGCCGCTCATCGAGGGTCACGAGCCGGCGGAGGCCCCCCTGTCCGACGAGGACCGCGTCGCCATAGGCGCACAGGTCGGGACTGTCCTGCACGTGCTGCACGACCCGGCGGTCGCCGCTCGCCTGGGCAGCGGCCTTCCAGAGGATCCCAACCGCCGCGCGGACATGCCGTTCCGCGCGGCGGCTACGCTGGACTGGCTGGGACGCCTGGAGCGCGCCGGTCTTTGGAACCCGCCGCCATCGGTCCATGGGCTCCTGGCCGAGGCCGCAGCGCTGCCTCCGGCGCCTGCCACCGTCGTCGCCCACGGCGACCTGCATGTGCGCCACCTGCTGGTGGCCGATGGCGGCCAGCTCACCGGCATCATCGACTGGGGCGATCTGTGCCGGGCCGATCCATCCATCGACCTGTCGCTGTACTGGTCATTCCTGCCCCCTGGTGCCCGTCCGACCTTCCTCGACGCCTACGGCGACGTCGCGGTCTCGGCCCTCCGCCGGGCCCGGGTGCTGGCCCTGTTCCTCTCCGCGGCGCTCGCGGCATATGCTGCGGAACAGGGCAGCGCCGCTCTCCTCGCTGAGTCGTTGGCCGGTCTGGACCGAGCGCTCGACGAATGACGACACTGACACGCGTCCGTGAGGGCGCCATCGAGATTTGACGCTCTTGTGGGGAGGTCGCATAGTGGCCTGCACCCACGCCTTCGTGCCCCTTGAGCCGAGCATGCCGCAGACCACGATCTACCGCTCCCCCCGCTCGCTCGGGCTGCAGGATTCACCGCCCCCGGCGGTCGAGACAGCCGAGCTCGCGCGCCTCTTCGGGCGAAGCGCCGCCCTCGCCGGCGTATCGCTGCGCGTGGAGACGGGTTCGGTGATCGCGCTGATCGGGCCGAACGGCGCGGGAAAGACCACCCTGCTCCGGATCCTGGCAACGGCCATCCGGCCCAGCTTCGGGTCAGCGCAGGTGGACGGCCTGGACGTCACGCGCAACGCGGACCTGGTGCGTACCCGCATCGCCTACCTGTCGCACGCCACAGGCCTGTACGACGACCTGACAGCCCGCGAGAACCTGCGCTTCTCGGCACAGCTGCTGGGGCTGCCGGCAGCCGATGCGACCCCGCGCATCGAGGCGGCCCTCGCGGAGGTCCGCATGGCCGATGCCGCCGATCTTCGCGTCCGGGGCTTCTCCGCGGGGATGCGCAAGCGCATCGCCCTGGCCCGGATCCTCCTGGCGGCACCCTCGCTCGTGCTCCTCGACGAGCCGCACGCCGCCCTCGACCCCGACGGGATGGCGCTTGTCGACCGCATGCTCGACGCATGGCGCGGCGTCGGGGTGACGGTGCTTCTCGCCTCGCACGCCGTCGAGCGCATCGCGCATCTCGTGGACGGCACCGTCCACCTCGATGGCGGTCTCGTTGCGGAGATCAGCGGCCGCGGCGTCGCCCATCGGCCGCCCATCATCCGGGACTCGACGCCGGCCACGGCCGGAGCGGCGCGATGAACGGCGTCGGAGCCATCGCCTCGGCAGCCTGGGCCATCGCTCGCAAGGACGCGCTCGCCGAGCTCCGCGGCAAGCACGCCGCCACCTCGACCCTCTTCTTCGCGGCCCTCGTGCTGCTCCTCTTCGGCTTTGCGCTTGGGCCGGACTCGCGCAAGCTCGCGGACGCGGCGCCCGGCCTGCTGTGGCTGGCGATCGTCTTCGCCGGCCTGCTGACCGTCGCCCGCCTGCACCAGGTGGAGACCGATGACGACGCGCTCGAGCAGCTGGCGCTGTACCCGATCGACCGCCGCGCCATCTACGCGGGGAAGGTCATCTCCGGGCTGCTCGCGATGCTGGTGCTGGGCGTGGTGCTCCTCGGGGTGGTCGCCATCCTGTACGGCATGAACCTGGGGCCAGCACTGCCTGCGTTGCTCGTCACCCTGATCCTGGGAGCGTTGGGATTCGCCGCGGTAGGTACCTTCTACGCGGGCGTCACGGTCCGCATGGGAGCCCGCGAGGTGATGCTGCCCTTGCTGGTTCTGCCCATCGTGGCCCCCCTCCTCCTGGCCGCGGTGAAGGCCACCGGCGCCGCCCTGGGCGGCGACCCGTCCGGCGAGCTGGGCGCCTGGCTGCAGCTGCTGGTCGGCTTCGACATCGTCATGCTCGTCGCGGGAGCCGGGACCTACGGCTTTCTCCTGGAGGACGTGTAAGAGCCGATGAAGACGCGGATCCTGGGCTTCGTCGCACTGGCCGCCATCGTGGCGGGGACGGCCGTGAGCCTCTTCCTGGTGCCGCCCGACGTGAACCAGGGCGATGCCCAGCGGATCATGTACCCGCACGTTGCATCGGCCTGGCTCGCCTACCTGTCCGGGGGCGTCACGGCGCTGGCCGGCATCGGCTGGCTCTGGAAGCGCGACCTGCGATTCGACGCGGTCGCAGTGGCCGGGGCGGAGATCGGCGCGGTCTTCACCGCTTTCGCCATCTGGGGCGGGATGATGTGGGGCAGGCCGGTCTGGGGCACCTTCTGGCAGTGGGAGGACCCTCGCATGGCGACCACCGCGCTGCTGCTGGCCCTCTACGTGGGCTACCTGCTCCTGCGGCGCCTGTCCGACGACCCCGAGCGACGCGCGACCCGTGCCGCGGTGGTGGGCCTGGTCGCGGCCGCGGACATCCCCATCGTCCATTTCAGCGTGGACTGGTGGCGGGGCCTGCACCAGGGCGCCACGTTCGGGTCGCCGGACAAGCTCCTCCATCCCGCGGCACCGCTGGCGTTCGTCCTGACCCTGATGGGGATGCTGACGGCCTTCACCCTCGGGTGGGCCTGGCTCATGATCCGCCGCTACCAGCTTGCCCGGACGGAGCTCGAGATCGAGGAGCGGATCCGTGCCGGTCGCCTGAACGCGGCACGTCTGCGCGCCCAGGCTGCGCCTGCTCCATCGGCCGATGGCGCTCGCACCGCGGGGCCTGCCGGCGAGGTGCTTCCATGACCGACGTCGCGTTCGTGATCGCCGGGTTCACCGGGATCCTCGGCGGCCTCGCCGTGTACGCCTCCTCCCTCGCCTGGCGCCTGCGCGCCGCACGACGCGACGCCGATGCGCAGGATGCCCCGGCCGTCCGCGACGGGCAGTCCACGCCGGGGAGCGAATGACCGTCACCGCTCCGGCGCCGCCGCCGCGGCCGCGCCGCAGCCGATGGGGGCTGGTCATCGGGGCCGCCGTGGTGGTGGCCGTGATCGGCTACTTCGCCTTCAGCGGGATCGGCGATGCGCTCGTCTACTACCGGACCCCGACCGAGATCCTGGCCCGGGGCGACAGGGAGATCGGACAGACCATCCGCCTCGGCGGCCTCGTCCAGGCGGGCACCCTGGACTGCTCGAACGGCCAGGTTCGCTTCACCCTCACCGACAACACGAACGCCATCGACGTCCACAACGCGCCGGGTGAGGCGGTGCAGTGCCCCAAGCTCGACGCCGGCGCGGTCGTGGAGGGCACCCTTGGCGCGGACGGCACCTTCGCTGCCACCCAGATCCTGATCAAGCACAACGAGACGTACGTGGCCCCGACCGATGGCGCGATCCCGTCGCACGTCATCCCGTCGGGGAGCGGCGGCTAGGGCTCCGGCGGTGCTCGGCACCCTGGGCCACGTCGCCATCGTGGTGGGACTGGCGACGAGCGTCTTCGCCGCCTTCGCGTTCCTGGCCGGCGGCAGGCGACGGGACGCCGCGCTCCTCGCCTCGGCGCGCCGGGCAATGTACCTGACCTTCGGCATGGCCGCCGTCGCCTCCGCGGTGATGGTCACCGCCCTCCTGACCCACGACTTCTCCCTCCTCTACGTCGCGCGTAACAACGCCACCACCACGCCCCCCTTCTTCAGCGTCATCTCCCTGTGGGCCGCGCTCGAGGGCTCCATCCTGTTCTGGACGCTGCTGCTCACCGGATACGCGGGCGTGGTGCTGTACCGCTACCGCGACCGGCATCCGGCGCTCATGCCCTGGGCCGGCGCCACGCTGGCGATCATCGCCACCTTCTTCTTCGCGGTGATGATCTGGCCGGGCAACCCGTTCATCGGCACCACGCCGGTCGGAACCGAGGGCGCGGGGCCCAACGCGCTCCTCCAGAACCATCCGTTCATGGGGCTCCACCCGCCGCTCCTGTATCTGGGCTACACGGGGATGTCCGTGCCCTTCGCGTTCGGCATGGCCGCGCTCGTCACCCGCCGAACCGACGAGGAGTGGCTCTCCATCGTGCGGCGCTGGACCATCGTGCCGTGGATCTTCCTGACCCTGGGGATCACCGCCGGGGCGTGGTGGAGCTACGAGGTCCTGGGCTGGGGTGGCTACTGGGCCTGGGACCCGGTCGAGAACGCGGCGCTGCTGCCCTGGCTGACCGCCACCGCGTTCATCCACGCTTCCATGGTCGCGGAGCGTCGCGGAGCATTGAAGGTCTGGAGCTCGGCGCTGGTGATTGCGACGTTCGTGCTCACCATCGTGGGCACCTTCCTGACGCGCTCGGGTGTCGTCGAGAGCGTGCATTCGTTCACGCAGTCCGCCATCGGCCCGTGGTTTCTGGCGGCCGTGATCGGGTCGCTGGGAGGCGGCCTGACCCTGCTCGTATGGCGCCTTCCCGACCTGGCTGATCGCGAGCGGCCCGCTGCCACCGTGAGCCGCGAGTCGGCGTTCCTGTTCAACAACGTCCTGTTCCTGGGCATCACCTTCGCGGTGCTGTTCGGGACGCTGCTGCCGCTGATCGTCGAGCTGTTCAACGGCGGGACCATCTCGGTGGGCGCGCCGTGGTTCGACCGCGTCAACGCACCCATCTTCCTGGCGCTCGTCTTCCTGATGGGCGTGGGGCCGGCGCTTCCGTGGGGCGGCGCCAGCTGGCACACGATCCAGGAGCGCTTCGGGATCCCCATCCTGGCCGGGATCGCGGTCGCGGCGGCGGCACTGGCCCTGGGGCTGCGGGACGCGGCGCCACTGGCGACCATTGGCCTGGCGGTCTTCGTGGCGGTGGTCATGGGCGACGAGCTGGTGCGGGGTGTGCGCGCCCGGGCGCGGAGCCGGCACGAGTCCCCACCGGTGGCCCTGGCCCGGCTCGCGACGCGCAACCGGCGGCGCTATGGCGGGTACGCGGTCCACGCCGGCATCCTGGTCATGGCGGTGGCGATTGCCATCAGCGCCACCCAGGGCGTCCAGACCTCGGCGACGCTGGACCCCGGCGGGACCATCTCCATCCGCGGCTACACCCTCACCTACGACGACCTGACCACCGCGCCGCTGGCGGACGATCCGCGCGTCGTGGAGACGAGGGCCTCGGTCACGTATCGCGGGCCCCAGTCCGGGACGCTGGCGACGGCCCTGCGCGACTACCCCAACTCCGACACCCTGATCGCGACGCCGGCCGTCCGCTCGACCCTGGGGGAGGACCTGTACGTGACGCTCATTGGCTTCGATGCCGGCACCCGCCAGGCGACGATCCGCGTGTTCGTGAACCCCGGCGTGGTCTGGATCTGGCTGGGCGGCGGCATCGTGGGCCTGGGCGCGGTCTTCGCCATCTGGCCGGATCGGAAGCGGGCGACCGTCCGCGCGCCTGCGGATGAGCCGTCGACCGCGCCATCGGCTCCCGCGGAGGCATAGAGGCGGATGGCGACCGGATCGCTCTGGCGGAGCCTTCGCTGGCTCATCGTGCCCGTGGTCCTGGTGCCCCTCGTCGCGGTGCTCTTCGTGGGATTCGGCCACGACCCGGGCGTCATCCCCTCGCCGCTCATTGGCAAGCCCATGCCGTCGTTCGAGCTCACCACGCTCGACGGCACCAGGCTTCGCTCGGACGACCTGGCCGGGAAGCCGCTCGTCGTCAACTTCTGGGCGAGCTGGTGCCCGCCATGCGCCCAGGAGCACCCGGCGCTCCTCGAGCTCGCCCGGCGCTACGGCGACCGGGTGACGATCGTGGGCATCCTCTACAACGACGACGCGGAGGGCGCCGCGCGGTTCCTGTCCCGCTACGGCGACGGTGGCTGGGCCGATCTGCTCGACCCATCCGGCGCCACGGCGGTGGACTTCGGAGTGACCGGGCCGCCTGAGACGTTCTTCGTCGACGCGGCCGGTGTGGTTCGGGGGAAGCAGATCGGCCCCGTGACCGCCGACGTGATCGCGGCGCAGCTGGCGACCCTGGGCGTGTCGGTGGCGGCGCAGTGATCCGTCGCACCGCGTTCACCGTCGCGCTCATGGCCCTCCTGGCGCTTGCCGCCGTGGTCGCCGTGGACCTGCTGCGCCCCGCCCCGGCGCTGACTCTGGCCCAGCAGGCCGCACAGCTGGAATCCGAGCTGCGCTGCCCGGACTGCCAGGGCCTGTCGGTCGCGGAGTCGCACACGACCTCGGCGGCAGCCATCCGCACCGAGGTCGCTCGCCAGCTGGCGTCCGGCCGGGCCCCGGCGCAGGTGCGCGACTACTTCGTCTCGCGGTACGGCGAGTGGATCCTCCTTGAGCCCTCGTCGCCCGCCTGGGTCTGGATCCCGCTGGGGCTGACCATCGCCGGCGTCGTGGCGCTGGTCGTATGGCTGCGTGCCGGCCGCGGGAGGCCGGGATCACCCCCTGCCACGCACCCCGGCGCCGACGCCGTGGACGACCCGGCGCGCCAGCGCGTCCGTGACGAGGTGGAGGCCCTCGATGCCTGACCTCACGGAGCTGGTCCTGCTCGTCCTGGTGGGGGGCGGCGTGGCCGCGCTGGTCGCGACGCCGTTCGTGGGCGGCCGGTCGGCGGCCGCGCGGTCGCCCCGTCCGGAGGCGGACGATACCGACGTGCTCCGCATCCGCCATAGGGTCGCCCTCGACGCGATCCTCGACGTGGAGGCGGATCGCCGCGCCGGCTCGCTCGACGAGGCGGCCTACGCCGAGCAGCGTGAGCGCGCGGAGCAGCGAGCGGCCGAGACCCTGGCTGCCCTCGAGGCGGCGGAGGCCCGGCCGTCCGCCACCGCGCCCATGTCGGCTTCGGCGAACGGCGCACCGCTGCCACCCCGCCGCGTTGCCGCCGCCGCGCTCGTCGTGGCGGCGGCGGTCGTCATCGGGTTCGTGCTTCCGGCGCCCTTCGGCCTCGCCAACCCGGTCGAGACGAATGCGGCGCTCACCTCGCAGCAGGCCCAGGAAGCCGCGCGGCAGGCGACGATCAGGCAGCTCCTCGAACGGCTCACCGCGAATCCCCGGGATTCCGACGCGCTCTCGAAGCTGGCGGACGCCTACCTGCTGGGCGGCACTGCGGATGACCTGAGCCGGGCCGGCACCATCCTCCTGGCCCTCATCAGCCTCGAGCCGACCGACGCGAGCGCCTACCAGCGTCTCATCACCGCGTACATCAACGTGGGCGACTGGACCGATGCCGCCTCGGCCACCAATGCGTACGCGAAGGTCGCCGCGGGCTCGGCGGACATCCCGTTCTTCCGCGGGATCATCGCCCTGCGCGGCGCCAACGACACGGCCACCGCGACGAAGGAGTTCCAGGCGTTCCTGGACGCCGCCCCGGGAGATCCGCGGGCGGTGATGGTTCGCGCGCTGCTCGCCGAGGCGGAGTCGGCGGCACCGTCCCCGTCCGCCTCTGGGACGCCGTAGGGCACGCGTCAGGGCGAGCCTGCCCCCCAATGGACAAGCTCGCCAGTACTTCGGCCCCTTGCGCGCGCCTCGCGCCGACGGCATCATCCGCCGCGTGAGAGGGGAAGGGTCTGTCTTCGTGCCCCCATCGGCTCAGCCGCAATGAGCATCCGCCGCGTCCGTGAGCTGCTTCATCGTGCGCTGCCCGGTGGCGCGATGCTGCTGGCGTCGCTGACCTTTGGCGGCTACCTCATGGGCCTGCTTCGCGATCGGATCTTCGCCCGGACCTTCGGCGCCGGTCCGGAGCTCGACGCGTACAACGCCGCCTTCGTTCTCCCGGAGCTCGCGCTCGACGTCCTCGTGGCCGGCGGCCTGGTCGCCCCATTCGTCCCCATCTTCACCGGGCTGCGCGCCGAGGCTGCGGAGCAGGCGCGCGCCTTCGGGCGGACGATCCTGACCTTCTCCGTGGGCGTCATGGCGGTGGCGGCGGTGGCCCTGTTCATCTTCGCGCCGCAGTCGGTGGACCTCATCGCCCCCGGGTTCACGGCGTCTCAGCGCGAGCTGTACATCGGTCTCTTCCGGGTCATGTGCGTGACGCCCGTGATCTTCGCAGCCTCCATCGTCCTGGGCGAGGTCCTCATCGCCGAGCAGCGGTTCCTCACCTACGGCCTGGCGCCGCTCCTCTACAACGGCGGCATCGTGGCCGGCACCGTGCTCCTCGCGGGCAGGATCGGGATCTACGGCGCGGCGGTGGGGGCGGTGGCAGGTGCGGTCGCCCACCTTGGCATTCGGCTTGTCGGCCTGCGCCGCACGGGGTTCCGGCTCCGCCCCCGTTTCGCGCTGCGGACCAGGGGCGTGGGCGAGTTCGGGCGGCTGATGGTCCCCAAGATGGTCAGCCACCCCATCGAGCCGCTCACGTTCCTGTACTTCACCTCGATCGCGTCGACCTTTGCCGCGGGGTCGGTCAGCTCGGTGAGCTTCGCGCGCAATTTCCAGAGCGTGCCGGTCAGCCTCATTGGTGCCAGCTTCGCCATCGCGGCCTTCCCCGCCCTGTCGGCAGCTGCGGTCGCCGGCGACCGCGCAACGTTCACCCGCATCTTCCGCACGAACCTGGTGACGATCACGCTGCTCACCGTGATGGCCGGCGCCGGCCTGGCATTGGTCGGCACGCTCGCCATCCGGATCCTCCTCGGCGGCGGAGCCTTCGACGAGGCCGATGTCGCCCGCACGGCGGGCATCCTGGCCCTCTTCGCCCTCTCCGTGCCGCTCGAGAGCCTCACCCACCTGCTCGCGAGGGCCCTCTACGCCACGAAGAACACGTTCCTTCCCGCCCTGGCGTCGATCAGCGGCTTTGTCGCGACCGTCATCGCGGCGGGCTCGCTGGCGCCGCGCATCGGCCTCGCCGCCGTGCCGCTCGCGTTTGCCACCGGAATGGGCGTCAAGGTGCTGCTGCTGACAATCGGTCTGGTGCCGCGCATGGCTGGCATCGGGCAGCCTTCACCATGGGGACCGCCGGCCGGCAGCCCGCCTCCGCGTCGGGTGCTCGGCATGCGCCTGCGACCGCGACCCGGGCAGGCGATGGTGGGGGTGGCCGTGGCGGCGATCATTCTCATCGGCCTGGGGACTTCCTTCCAGGTGCTCGGGGGTGCGACGCTGGCGGTGGCGCCATCGGTCAGCCCCTGGGAGCGCGCCCGCCCGCCCGCCAGCGCATCAGTGCCGGCGCTGCCGTCAGCGGCGGCGACGCCATCGGCTCCCGTGGCACCCGGCTCACCCACCCCCAGCCCCACGCCGTCACCTACCCCGGGCCCCTTCGGTATGGATCTGTACCAGGACGGTGATTACGCCGAGGAGTACCTCGATACCTGGTGCCTGCCGGCGGCCATGCAGACCTCCATGAACATCATGGACGCGGGAGCGGACGTCACCAAGGCGACCCAGCAGAAGCTGTGGAGCCTCGCCCGGTCCATCGCCCCCGACCGTGAGGGCGGCGCGGAGCCCGAGGCCTGGGCAATCGGCCTGCAGCGGCTTGGCTACGGCAACTACGAGGTCAGCATCCAGCCCACCCTCAAGGCGGCGATCCAGCTCGCCGCAGAGCGTGTGCGCCTGACGAACCGCCCGGCGGGGCTCATGGTCTGGAGGGGCGTTCATTCCTGGGTCATGTCGGGGTTCGAGGCGACCCGCGACCCCGCCGTGACCAAAGACTTCACGGTGACCGGGGTCTACGTCGAGGACGTCTGGTATCCGCGCCTGTCGAGCATCTGGGGCTATTCGAACCCGCCGGACACCCTGGTTCCGGTGAAGGACCTCCCCATCGACTTCCTGCCCTGGCACCTCAAGTACGACGGGCCGCACCCCGACAAGGACGGGAAGTACGTCATCGTCATCC